>NZ_JABFHF010000017.1 GCF_015476655.1 Aquiflexum lacus
ATATTTAATAATATAATTCAATCACAAAACGGTCAACACTAATCAGGGATGCACAAACAAGAGCCAAAGCCTGCCCCGAGTATCGGGGAGCCAAGAAACATAGTCTGCCCCGAGTATCAGGGAGCCAAGAAATAAGAATTAGGAATCCAGGGCCCAAAGACAAGTACTAGGAGCCATGAATCAAGGGATTATTGGTGCGCATTGATGCTGACATCCTTTTTGCCAACTGATGACATAAACTTAGGACCCGTCACTCTGACCTAGGAAAGCCTGCCCCGGGCCGATAGCTATCGGGATTCGGGGAGTCTCTACCCTAAGACTTGGAAATCCTTCATCCCTTATCCTTTTCCAAGCCTCCAACCTTCCCTATACTCCCTCTTCACAAACTGATTGGCAGGTTCAAAATTGGTGATGTTCATATTTGGTCCATCCCAAATCAATTTGATACCTCTGCCGGGATAATCAAACCTATTGGAACCATCAGGTCTTGGCATTCTATAATCATTGCTTCTGATGGCAAGATTTCCCATTAACACAGATTCGGTTAAAGGACCGGCAATAGAAAACGGTGAACTCAACCGGTCGTACTCTTGACTTCCATATCCACCAATACAAGCTTCTACCCAATTGTTATAATGTCCTCTATCTCCCTCGGGCACCCTATACAAGGTTTGAGGGACATTTATTTCTTCTGTTAAAGATGTCGGCAAGAGTTTTGGATCTCTTCCATAAGTGCCGCACATCATTTTACCTTTAGTACCTTCTATGATGACCCCATTGCCACCATCCCCCATCACTTCATTTGGACCCAATTCTTCCGGTCTTGAAGGCTGAATGCCGCCATCCATCCAATGGAAGCTTAGGTCTTCTTTTCCTTCTCTTTTAAACCTTAAAGTAATGTGCGAAGAAGGTGGGCAGCTGTCCGGGAAATATCCTCTTTGGAATTCTCCAACATATACAGATCCTACACTGCACTCAGCAGACTCAGGATATCCTAATCCCAAAACCCTGAAAGGTGGTTCCATGATGTGACAAGCCATATCTCCCAAAGCGCCTGTACCATAATCCCACCAACCTCTCCAATTGAAAGGAATCAGATTGGGGACATAGTCTTTGTAAGGTGCCGTGCCCAACCATAAATCCCAATCCAAGTCTGCAGGAGGTGTGGCATTGTCACTTGGCCAAGGAATTCCCTGTGGCCATACAGGTCTGTCAGTCCAACTCCAAACCTTGGTAGCTTCACCAATCAATCCGGCATTATACCATTCCACCATTTTCCTGACACCTTCACCTGAAGAGCCTTGATTGCCCATTTGGGTAACTACTTTATATTTTTCTGCTGCTTCAGTTAGCATCCTCGCCTCATAAATATCGTGGGTAAGTGGTTTTTGTACATAGACATGCTTACCCAACTGCATTGCTGCCATTGCTTGTATGGCGTGCATGTGGTCGGGAGTAGAGACTGTGACCGCATCAATATTTTTATGTTCTTTGTCTAGCATTGTTCGAAAGTCCCGATAATATTTTGCTTTGGGATGTGCTGCAACACTGCCTTTTGCCCGTGAATCATCCACATCACACAATGCTATAAAATCAGCTTTTCCACTGTTGAACACTCCCCTTACATCACCACTTCCCATTCCTCCTACACCAATCCCTGCTACTCTCAACCGGTCTGATGGGGCTACAAAACCAGGACCTCCCAAAACGTGCCTTGGGACAAAATAAAACCCTGCAATAGCAGTAGCAGATGCTTTGATAAAGCCCCTTCTTGATTTATCTTTTTCTGTTATTGATTCTTTTTTCATCAGGTCTATTGTTTGAATGATTATTGGAAGTATGACTTTTAAAAAATCCAATTTATTTAAAAAATCGGTTTTAGGGTTCATTTATCTTTTGATTTAGGAAATAAGGAAAATAAATGGGATAAATGGATGGAGTTAATTATTAGTCAAACAATTTATTAAATGGTAAAATCTTATTTAAAAATTTTATTTAAGTTTATAGCTTAATCCAATGACAAACCCACCTTAATCTATGAAAATATTCAGAAGTATTTCCTCAGTTCTTGTAGCGTTGATTGCATTCAGCTTTGCTTCCTGCTCGGAGGAGAAAGTAGTGCCCTTAAGCACGCACAGTATAATTCCTCTACCGGCCTCTGTCCTTGATAGTGAGGGAAGGTTCGCTTTAAACAGCAATACTAAAATTGTTGCCATAGGTGACCAATCGCAGATGGTTTTAATTGCTGAGAATTTCAAAAGTAGTGTATACCACCTCACTGGTTTAAATCTCGGTTCTGCGGACCAAGATCAGGAGGATGCAATTGTATTTGAATTGAACCCAAGTTTTGGCCAGGGAGAGGAGGCTTATAAAATTGATATCAAGAAAGATAAAATCAGAATAACGGCATCTAAACCTGCAGGATTGTTTTATGCGGCACAGACCTTTACGCAGTTAATTCCAACAGATGGGGAGGAATTAAAAGGTACAAACAATAGGTTTATAATTCCAACCGGAACAATTGAAGACAAACCGGAATATGCTTATCGAGGAATGATGCTGGATGTAGCGAGACATTTTTTTCCGGTTGAAGATGTGAAGCACCTGATTGACCTGATTGCACTTTACAAAATCAATTTTCTTCACCTTCACCTTTCAGATGATCAGGGATGGAGGATAGAAATCAAGTCTTGGCCACTGTTGACTACAATTGGAGGAAGCACCCAAGTTGGAGGTGGTGAGGGCGGCTTTTACACTCAAGAGGATTATAAGGAAATCGTTAAATATGCTCAGGATAAATTTATAACGATAGTTCCCGAGATTGATATGCCGGGACATACCAACTCGGCTTTGGCTTCTTATGGACAATTGAATCCCGGAATCATAGTACCGGAAAAAGGAGCTTTACCTTATGATAGAACCAATATCGGAGTGGATGGCATGGCTACTCCTTTGTACACAGGTACAGAAGTTGGCTTCAGCACTTTGGATACCAAAAAGCCCATCACATACCAATTTGTTGAAGATGTGATCAGGGAATTGGCTGAAATCACACCAGGGCCTTTTATCCATATCGGAGGTGATGAATCCCATGTTACTGCTATGGAGGATTATATCCCCTTTATAGAAAGGGCGCAGGACTTGGTCACCAAATACGGTAAGAGAACCATGGGATGGGATGAGGTGGCACATGCTAAATTGCTTCCCAGCAGTGTTGCGCAATTTTGGGCGGTAGAAGAAAACGCCGTAATGGCCATCGAACAGGGTGCACAGGTATTGATTTCACCATCAAAAAAAGCATACTTGGATATGAAATATGATACTACTACCCAAATTGGATATACCTGGGCTGCTTTGATTGAATTGGATGATGCGTACAATTGGGATCCTACCGAATTGAATGAAAACATCAAAAGAGAAAATATTATTGGAGTAGAGGCGCCATTATGGGCAGAAACCCTTAGAAGCAGGGCAGATATGGAGTTTCTGACTTTTCCAAGACTACCGGCCATAGCAGAAATAGCCTGGACGTCCAAAGATCTCAGAAGTTGGGATTCTTTCAGTACAAGGATCAAAAAGCATGGAAGAAGGTGGGATGCTATGGGACTTAACTATTATAAGTCTCCCAAGGTCATTTGGGATTGAGATTGATTTGGGGTATCTGCTTTTTTTATCAGGGATGGCATTGGCTCTTGAACTGGATAAGATATTTGTAGATACTGGATATTTGTGGATATTGAATCCAAATCAATGGTTTATTTGGAATATATAAGCATCTGACAAAATTACTTGGCTTCAAGAAATTCCCTATTTATATTAAAATCATTTAAAAAAACCTAAAAACATTTCGATTAGGTAAGGACTTTTTCCTAAATTTTTATCTTTAGGGTGAAATCACCGATAAAAATGAAATTAAAGGATAAAGTAGTAATTATAACAGGTGCAACCTCGGGAATTGGAGAGGCTTGTGCTTTTGTTTTTGGAGGACAGGGTGCAAAAATTCTCATTACTGGACGTTCTCAAGTGAAGCTTGACAATGTCCTTCACAGATTACAAAATCAAGGTATTTCTGCAGTAGGGGTTTTGGCTGATGCAGGATCTTTGGAAGATAACCAAAAAATGACTGATGAGGCCATCAGACATTATGGTGGGATTGATATATTGATCAATAACGCCGGGATTTCAATGCGTGCATTATTTGAAGACCTGGATCTTGAGGTGTTCCATCAAGTGATGAATACCAATTTTTGGGGAACAGTCTATGCCACCAAATTTTGCCTTCCCCACATATTAAAAAGTAAGGGTAGTATAGTAGGTGTTTCTTCTATCAATGGCTATCGGGGAACTCCGGCCCGCACTGCTTACACAGCAAGCAAATATGCCATGAATGGATTTTTTGAGTCCTTGCGAACTGAAGTGATGAAAAAAGGTGTACATGTGTTGGTAGCTTCCCCGGGATTTACAGCTTCCAATATCCGGAATAATGCCCTCACAGCCGATGGCACAGTGCAGGGAGAATCGCCGAGAGAAGAGAAAAAAATGATGTCTTCAGAGGAGGTGGCTCAGGAGATTTTAAAAGCTACCCTAGCGAGAAAAAGAGATATTGTATTGACGGGACAAGGTAAGCTGGCTGTGTTTTTAAATAAATGGATTCCTGGTATCATGGATGGAGTTGTGTATAACCATATGGCAAAGGAAAAAGATTCTCCGTTCAAATAATACCTTATGCTTAAAGATGTTCTTCAGGTATACCTCAATAGATTGGTAGATCTTTCCAGTCGGAACAGGTCCATCTATCTTTCCAGGCTGATATCAGGTCAAATGATTGACCTGAAGGATTTTGATTTTGTAAACAACCTTCCAGCCTTTGGTTATATTGAAGAACTCATCGGTAAAAAAAACAGACTTCCCTTATTTCCGCTGTCAGATCCCAGGGATAAGCATACCAATTTGCTCTCAACCCGAATCAAAAAACTGCAGCATTTGGTTAAGGTTGCAGAGGCAGAAACAGGAGAAAAAAGTCTATACGTGGGTTGGCCATATGTAGAAGGGAAGATGATCACCGGGCAAGTGATCAGATGCCCATTGATGTTTTTTCCTATTGAAATCAAAGCCGAAGAGAGCTTATGGCATTTAACAAGAAATAATGGGGATGGTCCTTTTTTGAACAAGGCCTTTGTATTGGCATATTCCCAAGCTTATGGTAAGGATCCCAATAAGTTTGGAGATGAAAATCCACTTGAAAATTTTTCTTCGGATTCAGTTTCATTTAGGAATGAATTGTATGTATTTCTTGATCAGGAATTCTCACTGAATTTTTCCAGAGAGCTGTATGAAAACAAGTTGGATACATTTCCTGATTCCACCAAAAGCCTTGATGAAGAAAAAATGCAGTTGGGAAAACTTCAGCTAAAGCCTTATGCTGTAATGGGGCAATTTTCACAGAAAACCAGCTTCCTTATTCAGGATTATGAGCAATTGAAAGTCCAGCATGATTTTCCTGGCCTAGATCACCTTTTTCATCAATGGTTTGCACCCAAAGAAATACAGTCAAATCCCATCAGAGAGGATCAGCTCTATACCGTATTTCCCTTAGATTCCAGTCAGGAAGAAGTTATCAAAGCTGTAAGAGAAGGTAGATCCTGCGTGGTAGAAGGTCCTCCCGGTACCGGAAAATCCCAATTGATCAGCAACTTGGTCATTGATTATATTGCCCGGGGAAAAAGAGTGTTGGTTGTTTCGCAAAAAAGAGCAGCTTTGGATGTGGTTTTTAAACGCCTTGCTTCTGAAGGCTTCGAGGCATTTTTGGCATTGGTTCATGATTTTAGGTCAGATAGAAAGGAACTATATAAAAAGATTCTCAGTCAGGTTAGGTCAATCGATAACTACCAAGAGTTAAACCGTGGGATTGACGCCATTCAGCTTGAAAGGAAGTTTGCCCAAATATCCAGATTAATTGATCATAATTCGGATTATTTCAGCTCATTAAAAAAAGCCTTGTTCAATACCGAAGAATGCGGAGTTCCTGTAAAGGAACTTTATTTGGGTTCAAAGCTATCGGAAGAGTCATTTGACATGAATCAATATTATCGAAAATTCCATGCAGGTAGGGTAAATGATTTTCTTCGGGATTTCAAAGATTACGAGCGATACTTCAAAAAATACCAAAATCCAGAATCATTTTGGTTGCATAGGGTAGATTTTAGTGGCTTTGACCCGGTAGTTTCAAAAAGGATACAAGAAGTTTTTCTTGAAATTAGGGAAGTCAAGGAAAATTTTGAAAATGATTTTTCAGATCTTGAGGATTATGACCCATCATTTCTGTTTTCTTTTTATGAGCAAAAATCCAAGTTGGAAGAACTCATCCAACTATTGCATCATCAGGAAAGTTTGGATCGTTTTTGGTCACTAAAAAATATACTCAAAACAGAGATTGATCTATTGTGGCTGGAACACAAGTTGGATGCCATCAAATCCCTTTTATCTGATGAAGGTGTGGAGTGGAATAGCCTTGACAGAGAGGCAGAGGGATTAATGAAGTTGGCCATTGAGTTTTTGGCAAGGAAAAAAGGATGGAGAAAACATTTTCCTTTAATCTGGAAGAAAAAGAGATTTCTGCCGATTTATAGAATTTTAATCTTGAATGATCTAGAAAACAGCAATTATGGCGTAAAAATATTGATCAAAAAACTGGAAAACAGGATGAACCTCAACCATCAGTTTACCTTATTAAACGACAAAGAATGGATCACGCTTCCTGACAAACCTTTTGATTATACCACATTCAATCATATATCCACCATTTATAAAGAGGCTGTAAAGGCGAAATTTGCCATGCATGATCTTGGTGGATTAAGCGGTTTCCTGAAGGTAAAAGTAGATTCAGGGGAAGCATTTTTGAAAAGGGTTGATAGAGTTCTCAAACACCTGCAGGTGTTGGAAGAGAAGATGCCTTATTGGTCTTTGTACCTAGGCAAAATTCAGATCCAACATTTGATGGCAAGGGGATTGGGGGATGAAATAGTTGAGGTTCAGGATCAGGTACCAGAGATCTTTGATGAAATGGTTCACTTTGACAGATTGAGAAAAAGGTTAAAGGCACAGGATATCAATGTTATGGATAAATTGCTCTCCACTTATCCTGAGCGGAGTTTTGAGGAGCTAAAGGCATTATTTCTTTCAGGACTTAAAATGAGCTGGATAGGCCATATTGAAACCAAATATCCTATATTGACAGAGGTAGTATCTTCCAAAACCATCAACATGCAAGAAGAATTGATGGATGCTGTTGTCGAAAAATGGAAGCTTTCAAAGTATATCGCAGATATTAGGGTCAGAGAATTCACTTACAAAAATCTTGAGTTTAACAGGCTCAATAATCTCTTGACTTATAGGGAGCTCAGTCATCAAGTTAGTAAACAAAAAAGAATTTGGAGTATTAAAAAACTTGTTGAATCATTTGAAGATGAAATCTTTAACCTGATTCCTTGTTGGCTGGCATCACCGGAAACTGTTTCGGCCCTTTTCCCCTTGAAACAGTCATTTGATCTTGTGATTTTTGATGAGTCTTCCCAATGTTATGTAGAACGGGGACTTCCGGCCATGTTAAGGGGAAAGCAAACAGTTATAGCGGGAGATTCCAATCAATTACGTCCCTTTGACCTGTATCAGGTCAGAATGGAATCGGAAGATGAAGGTATTGAAACAGAGACTGAATCTCTTTTGGAACTGGCATCCGGATTTTTTCAGAAATTCTGGTTGCAAGGTCATTACCGTAGCGCACAGCTTGCATTGATACATTTTTCTAATCAACACTTTTATGAAAATAGGCTGAAGATGCTTGCAAAGTTACAGCTTGTCAACTCAAAAGTATCTCCTTTCAAATTGGTAAGGGTAGAGGGAATATGGGATAAACAGACCAACAAAGAAGAGGCGAATGCTGTGATCGAGGAAATTAAATATATTCAACTACATCACCCATCGTATTCAATTGGTGTGATTACGTTTAATTTTTTCCAAATGGAATTGATACAGGAATCGGTCAATGGGGAAGATGAAATCAAAAATGAAAAACTTACCATAAAAAATATTGAAAATGTGCAGGGGGATGAATTTGATTGGGTGATTCTCTGTATTGGATATGCCAAAAACAAGAAAGGTAAATTGATTGCTAATTTTGGAATGCTTTCCAAAAGAGGAGGAGTCAACCGACTGAATGTGGCAATTACGCGGGCCAAAAATAATATTACAGTTGTGACAAGTCTGAGACCAAAGGATTTTAATCATGACCAATTGAAAAATGAAGGCATAAGTATGTTGAGGGATTATATTGACTTTGTCAAAAATGTCAGCAAAGGGGAATCTTTAGATATTCCTGTAGCGCCTACCTATAGATTTGACAACACATGGTCTTTGAGAGACAAAATCCAAGGCTCCAATGGTGGCTATGAATTGGAAAGATACCCGTCATCAAGTTTAATGGATTTGGCTTTAAGGGAGAAGGGGATTTATGCAGAGGCAATACTTACTGATGACCAAAGACTTTACGATGCCTTGGGTTCCAAGGAAGCATTTGTCTATCATCCTTTACAATTGAAAGAAAAGGGATGGCCTTATAGATTTTATTTTAGCCGACAATATTGGATGGAAAAACCGCTTTTAGGGGTTTGAAAACCTGACCGTAAAGCAGGTCTCGTATCTCGCTTCCATTCTCTCGCTTCTCCAGAACATCGGTCACCCGACATCTGACAACAATCACTTCACAAACTTAACCCCAACAGCCTCAATACCGGCTATTTCATCCACTCTCATGTACTGCAATAATTCGATTTTGATAAAGGGCTTAATTCCGGACAAAGGAAGGGTGTCATATTTGGTAAATGTATTTCCAAAACCAGACCCCACCGGCTTACCTGATTTATGATCAAAAAGAGGAATTTCCAATAATTGGGATTCAATTATTAGGTCAAGACTGTCCTTGAGAATATATGTCAGGTAAAGGTTTCTGAATTCATAGTCATCGTTGTATTTGATGGCTACAATGGCTTTGTCTGTGGCAGAAATCTTGGGTAAGTCAAATGAAACTGTATCGGCTATGTTCCATGAACCTGTTTCCATTCCCTGATATTTTTCAAAGATTCGGCTATTGTCACAGCCAAACATCAAAACACATAGTAGAAGGGAGATAACTTTGGGTTTTAAAGTCATATTTATTGATATGATACCAATTGTTTTAGTTTATAAACTTCTAATTATCAAATAAAGAACTTATTGACCTGTGTTTTGGTCACCTTTATTCTTTGGGTTAAACCTTCTTTTATTGTTTCTTTTATTTTTTGGTTTTTGTTCAGACCCACCTTCTTGGGATTGAGGAGATGCAGGCTTTGAGGCAGCGCTTTGTTGTGGCGGATTGGTTCTTGGTATTCGACCAGATGGATTGTTCCTCCTTTTTTGATTTTGATTTGGATTGTTTTTCTGCCTTTGAGGCTCGGGATTGCCTGCCTCCTTATTTAAAGCAGGACTATTTCCATCACCTCGGCTTTTCTTTTTCTTTTTGGTTCTTTTATTCTTGCTGAATTTTTTGTCCAAAATTTCCAATTCAAGGTTTGATTTTGAAATCTGATCTTCAATATCCCTTGTATGGTTGTTTTTTAGATCCGTAGGTTTAGTTCCTTTCGAATTGAGTTCCTGAATCTCCCTTACCCGATCACAAGTGATGGAATGCCAGTTGTTGTCATTGTTATAACTAAACCACATCAGTTTCCTAAAGATGTCTGTTTTTTGAAGTTTGGCCGAACCTGCTTCTGTCAGCAGAGGCTTATCTACTTCGGGTATATCGCTGAGTGCAGACATGTAGGTATCCAATTCATAATTCAGACAGCATTTCAGCCTTCCACATTGTCCTGATAGTTTGGAGGGATTGAGTGAAAGGTTCTGATATCTCGCGGCTGAGGTGTTGACACTCTTAAATTCATATATCCACGTAGAGCAACATAGTTCACGTCCACAGACGCCTATTCCGCCCAATCTTCCTGCTTCTTGCCTGAGACTAATTTGTCTCATTTCAACCCGGATTTTAAACTCTGAGGCCAAAATTTTGATCAATTCCCTGAAATCCACCCTGTCTTCAGCAGAGTAAAAAAATGTTGCTTTGGAATTGTCTGATTGAAACTCTACATCAGAAAGCTTCATTTCAAGTTTTAGTTCATCGATGATCTGTTTGGTCCTGTAGAGTGTAGGGATTTCCCTGTTTTTTGCTTCCTCCCATTTTTCAAGATCTTTTTGATTAGCCACTCTATAGATGCGCAGAATATTGTCATCATTCTTGATTTTTCTCTTCTGCATCTGAAGTCGAACCAGCTCTCCTTGTAGGGAAACATAACCGATATGGTGCCCATTTGGCACATCTACCACTATTGGATCTCCCGTGGTCAGTGGAATAAAATCCACATTGCGGTAATACTCTTTTCTACCTCCTTTGAATTTGACTTCAACAATATCAAACTTATCGACGGTTGGGATTCCCATATGGGACAACCAATCAAAAGCGTTCATTTTATTACAATCGCTCGTACCACATGTGCCGTTATTGTTACAGCCCCCACTTGTTCCTGTGGACGTCGAGCAGCTACTACATCCTGCCATAATTATATATACTAAGGGAGATTTGTCTCCTCGTTAATTGGATTTGATTTTTAAATTAAGAATATCCTGACCGATATCTTTCCGGAAATATAAATCTTCCCAGCAGATTTCTGATACAGTCTGATACGCATTTTGGAGGGCTAAATCCAAATTCGGCCCAATCCCAGTTACTGCCATCACCCTTCCTCCATTGGTAAGGACTTTGCCGGAATCACTGAGTTGAGTTCCTGCGTGGAATATGATGGATTTGTTTCCTTTATTGGCTTTGTCTAGTCCAATGATTTCATGGCCTTTTTCATATGCTCCAGGATAGCCACCTGCCACCATCACAACCGTTGTGCTTGTGAATTCGTGAATTTCCATGTGATAATCCGAAAGATTTCTGGTACCCACCGCATATAAAAGGTTTACAAAATCACTTTTGATTCTGGGTAGGACAGCCTCGGTTTCAGGATCCCCCATTCGGACATTGTATTCGATCACATAGGGTTCGCCAGCTATATTCATCAGACCTATAAAAAGAAAACCTGTATAAAATATGCCTTCCTCTTCAAGGCCTTTGATGGTGGGTTTTACAATCAGATCTTCTACCTTGGCAAGGAATTCTTCGTCAGCAAAAGGAACCGGGCTTACAGCACCCATTCCCCCTGTATTTAATCCGGTGTCTTTTTCGCCAATCCTTTTGTAGTCCTTTGCCTCGGGTAGAATTTTATAACTTTTACCATCCGTCGCAACAAATATAGAAAGTTCGATCCCATCCAGAAATTGCTCTACCACAACTTTAGAGGATGCCTGACCAAATTTGCTTTCCAGTAGCATTTCTTTGAGATTCAGTTCGGCTTCTTCATGACTATGGCAGATCAAAACACCTTTTCCAGCTGCAAGCCCATCTGCTTTCAATACAATAGGAAGAGACTGCTTTTTCAGGTAATCCAGACCTTTTTCGATTTCTTCCTTGGTAAAAGTTTCATAGGCCGCAGTGGGAATGCCATGTCTTTGCATGAATATTTTGGAAAAATCCTTTGATCCTTCAAGCCTGGCACCGATTTCACTGGGACCGATGACAGGAAGTGACCCCAATTTAGGGTGGTTTTGAAAAAAATCCACAATGCCTTTTACCAAAGGTTCTTCAGGTCCCACCACTAGCATCTCAATATTATTATTCAAAATAAATTCTGCCAATGCTGGGAAATCAATGGGAGAGATGGGTATGTTTTTAGCAATAGCAGCAGTACCGGCATTACCGGGGGCAACAAATAACTGTGAGCAATTCTGGCTGTTTACAATCTTCCATGCGAATGCATGCTCCCTGCCTCCGCCACCTAATAATAATATATTCATCAATTAGATTCTTTTTTTAATTGGCATGTTCTGAGATAAACTTGATTCTATAGACTCTGATTTCTTCTTCTGCAAAGTCTTCGTCTTCCAATTCATCTAATGCCACCTTGATATTATCTGATTCCGCTGTCATAAAATAATCATGCAGCATATCTTCCCTATCCTCATCCATAATATTCTCAATATAATAATTGATATTGAGTTTGGTTCCACTGTAAATGATCTGCTCGATTTCCCCTATGAGTTCTGACATGGAAAGGTTAAGGTTATCGGCAATTTCATCCAAGTTGACTTTTCTGTCTACCTGTTGTATGATGGATATTTTGACCTTAGACCTGTTTCCTGCAGTTTTCACGACTACATCTGAGGCCGTAATGATATCATTTTCGTCCACATATTTTTCAATCAATTTCAGAAAGGGTGCACCGAATTTAGTCACTTTTCCCATTCCGACTCCATTGATTTGGGCCAATTCATCTTTACTTGTAGGATATACCGTAGCCATTTCCTCTAATGAAGGATCTTGGAAAATGACATAAGGAGGGAGGTTTTTGGATTTGGCTACCTTTTTCCTTTCGGCCTTGAGAAGTTCAAAGAGTTTTTCGTCATAAGCTTTGCCACCACTTGATATATCATCCGCAGTAGTACTTTCTTCCAATTCTTCAAAGTTATGGTCTTTGCTTAAGGAAACAGCATAGGGATCCTTCAGAAATTTCTCTCCTCTTTCAGAAATTTTGATGATACCGTAATTTTCAATATCCTTTTCCAGAAAATTCATGATCAGGGCCTGCCTGACTACAGTTCTCCATAATTTCTCATCCTCATCCTTACCTTTTCCAAAAACTGAAATCTTGTCATGGCCATAGCTTTTGATATAATCATTGCTTTCCCCTCTGATTACATTGACGATATGGGTTAGGTTAAACCTGTTGTTGGTCTCTTTGACAGCAGCAATTGCAGAAAGGAGATGATCCATACCTTCAAATTTATCTTTGGGTTTTTTGCAATTGTCACAAAATCCACAATCTTTTTCAAGATATTCACCGAAATAATGAAGTAATACTTTTCTTCTGCAAACAGAACTTTCAGAATAGGCTGCCATTTCTTCCAATAGGATTTTGGAATTCTCTCTTTCTGTAACAGGCTTATCCTTATTGAATTTTTCCAATTTGACAATATCATCGTATCTGTAGAACATCAGACAATGTCCATCTAATCCATCTCTACCGGCACGGCCTGTTTCCTGATAGTATCCTTCAAGGGATTTTGGAACATCATAATGGATGACATACCGGACATCCGGCTTATCAATCCCCATACCAAAGGCTATTGTTGCCACAATGACATCCAATTCTTCATTCAGAAAATTATCCTGATTTTTGACCCTTATACTTTGATCCAAACCCGCATGATAAGGAGCGGCATTGATCCCATTTACCCTAAGTAATTCGGCTATTTCTTCTACCTTTTTTCTGCTCAGACAGTAAATGATACCCGATTTTCCTTTATGGGTTTTGATGTATTTGATGATCTGTTTTTTGGTTTCATTCTTATGTTTTGGCCTTACCTCGTAATAAAGATTTGTCCTATTGAAAGAGGATTTGAAAAGGTCAGCCTCTTCCATCTGAAGGTTCCGCTGAATGTCCTGTTGGACTTTGGGTGTTGCGGTGGCTGTAAGGGCAATTATAGGGAGGGTTGATCCTATTTGGGCAATTATCGACTTTATCTTACGGTATTCCGGTCTGAAATCATGTCCCCATTCTGAAATACAATGTGCCTCGTCAATTGCCACAAAGCTTATATTCGCTTCTTTTAGAAACAGTACATTTTCCTCCTTGGTCAGGGATTCAGGTGCTACATAGAGCAGTTTGGTTTTACCTGAAAGCACCTCCTTTTTGACTTTGTTGGTTTCGGACTTGTTGAGGGTAGAATTCAGGAAATAGGCATTGACTCCAAAGGCATTCAATTGATCCACCTGATTTTTCATTAATGCTATCAAGGGAGAAATGACAATGGCAGTTCCTTCATTGACTACAGCCGGAAATTGGTAGCAAAGAGATTTGCCGGCTCCTGTTGGCATGATGACAAATGTATTTCTACCATTCAGCACATTATCCACAATGGCTTCTTGAGTTCCTCGGAACTGGTTGAAACCAAAAATTTTCTTGAGTTTTTCTTTTACGCTTTGATCCACAGTTTGCATGTTATTACAATGTTACCTCAATCGGTATCCATTAAATTTTAAAGGATTTCTTTCATACCTTTGTTACAAATTTAATGATTAACGACAGCAATTTTGAAGTTAGTAAAAAATATTAAAAGTAGCGCCATAAAAGTTCTTCAATCGGAGGCAGATGCTATTCAAAAATTAATCAGTTATATTGATGATGACTTTGAGGCCTGTGTAGAGGCTATTTTGGATTCAAAGGGAAGAGTGGTAATCACAGGAATAGGCAAAAGTGCTATTATTGCCAATAAGATTGTCGCTACGATGAATTCGACTGGTACTCCAGCGGTTTTTATGCATGCAGCAGATGCCATTCATGGTGACCTTGGGATGGTGCAGAAAGACGATTTTGTCATTTGTATTTCAAAAAGCGGGAATACACCTGAAATAAAAGTTCTTGTTCCTTTGCTCAAAAGGCTTGGATCCAAACTCATTGCATTGGTAAGCAATACGGATAGTTATCTTGCAGAACATGCTGATTATGTTCTAAATGCTACTATTTCTGAAGAAGCATGTCCAAACAACCTTGCACCGACAACAAGTACTACCGCTCACTTGGCACTAGGGGATGCCTTGGCAGTTTGCCTTTTGGAAGCAAAAGGATTCAGCAGTGAAGATTTCGCCAAATATCATCCCGGGGGAGCACTTGGGAAGCAACTGTATTTGACAGTAGGGGACGTGGTACCAAAAAACATGGTTCCAAAAGTCAGGGAAGATGCCAAGCTGCCAGAAATTATTATGGAAATCAGTAGCAAACGTTTGGGCGCAACCTCAGTTTTGGATGCTAACGACCATCTCGTGGGAATTATTACAGATGGTGACTTAAGGAGGATGCTTCAAAAAATGCAGGATATTACCAAAGTGGTAGCAAAGGATATTATGACTTTAAATCCGAAATCCATTGCGGTGGACGAGTATGCCATCCGAGCATTGAACCGCATGAAGGAATTTAATATCACACAGCTTGTAGCGATGAATGGTGAAAACGTTGCAGGTTTTATTCATATTCACGATCTTATGAAGGAAGGAATCGTTTAATTTACGAAAATGCAAGACAAACCATATATTGTAATTATGGCGGGAGGTATTGGTTCTCGTTTTTGGCCATACAGTAGAAACAGCAGACCCAAGCAGTTTTTGGATATACTAGGAACAGGAAGAACCTTACTTCAGATGACTTACGACAGGTTCATCAAATTATCGGACAAGTCTTCTTTTTATGTAGTGACATTTAAAAAATATTACAATATAGTTCGTGAACAGCTTCCTGATGTTCCGGCAGATCAAATCCTTACTGAACCGTTAAGGAGAAATACTGCGACATGTGTGGCTTATGCGAGCTACAGAATTTTTCAAAAAGACCCTGATGCCAAATTAATTATCACCCCCGCTGATCACCTTATTATTCAGGAGGGTAATTTTTACACTGCCATGGATATAGCGCTTCAGGCAGCTGAACAAGAGGATAGGCTAATTACTTTGGGAATCAGGCCAAACAGACCGGAAACGGGCTACGGATATATCCAATATATCAGTAATCATGGAAATCCAGTAAAGAAAGTAAAAACATTCACTGAA
Source organism: Aquiflexum lacus (assembly GCF_015476655.1). Lineage (GTDB taxonomy): Bacteria > Bacteroidota > Bacteroidia > Cytophagales > Cyclobacteriaceae > Aquiflexum > Aquiflexum lacus. Next base: position 15,791 of record NZ_JABFHF010000017.1, read on the forward strand.
AAGCCCACTATCAAATTAGCCATGACCTTTATAGAGAGTGGTGATTTTGTATGGAATTCCGGAATATTTATCTGGAAGGCAAGAAGTATCATCAAGGCTTTTGAAAAACACATGCCTGATGTGGCTGAAGCTTTTGAAGAAGGGCTGGTTCATTTTGGCAAGGCTGAGGAAGAGGCTTTTACAAAAAAAGCATATTCTCTGGTGAAAAGCATTTCCATCGACTACGGTATCATGGAAAAAGCTGATGAAGTATATACCGTTCTTGGAGATTTTGGTTGGTCAGATTTGGGCTCGTGGTTAAGTTTGCACGAAACCAAAGAAAAAGATGAATTGGGAAATGTAGTAGACGCAAATGCTGTTCTCTATGAAACCAAAAATTGTTTTATCAAAGTAAGTCCCGAAAAACTTGTTGTCATCGAAGGTTTGGAAGACTTCCTTGTGACTGAATCAGAGAATGTCTTATTGATATGCAAATTGAATGGAGAAAAAAAATTCAGGGAATTTGTAAGTGAAGCCAAAAAGAAAGGAGAAAATTATGTTTAATAGATTTGAGAGATTAGGGATTGTTCCAATTTTATTGTTGGTTACTTTTCTGGCATTATCCTGTGATAAAGACGATGAACAACCTGTCATCAGTATTTATGGCAATTATGTGGTGACTGTCATTGAAACAGAAGGTCAATATGATTTTGTCAACACCGGAACTGTTTCTTCAAATCTCATGAAGCAGGTAGAAGACGCTCAAGGGTACAACTTCAGTGCTAATCAGCTAACCATAATCGCAGGAAGTCCTGATTTGGTCAACATGAATCTCATCGAACCCGGTTTGCTGACCACGCTTCCTGACAATATACCATTGATTCGATACAGCAATGTTGCGAAAACATTGAATGTGGATCTGGAAGCCGGCAACAAAGATTTTATTATTTTGAACTCAAATGCCATTACTGAGGAAATTGGTAGAATTGAAGAAATGGAAATGCTGAATCAATTTCAGATAAAAGTGAAGGTCCCCCAGAGAATTTATGATTTCAATACAAAAGCTTGGGTAAATACCATAGTAAGCTATACTTTTAATCGCCTATATGTCTAAGGATATTACTATCGCTGAGGCCCAAAAACTAGTAGATGACTGGATCAAAACTGTTGGTGTCAGGTACTTTAATGAATTGACAAATACAGCGATTTTGATGGAAGAAGTGGGGGAGTTGGCCCGAATCATGGCCCGAAAATACGGAGAGCAATCTTTCAAAGAGTCAGACAAAGAGGTCAATATGGCCGATGAAATGGCTGACGTACTTTGGGTCCTGATGTGCTTGGCCAACCAAACAGGAGTTGACCTGACGGATGCGCTGCAAAAGAATTTTGAGAAAAAGAATATCCGGGATAGGGACCGGCATAAGGAGAATAAAAAGTTGAGGTGATTTTTTAAAAATAAAAAAAGGCAGGTTTTTGCCTGCCTTGTGGAGTTATTGAATTTTTGATTAACCCAACCAATTGGTCCAAGGGATTCTGGAAAGTATCAGAACCAGACCAATAGCGTACATCATATAGATGGAACGGAATTTAGCCCGGCTTTCGGTTAATTTTTTTGCTCTAGAGTAACCTATAGTAATCACCACTATGGCAATAATATTGATCACAGGGTGTTCCAATGCAGTCAATCTTGCGACTTTATCACTCATAGCACCGCCTGCTTTCAACAAAGCAAATCCAAGTGGACTGACAAAGTAGAGAATCAGTCCGATCAACAATTGGACATGCGCCAAAATAAATCCTATCAAGGCTATCTTTCTGTCTTTCTCGGTATAGGTTTTATTCGAAAGAGATCCAATTAATGCATAAATAAAAATAATAGCCAAGGCCGCCAAAGCCAAATAAGCAAGTCCAGAGTGTAAGTGTTTTAATCCTGTATACATGTTTTAAGTTTTTTGTTTTAAAATTAGGGTAAAATCCCGCAAAGTCACCAAGGAGCAAAGATAATTTTTAAGTTGTCCGAAGGTTGTGTCTTAGGAATACGTGAGGAGACATGCCGCTGTCAGAAGGTTGTACCTTCGGACTGTTGAGTTGGGAGTTTCTAACTCGCATCAATTGAGCCAGAGTCTCAATACTCAATGATCCAAAGCCACAAGCTTCGGATAACCCATCCTCAAATCTAAAACCTGTCTGCCGACGGGCAGGTCTCAAATCTAAAATCTAAAATCTAAGATCTAAGATCTAAAATCTACCCCCCCCTAATCCACATACAAAACCAAACCTTTCAAGTACTCACTCTCGGTATGGAAGATATTGACAGGATGATCAGCAGGTTGGGAGAGGTAGTGCAGGATGCGAACATTTCTGCCTGCTTCCATGGCCGCTGAGGTAACTGTATTGGCAAATAGCTGCTTGTCAACCACCTGGGAACAGGAAAAAGTAAATAATATCCCGCCTGATTTGATTCTTTTCAAGGCTTCCGCATTGAGTCTTTTGTAGGCCTGAACGGCATTGTGTTTGGATTTAATGTTTTTGGCAAAGGCGGGGGGATCAAGGACTATGATATCATAGTCTGTTTCAATTTCTTTGATATATTTCACGACATCCGCCACAATGGATTGGTGGATGCCTTGAAATCCTGAATTGATAGTAACGTTTTTATCCGTAAGTTCGATTGCCTTAGCAGAGATATCTACAGAATGAACTTCTGATGCACCTTCCTTCAACGCGGCAACTGAAAAACCACCTGAATAACAAAATGTGTTCAACACCTTTTTTCCTTTGCTATACTGGCCAAAGAGTTTCCTGTTTTCTCTTTGATCCACAAAGAATCCTGTTTTTTGACCTTTTTCCCAATCTATTTCATATTGGCAGCCATACTCCAAAACCATATTGGTTTGAGGAGTGCCAAAAAGCATCCTGTTTTCTACTCCAATATCTCTTGGCAAAGTCTCTGCACTTTTCTCATAAACGGCTTGAAGGGCATTGCCATATATTTTTTGCAGCGCAAGACTGATATCTTTGACATGCTTGTACATACCGACATGATGGGTCTGAATGACAGCTGTACCGTTATAGAAATCAATTATCAGACCTGGTAAACCGTCCCCCTCACCATGAATCAGCCTGTATACATTGGTTTCAGGATTTTTGACCAATCCAATGCTGTCACGCATGTGATAAGCTGCGCTGAGTTTTTTCACCCAAAAATCCGAACCAATCAATTCCTCCTCAAAACTCGCCACACGTACCATGATGGAGCCATATTGAAAATGACCTACACCCAAAAACTTATCTTTGGCGCTGAAGACCTGTACTAAGTCGCCGTTTTTTAGTTCGTCGCTTTTGGTATCTATTGCTCCTGAAAAAATCCAATGGTGTTTGCGATAGAGGGAGATTTCCTTGTTTTTAAGAAGTTTTATTTTCGGATAGGGTAGCATTGGTTTTTTTGTTGATAGGGAAAATCAAAGAACCCAATACCATAGAAACTGCACTGACAAGTGTCGCCGGCAAGTGGGGATAGAATGGCAAATCTAAAGAAGAAAAACCCAAAAACGCTATCATCCCAAAAACTATGGACATCAGGGCACCCATTTCCGAAGCTTTTTTCCAATAAAGCCCTGCTGTCAGGGGAACAAAGAGGGAAACCAACATCAATATCGAGGCTCCGGCCACAAGCTCATAAATATTGGTTTTCCATTGGGCCAATACCACTGCTACGACAGCGACAGTAACGATATTTATCCTTAAAATCCACAAAAAATGCTTCTCCTTCAATTTATTTCCAAAATAGGGGCGGATCAAGTTTTCTGAGATGATGGCAGATGGTGCCAACAATCCCGAACTCGTTGTACTCATGATGGCTGAAATCAATGCTCCGAAAAATAAAATCTGCACATGCATTCCGCCATGTCTAAGGACCATTTCCGGGAGAAGCAATTGTTTGTTTTCAAGGTAAATTTCCGGATACAGGAATTTTGCTCCAAGGGCAATAAATAAAGGCAATAAGCCGATGGTTACATAAAAGCCTCCCGCCAGGTAAGCTGAACGGATAGCGACTCTTTCTGACTTGGCGGACATGACCCTTTGATAAATGTCCTGACTGGGTATACTTCCTAAACCTATAATCATCCAAGCCCCTAGATAATTCATCCATGAAATCGGGTTGGCATCGGGGAAAAACTGAAAACTTCCCTCAGGTGCTGATTCCAAGATGGGCATCACACCACCTGCTTTTCCGCTCACCAATACCGCTACCCAAATCAATCCCACCACAATCAAGGTTGTCTGAATGAAATCGGTGATCGAAATGGCCCACATCCCTCCCAAAAAAGTATAGAAGACCACAATGCCCGCACTGATGACTATTCCCTGTGCAATACTGATATCGGCAACTGTAGTGAATATCAAAGATAAGGCAACCAATTGTGCAGCTACATAGCCGAAATATGGGGGTATCATAAAAACGGAAGCAAAAAACTCAACCCGTTTTCCAAAGATCCGCTTATACACATCGCCTATCGTCAGGACATTCATCTTGTACATTGGTCTCAGGTAAAACATCCCGAACAATACCAGGCACAATGCCCCTCCAAAAGGATCTTCCATCACACCTTGCAGTCCGTGTTCAAGATATTCAGAAGAGGCCCCAAAGATCGTCTCAGAACCAAACCAAGTTGCAAACAAAGCTGAAGCCGATAAAAAAAGCGGCAATTGCCTCCCTGCCAACACAAAGTCATTGGAGTTTTTAACCAGCTTCGAAGACCAGGCACCTATCGCTACGGTGATGGCTATGTAGATGATGATGGCGGTTAGAAGCATTTGTTTAGACGTGAGACTTGAGACGTGAGATTTGAGACTTGAGACACAAGACATGAGACAAAAGGACCAAGAGCCAAGAGCCAAGAGCCAAGAAACAAGAAACAAGACGGGGTTGCCCGAAGCCTGAGGCTTTGTGACGCTGAGTTATGGCGTTTGTGACACTATTGTGTGAGGTTAATTTCAAAAAACAAAACTTGTTCCAATGCATATCCAGAAGCCAAGATTCAACCAAATCCTTGAATTTACAAAAAGGACATTTAGGAGGTTAATATATCCCTTGATTATCTCAAAATCTTGACCATACATCAAAATCAAAACCCTCAAACAAATACGGTAACATTTATTGCTTCTCCAAACCCAAAAGTCTTGCGTCTTGTGTCTTGCGTCTTATGTCTAACGTCTCAAATCTCAAATCTCACATCTACTTATACATCTTCTCCCTCAAAGCCTTAACTTCCTCCGAATCAAGATAATCATCATAAGGCATTCTTTTGTCTATAGTGCCTTTTGGGGTGAATTCTATGATCCGGTTTGCGGAAGAGGAGACGAAGGCATGGTCATAGGAAGTCATCAAAACCGTGCCGTTGAAGTCAATGATGGCATTGTTGAAAGCCGTGATGGATTCCAGGTCCAAGTGGTTGGTAGGTTCATCCATAACCAAAAGATTTGGGTTTTGGAGCATCATCCTTGAGATCATACAACGCACCTTTTCACCTCCGGAAAGCACAGAGCATTTTTTTAAGGATTCCTCCCCAGTAAACAACATCCTTCCCAAAAATGTCCTGACATAGGCTTCTTCCTGATTAGGGGAGTACTGCCCCAACCAATCGATCAGGTTTAATTGTGTCTCAAAAAACTTGGAGTTGTCATTAGGCAAATAGGCTTTGCTGATCGTCACACCCCATTTGAAGCTCCCTTTTTGGGTAGGAATTTCTTCCATGATGGTTTGGAAAAACTTGGTGACCGCCTGTTTGGTCTTGGAGATGAAGGCGATTTTATCCCCCTTGTCCACCATCAGATTGACGTCTTTGAAATAGACGGCATTTTCATCCTTCAGCTCCAATCCTTCTGTCATAAAAACTTGATCACCTGCTTCTCTTTCAGGTTTGAAGATAATACCCGGATATTTTCTTGTGGATGGCTGAATGTCGTCCACATTCAGTTTCTCCAACATTTTCTTCCTGGAAGTAGCCTGCTTGGATTTGGAGACGTTGGCAGAGAAGCGCAAGATAAACTCCTGCAATTCCTTTCTCTTTTCCTCTACTTTCTTGTTTTGGTCGGACTTCTGTTTGGCGGCTAACTGTGAAGATTCATACCAAAAGGTATAGTTACCGGAGTAAATCCTGATTTTGCTGAAGTCAATGTCCACGATATGGGTGGAAACCGCATCAAGGAAGTGACGATCGTGGGATACCACGATCACCAAGTTCTTGAAGTTTACCAAAAAATCCTCTAACCAGTTGATGGTCTGTGCATCAAGGTCGTTGGTAGGTTCATCGAGGATCAGGATGTCGGGATTGCCAAAAAGCGCCTGTGCCAACAGGACCCTTACCTTTTGGTTACCGGCAAGTTCTTTCATTTGGAGGTAATGTAGGTCCTCGCTGATGCCAAGACCGGAAAGGAGGGAGGCTGCATCGGATTCAGCATTCCATCCATCCATTTCGGCAAATTCAGCTTCCAATTCTGAGGCTTTGATACCGTCAGCTTCCGAAAAATCCTCTTTGAGGTAGATGGCGTCCTTTTCTTCCATGATGGCATACAAGGTTTTATGGCCCATAATGACGGCCTTCAACACTTCTACCTCATCAAATTCAAAGTGATTCTGTTTCAACACAGCCATTCTTTGGCCGGGCGTGATGTGAACTGAACCCGAAGTGCTATCCTGATCGCCTGACAGGATTTTCAAAAAAGTGGATTTTCCGGCACCGTTGGCACCGATGACACCGTAGCAGTTGCCGGGTGTGAATTTAAGGCTTACTTCATCAAATAAGGTTCTTTTGCCGAACTTGAGGGAGAGGTTATCTACAGTAATCATTGATTGCTTGGAATTTTGAAGGTGCAAAGATAGGGAATTCCCGCAAAGGCGCTAAGGGAGAGGGGAGAAATGGTTGGGAAATTAAAAAGTGGGGGGAAAAGGCCTAATATATAAACCCTATCATGGGACTTAGTGTCTAATTTTTTGAATGTTTGTTTATTATTTTAATGAAATCTGGGTCTTTCAGATAACTTTCCCACTCTTCTTCGCCTATTACCTCCTCAACTGAAACTTCCATATTTTTTAAACTTTGGTCTAAATAAGAATATGCATCTTTGATGTTTTCTAAGATCGCGTTTGCACATGCAAGGTTGTAGCAATTCCCATGCAACTCAAACACAATTTGAAATTTCTCAACTGCTTGTTTTAGCAATTCTTCCATTTCTATTCCCACTTTTAAATTTGCAAGCTCTAATAAACTAATACCCCAATTATTATAAGCTTCAAAATAGTCGGGTTTTATTTCAACAGCATTTTTAAATTTTTGAAAAGATGTTTGAAACAATTTTTCCGCTTCACCTTTTTCCTTCATTTTTGCTAAAGCCATTAAATGATTACCCCAGTTATAGAATGCTTCATGATAATGTGGGTTTAATTTTATTACTTTTTCATATTTCTTAAAAGATTCTTCAAAAAAGCCTTCTGCTTCATCCCCTTCCTTTAAATCTCCAAGATATCCAAGGTTATTTCCCCAACAGAAATATGCATTATAGTCTTCAGGATCGAGTTCTGTCGCCCTTTGAAAATAAATTAAAGATTGTTTAAGTAAATTTTCTGCCTGAATTAGATCTTTCGATTTGGCATAAATCCCCATGAAATAACCTAGATTATGATATGCCATCTGAAATTTTGGATTTATTTTGAGGGCCATATTAAATTTCTCGAAAGATTGCTTGAATAACAGATCAGATTCTAATCCTTCTTTCTTTTTTCTTGCTAATTCAGCTAAAATGAAACCCATATTGTTAAAAGCTTCATAATCATCAGGCTTATTTTCTATGGCTTTTTTATACATTTTAATCGAAAGATCGTACATATTTTCCGCCTCAATATCACTTTTCATTTTCGCAAAGCCTTGCAAGCTATTTGCATAGCTGTAAAAAAAACTATGTTCGTTAGCACCAAAACCTAAAGCTCTTTCAAAAGTTTCGATAGATTTTTGAAACAATTCCTCTGCGACATTTCCCTCTTTGGAATAAGCTAAATCTAACAATGAAACTCCCATGTTTGAAAGATATTGAGGATTATTAGGGCTCAATTCCAAAGCCATCATGAGTTTTATTAAAGATTGACTTAACAATTCTTCTTTCTCTATGCCTTTTTTTAGCTTAGCCAAATTATGTAATGAAACTCCCCAGTTATAATACGCTTCGTGGAAATCAGGTTTTATTTCTATTGCACGCTTAAATTTTTTAATCGATTCTTGAAAAAATTTATTCGCATCATTTCCACTTTTCGATCTGCCTAAGCTTACTAAGACACCTCCCCAATTATTCAATGCTTCGAACCTTTTAGGATTTATTTCAATACATTTTGCGTATTTCTCAAGCGATTGGGAGAATAAATAATCTGCCTCGGGCCCCACTTTGGTTTGCGCCAAATTGCCAAAATGAAGCCCCCAGTGAAAAAACAAGTTAGCAAGCAATTCCTGTGCTTCTGCATCTTTACTGAATACAACCCTCTTCTCAATTTCCGAAATTTCTCCTTCATTAAATTTTTCAGAAATGATTAAGTCTATGATTTCACGTTTTAACAAATCAATCTTGTTATCTGAAGAACTTCTTGGAGTTTCCGTTTCCCCTAACTCATATTTCAATATTGCATCTTCAACTTGCCGTTTTGAAATATCCAACCTTTGCTTTACACCTTTGAAATGTTCTTGTTCATCGATGTCAACAATTTCCTCAAGTAGATTCTGCATAGCGGTAAACGGTTTATCAACTATCGTAGGTTGTTCCAAACCAAGGTTTTTATTTAATTCCAACATAAAGGAATCAGAGTCATATCCTTTTATGATGAATCCATTTGTATTAACATTTGAAACAAAATCACGGACATCTTTATTTGGGTAATTATCCTTATAACTTACCCAATAAAGGCCGTTATCAAATCTCCCGAGGTTTCTGATATGCTCAAAAATTGGATCTTGCCCACTATATCCCAAGAAAACCCAAGGCCGCCTATTTTTTATAGAATCAAATATTCTTGGCACAGTGGTTTTGACCCTTTCCATTTCCTCAAACGTATTGAGCAACCATAGTCCATGGTGTTGTCCGTGTAAGTAGACAACAGATTTTTCTTTGAATGTTGATGTGGTTAGATCATTAAGTATTGCCATATCATACGTAGAGGGAAAAATGTTGTACAGAGCTAATGCCCTTAACATCAAATTGTCAAAATTCACTGTCAAAACATAATCGAGGTAACCCTCTTTGATCAACTGCGCCAAATAAATATGTGTTACATTAATCTTCGCATTGTCTATTAATTCTTTTAGAAGCTCATCTCTCTCGTTAGGAAGCAAACAACCCATTAATTTTGCATAGGTCCGTTCTGATGCAGGAGTCTCCTCAATGAAAGGGTGATCGGGATAATCCCGCAAAATTTTCGCTGCTATTTCATCAGCTAATGGGATTTGTCCAGAACGCGAGGCACCAGCCCCCAAAAAGAAAATTGGCTGAGGTTTATTCTTGGCTTTAGCTTGTTTTAGAAGATAGGCTAGTTGTTCAATTTTAATCTCTTTCATTATATTCAAATTCTATAGAAAAATGATGACATTTTTGTTCTTTCAAAAAAACCTCAATTGTTTTTTTAAAACTACCTATTTCTCTTAAGACAAAAAATACCGTGAACAAGGTATTTTTACTAATTTTTTATTCAAGAATGGAGATTTTGCCTTTTGGTTTCCCCAATTTTTCATTTTGAGCTTAAATCAGTCCGCAATTGATTTTTTTATCCAATTCCAAATTAAAATTCAGCCTTGCTCCCAATTCTTCAAAAACTTTCAGAATGGTTTCAAATCTCGCGTTTTTAACCCTGTTTTCGATTTTTGAACACCAACTAATTTTCCCAATTAATCGAGGGTCATTTTACTTTCCTGTCTAGCTTGGTTTATCGCTTGACCGATCACTTCAATCTGAAATTCCCTATATATGGTAACTGTGTTCCGGGAAGTTGATCTTGCGCCCTTTCAGGGCTAGGTAAGGAGTTTATTTCTTTCTCAACACAGGGCTGCACCCTGTGTTGGAGTATTATGCCCTTTCAGGGCTGATTCGATACTGATATTAAGGGAAGGTATAATTTATTCAATTTTAACCAGCGCTTAGCGTATTAATATTGCTTTTTCAGAGCTTTTTTCAAATACGGATAGAGCATGAATTATTCAACATTTTCAATCGATCTAGATAATGATTGATATATAGTTCCTTAATAGGTTCCGTCAAAAAAGAACTTTGTGTTAAAACAATGACTTGTTTGTTTTTGCTTCGGTACTTATCCAAAATCGTTCTGACACGATTTTCCAACATACCGATTTTCAATCCGAACTCATAAAAGTCATCATAGGCATAGAATCCCAATTCCTTGAAACTTTCTGTCTCGTAATCATCGGCAAACAAAATGCTGACGGTCTTCTTCCAGGAGAATTCCAGCCAATATTCCATTGCGGTATACTTCTGCCTTTCTCATTCAATCAATACTTCTTTCTGACTTCCAATTTGATTTCCATGCCCAATACTTCAAACAACTTGTTCAATACCTCTAAAGAAGGATTGCTTTGTCCACGTTCGAGTTTGTAAAGCGTATTGGTGCTGATGCCAGCCAATTCGGCCAAGTGTGGTTGGGTGATGCCCAACTCTTTTCTTCTTCTTTTGATGGTCTCTCCAAGGTGCGCAGACAACATTATAGTGTGATTTTTTATGCAAAACTGGCAGGATTTATTAAAAAATCATATTAAATCACATTATAATGTGATTTGGCTAACTGATGGTGATTATTAGAGAGTGAATGAAAAGATTTTTACAATAAAACGTGATTTTATTTCTACTTAAAAAGGACATTAGGTATAATAAACATCAAACTCTAAACACCAAAAGGATTCCTTTTTCCTTATTGTTGTAATAAAATAGATAGTCCTTTATATATTTTAATCTATTGGGCCTGTCTTTAACACTACAGTCGTTCCTGGATAGTTTCCTTCAGCATCGTCTTCCGCTGTAATAAAAAAAGCGGTTGGCTTATTTGGAGATACTGTTTTTAATGAACTCGAAAGCATATTTGAGAACATTGAAGTAGAGGAGTCTAATTGGCCAATTTTCTGTACCCCGCTTTGTTCGGTTTCCATCCAAACCACATACATGGTTTTTGGCGGTGAAAGTCTGCTAGGTTCAGCTAAGCGTTTGACGCTCAAATCGATGTTGTAATTGTTATTTTTTCCTTTTTTAATCGATATCGTTCCTTCTGCTGATGGTACAACTGCAGAATTTAAAAAGGCAACTTTTTTAGCACATGCAGTAAATAGAAATACCATCATGCTCATCAATAAGATATTTTTCCCAATCAACTTCATGCTTGTTTTCATAACTTTAGTTTTTACAATTTAATGCAAAATAACCTTTTTACCTTAAAAAAGCTTAAATTTTTTTAGGATTAGTTAGATGACTCACAACAATTAAATTCTTCATTTCGTATTAAGATCCTTTGTATAACATGAAGCGAAAGAAAGCTCCGCACACAATGACGAGTGGAAAGATGTCAGACAGTCCTTGCAGCGAATTCGAACTGGTCGCTGTGGGAAAACAAGTGTCATTCATTTATTGAAAATTTTCAAAATATTTGGGACTACCAATGACATACTTGGAAATTGATGGTTTAGAACTACAAATAGCATTCAAATCTATTAAAGAACTTTGCCTTGTCACCTCGATCCCGATAGGTATCGTGGAGAGAGGTCTGCGGCCCACTAGGATGTCATTTCTTTTCTGAACATTATTAAAATGTTGGGGACTCAGAATGACGAGATTTAAATTTCTACCCTCTACTCACCTTCAGCCTTCCATCTTCACCCTTTCTCCCTCAATCTTACCTCCTCCAAGCAAAAACCCCAACCACCATAAATAAACTAAAGGCAACACAAAGGAGAAATTGACTTCAGAAACCTACAATATTCTATGGGTTCTTTCAAAAACTAAAACCCTGAATTATCACCCAGGGTTTTTAATTTTGATATCAACAAAAATCCAGATTTTTAAATGGTCATTTTACTACATTTAAGATAATTTTTATTTCAAAGACTAAACCTATAGAAGGAACTTCACCTTTGATGACTATGTCATGCTTTCCGAATTTCATTTTCTTGAACATCATAAAATAACCGTCGATAAGGCCAGGTTGAGACGATCCCTGAATACATGCATCATAACATTCTTTTAATTCAGGATTTCCGGTAAAATAAAATAAATCTGTACTAAGCCGATATTCATTTATATCTTCAACTTCAATGCCATCAAAATAAACTTCCAGTTTTTCAACGGCGTCCATAATTTCTTTGGCATATTCTTTCAAAAACTCCTCTAAACTTTGTCCATCTGCCGGTTCCCATTCATACTCTGCGGGACAGGGATAATTATTGAAGAAAAATGCGGGCGAAAGAAATACAAATTGGTCTTTGGTGATGGTATATTCAGCGGATGTCTTGTCCAAACTACCATAAGGTGCAATCACTTTATCGGTTAATCTCAGCATTTGTGGTTGAAGGACATTTTCACAATCCAAGGCAACAGCTGCTTTTCCAAGTTGGATGGCCCAATCGTCGTTACACTTTCCAAACAAACATGCCGATGTTGGAAACAGGACCGAGGTGTTTATCCGAAGGGTCGGGTCCGATTCCTCAGCATCCGCAGTTAATTCCTGTACCTTTTCTTCATCCAAAAGAGAAGCTTCACTAATTTCATCATTCTGACAGGAAGTAAACATAAGGACTGACGCTAATCCAAAGGTCAGCCCAATTTTCAGGGAAAAATAAGTTTTCATTTAGCTGTAATTTAAATGTTTGTACCTACTCTGTTTTAGGATTTTCGGTATGTTCCTTTTGAATATTTTCAGATAAAGTATTCTTCAAAAAAAAAATGATTGCTTTAGATTATAACAAGCACCGATGAAGCGTACTTTTTTTAAATACTTGGTATTATGAAAATTTCAAATGGATTAAAAATGCAGATTTTTGGAATCGAAATAAGTAATATGAAATAGATTGTTTATAGGCTTCTCCAAAATAAAAGCGGGGTCATTTTTGATAATAGTTGGCCGCTTAAACTGTTGTAATTATAAATTGCATTCTAATTTACAAAAAAAAATATTTAAAACAATTTTTTTGATACTTTATTATGAATATTTTGGACTATAATTTTAAATTAAAAGTTCCTCTATAATCCTTCTAAGAATATATTTAATTTTTAGTTTTATAAAAAAACCATACCATTTTCTCTGACTATAGAGATTACCTGAAATTCTCCAGGGTAGGCTTTCACTTCGTATTCAGGTTTTCATTAGAACCAAGGAGAAAAGAAGATCCACCCAGTATGACAGCGCCAAAACCTCCCTAACTTCCAACTCCCCATCTTCCCACTTCAAATCATCTCCTCCAAGCAAAAACCCCAACCACCATAAAACAAACCAAAGGCAAGACAAATGAAAAATTGACTTCAGGAACGCCCAAGATTCTAATATCGTCATAGCCCGGGCCACCGAAATCCAAAATAACTCCTTGTAGCGTAGGCATAATGGCACCACCGACTATCGCCATCACCAAGAATGCAGCACCGTATTTCACGTCTTCTCCAAGTCCCTCCAGGGCAATTCCATAAATGGTCGGAAACATCAGTGACATGGCAAGAGAAATACCCACTAGGGAATAAAGCCCCAACATACCTTGGATAAATATTGCCCCCAAGGTGAAGCATATCGCCAAAACGGAAAAATAGAGCAGTAACCTGGCAGGGGGGAAGTAACGGAATAGAAAAGTACAGATCCATCTTCCCACCAAAAACAGGATCAAAGCAGTATAGGCATAATTGACAGCGGAAGCATTGTCAATCCCCAATGTTTCGGCGTATTGATAGATATACGTCCATACCATGATTTGTGCGCCCACATAAAACATTTGGGCGATAACCCCTTCTACAAACTGGTTTTTTTTTGCCAAGCGTTTCATGGAAGGCCAAAAATCGATGCTGCCGTTTTTGGATTTGTTTTCCGGCATTTTTACCATGAAAATTACCACAGCCAAAGCTATGACCACTAATCCTAACATTACATAGGGATTTCTAATGACCAAAAGGTCATTGGTTCGGATAATGGCTTTTGAGGTTTCGTCGAGCGTGGTATAAATCAGATTTCCATCAGCATCAACATTATTGGATTGTAGTGCATTGAGTATAAACTCTTTGGCAACAAACAAACCTGCTAAAGCCCCCATTGGATTAAATGCCTGTGCAAAATTCAATCGTTGTGTGGCTGTTTCTTCAGGTCCCATAGATAGGACGTAAGGATTGGCAGTTGTCTCCAAAAAAGCCAATCCAAAAGTCAGGATATAGAGTGCTGTTAAAAAGAAGAAATAACTTTCCCATGCAGCAGCAGGGTAAAACAGCAATGCTCCAAAAGCATACAAACCCAATCCAATCAGCACCCCAACCTTGTAACTGTATTTCTTGATAAATATCGCAGCAGGCAATGCCATCGTAAAGTATCCCCCATAAAAAGCCATCTGTACCAAAGATGCCTGCACATTGTTCAATTCCAACACTCGCTTAAATGCAGCCACCATAGGATTGGTGATGTCATTGGCAAATCCCCAAAGCGCAAAAAGGGATGTGATCAAGATAAAGGGTAGGAGGAGGGTTCTTGGAATAAGGGGGGAGGAGGTTGGGTTTGTGGGCATAGGATGGTTGGGAGGTTATAGGGTTGTTCTATTTTGTCAAACTAAGTTTGTCCTGTAAAAAGTATTTGCTTCATTTGGATCAAAGGTAAAGTTAATAAGATTACATGTATGTAAGCAATGATGCCAGTAAAATGGTAATTCAATTTAAATCTCGCCATGACCTTAAATTTCCAGTAGATCCCCGACTGCCGGCAGGTTGGGGACTTCCAACCGGTTTGCAGTAGAATATTGGGCTGCTGGCAAGGAAGCGTATAACCATTTAAGATTATGGATTTACCCTTACATGTATTTACAGTCACCAAATACAGATTGTGAGTGAGACACTTGTCAAAGCGGTTGCGTCTAGTTAAAAATTAATTGCTTCTACAAAGAAATATTTTAGGATAGTATTTTTTCTAAAGGCATAGTTAAATATATTTAGTAACGAAAAAACCAATATAATGAATAAAACAGTATTGTCCCTCATTGCTTTGATGCTCTTGGGAAACATCTCATGTACGCAAGCCCAAGACGGATTCAAAAGAAATACAGTATTTGGGGAATTAGCAGGGCCGGGAGGACTGTTTTCCCTTAATTATGACCTTAGATTTGGGGATATTCCAACTGGCTTTGGGATGAGGACTGGAGTTGGCTATTTTCAATGGTCGAGTGATCGGATGGTCACGATACCTTTGATGGTCAATTGGCTACTTGGTGCAAATGGAAAGTACTTGGAATTGGGGGCAGGATTATCTCTTGCATATTCGGAGACCTTCAAGTATAATCCAAATATGCATTCAGGTATAGAAGATTTTCGGCCCAGTTCTAGATTTGGACTTTGGCAAACACCTTTATTGAATGTAGGATACAGGAGGCAGCCCATTGATGGCGGCTTTAATTTTAGAGCAGGGCTTTCACCTTTTGTTAGTTTGGGTGGTCGTATGGGTTTACAGGTCATACCATGGCCTTATTTATCTTTTGGCCTCACCTTTTAACTTCTTACCTGATCATCCCCCTGAATCACCTATTTGAAAAAGTCGACAGGACTCGCCTCTCTTAAGGTTATCAGCAGTGCCCCGTGAGCAGATATGTCTACTGCAAAGAATTACAGCGGATCCGAAATTCTTTTCCCGACCTATCAGGTTTCGATCTCGCATCTCTAATCTTTAGTTTTGAACCTTGTTTCCCTGATACTCGGGGCAGGCTATGTATCTTGAGTCTCTTTTCTCACAACGCCCTATCCAAATGCGTGTAGCCACCATCTACAAAGATATGCTGTCCTGTGGTGTGGGATGACCGATTGGAGAGGAGGAAAACAACGGTATCAGCTATTTCTTTTGCAGTGGTCATCCTGTTTTCAAAAGGTATTTTCCTTTCAATTTCCTTCAATTTTAAATTAGGGTTTTCGAAGGTTTCCAGCCAATTTTTGTACAAAGGTGTCATCACTTCGGCAGGAATGACAGCATTGACCCGAATACCGTATTTCAAAAGTTCTACTGCCCATTCTCTTGTCAATGACAGCTGCCCCCCTTTAGCTGCGATATAGCCGCTTGTATTTCCTTGGCCTGTGATTGCTGTTTTGCTGCCGATATTGACAATACTTCCTTTTGTTTCCTTTAAATAAGGAAGGGCATAGTGGACCAAATCGTAGTAATGCCCAAGATTTTTCTCAACTGAAGCTCTAAAAGCTTCGGGAGTCCCATTCTCCAAACCCACGCCGTCGTTCGATCCTGCATTGTTGACCACACCATCAATTCTCCCAAAAGCTTTGACAGTTTGTTCAATAGCATCTTTGGCATCACTAGGATTTGAAAGTCTTTTGGCGATATGCAATGATTTTATCCCATTGGTATTGAATTCAACCATCAATTTTTTTCCCTCAATTACCGATGGATCAATAATGACAGGGTAACCACCCTCTTCCGCGATACATCGACTGATGGCCTCACCTATCCCCTTGGCACCACCTGAAATGAGAAATACTTTTTGTTGAATCTGAAGGTCCATGACGTTTTATCTTATGATTCCAATAAAATCCTGTTTTCCCTAGAACTTTAAATTTTATAAAATCTTGCCGCATTTTCTCCAAAAATAGCAGCTTTTTCATTTGAACTGAAATTTTTAAAAAAATTGGCAGGAATAGCATAAACCTCCTGATAAGTTGCTGCCAACAAACATACCGGCCAATCACTTCCATACATCAACCTTTTTGTACCAAAGCTTTCTGCGATAAAATCCAAATAGGGGTAAAACTGCTCTTTTTCCCAATGATACCAATTGGCTTCCGTGACCATTCCTGAAACTTTACAACTCACATTTGGCAGTAAGGCCATTGCCTTCATTCCTTGACTCCAGAATTCAAATTCTCCATTTTTGATATCCGGTTTGGCCAAGTGGTCAATCACAAATGGTTGTTTGGGAAATTTTTTGGCAAAATGGAAAGCCTTCTCAAGGTGTTTGGGATAAATCAGGATATCATAAGTGAAACCATACTTTTCCAACAAAGAGATACTATTCAAAAAAAACTTATCTTCCATGGCTTCAGGTGGTAATGCCTGTAGAATTACCCGGAAACCTGCCAATTTTTTCTCGGATTGGTAAACTTCTAATTTGGATTCAACATCTGCTGAAAAAAAATCAACCCAAGCTACTACTTTTTTTACCCATGGATTAGCATTTGCTATTTGCAATAGGAAATTGGTTTCCATTTCTGATTGGTCTGCCTGTACCGCAATGCAGCCATCTATTCCAGCTTTGTCCAACTCCGGCTTCAGATCTTTTGGCAAAAAATCCCGCTGAATGACTTTCATGCTGGAATCAATCCAAGCATCCCTCACAGGATCGAATTTCCAAAAATGCTGATGGGAGTCGAGTTGCAATTCTTTAGATTTAAGACGTGAGACTTGAGTAAATGTGACTTCAGGGGCAAATGTGCGGTAGGCAGTTCAGTTTACAGTAGGCTACCAACTGCAAACTGAGACTGCCCACTGAACACCGGAACGACTAATAGCGTCTTCTTCTCCCTTGATTCTGCTGTGGCTTCTTTTTTTTCTCGGGCGCCTGTTCTTTCATGACGCCTTTAAATTCATAAGGATGACCTTCGACAATAGGGATTTTTTTCCCTATCAGTTTTTCTATATCCTTGAGGTCCTTTAATTCTTCTGCATCACAAAAAGACATGGCAATACCGGAATTTCCTGCCCTGCCTGTTCTACCGATTCGGTGAACATAGGTTTCCGGGATATTGGGTAGGTCAAAATTAAATACATTGGCCAATTCATCAATATCGATTCCTCTTGCGGCTATATCTGTGGCAACCAAAACCTGTAGCTTACCACTTTTAAAATCATTTAGGGCATTTTGTCTGGCATTCTGACTCTTGTTGCCATGGATAGCAGCTGCTTTTACATTTTCCTTCACAAGAAATTTGACAACCCTATCGGCGCCATGTTTGGTCCGGGTAAATACCAATGCAGAACCGATATTCTTTTTATCCAAAAGATGTAGTAACAGTTTGGGCTTGTCTGCTTTGTAAGTAAGAAAAAGCCTTTGCTCAATTTTATCCACTGTGGATGAAGGTGGGGTAACTTCCACAAAAGCAGGTTTGGTCAATAAGGTATCAGCGAGCTTCTGGATTTCGGGCGGCATGGTGGCCGAGAAGAACAAAGTCTGTCTTTTTTGGGGAAGCAGGGCGATGATTTTTTTCACATCATGGATAAAACCCATGTCCAACATCCTGTCTGCCTCATCCAAGACAAATATTTCAAGATGCCTGAGGTCAACAAATTTCTGGTTAATCAGATCAATAAGCCTTCCCGGAGTGGCTACCAGTACATCAATGCCTCTTTTCAGGGCATTGGTCTGATGAAGTTGTGAGACTCCGCCAAAAATAACGGTATGTCTGATATCTGCGAATTTGCCATACGCGGCAAAACTTTCGTCAATCTGAATGGCCAATTCTCTGGTCGGTGTTAAGATCAGGGATTTGATTCCAGGTCTTCTTTGTTTGTGCTGACTGAGCAATTGAATGATGGGTATTGCAAATGCAGCGGTTTTTCCGGTGCCAGTCTGTGCGCATCCCAACAGGTCTCTGCCTCCTAATACTAGAGGGATGGCTTGTTGCTGAATGGGCGTGGGGGTAGTGTATCCTTCGTTGGCGACCGCCTTAAGGATAGGGTCAATAATTCCTAAATTTTTGAATGCCATGTTGGCTGAATGTAAATGGGCTGAGTGAGATGTTGTATGTTCTGACCCAGCGGGGAGATTGATTAAAAGCGGCCTACAACTTGCCGTGCTTTATTTATAAAGTATTGTAAAGGTAAGGTTTTTTTGTCTAGCAAAGCATATTTTGTTTATTCCAGCAAAGATGCCAAGGCGCAAAGAAAAAAGTCTTTGTCTAAAACTTTATCAATACATCTGAATTTGAATTAAATAGGAAATGATTTTTACCCGAAAAAAAAGATAAAAAACAGGATTAGATCAACCCACCTGAAGCATATAACCTCTTCCCCTGATATTTTCAAGTTGGATACTTGGATCCAAAAGCAGTTTTTTGCGGAGTTTGGATACAAACATATCCAGACTTCTTCCTACAAATACCCCTCCATCTTCCCAGATTTCTTTGAGTAGCGTTCTCGCTCCAAAATCTGATTTTGATGGGAGGCAAAAAGTTTGAGCGATTTTTTTTAAGAATTCGATCCCTCAACATAGAGATGGTTGTTGACAAAAGTATCATGTATATCATCCGCCCGACCTCATTGCTTACGTTTTGATTTTGTTAAGATAGAATGCATATTTACTTGATCATCTTTAGTTCACGCCACCAACTTACTATCTCCATTCTTAATTTACCAATTGATTTATTATGTTAACTGTGTTATTGCTGTTCTTTTCTTTTGCAGCAGCCTTTACTACCCAACAATCCTATCCCGACAGCCTAAAATCAATTATTCATCAAGCTGATAATGATTCCATTAAAGCGCATCTTTTTTTTAGTCTGAGCAAGCATTACTATACTTTTGATCAAGATAGTGCGATTTATTTTGCCAATAAATCTATTGAAATTTCCGAAGAATTGGGATTGAAAAAAAACCATGGCAATGCTTTAAACATATTGGGAGTTAGTAATTTGATCAAATCAGACTACGAGGCTGCATTAAAAGCCCATTTTGAAGCACTCAAAATAAGGGAGGTGTTAAAGGACTCTGTAGGTATGTTGGAGTCTAATCTAAATCTTGGGAATATTTACTATCGGTCAAAAGAGCTGGATAAAGCAGCTAAATTCTACCATGATGCACTTTTTTTTGGATTGAAAATCAATAATCAAAGAGGATTGGGACTCATTTATAACAACTTGGGAAGTTATCACCTGGATAGATGGAATTTGAACCAAAATCAAGAAGATTTTGACGCTGCCTTGGAATATCTTCAGAAGTCTTTAGGGATCAAAGAAACTTTGGGAGACAACCGTGGAATGATCAATACGCTCAATCAGTTATCGGACCTTTATGAAGAAATCGGAGACGACAAAAAGAGGTTTGAATTATTACAACGTGCTTGGGTGATAACCAAAAATTTCAATGATGTAGAGAGTAAACTTGGAGTTTTGGGTAACCTGGTTCAATACTACTATGAAAAAGGGGAAATGTATAAAGCCCTCGATTATGCCAATCAACAATTTGAGATTGCGGAAAATTCTAAATCGCCCTATCAGATTTCCATTGCTGCGGAGAAAATTGCCAAAATTGCGGCATCACTTAACAATTATTCGCTAGCCTACCGATTCCTGACCATTCAAAAAGCCAATGAGGAAATTTTGTTCAATGAAAACAGGCAAAAAATCAGGGATGAGCTCACCATCCAATATGAAAGTGAAAAGAAAGAATTGGAAAACCAACAGCTGCTTAAAGACCAGGAATATTTTGCCCTTTCCTTGAAGAGGAAAAATGAAGTATTGATGGTCATCGTCATTGCCGTGCTGGTATTGTTGGTTTTATTCTGGATCCAATTAAAAAATCATAGAAAACTAAAATCAACACATCAGAAATTAAAAGAAGCACATGATTTGGTAAACCGACAGCATCTTCAAATTCAGGAACAAGCCGAAAGCCTACATGAAACCAACAAAGCTTTAGATGTTGCCAACAAATTCAGGGATAAAATATTTTCAGTAATATCCCATGATCTCAGAGCACCTTTTGCCAATATTCAAAGTACCATTTCACTTTGGAATTCACAGTTGCTCTCAAACCAAGAAATGGAGGAAGTGATGTCAATGATTTCGAAGAATAATGATGCTGCATTTTTGATGCTGGAAAATCTCTTGGACTGGGCAAGAACTCAAATGGAATCAAATGAGGTGCAATTTCATGAAATTAATCTGAACAAACTCTTAGAAGAAAACAAACAGCTTTTCAATGTCCAAATGAACCGAAAAAATGTGGAATTGATCAATCATGTTCCGGAAAGCAGGTTTGTCAACAGCGATAAGGAGAGATTGAATTTTATCATCAGAAATTTCCTGCTGAATGCGATTAAATTCACACCGGAGGGTGGTAAAATAGAGGTGGAGTTTAAAGATGTGAATAATGGGGAAATCCTTATTAAAGACTCCGGAGTAGGCATTAAACCGGAGTTGATTAGCAAACTATTTAAGATTCAGACTTTATCTACCAAAGGCACTGCCGGTGAAAGCGGCGCAGGGATAGGTTTGATGCTCTGTAAGGATTTTGCAGAAAGCATAAATGCTGAATTAGCAGTGGAAAGCTCGATTAATAATGGGAGTACATTTATTATCAGATTGGGCGCAAAATTGATCCCGACTTACTGAAAATTGAAATCCAAGCGCTGCCTACTTACCTCCCACTTCCTACCTGTTTGTCCAAAGTCTTTGGTTTTGTGACCTTGAGTCCGGGAATTTGTAACTTCCGTAAACACTGAGGAATTAAAGTCCGGCGCGAATATTTTTTTGGTTGAAACTTGGAACATTTAAATTATAAGCTTGAGTAAGGGATTGAAGGCAAAATCGTGATTTGGTAAGAATAATTCAACCCACTTCGGGGTTGGGAGTTTATTACGCTGAATATATATCCAAATCACCTCCGGGTTCCACCCGGGGCAAATAACCATATCGGTATTCAATCCCATTCGGGATTGGGATCATCGGGGCAACTGCCAACTGAACACTGCCAACTTCCTTGCACTTCCCCAAAACAAACCTTTAAACTTTTGCCCCAAATGTTTACCTTTGCTGCTTCTTCAAAAAAGGCTTCAAAAAACCGCACATGATCCTCTTTTTCCAATCACCTCAAGCATTGATTTATGCCGTTCAGGCAAAACAACCACTACACCAACAAGATATTGACAAACTCATTTGGCTCTTCGGAGAGGCAAAACAGCTTGGTGCTGAAAAAGTTGAGGGAACTTATGCCGGCCCAAGAAAGGAAATGATCACCCCTTGGGCCACCAATGCGGTGGAGATTACGGTCAATATGGGGATTGTTGGGATCCAAAGGATTGAAGAATACTACCCCATTACAGAAAATGATAGCATTGATCCAATGCTACAGCATAAATACCTTGGTCTGGATCAGGACATTTTTGATATTCATCTTGAGCCGGAAAAAATCATTCCTGTCACCGACATCAAGGCATACAACAAAAAGGAAGGACTTGCGCTTACCCAAGAGGAAGTGGACTATCTGGAAGATGTCAGCAAACAATTGGGCAGGCCTTTGACCGATTCTGAAGTTTTTGGTTTCTCTCAGGTCAATTCAGAACATTGCCGTCACAAAATCTTCAATGGTACTTTTGTCATTGATGGGGAGGAAAAAGAAAAGACCCTTTTCCAACTGATCAAAGAAACTTCCAAAAGACATCCCAATAAAATTGTTTCTGCCTACAAGGACAATGTAGCCTTTGTAGATGGACCCAAAGCGCAACAGTTTGCTCCTAAGACCCAGGATAAACCTGATTTTTTTGTTCCGGAAACCATTGAAACAGTCATTTCCTTAAAAGCAGAAACGCACAATTTCCCCACCACGGTTGAGCCATTCAATGGTGCAGCAACAGGTGCAGGCGGAGAAATCAGGGACAGGTTGGCGGGAGGTACTGCTTCCATTCCTTTGGCTGGAACAGCCGTTTACATGACCTCATATTCTAGATCCGAAGAGGGCAGGAGTTGGGAAAAAAATCTTGCAGCAAGAAAGTGGTTGTATCAGACCCCGATGGATATCCTGATCAAAGCTTCCAACGGAGCCTCTGATTTTGGAAACAAATTCGGTCAGCCTTTGATCTGCGGTTCTGTATTGACTTTTGAGCATGAAGAGGATGGAAAAGCCCATGGTTTTGACAAAGTGATCATGTTGGCCGGCGGGGTTGGATTTACCCGAAAAGAATACGCCAAAAAGAACGAGCCTGTAAAAGGCGACAAAATCATCGTCATGGGTGGCGACAACTACCGAATTGGCATGGGCGGTGGTGCGGTATCTTCGGTAAATACCGGAGAATTCAGCAATGCAATCGAACTGAATGCGATCCAAAGATCCAATCCTGAAATGCAAAAAAGGGTTTCCAATGTCATCCGTGCCATGGCCGAAACCCATGATAACCCTATCATTTCCATTCATGACCATGGTGCTGGTGGACATTTGAACTGTCTATCGGAATTAGTTGAAAGTACAGGTGGTACCATCCATATCGACAAATTACCTGTAGGTGACCCGACACTTTCCGCCAAGGAAATTGTGGGCAATGAATCTCAGGAAAGAATGGGTTTGGTAGTCCATGAAAAAGATGTAGCAATTCTTCAAAGGATTTCCGAAAGGGAAAGAGCACCATTCTATGTGGTCGGTGAGACCACGGGCGACATGCATTTCAAATTTGAAAACAGCAAAACCGGCGAAAAACCCATTGATTGGAATCTGGCCTATATGTTTGGATCTTCTCCAAAAACGATCTTGGAAGATACGCCGATCAAACCCAATTTCGCAGAACCTGAGTACACCCCTGATCAATTAAAATCCTACATCGAGCAGGTGCTTCAATTGGAAGCTGTGGCCTGCAAGGATTGGTTGACTAACAAAGTGGACAGGTCAGTGACGGGCAGGGTTGCCAAGCAACAGACTACTGGAGAAATACAGTTGCCATTGAACAATGTGGCCGTGATGGCATTGGATTTTACCGGACAAAAGGGAATCGCTACCTCAATAGGACATGCCCCTGTAGCCGCCTTGGCAAATCCTGAGGCAGGTTCTAGACTGGCTATTGCAGAAGCCTTGACCAATTTGGTTTGGGCACCGATTACAGATGGACTTTCCGGAGTTTCCTTGAGTGCCAATTGGATGTGGCCCGCAAAGAACCCCGGAGAAAATGACCGCCTCTACCGTGCCGTAGAAGCCATTTCTGAATTTTCCATTGAATTAGGGATCAATGTGCCTACAGGTAAGGATTCATTATCCATGACCCAAAAATATCCAGGAGGCAAAACAGTGTATTCACCTGGAACAGTGATTATTTCTACTGTTGGAGAATGTTCGGATCCTAAACTGACCATATCTCCTGACTTGAAGCCTGTTGAAGGCAGTAAGGTTTATTATATTGATTTTTCCAAAGATTCGGCCAAATTGGGTGGATCGAGTTTTGCCCAGGTATTGAACACAGTGGGCAATGAAACCCCTGATGTCAAGGACAGTCAGTATTTTTCAAAGGCTTTTATGGTTGTCCAAAAGCTGATAGAAAAAAAGGAAATCCTTGCAGGTCATGACATTTCATCAGGTGGTTTGATCACTGCTTTGCTGGAAATGTGTTTCCCTTCCAAAAATATTGGTTTGAAGGTGAAAACAGTAAGATTGAATGAAAAGGATCCCATAAAAGCACTTTTCTCCGAAAATCCGGGAGTATTGATTCAAGTCAAGAACGCGGAAAGGACAAGGGCAATATTGGAAAATTATGGACTTTCCTACCATTCATTGGCAGAATTGACCTTAGATGGCAAAGTTTATCTGGAACGAACAGGTCTGACTTTGGATGTTTCCGAAATGAGGGACACTTGGTTCAAGTCTTCATATTTATTGGATAAAAAACAGAGTGGTGATAGCTTGGCCTTGGAAAGATTTACCAATTACAAAAACCAATCATTGTCCTATAATTTCTCCAATAATTGGGAAGGTACTTTTGATGCTTTTGGGTTGAATCCTTTTAGAAAAGAACCATCAGGAAAAGTTGCTGCCATCATCCGTGAAAAAGGGGTGAACGGTGACCGTGAGATGGCTTATTCCTTGTGGTTGGCAGGATTTGATGTCAAGGATGTACACATGACTGACTTGATTACAGGAAGGGAAAACCTTGAGGAAGTTCAGATGATTGTGTTTGTGGGCGGATTTTCCAATTCTGATGTATTGGGATCTGCTAAAGGTTGGGCTGGTGCATTTCTTTATAACGAAAAAGCCAAACAGGCATTGGATAACTTCTACGCAAGAAAAGATACCCTCAGTTTAGGTGTTTGCAATGGTTGTCAGTTGATGGTGGAGTTGGGTTTGGTAACGCCAACCCATGATGTCAAACCAAAGATGTTGCACAATGCAAGCCATAAGTTTGAATCAATCTTCGTTAATGTCAATATCCCGGAAAACAATACCGTGATGTTCAAAAGTCTTGCAGGACAGCGATTAGGGGTTTGGGTAGCACACGGAGAAGGTAAATTCCAATTGCCCAAACCAAAGGATGCCTACCATATCGGGATGACGTACAGCTATGAAGGCTATCCAGGAAACCCAAATGGGTCTGATCATGCTGTTGCAGGTATTGCTTCGGAGGATGGCAGACACTTGGCCATCATGCCCCATATAGAGCGTTCCCTCAAGCCATGGAACTGGCCCTACTATCCATCAGAGAGGCAAGAAGACGAAATCAGTCCTTGGGTGGAGGCGTTCGTGAATGCATATAAGTGGATGGGTAAGAAGTGATTTCCCGCAAAGACGCTGAGGCGCAAAGATGGAAAAATCCCACAGACACTAAGGCACAAAGAAAAAAAGATCCCGCAAAGGTGCAAAGTCGCAAAGAAAAAAAATGATAAGACATGCCAGATTGTTTGGTATGTCTTATTTTTTTGGTATTTTCATTGAGGTTTTTTAATATAAACTTTTTAGAAAATGACAGAGAATGAACTTGCTCGAGAGGCTGTAGATATAGCTTACCAAATCC
Source organism: Aquiflexum lacus (assembly GCF_015476655.1). Lineage (GTDB taxonomy): Bacteria > Bacteroidota > Bacteroidia > Cytophagales > Cyclobacteriaceae > Aquiflexum > Aquiflexum lacus. The sequence continues at coordinate 41,740 of NZ_JABFHF010000017.1, forward strand.
ACAAATACTTGGGACCAGGATTATTGGAAAGTGTCTACGAGGAGGCTTTTGCATATGAACTGACGGAAAGGGGCATCCCTTTCACAAGGCAGGAAAAAGTGAAGATACATTACAAAAATGTTGTATTGGATAAAGGATTTAGAGCTGACATTATTATGGAGGATAAATTACTAATTGAGCTCAAATCATGTGAAAAAGTCGATAATGTCTATCACAAAATCACATTGACTTATATGAGGCTAAAAGGAATTAAATTAGGTTTGTTGATCAATTTCAATGTGAATCTAATTAAAGAAGGTATTTCCAGAAAAGTTAACGGTCTTGAGGATTAATAGCGAAATTATTTTAAAGTTTTCTCGGGAAAAAGATCTTGTCAATTTAACGCAAGGGGATTTAGGATTTGGTTTTAGTGGAAGGAAAACGGATTTGTAAAATGAAATTTATTTTTCTTTGCGCCTTAGCGTCTTCGCGGGAACCCCTCAAAAATTTTGCATCTTTTTTAAAGGATTTGCGCCCTTTCTTCCTATTTTTAAGCCATGCAAATGACTACCGCTTTTGATATCCCGGAGGGATCACCCAAGATCAATCACCAATCAGTTTTATTCTCTATAGGCTCCTGTTTTTCGACTGTTATAGGAGATAAGCTTTCTGAAAGGAAATTTAATATCATCAATAATTCTTTTGGAACACTCTTCAATCCTGTTTCTATTTGTCAGGTGTTGGAAGATTCGGTGTTGGAAATGCCCATGAATTCAGAGATGGTATTGGTAAGGGATGGGTTGTATTTGCACTTTGGGATGCATTCCGATGTGGTAGGATTTAGTCAGGATTCCCTGGAAAGGTTGATCAATAAAAAGCAAGCTCAAGCAAAAACACAGCTTGAAAAGGCAACACATATCTTCATTACATTTGGTACAGCTTGGGTTTATGAGCATGAAAAATCAGGACTGATAGTGGCCAATTGCCATAAAAAACCTGCTGATCAATTTGAAAAACGTTTGCTACACCCTGAGGAAATCCAAAAGGATTTTGCAGGATTTTTCAATATTCTCCGACAGGTTAATCCTGATGTGAAAGTCATTTTAACAGTAAGCCCTGTTAGACATACCAAGGATGGTATTCCTGAAAACCAACTGAGTAAAAGTATCTTACGGTTGGCTGCTCATGATTTAACGGAGACCTACGATTTTGTGCATTATTTTCCAAGTTATGAGATGATGATGGATGAGTTGCGGGATTATCGTTTTTATAAAGAAGACATGATTCATCCGACTGCACAAGCCGAGGATTATATTTGGGAAAGATTTTTAAAGACTTGGGTAGACCCCAAAGCCCGTCCTTTGATCCAGGAATTCGAAGGAATCAAACGGGATTTGGCACACAGGCCCTTCAATCCCGATAGCCCTGCCCACTTAAAATTCCTCGAAAACCTCCAAAAGAAATTGGAAAAGTATAGCAGGGACTATGACTTTTCGAAGGAAATGGATCAGTTGAGGAAGCAGGTGCAGCAGAGGAAGTAAGGGGAGAAGCAAGAGGCGAGTTGCGAGAGGCAAGAAACAAGAGGCAAGAAACAAGAAACAAGAAACAAGAGCCAAGAATCATAGCCTGTCCCGATGAATATTGTGGAGCCAAGATTCAAGAGGCTAACACCATTGAACTAAAAATAGTATTCAAGAGAATAGGATACCGTGTCCTTGTCACCTCAACGACAGGTCTTGGCCGTGGCGGAAGAGGGCTAATTACCTAAAAGGTAGAACAGATTTCTCTCTAAGTTCGAAACAAGGAAAAGTTAAATTCCAATAGCGATCCATCAAAACGAGGACAACATTCCAATTTAATCCCAATAGCTACTGGACATTAATTCTACAATCTAAAATCTTAGATCTAAAATCTTAATAACATGAACCAACTCATCCATTCCCAATCCCCCTATCTCCTCCAACACGCCCAAAATCCTGTGGAATGGTATCCTTGGGGTACAGAGGCGTTGGAGAAATCGAAGCGGGAGAATAAGCCGATGATTGTCAGTATCGGATATTCCGCTTGTCATTGGTGTCATGTGATGGAGAAGGAGAGTTTTGAGGATGAGGCTACAGCGGAAATCATGAATGCCCATTTTGTTTGCATCAAGATTGACCGGGAGGAAAGACCTGATTTGGACAATATCTATATGGATGCCATTCAGACCATGGGCTTGAATGGGGGTTGGCCGCTGAATGTGTTTCTGATGCCGGACCAAAAACCTTTTTACGGTGGCACCTATTTCCCCAACAAGCAATGGAAGGAACTGTTGCAGAATATAGCCAATGCCTATGAAAACCATTATGACCAATTGGCAGAAAGTGCGGAAGATTTTGGAAGGAGCCTTGGCCGATCGGAATTGGAAAAATATGGAATCAGTCTGGAAAAAGCAGATTTATCTAAGGAGGAACTCGAAAATGCAGTCCAAAAACTCCAAGTCCAATTTGATAGGGAATGGGGCGGTTTGAACCGAAAACCCAAATTTCCGATGCCGGCCATTTGGTCATTTTTAATGGATTATGCTTTATTGAAAAAGGATCAGTCATTATTGGATCATGTCTTTTTCACTTTGAAGAAAATCGGCATGGGCGGGATATATGACCATCTCCGGGGAGGTTTTGCCAGGTATTCCGTTGATGGGGAGTGGTTTGCTCCACACTTTGAAAAAATGCTCTATGACAATGGGCAATTGACGGAACTCTTTGCCAAAGCTTATCAGGTCAGTGGGGAAGATTTTTTCAGGGAGAAAGTCATGGAAACTATCCATTGGCTGGAATCGGAAATGTTGCAGGAAGAAGGTGGATTTTATGCTGCCCAAGACGCGGATTCCGAAGGGGTAGAAGGGAAATTCTATACTTGGACCTACGATGAATTGGAAGCCACAGCCGGAGAGAATCTGGTTTGGTTAAAAAAGTTATTTAACCTCAAATATCAGGGAAATTGGGAAGAGGGAGTGAATATCCTTTTTCAAACCAAAGATTACCAAGATTTGGCATCAGAGGAAGGATTATCTGATTCTGCTTATCTCAACAGATTGAATCAACTTAAAGCCAAGCTTTTGGAAGTCAGGAATAAAAGAATCTATCCCGGTCTCGATGACAAAGTATTGAGTGGCTGGAATGGACTGATGATTTCCGGACTGGTGCAGGCATATCTGGCAACAGGAGAGAAAAAGGCAAAACAATTGGCCTTGAACAATGGTCAATTCCTCTTGGCAAACATGTTCAAAGATGTTGTTCTTTATCGTTCCTACAAAAACGGGAAAGCTTATACTCCAGCATTTTTGGAGGATTACGCTGCGGTGATTCGCGCATTTATTGCTCTATACCAATTGGATTTTGAAACCAAATGGATACTCAAGGCTAAAGAACTTACAGACATTGTTTTGGAACAATTTTACGATGAGACCGATGGATTTTTCTTTTTCAATAATCCCAAAGCAGAAAAACTGATAGCCAATAAAAAGGAACTGTTTGACAATGTAATCCCGGCTTCCAATTCCATCATGGCCCGAAACCTGCACGATTTGGGCTTATATTTTTACAACGATCAATATCTCGAAATTTCAGAGAAAATGTTGGGGGCCATGAAAAAGCTCATCATTACAGAACCGGGTTTTTTGTGCAATTGGGCATCTTTATACCTCAATTCTTTGGTTCCAAAAGCCGAGGTGGCAATTGTGGGAAAGGATGCCAAACAAAAAGCAAAAGCGCTTCAGGGACAGTACTTGCCCAACTATGTTTTATCAGTGACAGCAGATGTCGGAGAAAATATTCCCCTTTTGGAATATAAAGCAGCAGATTCTGATGGAAATGCCTTAATTTACGTTTGCTTCAATAAGGCCTGCCAAAAGCCGGTCACCACTGTTGATGAAGCATTGGCACAATTTCCAACTTTAGCCTGATATTCCTTTTGGAGAGTTTATTCGGAGACCTATACGATACTGAGGACAGCAAAACAAACCTTTTTGCAGATATCATATTGCCTGTTCCCATACCTAAAATGTTTACCTACAAAATCCCTGGAAATCTTTCTGAGGAAATAGGGATAGGATTCAGGGTAATTGTTCAGTTCGGCAAGAAAAAGGTACTTACCGGAATTATCGGAAAAGTCCACCAAAAACCACCCGTGGCCTATGAAGCCAAACCGATATTGGATATTCTTGACAACCATGCCACTGTCAATCCCCTGCAGATCAGATTTTGGGCATGGATGGCGGAATATTATTGTTGCCATATCGGCGAGGTGATGAATGCAGCCCTGCCTTCAGGCCTCAAACTCAGCAGTGAAAGCAAGATTCAGATCAATCCTACGTATGATTCGGATACATCCCCTTACCCTTTAGATGACAGGGAAGAACTACTCCTGCAGGCCTTGGCCAATAAAGAGGAAATGAGTTATGAAGATTGTGAAGCGGTATTGGGAATCAAGTCCATTCACGGCATCATCAAAAGCCTCGTCATCAAGGAAGCCATCTTGGTTTTTGAACAGGTCAAAGAGAAATACAGTCCAAAAGTTGAATTCCGTATCCGATTGGTAAAGGAATATGTGCTGGACAAAAGTCTTTTGGAAACCCTTTTCAATGAAATAGCTTCAAAACCCAAACAAGAGGAAATCCTGCTCAAATATCTGCAGGAAATCCCGGTTTATAAAAAACCTGAACTCAACCAAAAAGGCCTTGACAAAAAGGTGTTTACAGATGCAGGCCTTTCCGTTTCCTCACTCAAAACCCTGATCAAAAACGGGATTTTGGAGGAATACAAGATCATCATCAGCCGCTTTGAGGAGATGGAAGGGAGTGAAGAGGAAATAGTTCTTTCACCCCAACAACTTACCGCCCAACAAGAGATCAAAACGCAATTTGAGGAAAAGAATACCGTCCTACTTCATGGCATCACTGGGAGTGGCAAGACGGAATTATATATCACTTTGATCAAAGAAGCAATGGAAGGGGGTTCTCAGGTATTGTTGCTCTTGCCGGAAATCGCACTGACTACCCACATGGTCGGGAGATTAAGACAGGTATTCGGCAGCAAGATGGGGGTGTATCATTCCAAATATTCCGACAATGAAAGGGTAGAAGTCTGGAACGGTGTGCTGAGTGGAAAGCTATCTTTTGTCATCGGTGTTAGGTCTTCTATTTTTCTTCCCTTTGACAGTTTGGGTTTGGTGATCGTGGATGAGGAACATGAATCTTCCTACAAGCAATATGATCCTGCACCACGATTTCAAGCAAGGGATGCTGCCATCATGCTTTCATGGATCCATCAGGCAAAAACACTGTTGGGTTCGGCCACACCATCCTTTGAATCCTACTACAATTCCCGGATGAAAAAGTACGGTTATGTAGCTTTGGACATCCGCTATGGGGAAGCGCAATTGCCGGAATACCAATTGGCAGATATGCTGGTGGATAAAAAGAAAAACCTGCTCAAACTGGAATTCACAAGGTTGTTAAGGGAAAAAATACAGGAAGCGCTGAAAAATCAGGAACAGGTATTGATCTTTCAAAACCGTAGGGGTTATGCACCCTATATTTCCTGTGAAGATTGTGGTTGGATTCCGGAATGTGAGCATTGTGATGTCAGTTTGACCTACCATCAGTTTGGGGAGGAAATGCGCTGCCATTACTGTGGCTTCAAAGAGAAAGTACCGCATGCCTGTCCTGCCTGTGGCGGCAATAAGCTGAGTGCTGTTGGCTTGGGAACCGAAAGGATAGAGGAAAGTCTTTCCCTGCTATTTCCCGAGGCCAGGATTGCCAGGATGGATTTGGATACGACAAGGAGTAAGTATGGCTATCAAAGACTGCTGGAAGATTTTGGTGGGGGCAATGTGGATATCCTGGTCGGAACCCAGATGATTACCAAGGGCTTGGACTTCGATAGGGTGACGGTAGTAGGGATTATGGATGCTGATAGAATCTTGTATTTCCCTGATTTCAGGGCAGGGGAGCGCGCATTTCAACAGATCACCCAAGTGGCCGGTAGGGCAGGAAGAAGGGACAAAAGAGGCACAGTCATCATTCAGACAAGAAAACCTGAACAGGCCATTTTCGGGCAAATCATGTCAGGAGATTATAAAAATTTTTATGTACAGGAGATGGGGGAGCGGCAACGCTTTTTCTATCCACCTTTTGTCAAGATCATCAAAGTCACCACCCGTCACAAGGACTTCAAAACCGCCGAAAGGGCAGCACGAAATCTACATAACCTGATGGCAGAAATCCAGGTCAAGAAAATCCTCTTGGGTCCGGAAAAAGGCCTTGTCGGCAAAATCAAAAACCAATATATCTTCGAATCCATCGCCAAACTCGACAAAGCCGGAAATGCCCAAGCCCACTTCAAACTGGAACTGCAGCACCTGATGGAGGAATTGCAGACCCATAAGGAGTTTAGGGGAGTGAGGTTTGTGGTGGATGTGGATCCTTACTAATTGTTAAAGATTTACAACAAGAACTAAAGGGTTTACGGGGTTTTTCCCATCGCAACCTAATGAATATGAAATCTTTTTCAGAAAGGTACCCATTTGTGCAGTTAGCAACTGCTGAATTTAAAAGCATTGATAACTTTCTTAATTCTATATTCTTTATTTACCTTCTGAAATGAAAACATTTGCCGATAAAATTATCTCCTATAATTCATCTCTTGAATTCAAAGGAAAACTTCCAGTGGGCATCCGAATCATGAATCCATTTCAGGAGGATAAAAATGTTATTCCGATTTCATCTACATTTTATAAAAAGTACTACAACGACAATCATAAAAGACACTTGATCTTGGGGATAAATCCCGGGAGATTTGGTGCAGGGCTGACAGGTATTCCTTTCACAGATCCCAAAAGATTGATTGCGAACTGTGGGATTGAATTCAATGGTCATTTGGCACACGAGCCTTCTTCGGTTTTCGTTTATGAGGTAATTAATGCTTTTGGCGGCGAAGAAGCATTTTACAAGAGATTTTATATCAACTCAATCTGCCCCTTGGGTTTTACTTCATTAGGGAAGAATGGCAAAGAAGTCAATTACAATTATTATGACAGTAAGGAGTTGACCCAATCGGTTTTTGATTTTATTATTGAAAACATCCGAAAGCAAATAGAAATGGGAATATATACTGATATATGTTATTGTTTTGGTACCGGGAAAAACGAAAAGTTTTTACTCGAATTGAATAATCAATTTGGCTTCTTTAAGAAAATCATAGCCTTGGAACATCCCCGCTATGTCATGCAATATAAATCCAAATCAAAAGAGGCATATATTTCAAAATATTTAAGTGCATTCAATGAGGTAAGAAAACCTTACTTTCCTTAGAAATCGACGACTCCCAGAACGAAGAATATAGAGGGATTCCTGAATAGGTATTAGGCATGAAGATTTGGCGGAAAGAGTTATTCCAAACATCAAAAATATTTTTTCAAACTATGATTGAAATTATAATTTTTTTCTTCACATTCCATGCGAAATTTTATCAACCTATGAAGAAGATTATCACCCTCTTTTTGCTGACCATGTTGGTGCATTATGGTCAGTGCCAAAACGTCAAATCCCATGTAGTTGAAATACCCAATCATGGGATTTATATTCCTAATCAGACGTTTAACATCACCTCGGTTTTGGATAATAGAATCCAGAAGGAAACCATAGGGACAGCTCAAAAAGGAATGTCCAACAGGCAGGTAGATGTTGTCTTTTCAAAGCCTGTAGAAGATTATCTATTGGGTTATTTTCAAAATAACCTGCCTACTTATACGGATGTCACCGAAGTTGTACTGAAGGTGGACAGACTCAGTGTTTCTGAAAGGACTATGGCTACCAAGGAAATTGGTTTTGCGGATTTGGCCATAGAAGTTTTGGTGGAAGAAAACGGGGAGATATTTTCATTCGGTAAGTTTGAAGCAAACATTGAGGAGTCAGGTCTTGATGTGACCTCAGGTCATGGAGAGCGGATTTATCAGGTATTGATGAACTGCCTGCACCAGTTTTCCTCTTCAGAAAAACAGATGTTGGCTTTTGTTCCAATTGAAGAGAAATCTGGTTTTTTGGACTACAAACCATTGATGAGAAAGGGTCTTTTCAAATCTTATAGTGAATGGGTAAATTTGGATTCTGGAAATGAATCCCCAACAGGCTTCAAAATAAAAGGCATGGGAGAAGGAGGGAAGTTTCCAAGGTATCAGCCCATGGATGAAAAAACCAATAAACGCATCAAAGGAATTTTTGCTTTTTCGGATGGTGAATCCTTTTACTTGAACGCTTCACAATATACTGCTGCAGATTATTTTGTCAAAGCCCAGTTAGTTGGACCTTATTTTCTTTTTGAAGATCAGGTAACTGATGCGGCTGCTACTGCCAGTTTTGGTTTAGTGGGAGCCTTAGCTTCTACTAAGACAAACCTATATCTGTTCAATCCCAAATTCGGTACCGTCAGGGTTTTGGATGACAGATATATAAAAGAATTGCTTTCAGGTCATCCTGAAATACTAAAAGCCTGGGAGATTTCAGATGGGAAGAGGGAGATCAAAAAGGATCTTATGGTCATGTTAAATGAAGTATTGCAGGAAAAGGATTAAATATTTGGGTGGCGTTTTTTTTAAATCCTTTCATTGTAAAAGAAATGATAATTTTGCCAAAAATGGTTAAATTGACCAGTACTTCTTTCTTAACCCTCCCAGCCTTATGAAAAAGTTACTGTCAATTATCTTGATCATTTCCTTATTTGGTACCCTTCAAGCGCAGGATATTGCGATTGAAGAACCAGAATTTACTGGAATTATTCTCTTGGTAAAAGATCCGAATACAGGAGAAAAGCTTGAAAAACAAAAGTCTTCCAATGCATCAAAAGCAGATATCGGTGCTGCTATTTTTGGGGTATCCAAAGCAAAAGGGATGAATATGGTAAAGGGTTCCTCAAGCCCTGTACGTACCGCCCACAATGAAAACATCCAGTTTATTGTCAAAGTCAAAGAAAACCATTTTGATCCTGTAGATGTCATCAATATTTTTAAGATGGAATCTGATTCTGAAAAGGATCACAGGTTGATCGTCACCGGTAAAGTTAACTTCAATAAGTCCTCTACACTTGACATTGAATTTATACCCTTTGAAGCTACCAAATATGGTGAGAGTTCTTATTTGGTCAATATATCTGAATTGCAACCGGGAGAGTATGCCATGACTTTGGATGGTTCAAGGGATGTATTCAATCTTTTTGGGGTCGATTAAATATTTTCCTTTGATCAAAACCTCTTTTGCAAATAATATTCCTCCGTTTCCTCCAAAATGTCCAGCTCAACATATTTCCGTTCGACCAGATTTTCATAATCCAAATGGCTCTGCATTAGCTTCATGGAAATGAGTTGGAATGACTCCAAATTGGAAAATTGTGGATGATCGGTGGTAAATTCCAATGGAAATGCTTTCAACTTAAAGCCAGAATCTTTTCCCCAAACAGTCCACATTACGGTGAGGTTTCCCGACCCATCCCGCAGTCTCCAATCTCCCGACCAGTTGTTGTAAACCATGTCACTATTGATTTCTGGATTGCTGATCTTGGAGGATATCATGTCTATATTTTTACTGAGGGGCAATTGTAAAGTTGTTGGTGCCTTTCCAATTTTGACCAAGCCAGCGACGGTCTGACTTGAAATTGTAGCTCTGATAAACGTTTCGTAGGTTTCAAATCGGTTCAAATACCCGATCTGATAATCGTCAATGGCTGGATGGCCTTCCTGTATATTGGTATTTAACCAAAAGCTTTCTTTCCAATTGCCAGCGACTTTTTCGAGAACCTTCACCGTATAAATCAGGCTACCTACCTGGTAATAGGGGATTTTTAAAACTTTATCAAAAGTCTGCATTTGAGAAAAGGTCAAGTTGACCTGCTGCCCATTTTGAGGTTGGGAAATAAAACTATACCTGATCTCTTCCGAATCAGACCGCGTACTGGCAAAGTAATTTTGGCTGTTTTGTGATAGCGTCATTTTGGCACTGGATTGGAATCCTCCAAAAATAGCTGACCCTGAAGTATGCCCTTCTGAGTTGCTGATGAAAGTTGAATTCAAATGTTGCTGATGAGAGACAATTACTTCGAATTCTCCATTCGGATCAAAAGAATTACTTCTCAAAGGTTTTTTTAATCCCAGGACAAACTCCTTTTTAGAATCTACAGAAGTGATTGTTTCAACAATGTATCGGTCAAAACTTTCTCTATCCCGCTTTTTGACAACGGTCACAAGTACCCGTTCTTCATTGCTATCAATTTCAAATGCCAAGTTTACATTATTTGAAAAGGGTTTGAAATCCAATGGGTTGCCTTCCATATCATGCAATAAAATCCAAGCAGGTTCATTTTCTTCAAGATAGTCTGCTTCAATTCTGATATTGAATGCTTGTTTTGATAAATTGTTTGGGGTTTCCATTGGTTCACAGGAAACCAAGGTGATTGCCATGATCATGGCTGCGAGATTTTTTTTCATGGGTGATGAAATTAAAAATTTCCGAAACTTAGTAAAATACCAGGATATTCAATCAGCGTAACTAAAATATTTTCAGTAAATTCCAAATCAAAAAAATGTATTTATGAAATATCCCATAGGCCCTTTTATTTCTCCTAATGAAATCACTTATAAAATGATTCAATTGTGGATTGAGGAAATAGAATCCTTTCCGAATTTGCTTAGGGATGCGGTTCTAAACCTTAAAGAAAGACAATTGGATACCCCTTACCGGGAAGGTGGATGGACTGTCAGACAAGTGGTGCATCATTGCGCAGACAGTCATATGAACAGTTTCATCCGGTTCAAATTAGCGCTTACCGAAAACAATCCGACCATCAAAGGCTATGATGAGGCCAAGTGGGCAAAGTTGCCTGATGGTTGGGATTATCCTATTGAATCCAGCTTGAAGTTGCTTGAAGGGTTACATGAAAGGTGGGTCGCACTTTTGAAATCATTGGGGCCTGAGGATTTAAAAAAGACTTTTTTTCATCCCGAAAAGCAGAAATCCATTCCCCTTGATCAGACCATAGCCCTGTATGCCTGGCATGGGAAACATCATTTGGGGCATGTGAAAATAGTAGCGGATTTGGGAAGAAAATAATGCAAAAAGTTATATATTAGATCGGATTGTTTTTTTATGTTAAAAAAGGGGCCAAATAAAACCTATTCTGCAATTATGTTTTCCGACATTGTTGGATATACAGCCTTAATGGGTGAAAATGAAGATTTGGCATTCCGATTGGTTAAGGAAAACACTAAAATTCATCAGCAAATAATCAAAAACCACCATGGGAGATTGATAAAAGAACTGGGAGATGGTGTTTTGTGCGCTTTTCCAAGTTGCAAGGAAGCTGTTGAGGCAGCACGTGACCTTCAAACACACTATTTAAATTCCAAAGTACTTAAGCTTAGGATTGGGATCCATTATGGTGAAGTGATTTTGGATGGGAACGATGTTTTTGGGGATGCGGTAAATATCGCATCAAGGGTTCAGACTTTAGGGCTACCAGGTTCGGTTTTATTCTCAAAAGAAATACGAAAAAATCTGGAAAACATTTCAGATTTACATTCAATCTCCCTCGGCCACTTTAGGTTAAAAAATGTAAAAGAGCCTGTTGAAATATTTGCTCTTACGAATAATGGACTTGTAATTCCCAAAAGAGGGGAAATGCTCAAGTTATTGGAAAGTAGGGTTAAAAAATTCCTGACATGGGGATTCATTTTAATGACTCTTGGCTTGGTGGTTTTCGGTATTTACCATAAGTCATCTATGAAAAAAATAATCAATATCAATGAAAAGTCCATAGCGGTTTTACCTTTTTATGATATTGAATATTCAGAGGTGAATGATTCTTTGAATTTTAACCTTACAGACAATTTGATAAATGGATTATCCAAGATATCATCTTTTATAGTAATTGATACAGCCAGTTCCAAAAAATATAATATCCAAAATCAGCCAGTCAATGCCATATCCAATAAATTGAGGGTTAAATATCTTGTGACTGGAAATACATATCAAAATGGCGAAAACAGGAAAATAAATATCAAACTATATGAGGCTGATAATGACGATATTCTATGGTCAGAAGATTTTCCTGTTGGAGATGAAATGCAGGATATCCTTGAATTAAACAGGCAAATTATCCTCCAAATTTCCAAAAGACTCGATGTAAAGTTGACGGTATTGGAAATGGAAAACCTGAATTCAAACCCAACAGAAAGTCAGGATGCCTATCTGGCTTTTTTATTAGGGAAAAAGAAGTATCAAAAATACGATAGGGCAGAAAATCAGGAGGCAATCAGGGAGTTTAAAAAGGCTTTGAGATTATCTCCAAACTTCAAAGAAGCCTACCAAGGACTTGCCGATGCCTATGCCCAGAATTATTATTATTATGGTATGGGAGATTATTGGATAGATTCCAGTATCTATTTCAGCAATGCCGCATTGAAAATTGACCAAATGTATTCAGATGCATATTTATCCCTTGGAAGCGCCAGTTATTATAAATTTGATTATCAGGCGGCTGTGGGATATTTTAAAAAAGCAATTTCTATCAATAGTAACAATTCGCGGGCATTGGCAAATCTGGGTTCAACCCTCATGGTACTTGGTAAAATCGATTCATCTCTGATTTATTTGGATAAATCAGTAAAACTCAACCCGCAGAGTTTTATTTCTTTCCAAAATATCGGTTGGAATTATAGATTGTTAAAGGATTATGAAAATGCAATTTGTTGGCTTGAGGAATCAATTAAAATTAAACCAACCCTTCTTAGTTTTGAGCAATTGGCCTATGCCCATATAGGGTTGAATGACTTGGTGGCAGCCAAAGAGGTGGCAGAAAAAATATTAAATCTTGATATTGAGGAAAAAAACAAGCGGGAAATGGCTGGGATGATTTATTTTATGTGTAGGGATTTCGAAAAGGCATATTTGAATTTCAATTTTGCCTATCAATTAGATCCAAACCAGCTTAATTGTGAGGCGAATCCTATGGTAATGTATCTCGGCTATCTTGAAAAAATCATCAAAAACAATAAATTCAAGTCCGAAATATTAATAGAAGGTTGTAAAGCCTATTTGGATGGCAATATCAAAGCTGGGAGTCAGGATCCCGAAATTTTTTTTGATTTGGTTAAATATTATGCTGTTAAAGAGGATTTGAACAATTGTCTAAAATCTCTTAAAGAAGCTGAAATACACCATTGGAATGATATTTTTTTCTTAACCCATAACCCCATTTTTGATGTCTTTAATGATGAAGCTGAATTTAAAAGATCAGTTAACAATCAGAATATGAAAGTTAATTTAAAACGGAAGAACTCCCTTAAAATCAACAATGATAATCTTAATAAAGGGATTGCTACATTTTTGGATTGCTATAGATGAGGGATTTTGTAATCCTGACCTCTGTAGGTTATATAATCCTGAGTTGAGGGTAAATCATTTTTTGCATGAACTATCCCTGCTGTCAGGGCGCAGGCCATTGAGGTACCCGACATGTATCCATAATCATTGTTGGGTAAAGTTGAATAAATATCGCTTCCGGGAGCAGCCCATTTGGCACAGGTTCCAAAATTAGAATAAAGTGCAAATCCGGATATATATTGGCAGGTGTAGTCCAACGCTGCCACGGTGATAGCTCTTGTTGGATAGGAATAGCTACCAGGAAAATTCAAATTTGCATCACCAAAATCATTTCCCGCTGACATTACTACAAAAACCTTATATAGCTCAGTAAGCCATTTTATTCTTAAACTTATTGGATTGTCGGTATCAAAGCTCAAATATGGATCCACTGCTCCAAGACATAACATGACTACATCCCCAGGTCTCTTATGAATCAACACATGCTCTAAGGCATGAAAAACATATGAGAATCTTCCGATACCACATTCATTTAGGATTTTAACTGATACAAGTTCGGCTCCCATAGATATGCCATTCATTCCATACAGATTGCCATTTGTGGATTTTGCAGCAGCTATTCCTGCGCAATGCGTTCCGTGACCATTCTTATCTACCAATGGACTTCCCAAAGTACTAGGAATGGAAGTTGAAAGTTGACTATTGACATTGAGGTCAGGATGATTCCCATCTATCCCTGTATCAAGAACCCAAATCCTTCTACTACTACTATTGGGAACCGGGCCTCCCGATAACAAGACAGCGCAACTTGTATTAAATTGGGTATCATAAGGTTCAAATAATGAGACAAGTTCTCCATTTTGCATCCTTGGCCTGCTTCTGCCTTGCATCCTTGGTCTACTTCTGCCTTGCATCCTTGGTCTACTCCTTTGGGATGCAGGTCCACTTTGCATTATGATGTCCTCCTCAAGAAACCCGACATATTGATCAGCCTCTAAACTTGAAATTTTCTCCAATGGAAATTCAGATGTGAATCCAACCTCAAACAAGTAGAAAATGCTTTCAGGGTTGATTCCATAAGAAGAACAAAATTCATTTATCTTAGCAATGAGATCTTCTATCTCTTGGCTTTTTGAATTTATAATTTTATTTATATCTCCTCCCATTAAATCTTCCTCTGAAATGATGGGATTACTGAATTCTGGTATAAAATAAACAATAATGGGAACTAAGGATTGATTTGATTCGCTTTTCATGACTAAAATATTTATTGGTGAAAAAAAACTCTAAAAACTTAACTGTCATGAAGTTAATTTATTTTCAAATAAATTTCAAGCATAATTGAATTAAAAAAATACATTTCCACTATTCTTGCCATTACCCTCAAAATTGTTTACATTCAATCCTCTTTAATATTTGATTTTTAGATTGTTAACTCCTCTAATTCATTGCTTATGAATGTTGATCCAAGACATAGAATACAATTGGCAGTATTGTTTTTCAGTCTGATATTCCTTTTATCAGCCTGTTCTAACTTAAGGGTAGTAGCCAAATATGATTCTGACAACCCAGTACCAACAACAGTCACAAAGGTCTCCTATTTTTGGGGATTGAGACAGCCTGTGGATGTAAGGACAGACCCCAGTTGCAAGTCGATCTGCCAAGTCACTTCAAAAACGAATGCAGGTCAAATCATTGTTTCATTTATCACTTTGGGGATTGTTGTGCCCCAGACCTTAGAGTATTTCTGTTGTGCAGAAGAACCTAAACCAGGAGAAATTTAAACCGATAAGCCATGCCATTCCCAGCCGGAGTCAGACCTTGGAAGATCAAGGAATTCACCAACGTACACCAGAATTTCACCCAACCTTTGGATGAAGACCAATCATTTGACATGTTTTTGGATGACCCTTCATTTCAAAACCTGGATCAGCTATCACAGTACAATAAATGCACAGAGAATTTTCAATGGATCATCAAACACTGCCTTGAAAAACAATTGAACGTCAGGGCTATGGGCAGTGGATGGTCCCTCAGTAAAGCTGCGGTAAGCGAAGATGCCCTTATCAATACCAAGAGACTCCGCCATAAATTTTTGTTGGGTTCGGAAAATTTCGATCAGGAGTTTTTGAGTAACGGCGGAAAAACCGAAGATTACCGCTTTCTCCAATGCGGCAATACCATCATCAATATCAACGAATATCTCGAAAAGCAATGTCAACCTGCAAAATGCATCAAGGTCAGTGGTGGCAGTAATGGTCAGACCATTGTCGGTGCTTTTTCAACAGGTACGCATGGTGCTGCAGTATTTTCTGGAGCACTTCCTGACATGGTGGTTGGTTTACATGTCATCACTGGATCTGATAGGCATATTTATGTAGAAAGAGCTTCCCGTAAAATCACTTCCCATATTTTTCATCAAAAGATAGGGGCAGAAGTATTTATAGACGATGCACTTTTTAATGCCATTTTGGTCAGTTTTGGAAGCTTTGGGATTATCCATGGCGTATTGGTGGAAGTAGAAGACAAATTTCTATTGGAACAAAAACTGCAACGCATACCTTTTGATCAAAAAATGGCTGAAGCAGTAACCAATATGGATTTTGATTTGATCCAGGATAAACTCAAATACACTTGGAATGATCCTGCCAATCATCTTTACCATTTTGAAATGGCGGTCAATCCACATGATTTTGAATTCAACCACCCGGAAAAAGGTGCCTATTTCAGGTCTATGTTCAAAGTGTCCTACAGAGATGATTATAAAAAGATTGACCATATCACGGATGGATTTACTTATGGTGATGATACATTGGGTTTGATCCAATCGGCTTTGGATGGAGTCCAATCTACTGTAGGGTTTCTCAACCGTGCCTTGGTACCCAAGTTGGTCAATTCCTTATTTGATATGGCATACAGTAGGCCGGAGGATCTGATAGGGACGATTAGTGAAACTTTTACAAATACCCGATTTAGAGGGAAAGTCTTCAGTGCAGCCATTTGTCTGGATACCAAAGACGTGGTTAAGGCCTTGCAACATTGTCTTGAGATCAATAAGTCCTGCAAACTGGCAGGTATTCTTGCCTTTAGGTTTGTAAAAGGGTCAGACGCAACGCTAGGATTTACTAAATTTCCAAAATCTGTGGTGATGGAATTGGATGGGGTAGATGCAGCAATTAATCATCAGTTTTATAAAATGATGTTGGAAGCTTTGGAGGCAGAAGGTATCAAATATAGTATTCATTGGGGAAAAATTAACAGGGTACTTACACCAGAAAGGTTGCAGTATATCTATGGAAAAGAAAGATTGGATGCTTGGAAAAAACAACGATCAAGGGTGATGACTCCTGAAACACAAAACATATTCAACAATGAACTGATGCAGTCCTGCGGATTGGACGAATGTTGGCATGGATAAAAACAATATTTAGCTAATGCCCTTTATTATCATCACCTTTCTACCGGAGTAAGAATCACCCAATCCAAATAATTCATTTTTGGATCTTCTTTTCCACCTACAAAAATAATAAATAGCATTATGAAAATCATTGGAGTATTAGGCTTCCTAGCCTTATCATTGGCCTTTGGCTGCAATAACAAACCTGCAAAGGAAACAGTAAAAGAGACTACAATCGAAGTCAAAACTGAAAAAGAAGCAGATACCCAGATAAAAATCAGTTCTGATGGAGGCTCGGTAAAAACCAAAAAGCTGGAAGTTGAGATCAAAAAGGATTAAAAGTTAAAAAAAACCGAATCAAGGATTCGGTTTTTATATTTTTTATGTGCTCGATTTTACATCAAGAGCCAATGTTAAGATCATATTTTTTAACTAGGGTATCTACTGGAATGTGAAGCAATTCGCTGAATTTACGGATCATAGTTATAGATAGTGCCTGTTTGTAGTTAAGCACTTTGCTTACAGTCCCTTTATCACCATATACTTTAGCCAAGTCTGTTGAATTGTAGCCAAAATCCTCCATCCTGATTTTAATTGTTTCAATCGGATCTACATCAGGTAAATCAGAATTTTGATTCTCAAATTCAGAAATAAGATGCGCCAAAAGAAGCTTTTCTTTATGTTTTATTGTTCCTTTTGGTGCATGCTTAACTTCTGAATACCTCGCTACGGCATTTTCATATTCTTGGTCTGTCTCAATCAAAAACCAATTTTGGTAGCTCATTTTTTTCTAATCTTTAATTTCTATTTTAATCAAATAGTTTCGGCATCAATTTCGTCGTATTCTGAATGGGTACCGATGAACCTAACTTCAACAATTCCATCCTCATATTCAACTTCAATAATCAACCGATATTTGTTAACGACAATCTTAAATCTAGCCCTATTATTTTTGATGATCTTGGCATTGGGAAAATCTTGAAGAACATCTGTACTTTTTTTCCAAATTGCCTTTGAAGTTATCATTTTCCATACTTTAAGGCTTTTGGCTGAATCAGCATGCTTTATAACAAATTTATCCAACTTTCTGGACAATATGATTTTCATTATTTAAATTTTACATCGTTTTCTAATAACCTATTCTTATCTAGTTAAACTGATATTTTTTACGATTCTTACTCAATTTTAATTTTAAAATTTAGTAAAATTATCAAATAGTTGGTAAGTTACCAACTATTTTTAATATAATTTAACATTGGGCACCTAACTTTCCTAACCTAAAATATCCTATTGATTCAGAGTCAATTAATCATTTCACCTGAAATTCCGATTAATTCCCTCCAAAATTTCCTCTCCTGGACATAAATCCTTTTCTGTCAATTTATTTAGTGGGGTTTTACAGGTCTTCAAAGTACCATGAAGGTCATTCCATTCTGTATTGACATAAAGGAGGCCGGTCAGAATCTCATTTTTCAGTCTTGCCTGTTGCAGGGCGTTTACAACAGATACCCTGTCTTCGGGATCCCAATCTGTTGCCAGTTTGTTAAGCTGAATGATAGAACCATCATGCAATGCTACTTTAGTGGATTTGCCCTGATCGTATTTGGTGGTGATGATTGGCATTTCAGGAACAAAATCCAAGGTAGAAGTTGCCTCTATATGCTGTCTGACATAATCATAAGACTTGGTCGACCCGGCATTATTGTTAAAGGTTACACAAGGCGAAATGACATTGATAAAGGCAAAACCTTTATGGTGCATGGCTGCTTTAATGATGGGTACCAATTGTTGTTTATCCCCGCTGAAACTCTGGGCCACAAATGGAGCACCCAACTCTATCGCCAAACTTGCCAAATCGATGGCCTGAAATGGATTGACGGAGCCTGCTTTGCTTTTAGAACCCTGATCAGCAGTGGCAGAATCCTGGCCTTTGGTCAGCCCGTAACAGCCGTTGTTCATGACTATATAGACCATGTTGAGATTTCTACGGATCACATGGACAAATTGCCCCATGCCAATGGATGCAGAATCACCATCTCCGGAAACCCCAAAATATACCATGTCTTTATTGGACATGCTCGCACCTGTGGCAACAGAAGGCATCCTGCCATGGACAGAGTTAAAGCCATGGGAATTGCCCAAAAAGTAGGTTGGTGTTTTGGAAGAACATCCGATTCCGGAAATCTTGGCAACTTTGTGTGGTTCTACTGACATCTCGAAGCAGGCCTGTACAATGGCCGCACTGATGCTATCATGGCCACAGCCAGCGCAAAGCGTAGACAAAGGACCTTCATATTCCTTAATGGTATATCCAATTTTATTTTTTGGCAGTTTGGGGTGTTTAAACTGTGGTTTTAGATAACTCATGGTCTAGGTTTTTAGTTTGTTGAAGGTAGATTGTAATCTGGTTTTTGATGGCATCTGCTGTAATCGGCATGCCATCATAATTCAGGACAGGTATCAGTTTGGCAGGATTGGTTTCCATCTCTATCATCATCATGCTGCGCATCTGTGCATCTCTGTTTTGTTCTATGACAAAAACCAATTCATGAGTTTTGATAAATTCCAACACCTCAGCACCAAAGGGGAATGCTTTGATCCGAATGGCATCCACGACAATGTCATTTTGTAGAAGTAAGTCTTTTGCTTCTTCGGATGAAAAGGTTGAGGTACCAAAGAATAAAATTCCATAAGGGCTCTGATTTTTCTTTTGATACAACTTTGCAGAAGGGACTATTTTCTTTGCAGTTTTCCATTTAACCATCAATCGGTCCATATTTCTTTTATAGGCTGCTCCATCTTCAGTGTATGCAGCATATTCATCCCGTGAAGTACCCCTGGTGAAAAAAGCTCCTTTTGTAGGGTGGGTTCCGGGATAAGTTCGAAATGGAATACCATCTCCATCTACATCCAAGTATCTTCCAAATCTACCAACGTGTTCCAGTTCTTCGGCATTCAATACTTTACCACGATCATATTTTCTTTTATCATTCCATTCAAAAGGTTCACTGATATGGTCATTCATTCCCAAGTCCAGATCAGTCATCACCATGATGGGTGTTTGCAGTCTCTCTGCTAGGTCAAAACTTTGCGCTGTCATTTCAAAACATTCCTTGGGCGTGCTTGGCAAAAGCAAAACATGTTTGGTGTCTCCATGGGATGCATAAGCTGCAAGCATCAGGTCCGGTTGCTGCGTTCTTGTAGGCATTCCGGTACTTGGTCCTGCCCGCTGCACATCTACCAAGACTGCGGGGACTTCTGCAAAATAGGCCAAGCCAATGAATTCATTCATCAAAGAAACTCCCGGGCCACTTGTGGCAGTAAATGCTCTTGCCCCGTTCCAATTGGAACCAATGACCATTCCCATGGCCGCCAGTTCATCCTCTGCTTGAATAATCGCAAATTTTTTTTCCCCGGTTTCGGGGTCAGTTCTGTATTCTTCACAATAATGTTCAAAAGCTTCTGCTACTGAGGTGGAAGGTGTAATAGGGTACCATGCCATGACCGTTGCCCCACCATACACTGCACCCAAACCACAGGCAGTATTGCCATCAATAAGAATTTTACCTTTTAATAGATTTTTTCTTTCCAGTCTAAATGGAAGTGGAAAGTCAAAGTTTGCTTCTACGAAGTCCATACCTAATTTTAAGGCAATGTGATTGGCTTCAATCAATGAGGCTTTTCCTTCAAACTGTTCACCGACCAACTTTTCTATTTCTTCTATTTCCAGATTGATCAATTTGGCCAAAGCGCCAACATAAATGATGTTTTTTAGCAATTGGCGTTTTCTAGGATCAGAAAATGCCTGATTTGACATTTCCATCATCGGTACACCCAAATAATGAATATCCTCCCTGACAAGCGTTTCAGGCAGCTTTTTGGTACTGTCATACATGAAATAGCCCCCCGACTTGACGCTCTTGACATCCTGTGCCATACTTTGTGGATTGACAGATACCATCAGGTCGATGCCTTCTCTTCTTCCCAAATAGCCTTTTTCACTTACCCTTACCTCATACCAAGTGGGTAAGCCTTGGATATTGGAAGGGAAGATGTTTTTGGGTGTAACAGGTATACCCATTCTGAAAATTGCTTTTGCAAATAGGTAATTGGCACTCGCCGAACCCGTTCCGTTTACGTTGGCGAAACGGACAATAAAATCATTAATGGATTGACTCATTTTTCTATTGGGGGAAAAGCGGTTGACATTTGATTGGCTTTGGTGACGGAATAAAAATACTTCTGCATATCCCAAGCTGAGGTCGGACATCTTTCGGCACAAAGTCCACAGTGAAGGCAGACATCTTCATCTTTGACCATGACTCGACCTGTTTTTAGTTCTGAGGACACCAAAAGGTCCTGCTCCAGATTTTCAGCAGGAACCAAAAGTTTTTGTCTCAATTCAGGTTCTTCGGCATTGGTGGTGAAGGTGATGCAAGAGGTAGGGCAAACATCCATGCAGGCATCACATTCAATACAGCGATCCTCTTTGAATACCGTTTGCACGTCACAGTTGAGACACCTTTGTGTTTCCCGATAGGCTGTGGCAATTTCAAAACCCAATTCAACCTCTTTTTTTCTGTCTTTTAAGGTCAAAGATTTTTTTGCCTGTGGAACAAGGTATCTTTGGTCAATGGCCACACTACTATCATAACTCCATTCGTGGATGCCCATTTTTTGGCTGACCAGATTGGTATAGGGAGAAGGCCTATCATAGAGACTTTCGCCTTCACAAAAAAGATGGATGGAAACTGCTGCATGATGGCCATGGGCTACTGCAGTGATTACATTTTTAGGACCAAAGGCTGAATCACCTCCGAAGAAAACTTTTGAGTTGGTTGATTGGAATGTCACCTCATCAACTACCGGCATGTTCCACTTGTCAAAATCCAATCCCAAATCTCTTTCGATCCAAGGAAAACTATTTTCCTGACCGATGGCGATCAATACCTCATCTGCCTCGATAAACACATCATCCTCTCCTGTCGGAAGCAATTGTCTTTTGCCATTCTCATCATAGACAGCTTTTACTTTTTGGAATTTCATTCCAGTAAGTTTTCCATTTTCATGCTCAAAACTCAAGGGAACATGATTGTCAATGATTTCTATGTCTTCATGGATTGCATCTTCTTTCTCCCAAGGTGATGCCTTCATTTCCTCAAATGGACTCCTTACCACCACTTTGACATCTTTTCCGCCAAGTCTTCTTGAAGTCCGGCAACAATCCATGGCAGTGTTGCCACCACCTAGTACGATTACTTTTTTGTTGATGGACTTGGTGTGTTCAAATGCAACATTGGCCAGCCATTCTATTCCAATATGGATATGCGCATCTGCTTCCTTTCTTCCGGGTAGTTTTGGTAGATCTCTACCTCTTGGAGCACCGGTGCCTACAAATACGGCATCATAGTCTTGGCTTAAAACTTCTTTCAGGCTTTTGACATAAGTTAAAAATTGGGTATGGATACCCAAGTCCAATATATAATTCACTTCCTCATTGAGGACTTGTTCAGGTAGCCTAAAGGAAGGGATCTGACTTCGCATCATTCCGCCTCCGGCAATCTGTTCATCAAAAAGATGGATTTCATATCCCAAAGGTGCCAAATCCCTTGCCATTGTCAAGGATGCAGGACCACCTCCGATCAGAGCGATTTTCTTTCCGTTTGGAGGGAAGGGGCCTTGGGGCATGTGTTTCTTGACATCGCCTTTGTTGTCAGCGGCAACTCTTTTTAGCCTACAAATGGCTACAGGTTCTTCTTCTACCCGAACTCTTCGGCAGGCAGGTTCACAAGGGCGATCACAGGTCCTTCCCAATACACCGGGAAATACATTTGACTCCCAATTGATCATGTAGGCTTCAGTGAATTTTTCAGCAGCTATTAACCTGATATATTCCGGAACAGGTGTATGTGCGGGACATGCGTATTGACAGTCCACTACTTTGTGGTAGTATTCGGGATTTTTGGTATCTGTGGGTTTCATGTTTGACGGAATTCTATTGGCTTGAAATTTCGAAATCCAAAATAAATGATTTTTAAATGTACTAAATTTCAGAATTTTTAATAAACCACAGAAAGAAATAATTAAATTTATTCAGGTTTCACTGATGGTACTGTTAGTTCCAAGGACCCGCCTTATGAGGAAAACATACAACAGGAGTGAAATAGCTGCAAAAAATAAGGGTAATATCGATATGTATTTTGTGGATTATAAGTAATAGAAGTCGGAAGTCCGAAGACGGGATTTTCCAGTGATCAGTAGGTGTTCAAGATGCGTAGATTGAATATTTAATCCACTTTATGTTTATATCACTTTCCTAAAGAAGTGGATATGGAAAAAAATAAAATTTTTTTGATAATGTAGGTTACTTATGCTATTTCAAAAAATCTCCTGATTTCATTACTGATGGATAAAACATCGTCCTCCGTCATCCAAGGATTCAGTGGTAGGGACAAAATAAACTTAGATAATTTTTCAGCATTCGGATATTCCTTCCCATCAAGATAAGGGAGCATTTTTGGGATGATGGTGGGATAATGAATAGCTGTTCCAATACCTTTACTTTCTAAAAATAACTTTAAGTTATTCCGATTATCTGTCTGAATTACAAATAAATGTGCATTATGATTGGACTCAAGGATATCTTCAGGAAGCGTGAGACCGACAACATTTTTCAAGCTATCCAAATAGATGGAGGCTAGTATTTTTCGCTTCTTTTGCCAAGATTCGAAGTAATCCATTTTCACATTCATAAATCCGGCCTGAATACTGTCTATTTTGGCATTTCGACCTACACTGTGATGTTCATCACGGGCGGTCTGACCGTGGTTGGCAAACTGCATTAACCTCAAATGTAAATTTTCATCTTTTGTGATCAGGGCTCCTGCTTCTCCCAATGCGCCAAGGTTTTTGGTCGGGTAAAAACTAAAACATCCAATATCTCCCCAATTCCCTGCGCTGATACCGTTTTGAAATGCTCCAAAAGCTTGTGCAGCGTCCTCTACAATCCGGATATTTTTTGGGTTAGACCATTCAATTAATCTTTCCATATCCACCATTTTTCCATAGAGGTGAACTGGAATGATTGCTTTGGTCTTTTGAGTTATTAAAGAATCCAATTTCCCTAAATCAATTAATCCATGATCATCAGTGTCTGCAAAAACAGGTTTGGCGCCTGACATAATAACAGCTTCTGCGGTAGAAACCCATGTAAGGGCCGGAACAATTACCTCGTCCCCTATACTAATCTCCAATGTCCTTAAGGCCAACTCTAAAGCATCTGACCCATTGGAACACGCTAACGCAAAAGGAACACCTAAATACTCCTTCAGTTTTGATTCAAGTAGGACCGATTCTTCGCCGCCTGAAAAGACGCCCTTTTCCAACATTTGCGAAAATTTTTCCTTAAGCGCATTCTTTAGATCCAATGGAATCAAACTTAAATCAAGAAAGGGAATCGGATTGCTCATCTAATAATTTGACAAGTTGTTGGCTGAGGTTTTTTCTGGAATATTGATTTACTTCTTCAGAAACTTTAAATTCTGATTGGGGTCTAAAGTTAGTCAGGAAATCTTTGATTTTTGTAGTGTCGGTATGTGCGATTACTTCCCCACCTTGACAGGAAGAAAGTATAGCGGATGAATCTCCTTGAGGATCCCCAAGTGCCAAAACCGGCCTGCCCGTTGAAAGGTATTCAAATAGTTTGCCCGGCATATTGCCTTGGGCATTTTTGGTGTCTGTCAGGATAAGTAGTAATAGGTGCGCATTTTGGTAATAATCAAATACCTTTTCATGGGAGACATAGCCCTCTAACTTAACATTTTCCTTCAACCATGAATCTTGCGAAAGATGATTGATGACAGCTTCCGATACTTTTCCAACAAAGCGTAGTGTTGCTTTTTGGTTTGATTTTTCAAAAACTACCTTGAAGGCTTCAAGGAATGGCAAAGGGTTTCTGATGGCGTCAATCACACCTGTGTAGAGAATTTCTATCGTCTCTTTATTTAGAACTGAGAATTTCCAATTTGCAGGTAAATCATCCGAATCATAACCATTGGTCAAAAGGTGGACCTTTCTTTGGCAAATGTTTTCAAAGTCTTTTTGAAAGGTTGGGCTAATGGTAGTGATTTTGTCAGCGGAAACCAAGACTTCCATTTCCAGTTTTTCATGTTTTTTTTTGACCCAGTCCAACATGGGTAAGGTATCCAAAAATTCCCATTTTGACCATGGATCTCGGAAATCTGCCAACCAGCTTATTCCTGTCTTTTGCTTTAAACCCAATCCAATAAGATGGAGACTATGAGGGGGTCCTGTGGTGATGATGGCATTGAATTGCCCCTGTTCTACAAGATCTTTTAAAAAGTCAACAGAGGGCTTTACCCAAAAAACCCTGGGGTCAGGAATCAGCACATTGGCTCTTAACCAAATAGCAGACTTGTCGCTGAATGATTTATTCTTTTTTTCCAATACTTTGGAAGGATCCGCTAATTTCCCCTTTTTAAGTTTTCTAAAAACACCATAAGGCTCCCAAATCGGGAATTTAATCACCTCTAATTGCGGATTGATTTCATCTAAGAGGCTTTCATCTTTCAGATCAAAATCAGGGGTTTCCGGTGTGAAAATCACAGGTTCCCAACCATAATCCGGTAAATACTTTGCAAACTTCAACCACCGCTGAACCCCCGAACCAGCTGACGGCGGCCAATAATACGTGATGATAAGGACTTTTTTGGTCTCTACCACAATCCATGAACCTCCTTCTTCAGGTATTTCTCATAGATGTCCTTGACAGCATCCATTTTGTAGGGAGATATAGGAAGATGTTCTGAGGCTTTTACATTGGATAATACTTGATCTATTTTAGATGCCCCTGGGATGACTGTACTTACCTGAGGATGCATCAAAATCCATTTAATGGCCCATTCAGCCAAAGACGTGTCCTCTCCAAAAAGAGATTTCAGTTCCTCGACAACCTTCAGACCTGTCTCATAGTTAACACCTGAGAAAGTCTCACCTTTGTCAAAAGCTTCACCCTCTCGGTTAAAGGTTCTGTGATCATCAGGATCAAACTTGGTGGTCTCGTTATATTTCCCGGTCAAAAGACCACTTGCCAATGGAACCCTTGCAATTATCCCGAAATCATTGATTTTTTCTTGAGTAAATAATTCTTCGGCAGGCTTCAATCTGAAGAGGTTAAAAATGATTTGAATGGTAGAAACAATTTCATACTGCATCGATGCAATGGCCTCATCGACCGTCTCTACACTTACACCCATTTGAATGATTTTCCCTTCCTCTTTTAGTCTTTCAAATAATTCAAAAATATCCTCCCTTTGATAGACCTCAGTAGGAGGGCAGTGAAGTTGTATCAGGTCCAAGACATTTAGCCCAGTATTTCTAAGAGAGTTTTCTACATGGGTACGCAATGTTTTTGGCGTATACCCTTCATTGTTATGAGGTTGTATTTTTCTTCCACATTTGGTTGCTACATAAATATGGTCGGGTGTTTCTCGAACTGCTTTCCCTACAGCGGCTTCACTCAATCCATCATCATAAACATCAGCTGTGTCTATGAAATTGATCCCCTGATCAATCGCGGCTCGGATAATCTGGTTGGCATGTTTAGCGTCAAAAGGCTTTCCCCAACCTCCCCCCACCTGCCATGTCCCAAGTGAAATTTCAGATACGAGCCAACCTGTTTTGCCTAACTTTCTATATTCCATCGTTGATTTGATTATTTGCGGTGTGCATTTCAGAAAGCAATTTAAATTTTTATCTTTAGTTCCTTAAAGAATCACCAATGAAATCAAGAAGAAAGTTTCTACAAACCTTAACAGTCGCAGGAGCGGCGGCAACCTTACCTATTAATCTTATGGCAGAACAAGCAAAAACACAAAAAATGATCCACCAGGTATTTTTCTGGTTGAATGAAGGAGTATCAGTTGAAGAATTCAAAACAGAGGCGGCTGTATTGGGGAAATGTAAATCAGTTGCTAAATTCTATCTAGGTACTCCGGCACCGACCGAAGCAAGGGATGTGGTTGACCATAGTTATCAGGTTTCTTGCACTTTGTTTTTTGACAGTATCGAAGATCAAAATGAGTATCAGGTAGATCCGATGCATCTGAAATTTATCGAAAGAAATTCGAACAAATGGAACAAAGTTCAGGTATATGACTTTGTAATCTAATCCATTTGCACATAATAGTGCGTTAATAGTCCTTAGAATTCCTTATCAATGAAAAATTTCAATATCTTCTCGATCCTGCTGATTTTAGCAGTCACTATTTTCTCATGTAATCCCGAATCAGATGATGTAGAGCCTGGACGAGTAGAAAATGTTGTCAAAAATGCCATTTTCGAAAGCATGAAAGAATTCTATTATTGGGAGGATAAATTACCGGAGACTTTCAATTCTGCCAATTTTTCTTCAAATGAAGAAGTCTTGGAAGCATTACGCTTTAAAGAATTGGATAGATGGTCATACTTGACGACTAGGGAAGCCTTTAATGCTGCATTTACCGGACAAGTAACAGGCGTTCATGGTTTTGGATTGGGAATCGATCAGGATGAGAATTGGTTTGTCACTTTTGTTTACAACGATGGTCCTGCGGGTAAAGATGGTTGGCAGAGGGGATGGCAGTTTTTGGAAATCAATGGAAAAGCTGTATCCGGATACAAAACTGCTAATGGGGGGTATAATTTTCAATTGGGTCCAAACGAGGTTGGTGTTTCAAATACTTTTAAGTTCAGACTTCCTGACGGGAGTGAAACCACCCGCACGATCATAAAAGAAGCATTTCAAACCAATTCTGTATTGCATCAAGATGTATATGAAATGGCTGGTAAAAAAATAGGTCATTGGGTTTATCAAAGCTTTAGAGCGACTCAAGGCCTGAGTCCTACAAGAAGCAGAGAAGTTGAGGATAGTTTTAATTTTTTTCTGGCCCAGAATATTGATGAACTAATTATAGATCTTAGACTGAATGGGGGAGGATCTGTTGCCGTGACAGCCCAAATTCTAAATTATATTGCTCCAAGTTCTGCTAGTGGGAAAGTGATGTATATGGACAGACACAATAGCAAAAAAAGCAATTATAATAAAAGCGTAAATTTCTCAAAAACAGGGAATCTAAGGCTCAATAGACTTATCGTTATTACTTCTAGAGGTTCCGCCTCTGCTTCTGAATTGTTGATCAATTGCCTTGCGCCATACATGGATATAGTTTTAATTGGAGATGATACCTATGGCAAACCAGTGGGTTCTTTTCCTTTATCCTCCTTTAACAGAACCCTAAGTGCCAATAATGTGGAATTGGTGCCCATTACATTTGCTACTGCCAATGCTGAAAACAGGGCTGATTTCTTTGATGGATTTCCAGCAGATTTCAAAGTGGGGGATGACCTGACCAGGAACTGGGATAATCGTGAAGAAAAGAGATTAAAGGCAGCTTTGGACTTTATCAGTAATGGAACGATTACAGGAAGAATAATGCATGACTATTATAAGCCTAAATGGGAAATGATAGATGCATTTGAAGGATTGCAGAAGGAGTTTCCGGTTTATTAGTTAAGAAACAAGAATCAAGAAGCAAGAACCAAGATGCGAGAGACGAGAAGCGAGAAGCGAGACGCAAGAAACGAGGTTGAAAATCAGGAGAATAAAAGTTTAGAATCCTGAGTAGTATAATTGATTCAGAGTGAATTGATTGAAAAAACCGGCGGCATTAAATCCGCTGGTTTTTTTATTTGGTCTCCAGAATTCTTTTGAGATTTTCGAGTCCGGTCTGAAAATCATCTCCGACCATTTTTTCCATATCCATTACCCAGAGCAGGGCATTCATGGGATAGGCCATATGTCCTTCATATCCCCATCTTACCAGGGTATTATTCTCATTGATGGATTCAAATTCCATGAACGCTTTATCATTTGATTCGAATGGTTCGAAAAATCTTAGTGCGTAATCAATTCTTTTACCTTCTTGTATTGCCAATATCTCCTGTTCACCTGAACCGACATCAGGATTTTCACTTTTCCAAAAAGAGACAAAACCTACTTCGCCGTCTGTACCCTTATATTCCTTTTGCATATCAGGGTCAGTGAGTGACCACTTGCTAAAGTTATCTTGGTTTTTAAGGTATTTAGCATATCCATATACCTCATGATGAGGTTTGTTTATTGTTATCTCTCTTTCGACTGATACATCTCTAGCTGTAAACAAGGCCCCTATCATCGGAATAGCGATAATTATGACTATTATAATAGTCATATTTTTTAAAATTTTCATAGCTTACTGGTTTTGGGTTTTTCTCGTAAGTTTTAATATGTGGTTTTTATCTTTTTCAATTTCCGGTTTTTTTGTAGCGCCAGAAAATTTGCTGTTTCTTCAATCAAAGTATTATGCCCACAAGGAAGTTCAACATTCTTTAAGTGAGTTATTTTTGAACTGAATCCCCGTAGATTCTTAGAGGTCACCATCTTATCATATTTTCCGGTCAACAAAGTAAAGGGAGTTTGATTGATATTGAGCACACTTATGATATGTTTAAGATTTGGCTTAAGGGGCTTAAATACATTCCAGGTAAAGTAGGCTTGTGCCCGCATGGTCCTGGTATGCATTTGGGACTTCACAAATTTGATCAGGCTACTTTGGAGTAATCCCAAGCTATGCAGGAAATCCATAATGCTGAAAAACCTTTGTGGATGAAAAACGACTCTCTTGAAAAGTTTGTTTAAAAATCCGGGAAAGGTAGCCATATTATACCAAAAACCGGTTTTGATGCCATCTGGGGCCATTAATAGAAGTGATTTGACATGGCATGGGAAAAGTTCATAAGATATCAAGCAGAACTTTCCACCCATACTATAGCCGATTAGATTAAATTTTTCAAAGCCTTCTTTATCCATCAGTTGCAAAAGTATTTTTCTCCAAATTGCTTTTGTCAATTTTTGATTTATCGATTTCCAACTACTGTGCCCATGGTAAAACATGTCAAAAACCAAATAACAGTCATCCTCTTTGATCAGGTCCAAAAATGGTTCATATACTTTCATGTTTTGTCCAAATCCATGGAAAAGTAAACTGATATTTTTTCCATGCCCATGTTTTGTGTATGCCAAGTGACCAAAATCAGTCTCTAAAAACTCCATTGAATAATATAAAATTATTGATAGGTAAAGGTACAATTTAACAATAATATATAATACCTAAAAAATATAATTCGATATAAAAAATTGTATTTTCTACTTTTATAGAATTTGAAAAATAATTTGGTTTGAAAATTTTTAAAGCACCAAATAAAATATTAAAAAAAAACTTAAGAAACTTTGAACTATCCAATAGTTTCCAGAGTTTTGTCCTCAAATCTAAATAATGTGGATACAAAAGAGAAGATAATTGAGACTGCCACAGAGCAGTTTATGCGGTATGGGATAAGGTCTGTCACTATGGATGATATTGCACGGATGGCAGGCGTTTCCAAAAAAACCATATACCAGGAATTTACAGATAAAAATCAACTGGTTTATGAGACTTTTGACTCAGCTATTAGGAATGATAAAAAAGCCATGGAACAGATTCCAAAATTTCAAGATGGAGTCATCGATCATCTTTTGGGATTAACGGCATATATCAGAAGAAGATTTTCCGATTTCAATCCCATGATTCTCAATGAAATCCAACGTTACTTCCCTCAATGTTGGCAATTGTTCGAGGAATTCAAAAACAAACATATTGTTAATGAAATCATAGAATTATTAGAAAAAGGCAAGTCTGAGGGAGTAATTAGGACAGAGATAAACTCTGAGATCATTGCGCTCATGCGGATGGAACAAATGATGTTGACCTTTGATCCTTTGAAGTTTCCACCTTCCAAATACAACCAAGTAGAATTACAATTACATATTTTCGAACATTTCCTTTATGGAATTTTTACAGATAAAGGAAAAATGGCCTATCAAAACCAAAAAGAAACAGCAATATGAAAACCACAACCAAAAAGCTGAAGGGAATTTGGATATTCCTTTTTGCCATGTCGTTGTCTTTACAGGCATTTTCTCAAAATGTCCTCCAACTGACACTTCAGGAAAGTTTAAATTACGCGCTCGAGAACAATGTGGACGCCAAGAATGCACAACTTGAAACGTTGATTGCCAAAGCCCAGATTATTGAGAGACGGTCTGAGGGATTGCCTCAGATCAATGCCACTTATGATATTACCCATAATGTGGCTATTCCAATCGTTTTTGTGCCCAATGAGGGTGGTTTTTTTCAACCTGATGTTGATTCAGATGTTTTACCCTTACAGTTTGGCGTAAATTACAGTTCTGCATTGGTTGTTCAGGCTACACAGATGATATTTGACGGTTCATACTTTGTAGGGCTCAAAGCTGCCAAGACCTATAAAATGCTTACCGAGTTTGATAAGGAGAAGACTGAGAATGATATAAAAGAGTCTGTTAAAAAGGCTTATTTCACTGTTTTGGTCAATGCGAGAAGGAAGGAACTCGTTTCTGCAAATCTAAACCGTCTCGACACCTTATTGAAAGAGACATCGGCAATGTATGAAGCCGGTTTTGCAGAAAAAATTGATGTATCCAGGATAAAAGTACAACGCAATAATATCCAAACAGAATTGGACAAAGTAATTGCAGCTTACGATATCAGTGTAGAGCTATTAAAGTTACAGGCAGGTATACCCTTAAGTTATCAGATTCAATTAAGTGAGTCTTTGGTGGAATTGAACCGACAGGAAGATTTAAATTCCTTGATTGAATTCGAAGGAACACGAAGGGTTGAAATGGATCAGTTAATAACAAATAAGGATTTGGTTGAGTTAGACCTCAGATTTACTACTTCCAACTATATACCCAAAATTGATTTCTTTGGAACTTACCAAAGAAACGGTGCAGCACAGTCTCCGGGATTGATTTGGGATAGGGACAGGTGGTTTACAGGTGCATTTATAGGAGCGAGAGTAAGCATTCCGATTTTTGATGGATTGTTGAAAAGTTCACAGATACAACAGAAAAGACATCAGCTCAATCAATTGAAAAATCAGGAAGTTTTTCTTGAAGAAAATATAGCTATCGAAAAATTTCAGGCTAAACTGAATCTTAAAAACAGTATTCAGGCATTAAAAGTCCAGGAAGAAAACAGGGAACTCGCCATGGAAGTATTTAGCATGTCCAAGATTAAATATGAAGAAGGTGTTGGTTCCAACCTGGAGGTAGTTGAAGCTGACTCTGCACTCAAAGAAGCTGAAACAAACTATTTCTCTGCACTCTATGATGCCCTTATTGCCAAAGTGGATTTGGAAAAAGCCTTAGGATTACTATAAAAAATTTACAAAGAAAAAACATACAAAATATATGAAAACGAATTTTACATTTTTGATAATTGGGCTGGTTTTTCTGGCATCGGCTTGTGGACAAAAGGATGAGTTGACCCAGAAGAAAGAAGATCTGGCGAAAATGAACCAGGAGGCAGCACTTCTCAGGACTACTATAGAAGACCTTGAAAAAGAAATAGGAGCATTGGATCCGGAATTTGGACTTACGAATCGAAAGTCGGTATTGATTTCTACCATTCAACCTGTAAAGAAACATTTTGAGCATTTTGTGGAAGTTACAGGTTCAGTCCTTTCCAAGCAAGATGTGAATATTTCTGGTGAAGTTTCAGGAAGGATTCAGGAAGTCAATGCATCAGAAGGCATCCGTGTCAATAAAGGTCAGGTCCTTGCAAGGGTTGATGCTGAAAGCATTCAAAGAAATATGGAAGAAGTCGAGAAGCAATTGGAATTGGCTACTATCATTTTTGAAAAACAAGAGAGACTATGGAAGCAACAGATAGGTACAGAAGTACAGTTTTTGGAAGCCAAAAATAGAAAAGAAACGCTGGAAAAGAATTTATCTTCTTTAAAGATACAAGAATCAAGGACTTTGATCAGAGCACCATTTAATGGTACCGTAGAAGAAGTTCTTGTACGGGCTGGGGAATTGGTACAGCCTGGTACACCCTTGTTCCACTTCGTCGGAGATAGTGATCTTTTTGTTGAAGCTGATGTGTCTGAAAGATATATCGGTATTTTGAACAAAGGAGATTCCGTTGATATTTATTTCCCATCTGTAGAGGAAAATTTCAAAACAAAAGTTTCTGCTGTAGGTGGGGTCATCAACCAAAATAATAGAACATTCAAGGTTGAGGTAATTCTTCCCATTCTTCCTTTTGCAAAACCTAACATGCTCTCAGTGATGAGTATCAAGGATTATGAAAATGAAAATGCTGTAACTGTACCCAATTACCTTATTCTACAGGACAATAAGGGAGACTATGTTTTTACAGTTGAAGACAATATGAGTAAAAAACGATATGTGAAAAGAGGTAAGACCTATAAGGAAGAGAGTGAAATTCTGGAAGGACTGTCAGGAAATGAAATTTTGATTGACAAAGGATTCAGAGAAGTTGGTGATAATTTCATTGTAAACATTGCTCAATAAAGGATATATGTCACAGGTAGAAGAAAAGAAAAAAGGGGTTATTCGTGAATTTGGAATAAGCTCCTTGTCCGTTGATAATCAGACCTCTGTCGTCATATTGGTTTTGATAATCAGTGTTTTGGGACTTTTGGCCTATAGGACCATGCCCAAGGAAAGT
This sequence comes from Aquiflexum lacus, assembly GCF_015476655.1. GTDB lineage: Bacteria > Bacteroidota > Bacteroidia > Cytophagales > Cyclobacteriaceae > Aquiflexum > Aquiflexum lacus. Next base: position 75,182 of record NZ_JABFHF010000017.1, read on the forward strand.
TTCCCCGAGATCGTCATTCCTACAGTTTATGTAGGGACAGCTTATCCCGGAAATTCACCGGTTGATATGGAAAACCTGATTACCAGACCCATCGAAAAAGAGCTTAAGTCAATCAATAATGTAAAAAGTATCAAATCCACTTCAGTTCAGGATTTTTCCTCTATTGTCATTGAATTCAATCCTGGCGTAGAAATTTCAAAGGCCATACAAGATGTAAAAGATGCTGTAGATAAATCGAAAAGTGAACTGCCCTCAGACCTAGATCAGGATCCTGATGTGATTGAAATCAACACCTCAGATTTCCCGATCATGAACATCAATATCTCGGGAAATTACACCGAAGAGGAGTTGAAGAAGTTTGGAGAGTATCTTGAAGATGAAATCGAGAAGTTACCTGAAATTTCAAAAGCTGAACTCCGAGGCACTATTGAAAGGGAAATTAGGATTGATGCCGACATATATAAAATGGAATCTATGGGAGTTTCTTTCAGCGATATTTCGGATGCGGTTTCACAGGAAAATGTCACCATATCGGGGGGGAATATTCTTGCTGGAGAATTTAGAAGAGCCTTGAGAATTACAGGAGAATTCAAAGATCCCAATGAACTAAAAGACATTATAATCAAAACAGAAAATGATAAGATAGTTTATCTTTCTGATGTAGCTGAAATCTCTGATACTTACAAAGAACGGGAAAGTTATGCCAGGAGCAATAAACTTCCTGTCGTAACTGTGAATGTGGTCAAAAGAAGCGGGGAAAATCTTTTGGATGCATCAGATAAAATAAAAGAAATCCTGCAAAAAGCAAAAGTAGACAGGTTCCCAAAAGACCTTGAAATTTCTGTGACCAATGATCAGTCTACGAGGACAAGATCTCAGGTAAGTGACTTAGAAAACAGTATTATTTTTGGAGTAATCTTGGTTGTACTGGTATTGATGTTTTTCCTTGGGTTTCGTAATGCCCTGTTTGTGGGAATAGCGATTCCACTCTCCATGTTTATTTCCTTTTTGATCCTGAATTCACTTGGTATTACACTCAACTTGATGGTATTGTTTGCATTGATCCTTGCTTTAGGTATGCTGGTGGATAACGGAATCGTGGTAGTAGAAAACATCTATCGCTTGATGCAAGAAGGTAAATCGCCAATTAGAGCTGCAAAAGAAGGGGTTGGTGAAGTAGCTTGGCCTATTATTACTTCCACGGCTACAACCCTGGCAGCATTCCTGCCTTTGGCTTTTTGGGATGACCTGATCGGTGAGTTTATGAAATATCTTCCGATTACATTGATCATCGTACTGTCATCGTCCTTGTTCGTTGCCTTGGTGGTGAATCCTGTATTGACTTCATTGTATATGAAAGTGCAGGATTTTGATGAGAAAAAATCTAAAAAGAAACCTTTGGTCATTGCTTTGATATTATTAGTGATGTCCATCATATCGTATCTGGTCGGATCCTTGACTTTTGGTAATATATTTATGATTGCGGCTGTATTGACAATATTCAATGTTTTTGTCTTGAGGGGTGCAATACGGTGGTTTCAGAATGTGTTTTTGGTTTATTTGGAAGACCTTTATGAAAAGACCTTAAATTTTGCTTTGAGGGGAAAAAATCCATACTTCTTCCTTTTCGGAACTTTTATGCTTTTGTTTTTATCTCTAGTGCTATTGGGTATAAGGGCTCCAAAAATCCTCTTTTTTCCGGATAATGAGCCTGCTTTGGTCAATGTTTTCATAGAGAATCCGATAGGTACCGATACCGAGGCCACCAATGATTTTATGATAGAAATGGAAGACGAGCTCCTACGGTTATTAGAGCCCTACGACGGAATTGTAGATGCTGTTATTACACAAGTAGGGCAGGGTACAGGAGATCAGTCTGAGGGTCCAAGCATTGCCAATACACCCCATAAAGCAAAAATTACAATCAGTTTTGTGGAATATCAATTCCGGCAAGGTATCAATACCAATAGTATTATGGGTGAAATCAGGGATCTTGTTGAAAAATATCCAGGTGTTTTGATTACTGTGGATAAGCAATTGAATGGTCCCCCTGTCGGTAAAGCAGTCAATATTGAGGTAAGTGGCGAAGATTATGAAAAGCTGATTGACTATGTGAGCGAGTTTAGAGATTACCTGGCAAATGCTAATATCCCGGGAATAGAGGAATTGAAATCTGATTTGGAACTTGGAAGTCCAGAAGTTTTGCTAAAAATTGACAGGGAGAAAGCGAGAAGGTTTGGCCTATCCACAACTTCTATTGCAAATGAGTTGAGAACAGCCTTGTTCGGTCTTGAAGTTTCCAAGTTCAAAGAAGGAGAGGAGGATTATCCCATCCAATTGAGACTTAAGGACGAATATAGGTATGACCTGTCTTCTTTGATCAACAAAAAAATAAACTTTAGGGATAAATTCGGAAATAAAAAAGAGGTTCCTATTTCTGCGGTTGCTGAATTGGAATATGGTTCTACCTATGGTTCTGTCAAAAGGAAAGATTTGAACAAAGTGATTTCAATATTTTCCAATGTGACAGATGGGTATAATCCCACCGAAATCAATAATCAATTGAAGGAACTGGTTGCTCAAGCTGATGTGCCTGATGGTATAACAGTCAAATTTACGGGGGAACAGGAAGAACAAGCAAAGTCTCAAGCTTTCCTTATGAGGGCACTATTTATTGCCATTTCTGTGATATTCCTGATCATTGTAGCCCAGTTCAATTCAGTGACTACACCTTTTATCATATTGGCATCGGTCGTCTTGAGTACTATTGGTGTATTCCTTGGGCTCGTTATTTTCAATATGGATTTTGTGATTATCATGACGGGAATAGGTATTATTTCATTGGCAGGGGTTGTGGTGAATAATGCCATTGTACTGATTGATTATACCAATCTGGTACGAGAAAGGCGGAGAGATGAACTCAATACGCCGGAAGATGAATTTCTGCCACTTGATGAGTTGTTAAGTAGTATCGTTTCCGGTGGAAAGACAAGATTAAGACCTGTGTTGTTGACTGCGGTCACCACAGTTTTGGGATTGATACCCTTGGCCATAGGAATGAATATCAATTTCGGAACTTTGCTAAGTTCTTTTGACCCACAGTTTTTTGTGGGAGGAGATAACGCTGACTTCTGGGGACCAATGGCTTGGACCGTAATATTTGGTCTAACCTTTGCGACCTTCCTGACGTTAGTGATTGTACCTGTCATGTATTTATTGGCAGATAAATTAAACATGTTGATTCGTAGATTGAAATAGCATGATTAAATAAAGGTTGGTGGTTTTTAAATGTTTAAACCTCCGGGACATTATCCCGGAGGTTTTTAATTTTTAGAGCAAGTTCTGTCTGTGAAAAATGAAGAAATTGATTCTTTTAAGATAATTTAACATTAATAAAATCAGAACCATTTCTTTTCCAAAAAAATAAATAAAACTGTTTCAATAAGTTTCAAAAAATCAATTAGGCTGTTTTACTTCTTTAGAAATCCATATTTTTACATCTTAAGAAAAAAATTTTTGTATGGCGGAATTGAAGTGGTTTGTCCTATACACAACCTCAAGATCAGAAAAAAAAGTAGCTCAAAGATTAAAAGAGAAGGGATTGCAAGTATACCTACCCATGATTGAGGAATTAAGGCAATGGAGCGATCGAAAAAAGAAAGTCCAAAAAGCCCTGTTCAATGGATATGTTTTTGTAAAAACCACCAAACCCAATTTATGGGAGACACTTCAGGTTCCCGGAGCAGTGAAATTTGTAAATTTTTCAGGTGAACATGCCACCGTTAGACAAGAGGAGATAGATACCATTCAGCGCATTTTGGATACAGGAGTTGCCGTAGAAACAGACGGATCAGAAATTGCCAAAGGAGAACAAGTGAAAATCCTTGGCGGCCCGCTACAGGGGATGGAAGGAGAATGTGTCAATAAAGGCAACAGTGATTATTTTATCATCAGGGTGCCGGGAATCAATCAGAATTTGTTGGTGAGCATTGAAAGGAAGTTTTTGCAGGTGGTATAGGAGACGTGAGATATGAGAGCCGAGAGGCGAGAGGTGAGAAACGAGAACAAGAACCAAAGCCTGCCCCGAGTATCGGGGAGTCAAGAGACAAGAGACAAGAGAAAGGAGTCAAGAATCTGGAGCCGAGATCTCAGAATCGGGAGGTGAGAGACAAGAATATTAAGCCATTATTCCCACTATGGATGAGTTGTCAGAAAACCGGCCTGTCAATATGAACTTCTCAATAGCCTTTTGTAAACAATCTGGGTTTGGAATAGGTGGTCGTTGAATTGGTTGTACCCAACGTTGCCATCAAGTTCATCTGAAAAAGTAAACAGGCCTTTAATTTCCAATGAAAGATCAGAGAATTGGTCCAAACTATAGCTAAATCCTACAAGCGCTGGAATATAGGGAGTAGTGGCCTGGGCAGAGAACTCTGGTGCGGCCTGGTCAAAGGAAAAAGCCTCTTTTCTGTTGACATGTACAACCCCGATTCCAGAACCGAAATAAGTATTGAATTTACCCCTGTTCATATGGTTGTCATAAGGAATTACGTAGAAGATAGGCATAAAATCGGCAAAGTATGCCTGACCTTTAAACCTGAAGGCACCTCCGGCATCTTCCCAGCTTTTCATGGCGTAATCTCTGATCCTACCTCCACTTTGGACAAATTGCATTCCACCAGTTACCTGTAAGGCAATCCTGTTATGCACTTTTTTATTGAAACCTAATGATATGGCAGGATTCCAATTGAAATTACTCTCGTTAAAAATGCCCCCATTGTCCGCATACATGAAGGAAGGACCGACTCCGATAAAAATCGAATTAGTCCTCAAATTCCCATCACGATAGAAGCTTTGAGCTGTACAAAATGAAGAAAAAAACATACCGATCCATAGGAGGATGAACAGCGGGGGTGAAGTTGGAAATTTCATTTTTACGGAAAATTGTAGTACATCAAACCAAAAATGCAACACCTGCCAATCCTTGGTTTGAACTTAGAGATAGATGGTTAAAATTAGAAAAATATTCCAAATATCAATGGTTTTCCTCATTGTCCTCCAAAGCTTTGGAGATCTCGCTTTCGGTTGTTCTTAATTTATTTTTACAAAATTTGACCAGGGTAGTAGCTTCCTTGACCAAGTCCGAAAGCTCATCCATTCCCTTTTCTCCATTTTCCAAAAGATTTACAATTTCTTCAATTCTAGCAACAGCTTTGTCGTATCCGATTGTTTTATTTTCCATGTTCTTCAATTTCGTTGATGGTACTTGTTATAGTTTTATTCTTAAGATAGGTGCGGATTTCCTGTCCTGGTTTAGGTTCAAGCTTGTGAACGGGTAATCCATTGATTTCAGTCCGTGTATATCCTTTTTGAAAAAATGTATTCGGGTCTGATTTAAGGATGTCTTTTTCAAATTGACCAAGTTTTCTGGATTCATTATCCATAAATGTTTTCCAAGTTTTTTGAAGACTATGGTTCAGGTTGGCAACTTTGATCTGTTCCAGTTTTTGGAGTCCACCTGAAGAAAGTCTGATTTGGCGTATTTTTCCTGACAACTTATCATACTCCCTGTTTATCATGTTTTTAGTCTGACTTTTTAGACGGTTTTCCAGATCCAGTAATTTCCTGTCTTCCCAATTCAACTGCTGCGCACTGTTCCGATTCAGGACTTTTAATAAATCATGTAATTTTTCCTCAAATTCCCTGAACCCTGACAAGATGAATTCGGCAACAGCAGTAGGGGTTTTCATTTTGGTATGGGCTACCATGTCAGCAATGGTCTCATCTCTTTCATGACCTATACCCGTAATGACCGGAATTTGACTTTTTGCGATTGCAAGGGCCAAAGCATAATCATCAAAACAGTCCAAATCCAATTGGGCACCTCCACCACGGATAAGTACAATGGCATCAAACTTTTCTTTTGGATGATCGGCAAAAATATTTTTGAATGCATTGAGCATTGTGGACACTGCCTCAGAACCCTGCAAGGTGGCTTGATATAGTTTGGTATTGACCTGATACCCAAAGCGGTTGTTTAAAAGTTGATTTGTAAAATCACCATAACCGGCTGCAGAGGCAGAACTGATAACGGCAATCGACTGGGGAACAGCAGGAAGCAAAAGTCTTTTGTTCAAGTCCATCATCCCTTCACGCCCCAACCTTTCAATTACCTCCTGTCTTATCTTCGCCCTTTCTCCTAATGTAAAATTAGGATCAATATCCTTGATATTCAGACTGATGCTGTATATTTCATGAAAAGTCACCGTTACCTGCGCCAGAACTTTCATTCCGGATTTAAGACTTTGTCCCGTTACTGCCTGAAACTTTCCTGAAATGCTGCGATAAGAGTAAGACCAAATATTGGCCCTCATTTTTGCCAAAATGGTATTTCCTTGTTTTTCGACCAGATCCAAATAAGCATGTCCCTGGCCTGCTTGCTTGAGTTCACCTATTTCAGCTACCACCCAATAAGTTGGTTCCAATTGGGTATCCAATGTCATTTTGACCAATTGGTTAAGTTCTAGAAGCGAGATGGCTGATTGCATGGGGGAAGACGGAAGACGCCTGCCTGCCGGTAGGCAGAAGGCGCAAGATTGGTACTTTTATCGATTACCCTTGATTGGTTTGATTCGACCAGTTTTTTTTTGGAAGGGTTTCCATTATAACTTTAAATTTTTGATTCTTTCCTTTAAACTTTCAGAAGCAGGCAATAGGGGTAATCTTACTGTATGACCACAAATCCCCAATTCTTTCATCAGAAATTTCAGGCCTACAGGATTACTTTCTTCATACATCAAAGGATTGATGTCCAAAAGTCTAAATGCAGCTTTTTTTGATTCATCAAGGTTTCCATGGCAAATGGTTTTAAAGATTTCCGGATAGGCATTGGCTAAAACCGAAATTACACCCTGTCCACCAATGACTCTCATGGATGGTGTCAAAATATCATCTCCGGAGATCAGCAGGAAATCCTCCGGCATTCTCGCTGCAATCCTCATGCATTGAGAAAGGTCCCCACTAGCTTCCTTCATTCCAATGATATTGGGATGTTGGGCAAGTTGTATTGTGGTCTGAAAAGAAACATTAGACATTGTTCTCCCAGGTACATTATACAGAATGACTGGAACAGGACTATGATCTGCGATGAGTGAATAATGTGCTATAATTCCGGCTTGAGTTGGTTTGTTGTAATAAGGGCTAACCGAAAGGACAGCATCAATTTGAGAAAAATCAGTTTCTTCAATTTCATCAAGTATGGCCTGTGTGTTGTTACCTCCTAACCCATACACAATTGGCAATCTTCCTGCATTGTATTTGATACAAGCCTCCAAAACTTCTTTCTTCTCTGTTTTGGATAAAGTGGCACTTTCAGCAGTAGTCCCTGCTACCACCAAATAATCCACGCCACCATGGATGACGTGTTCAATCAATTTTTCCAATCCAGGAAAATCAATACTGCTATTGTCATTGAAAGGAGTAATCAACGCAACTCCAGTTCCGTGTAGTTTCAACATGCTTGTTTTAGTTTTTCAAAATAAGCGAACAACTTGATTAAGTTTTCATTCAAATCATCGCCTTCCTTTTTGATCATAAAGTCAAGATAGATTTTGTTTTCATCTGAAAGAAAGCCCATCTTAAACCTGCTCTTGTTATTGAGCAGCAAATAAAGCAAATATGGGTTAAGGGATGAAGAAGGCACCAATATAAAATCCAACTTTTCATCCAAAAATCCATTACAATAGTCTCCCGGAAGTCCTGATAAAGAAAAATGCTTAGGAGAAATAGATTCATTTTCAGGATTTTGTTCATCGTAAAACCACCCTACCATTCTTACCTGATATCCCCAAAGGTCTCTGACAAACTCTTTCGTTTCTTTGAATTCATCTGCATTTTGAGCAAGTATTCCAATGCATTTTGGATTAGCAGGAACTTTGACATCATAGTCCTTTTTCCTTTTTAAGGATCTTTTGAGCTGATAGTTTACAAAAATATTTTTGATGAATTTCATGTCTCTATGGTTTTACCGACCATACTTAGAAATTCTTCTTCTGTGATCATTTTTACACCTAGCTTTTGAGCTTTTTCTTTTTTGCTTGGTCCCATTTCTTCACCTTCAATGATAAAATCCAACGCTTTTGAAACCGACTTTATATATTGACCTCCATTTGCTTCAATAAAATCAATTATTTCATCTCGCTTGAAATGGTTCAGTTTTCCTGATGCCAATATTTTCATTCCTTGTAGACTATCTCCAAGTAATTCTTTCTCAACTTCTGAACTTTCGAAGTTTAATCCTTTTTCCCTTAATCTCTGAATGATGACCAAATTTGCTTTCTCAGAAAAATAATCTTGAATACTATTGACCAAGGTTTCACCTACGCCATTGACTGCAAGTAAATCATCAGGTCCTGCATTTGAAAGATTATCTATGTTTTTGAAGTGCTTGGCCAGAATTTGTGCTGTATTTTCGCCTATGTTTCTGATTCCTAGTGCAAAAAGCACTTTTTCAAAAGACTGGGATTTGGAAGCATGAATACCATCAATCATATTTGAAATAACACCTTCCTGAAATGTATTGGCTTTCAGTTTTTTCACCTTTTCTTCCTGTTCTTTGGTCAGATTGAGTGCCATTTTCAATAAAATTGCATGGACAGTCCCTTCATGGCGAGCAGCAGCTTTTAATTCTCCCAAACTTGCCTGAGTTCCTACCAAAAGGTATAAAACAACTGAAACAGGTAGGTAATCTTCCAATTTAGGAATGTCTGAATTTTCCAGTATCTCTTCTAGTTTAACGATGGTTGCAATATTCTGTGCGACTTTTTTATTTGAGGTCCTGATAAAAGACTTGAAGTTTTCCAATACCTCGGCAAGAGGAATTTCCAACTGCCCATCAGAAAATCTCTGTATGGCTGTAAGGGATATTCCTTCTGTCAAAGCAAAAAATGCTTTGGTCAGAGATATATAGAGGATTCCGTCATCTGTTTTTTCATATTGATCCTGACTCATTTCAAGTCCCAACAATTGATCTTGGATTTCCTCAAGGTCATAAATGTCAGCTGGGTTTGCAATATACCCCTGATCGATCAGTGTCCTTATTCTTTCAGTGCCTAAGGAATCTATATCCATAGCTCTTTTATGCACAAAATGCTCAATTCTTCCCAAAATCTGTGGCGGACAATTGGCTGTATTTGGACAAAAATGCTTTGCTTCCCCTTCTTTTCTTTCCAAAGGTGTGCTGCATTCTGGGCAATGGTCAATGTATTCTATGGGTTTGGCACCCTGTTTCCTTTTGACAATCGATACAGCAGTAATTTTTGGGATGATTTCACCGCCTTTTTCCACAAAGACATAATCTCCTTCATGTAAGCCCAATCTTTCGATTTCATTGGCATTGTGAAGAGATGCTCTTTTGACGGTTGTACCTGCCAAGTGAACAGGGGATAGATTTGCCACAGGTGTAATGGCGCCGGTTCGTCCTACCTGATAGGTGATTGACAAGAGTTGGCTTTCGGCACTTTCAGCTTTGTATTTATAGGCAATTGCCCATTTAGGGATTTTTGCTGTAAAACCAAGTTCCTCTCTTTGGTCATACCCATTGATTTTCAAAACTACCCCATCAGTATCTAAAGGCAATTCAAACCTTTTTTCTTTCCAATCTTCGATGTATGCAAGGACGTTGCTGATGTTATCACATTTGGCATAGGTTGGAGAGACATTGAATCCCCACTTTTCCAGCAAATGTATGGCATCATCATGACGGTTTACAGTCAGTTCATCTGCCGAAAGTTGGTAGAAGTAACAGTTAAGCCTTCTTTTAGCTACAATGCTACTGTCTTGCATTTTCACTGTTCCTGATGCGGCATTCCTAGGATTAGCGAGTAGGGGATCTCCATTAGCCTCTCTTTCTTGATTGATTTTATTGAATTCTCTTAAAGGAAGAAATATTTCACCCCTGACCTCGAATTTTTCGGGTATGTCTTTCCCATGAATACTCATAGGGATATTCCTGATCGTTTTTATATTTTCAGTCACCACATCACCTCTTGTACCGTCACCACGTGTGACAGCCCTTATCAATTTACCTTTCTCATATACCAATGAAATGGCCACACCATCAAATTTCAGCTCACAGAAATATTCATAATTTCGATGGCCAAGTCCTTTTGCCACCCTTTCATCAAAAGCCACTAATTCTTCTTCTGAATAGGTATTTCCCAATGAAAGCATTCGAGATTGGTGCTCAGCAGTCTCAAATTCTTTGGTGATAGTTCCCCCCACTCTTTGACTTGGGCTATCGGGCTCAAGGTATTCGGGGAATTGTTTTTCCAATAGCATGAGCTCTTCTAAAAGTTTGTCAAACTCAAAATCTGATATTTCAGTTCTATCCTCTTGATAATACAGGTAGTTGTGGTAATTGATCAGTTTACTGAGTTCAGCAATTCTTACCTGAGCCTCTATCGGTGTCATCATATATTGTTTGGAAAAATAATTGAACGGTGACCAAAATTAACTTTTGTAGGTAGAATCTCAAAGCAATACTTCGTGTAGCTTCAGTTTTTATGTAATTGGGTTTAAGTGATAGGGAATCCCTATATTTGTAATGATAATCTGTACGATGAGCAAGAAGTCTGAAATGGAAACCGAAATTCTGCAAGTAGCCTACAATTTTTTTATTGAAAAAGGTTATAGAAATACCACTATGGACGAAATTTCCCAAAAACTAGGCATCAGCAAAAAAACCTTATACAAATATTTTCCCGGGAAATTAGAGCTTCTTGCAGCAGCGTTTGATATGCTAAAAACAAAACTTTCAATCAAAGTCAATACTCTTTTAGATAACGAATTGATTCCATACACGGTAAAGCTGAAATCACTTCTGGCCAATGTGGCCAAGGATATCGCGCCAATCAATCCAAAAATATTGGAGGAGCTTAGGGAATTTGCACCCGAAACCTGGAAAGAACTGTTGGGATATATCAGAGAATCCGGTTACTTAAGATTTCAGAAACTCATACAGGAAGGTATCAAAAAAGGATATGTGCAGCCCAACACCAATATCGCCTTTGTGGTCTTTGTCTATACTTCAGCTATACAGAACTTGATTGATCAAAAATTTTTAAGCCAGTTTCCGGATGAAATGATAGCGAGTTTTAATCTAAGTCCTGCCCAGATTTATGATCAGGCCATTCAAATCATTTATTCAGGAATACTTACAGAAGAGGCCCAGAAGGAACTCCGGCAAATTTGACATTTATTTCAAATCACCCATTCAATCTAATTTCTATATTTGCGTCCTATGGAAAACAGCAAGTTTAACAGATATACCATTACCGCCGCTTTACCTTATGCCAATGGGCCTTTACATATAGGACATTTAGCCGGATGTTACATTCCATCTGATATCTATGTCCGTTACTTGAGATCACTCGGAAAAGAAGTGGCCTATGTATGTGGTTCTGATGAACACGGAGTAGCCATTACCATCAAAGCAAAAAAGGAAGGTATTACTCCTCAAGAAGTGGTAAACAGGTATCATGAACAGATGAAAAAAAGTTTTGTCGATTTTGGCATCAGTTTCAACCATTATTCGAGGACTTCTTCCAAAGTGCATCATGAAACAGCTTCAGGATTGTTCAGAAATCTTTTTGAAAAAGGAGAGTTTTTAGAACAGTCCACTGAACAGTATTTTGATGAAGAGGCGGGACAATTTTTGGCTGATCGGTATATTGAGGGTACCTGTCCCAAATGTGGGAATGAAAATGCTTATGGCGATCAATGTGAAAAATGCGGTTCTTCCTTGAGCCCAACAGATTTGATCAATCCAAAATCCAAGCTCAGTGGCAATACACCTGTCCTGAAGGAAACCAAACATTGGTTTTTGGATCTTGCCCGATACACAGATTTTTTGAAAAACTGGATTTTGGTTGAGCATCAAAATGACTGGAAAAATAATGTGCTTGGACAATGTCGTTCTTGGTTGGAAGCAGGAGATGGCTTACAGGCAAGATCCATGACAAGGGATATGGATTGGGGGATTCCTGTACCCGTGGAAGGGGCAGAAGGTAAAGTGCTATATGTCTGGTTTGATGCCCCAATAGGCTATATCTCCTCAACAAAAGAATGGGCAGCTGAAAAAGGCATTGATTGGGAACCTTATTGGAAATCAAAAGACACCAAACTGGTTCATTTCATCGGAAAAGATAATATTGTATTTCATTGCATTATTTTCCCTGCTATCCTAAAAACCCATGGAGAGTTTATTTTACCGGATAATGTACCTGCCAATGAGTTTTTAAATCTTGAGGGGGATAAAATCTCTACCTCAAGGAATTGGGCTGTATGGCTTCATGAATATTTGGAGGAGTTTCCTGATAAGCAGGATGTATTAAGATATGTCCTCACAGCAAATGCACCTGAAACAAAAGACAATGATTTTACATGGAAAGATTATCAATCGAGAAATAACTCGGAGCTCGTAGCCATCTTTGGGAATTTTGTAAACAGGGCTGTAGTACTTACTCATAAGTTTTTCGATGGTAAAGTGCCTCAACTGGGTGCCTTGAATGATATTGATAAAGATGCTATTGAAACTCTGAAAGCTTTTCCTGATAAGATCGCAGCCTCTATCGAGCGGTATAGATTTCGGGAAGCACTTTCATACGTGATGGATTTTGCCAGATTGGGAAATAAGTACCTTGCAGATACTGAACCCTGGAAAACCATCAAAGATGACAAAGGCAGGACAGGGACTATCCTGAATATTGCGCTGAATATCGCTGCTAATCTCGCGATTGTCGCGGAGCCTTTTTTACCGTTTACAGCTGCCAAAATATATGGTATGTTCAATATGGAAGGTTTGGGATGGAAAGATGCTGGAAATAGTGATATTTTGGAAACCGGAATAAGCATCAATCCTGCAGCACTTCTTTTTGATAAAATAGAAGACCATGTCGTAGAGGCTCAGGTCAATAAATTAATGGAGTCCAAAAAACAGAATGAGCTGGCCAATGCTGTAGCTGCCCCGATGAAGGACATGATCACTTATGACGATTTTGCAAAGCTGGATATGCGTGTGGTGAAAGTGCTCAGTGCCGAACCTATGCCCAAATCCAAAAAACTTTTGCGGCTAACGGTGGAAACAGGCTTGGGTGTGAAAACCGTTTTGAGCGGAGTAGCAGAACATTTCAAGCCTGAGGATTTGATTGGGAAACAAGTGACCATGTTGATCAATCTTGCGCCAAGGAAGATGATGGGTGTGGATTCTGAAGGGATGATTTTGATGGCGGAAGATAGGGATGGCAGGCTTAGGCTTTTGCAGCCGAATGAACATACGGGTAACGGTTCGACAATTTCCTGATTGGTGAACACTTTGATGAAAAGCTTTGGGATTAAATGGACCCAAAGCTTTTTTTATATCAATATATTATAGGTGGATTTTTTTGTTTGACTTTTAAAAATACTATATTCAACATAATCATTTTTAATTTTAAAAAAATTGAGCTTATGGATACTAATCAATACCAGATTGGGCAGAATTATGATGAAATGTTTGCAGAGGAGGGTAAATGCAGAACGCATTATCAAGATTTTTTGAATATTCTGGGCAAAACATCTTCAAAAAGAATGTCACATTTGCAGTTTTCCGCAAATAAAACCCAAGTGGCAATGGGTATGACCTTTAATGTTTATCATGACAATCAGGGAACCGAGAAGATTTTGCATTTGGATATTGTACCTAGAATTATCCCAAATAAAGAATGGGCAAAATTGGAAGCGGGTTTAAAACAAAGGATACATGCCTTAAACCTATTTCTACAGGATATTTATAATGATAGAAAAATTCTTAAGGACAAGGTCGTTCCGGAGGACCTTATATTAAATTCAAAGGATTACCTAGAACCCTGCATTGGGTTGACACCTCCTAAAGGCATTTGGTGCCATATTACAGGTACTGATTTGGTCAGGGACAAAAACGGTGAATATTATATCTTGGAAGATAACCTCCGTTGTCCTTCAGGGGTATCTTATATGCTGGAAAGCAGGGAAATCATCAAAAGAGCCTATCCTGATTTATTCAATCAATTGGGGGTGATGCCAGTATCTGATTATCCTGCCAAATTGCTGAAAATGCTCCAGTTTTTATCCAATAAGACCAATCCGGTTGTTGGCGTTTTAACTCCCGGGATTTACAATTCAGCATATTTTGAGCACTCTTATCTGGCTCTTCAAATGGGAGTGGAACTGGTCTCAGGAGTTGATTTAATCACCAAAAATAATAAGGTCTATATGCAGACTACCAAGGGACTTGAACAGATAGATGTATTATACAGGAGAATTGACGATACATTTTTGGACCCTTTGGCCTTCAATCCCAAATCAATGTTGGGGATTCCCGGTTTGTTTGAGGCGTATAAGGCTGGAAATATTGCCATGGCAAATGCCCCCGGAACAGGAGTGGCTGATGACAAAGCAGTATATGCTTATGTCCCTAGAATCATCAAATACTATTTGGATGAAGAACCTATTCTGAACAACGTGCCCACATACTTGTGCAGGGAAGAAAAGGATAGAAATTATGTGCTGGAAAATATTGAACAGTTGGTTGTAAAAGAAACAAATGCGGCGGGAGGTTATGGTATGCTGATAGGTCCAAAAGCTTCCAAAGAAGAACATGACAAATTCCGCAGGTTGATCAAAGACAATCCGACCAATTATATAGCACAACCTACCTTATCTCTTTCTACCGTGCCAACATTGACAGATGAAGGCCTTCAAGGCCGGCATGTGGACTTAAGACCATACATCCTTTATGGTGAAGAAATTGAAGTCATTCCCGGTGCACTCACTAGAGTAGCCTTGACCAAAGGTTCACTCGTAGTCAATAGTTCACAAGGTGGGGGAAGTAAGGATACTTGGGTGTTGTATAAGTAAGTTGGAAGTACAAAGTACAATGTACCAAGTACAATGTACCAAGTACTATGTACCACAGAGTCTTAAAAATCATTTAGGTTTTTGTCCTTAATTCTGGAATTCACAAACCAACCTTGCGGGAGATAATTCTCACGTCTCATGTCTCATATATCATGTCTAAAATCTTAAATCAAAAATGCTAAGTAGAGTTGCAAATTCCATATATTGGCTTGGTCGGTACCTTGAAAGGGCCGAAAATTATGCCAGGTTCATTGATGTAAATTTTAACCTGATGCTGGACCTTCCTCCTGATCTTAAGGAACAATGGGAACCTCTGGTGTTTGCCACAGGAGATGGTCAATTATACACCTCAAAACATAAAGGTTTTGATCGTAAGGAAGTGATATATTTTTTGACTTTTGATACGGATAATCCCAATTCAATTATTTCATCTATTTCCTTTGCAAGGGAAAATGCCAGGGTTATCAGAGAAAATCTCACGAAAGAAACATGGGAAAAACTCAATGAGTTGTATCATTTTGTTCAGAAACGTGCAGGAAAGAAAGACTGGAACAGGGAAGATCCAAGGGTTTTCTTTGAAAGTGTGAAAAACCAAATCTTATTGCTTTATGGACTATCCGAAAGTACTGTGGCAAGGACAGAGGGATGGTATTTCAGACAGTTGGGGCTTTACCTTGAGCGTGCTGATAAAACCAGTAGAATATTGGATGTAAAATACCACATGTTGTTACCTTCTCCCAATATGGTAGGCACCCCTCTAGACTTTTTACATTGGACAGCTTTGCTGAAGTCCGTTACCGCCTTTAATACTTATAGAAGATTGTATGGAACCATTGAACCGGACAAAGTGATCAGTTTGCTGCTCTTGAATAAATATTTTCCAAGATCTGTCTTCTTTTGTCTGATTGAAGCTGAAAACTGCCTCAATAAAATTACCGGGGGATTAAATGGAGGAGTAAGAAATAGTGCTGAAAATGAAATCGGAGCTTTGAGATCCAAACTCGAATTTGCAGATGTCAACGAAATCATCCATGATGGACTTCATGAATATATCGATGACCTTCAGGTAAAAATAAATAGAATATCAAATAAAATAGATGCGAACTTCTTTCAAATAAAGGATAACTTTACCAGCCAACATAGTATACAAGAATGACCTTTTGCTTAGGAATCAAAACCAAACATGGCCTGATAGGCCTTTCAGACACCAGAATTACATCGGGAAATGAAACTACAACTTCCAAAAAAGTATATACAGTAAATCGTGAAAAGCATTCTTTTTTCATTATGACATCTGGGTTACGATCTGTAAGGGACAAAGCCATTACATATTTTACAGAAGTGATCGAAGAACAGGATCACAATTTCAATAAGCTTTACAAGGCAGTCAATGAATTTGGCAATCAGGTCAAGCGTGTGGCCAAAGAGGATAAGGAATATTTGGAGGAATCGGGATTATCATTCAACTTGTTTTCCGTCATTGGAGGACAATTGGAAGATGACAAAGAACCCAAATTGTATCTTTTGTATCCGCAGGGAAATTGGATTGAAATCAGAAAAGGAACGCCTTTTGTTATCATAGGGAATACCGGTGCAGGAAATCCTGTTTTACGCCGTTCGTTAAGCTATGAGGACTCTCTTGATTACGCGTTGAAATGTGCTTTTTTGGCTTTTGATGCTACCTTGATATCCGCCAATGATGTGGATTTTCCTTTGGATACTGTCATCCTCGAAAATAATAGCTACCATACTATAGAAAAGCGATTTGAAAAAAAAGAGTTAGAACATATTTCTGTTTTTTGGAATGGCAGACTCAAATCAGCCATACAGGAACTGCCGGCAGAAATATTAAAAAGGGCTTTTGAACAAGAAGAAGAAATGAATGTATTTTCCAACGGAAGCTCATGAGACTTCGTATCCAACATCAGACCAAGTATCAATATGGGGAGAAAGTTCCACTCAATCCCCATCAGCTATTTTTGATTCCTCAGCAAAGGACCTATTTCCAAATCAAAAAAGCTGAATGGAAGATTTTTCCGGAACCAATGGGTAGAAACCAAAGGATAAATGCGGAGGGAAACCCATTTTTTCAAGTGTGGTTTAATATTGAAACCGATATATTGGAAGTCGATGTTGATTTGGAAATTGAAACATTTGACTTTAATCCATTCACTTTTATACTTTCTCCAAATATCCCGTATCCATTTAATAATTTCGAATATCACGGAAACACGGGAGAGTTTTTGAAAATTTATCAAAATGCCGAGAATGAACCTGAATTAAAAGCTTTCGGCCTGTCAATTATGGGGCAATCAGCGGACCTTGTTTCCTTTTTGGTCAGTCTTTTGGATGAAATTCACAACAATTGGTCTCATGGATTGCGCTACGAACCAGGTCTTTTAACCCCTATGGAGACATTTTCAAGTAAAGAAGGATCTTGTAGGGATTTGTCTTGGATGCTGATGGTGATGTTAAGGAATTTGGGGATGGCTACAAGGTTTGTGAGTGGCTATGCTTTTAATCCAGAAGTCGATGCCGGTCATGAGCTTCATGGATGGATAGAAGTATACCTTCCCGGTGCGGGTTGGGTAGGATTAGATCCAAGTTTGGGTCTTTTTACCGACCATCATTACATCCCATTGGCCAATAGTTTTCATCCTTCTCATACCTTGCCGATTTCAGGGACTTATGGTGGATTAGCCCCTTCGAGCTTTACTTCTGAGGTTTGGATAAATGAGATTGAATGAGCGTAAAATATTTTGGATTATAAAAAATAACCTATCAGGTTTTTTACATCCATCTTCCGATATCAAACGACTTTTAAAAATGATGAGTCCTACATCTAGAAATGCATTTGTTTTTGAAAATTCATTTTTATTCTGATCCAAATAAAAATATTGCAAACTTTTTCCAAACAATAAGTGTATACCTGCTAAGTTAAAACCATTACCATGAATCAATTCGGAGCAGTTATTTTCTTGACAGCTGTACTTCTTTTCTCAACATTCCTTAATTGGTATGTTTTTCAGGCAGTAAAAACGCTAACCACAGCCATAGAAGCTGATCGAGTAAGGCAGGTAATCCATATTGGTTATTGGATATTATTTGGAAGTATAACCATTTGGGTAATTGTCACCTTTTTGAAAATTTTTGTTGAGGGAGAAATCAATTCTTCAACACAATCAATGCTCAATGTGTTTTTGACCGTAGTGGTCACCCAACTGGTGTGTGTCGTTTTTTTATTTGGTGAAGATATTGTCAGAAATTTTCAGGCGGGAATTGGTTACGTTCTCAGTGGTGCCAAGGATTTTACTTTTCCAACGCGTAGCAGTTGGGTAAGCATATTGGCAATTGTTGTGGCAGCAATTCCTTTCTTTAGTTTCGTCTATGGCATAAATTTCGGCAAGCATAATTTCAAGGTGCATAAAGAGGTTATCTATTTTGAAGACTTACCCGAAGCCTTTGATGGTTTTACAATCACACAGATTTCAGATATTCATTCGGGTAGTTTTAAAAATGCTTTAGCTGTCCAAAAAGGGATAGAACTTGCCAAATCACAGCATTCAGACCTCTTTGTATTTACCGGAGATTTGGTGAACCACAAAGCGGAGGAAATAGAACCCTTTTTAGTACAGTTTGGAGAGATTAAAGCTCCTTATGGTCAATTTTCGATATTGGGAAATCATGATTATGGCGATTATGTGAGTTGGCCTAGCAAGGAAGCCAAACAGGAGAATTTCAGAAAATTGAAAGCACAGCATGAGAGATTAGGTTACAGATTACTTTTAGACGAAAATGTCACCATTGAAAAAGATGGGCAAAAGCTAAAAATATTGGGAGTTGAAAACTGGGGTATTGGATTTAAGTCTAAAGGTGATCTTGAAAAAGCGCTTGAAGGGACCAATGCTGATGATTTCAAAATCCTACTTTCACATGATCCCTCCCATTGGGATGCAGAGATCAAAAAGCATTCAAATAAGGTACATTTGACTTTGTCCGGGCATACTCATGGCATGCAGTTTGGAATAGAGACGCCAATTCTGAAATGGAGTCCTGTTCAATATCGTTACCCAAACTGGGCTGGACTCGCTCAAGAGTCTGAAAGGTACTTGTATGTAAACAGAGGCTTTGGATTTCATGCATTTTCTGGAAGGGTAGGGATTTGGCCGGAAATCACGGTAATTGAACTTAGGAGGGGAAGTGGAATTTGATTTAAAGTCAAAAGAACATAATTTTAGCTTTGGTTGTTAAATCGATATGGCTTTCTTTTATTTTATTTTACTTGCAATATTTTCCAATTCATTTGGGGACGAGATTACTTTAGATAACCTAAAATGGAAAAACAGAGTAGTTTTGTTTTTTCCTGATTCTTCTAAAAATGAAAACCTGGATTTTGATTTTTTGAAGGAGGAACTTCAGGACAGAAAACTTATCTATTTTATTTTTAATGAAGATGAGGTTTTATCTAATTCTGATTTTACTTTTTCTGCAGAACATAAAAATTCAGTCACATCAAAATACCGAATGGGGTACACCAAAAATTGTTGGGTTTTGATTGGTTTGGATGGTGGTGTGAAAGTCAAAAAAGAGGGGGATCTGGATTGGGATTTTATTTTTAGAACTGTTGATTCGATGCCTATGCGAAGGTCAGAAATGAAGAAAGGTGGCGGTTAAATCGATGGTTATTTCCTGAAAAAAATATTTCATTTTTCTTATAAAAACATTAAAATAAAGCGAATAAGGGCTTTTTTTTATCAAACTCTTTTATAGATTTGATTATAAAAAACCCTTAATTTGATGAAATTCTTTTATCTCGCTACGAAAAACAATAATGATGGTCAGTTCGAAATTCATGACCGTGAGTGTCCAAATATCCCCAATATTTTGGAGAGAGATTATTTAGGTCCATTCAATAATTCCATGGAAGCATATAGGCATGCGAAGCTACTGAATCCTGCTGCTGTGATGTGCAAAAACTGTTGTAAAGAAGTGCGTAAAACACTCGTTATTTCTTCAGCATTTTACTGAGAAGCACAAGAGATATTCAATACTGCTGAAGCAAATACCTGATGATATCAGTAGTGGTAACAATTCCTTTCAATTCTTCTCCTTCCACCACAGGGAGTGCATGAAACTCTTCGTTGGCGAAGATTTCAGCGACATCTTTTACAGAGTCTGTAACCGAAACCACTTTAGGTTTAGACGTCATTACCTGGGGAATGCTGAGGATTTCCAAAACAGCTTCGTCCGCGCCATCTTGATTTTCAAATAATGCACCAAATGTAAGTCTGTTTATATCTGTCCTGCTGATCATACCGGTTATTTTCTTTCCGGAAAGTACTGGGAGATGTCTTATTTTATGTTTTCTGAACAATTCAATGACTTGGGCCAATTTCTCGTTCTCCTGAACGGTAAAGACATTTGAAGTCATAACATCTTTAACTGGTTCTCGCTTTTTCATGGCTACTTTGATTAGTTTTAGTATTGCTAAGCTAGTGAGTATAGTCCCTTCAAATCCTGATGAAAGTCATTTTTTGGATTGATTTTAATTGTTTTTGCCAAAATCAAATTGTCTTATCTTCAAAGAGTTATTGTCTATTTCAAAAAGTAGCATGCAATAAATCCGTAACTGATTTCAAATTATTAAATGAAAATACTAATTTCGAAACCGATTCGGGGTGTAGCGCAGCCTGGTAGCGTACTTGCATGGGGTGCAAGGGGTCGCTGGTTCGAATCCAGTCACTCCGACAGATAAAAAGCTCACAGAGATGTGGGCTTTTTTATTGATATGGCGCAGCTTGGTAGCGTGTCCCGACTTGGGTCGGGAAGGTCGCTGGCCTGACTACCGTCATGAAGTTTCGATCCTCGATAGCTATCGGGACAGTCACTCCGACGAATGAAAGCTCACAGAGATGTGGTTTTTTTTTTAAATTTTTAAACAGCTTTGAATCAGATTATTTAACTTTAATATTACTTCATTTTTTATTTGGAGAAAGCCAAGTAAAACACTTATTCATTTTCAGGTAAACGATACAATAATGACCCATAACTTAAGGAAACCAGGTGTTTACACTGAAAAAAAAAGTGCCTTTCCCGGATCCGTTGTTGAAGTTGCTACTGCTATTCCCGCATTTATCGGGTATACAGAAAAGGCTTCCAGAAACGGAAAATCCTTGGTTAATAAACCGACCAGGATTACATCGTTTGCCGAATATTTGGAACTCTTTGGAGGAGCATTTTCTCCTATTTTCAATCTCACCGACCCACAGGATGGTGACAGGGCCAAAGTGACAATTGGGGATACTGAAAAGTCCATCAAATATGCAGATGACAACAATTTGCTTTTTTACAACAGTATCAGATTGTTCTTTGCCAATGGTGGTGGTACCTGTTATGTCGTTGCTGTAGATACCTACAAAGGAAAGCCATCTTTGAAAATTGATAAAGATCAGCTTTTAGGTCAAAGTAAAGACGCAAACGGGAAGCTTATTGAAGGAGGTTTATTGGCTTTGGTCAAGGAACAGGAACCGACTATGATAGTGATTCCGGAGGCAGTTTTGTTAGGCGAAGATTGTTATGAGGTTTACAAACAGGTATTGGCCCATTGTTACAAAATGCAAAGCAGGGTAGGTATTTTCGACCTCTTTGATGGTTATATGAGTAGGGATGAAGGTGAAGATATCATAACAGTTTTTAGAGAAAAGATCGGTTCTGCCTATTTGAATTATGCTGCTACTTACTATCCTTGGCTTGAAACAAGTGTGGTTCAAAAAGGGGAGGTTACATTTAAAAACATCGATCCCAAATTGAATTTGTCAACTCTTCTGCCCGAAGAAAGAGCTAAATCACTTATAGCATCCTTTCCAAAAACCGACGATGAGTTCAAAGCGGCACTACAGAAAGAGCAGCCTAATCTGACAGATATTGATGATGCGACACTAAAATCTTATATAAAAAACAAAGAAAATAATCATCATTTAGGCTTAGTGGCTACAAGCCCTACCTATTCGACTATCTTGGAGGAAATCAGGGCTATTATGAATTTAATGCCTACTGCACCTGCCATGGCCGGAATCTATACCATGGTAGATAATAGTAGAGGGGTATGGAAATCACCTGCAAATGTTTCCCTGAATTCGGTGGTCAAACCATCAGTTAATATCACCCATGATCAGCAGGAAGATCTAAATGTCAATGCTGTTTCCGGAAAATCCATCAATGCCATCAGGACATTTCCAGGAGTTGGTACATTGGTTTGGGGAGGTAGAACTTTGGACGGCAATAGTTTGGATTGGCGATATGTTAATATCCGAAGAACAATGATCATGTTGGAGCAATCCATCAAATTGGCTCTCCGGCCTTGTGTTTTTGAACCAAATGATGCCAATACCTGGATCACAGTGAAAAGTATGATTGTCAACTTTCTGTTTGAAAAATGGAAGCAGGGTGCATTGGCAGGTTCTTCACCGGAAGATGCATTCGACGTACAGGTAGGTTTGGGAGCGACTATGACAGGATTGGATATCTTGGAAGGCAAGATGTTGGTCTCAGTCAAACTGGCGATTGTTAGACCGGCAGAATTTATCGTGGTTACTTTCGAGCAACAGATGCAAAAATCATAATTGCCGATCGATTTCAAATTCATCTTTCATTTCAAAATTCATATAATCAAAAATTATAAAATATTAAAATTATGGCAGGAGAAGCACAAGACAGCAATTGGCCACTACCCAAGTTTTACTTCAAAGTCAATTTGGGAAGTTCAATTGAGGTTTATTTCCAAGAGGTAAGTGGAGTGGAAGTAAAAGCACAGCCATTAGAATACCAGCATGGCAATAGCCCGGTTTTTTCGGCTATCAATATGCCCGGAACCGTCAAAAACAATACAGTGACTTTAATCAAAGGTGTTTTTGCCAAGGATAACAAATTTTGGGATTGGTATAATAAGATCAAAATGAATACCGTAGAGCGTCAAAATGTATTTATAACGCTTTGTGATGAAGAGGGTAACCCAACTATGGTATGGACTCTTTTAAATGCTTGGCCCACCAAAATTGTATTTTCTGATCTGGAATCTTATACAAATGAGGTAGCTGTGGAGACCATTGAGATTTTCCATGAAGGGCTTATGATTGAGAATGGTTGATTAAAGGGTATTTTGACTTTTTATTTAAGCACTGATTTACAAAATTTTTAAAGCCATTAAGAATGCCATAAAAAAAGCCGTTCATTTCTGAACGGCTTGTGGGCCCACCTGGGCTCGAACCAGGGACTTTCTGATTATGAGTCAGATACTCTAACCAGCTGAGTTATAGGCCCTCTTAAATAAGGCGATTTAATATAATTAGCCTTGCTTTTGGGACTGCAATGTTACATATTTGGTTTTAATTTTACAACCTGATTACAAATGAAAAAATTGCAAAATATTGATTTTTTGATCTTTGATCTCGGCAATGTTATCATTGATATAGATTATGATTTCAGTATCAAGGAGTTGAAAAAAATACTGCCTGTAGACAAACATGATCTTACTTCAGAGTTTTTTCCTTCCGCCTTCCACAAAGATTATGAAAAGGGGATGATAAATTCCGATCAATTTAGAAATGCCGTTAGGGAATTATATCAAGAGGGCTTTTCAAATGATCAGATCGATCATATTTGGAATAGTTTGTTGAGAGATATACCGCAGGAAAGAATAGATCTTATCAGCAAGCTCAACCGTAATTTTGGAACAGCAGTTCTGAGTAATACAAATGAAATCCATATTTTGAAATTCAATGAAATGCTCAAAGATCAAACTTCTGTTGATGGCCTTTCAGGATTATTTGATAGGGTATTTCTAAGCCATGAAATGGGCTTGGCAAAGCCTGATGAAGCGATTTACGAAGCAGTGATCAATGAAATTCAGGTAGAACCCAGTAGAGTTTTATTTTTTGATGACCTTTTGGCGAACCTTGAAGGCGCCAAAAGAGTTGGTTTACAGACTTATCATATTACGCACCCAAAAGCGCTGATTCAATTCTTTGCGGATGTACACTAAAAAAGAATACCTAATTCACGGTTCATTATTTCTGGCTACCATAATTACAGCAACTTTGGCAGGAGGGGAGTGGCTGTTTGGTAAGTCTTTGATTGCAGGGGGTGAAAATGCTTTGACCTTTGAATATTTTCTAAAATCACTTCATTTTTCCATTCCATTTATCGGAATTCTTCTTATCCATGAGCTTGGACATTTGTTTACATCTATCCATCATAAAGTTAGATCCTCACTGCCGTATTTTATTCCGGGATGGCTGGTGATTTCACCTTCTTTGGGAACTTTCGGTGCCATCATCAGGATGAAAAGCTTTGTCAATAGCAGAAAAAAATATTTCGATATTGGCGTTGCAGGACCATTGGCTGGTTTTGTAATTGCTCTTTTTGTCCTGGGATATGGATTTACCCACTTGCCTGATGCTGATTATATTTATCAGATTCATCCTGAATATCTAGACCCTGACTTTCAGGGTCATTCAGAGGAAGAAGGTTATCTCAACCTTGAAATGGGGTATAATCTACTTTTTTATGGCATGGAAAAAATAATCGCGGATCCAGATAAAATGCCCAATATGTCTGAGATCATCCATTATCCATACTTATTTGCAGGATACCTGGCTTTGTTCTTTACCGCCTTGAACCTATTGCCTATTGGCCAATTGGATGGTGGTCATGTGGTCTTTGGATTGTTTCCAAAAAAGCATAAAGAGATCTCTCTGATTTTCTATACTGCTTTTGTATTTTATGCAGGTTTGGGTATACTCAACCCATTTGATGATTTGAATACGTTGATTATCAGTATACCACTTTATATTGGTTTTTTATACATCTGCTACCGTAAAGCAAGTCTGGAAAATCAGACCAAATGGACAATTATTTTACTGTTAGCTGCTACTCAATATACATTGGTATATATATTCCCCAACCTTCAAGGTTATAGCGGTTGGCTCTTATTTGCTTTTTTGCTGGGTAGAGTAATGGGGTTAGAGCATCCGGAGGTCAATGGTTTTAAGGAATTAAACAGCAATAGAAAAATCATTGGCTGGGTGGCCATTGTGATTTTTGTTCTTTGCTTTACCCCGCAGCCTTTTCAGATCAGTTGATTTCAGTAGACAGTCTCAGTTTGCAATAGGCAGTATTCAAGTGAGCAGTTTTCAGTGTCCAGACTTAGTAAGCAGTTTCAGTTTACAGTTTCAGTAGGTATTTTTTGGGTATGAGTGTACTTCCTATTGGGTAATTTGTCAATTCTAAAATCCATGCCAAAAGCTATGAACCTTAAATTTGGGATTCACCTAAATCTAAAATCTAAATTCTAAAATCTACCCTCTAACTTCATCCCTCATCCTTCTACCCTTAAAAAATCACCCCCGAACCAATACTTTCCTCACCCTCATACCATGCCACAAACTGACCTGAGGCAACTCCTTTTTGGGCTTGATCAAATAGGATATAGAGTCCGTTTTCTTTCATGATCAAAGTTGCCCAAGTTAAAGGCTGCCGGTATCTGATTCTTGACTGATACCTTGCAGATTGGCCGACTTGTAGTCTGAGGTCTTCCCTTATCCAGTGAATATCCTTGTTGGGTACAAAGAGTCCATGTCGGTTCAGTCCGGGATGGTCTTCCCCTAATCCTGTGTAAATGACATTCTCTTTCGTATCTGTAGCAATTACAAACAAAGGCTTTCCTGTTCCGCCTACCTGCAAACCTTTTCTTTGTCCCACGGTAAAATAATGGGCACCGTTATGATCGGCGATTTTTTTGCCTTGATCAGCCGTGTACTTGATTGGTAGGCAAAGGTTGTCCAATGTTTCCAAATCAAAGTCTTCAAAAGAAAAACCTGCTGGAATTCTTTTGGAATCATATATGGGCAGCTCTTCAGGAACTACTACAATTGGGCCTTTTTTGGGTTGTAGCTGTTGCTGTAGAAAATCAGGCAACCTTACTTTTCCGATAAAACACAATCCCTGGCTGTCTTTTTTATCGGCAGTGATCAAGTCTTGTTCTTTGGCGATTTTTCTGACCTCTGATTTCTGGAGATGACCTATAGGAAATAATGCTTTTGACAATTGTTCCTGATCCAATTGACAAAGGAAATAGCTTTGGTCTTTGTTGGGATCTGCACCTGCCAAAAGTCTGTAAACTTTTTTACCATTAACCTCGAGCTCACCTTTTTGACAATAGTGACCTGTAGCTACAAAATCTGCTTTGAGTTTTTGGGCGGCTTTGAGAAAAATATCGAATTTGATTTCCCTGTTACATAGAATATCCGGATTGGGCGTCCTTCCTGCCTTGTATTCTGAGAACATATAATCGACGATCCTCTCCCTGTACTCTTCACTGAGGTCTATGGCCTGAAAAGGTATCCCCAGCTTTTCTGCAACCAACATGGCGTCTGTACTGTCTTCCATCCATGGGCATTCATTGGAGATGGTGACAGATTCATCGTGCCAGTTTTTCATAAACATGCCGATGACTTCATAGCCTTGTTCTTTGAGAAGGTAAGCGGCAACTGAAGAATCTACTCCGCCTGATAGTCCTACGACTACCCTTTTATTTTTTTTCATGGTTTTGAAATTGTTCATGGATTCAAGGTCCATGAGGTTTCACATATTTGTCTGAACAAACAGTATTGGCAAAATGGTTCTCAAAAGAAAAAAATCAGGGCTTATTTCTCACATAAATCAATTTAAACCTGCCTTTTTGGTTTTCCCGCTGTTCAATTTCAAAGGCACTGATGGATTTGATCAAAGGGGTAAGTTTTTGGAATCCATAATTCCTTGAGTCAAAGTTGGGCTGTTTTTTCTGCAGCAGATTTCCCACATCCCCTAAAAATGCCCATCCATCATCATCCGCCAAATCCGATATCGTGGAAGCAATTAGCCTGATCACTTTCGGACTGATTTTATCTACTTGAGGTGAGGGGGTCGTTTTATTGTTTTGGTCTGGTGCTTCTTCTTCCGGTTTTTGAAGAATTTCCAGATAAATGAATTTGTCGCAGGCCACAATAAATGGATCGGGAGTTTTCTTTTCTCCCATCCCTATCACCATCATCCCTGCCTCCCGCAGCCTGGTGGCCAATTTTGTAAAATCACTGTCCGAAGAAACGATACAAAAACCATTGACTCTCTCGGAATAAAGTATATCCATAGCATCGATGATCATGGCCGAATCAGTGGCATTTTTTCCTGAGGTGTAGCCGTATTGTTG
This sequence comes from Aquiflexum lacus, assembly GCF_015476655.1. Classification (GTDB taxonomy): domain Bacteria; phylum Bacteroidota; class Bacteroidia; order Cytophagales; family Cyclobacteriaceae; genus Aquiflexum; species Aquiflexum lacus. The sequence continues at coordinate 102,360 of NZ_JABFHF010000017.1, forward strand.
CATGGGGTTGATGGCATTTTCCAACAAGACATTTTTCCATTTTACCAGTTGAGGCTTGGTCCAATCACCGTAAATACGCTTGATGGTGGGATTGCCATATTTGGCGATTTCTTCCATCATTTCCTTGACCTGTCCGGAAGGGACGTTATCGGCATCGATTAAGACAGCTATTTTAATATCGGTTTGCATTTTTGTTTAAATTTGAAAAGTAATAAGTTGGTTTTATGAAACAGTTATTTTGATTTCTTTCCCGTGCTTCAATATCTCATATACTAGGGGATTAGAAATATTGAAATCAAATTCTCTGAAGGGATGTGGTTCAATTCGGCTGTCAAATTTTCTTCTTAACCTCATTAATTCCAGTTGCATGTCAGGCAAATTGTTGTAATCTTTCAAAACTACTGCTATATCAATATCACTCTCATCGTGAAAATCTCCTTTTGCATAAGACCCAAATAATATAACCTTAACGAGGTCAAATTTTTCATTCAATTCCTCAACATATTTTTGGACGATAATTAGAGCATCTCTTTGATCCATTTTCTTAATTCATTTATTCTATCCATCCAAAGTAACGCATAGTCTTTATTGCAAAGACGATAAAATTCTTTTTTATGGTCATCATATCTTGCATTTAGGTTAAAGGTAGTGATAACATCCAACCAATCCGAATATTCGTCTGACACTGTTACTTCGAGATATTCTGCTAGTCTGTAAAGATTATGAGTAAATGGTGCATGCTTTTCAAATTTCTTTGTAAAAGCCGCCTTTAATAATTTTTCAGTTGAAATATGACCTAAAAACAAAGCCCAATGATATGATTTTGCATCAAATAGGATTTTCATCGTATGAAAATCATCCTCAGAAGATTTTATCCAATGATCAACGACTTTCTTAGCATCAATTTTTTTACTTTCAGTCATTATTAAAGATTTTCAATTTCCTCTTTTATTAACGAATTTAAATAATTTCCTTAAAAATCATTCTGCTATCCTTATATCATCCAATCTTAATAAAATTTCCAATACATTTTGAAACAATAAAGAAGGGCCAGATAAAACTATTTTCGTAAGTTGCGTAGAGAAAAAAATCTTTTAAATCTATGAAAAAACTTTTGATAGCAACCGGTGGGGGAGATTGTCCCGGTTTAAATGCAGTAATCAGAGGAATCTGCAAAAGAGCAAAAAAAACAAAGGAATGGGAAGTGTTTGGCAGTATGGAGGCATTCAATGGGCTTTTTACGGATCCTTTAAGAATAATAAAACTGACCAGCAAAAAAACTGCCGGCATCCATGTGAGGGGAGGAACTATTTTGAAAACCACCAACAAATCTGACCCTTTGCATTATCCTGTTAAGGATGAAAATGGAAATGTGACTTTTGTAGACAAGACCAAAGATTACGTAGACCGAATCAAAGAATTGGGCTTCGATGCAGTAATCAATATCGGAGGAGATGGTTCACAGAAAATATCCAAAGCATTTTTCGACCATGGATTGCCAATCATTGGAGTTCCCAAAACCATCGATAATGACCTTTCGGCTACTGACATGACTTTTGGGTTTCAGACTGCTGTGCAAATTGCGTCCGATAGTTTTGATAAGTTGGTCACTACTGCAGAAAGTCATCACAGGGTAATGATAATGGAAGTGATGGGAAGAGATGCAGGATGGATAGCCTTGCATACAGCCATTGCCGGCGGGGCAGAGATTTGCTTGATTCCTGAGATTCCTTACGATATCAATAAGCTTGTCAAAAAAATAGAATCCCGTTATTTCGAGGGGAGAGGATTTGTAAACATTGTAATTGCGGAAGGAGCAAAGGCTAAAGAAGGAACTATCGTCTCAAGGGAAGGTGACGAAGGTTCCAGACATGTCCGCTTGGGTGGCGTTGCACTTCAACTATCACAACAACTGAAAGATGCGGGCGTACATCCAGAAATCAGAGAGACAATTTTGGGGCATGTACAGCGAGGTGGAACCCCAACTGCATTTGATAGAGTCTTGGCTTCCTTGTTTGGGGTCAAGGCGTTCGAGATGTTACTGGAAGGCGATTTTGGTAAGATGGTAGCCTTCAAAAACAATACGTTTGTATCCGTACCATTGGAAGATGCCACAAAAGAAAATAACGTCGTAGGTAAAGACAGTTTTATTGTAAACGGTGCTAAAGGACTTGGAATAATTTTCGGTGATTAAATGAAGAAAAGATGAAAGATACCCTGATAAATTTGTTTGACCGTGATTTGAATAAATTGAAACACGAATTGAAACGCTACAAGAAAGAAGAAAACATCTGGAAAGTTTCGGGAGATATTCTCAATTCGTCGGGGACACTTACTGTACATCTGATCGGAAATTTGAATTACTACATTGGGTCTGTTATGGGAAATTCAGGATATGTCAGAGACCGGGATGCCGAATTTTCCACTGTTGGTGTTCCGAGAGATTCCTTGTTGGAACAATTGGATGATACCATACAAGTGGTTTCAAATGCCATATTGATGTTTTCAGAGGATAAATTTGACAGCAATTATCCGCATGTGGTTTTTGATGAACCGATGACCTATGAATATTTTATGTTTCATCTTTTCAGCCATTTGAATTACCATCTTGGACAGGTCAATTACCATCGGAGATTATTGGATAATTGATTGACACAATTTTAACTTGTTCCGGAGTTTGTAAGATGATCTTGATAAATCCTATCCGATTTGAACTCGCATATATTGGCTTAGAATGAACAATTAAGCAGTCTAATGATTTTATTGGTATAACCAATTCAACTAAACTATGACTAATATTTTAATAATTTCTGGAAGTCCAAGGGAAGAAAGCGTGTCATTGCGCCTTGCCAAACACCTTTTTGAATCCCTTAAAAACAGAAATGAGATTTCAGTGGATTTGTTGGACATCAGAGCGCTTGACCTCCCTTCTATTCAAGTGGTTTGGAAAAATGAGGAAGTTGTTCCTTCTGAATATTTGCCATTGCTTCAAAAAATGAAAAATGCCGAGGGTTTTATTTTAGTTTCCCCTGAATACAATGGGGGTTATTCTTCTGATCTTAAAAACCTTTTAGATCATTTTCCCAAATCTTTTTACAAACAAAAAGCTTTTGGAATTGTCACAGGTTCATTGGGTTCCTTGGGCGGAATGCGCGCAGCTCAAAAACTTTTACATCTAATCCCGGCACTATTTGGGATTGCTTCTCCATTTATGATGATCACTCCACAAATGGATAAAAAATTCGATGAAGCTGGTAATCTTCTAGATGAAGCTTTTGCAGGTAACATAGAGAAATTCATCTCGGAGTACCTATGGCTATTGAATCGGCTAAAAAGCTACGAAAATCAATTGATCTAAAAGTAATTTTAAAATGAAAATCATTTATTTTGGCAGAATATAATACTATTCCTGATCTATGAGAATTCCTTTAATCCCACTGGTTTTGGTTTTCGCCTATTTGTTTGGCTGTAATGCTTCTGAAGAGAAAGTTGAAAAAAAGCCAAACATTATTGTGATTTTCACAGACGATCAAGGGTATAACGACCTAGGTGTTTTTGGATCTCCGGACATTTTAACACCCAATCTCGATCAGATGGCTGCTGAAGGTATGAAATTCACCAATTTCTACGTGGCCCAGGCCGTCTGCTCGGCTTCCCGGGCTGCTTTGCTGACAGGGACCTATTCCAATAGATTGGGCATTCATGGGGCTTTGGATCATTCCAGCAATCATGGACTTAATCCGAATGAGACAACCATAGCCGAAATGCTCAAACCGCTAGGATACCAAACTGCAATATTTGGGAAATGGCATTTAGGACATCATCCCGAGTTTTTGCCAACCAATCAGGGGTTTGATGAATATTTTGGAATTCCATATTCCAATGATATGTGGCCAAATCATCCAGAAACTAAAAACTACTATCCACCATTGCCATTGTATCAAAATGATAATGTGGTAGACACGGTTTGGACAGATCAAAGCATGTTTACTATTTGGTTTACCGAAAAATCAGTGGACTTTATAAACCGGAATAAAGAAAATCCATTTTTTCTCTATTTGGCCCATCCTATGCCACACGTCCCATTGTTTGTTTCTGAAAAATTTAAGGGTAAATCCGAACGGGGACTTTATGGAGATGTGATCATGGAAATTGATTGGTCAGTGGGAGAGGTGCTCAAAGCGTTGAAAGAAAATGGTTTGGAAGAGAATACTTTGGTGATTTTTCTCTCAGACAATGGACCGTGGCTGTCTTATTCAGGGCATTCCGGGTTAGCATATCCACTCAAGGAAGGTAAAGGTACCTCTTGGGATGGGGGAGTGAAAGTACCCACTATCATGAAATGGAAGGGGAAAATTCCTGAAGGAAAAGTCCAGAAAAATCCTGCCATGAGTATTGATATTTTGCCGACTATCGCTGCTCTTACAGGTGCCCAATTGCCAGCCTTACCCATTGATGGATTGGATATCTCTTCGATGATAATGGAGAGTTCAGCACCCTCACCACAAGAAGCTTATTTTATTTATTATAATCGTAATGAGTTACAGGCGATTGTAATGGGGGATTGGAAACTATATTTACCCCATCGTTATAGGTCTATTGCACCTGATCAGGACTTCAGAGATGATGGTATTCCGATAAAGTATACCATGATCGAATTGGAAGAAATGGAATTGTACCATATTCCTTCTGATGCCTCCGAAGCAAACAATGTGATTGGTGAAAATCCTCAGGTAGTGGATATGTTTTTAAAACTTGCTGAAAAAGCCCGGGCAGATATGGGTGATGCACTTACCGGAAATGAGGGTAAATATCTCAGAGAACCGGGAAGGATTAATTGAATCAAAATTCTTGCTTACTTTGTATTCTAAATTATTTATTTACGTTGAATTTAACGTATTCTATCTTGCATTGCCCTCATGAAAAGTAAAAAAATAAGAGCTTTACTGATTTTGGCGTTTTCAATTTTTGTTGTAATTCCATCTGTAGCGATCATACTTTTATATTCCCAACAGAAGGTACTTACCCAAAAGGCCATTGGAATTTTGAATGAGCAATTTGTTGGGGAATTGTCCGTAAAAGATTCACATATTGCACCATTTACAAATTTCCCGTATGTTTCCATCGATCTGAATGAAATAGTTTTTTTTGAAGGAAAAACAACAGACTCCAAAATTATATATTCGGTAGAGGATTTATACCTAGGCTTCAGTGTTTGGGATATCATTAGAGGTAAATACAAAATCAAAAGTCTCAAAGTCCAAAACGGTAATCTGGATCTCGTCAAAGATGCTGAAGGAAACATCAATCTGTTGATGGCCAAAGGTATTTTAAATGAAAATGAGGAATCTTTAGATGAAGGCGGTATCGATCTCGATTTGTCATCTATCCAACTAAAAAATGTAAAAGTGAAATTTGATGATTTATCAAACTCGACTACAATTGATGTGGATTTGGAGAAAGCTGACGCAATCATCAAGCTTCAGGATGAACATATATATATTGATTTGATTTCTGATTTGATTTTGGGTTATATTGTAGACAGTAAACCAACATTTTTTTCTCAAAAACATTTCAAATTGGACTTGGAATTTGATTATGATCAAAGCACCAATGAATTGTTACTTGCTCCTTCTAGGTTGTATTTGGAAGATGCACTTTTGGGTTTGGAAGGTAAAGCAGACCTGGGAGATGACATCTATCTGGATATAAAGATGAGAGGGGAAAAACCTGATTTTTCACTGCTTGCAGCTTTTTTACCCAAAGAGACTGCAATGCTTCTGAAGAAATATGAAAATGAAGGAGATGTGTTTTTTCAAGGCTCTGTTGAAGGATTTGCAGGAAATGGAAATGTACCAAAGATTGCCGTTGAATTTGGATGTGATAATGCTTATTTCCTCAATACAGGTATCAATAAGAAGGTGGATGATTTAAGATTCACAGGTTTTTTTACAAATGGAAAAGAAAGGAGACTTAAAACCTCAGAATTTCAGTTGTTGAATTTTTATGCCAAACCTGATCAAGGCAAATTTCAGGGGAGGTTGATTGTGCAGGATTTTGAAAACCCAGCTGTCAAAATCAATTTAAATGCAGATTTGGATCTGGAATTCCTGGGTGATTTTTTTGAAGTGGAAGGGCTTCAGGGTATCAGTGGTCAGGTGATTGTGGATATGGATTTTGATGAACTCATTGACTTCGAATCTGGAGTAGGTGGGATCAGCAATGCTAAAAACAGTATCCAAAGCGAGCTGAAAATCATTGATCTTAATGTTTCTTTGCCCGATTATCCACACCAAATAAGATCGGTAAATGCATATGCATTCATGAAAGAGGGAAATTTAAGTTTGGATAATTTGAGTTTTCAGATTGCAGATTCAGATTTTCACCTTTCAGGAACTATGAGCGACTTACCCTCAGTGCTGCACAGAGATTCTAAGCCAATAAAAGCCAAATTGGAAGCAAGCGCTTCCAGAATTGATTTAAATCAATTACTTCCTTCAGACAGCGCTATCAATGAGGTGATCAACGATTTTAAAATCAAACTTGCGTTCGAATCAACAGGGATAAATCTAATGAGTTATGAGTATTTGCCTCATGGGGAGTTTTTTATTGAGGATTTCTATGCCAAGCTGGAGAAATACCCTCATGCCTTCCATGATTTTCATGCAGACATTCTGATTGGGGAAGAAAATATGGAAGTGAAGGATTTTTCGGGAGAGATAGACAAGAGTGATTTTCATTTTTCAGGGAAAGTCCTGAATTATCCAAAATGGTTTCAGGAAAACCCAAAAGGGGACAGCAGGTTTGAAATTGATTTGGTATCCAATCATTTGAATATCAGTGATCTCCTAAAATACAATGGGGTGAGCTACCTACCTGAAGATTATCAAAAAGAAGAAATAGATGGTTTGAATTTGAAGGGTAGTCTGGATCTTCATTATAATGACGGATTCGAGTCTGCCGATTTTTATTTGACTGACCTAGATGGGAAATTCAAGGTTCATCCCTTAAAATTAGAAGATTTTGGTGGGAGAATACATTATGAACTTGATTTCCTGACTGTCACTGATTTCGGAGGAAAGATGGGGGCCTCTGATTTTAAAGTAAGTATGGGATATCAGCTTGGTGAACCGGATTCATTAAAAAATAAAAGGAATTTTTTCTATTTAAAATCACTTGCCTTGGACTTGGATGCATTGATGGGCTTTGAAAGCATAGATGTGGACACCAATCATCAGGAGGCATTTAATGTATTCGAACTTCCTTTCTCAGAAATGGACTTCAAAGCTGAAATCGGAAAAATGAATTACCATACTTTTTGGTTGGAAAATGTCTCTGCTTCTGCACGTACTACAACCGATCATTACATTTATTTGGATACACTTGGTTTAAGAGCAGCAGATGGCACCTTGGGAGTAAAGGGCTATTTCAATGGATCTGACCCTGAGCATATTTATTTTTATAGTACGATGGAAGCCTCAAAGCTAGATCTGGACAAACTTTTGATCAAGTTTGAGAATTTTGGGCAGGATTATCTGATCAATGAAAATCTTCATGGTAAAGTAAGCGGCACCATTACCAGTAAGTTTTTAGTATATCCTGATCTCACTCCGATAATAGAAAAATCAGAGGCAAAAATGGATCTCACGATTTATCAAGGTAGTATTGTCAATTTTGCGCCCTTGAGTGCGATGTCGAGTTATTTTTCAGATCGTAACCTCAGCAATGTGAAATTTGATACCCTGAGCAATACCTTTGATCTGAAAGATGGTATACTGAATATTCCCAGTATGAACATTAATTCGAGTTTGGGATTTATTGAGCTATCGGGTAAGCAGAGCTTGGATTTGAATATGGATTATTTTATCAGAATCCCATTGGGCATGGTGACTTCAGTAGGTTTTAAATCTCTCTTTGGAGGCAAAAACAAAAATGAAGTAGATCCTGATCAGGAAGATGCGATCGTGTACAGGGATGAGGATAAAAAGGTCCGATTTGTCAATGTGAATATGAAAGGTACACCAGATGATTATAAGATCAGTCTTGGAAGAGACAGGAAGTCGAATTAAGGATTGCACCAAAAAGTATCAGAATATTGACCCAATGTAAATCCAGCTGCATAGATGGAAAACTAGTATTTCACAATGAAAAATACCAAACCTCTTGGAGGATTCGGATCAAAACTAGCTGTCCTTATTGATTAACATCATGAGTTGATAAATCCAAAACCTGTTGTAAGGAGTGGAATGATCACTTATCAATTAAAAATTAAACCTTGCCGACAAAAGGACTATTCTTGTTTCCTGTTTGGAATAAAAATCCTGGGAAAAAGAATTGGTCTCTGCAAATCCTGCAAATCTCCTTGTATCAAATATATCCCTGACACTTAAAGCCAGGCTACCTTTTTTATTGAAGAGACTTTTTTGAAGGGTGGCATCTATAAAATATTGTGCCAAATCACGACCTTGGGCCTCTATTTCGGGGGATTCATAATTTCCCGCTATTTGGAAATTTAGCCCATAAGGCAATTTGAAATCCTGCGTAAATTTGACATTCCAAGCAAATCCTGAATTGGTAAACTCTTCGCTGATGTTGGATCCATCAACTGATATTCTGAATAGGGTTAAGCCACCATTGATGGAATACCAATCACTAACCTCACTTGTTCCTATCAATTCCAAACCATAAGATTGGGCTGACAAAAGATTTTCCGGTTGTGTATAGGATATTCCATCTTCCACTATGGTGATAAAATCAAGTTGTCCGTTGACTTTACGATAGAAAAGGTTTGAGGTCAAACTTGTCTTTTCAAACGTTGCCATATGACCTACTTCAAATGAATTGATCATCTCAGGCTGTAAATTCGGATTACCCCTGCGGACATTTAGGCTATCTGTAATGTCCGGAAAGGGATTAAGCCTCCATGCTCTTGGCCTGTCAATCCTTCTGCTGTAGGTGAACTTAAGCGAATGCTTTTCGCTCACATTGTACATCCCTTGCACGCTCGGGAATAGGTTGAAATAGTTCTGCTTATTTCTATCTCCGGTATTTTGGAGGTAGGTGTCCACCAAAGTCATCTCTCCTCTCAATCCAACTGCATACTCAAATTTTGGTTTTGCGACTGATATCAATGCATATCCTGCGTGAATCTGATCTTTGTATATAAATCTGTTGCTGATTTGCTCATCTTCCACAAATCCATTTTCCTGTTCATTAAACCTAAAATACTGGTAATCGTTGTCGAATTTTCTGATGATAGATTTTACACCGGTTTCAAACTTCCCGAATTCCAAAGGCTTGATATAATCTGCCTGCAAAACAGAGATATTTCTGATCTCATCAATATAGGCAAGTTCCTGCCCAGTCCTGTTTTCCGGAATAGGATCTAAGGTATTGTTAAAAATATCTATTTCCTGTGTTTTAAATTGGTTTCTAAAAGAATGGCTGGCTGTGGCTCTGAATAAATGGCCTTTGTCTTTGAAGTTGTGTTCAAAAATCAAGGCATTGTCAAGTCCTGTATCTGTTTCGCTTTCCTGGTTTCTTCTGACATAATCAAAAGCTTCCGGTTCATTACCTCCTCTTTCCAGTTCCGCAAAAAGGGTATTGATTTGCCTATCCAAGCTGGATTGGTAAACTCCTTCATAGCTAAGTACATTGTTCCCAAAGTAATAGTCTGCACCATAGGTCAAATTATGCCCGACGTTTCGACTGGAACTTTCTGTATTTTGTTGTAAAGTTTCATCGTTTTCAAAAAGGTTACGGGTAGAACTACGATTACCTACATTTTTCCAATCCCGGAAATTATAACCCACAAAGGTGTTAAGCCTTGCACTTCTATGGTTCATTCTTGCACCAAGGTTGGTCCTGTTTCTGGTGCCATAAGTAGCTTCCAATCCACCATGTGTGCCAAGATCTTGTCCTTTTTTCAGCACAATATCAATGACACCACCCTCCGCCTCCGCATCATATCGGGCATTGGGATTATTGATGATTTTGATTTCCTCAACTGCACTTGCAGGGAGTTGATCAAGATTTTGAGTCAAAGAGGAGTTACGGCCATTGATTAAAATGTTTGTGCCGCTGCTTCCCCTCAAAGAAATGGAACCGTCTTCCGAAACAATGATCGATGGGGTATTTCTCAATATATCCAATAAAGTTCCGCCTACGTTGGCCAAATTATTCTCAGGTGTAATGGTAATACCTTCCATGCTGGTCCGGAAAGGCAATTTGGAAGTCTGAACCACAACCTCCTCAAGATTTTGGCTATCGCCTTCCAATGTGATATCACCTAAATCAATTGGTCCATTGATTTCAATTTCTTCAAGAACAAAGTCTTTGTAACCCAAAAAGAAAGCTTTGAAAGTATATTTCCCTTTTGGAGCCTCCAGAGAAAAAAGGCCATCGTCATCTGAATCAGAAAAACTGACAGGTCTTGTTTGATCCTGCAACGAAAAAAGTGCAACTTGAACAAAACCCAGAGGTTTCTTTGTGTCTGAATCCTGAATAGTGCCATTTACCGAATAAGATTGAGCGAATATGTCGGATATCCCTAGGGTGATCAGAAAAATAACGGTAAGAAAATACTTTAAACTTTTCATTGAATTAGACTCGGTTTGATTGTTTACATTACAAAAATACCCTTACAATCTGATTCAATTTTGAAGTTGGCTATTTGAAATCAATTGTTGTGGTATGGATACTTACATCTGTAGCATAACCAAAACTGAATTGATATGTTTTACATATTTGATTAACAATAGCTAAACCCAAGCCAACTGATTCCGGTTTGTCACTTTCTTTTTTAAACCTTTCGATCAATTCACTGGGATTATTTTGCAGTGAAGACCCTGAATTCTTGATTATCATTTGCTGAGAATCAAGGTGAATTTTTATCCAACCTCCTTTATAGTTGTGTTTAATGGCGTTTCCCAATAAATTATTGATCATGATTTCGGCTATAAAGGGATGCATTTTCACCAAGACTTGTGGTTTAATTTCAGTTTGAAGCTTCAATTCACTCAAAGTGATAAGTTCAGATAGTAATTCGATGTTTTTGATAAGGATTTTTGATAAGTCAATTTCGGATGGTGGCTCAAATTCTTCATTTTCAAGTTTGGCCAATAAACTCAAAGACCTGACAATCTGATGGATCCTTTCATTGTTTTGATAGGCAGAATAAATCAGATGTGCCTGTTCTTCCGTCATCTCCAAATTCATCAGATTTTCCAATTTTCCACTTACCACGGCAGCTGGAGTTTGTATTTCATGGGAAATGTTTTCTGAAAATTCCTTGATCTGCCTATAATCCTTGAGCAGTTTTTGAGTCATCCTTTCCAAAAATTCATTGAGGTGATTGAACTCTGATACTTTGCTTTCCTGAAAACGCAAGGGTTTGTTTGTTTGAAAATTGAATTGCTGAATTTCTTGTAAAGTATGCTGGAATGGCCTCAAAATCCAGTTGGAAATTCCACGGAAAAATAAACCCAAAAATACCAGTTGGATAAAAAAGACCACCAACATGGTATACACCACGGTTTCGGTAATATCCTCCGCTTCAACCACGAGATTGTAATAAGAAATTCTGTAATGCTTGTTTTCTATTTTGAATGACCTGCTCGCTTTCAATTGTTTTTCTTCCCTGCTCAACGGATCGTGATAGGCTATCGTGTCCCGGATACTCAGATTCTCTTCTTCAAGTTGAAATGGCAATTCATTGATTTCCAATCTTTCATTGACCAAGGCTTCAGGTGGGATTCCCTGTCGGATTCTTTCTGCATAGGCTTCTATTTGCCTGTCCAACTCCATTCCTAACTCAAAATCAATTTCTGCCCCCAGTTTCCTATAAATGAAAAAACCTCCAATCAGCAGTGCCAACATAATGATGATCAAATAGACGGAGGTAAGTAGGTTTAGAAGTTTCATGATTGGGGTTCTCCAAATTTATATCCTATGCCATATACGGTAGTGAGGTAATCGTTTCCACCAGCCTCTGCTATTTTCTTTCGTAGGTTTTTGATATGCTGATAGATAAAATCAAAACTTGGGAGATTATCGGTGTAATCCCCCCATAAATGCTGGGCAATGGCATTTTTTCCCAAAACCCTGTTTTTGTTGGTGATCAAAAACACCAATAGATCAAATTCTTTTTTTGTCAGGTCCAATGGTTTTCCATGGACTTTGGCTTGTAGATTTTGAAGCTGTATCGCTATTTCATTGAAGTTTACCTCATCAGAACCACTCAGTTTGGATCTTCGATAAATGGCCTTTAGCCTGGCCAAGAGTTCAGACAAATGAAATGGTTTGGGTAAATAATCGTCTGCCCCAAGGTCCAATCCATTGATTTTGTCATCCAAAGAATTTTTGGCAGAAATGATCAAAACATTGGGCCTGACCTTCAATTTTTTTAAAATTTCCAAAAAACTCAGACCATTGCCATCAGGTAACATCAAGTCCAACAGGACACAATCATATTCAAAAGAAAGGATTTTATCCTGTGCATCAAAAAGGTTTCCTGCCACCTCACAGATAATCCCCTCATGGGAAAGGTATTGAATGATGTTTTGGGTCAATTCCTGGTTATCTTCTATCAATAATATCTTCATTGGCAAAATCGCTATGCAATTGTATCAAACCTATTTGAATTAATATTCGGCTAAAAATCTGAAGGAAATCTGAAGTGGTAGATGCTTCTCGAGATTTGCAATCTCGAGAACAGATAAATCGGAATTTGTAATTCCGATCGTTTATTCAGTAAGTAACATCGGGATCACAAAACCCAATATGGAGTTGGGATTACAAATCCCATTTATCTGGATTCGGCATTTCAAATACCGAATAGCAGGATATTTCCTAGTCCTTAAAGGCGGGAAGCAAATGTTCCCAAATCAGATTGAGTTCTGACTGCATATTTGGAATATTGGCGGTGGTTACGATTACTGCATTCTTTTCTGGAAGAATCAGAATAAACTGTCCATTCAGCCCGTCTGCCCGATAAGAGTTGTGACGGCTTCGCCAAAGCTGATAACCATAACCCTGCATCCAATCAGAATCCGTGGTAGTAACTTTCAGATTTTCTTTTTTTACTCCTGCTGGCAAGGACTGAACCTGAGCAATTGTGGCCTCATCAAACCAGGACTCTGGAAGTAGCTGTTTGCCGTTCCATTGTCCTTTTTGCAAATAAAACAGTCCCAATTTGGCCATATCCTCAGTTTTTACTTTGAGGCCCCAACCACCGATTTGGATTCCTTGAGGACTTTCATCCCAAGTAGCGCCCACGATGCCCAATGGTCTGAATAGCCTTGGCTGTAAATAGTCCATAATCTGCTTTCCTGTTACTTTTGTGATGATTGCTGAAAGCATATAAGTAGCCAAACTGTTGTAAACAAACTGATTACCCGGCTCGTGTTCCATAGGAAAAGCCAAAAATCCTTCCACCCAATCAAGATCTTTACTTTTTTCTCTCAATGCACCTGTAGGATCCACATCGTGCCCCACAGTCATGGTCAGTAAATGCCTGATTTCAAGTGCCTGAAGATTCGGGCTGATTTCTTTGGGGAGTTTGTCAGGAAAGAAAGAAATAACTTTATCTGATAGATTCATAACACCTTCCTGTAAGGCAAAGCCGACAGCAGTTGACGTGAAGGTCTTGCTGACGGAATACATGACATGGGTCTTGTTTGCGGCATTTTCCCCAAACCATTGCTCATAGACCACTTTTCCGTTTCTAAGAATCATCAGGCTGTGCAGGTCTTGTTCCTCTGATTTTACTGCTTGAAGGTATTCTGAAATGGCTTGGGCATTGATTTTCTCTTTTTCAGGATCACTTCGGGGTAAGGCTTTGGTTAAAGTAATGAAATTGATCAGTTCAATTCCATTTTTGGAAACCGATTCCTTTACATTTTCACTTGTCCAAGTATCCGTGACTCCCTGTCTGTCCATTGCCACATCTTCATAACCTATATGGCCAACCCCTTGCATTTCTACATTGTCATAGGAAGGGTGGTCAACAAACATGTAGGATTTTCCGGCTTCAAGTTTTTCCAACATCCTGATAAAAGAAGCCTCCTTTTCAGCTGAAGTTGCTTTTGGTCCATCGTAGCTTACTCCTGATAGCCCCAATTGCTGATTGAGCTCCCGACTCATTACCGGAAGGTCATATTCCTTAGACAATTTGGAAACCATTTTGGTGACGTCAGGATGAAATCCCGTAGATCCCATATGGCCTGAAAGGTGGCTGATTTGGGGCACATGCTTCAAAGCAAAATCTATCTGTGCCCGGAATTCCTGTTCAATTTCTTCCAATTTCCATTGATTCTGGGTAATTGCCAGTCCGGGATAATTTTTATTCGAACCCATCATCGGTAAAAAATAACCATCAGCGTCCATAAGACTGGGGCAATTGGTCAAGGGCCGCCATTTGATACCGTCCCATTCACTGGTGATGACCAAATGTAGCCCCACATCAATTCCGGTATTTTTCTTTAGCATTTGAGCAGCTTCTGGAAACCAGGGTGTCACCACCATCAACTCAATGGAAGTTTCTACTCCGTTGACGAAGGTTTCTATACTGGCCAAATTGGCGGAACGGGAAGAACCCATATCATCGCCCCTTACAATCAATCTTGGTCCCGAAGTTTGCTGACCATAAGCAAAAAGGGAAATCAGGGTTAATAATAGAAGTGAAGTGGATTTTTTGATATTGTGCATAGTTGGTCTTTTTGGGAGGATGTAAAATAGCAAATTTCAGTAAGGGTTTTGTCTGTTTTTTGGATATGTTTTATAATTCTAATGATAGCATCTGTATTTTTAACAAACGAATGAAATACATAAATTAAATCTTATTGGCATTATCTGAATATAAATCCTACGACCCAACTAATATAAAAGCTTGCCTATGAAACTTTTCGAAGAACAAACCGAAAAATTGATCAATACTATAAAAGTCCGATTTCAGGAAAATTCAATCCGTCATCAAGGAATTGAATGGGTTGAAGTAGAGGCAAAGCTTAGGGCCAATGCCAATAAACTATGGTCTTTGAATGAAATGGAAATCACAGAAGGAGAACCCGATGTGGTCGGAAAAGATGAGAAGACAGGAGAGATTGTTTTTGTGGATTGTGCTACGGAAAGTCCTAAAGGCCGTAGAAGTGTATGCTATGACCAGGATGCTCTGGAATCCAGGAAAGCATACAAACCCAAAAACAGTGCATTGGGTATGGCATTAGAAATGGGTATAAAGATTTTGAATGAGGAAGAGTTAAGAGATTTGCAGGGATTGGGTAATTTTGATACGAAGACTTCAAGTTGGGTTGAAACCCCGCCTGAGATCAGAAAGCTTGGAGGAGCCATTTTCGGGGATTGGCGATTTGGTCGGGTCTTCATTTATCACAATGGTGCTGAATCATATTATGGTGCTAGAGGATTTAGAGGTATGTTGAAGGTTTGAGATGGCTTAATCCTTCTGACGGTCAAAAGGTTTTTCAGATTCACCTTTTACCAAAATCAATAAATTTTTAAATGGATAACGTAAAGGATAAAAAAAGTAAAGATCAATGATTAAATCTTAAAAAAAACCACAATACAAGATATGAAAGCAAGCGAAACACACCATGAGCGAATGGCAAATATGACCTTTGGTTCGGTATATCCACATTACGTTACCAAAATCGAGAAAAAAGGCAGAACAAAAGAAGAATTGCACCAAGTCATAGAATGGCTGACAGGTTTCGATAAAGTAAAAGTTCAAAGCCTTATCGACCAACAGGCAACCTTTGAATCGTTTTTCCAACAGGCTAAATTGAACCAAAATGCACACCTGATCACAGGGATGATATGTGGTTACCGAATAGAGGACATCGACAACGCATTAACACAGAAAGTCAGGTACCTGGATAAGTTGGTCGATGAACTTGCGAAGGGAAAGAAAATGGAGAAAATATTGCGGGAAGGGTAGGGGCAAATCTCGCCATCACCGCCCAAGTAGCAATCAGAACCCATCTTAGGTCCTCCTAACTTCCAACAATTTCTATAAAAAGCATTCTAAACTCCCATATAGGCGGATCCTTAATATTTTTTTCCGTAACTGTGATAAAATCGAAATCTTTTCGACTAATGGTGTATACAACATAATCTACATGGGACCAGATTCTAAAATTTTGTTTGTTGCATTGATCCGACAAAACCAAGGAATTGTCAATAGCCTTTGTCGGCTCTATGCCAATTCCAATGAAGAAATGAAGGATTACAGGCAGGATGTCCTTCTTTCACTTTGGAAAGCCTTTCCCAATTTCAAAGAGGAATCAAAAATCAGCACATGGATATATAGGGTTGCCCTCAATACGTTGATATCCATCCTCCGGAAAAAGAATCAAGGTATTCTGACTGAACCACTTTCAGAAGCTTTTGAGAAAAACCATTTTCAAAATATAGGTTCAGATGACGACCTTTTGGTACTGCAGCAGGCAATTGGTTTTCTCAAACCCATGGACAAAGCAGTGGTAATCTTGTATCTGGAAGGGTACGACAATAGAGAGATATCCAAGATGCTATCCATTTCGGAAACCAACGTCAGCACAAAAATGAACAGGATTAAAATCCAACTTAAAAAAACCGTAAAATCCCTACAAAATGAACCTCAATAGATTAAAACCCTCATGGGATCAATTCAAGGTAATTAATGGATTGATGGATATTGAGGAATCAGAAATCCTTACCAGTATCGAAGCTGAATCCAAAAACAATCCACTAAAATTCATTTCCAAAAGGATTGTCCTAAATGCTTTTGCTTATTCATTATTAATTCTGGCATTAGGTGGAGGATGTTCTATTTAAGTTTGGCCTGATTCCACTTTATATCAACTGGTCCCATGATGGCAGCATTATAGACTTGGGATTTTATGAATTGAGGATCTATTCTTTGTTGTTTGGATTGGGTTTTGTTTTTGGTTTTATCCTGTTGAAAAGACATTTCAGAAACGCATCATTGCCGGAAGAAAAACTGGACAACTTGCTTGTTTTCATAGGAATAGGCACTGTAATAGGCGCACGGCTTGGTCATTGTTTTTTTTATGAGTTTGACTATTATTTCCAAAATCCATTGGAGATACTGTTACCTTTCCGCTTTTATCCTGAATTTGAGGTTACCGGTTTTCAGGGTTTGGCCAGTCATGGGGGTGCTATCGGGATTTTGGTCGCAGTATTCTTTTATTCAAAGAGTCAAGAAATTAATATCTATTGGGTTTTTGATAAACTAGCCTTGGCAGTGCCATTGGGATGTGGTTTTATTAGGCTGGGAAATCTATTCAATTCAGAGATGATTGGCCATCCCACAACAGTCCCATGGGCATTTATATTCCATTGGATTGATGCTATACCCCGACATCCGGGACAGCTTTACGAAGCATTGGCGTATTTTGCCATTTTCATTTTTTTGAACTTATTTTCAAACAAAATCAAAAAGGAAAACGGTTACCTATTCGGGCTTTTTTTGGTCCTGTTATTTTCTGCCAGGTTTCTTCTTGAATTTTTTAAAATCGACCAAGTTGGTTTTGAAGCAGGGATGATTTTGAATATGGGGCAGATCCTGAGTTTACCATTTATTTTTGCAGGTATTTTTTTAATGAGAAAGAAAAACCATGACCTGGAAAAACTTTCCTTCTAATAAATCCACCTTCCACCAATTAATCCTGCAAAACAAAGCTTTGTTTGTGTAAGACTTTTTTAGTGAAAAAAGGTGTCTTTTCTAGTGATGGCGATTCAACCTATTATACAGTCAACTATTGCAGGAGCTTCTGTCATGACACTTTTCAGTTATCTGATTTCTGAAAAGAAGGAAGAGAACTTTAGAGAACCTCTTGTATTGGCCGATTTAATATCAAGGCTATTTCCCACCATGCGAAAATCAGATGCAGCTGTGGAAGGTTGGTTGTTACATTTTCTTTCCGGTCTTGGCTTTTTTGCTGATTCCCATTTTATCAATCTCCTCAGATTCAGTATTTCCTTCCGGTGTTGATTTTGATGGATCAGGAGATACAAATTCCTCGGCTGGTTTGGTTACGTTTTTTTTCGGACCTTTTTCCAAAAGATCTCCAAAAGTGCTTTCTTCGGCTTTAGCGGGATATTCGGAATCTTTTTTTGAGGGTTTCATATATTTTTAGGAATTGATTTTAATGTGAATTTAGGAAGCTGGATTTTGCAATAACAATAAGTAAATTATCATTCCCCATTTTACATACACAGGTTTATAGTTGAAATAGAACAATGAAGAACGCAGCTGTAAAGAAAAACCTTTCATGTATTCTATGTCTTTTTCAAGGTAAACCTGTAGGGTTTTCATGTTGGTTGATTTTAGTTCACTTCCAATTTGCTGAAGGGAGCATTCATACAGCGCTAATGATGATAGGCTATTAACTGGTAAATTCAGTCTGATTTGGTAAAGATATTACTGATGCAGACTAATTCTATTACAAATTTCGGATTCAAGTTTGTAGAATTGATTGTAAGTATTGACTTCCAACATCCAATAGGTGGACATTGAATTCATATGAGTTGGATCTCGATATTACCTAAATGCATTTAAGATTTCTTGGTATTAGTCCCGACCATCAACTGCAATATGGTTCTGATGATTTCAATAAAAGTGAGAACTGTAAACTTGAATATTTTGATCCATATTCTGAAAAAAGGTCGAAATATCTTTAGTAAACTAGGATTTTGCCTTTTGTTGGTGGATTTGCTTTTGATTTTGGAAGGACCTATTGTGGGTTGATCAAATTCAGAATTCGAAGGTATCATATTCATAGTCTAGTTGGTTTAGTTGAAATATATAGTGTTCAATTATCGGACCGAAAAAGTCAATCAATAATCACAATAATTTTGGGGATATCCATTGTACTTATTAAATTGATTGTTGTGCTTTTTTTTGATGAGGTATCTTCTGCATAGAATTTGTACAGCCAAATGGGCGAATAATTAAAGGGTATATCTCCGGTGAAAAGCAATATTGAATCAAAATGGAATTTTTAGACAATTTAGAGTTTTTCGCTACCTACAAAGTACTCTTGGTTTTATTTGGCTTAGCCATTCTTGTAGCTACCTATCTACCCAGATTTCTTTCTTCCTACCCGGTTTCGATGCCTATGATATTATTAGCTTTAGGCTTGATTTCAAGTTTAATTCCATTGGACATTGACCTTGAATTCATGTATTCCAAGACTAATGTATTAGAAACTGTAACTGAAATCGCAGTCATTATTGCCCTGATGGAGGCGGGGCTTAAGATTGATAGGCTGTTTGGTTGGAAATCATGGAGAATACCCTGGAGATTATTAGGCATTACCATGATCCTCACCATTTTGCTGATTTGGCTTGCGGGCTGGTGGATTGGGGGACTAGTCCCGGCAACAGCTTTGCTGTTGGGTGCTGTGACCGCCCCGACCGATCCTGTCTTGGCAGGTGATATCCAAGTCGGAGGCCCTAATAAAGGCGCCAAAGATGAAGAGTCAGGAAAAGACGAGGATGAACCAAACCGGCCTGAAGATGAGGTGAGGTTTTCTCTTACCTCAGAAGCAGGATTAAATGATGGTTTGGCATTTCCATTTACCTACCTGGCTATTTTTGTTGCAGGAACAGGTTTTAGCCAGGAATTGGTATGGTCTTGGTTAGCCACGCACGTCATTTACAAAATTGCTGTTGGTTTGGCCATAGGATATTTCGGGGGTCGGTTTGCCGGTAAGTATTTGCTTTCAGTTTCAGCATATAGTGATTTTTCCAAAACAATATCCGGATTAGCCTCCCTGGCACTGACTCTCATGCTTTACGGAATAGCAGAATTACTGGCAGGATATGGTTTTATTGCCGTTTTTGTTGGTGCTTTAGCTTTGAGGAGACTTGATCCTGGTCATTTGCATCATGCTAACCTCCATTTATTTATTGAAAAGGCACAACGGATAATGACCAGTGGATTGATTTTAACTTTTGGTATGATTATCGGCTTAGGCTTCTTGGCTGAAATTACAGCCATTGAAGTGGTTATTGCCTTGGTAATTGTATTTTTAATTAGGCCTTTATCCGGGATGGTTGGACTTATAGGTTCAGGCCTTCCCAAAAAAGAAATCGGAGCGATCAGTTTCCTTGGACTTAGGGGAATCGGTTCTTTGTATTATTTTTATTACGCGATAAATATCCAAGAATTTGAAGGTCAACAGGCAGTGTTAAATATCTTGATGTTGACTATCCTCTTTTCAATTGTAATTCATGGATTCTTGGCCCCCATAATCATGAAAAAACTTGATTCAGGAACCGCTCGATTGGACTAATGCAATGATTACTAATACATAATCTGAAATTAAGAATTGTTTGACTAAATTTCAATTTGCATTACCAACAAACCCGTAAAATGGGGTTAATGTAAATTTTTTTTGGGACTAAATATAAAATCGAAATCAAATGAAAATCCGCCAAAACTCTTCCATCAAAATATTGATAGGCATTACTTTTTCTGCACTAATGCTTCATTTTTTGATCCTATTGAAAATAATTCCCTATGATATCGCTTGGGGAGGAAGGTTGACAACGGATCAGGAGATGTACACCTTTGAAACGATTTCGATTGTCATCAGTCTCTTTTTCATTTATGTACTTGCCCAAAAGGGGAATTTCGTAAGAGCTGTTTTTTCTGACAAAACACTATCAGCGATTCTGTGGATTTTCTTTGGCCTATTTGTACTGAATACTATTGGTAATATTTTGGCCCAGACTACATTTGAAAAATGGTTTGCATTAGTGACATTAATCAATGCTTTTTTACTTTGGAGGATAAATAGGCCGGCTATTCGATAGTAAGGTTGGTATTTTTTGATCAATTAAGGTTTCATAGAGAAATCAATATTGAAGGTTGGAAATGAGCCTGAATAGGATTATGTTTAAATAATGGATTCCAATCACAGTAATTGTTATTAATCCTTTTGTAATCTCTGAATGTAAATTTCAGGGGTATTA
Organism: Aquiflexum lacus; assembly: GCF_015476655.1. GTDB lineage: Bacteria > Bacteroidota > Bacteroidia > Cytophagales > Cyclobacteriaceae > Aquiflexum > Aquiflexum lacus. The sequence continues at coordinate 123,357 of NZ_JABFHF010000017.1, forward strand.
ACTAAACCGAAATGGTTGAACCAGAAAAATCAAAACCATTCTCCATTAAATATCCATGACCAAAAAACGCATATTCTTCACCGGCGGATCAGGAAAGGCAGGAAAACATGTAATCCCATACTTACTCGACCAAGGACATCGGGTGATGAATGTGGACTTGACACCATTGCATTATCCGGGAGTTGACAACCTGACCGCAGATATCACCGATTCCGGACAGATGTTCAATGCCATGAGTTCCTATGCAGCTTTGGATGAGTTGGAAGGAGGGAAGGGCATTCCCAAGTTTGATGCGGTAGTTCATTTTGCTGCCGTGCCCAGGATCCTGATTAAACCTGACAATGAGACTTTTCGGGTCAATGCCGTCGGCACTTACAATGTGATTGAAGCGGCTGTCAAGCTTGGCATCAAGAAGATAATCATCGCTTCCTCTGAAACTACTTATGGGGTTTGTTTTTCGGATGGCCAAACTGATCCACATTCCCTGCCCTTGGAAGAAGACTATGATGTGGATCCCATGGACAGCTATGGTTTATCCAAGGTGGTCAATGAACAAACAGCCCGAAGTTTTCAACGGAGGTCAGGCTTTGATATCTATGCCCTTCGTATCGGAAATGTAATCGAGCCTCACGAATATGCTGAACTGTTTCCTCATTATTTCAAAAATCCATCAGTCCGCCGCAGGAATGCTTTTTGTTATATTGATGCGCGTGATTTGGGACAGATTGTGGATCTATGTTTACAAAAAGATAACCTTGGTTTCCAGATTTTCAATGCAGGGAATGACCATAACGGAGCGATTATCCCGAGCAAAGAATTGGCGGAACGCTTTTTCCCCGGTGTACCCATTACACGTGAATTGGAGGAACATGAAGCTTTGTTTTCAAACCTCAAAATCCGTAAAGTCCTAGGATTTAAAGAACAGCATAATTGGAGGAAATATGTGAAAGGGGAGTAATTACTGATTTGAGAAGTGCTCAAGTGGTGAGTATTAAGACCTGATTGCAATGGAGCGTAATTATGATACTAATTTTGGATTACTTAAAAAAGAATGACTTTCATGATATATGAAGTTGAAAATCGATAAACCTTATGAAAAAAATTCTGTTTCTTAAACTAATCCTTCTTGTCTTGTTCGAATTCCAATCCTTTGCACAGGAAGCCATCTTTCGTGCCCAGCAAATAGTCTCCCCAGAAATACATGATAACCAGGCTGTAACTTTCCGGCTTTTGGCACCTGATGCCAAATCAGTACAGGTAACAGGGGATTTTCTGCCAACTGTAAAAATGGATTCACCAATGGGCAAAGTAGATGCACCGGGAAAAGCAGACATGGTCAAGGATGATAAGGGTGTTTGGGAATTTAAAAGTCCAACCCTTGGTCCTGAATTGTATAATTATTCCTTTATCATAGATGGATTCACAACTACTGATCCCAATAATCCTTTCCAAATTCGGGATGTTGCTTCTGTAACTAATATTTTTATCATAGAAGGGGGGCAGGCTGAGTATTATAAAACCAACGATTTTCCACATGGGACTGTTTCCCGCAGATGGTATGATTCTCCCGGATTGGGTATGGACCGGAGAATTACGATCTATACACCTCCCGGATATGAAACTTCTTCTGAAAAATACCCAGTTCTTTACCTTCTTCATGGTGCGGGAGGAGATGAAGAAGCTTGGATTTCATTAGGACGTACTGCCCAAATTATGGACAATCTCATAGCCCAAGGTAAAGCAAAACCCATGATCGTAGTCATGCCCAATGGAAATGTCATTCAGGACGCCGCCCCTGGTGAGGGAAGTTTAGGGTTTTACAAGCCTGTGTTTATGGCTGAGAAAACCATGGACGGTACTTATGAAGCAAATTTTATGGATATCATCAAATTTGTGGAAGAAAATTACAGGGTTATTGCCGACAAGTCGCACCGGGCGATTGCAGGACTTTCCATGGGTGGTTTTCATACCATGCATATTTCCAGGTATTATCCGAATACTTTTGATTATATGGGTTTGTTTTCTGCAGCATTGATGCCAAGAGAAGATGCGACAGGAAAAGTTTATACGGATATAGACGGAACCTTAAAAACACAAATGGATAATGGTTATCAACTGTATTGGATAGCGATTGGAAAGACTGATTTCCTATTTGGAGAAAATAAAGCATATCGAGCCAAGCTCGATACGATGAAAATGCCTTATGAATATGTTGAATCTGAAGGAGGGCATATCTGGAGAAACTGGAGGGTGTATCTGACACAGTTTGTGCCGCAGTTGTTCTAAATATTCAAGCCATGACTTTGGGTCATGGCTTGAATAAATTTGCTTCTCATAATTAGCAATAGCGAGAACAGAAAAATTGGAATTTGTAATTCTGTTATTTGGTTTTTTGAATAGGATTAGAAATCTCTTATTATCTGGATTCGATATTTTAAATGTCGAATAGCTGGTATCTGACAGCTTTTATTTTACCAATGCTTTTTCCCTTTGTATTTCCATCATATCCACGGGAGGAGGGGTATTGTCACCCAGCAAATGTTGCACATAATAATCTCCCATCCTCCAAAAGAAGTATTCCGTCATGTCGCCAAAACCATGTCGCTGACCTGGAAGAATGATGAAATCAAAACGTTGGTTGGCTTTGATCAAAGCATTGGCCATTCGGATGGTATTGGCAGGATGTACATTGTTGTCCACATCACCTGTGACCAATAATAACCTGCCTTTTAGATTTTTGGCCAGATCGGGATTTCGTTCAACCTGATAAACAAATGTCGTGTCACCTTTTGGCGTGATGGTTTCTTTTACCCCATGGTGTTTTTCCGACCACCATCGGTTATAGATATTGTTTTCATGGTTGCCAGCACTAGATACAGCCACCTTGAAAAAATCGGGATACACCAGCATGGCCGCAGTGGACATAAATCCTCCTCCCGAGTGACCATGAATCCCCACTTTGGACTTATCGATAAAACTATGTCGATCAGCCAATTGCTCAATGGCTGCTTTTTTATCAGCCAAACCATAATCTCTCAGATTGCCATACCCGTAGTTATGGTACCATTTTGATCTCCCAGGATGCCCGCCCCGGTTACCTACAGTGACTACTACAAATCCAAACTGCGCCAATCTGTCGATTCTATCCATGCTTCTACCAAAGGATTTGTTTACCGCTTCTGTCTGTGGACCGGGATATACATATTGGATGACGGGATAAATTTTTGTTGAATCAAAGTCAAAAGGTTTGTACATCACACCAAAAAGGTCGGTGTAACCATCATCGGCTTTGACCTTGAATGGTTCAGGAAATTGGTAACCAGCTGCAAACAAAGAGGATAAATCTGCTGTTTCAAGATCCATCACTTTTCTTCCCATAGCATCAATTAGGGTGGAGGAAGGGACTGTATTTACCCTTGAGAAATTATTGACAAAATAGGTGGTATTGTCATTGATGGAAATACTGTGGTTGAAGTTACCTGGATTCAAGAGTGTGATTGGCCCACCGTTGAGACTTACTTTGTACAAATGCTCATAATAGGGATCTTCACCATTTTCTTTTCCATTTGCTGTAAAATATAGAACCCTGGCTTTTTCATCCACTTTTGAGATGGACTCAGAGTGGAAAGGACCGGAAGTCAATTGACGTTTTAAGTTGCCTTGAGTGTCATATAGGTAGAAGTGTCCCCATCCATCGCGCTCTGACCAATGAATGATTTCATTACCATTGTTGATGATTTCAGGCTTATTGATGTCGATATAGGTATTACTTCTTTCCTCAATCAATGTTTCCTTTTTCCCTTCCTGAATATTCCAACGGCAAATGTCAATTTTCTTCAGATCTCTGGATGTGATGGAAAAATAAAAAAAGTTTTCATCGCCCAACCATTTGACAGGTTTAAATTCATCATCTCTGTTTTTGGTCGGAACCGTTTCCGACCACATCCCAAGAGACTGATCTTTAAAAGTTGAAATATCCAGTTTAGACATTTTTTCACCTTCAAAAGAATAGTGGAACAATTCCGTAACGGGCTGTTCTTTTTCGCCGGGCATGGCATACTTATAGGTTTCCAAAGTCGGTCTTGGGTCACGGGTATTGTGGATGACCCAAAGGTCTTTGACTTTTCTGGAATCCGACCTACTGATGACAAATTGTTTAGATGATTCCGACCATAAAATACCTGCACGCTTTCGGTCGTCTTTCTTTTTTTCCTCTTCTACATTGTCATCGCCCCGTCCTGAACCACCATAACCGTAATCCTTTTCACCATCTTGGGTAAGTTGATGTTCGACGATGGTGCTGTCTTTTTCATCTTTTACAGCCTTCAAAAAATTCTCTTTATCCATCCAATACAGATTTTCATTTTTGGCAAAAACCACTTTGGAGGAATCAGGGGAAATATTGGCCCAAGCAAGACGCTTTGCCTCTTTTTCAGGATCTGTGACTTCGAAAAGTTGCTGGTCGTTGATATTATACCTGAAAACAAAAGTTTTTTTCTCCAAAGAATCCTTGGCACTTTTGTCCTTGGCCTTGATTTCCTCCCAATCTTTTTTCAAGACATCCTGAGTGCTTTTGATCTTAAACTGAATGGTGTTTTCATCTTCCAAAAATTTCAGATTGGAGATATCCAAATGCTGCCCATCAAAAGGATCTTTGACAACCTTTGTAATTTCAGCAGCCAGTTTATCCCTGTCAAATAAATTGCTTTTGCTTTTGGTGGCAGGGTTGACGAGGTACCAATTCTTTCCTGCTGTGGTTTCATATTCATACCAAAACCGGTCTGATTTCTTCAACCAATGGGCATCTACCTCGATGGAAAAAATCATTTTTTTCAGTTTCTCCGGTGAAAATCTGGCAGCAAGTTCATAGTTGCCTTTGGTAGGATTTTCCTGCCCAGTGACAGAATTAACCAAAAAGGCCAGGAAGTATATCAGGTATATTTTTTTCATAAGTCAATTTAAATTTAAGAATCCGAAACTAATTGAAACTAAGTTTTTTCGGTTAACCGTCGGTGGAAAAGTGATAGAGAATTTTTTGAGTTTTCTGATCTAGTAAAAGGTTATCTATATTTTTCTTGAATTTTCTAATGAACTGATTCGCAAAATATGATACTTGTTTAATAGGATTGATTTGTAAAATTTAAAGGCTTATATATGATAATTTTATAAAAGTAATTTCTATAACATATACAAAATGCGGTGTAATTATTTTAACCTAAAAATCCTGATTTTTGAACTTATTAAATTGAGAAAAATATGGATGGCTTAAAAAATCTTAGGAGTGAAGATGCAATTGTCAAATTGAGAGAACTTGCCGAATCGATTGATATATGTATGTTCTGTACCAATCTGAAAACAGACGATGGTGCTTCATGCAGGCCAATGAGTACCCAAAAAGTCTGCGATCAAGGTAATATTTGGTTTTTCAGCCCTAAGGACAGCGATAAAAACATGGAGATAGAATGGAACAAAAAAGTTCAACTTTTTTATTCGCATCCCGGAAAAGACAGTTTTATGATCGTAAATGGAGAAGCGGAAATAATTTTGGATAGCAATAAAATTGAAGAACTTTGGTCACCAGAACTCAATGCCTGGTTCCAAGGTGGAAAAGAAGATCCCAATATTTCAATTTTAAAAGTCAAACCGACCAATGCCTATTATTGGGATACGGAAGGAAACAAAATGATCAATTTCTTGAAAATGGTGGCTTCTGCTGCTACAGGTAAAAATCTTGTTGATGGAAATGAAGGCAATTTATCCCTATGAACTTTTCAGTTTTTTCCTGCGCATATTTTAAAGGATAAAAACCAAATAATATTTAATAAAAAAAAGTCTCCCAGAAGGAGACTCTTTTTAGTATTCTAACTCTTCAATTAAATTAAAAAATGTCTGATTGTTATTTGATCCAATGATCAGATCAAATAAAAAAATGCTATTATTTATTGTTCTTGAGCTGTAATTCTGTTCTTCTATTTAATTGGTGCATGGCCTCTGAACAGTCTTCAGTATTGCAATCATGTACAGGTTGGGTTTTGCCTAGCCATTCACTTTTCAGTCTTTTTGGATCAATGCCTTTATTGGTCAGGTAATCTATGACAGTTTTGGCCCTCCGTTCGGATAGCTTAAGGTTGTATTCTTCATTGCCTCTTTGGTCGGTATGCCCTGTGATGTTGAGCTGTAGGTTAACCAATCTTTGGAGTAATAGGCTAACCCTTTCCAATTCCTTTTTATGTACACTTCTAAGGTTTGATTTATCAAAATCAAAATATATGGTCGGAACATCCTTGATTTCGGCATTCAAAGCTTCAAAAAGGTCTGTCGGGTCACAGATATCCCTACCCATAAATTCTTTGGGTAATTCGTAGGTTTTATTCTTATCGGAAAAGGCTTCAAGCACCAATTCACTTCTTCTGTTAAGCTGATGTTCCGTTTCAGGACATGGTACTCCGTCTCCACAATCATTCACATGTTTTTCTTCACCATACCAATCCAATCTTACCCTTTCTTTGGGAATATTGTATTTGGAAAGATATTCACTGACCGCATCAGCCCTTCTTTGACTCAGGGCATCATTATATTCTTTGGAAGCTCGTGCATCTGTATGCGAACCTACGAGCAAGTCTATAAAACCATACTGCTGCATCAGACTTGCGATTTTATCCAAGGTTGGGGCAGCATCTTTTCTGATGATAGACTTGTCAAGGTCATAATAGACAATGTCCACATATACGGGCATGTTGTAGGGGATAGCTGCCAGACGGTATTCCTTTTCCAAAATTTCTTCTTCCAGTCCTACAGTACTGAGCTCATTGTCCTGAATAGTGAAATAGCCTTTTTTACTAATTGAAAGGCTAAAATCTTTATCAGGATCCAAATCTGCCAATAGTTCAGCTTTGTCTCCTCTTGAAGTAGGGATAAGTGAATTGGTGTTTTTTTCGGTTAGAGTGGATTCGAAGGCCTCAGAAATAATATTACCATCGCAATCAATGACCCTTGCGATCAATCGCTTATGAAGGTCCTCAAGTAAGTAGATGTCATCCATTCCCATTCCTCCTGATCTGTCCGAAGAAAGATATCTTTTGCCTTTTGGAGAAATATAAAATGCGAAATCATCCCTGCCGGAGTTGTAGGGGAGACCCATGTTGTCCGGTTTGCCGACTTTTCCGTTTTGATAGTCTGCTTTGAAAATATCCATGCCTCCCAAACCTGTATGGCCTTTAGAGGAGAAATAAAAGCCAGTTCCCATTCTTGAAGGATGCGTTTCGTCTTGGGCAGTGTTGATTTCGGAGCCTAGGTTTACAGGTTCTCCAAAATTCAATTGATCATCAAATGTGACATAGTAAAGATCAAATCCACCAAATCCACCGGGTTTGTCGGAGGCAAAGTAGATTCTGTTGGCCTCTTCATCCACAAAAGGTGTCATGACACCGTATTCAGAAAAATTATTAACAGGAAATGGCTTACTGTCTACCAATTCACCTGAATCTGTGATTTTGGAAAAGTAAATTTCAGGTTGGACGGTAAAATCCCTTTTCTTTTTCACCTTTCTGATATTTCTGAATACTGTATAAAAAAGGATGTTTTTGCTTTCCAACAAACTAGGATCTGCATATTGAAGAGCACCTGAGACGTCAGAACTCATTTTGGTAATTTCTCCATCAGTACTGTAGCGATAGAGTCCAAAGTATTCCATGTCATTAAAATCACTTTTTTCTTCACTGAATAGACTGTTTTTGGCATCAAGCCGCACAGCAGGTTTTTCAGATTGGTAAATACTCCCTCTGTTAGAAGTGAAGTACTTGGTGTCCTCTTGGTCTGAAGTTATACTGTAGTCCGAAGAACTGCTGTTTAATTCGTTGAGGGAAACTAGCTTGACATTTGACTTTTTCTTTTTCAGTTCTCTTATTTTGTTAAAATCAATTTCAGGGAAATCAAATTCTGAATAAGGACTTCCTGCCAATAGGTCCTGAGGATTGAAATCTTCATCCAATCTTAATGCTGATAATAGATAATTTGAATAATCCTCTTTGGTGGATTCTTCATGTCCTACAACTGTTGTCCACCATTTGAAAGCATTATCATAATCCTGAATAGTCTGATAGGTGTTGGCAGCCATAAGGGCTGTGCTATACCTTTCACTTCTTTCATAGGCTTCTGCATAGATTGATGCAGCATGGGAGTAATTCTCAAGTTCGTACTGTTTTTCCGCATACCTTAAGAGTGAGTTTTGGGCTTTTAAAGGCAGGTGGACGAGTCCACCTGCCATAACCAAAACAATAACCATAAAAAATTTCTTTGTTGTCTGATCCATAAGGGATATATAATTTAGAGTTAGAGTCATATGCTTTCAGGATTATTTTTTGATGACCTGTATCCATCCTTTGAATTCATGGGATTTACCTTGTCTATCCAATGCATTGAGGACAAAGAAATATGTGCCTGATACAAGCCCTTCAGCTGCCCATTCATTTTGATAGTTTTTCCTTTCATAGACATGGTCACCGTTTCTGTTGAAGATGACAATTTCATTTTCAACAAACTTGTCAAGCCCTTTGATCTCAAATCTGTCATTGAGTCCGTCGCCATCAGGTGTGATCACATTCGGGATAAAGAAAGGATGGATCTGATTGGTGTCAGAAGCCTGATTATCATCCATATTGATGTCTTCCTCATCCGATGAAACCGATGCGATATTGGTGATTTGAACCACTCTGTCACTATTGATTTCATTCGCCCTGACTTTGATTTTGATCAACAGAGATGCATCAGCAGGGAAGAATGGAACTGTATAGGTGACTGCTGCACCGCTGACGCTGATACCCACTTCCATTTGAGGATCCGAAGGCTCAAAGCTTGAGCCCAAATACGAAACTGCGCCAGGAAGGTCATCAACAATTACGACATTGCTGGCATTTGTACCGCCGATGTTATTGACCTGGATTTCGTAAATAAATTCATCACCTTCAAAAATCTCAACAGCATTGGAAGTTTTAGTGATGGAAAGGTCCGCATCATTGACAAGTAATTTGAAAGTAACGCTTGCCTGATCCGTATTGGTTGGGTTTGCAGCTTCTCGAAGCTCATAGCTAAGGACATATTCACCAGCTGGATTAAGGCCTGGGATTAGGCTCAATTCTCCATTTTCATTGATCAACAATCCAATTATTCCTGCCAATTCAGTGAACTCAAAGTTGACATCTTCAAAATTCACGGGATTACCGTTCAAGACGTCATTGTCAAGGATATTGCCCAATACTCCGCCGAAAGTGACCACATATTCTCCCAAGTCATCATCATTGGCGATGATTGGATTTCTTGAACCACCTACAGTGACAGCATCTGTTCCATTGACTTCATTTCCATCAGGATCGGTTGAAGTTACATTTACCCTGTTTTCAAGTGTCCCTGATTCAAGATCCTTCAACTGTATTTCATAAGTTGTCTCGAATGTTACAGATTGTCCTGGGGCGAGATTTGGAATGGTTTCCTGCAACCCTGTCAATGGATCAGAAACCTGAACATTGCTCAATGTAACATTTCCAGTATTGGTAACAGTAATCGTATAGATAATCTCTTGACCGATAACATTATAAGTGTCTGTTACAGTAGTTTTGCTGACAGCTAGCTGACTGGATTTTTCAACTACTACATCAATAAAATCTTCAGTTTCCAATTCATCGCCAACTTTAGCAGAGGCAATATTTCTTACACTTCCGCTGTCCAAATCAGCTTGATTAACTGTATATGATGTATTGCTTGTCCATGTTTGATCAGGGGCCAAGCTTTCAATAGTCTCAGTAAGTCCTGTTAAAGGATCAGTTACTACAATACCATTTAAAGTTGTATTTCCGGTATTCCTTACAGTCAATGTATAGATGATTTGATCACCAATGGCATTGATTCTTGACCTGTTAGCAGTTTTTGTAATTGATAGCGCAGGGGACTGCGTAGCTGTGACAGTTACATCATCACTTACCGAGATGTCCGCAACAGAAGCCGTTGCCGTATTGGAAACAGAACCCGCATCGATGTCATCCTGGTCAACTGTATAGGTCGTGTTGATATCCTGTGAAGCACCCGGAGCGAGAACGGTAATGGTAGTGTTCAGACCTGTCAAAGGATCGACCACCGAGATGTTCTCCAAAGTGGTGTTACCGGTATTGGATACCGTGATGGTGTAATTCAGTTCATCGCCCGGAGCTGCAAAGGTTGTTTCAGTCACTGCCTTCGAAATCGCAAGGGCAGGGGACAGGGTAGCGTTTACGGTAACATCATCCGAAACAGAGATGTTCGCAACAGAAGCCGTAGCCGTGTTGGAAACAGAACCCGCATCGATGTCATCCTGGTCTACAGTATAGGTCGTATTGATATCCTGGGATGCACCCGGAGCAAGTACACTGATGGTAGTGTTCAGACCTGTCAAAGGATCGACAACCGAGATGTTCTCCAAAGTGGTGTTACCTGTATTGGATACCGTAATGGTATAATTGAGTTCATCACCCGGAGCGGCAAAGGTTGTTTCGGTTACTGCCTTAGAAATGGCAAGGGCAGGGGACTGGGTTGCCGTTACGGTCACATCATCATTTACTGAAATATCATCAACAGAAGCTGTAGCTGTATTGGAAACGGAACCCGCATCGATATCATCCTGATCGACTGCATAAGTTGTATTGATGTCCTGAGATGCACCCGGAGCAAGAACCGCAATATTTGTATTCAGTCCCGTCAATGGATCGACAACCGAGATGTTCTCCAAGGTCACGTTTCCTGTATTGGATACCGTAATGGTATAGTTCAGTTCATCACCCGGAGCGGCAAAGGTTGTCTCAGTCACTGACTTCGAAATCGCAAGAGCAGGGGACTGGGTAGCCGTTACGGTTACCTCATCATTTACAGATATGTCATTGACAGATGCTGTTGCTGTATTTGAAACCGAACCCGCATCGATATCATCCTGATCGACTGTATAGGTCGTGTTGATGTCCTGCGAAGCACCCGGAGCGAGAACGGTAATGGTGGTATTCAGACCCGTCAAAGGATCGACAACCGAGATGTTCTCCAAAGTGGTGTTACCGGTATTGGTGACCGTAATGGTATAATTCAGTTCATCACCCGGAGCGGCAAAGGTTGTCTCGGTCACTGTCTTCGAAGTAGCAAGTGCAGGGGACTGGGTAGCGTTTACCTTTACCTCATCATTTACTGAAATATCATCAACAGTAGCCGTGGCTGTATTGGAAACCGATCCTGCATCGATATCATCCTGATCGACTGTATAGGTGGTATTGATATCCTGAGAAGCACCCGGAGCAAGTACGGTGATGGTGTTGTTCAGACCTGTCAAAGGATCGACAACCGAGATGTTCTCCAAAGTAGTATTTCCTGTATTGGATACTGTAATGGTATAATTGAGTTCATCCCCCGGAGCGGCAAAAGTTGTTTCAGTCACTGCCTTCGAAATAGCAAGCGCAGGGGACTGGGTAGCTGTGACAGTTACATCATCCGAAACAGAGATGTCCGCAACAGCAGCCGTAGCCGTGTTGGAAACAGAACCCGCATCGATGTCATCCTGGTCGACTGCATAAGTTGTATTGATGTCCTGAGAAGCACCCGGAGCAAGTACGGTGATGGTGTTGTTCAGACCTGTCAAAGGATCGACAACCGAGATGTTCTCCAAAGTAGTATTTCCTGTATTGGATACTGTAATGGTATAATTGAGTTCATCCCCCGGAGCTGCAAAGGTAGTCTCGCTTACTGCCTTCGAAATCGCAAGCGCAGGGGACTGGGTAGCGTTTACGGTCACATTATCCGAAGCTGAGATGTCCGCAACAGCAGCCGTAGCCGTGTTGGAAACAGAACCTGCATCGATATCATCCTGATCAACTGTATAACTTGTATTGATATCTTGGGAAGCACCCGGAGCAAGTACGGTGATGGTCGTGTTCAGACCTGTCAAAGGGTCGACCACGGAGATATTCTCCAAAGTGGTGTTGCCAGTGTTGGATACCGTGATGGTATAGTTCAGTTCATCACCCGGAGCGGCAAAGGTTGTTTCGGTCACCGCCTTAGCAATGGAAAGAGCTGGTGACTGTGTAGCCGTTACGGTCACATCATCCGAAACAGAGATGTCACCCACAGCAGCAGTAGCCGTATTGAAAACAGAACCTGCATCGATATCATCCTGATCGACGGCATAAGTTGTATTAATATCCTGGGAAGCTCCAGGAGCAAGTACAGATATTGTTGTGTTCAGTCCCGTCAATGGATCGACAACCGAAATGTTCTCAAGTGTAGTGTTTCCTGTATTACTTACCGTGATGGTATAATTCAGTTGATCACCCGGAGCGGCAAAGGTAGTTTCAGTCACTGCCTTTGCAATTGAAAGAGCAGGAGACTGAGTTGCTGTTACCGTCACATCATCCGAAACAGAGATGTCTCCTACAGCAGCAGTAGCTGTATTGGAAACAGAACCCGCATCGATATCATCCTGATCGACTGTATAGGTCGTGTTGATGTCCTGAGATGCACCCGGAGCAAGTACAGATATTGTTGTGTTCAGTCCCGTCAATGGATCGACAACCGAAATGTTCTCCAAAGTAGTATTACCGGTATTGCTTACCGAAATGGTATAGTTCAGTTCATCACCTGGAGCGGCAAAGGTTGTTTCGGTTACTGCCTTAGCAATGGAAAGAGCAGGGGACTGGGTAGCGGTTACGGTTACCTCATCATTTACCGAAATGTCATTGACAGATGCTGTTGCCGTATTGGAAACGGAACCTGCATCGATATCATCCTGATCGACTGCATAAGTCGTGTTGATGTCCTGGGAAGCTCCAGGAGCAAGAATCGCAATATTCGTGTTTAGACCTGTCAATGGATCTACCACGGAGATGTTCTCCAAAGTGGTGTTACCTGTATTGGATACCGTGATGGTATAATTCAGTTCATCACCCGGAGCGGCAAAGGTTGTTTCGGTTACCGCCTTGAAAATTGAAAGCGCAGGGGACTGTGTTGCAGTTACAGCAACATCATCATTTACCGAAATGTCTCCCACAGCAGCAGTAGCCGTATTGGAAACAGAACCTGCATCGATGTCATCCTGATCGACTGCATAAGACGTGTTGATGTCCTGGGAAGCTCCAGGAGCAAGTACAGTAATGGTGGTGTTCAGGCCTGTCAAAGGATCGACCACGGAGATGTTCTCCAAAGTAGTATTACCCGTATTGGATACCGTAATGGTATAATTCAGTTCATCACCCGGAGCGGCAAAGGTTGATTCGGTTACTGCCTTAGAAATGGCAAGGGCAGGGGACTGGGTTGCCGTTACGGTCACATCATCATTTACTGAAATATCATCAACAGAAGCTGTAGCTGTATTGGAAACGGAACCCGCATCGATATCATCCTGATCGACTGCATAAGTTGTATTGATGTCCTGAGATGCACCCGGAGCAAGAACAGATATTGTTGTGTTCAGACCTGTCAAAGGATCGACCACTGATATGTTCTCTAAAGTGGTATTACCTGTATTGGATACCGTAATGGTATAATTCAGTTCATCACCCGGAGCGGCAAAGGTGGTTTCAGATACCGCCTTAGCAATGGAAAGAGCAGGGGACTGGGTAGCCGTTACGGTCACATCATCCGAAACAGAGATGTCATTGACTGAAGCAGTAGCCGTGTTGGAGACTGAACCCGCATCGATGTCATCCTGATCGACTGTATGGGTCGTGTTGATGTCCTGTGAAGCACCCGGAGCAAGAACGCTGATGGTGGTGTTCAATCCTGTCAAAGGATCGACAACGGAGATATTCTCCAAAGTGGTGTTACCTGTGTTGCTTACCGTGATGGTATAGTTCAGTTCATCCCCCGGAGCTGCAAAGGTTGTTTCAGTTACTGCCTTCGAAATCGCAAGCGCAGGGGACTGGGAAGCTGCGACAGTTACATCATCACTTACCGAGATGTCACCGACAGAAGCAGTTGCCGTGTTTGAGACTGAACCCGCATCGATGTCATCCTGATCGACTGTATAGGTCGTGTTGATGTCCTGTGAAGCACCCGGAGCGAGAACAGTGATGGTTGTGTTCAGACCCGTCAAAGGATCGACAACCGAGATGTTCTCCAAAGTTGTATTACCGGTGTTGCTTACCGTGATGGTATAGTTCAGTTCATCACCTGGAGCGGCAAAGGTTGTTTCAGTCACTGCTTTGCTGATTGCAAGGGCAGGGGACTGGGTAGCGGTTACGTTTACCTCATCTGAAACAGAGATGTCCGCAACAGAAGCAGTTGCCGTGTTGGAAACAGAACCTGCATCGATATCATCCTGATCGACTGTATAGGTCGTGTTGATGTCCTGCGAAGCACCCGGAGCAAGAACGGTAATGGTGTTGTTCAGACCTGTCAAAGGATCTACAACCGAGATGTTCTCCAGCGTGGTGTTACCAGTATTGGATACCGTAATGGTGTAATTGAGTTCATCACCAGGAGCTGCAAAAGTTGTTTCAGTCACTGCTTTGCTGATTGCAAGCGCAGGGGACTGTGTAGCCGTTACGGTCACATCATCCGAAACAGAGATGTCCTCAACAGCAGCCGTAGCCGTGTTGGATACAGAACCTGCATCGATATCATCCTGATCGACTGTATAGGTCGTGTTGATGTCCTGTGAAGCACCCGGAGCAAGTACGGTGATGGTGTTGTTCAGACCTGTCAAAGGATCGA
>NZ_JABFHF010000018.1 GCF_015476655.1 Aquiflexum lacus
AAGACTATAAAGAACTTTGCCTTGTCACCTCGACGTCAGGAGAGGTCTGCAGCCCGCCTTGATGTCATTTTCTTTTCTGTAAATGCGAAATTTTAATTACTACCATTGACATAAATCGGAGCAGCCCTACCTACGGCAGGCAGGCGTCATGCGACGCAGGAAGTATCTCCCGAGGTTCAGGAAATGATAAATTTTGAACATAAATAGAACCTTTAGAGATACCTCGTGCCTCGGCATGACGGATAACCTTATGTCATTACCTATTCTGAACATTTACAAAATGTTGGAAACTCGACAAGGAGAAGCAAAATGCCAATAGCTATCCTTTTAAATTTGGAGAGCTTTTTAAAATACTTTGCCCATGTAAATGTCTTTATTCACACCATTTTGATTCTATCGAAATCAGAGGCTTCAACCCTTAAAACAACCATTACTCAACCGCCTTCACATTCACCGCTATATTCCCTTTCACTGCATTGGAATACATACAGTTTTTATGGGCAAGGTTGGCCAATTTTTGGGCTTCTTCCAAAGAACCGGCCTGTGGAATTTTTACAAAAATATCAGCAGCCAATCCATAACCCCCACTTTCTGCTTCTCCGCTGTGAACCTGAACAGTGATTTGCGCATCGTCGGTATTGATCCTTTTTGAAACAAATGCCAAGGCACCACCAAAACATGAAGCAAAAGCTGCTGCAAACAATTGTTCGGGATTGGTTTTTCCTCCTGTTCCTCCGATCTCTTTTGGCATGGCCAATTCCAAATCCAACATTCCATCATCTGTCTTTACATGACCAATCCTTCCTCCTTGATTGGTTGCTGTAGCCGTATAACTTTTATTGATTTTTTCCATGATTTTAGCTCTTGTTCAAATCTTCAATCAAACGCTCCATGAGCATTTTCAATTGATGAAACTCTTTATCTTCCCAAGTGTTAAAAAAATCCTTGATTTTTTCAGGAATCTCTTTGGCTTTGGACTGAAGGGACTTTCCGGGATAAGTCAGTTCAATCTCCACCTTTCTTTCATCGGTCTCACTTCGGACCCTTTTTACAAGGTTTACGGATTCAAGTCTTTTTAGTAATGGTGTTAATGTTCCTGAGTCCAACTGAAGTTTTTCCCCGATCTGTGAAACCATCTGACCATCTTTTTCCCAAAGTACCAACATGACCAAGTATTGCGGGTAGGTAAGTCCCAACTCCTCCAATGGTTCCCTGTAAGCCTGTGAGATAAGCCGGGAAGCTACATAAAACTGAAACCCGGGATCATTTTGAAGGGAAGGTTCATTATCCATAAGAATATTATTAATTGTCAACAATTGAATTTATGAAAATAAAAATTAAGAATCAATGAATGAGGATGAAGTTGTGTGGAACAGATTTTTATAAGACAGACTTTGTTGCGAAGGAGGGGTATATTAATAAAACTGGTTGAATGTGAAAAAGGCTTCTCCTTGTCATTGGTACCGTGGGGAGAAATCTGCTAGCCTTATGGTTTTAGACTTCTCCTGCCGTCGAAGTGACAAGGCAAAGTCATTTTCAATAGCGTGAGCTATTTCAATTTATTGCAACTGGAGTTAAATCTCCTTTTAATTTTCCACTCAATAATACCTCCCAATCATCGGATGATCCACAATTGCCCTTTTCAATTCCAATGCTTTTATTTCCCCCATTATCTTATAGGCAATTTTTCCTCCGGGTTCGATCAATAGAGTAATGGGTAAACTCCCGTCCCATTCATTTCCCACCACATCAATGACTGCATATTTGTCTTCGGTATCTATCAGGTAGTTGGGTACTGCTGAATATTTGCTTTTAAGGAATTTCAGGACTTTTTCTTCTTGATTCGGATTGTCCATACTGAGAGATACAAACTGAAAATCCCTTCCTCCATACATCCTTTGAATCTCTATGAATTCGGGGTATTCCACTACACAGGGACCACACCATGTTGCCCAGAAATTGATCAGCAACAAGTTATCGGTTGGGTTTTTCAGTAGGTCGGCCAATCCTGAGGGGGATATTTTTTCGACTTCCACGAGCCTTTCTTTCCACTCTGCATTTACTTTTTTGGTGTATTCGTTTTTCCATGCCCATTTGGTCGAGCAGCCAAAGGCAGGTGTAATGGCTTTGTCAGCATCCAAAGGTTCTCCTGCCAAGGTCTTATCAATGGCCATTCTCAAATCCTCAGCATTTGCTGTTCCCGGTTTTTCAGAAGCATCCAAGCGGCCTGAATAGGTCAGTTTCCGGTCTTTGTCAAAGACGAAAACATGTGGTGTGGCCGTAGGCCCATAAGCCAAAGAATATTCATGGATATCCCCATCATAGAGGTAGGGGAAATTATAGTTCATTTCTTCATACCTGATTTGCATGCTTTCAAAATCATCGTCTAAATCGGTGTAGCCCAATTCCTCAGGCAATATACCAATCGGGCTGTTGGGAGAAATACCCACAAAAGCGACTTTCTCTCCTGCATAATCATCGACAACATCATTGAACCGTTCTTCGTAAGCTTGTGCCGTGGGACAATGGTTGCAGGTAAAATAAACGACGAGGGCTTCTGAATCTTTAAAATCATCAATAGATACATATTTACCATCAACATTGGGAAGCTTGAAATAAGGTGCTTTGTCACCTATTTCTAATTTTCCCACAGGTTGTTCTGCCATTTCCTGCGGATTGGGAGTAAAGCCTTCTTCTGAAATAGCTTCTTCTTCGATTTGATTTGAATTACCACACCCCCAAATAAACAAGCCCATGACTGTAAGCAGTAATGTGGATAAGTTTATATTTTTCATTTTCATCTTGTTTTGGGTTAGGTAAATTATTTTATGAGAATCTTCTATTTCACATAATTGGCCTTGTTGAGGTAGTCAAAACTTTGTTTTACACTTTCTATGGGTTCAAAATTATACCTTTCTACTTCCACAAAGTAATCTTTCATTCCTTGCTTATAGGCAGCTTCAAAAATGCGCTCAAAGTCCAAAGTGCCACTTGCACCGATTTCTTCTTCATCTTTGATGTGGAGAACAGGGAATCTGCCCGGATATTTTTGAAGGAAATCAACAGGGTCCTGTCCGCCTTTTTGAGACCAATACACGTCAAGTTCATAACATACCAATTTGGGGTCGGTATTTTCAATCATGAAATCCATCATCATTTTTCCTTCTATATTTTCAAACTCCCGCGCATGGTTATGAAATCCGAACATCATTCCGGATTTTTTGGCCACCTCGCCAATGGCATTGTAATAGTCGCACCAAACTTTTAATTCATCCAAGGTTTTTGGAATTGGCATGGACGGTTTGATGATATATTTTGCGCCCATCTTTTTATGGTCCGAAACGGCCTGCTTCCACCAATCCATGGCTTCGTCTTTTTTAGCCGGGTCATAATCTCTTGGCCCTCCAATATGGGCGCTTTTGAGTTTCATTCCCAAATCTTCAATATACCTTCTGAAAAAGAGCGGCTCCATTTCATAAACTTTTCCATCAGTGTAGTTGGCAGTTTCCAGACTTTTATACCCGATGGAAGACACAAGCCTCAAAGTATTTTGGGGATCCACTTTCATGTCCTCCCTTAGGGAATACAACTGAAGACCTATAGGCATTTTTTTGGCAGGTACTCCAGCCATTAATTCATTTGGTTTTAGAATAGTACCCAAAGCCAAGGCTCCGGTAAGCTTCAAAAATTCTCTTCTCTGGTTCATAGTTATCTGGTTTAGAGTTTGTATCCGTTTTCGTAGTTATAATGTAATTTAGAAGCAGCTTCCCAATCATTTGGGAAAGTTTGGCTGATGGGGTCCCAATCTAAGGGCCTACCGAGTTCATCGGCAATGTTACCTATAGTACAGACCACACAAGTGCTATGACCTATTTCAACAGGTACTATAGGATCTTTTCTTTTCACCACTGAATCAATAAAATCCCAATAATGTGGAGGGTATCCTAAATTTGGCCTTTCCATGGTGGGTTTTAGGCTTTTATCCGAGGAATCAAAATTCCCTCTAGAAACTTTGATCCAGCCATTTTCTCCAATAAACTTAACACCTTGTCTGCCTTCTTCAAAAGGTCCAACAATCATTTCTGTTCCATTTTCATAAAGGTATTTCAATGGATTTCCGGCATTTTTAGGAATGACTTTCACAGGTCCGCTTCTGTCCATTCCCAAACCCCATTGGGCAATATCAAACATATGTGCACCCCAATCAGTCATGTAGCCTCCACCTGTTTCCTGGTAATATCTCCAAGCAGCCCAAGATTTCTCGTTTTCTTCTGGGCTCAAAGAAATTGAGGGATTGAGTTTTTCGTTGAAAACAATTTTTGGCAGTGGTCCAATCCAAGCCTCCCAATCTAATCCATTTGGAATTGGCTGAGCTTCCAAGTCATAGGGAGCGGGATGTTCGGGTTGTCCTACATGAACCAAAACCTGTTTGATTTTACCTAATCTTCCTTTTTGTACCATCCTAGCAGCATGCTGGAAGTTGAGGTCCGAACGCTGTTGGCTTCCTACGGCCAACACAATGCCATTATGTCGAACGGCTTTTACGAGTTCTTGCCCTTCCTTGATGGTTAGCGTCAGAGGTTTTTCCAAATAGACATCTTTGCCAGCTTTGCAGGCATCTATTGCCATCAGGGCATGCCAATGGTCGGGAGAGGCTATGACCACAGCATCGATATCCGGCCGTGCTAAAAGCTCTTTGTAATCTTTGTATAGATCTACTTTTATGATAGGCTTACCAAGTTCATTGCTGATCTTTTCGGCCCGTAATCTAAACCGATCTCTTTTTATTTCATAGACATCTGCACAAGCCAGAACTTCGACTCCAGGAATTTTCATCATACCGTTCAATATTCCCATAGCTTGTCTCCCCACACCTATAAATCCCAAGCGGATTTGATGAATATCTTCGGCAATAGAAAACTGAGGGTTATTTGCAAAAGCTGTTTTAGGTAGGAATGAAAGTCCTGTGGCACTGAGTAGAGAGGTTCCCAAGAATTTTCTTCTGGAAAAAATGTTCTTTTTCATACTAAATTGGGTTTAGGTTTATTGTTAATATCAGGCTCTTGAAATTTGCGTAAAGTGTTCGATTATTTGCAACTCTAGGATAAGTTCAGTATAATAATAATCTAATTTGATCTTTGATAAAAGTTAAAATTCGTAAAAGTCGCCTAAGTCCATCTCTAGTTTGATAAAAGGCCCTAATCTTTATTTGTAAGGTAATGAAAAATAAACCCAAAATTCTTGTCATTGGTAGTGCCAATATGGACATGGTCATCAAAACGGATCATTTTCCGGCACCGGGTGAAACGATGATTGGAGGGGAATTTTCTCTAATCCCTGGCGGTAAAGGAGCCAATCAAGCGGTGGCTGCAGCAAGATTGGGTGGAGAGGTAAGTTTTTTGGCACAGTTGGGTGATGATGTTTTTGGTGCACAGAATTTGGAAAATTATCGAAAGGAGGGAATCAATACTGCTTTCATAAAGCTTAATTCAAACAAGCCTTCAGGAGTTGCCCTGATTACTGTGGATAAGTCGGGAGAAAACACCATCATTGTTGCCCCGGGGGCGAATGAGGCGATTTCTGTGGATGACATCCACAAGGCAAGAGAAATAATTGAAGCAGCGGATGTGATTTTGGTCCAATTGGAAATCCAACTTTCTGTGGTATTTGAGGCTTGTAAACTGGCTTCGGGTCTTGGGAAAAAAATCATTTTGAATCCGGCCCCAGCGGCAGTACTTCAGCCGGAAATATTTCAGTATCTTTTTTTGATAACGCCCAATGAAACAGAATCCGAACAATTGACAGGTGTAAAAGTAGTTGATGAAAAAACTGCTGAAGTTGCCTCTGAAATACTTTTGGCAAAAGGAGTCCAAAATGTGATCATTACATTGGGTGCACAAGGTGCATATGTCCATACAAACGAATTTAGGGGACTCATCCCGACAAAGAAAGTTGTAGCCTTGGACACCACTGCTGCCGGCGATACTTTTAATGGTGCTTTGGCATTGGCTTTAGTTAATGGGGGAGGAATAAAAGAGGCTGTTGATTTTGCCCTAAAAGCAGCGACCATGTCTGTTACAAAAATGGGTGCGCAAAGTTCTATACCCTATTTGAAGGATTTATAAGGTCTCGAAAATTTGACTGAATATTGTCAGAAGTCATTCGATATTGATTGATATAAAGTTGATATTGGGATATTGTGTGATAATTCTATTGTAGATTTTATTCAATATATCCCCAAATGTGAGATACTTGATATTCATTGAAAATTAAAGAATTCCATAAAAACCCATAAAACCATGAAAACCATTATTTTCAGACTGATTTTATTGATCATCATTTCCCCCATACTTTTTTCCTGTAATCAACCGGACAAAGTCAGAATAATATTCGATACCGACGCCAATAATGAATTGGACGATCAATTTGCCCTGATGTACCTTTTGGCCAATGGCAGCAGTTTTGATGTGGAGGGGGTCACCGTCAATGCTACCAAAAGTGGTGGAGATATCAGGGAACATTATGACGAAGCCCAAAGAGTCATGCAATTGGCATTCTCTTATGACAAAGTTCCATTGTTTAAGGGGGCAGATGGATCGTTTGAAGAAATCAGTTCAACCTTGGATGATGCCAATTACGATGGAAAAGCTGCGGTAGATTTTATTGTGAAAGAAGCCAATGAAAGGAATAGGAATGATTTGGTAGTCTTGGCTGTGGGTAAATTGACCAATGTGGCATTGGCCTTGAAAAAAGATCCATCTATTGCTTCAAAAATGAAGGTTGTTTGGTTGGGTTCCAATTATCCCAAACCTGGAGAATACAATCAGGATAACGATACTGTTTCCATGAATTATATTCTGAATACAAAAGTACCCTTTGAAATGGTCACCGTCCGCTACGGAGAACCCTCCGGTACAGACGCAGTCAGGGTGACGCAAGCAGAGATCAATACACGTATGCCAGGCATGGGTCCAAAAACAACTAAGCCTATTACCGGAAGACATGGTGGTGAGTTTACAACATTTGGGGATTATGCGGTGAGTTTGTTTGAGCACATTGATTACCATGGAGATCCACCATCAAGAGCTTTATTTGATTTGGTGTCAGTTGCCATTTTGAAGAACCCAAATTGGGGAGAAATAAAGGAAATTCCTGCACCGATTTTGATTGACAATCAATGGGTAGAAAGACCGGAAAATTCCCGGAAAATTGCCCTTTGGGAAAATTTTAACAGGGATGCTGTTATCAATGATTTTTATCTTTCCCTTTCCAATTACCGTATAGTCAAACCCAAACTATAAGCCATGTATATTATTGAATCCTATTCTTTGGCCGTCATATTCTGTGTCATTACCATGTTATGCTGGGGTTCATGGGCCAATACCCAAAAGCTTGCAGGAAGCAAGTGGAGGTTTGAACTTTTTTACTGGGATTATGTAATCGGGATAGTGGTGTTGGCATTGATTTTTGGATATACTCTTGGAAGCAACGGTGAATACGGCAGGAGTTTTTCGGAAGATCTGTTTCAGGCAAGCAGCAAAAATTATGGTTTGGCGTTAATTGGTGGGATAATTTTCAATCTGGCCAATATTCTTATCGTAGCAGCGATTGCCTATGCAGGGATGTCTGTGGCTTTTCCTGTGGGTATTGGGTTGGCATTGGTACTAGGTGTTCTCGTGAATTATATTTCAACTCAAAAAGGAGATCCGATTTTACTGTTTATTGGTGTTGCTTTGGTGGCAGTTGCAATAGTTCTTGATGCCTTGGCGTACCAGAAACTTGCCAAGTCCAACCAAAAAAACCCCAAGGTGGGATTGGCATTGGCCTTGGTCGGAGGTTTTCTGATGTCATTTTTCTATTTCTTTGTTGCCCAGTCCATGTCTTTGGATTTTTCCAGTCCTGAAGGGGGAAAATTCACTCCTTATGGGGCAGTATTCGTATTTTCAATTGGAATCCTACTAAGCAATTTTGTTTTCAATACCATTTTGATGAAGAAGCCTATTGAAGGGAATCCACTTTCGGGTGCGGATTATTTTGCAGGCAAACCATGGGTTCATCTTGTTGGCATTTTAGGAGGAATCATTTGGTGTGTGGGGATGTCATTCAGTATCCTTGCCGCCGAGAAAGCCGGACCTGCCATCTCCTACGGATTGGGTCAGGGGGCTACGATGATTGCTGCTTTCTGGGGAGTGTTTATCTGGCGGGAATTCAAAAATGCTCCCAAAGACACCCATGTCCTGATTGGCGGTATGTTTTTGCTGTTTGTATTGGGTTTGGGCTTGATTGTTTATGCGGGGGTTTAGAAAGCCTCTTCCACATCATATTTCCACAGGTAAAAGTTTGCCCTTTCCATTCCTTCAAAGGATCTTCCTGGATTGGTCCGTATGGTTACACGTTTGCCTTCATCATCTGCCAATTTTACCATTTGATGACTGCCGAAATAGGAAATCTTGACGATTTTACCGGTCAATTGTTGTCCGTCTCTTTGTACTACCTCACCGTGTTCGGGACGAAATTGAAGAACAACTTTGGCCCTGAATTTTTTCGCTTCAGGATCAGCTATAAATCCGAAAGAGGTGTAGTAACCTTCTTCCGTGGGTGTTGCCAAAATTTCATTTCTTTTACCAAAAAAGTTTGCCACGTAAGGGTTGACGGGATTTTCGTATAGGTTTTTTGGAATATCGATTTGCTGAAGGTAACCCTTGTGAAGTATGGCTATACGGTCCGCTGTGGATAAAGCATCCTTGGTATCATGGGTGACAAAAATTGCGGTAATGCCAGTTTTTTTAATAATCTGACGGATTTCTTCCCTTACCTGATCTTTGAGCAAAGCATCAAGATTACTGAAAGGTTCATCCATCAAAAGTATTTTGGGATTGGGGGCAATTGCCCTGGCCAAGGCGACTCGCTGTTGCTGACCACCGGAAAGTTGATGTGGATATCTTGAAAAATCCTCTTTTAATCCGACAAGTTTGAGGGTATCCAAAGCAATCTGTTCTGGATTTCCTTTGGCCTTTTTCAACCCGAATTTTACATTTTCAAGGATGGTCAGATGTGGAAACAACGCATAATCCTGAAAAACCATCCCGACTTGCCTTTCATGGGCGGGAACAGATCTAACACCTTCCACAATGGTCTGTCCCAAAAGTGAAATTGATCCTGAGTCCGGATGTTCCAAGCCTGCTATTAATCTCAAGAGGGTTGTTTTTCCTGAACCACTTTCTCCAACCAAGGCAAGAATCTCTCCCTCTTCTACTTCGAAGGAAACATCATTGACAGCAAACTCATCTGCTTTATGGTATTTTTTATTGATGTGTTGGAGTGATAAAATCCTCATCCGGTATATTAAGCAGTCTCTAAAGTTCTCTTTTTTTGATTAATCTATTCAGGAAAATGATCGGAATGATTCCTGTCAGAATGATAATCAGTGCGGCATTGGCTGATTCAGCAATCATCTCATTTGTAGCCATATCAAAAGCCTTGGTGGCCAAAGTTTGATAATTGAACGGACGAAGAATCAAAGTTAATGGTAATTCTTTTAATACATCTACAAATACCAGCAATATACCTGAAACCAAACTTGTTTTGATCAATGGCAGGTCAATCCTCCATAATGTCCGGGTGCTTCTTACCCCAAGTAGCCGACTGGCCTCATTGACATGGATTCCGATTTTTTGAAATCCTGCTTCTACAGGATTATACCCAACAGCCATAAATCTTACGATGTATGCAAAGACCAAAGCAAATAATGTCCCTGAAAAAAACAGTCCTGCAACCTGAGAGGTGAACAGCGTACCGTAAACCCATTTGTCCAAGGCAATAAATGGTATCATGACCCCTACTGCAATCACGGCACCTGGAATGGCATAGCCCAAAGTAGCTATTTTGGTAATGTTTTTAACCCATTTGAATGGACTTAATCTTAGTGCATATAATAACACAATGGAAAGTACAACAATTAATATCCCACTCATTGCTGCCAATCCAAAACTTCTATAAATCAAAAGAAAAAAGTCCTGATTTACCACTTTACTATAAGTCAGGCTTACCCATTGTAACAATTGAAGAAATGGAAAAAGAAAACTTAAGAGGAAAACGGAGGAGCAAATACCTGTGTATATGATCTTTTTGGCCAAGGTGGGATGGACGCGGGCAATTGGCTTTTGGATTCCGTTGACGGAGGAATATTGTCGGTTTCCCCGCTGCAGGGATTCGAGATACAGAATCACGAAAACAAATACCATCAAAATGGCCGCAAGGTATATCGCTGTGGATGAGTCTCCCATAGAAAACCATGCCCTGAAGATTCCGGTAGTGAATGTATTTACCCCAAAGTATTTGACGGTACCATAATCGTTCAATACTTCCATGGAGGCAAGTGCAATACCTGCAACAATCGCAGGTCTTGCCATGGGCAAGGCGACCTTAAAGAAAGTTTTGAATCGGTTTGCACCCAACAGAAATGAAGCCTCCTGTAAAGTTTTGGATTGCTGGAGGAAGGATGACCGGGTGATTAAAAATACATAAGGAAACAGCGTAATGGATAAGATAAAAATAGCACCGGGAAGGTTCATGATATCAATCAAACTTCCTTTAACCTGTAAATCAAAGTTGTTTCGGAAAAAAACCTGAATGGGTCCTGTGTAATCTAACAATCCCACATAGGTGTAGGCCATGATATAACCGGGGAATCCCAGAGGCAAAATCAAAAGCCACTCGAAATATCTTCTTCCGGGAAATTCATAATTTGAAACCAACCAAGCGGTACTGACACCCAAAAGGAATGTCATTAATGCCACTCCTAAAAGTAAAAGAATGGTATTTTGGAAATAACCCAAAAGCAGGTTATTGGCAATATGCGACCAACTACCTCCGGGACTATCAAAAAGTTTTATAAAAATTGTAAACAAAGGAGTGGCTACCAGCAGCAATATCAGCAGCGAGTAGCCAGTCCATTTATTCCACCAAAAGTAATTTCTTTTTAATATGTCCAAAACGGTGATTTATTTCCAACCCACTTTGTCAAAAATGATGACAGCATCCCTATTGTTGTCTCCCAAAACTGACAAATTAAGATCATCAACTTTAAATGATCCCCAATTTTTTAATAAATCTGAAAATTCAACTTTAGGATTAACGGGATATTCAAAGTTAATATTTGCAAGAATATCCTGAGATTCTTCATTGGAAAGAAATTCGATCAATTTGATTGCGTTTTCTCTGTTTGGGGAATATTTTGTTACACCTGCACCTGATATGTTGATATGTGTTCCTCTATCTGATTGGTTTGGAAAGAATATAGAGATTTTGTCAGCAGCCTTTCTTTCTTCCTCATTGGCATCGTTGAGCATGATACCGATATAATAGGTGTTGACGATCGCTACATCACCTTCTCCGGAAGCTACAGCTTTTACCTGATCTCTATCACTTCCTTTGGGAGACCTTGCCATATTTTCCAACAATCCTGCAGCCCATTTTTCTGCACCATCTTTACCATGATGGGCAATGATGGAGGCCAAAAGAGATTGGTTATAGATATTTTCTGAACTTCGGGTAAGTACCTTTCCTTTCCATTGTGGTTCTGTCAGTGCTTCATAGCTGCTTAAGTCTTCGGGATTAACCCTTTCTTTGCTGTAGGCGATTATCCTTGCACGATAAGTTAAACCAAACCAATATCCTTCCGGATCCCTGAATTTGGGAGGAATATTTAGATTGAGGATGTCAGAATTGACAGATTGCAGTAGGTCTTTTTCCTCTGCCCTATGTAGTCTCCCTGCGTCCACGGTGATGAGCACATCTGCGGGAGAATTGGCTCCTTCCAATTCGAGTTTTTGGATCAGTTCATCTGCAGAAGCTGACACCACATTTACTTTAATACCTGTTTCTTCACTGAACAGATCAAAGAGCTTTTGATCTGCCTCGTAATGCCTATGGGTGTAGACATTGACCTCCTCTACCTTTTCACCACCTGATCCACATGAAAACAAAATTGCCCCAAAAGAGGCGATTAGAGTTGATTTGATAATGTTTTTTAACATAAGATAGTTTGTTAAGGAGGCAAAATTAATCATTATTTAAATCAAATCTAAATAAAAAGAAAAAAGATTTTTATATTTGTGGGCCTTCAAACATTATGTGATTATTAGGAGTAATAGGTGTTATTTAAAATAGAATTATGACTATTCAACAACTTGAATATATCATTGCGGTAGACAAACACAGGCATTTTGGTAATGCTGCTGAATCCTGTTTTGTAACCCAGCCTACTCTCAGTGCGCAGATCAGTAAATTGGAAAAGGAGCTTGACATTATTCTTTTTGATCGTTCCAAAATGCCCGTGATTCCTACAGAAATCGGAGTTCAGGTAATCGGACAAGCAAAGAGGGTAGTCTCTGAAAGTAAAGGAATATACGAATTGTTGTCACAATTGAAGGGTGATATCAGCGGTGTGATCAAATTGGGGATTATTCCTACACTTGCGCCATATTTATTGCATCGTTTTATCAAGGGTTTTTTGGACAAATATCCCAATGTAAAGCTTCAAGTTGAAGAAACTGTCACAGAAGAGATTCTTCGAAAGCTTAAAAACGATGAGCTTGACCTGGGAGTAGTGGTCACTCCACTCAGTGAACCCGGCATTGTGGAAAAGCCGATGTTTTACGAAAAATTCTTTGCTTACCTATCCAAAGACCATCAACTCCTCAAAAAAGATAAGCTAACTGTTCAGGATTTGGAATCAGACGACATGTGGATGCTTCAGCAAGGTCATTGTTTCAGGGATCAGGTTTTGAATCTCTGCAATCAGACCAAGTTCGAAAGGAATAATTTCCACTATGAAAGCGGATCTTTGGAAGGTTTGAAAAATATGGTCAATCAATACACCGGCATTACCCTGCTTCCTGAATTGGCGACATTTTCATTGAATGAGGAAGAAAAGCAGCGGTTGAGGAAATTCAGCGGAGAGGAACCAACGAGGGAAGTGAGTATTGTATTGACCAGAAGTTTTTTGAAAAAGAAGCTTGTAGAATTACTTTACAATGAAATTTGTGATGCCATTCCACAGGCCATGACTTCCAAGTCGCATGGGAAGATGGTGCGGTTTAAGTGAGGGAGTTTTCGGTTGGCAGTGTTCAGTGAGCAGTGCTTTGTAGGCAGAGGGCAGTCTCAGTTTGTTGACGGGTGAGAAGTAAGAAGCAATGGGAGAAACAAGAACCATAGCCTGTCCCGAAAATCGGGATTCCAGAACCAAAAAAGATTTGAGATTTAAGGCTGACATTTTAGTTTGGTGCACAAATCCCAAGATTATAAAAATCAGTCCTTAGCAGGGGAATAAGATAATTGGATGATTTAAAAATCGATTTCTTATTGAATTTATAATTTTCCAATCCGTCACGGCGGACAAGTTCTTTAAATCTAAAATCTAAAATCCACCAATCTTAAATAAAAATGTCCTCCCACCATTTTGTCAAAGAGCAGCAAGAACCTGCTTTAATCATTCTGAATACTGAAGGTATCGGCTTTGATGTGGTTGCGCCATTATTGGAGTGGGTTCCTACGGTTTTGGTAGCGCAAGAGGAAGTTTTTACCGTGATATCTTGGGGAATTAAAATAGACCTGATTTTGGCAGAAATGGATTTTCAGCAGAAACATTATCATTTACTTGAAGAACAGTATCCGGTCAAATTTTTTGGAGTTCAGGGCGGAGATTTCCTAAATGAGGGCTTGCAATACCTGATTGCCTCCAAACATTCCGCGGTAAACATAATTGGATTTGATCATCAAAGGGTATTTGAATTGGAGGCAAAACTTGAATTTTTGGATATTGTAGTTTGGGATGGACCGACACGGTATTTTCCTGTCAAAAATGGGGAATTCAAAAAGTGGTTTCCGACCTGTGCTGTTCAGTTGCATGCACCCGAGGGGACTTTGATAGAATTCAAGACTCCTGAAGATTCCGGAATTATTGAAATCAAGTACGCCACAGTCCTTGAAATGCCCGAAGGTAGCAGCACATTTAAATCTAATGGGATATTTTGGGTAGGGGAGATTATCATGCAGGATTGAATTTAGCACTTACCATTCTGTTTTTTCCATTAAGATCCTCGATTAGGGATACTTCAGTGTATTCAGTTTCCTTTAATAGATTCACAGTTTCTCTACCTAATGCTTCATTGATTTCAAAATAGATTCTGCCCTTAGGTTTGAGGGCTATTTTGGCCTTATGGGCTATATGTTTGTAAAATAACAGTGGATCATCATCATGGACAAACAATGCCAAATGTGGTTCATGTTTCAATACATTACCATGCATCAGTTCTTTTTCAGAGATCTTCACATAAGGTGGATTGCTGACAATGATGTCCAAATTTTTAAAAGGTATTTCCTCTGTTAAAATATCAGATTTACGGAAAACGACGTTTGCACCAAGGAGGGAGGCATTTTGAGAAGCGACTGTAAGTGCTTCCTCGCTGATGTCCAAGCCAAACACATCAGTTCCTTTTATCTCTAATGCTAAAGTAATAGGGATACAGCCCGAACCTGTTCCAATATCCAATATCCGCATTCCTGAATTTTTGTTTTCCTTGATGATTAAATGCACAAGCTCTTCTGTTTCATTCCTTGGAATCAATACACTGGAATTGACCAAGTATTCTCTTCCATAAAAAGGCGCCTTTCCGATGATATATTGAATCGGTTTTCCTTCAAGCAGTTCTTTAAAGGCATTTTGGAATTCTACTGGCAAAGGGTTCAAAACAAAATCACCCCTAATATCTTTTCTACTTTTACCCAAATATTCCTCAAAAAGCCAAATCAGAAGTGATTCCGATTCCTGTTTTGAATATAAGCCCTGAAGCTGCTTAGTAAGAGATTGGAATAATTCGGATAAGGTCATATATAGAAATTGAATTCAAAGGTATAATATTGAGGCAGATAAATTAAAACTTCAAATTCGAGATTTCTTTTTAAGATTGATCAGTTTGTAAAAAGCCACTGCACCCAGACCATAACATACAATATCTAAGATATCTCCAGTATAGGTTGAGGACCACTTGGGTAAGAGAAATTCAAACAGAAATGATAAATAAGCCCAACCTACTAACACTTGTGTCTTACTAAAAACAAAATCATCTTTGAGAGGGTGTATCCACTTAAAAACCTGTAAAGTGATACCCAAAATTACCGGCATTGCCAGTAAATCATCAAGATATGCATGAACATATGGGATGAAAATCTTTAACACTTTTTCCAAAAATTGATTGACCCAAAAAAACAGGGATGCGGCCAAAAAATATGGATTTTTAAAAATTGACATCATCCAGGCAATGCCGCAATAAGCGCAGCCAGAAATGTAATGATTGCCATGTAAATGGTATAAAAAAAGTTTCCGACTTTCTTAAGACCTTTCATAAGGTCATTGTCTGAATCTTTAATATGAAAAATCCATTGTTCTTTATTGGCCTGAATATCTTTCTGACGGCTTTCATGGTACTCCAAATCACGGCCACCCAAAGGTTTTCCGCAATGTTCGCAGGTATCTTTGATATCGGTGGTCCATTTGGACCATCTTCCGCAATGTGGACATTTTTTCTCTCCCATAGCACAAAAATAGAGAACAAAACCAAGATAGGAGTTTTATCTGAATAAAACTTCCTTATACTATTCAGTGCTGATTAAATTCCAAGGAGGACTTTTCTTCAAAATCTTCACTCTCAATAAAAGCGGTTTTCTTTTTTAAGACGAAATTCCCGATTACCAAAGAATCCAGACCTGTTGAAAAAAAGCAGCGGATGGCATCTTTTGGAGATTCTACCACAGGTTCACCTTGAATATTGAAACTTGTATTCAGTACCACAGGAACACCTGTTTTATCCCCAAGTTTTTTGATAACATCATAATATCTGGGATGCAATTCTTTTCTAACGGTCTGCAATCTTGCACTTCCGTCAACGTGAGTTACTGCTGGAATAACGTGCTGTTGGTCTTTCAGCACATTACATACTTTGAGCATAAATGGTGCTTCAACCTCAAGGTCAAAAAATTTGTCCTTAGCTTCTACGATTGCTGAAGGGGCAAAAGGCCGGTATGCTTCTCGGAATTTGACCTCGGAATTGATTTTGTCTTTCATATCCGGAAAAGCAGGATTGGCAAGGATACTTCTACTACCCAAAGCTCGAGGGCCAATTTCCATTGTTCCCTGAAACCACCCTATTATTTTACCATTTTGCAAAAGAGTTGCAGCCTCTTCACAAATATCTTCATGATATTGGTAATTTAACTTGCAGGCTTTTAGGGTTTTTTCTATTTCTTCATTGGTATAACTTGTCCCGACATATGGATTGAGGTGGACAAAATTTCTGGGATTCTTCAAAATGCCATTGTAGAGATAATATGCCGCACCAATTGCTGTTCCATTATCTCCGGCAGCAGGCATTACGTAGATATCTTTAAATTTACTTTCCCTTACAATCCTTCCGTTCATGACACTGTTGAGAGAAACACCCCCTGAAATCACCAAATAATCTGTTTTTGTTTTCTGATAAAGAATTTCACAGATTTCAAGTACCCGATCCTCCAATACACGTTGGAAAGCAGCAGCCACATCCATATGGTGCTTTTTGAAAGGTTCTCCCGCTGACCGTGGTTGCCCGAAAATTTGAATAAATTTTGGGGATAGATGGGAGTGTTTCCCATGCTTTAGGTTTTGGTACCTGAAGTAAGTCAGGTCTATATGGATTCCTCCGTTTTTGTCAATTTTTACTATTTTTTCAACTTCCTTTTTAAAAACACTGGGATCACCCATGGGGGCCAAACCCATGGTTTTACCCTCATCATAGTTGGTAATAAAACCACAGAAAGAGGTCACGGCTTCATAGAAAGATCCTAAAGAATGAGGGAAAAAGCTTTCCCCAAAGGTTTGTATTTTATTGTCTTTCCCGAAACCCATCATCGCTGTGGCCCATTCTCCTGAACCATCAATGCCTAAAAGGGCGGCTTCCTTGTAAGGAGAAACAAAAAATGAACCTGGTGCATGCGAATAATGATGGGGAATGAAATGTACTTTGGGGCCATTTTCCTTTGATTTGAAAGCATCATTATACCATCTCCAAAATGATTTTTGTTTTCGGTAAGCATGAACAAATTCATGACTTATGAAATATCTTAAGCTTTTTGGGTGGCTTAAGGCATATCGTAATTTTTTTCCAAGATTATGAGTAGGCTTAATCGAAACTGCGATATGGTCTATATCTTTAAAAGTCAAATTAGCCATTTTGAGACACCTATCAATCGCCATTTCAGGGAATCTTTTCGTATGCTTATCTCTATTAAGGCGTTCTTCTTCAATGGCTGCAATCAATTGACCATCCACCAAAATACAGGCAGTTGAGTCGTGGAAATAGTAATTTAAACCTAAAATAACCATAAATATATTTTTTGCCAGTGGGTGAGAACTGGAAATTAGGAACAAATGGAACGTGAAAATTAAAATTTTAAATTAAATAAATACAATTTCTAGGCAAGAATTTTTGGACTTTATTTAATGTCAAAAAAAAAATTACCTATTTTGTAGCATCTCTACATTATTTTGCGTTTTGAGGACAAAGCCTTATTAACTTTATGAAGAAACTAATTCCTTTTGCATTAACTATTTTTACAGTAATCTTGCTTTCATTTCAATGTCAGAGTACAGATAATAAGGAATTGGCATCAGATGGTTGCATTGATACTTCAAAAATCAAAACGGATGCAGCCTGTTATATGATTTTTGATCCGGTCTGTGGTTGTGATGGAAAAACCTATTCCAATGATTGTGTTGCCATCAACAGTGGTGTTTTGAAGTTTGTCAAAGGGAAATGTGAATGATATTCTTCACTATCCACCAATGTTGAAAACTTCTTCCAAATCGTAAGAATATATTTTTAATGTAGGATCAAAAAATCCTGATAGCCTTTTTCTTCTGATTGTGAAACGTCCAAAGATTCAACAACTGCCATTGGTGGGCCTTTTTTTAACCAATTCTCCATTTCCTGGACTGCCCTGATATCACCTTCAATTTCTACCAAAACTGTTCCATCAACATCATTTTTAACCCAGCCATGGATACCAAAAGTCATTGCTTTTTGTTGGGTACTTTTTCTGAAAAAGACACCTTGTACTTTTCCAAATACCCTGACCTGTTTATTGATCTTCATACCATTTTTCATCAAATGTACTGTTTACTTCCACATCAGCGGTCAGTACTTTGTATACCATCCAAATGATTGGAATGGGTGAGACCGAAAACATAAACAAAATCAATCTGGTATTCAAATTGGCTTGGATAGCTGTGACATAAATGATCAGGAAAGCTGTCACCATATAGACAGGAAAGAGGTAATTTTTCATGTTGGTTGATATTTTGTTTTCAATTATTAAACCACTAACAGACTCTTATTGTTATGTTGCTGTTATGAAAGGATTTCGTTTTACACAGTATGTGCCCCCAAATGATCCGGAGAAAAATACCTTCGATAATTTACTGAATATTTTCCTACAATTAGTTACAATGACGGGAGGAGATGTTGCAGAAGCTTTGGCTTGGTTAACCAATCTAGACAAGCGGTACAACATGACAAACCCCAATTATGGAATAGGAGATTTTATAGAAGACCTCAAAACCAAGGGATATCTTACAGAGGAGAACCAAAAAGGGGAATTTAAAGTCACAGGGAAAGCCGAACAGTCCATCCGGAAAAATGCCTTGGAGGAGATATTCGGTAAACTGAAAAAAGGAAAAGGCGGACTTCACAAGACAACGCATTCAGGTCAGGGAGAAGAAAAAGGCACTGATAGAAGGCCTTACACTTTCGGTGACAACCTGGACCAAATCGCTCTCACAGATTCTATCAGAAATGCGCAGGTCAATCACGGCTTCGGAGGAGATTATCTATTGACGGAAGATGACTTGGAGGTTGTTGAAAACGAATTCAGGACTCAGACATCTACTGTTTTGATGATTGACATTTCCCATTCAATGATTCTGTATGGGGAAGATAGAATTACCCCAGCCAAGAAAGTGGCTATGGCATTGGCAGAATTGATCAAAACCAGGTATCCGAAAGATACTTTGGACATCATTGTTTTTGGAAATGACGCCTGGCAAATTGAAATCAAAGACTTGCCATATCTACAGGTCGGGCCTTATCATACCAATACCGTAGCTGGATTGGAACTTGCTATGGATTTGCTCAGAAGAAGAAAAAACCCGAATAAGCAGATATTTATGATTACTGATGGAAAACCCACCTGTTTGAAGGTGGGTATCAAGTATTATAAAAATGCATTTGGAATAGACAGTAAAATTCTCAGTGAGACGCTCAGACTCGCAGCGCAGTGTCGAAAACTGAAAATTCCCGTTACCACATTTATGATTGCCTCGGACCCATATCTTAAAGAATTTGTAAAAGAATTCACAAAGGTAAATAACGGAAATGCCTACTATAGTAGCCTAAAAGGTTTGGGGGATTTGATTTTTGAAGATTATAGACGAAACAGAACCAAAAAATTTTAAACATGGATTACCAAAAATTATCAGGAAAAGATTTATTGAAAATAGCAACCCTCGGAGAACTGAAAGTATCAGGATATCAGCCAAAGTCCATCAAAGAAGAGTTGAGACAAAACCTGATTCATAAATTGAGGAATAAGGAAAATGTATTCGAAGGGATTTGGGGATATGAGGATACTGTTATCCCTGATATCGAAAGGGCCATTCTTTCAAGGCATAATATCAATCTATTGGGTCTTAGAGGACAAGCTAAAACCAGAATAGCCCGTCTGATGACTCAGTTGTTAGATGAGTATATTCCTGTGGTCGCGGGTGCTGAATTGAATGATGATCCTATGAATCCTATCTCTACTTTTTCCAGAGAGATGATAGCATCAAAAGGAGATCATACACCCATATCTTGGTGGCATAGAAATGACAGGTATACAGAAAAACTCGCCACGCCAGATGTTTCTGTAGCGGATTTGATAGGAGATGTAGATCCTATCAAAGCAGCAACAATGAAACTGTCCTACAATGATGAGCGTGTCATTCATTATGGACTTGTGCCCAGGTCCCACAGATCTATTTTTGTGATCAATGAGTTGCCTGATTTACAGGCAAGGATTCAGGTGGCGTTATTCAATATCCTACAGGAAGGTGACATTCAAATCAGGGGATTCAAACTCCGATTGCCTTTGGATATTCAGTTTGTGTTCACTGCCAATCCGGAGGATTATACCAATAGGGGAAGTATTGTCACACCGCTGAAAGACAGAATTGAAAGTCAGATCATTACCCACTATCCCAAAAGCATTGAAATCGGCAAGCGAATTACCAAACAAGAAGCAAAGTTGGATGGTAGGCCTATCTCAAAAATCCATGTCCCGGAATTGATGAAGGATCTGATCGAGCAGATTGCTGTCGAAGCAAGGAAAAGTGAATATGTGGATGAAAAAAGTGGTGTATCTGCAAGATTGACTATTTCTGCTTACGAAAACCTTATTTCTGCCGCAGAAAGAAGGATTTATATGAATCATGAAGAAAATACTGTGGTGAGGGTTGCAGACCTTATCGGCATTATCCCGGCCATTACAGGAAAAGTAGAGTTGGTTTATGAAGGAGAACAGGAAGGTGCTGGTCTTGTTGCCTATACGCTGATTGGAAAAGCGGTAAGAAGCTTGTTTACAGATTACTTCCCTTCACCTGAACAGAAGAAAAAAGAGAAAGAACCAAATACGTATATACTTCCTTTGTCATGGTTTGGTGACGGGAATTCTCTGGATATTTTGGCTTCTCAAAGTGATAAGGAATACAAAACCAGTTTGCATCAAGTACCAGGATTGGAGGATATTATTACAGGGACCTTAAAAAACCTACACGATAAAGAAAAAGAATTCTTTATGGAATTTGCTCTCCATGGGCTTGCAGAGTACAGTCAACTTAGCAAAAAACTCTTAGATACAGGTTTACAGTTTAAAGATCTCTTTAGTTCAATGTTTGATATGGGTGCACCAAGTGAAGATGATTTTGATGAAGATGATATTTAATTCTGTATCAATAACAGTATACCGAATAGGGGTATAAACTAGAAATACAAAAATTTTTTATTACCTTGGAGTTTACACGCCCTTAATTATTTACAACAAACATTATAAATATGGACTTATTGAAAAAATTTAAATCATTTCTAATTCTTCCTTTGGTATTTGGATTCTTGTTTGCTACAGCAACGACATCTTGTGGTAACAAAAAAACAGCTGAGGATACCGAACATGTTGAACACTCACATGATGGAGACGAACATCCAAGCGGAGGTGATGAGCACCCCAAATCTGACACAACAGGAAGTGAGCATCCAAATAATTAGTAGCTGTTCACTTAAATGTTAATTTTAAAGGCTGTGTTTTCACAGCCTTAATTTTTTCTTAGAAATGAAAAGGTAGTCAAAGGATAAGCAATTTCATCTCCTACTTCCATCAGCGGATAAGCTAGGAAATTGATTGGGCCAGATGCAGGACTAGGAGACACTTTCAGATCCCTTCCTTGACTCAATTCAATTCGATTTGCGGGATGGCGACCAAAGTAATAAGTTGCCAATGCAGTGTATTTATTCCCCTCACTGATGTCAATTGGCCACCATTTTCCTTCTGCATAGAATTCCGCCCAACAATGGTATCCATCTATGCCTCCTTCATCCCTGTCAGAAGGGATAGATGCCCCAATTGAAAATCTTGCTGGAATATCTATTGATCTTGCCAAAGAGATAAAAAATGAATGAAACTCTGTGCAATTTCCCGTTTTGGAATCACAGGCATACACTGCATCTCCTCTTCCATAGTCTCCAAATTTCATATAGCGCATGTTGTCAATGATATAGTCATAAAGAGCCCTGGCTTGTATTAATTTACTGTCATTTTCTTTTCCTTTTATTACTTCGTTGGCTATTTCACTGAATTGTCCACCAATAGGCATCAGTATATTTGGTTCTAAATAAATTTGAGCAATCGGCTGAACAGCGTCGTAGGGACCCTTTTCTTTCCTTTGGACTTTATACTTTATTTCCAATCGCTCATTACTTTGTTCCGGACCTAGTTCTATGTATAAAATTTTATTATTGAATACTTTTTCTTCCAACATTCTGTGGTTTCCAGGAATTTGCATTGAAATCACTTCGATGTCTTGGAAATCATCCGATTGGGCAATCGGTATCCAAATTTTTGCGCTTTCCTTGATTAGAGGAATTTTTGCCTGATAAAGGAATTCGAATTCATCTTTACCTTCAACTACTCCTAAAAGGTCAGAAGAGGCTGTTTCTACGGGAACTCTTCGCCATGTTTTGTCCACTACTTGCTTCCAGGTATAGAAGGGTTTGCCATTTAATTTGTGAAGAGAAGTTTCGGTGACGACCATATTTCCAGGCTCCCCTTCAAGAAAAAAGTCCACATCATAGACATCCCCCTTCTCATCTGCGAGATCGACACAAGCAAAATGTCTGTTTGGTCCCAGATTGGAAAGGTATTCTGTATGGACACGGACTAGTTTTAATTTTAGATCACGGTCAGTGTCATTGATCAAAAAATAACCATCATGCTGTGTAGTTTCCTTATCGATAAAGGCTTTGATACCTTCTTCTATTTCCTTGATTGATACTTTTTTAACAGGTTTTTCATTATAGGCATTTAATTTTTCTTGTTTTTCTTTTGAATTGGAAGAACAAGAAGTGAGAACAGCAAACAGAATGATTATTAGAAGTCTTGAGGAGATCATGACAGAATTTTTCAATGATTATATTTTTAATTCTTGGCTTTACCCAAAAGGTAAGTATTCATACCTAATGGAACCAAAGATAATTTATGAAAGGGTTTATCTTTATTTTTTTTTATTCTAAAAAATAAGACCCTGATAGGCATAAACCTATCAAGGTCAAAATTTAAAAGGTTATTTGGAATTCATACAACACAAATATTTGCCTGTTACTTCTACTTTCATCCCTCAGCCTTCCCCTCAGTGTCTCTCAGGAGCTAATCCGACTTTTTCGGGTGACCTCCATAATGCTGAAAGCAATAACTCCCGCATAAAAAGAAATTCTTTGGGAATTTTATCATAGGCTTTTTCAAAGAGCTCTGAATGACCCAATAGCTCAGCTTTCCAAGGTTCTGTCTCTATCATCATGATATTATTGAAGTCTTCTCTGGTAAAGCTTTCAAGACCATTCCAGTCCATATCCTTGTACCTTGGTCTCCAACCAATAGGGCATTCGACCGCGGATATTTTCCCTTTGCAACGACCTATGATCCACTTCAAAACCCGCATATTGTCCCCAAATCCAGGCCATACGAAGTTTCCGTCTTTGTCTTTTCTAAACCAATTGACCCCGAATATTCTTGGAGCATTTTCCAAATCCCTGCCAAATTGTAGCCAGTGATTGAAGTAGTCCCCCATATGGTAACCCATAAAAGGTAACATGGCAAATGGATCACGTCTTACTTTTCCTATTTCACCAAAAGCTGCGGCAGTCATTTCAGAACCCATGGTCGCAGCCATATATACCCCAAAGTTCCAGTTGAAGGCCTGATATACCAAAGGCACTGCAGTACTTCTACGTCCTCCAAAAATAAAGGCAGTAATCGGAACACCTTCAGGATTATCCCACTCCGGATCAATTACCGGGTTTTGATAAGCTGGTGCAGTGAATCTGGAATTGGCGTGGGCAGCAGGTTTTCCACTGTTTTTATCATAAGGATTACCATGCCAATCAGTAAGTCCTTTAGGAATATCTTTGGTCATACCCTCCCACCAAACATCACCGTCTTCGGTAATGGCCACATTGGTAAAAATTGTATTCTCTTTGATACTTTCCATGGCGCTGGGATTGGTATTGTAGTTGGTGCCCGGAGCAACACCAAAATATCCAGCTTCAGGATTGATGGCGTGCAATTTGCCATCATTGCCTTTATGAATCCAGGCGATATCATCTCCTACTGTGGTTATTTTCCAGCCTTCCAGCTCTTCAGGAGGTAGCATCATAGCAAAATTGGTTTTCCCACAGGCACTAGGGAAAGCAGCAGCTACATAGCTTTTTTCATTTTGCGGGCTCTCCACGCCCATGATGAGCATGTGTTCTGCCAACCAACCTTCCTCTCTGCCCATGGTGCTGGCAATACGGAGGGCAAAACATTTTTTACCCAAAAGGGCGTTTCCACCATAGCCACTTCCATAGGAGATAATCAATTTTTCTTCAGGAAAATGGGATATGTATTTTACATTTGGATTGCAGGGCCATTTGACATCTTCCTGACCTTTTTCAAGCGGAGCGCCCAATGTGTGGATGCATTTCACGAAGTTTTCATCAATGTAGGGTATGGCCTGTTTTCCCATTCTGGTCATAATCCTCATATTCACCACTACATACTCACTGTCTGTAATCTGAACACCATATCGGGAAAGGGGAGATCCAAGTGGACCCATACAAAAAGGAATGACATACATGGTTCTTCCTTTCATACTTCCCTTAGTGAGGTCATCAAGTATGGTCTTCATGTCTGCAGGGTTCATCCAATTGTTGGTAGGTCCCGCATCTTCTTTTCTTCTGCTGCAGATGAAAGTTTTATCTTCCACTCTAGCAACATCACTTGGATCAGAAAAACAGGCAAAACTGTTAGGTCTCTTTTTGGGATTCAGTTTGATAAAGGTTCCTTTATCCACCATAAGTTGGCAAAGTGAATCATATTCCTCCTGAGACCCATCACACCAATGAGTTTTTTCAGGATTAAAATGACTAGCCATACTTTCTACCCAAGTCTTTAATTCTGTTTTGATATTTGCAATCATGACATTTTGATTTAGTTAAAAATTAGATATTTCTGCTTTGGAGATTTACTTTACCAAGTATTTATTCCTTTCTTTTTGGTATCTTGAAATTACAGAATAAAAACCATAATTGATGATTAGATAAATTGATTATAATTCTATAATTCAATGATTCATATCATTAAATTTGGTATAATTTTATTGTTAAATCGCAATTATTGGAGATTTTTTTTGTGTTGCCATGCAAATTTATCCAAAGAAAATAAGATGGATTTCTCCAAAATTTTTCCTGAAATTGCTTCTCCCAATGCTGCTGAATGTTTGAACCCATGTCCGCTGCAAGCAGAAGCAACCATTACTTCTGGAAAATCAGGTAATTCATCCACAACAAAATAGGAATCTTGGGTTACTGTATAAATACATACTTTAGATTGAAGTACTTTTTTTTCTATATGATTAAATCTGTTTGCAATTTTCTCTTTGATAAATAGAGAATCTTCATCCGGGCTAACCTCACGGGACAGGGTATCCGGATGGTTTTTTTCTAAAAATGATTCAGAAGCCATTTTTACACATTTTCCATCTAAAGAAGGGAAACCATACACAAAATCTTCCGCACCTTCTCCAAATCCCCACATATAGACCGGCGTTTTTCCCAATTCAAAAGCATTGCCGATCTTCGGAAGCCAATGTAAAATTTGTCTACAGATTTTGAAATGAGGTTTTTCGCTTTCAGATAAAAAGTCTTTGACCCAAGCCCCTGCACTGATAACGGCCCTTCCCGCCTCAAACTGTCCCTGATTGGTAATGATGTTTACGCCTCCACCTTCCAAAGGTCTGATGCCAAGCACCTTGGTATGGGTTTTGATCACAGCTTGGTTTTCTTCAGCCAACTTGATTTGGGTGGTAATCGCCAATTCTGGTTTTAGAAATCCTGCACTTGGTTCGTAATAGGCCATTCCTGATTCTTCCAAATTGAATTCTGAAAAACGTTTTTTCAACTCATGGCTATCAAAGACCTCAAAAGGGATGTCCCCCTCTTTTGCAAACTGAACAGTCCTCTTGAAAAACCCTTCAGATCCGTGTTTTGACCAGCTTTTTCCACCGGAATCAAACAGAAGGCCTCCTGTTGTTGTCATGATTTTTTGCCCGGTCAAAGCTTCAATCGCTTCCCATATTTCATGGGAGCGTTTTACGATGGGAACAAAATCCATTCCTTCACCCACTGCCAACCTTGTAATCCGAGTTTCTCCATGGGAAGAACCCATGGTGTGTGGAGGAGAAAATTGGTCAATTCCCAAGATTCGCTTACCGGATTTACTCAACTGCCAAAGCGTAGAAGACCCTACTGCACCAAGGCCGATTACAGCTACATCGAAAGAATTTCTGTTCATACTGTGCTATTATCTTTATCGATTTCATCCTCTTTTTTCATGAATATTCCAACATCGGTCATTGTTCATTTCCTAACTTCTCGACTCTCGGTTCTCAAATCTCGGTTCCCGCATCTCGCCTCTATTTATCAAACAATGGAGGTCTTTTTTTCTGCCAATCTGTATGATCTTGGTATGCCCTACCCAACATGATGAGTTTTTCCTCTTCAAATAGATTTGCCAGGAAGGTGATGGAGGTTGGGCTTCCATTCTCTGTAAATCCATTTGGAAGACATAATGCCGGATGTCCGGTTAGGTTGGTGATGAGTAGCTGATTTCCTCCGAATGACGGACTGATGATCACATCAAATTCTTGAAACAATGAATGAATTTCTTCTATAAGAATTGAGCGATGCCTGTTTGCCTGAATATATTCCACTGCGGGAATAAATCTAGCAGACCTAAAAATATTGGGCCATGCATTCTTATGCTGAGCGACCAAGAGTTCATCGCTGTTTGACCTGGTTAGATCATCAAAAGCCGCCGCTGCCTCAGCAACCAAAATAAACCTTAAACTCGCAATAGGCATGGAGGTAGTTAATTCCAAAGGATGCAAAGTAAGGCCTAGATTCTTAAGGTCTTCCAAGACCTTTCGGTCATTTTCCAATCCTTCTCCTTCAAACAAACCGGGGAAGTATCCAATTTTAAGTTCTTTTATGCTTTTGGAGGCATCATAATTTAAAGCAGCAGCAATGGTACTTTTGTCCTTCGTATCTAAACCATTAATTATTGAAAGCACAATGCCATTATCCAGGGCCGATCTGGAAATTGGACCGAGTTTATCCATGCTCCAACTCAAAGCCATGGCCCCATGTCGGCTTACCCTTCCAAAAGTAGGCCTCAATCCTGTCACCCCATTTCTTGTGGAAGGAGAGACAATGCTGCCCAAGGTCTCAGTTCCAATAGCAAATGGTACCAATCCGGCGCTGACTGCAGATGCAGATCCTGCTGAAGATCCACTCGATCCTTGTTTCAGATTCCAGGGATTTTTTGTTACTCCACCGTACCAAACATCTCCCATAGCCAAAGCGCCTAAAGTAAATTTACCAACCAAAACGGCGCCTGCATCCTGTAGTTTCTCTACCACAGTTGCTGTTTCATCGATCACCTGATCCTTGTACGGCATTGCTCCCCAAGTACTCTTGGTATCTTTTACAGCCAATAAATCTTTGATACCATATGGTATTCCGTGTAATGGACCTCTGTATTTTCCTTGAGCAATCTCTGCATCCATGGCTTTTGCCGACGCGATAGCTTCATTTTCCAACAGCGTGATCAAGCATTGTAAGGTGTCTGAATAATTTTTTATCCTTTCCAAATAGATTTTCGTCAACCTTTCAGAACTGATTTTTTTATTTTGTATCAAAACTGCTAAATCAGAAACAGGAAGAAAGGCTATATCAGTGTCATCGGCCGGCAATTGGAGATCTTTGGACAAACCCCAACCATGCGGTTTTTGAACCTGATCAGGTATAAAACCATGAGGAAGCGGATTAAAATAGAGGGCAGGGGCTGTTGCGTTTTCCAATTTTTGGTCGCGCATCCGCTCAAAACCGTTTCGCTGATTGGTCAGGTTTTGGATCATGCTGTCTTTCTCGGCGGGACTGAATTCCATTCCGATCAGGCTTTCTGCTCCGGAAATCATTGCAGGACTGATTTCATTTGCTTTTTTTCCAGCTATAAAACCAATAAACAGGAGACTGAAGCCAAGGACAAATAATCCAAGCTTTGACTTGTTTTTAAGAGGCATCATGTAGTTTTGTGTTTGTATTGAAAACCAATCTGAAAGGGATAAGTTAATTTTCCTGAATATAAAGAAATAACATCATGGACAAAAACAGCATTATGCCAAGTTTCCCTATGCCAATGCGTGGACTTCTTTTGCTTACAGGAATGTACACCTTTGCATGGTCGGCATTTTTTAGGTATTTCGGGGGGGACCTCATGAGGTGGCTTGCCATGAATCCAACAGAAATCCCCGAAATCAGCGGAAGGGTTTTTGGTACTGTAGGGATGATAATTGGTTTTCTGATATTTCTTAGTGCTTTTTATCCCATCAGTTGGCATTATCTTATCATGATTGGAATCGCTGGAAAGTTGATTTTGGCAGCTTGGTTTGTCCTTACTTTTATCCCCGAATTGGGTTGGAATAAGCGTTCAATTTTTCACTTGGTTTTCAATGAATTGATTTGGTTGATTCCTCTATCCATCATTCTGATTAGGGCTATCAAAGTGAAAAAATATTTAAAGGATTTACCGGAGGAGGATTAAACATTTATCTGTTTTCCCTCACCAATCTAAACCCGACATCATAACCATTTCCCGGACCAGCACCATGAAATAAATATGTAGCATTGGTGACATCTGATGTTATACTACCTCCTTTCAATACATGTACTTCGCCTTTGGACGGAGGGGATGGATCTGCTAAAACTTCATTGTTGTAGTAATCTTCAACCCACTCCCACACATTGCCCAGCATATCATATATTCCCCAAGGATTAGGCTTTTTTGTACCAACAGGTTTTGTGGTCCCTTTATTTGTTTGTTGAATCCATGCCTGTTCACTTGTCTCTGACCAAGAGAGTAATTCATCATTTCCCGCCCTTGCCGCATATTCCCACTCAAATTCTGTGGGCAACCTGTAGTGGTAAGTTTCATCCCTGGCATTCAGTTTCTCCAAAAACCCCAGCACCATTTGCCAAGTGACGTTTTCAACAGGATGTAAATCCGAGTTTTCACCCACTTTGTCTTCATTAAAAATTGATGGATTGGTACCCATGATCGCTTGCCATTGGCCTTGCGTGACTTCATATTTTCCAATGTAATATGGTTGGGAAATATAAACCCAAAAGCCTGGTCTTGAATCCCTTTCAGCCATTTCCTGACAAAGTTTGAATTCCTTTTCAGTCCATTTGATTTCTTCAGGAACATCACGGGTATCAGGAAAGCTAGGACATTCAATTTCAATTTTTCCCACAAGCATCTTTCCTGGATCGATTTTCTGAAATTCCATATCAATGCTTTTGGTTGACCGAATCTGAATCTGCTGAGCAGAAACAGGGCTAGAAGCCAAAAAGCCAATTAGAAGCAGGATTGGATAAAGGTTTTTCATACTATTCAGCCGGTTTAAGTTCCTTGATCATAATATTCCTGTAGGAATGGGCAGCATCCGGCCTCCAAGAAAAATCACAGCATCTTCCACCCGGCACAGGTTGCAAGGTGGCACTCCAATGTAACTGAAAAGCAATCATCCCTTCAGTTGCATCTCCAATCAAATCATTCCTTATTCCCTCTGCATCCCACATGT
Source organism: Aquiflexum lacus (assembly GCF_015476655.1). GTDB lineage: Bacteria > Bacteroidota > Bacteroidia > Cytophagales > Cyclobacteriaceae > Aquiflexum > Aquiflexum lacus. The sequence continues at coordinate 29,582 of NZ_JABFHF010000018.1, forward strand.
GATTTCCATTTATCCACAAAGAGACTTTTGGTAATTCTCCCGTGATCTGGATGCGGAGACTATTCCAATCTCCCTTTTTCCAAACCTCTTCAATATGTTCAATTCTGGCATTGACCGTAGTCCTCAGCATTTCTCCAAAAAGGTTTCCAGTTCCTTTTTCCCCATCTCCAGCCAATTCCAATTGATAGGCAGACCCACTCTCACTTGACCTTAGAAAAATTCCGCCATTTGTTCCTGGATGGCCTTTGAATTCAAGTTGTAGCTCAAAATCCTGATATTTTTTATCGGTGAGAATGATTCCTCCCTGACCATATGGATATTGCTTCATGACAATAGCCCCATCTTCTACATAAAAATTGCCCATGGTTCCATGGTGATTGGTTTTGCTGATATGCCAGCCTTCTAAATCTTTACCATTAAAAATTGAAACAAATTCCTGTGGTGCATAATTATGTTGTGCAAAACTTATATGACTTATTAGAATGAGAAATATTCCTGCAAATTTCCTTCCAGCAAACCCAAAAGAAGAGAAGTATGGAAGGTCAATTCTAAAAACTGAATGAAGTGGTTTTGCCATCAGTATTTCTATTTTATAAACTCGATTCCCGTCATCATGACCAAAGCGTCGCTTTCATTTGCCTGCAAATTCTTTACCACGATATATAAATCATGCAATCCATCTGATTTAGAAACATCAAAGGTAGCCGGAAGACCCATAGCCTCTCCGAAGAAAGGACCCTTATCGCCTTTGGGAGCAGGTGGTATTGTATATGCCTCTCCAATTATCTGTCCTTCGGGATTGCCCGATCTGAGCTCGATGGTTGCTCCAACAAAATGAGACCAATGCCAAAAGCGATTTGGTGCACCGATTTTAATTTGATTGATTCCGGAAAGGTCTATCGCCCTAAATCCTATATGCCCACCTCGGCCTGTAAAAATAAAACCCGGATCATTGGTGGAAGGGGTATAGGAAATGCCCTTTTCGGAGAAGATATCAGCATCTTCAGGTGCCAAAACAGGATATCTAAGTAGAAAATAATCCTTGCCATCCAGATTTAATCCATCCTTTTCTTCGGAACCTTTGTCCGTATAACTGGCCAAAAAAACATAAGACCCCATTTCTAAAGGAGTTCGAAAATACGAGTCAAGCCTTTTACCCCTTCCCCTTTTGTTGTATGCTTTTGTCTGGTATTGGCCTGAGGTTCCCAAATTGGTGTTTTCCTGATTTTCAGAATTTATTTCTAAGATATAATCAATGATCTGGGTGATTTCAGGAGAATTCAGCATGGGCTGTGGAGGCATAGGAGAATCTCCCCATTTACCCGAACCACCATCAGCAATACTTTTTGACAATATTTCAAAAGCCTTGGGATCTTCTTTATACCTCTTTGCGATATCCTGAAAAGAAGGTCCAACCAATTTTCTATCCTCAAGGTGGCAAGAGAGGCAATTGCTTTTTTGTACCAAACCTTTCGCATTGAGATGTTTTAACCTGATCTCGGGATTCAGTTTATCTTGCATCTCCAATAATTCCAATTGTGGATAGCCCATTCCTGAAGGAATATATTGTGCTGTGACCAAAACCTTTTCTTTTTTGATCATTCCATCCATCAAACTTCCATCTTCCTTATCTTCCACAGAAAGTACATATTCGATCATCCCTTCAGGGAAATAAAAACTTTGGTTCCCTTCTAAAATTTGAAATTTTACCTGGGGGCGGCTGTTCCCGGCAATGATTTGAAATGAATCTTCTGAAGAAAGTCCATAGGAATCTTTTACCTTGAGATTTACAAAATATTTTCCTGGTTCTTCAAGTATTAATGTTGGGTTTGGATCTGTGAAATCTTGGACAATTTTTCCATCCATACCTTTGATCGTCCAATTATACGTCAATGGATCTCCATCCATATCCATACTCCCTTCAGAAGACAACTTTAAATTTAAAGGTACTTTACCATCCATTGCAGATGAACTTGCTTTTGCGATGGGTGCCCTATTTCCGGCATTGTATTCTATTCTGGAGATTTTTCCCTGTCCGCCTATCCCATACTCTACCAAATATAAGTCCCCATTAGGACTGAAATCCATATCCAATGGCTGGCTATGGGTCAACATTTCAGCAGGGAGAAATTTCTCGAGGGAAAGCACTTTGGAGCGTGATTCATCCATTTCAACCACCATAATCCAGTTACGGACATAATCTGTGATAAACCACTTGCCTTCGAAATAAGCCGGGAACATCCTTTCCACATTTTCTGAAAAGTCATTTCTTCTAAAAATCGGTCCACCCACCGCCGAACGGGCAGCACTTCCCAAAATGGGCCACTCTTCCGAAACTTGGTAAGGATAAGCGATAAGTGCTTTCTTAGCAGGTGGAAGTATTTTGAGTCCAGTATTGTTGGGAGAATCATTGTAGCTGGAATCGGGTCTATATGGTGCTCCATAAACTCCAGTATTGTAGTCATAGCTATTGTAAGCCCTGTTGTAGCCAATAAAATACGGCCAGCCATAATTTCCAGGACCTTTGGAAACATTGAATTCATCATAACCCATGGGTCCAAATTCTTCGGAGTCCACGCCTGCGTCCGGTCCCACTTCTCCCCAATGTAGGTATTGGGTTTTGGAATCAATGGACAATCTCCAAGGGTTTCTGTTGCCCATTATATAGATTTCCGGCAAAGTGTTAGGGCTATCTTGAGCAAACAAGTTTCCTTCAGGGATGCTGTAAGTGCCATCGGCATGGGGTTTGATTCTAATAATTGTGCCCCTTAAATCATTGGTGTTTCCAGCTGTTCTCGCTTCATCTTCACCTCTTCCTCCTTCATTTTTAAATGGAAGCGGAGAATATTGGGTGGGATGGGAATCAGCCCCAATACTAAGGTATAAGTTTCCATTTTTGTCCCAGGTCATTCCTCCACCAAAGTGTTGTCCGTCCGGCTGTTCCCAAGGAACGGATAGTATAATTTTTTCATTGGCAATGTCCAATAGACCATCTTTTCCCAGTTCAAATCTCGAGAGGCGTAAGGCATCACCCTTGTCGGCAGCAGCAGAATAAAAAAGATAGATTTGTTGGCTACTTTCAAAATCCCTGTCCAATAGAATCCCTATCAGGCCGGGAGCAGTTTCTTTGGTCAGATCCAGCGTACCCAACATTTCAACCTCCCCTGTTTTTTCATTGAAACGCTTGACGTTTCCGATACGCTCTATCCAATAGACGTAACCATTATCGTCAAATTCAATTTGGAGTGGTTCTTCCAAACCTTCGACAACAACTGTTGGGGTAAATCTACTGTCATCAGGTCGAATGGATTCAACTTCTTTAGAATGTTCTTTACAGGCTGTGGCGAATCCGAGAAAGAGAAGAAAGATAATCTTCGTCTTGACTATTGAATAAAAAAAATTACCTGAATTTTTAGGGAAAGCAATCATAGGTGATTATTGGGGGATGTTGAATGATATATAAATATGGAAATTGTCTCTTGAAAAGAGAAAGTAAAATTGACAATCGGCAAATTTTATGACTTTGAATTTATTTCCAATCGACTAATAATTCCTAATAAAGGGCATTTCCATGATACCTGAATTTTGTAAGAAAACACCAATTTTTTAGAATCTTTTTTTAAGTTTGAAACTTATATAGCTGATCCCCGATGAACCGCAGGAAATTTATTATTAACAGTACTTTGTCAACTGCAGGATTGGGTTTAATGCCTGCTTTCTCTCATTCAAAAAATATGAAAATAGCCAATACAGATTTTGGAGTAGCACTTTTTACCCTACCCAAAGCCCTTTCTGAGAATTTTGAAGGTACAATCCGAATGATCAGCGAAATTGGGTACAAGGAACTGGAGTTTTTTGGTCCATACGATTTTAGTGTTGAAGGTGTAAAAAAGAGTTGGAATCAGCTAACACCACTTCTTGGGTTTTCGGGAAGCGGATATTTTGGTCATTCCTACAAAGAAACTAGGGAAATATTGGACAGGTATGGATTAACAGCTCCTGCGATTCATGTGGACCTTCAAACTCTGGATGATAATATGGGTCAAGTGGCAGAGGCTGCAAATGTTCTCGGCCATAAATACGTAGGAATTGCGATGATCCCGGAAGAAATGAGGCCGGATTTGGAAGGGTTTAAGAAAACAATAGATACTTTCAATAGGGTTGGTGCATCTGCCAAAAAATATGGACTGACGTTTTTTTATCATAATCACGGCTATGGCCACAAGGCAATGGAAGGTGTAGTCCCATTTGATTTAATTCTAAAAAACACTGATCCTGAATTGGTAAAAATGGAATTGGATGTTTTCTGGTTTGCTGCGGCAGGAGTAGATTCCAAAAAGATACTCCAGGAAAATCCGGGCAGGTTCCCATTGCTTCATATTAAAGATATGAGCGAGGCAAAAACGTTTGCCGGAGATGGTGGAAACCCTTCAGAATGGATGAGTCTTTTCCCTTATTTGACAGATGCAGGAGATGGGGTTTTGGACCTTCCAGGAATTTTGAAACAGGCAAAAAAATCAGGAGTAAAGCACTTTTTCCTTGAAAAAGACAATACTCCTGAATTTGAAAGCGCATTGATGATAAGTTTTAACTTCCTCTCCAAGCTGAAACTTTAGAAATTTTATAATATGATAATCAACAGAATGATAATTATCAATGCACCGGTTGAGATATAAATACCAGTTCCCCGGAAGGCTTTTGCCTCTTTTTCAAGAGATCTGAGTTCATTTTTCAATTCTTTCTTCTCTTCTTTTGAAAGGGCCGGCAAATCCATTTCCTTGATTTCAAGAACCTTGGATTCGATTTCCAAAAGTCTTTCAGATTCTTCGACCGATAAAACTTTCGGTTCTTTTGATTTGAAAGGTGTAGCCTCAACGGGACTTCCGCTAAAGACAAATAAAGCCGCAGCTGCAGCAAGTGTTAAAAGGGGCTTTTTCATAGATATAAAATTTGATTTTTATTTTAAACTACCAGTCATATCCTCAGGTTTAACCCACTGATCAAATTGTTCATTGGTCAATAAACCTAAATCCAAAGCTGCTTCTCTGAGGCTAGTACCTTCTTTATGTGCTTTTTTAGCAATTGCGGCAGCATTTTCATATCCTATATGAGGATTCAATGCCGTAACCAACATCAATGAATTCTCAAGATGTCTTTTGATAAAAGGCCTGTTTGGTTCGATTCCCACTGCACAATTGTCATTGAAAGAAACACAGGCATCACCGATTAACCTCGCGGATTGCAGGAAATTGGCCACCATCATTGGTTTGAAGACATTCAGCTCGAAATGGCCATTAGATCCACCAATAGAAATCGCCACATCGTTGCCCATTACTTGCGCAGCTACCATGGTGATGGCTTCAACCTGGGTAGGATTTACTTTTCCGGGCATGATGGAGGAGCCGGGTTCGTTTTCAGGAATCAAAATTTCTCCAATACCTGACCTTGGACCTGATGAAAGCATGCGGATGTCATTTGCGATTTTCATTAAGCTTACTGCCAATTGTTTTAAGGCACCATGAGTTTCCACAATCGCATCATGTGCCGCCAAAGCTTCAAATTTATTGGGGGCTGTTATCATCGCTTGTCCAGAGAATTCCGCTATTTTCTTTGCCACTAGTTCAGAGTAACCTTTGGGTGTATTCAACCCCGTACCTACAGCTGTTCCTCCCAATGCCAGTTCTGATAGATGAGATAAGGTGTTTTTCAAAGCCTTCAATCCATGGTCGAGCTGTGCGACATATCCGGAAAATTCTTGTCCCAAAGTCAATGGCGTAGCATCCATAAAGTGGGTTCTGCCTATCTTGACCACCTCCATAAAAGCTTCTGATTTTGACTTCAAGGTATCTCTTAGTTTTTCCACTCCGGGAATAGTGGTTTCCATCACCATTTTGTAAGCTGCAATATGCATTGCAGTGGGAAATGTATCATTGGATGATTGACTTTTATTGACATCGTCATTGGGGTGAATTTTCTTCTTTTCATCCTCTAGTGAACCTCCTAACAATACATGTGCCCTGTAGGCAATTACTTCATTGGAGTTCATATTGGATTGCGTTCCCGAACCTGTCTGCCAGATTACCAATGGGAATTGGTCATCGTGTTGTCCGGTAAGGATTTCATCACATACCTTGGCAATGATATCGGCCTTATCTTGAGTCAAAACACCCAATTCGGTATTGGCCAATGCCGCGGATTTTTTTAAGATCGCAAAAGCCCTGATGATTTCTATTGGCATGCGGTTACGCTCACCGCCGATTTTGAAGTTATTGATGGATCTTTGAGTCTGTGCCCCCCAGTATTTGTCTGCAGGAACTTCCACGGGCCCCATTGTATCTTTTTCTGTTCTAAAGTTCATAGGCTTAAAATCTTGATTACTTTGTTTGGTCTGCTAAATTAGTACCTAAGAGGGATAATACATAAGCAAAGGATTAATTATTAAGTAGACCTAAAAAAATCCCCTGTGATATTTTTATTTTCCGCTTGAAATGGACCCACGCAAACCAATAATTCCCGATTCCCAAAGCAATTGTGATCATTGTCAAGTAGGAATTACCTACTAGAAAAGTAAATATCAAGGCCAAAATTCCTGAAAGCATAGTCCAAAGTCCCAAGAAAAAAACAGATCCTGGAAAGAGACTGTATTCCAGAAAAAGAATACTGCCTGAGGGTGTGCTTTCAATTTCTCCTTTAATCAAAGGTAAAAAACTATCTGCCCTATCGATTACCAAAGAAATTCTGAATTTATTTGTTCCTAGGTTACCGTTAAACAGTTGAACATTGTTTGCATTGGTATTGAAATCCAAAAAATTTGCGTTTTTAGTAACCGAATCCAATCGTTTCAAGATCTCCTCTTTTTTGAGTGTTGAGACCAGCACTTCGCTATGATTTGGACAAAATGACATATTTGGCTAACCCATTAGGGTTGTTATTGTTATTTAGATTATATGTATGTACGCAATGAAGGCCGTAAAATGGTAATTCAATTTAATTCTCGACAGGAAACTGAAATGTCCGTAGCATCTCTGCCTGACCGGCAGGCAACCTGTTTGAAGTAGAATATTGGGATACTGGTAAAGAAGCGGATAACCATATTACATTAGCATAAATATTACCTTAACAAATATGACTTCCAAAATCATTTCTGAAAGAATGACATTCCAAATTGATGGAGACCCTGAAAAAGTGATGAAAAGAATTTGGAGCATTGGAGGTGAATCAGGTTGGTATTATGCGACCCATCTTTGGAAAATCAGAGGATGGCTGGATAAGATGACAGGGGGAATCGGTTACAGAAAAGGAAGAAGAGATCCTATTGAGCTTTCCGAAGGTGATCCGATTGATTTTTGGAGAGTGGAGACAGCTGATAGGAAAAACAAAATTCTCAAGCTAAAAGCTGAAATGAGCCTTCCGGGAATGGTTTTTCTCCTATGGGAAATCAAACAAAATCAACTAATACAAACTATTGATTTTATCCCAAATGGTTGGAAAGGAAAGGCCTATTGGTTTCTTGTCAGGCCTTTCCATTTCTGGATTTTTTACAATTTGGGCAAGAGATTGGTCAAATAAACCTACTTCACAGCTATACAGGATATCTCCACATTGACATCTTTTGGCAGTCTGCTTACTTCGACCGTTTCCCTAGCAGGGGGATTGGTTTTGAAATATTGTCCATAAGCTTCATTGATGGTCCCAAACTGTCCCATGTCCTTGATAAAAATCGTACACTTTACCACATCTGCAAATTCATAACTAGCCGCTCTCAAAACCGCCTCCAGATTTTTCATGACTGCATGTGTTTCTTCTGTGATATTTTCATTGATCAATTCTCCTGTATCTGCATCTAAGGAAATTTGACCGGAGACATACAAAGTATTTCCAGCTTTTACTGCTTGAGAATACGGACCAATCGGTGCAGGTGCTTCTTTTGAAAAGATGATCTCTTTAGACATGATTTTTGATTTTTGTGCAAATTAATTATTTGGCAGCAAAGACACAGGACAAAAGAATTTTTTTACTGTAGTAAAGATATTATGTTTGATCTACTATATGGATTCTAATGAACATCCCAACGATTTGTTGGTTTGTAAAGATGCAGAAATGATCAATTATTAATTCAAAAATGGAAAAACCAATTTATAAATATTCAGAAGAATTTGCCAGAGAGATGGACCAAAAAGATCCCTTGAAGTCGTTTAGGGATAGATTTTTATTCCCGCAAGTCAATGGTAAACAGGCAATCTATTTTTGTGGTAATTCTCTGGGGCTTCAACCCAAGTCTGTACAAACTTATATCCAAAAAGAACTGGACAATTGGGCGAATCTGGCCGTAGATGGTCATTTCCATGGTGAGGACGCCTGGTACCATATCCGGAAAAAATCGAAGCCAGCTTTAGCGGAGATAGTAGGTGCCCACGAGCACGAGGTGGTGGCAATGAATAACCTGAGTTCCAATCTTCATTTTTTAATGGTCTCATTTTACCAACCCACCAAAGAAAGATTCAAAATCATCACCGAGGCAGGTGCTTTTCCTTCGGACATGTACATGCTGGAAACCCAAGTCAAGTTCCATGGCTTGGATCCTGATGAGGCAATCATTGAAATCCATCCAAGACATGGCGAACATACATTAAGGACAGAGGATATTATAAAAACCATTCAGGAAAACAAGGGCCAATTGGCTTTGGTGATGATGGCAGGTCTTCAATATTATACAGGACAGGTCTTTGATATGAAAGCGATTGCAAAAGCAGGACATGAAGCAGGGGCCAAGGTTGGATTTGACCTGGCGCATGCTGCAGGGAATGCACCCCTAAAGCTTCATGACTGGGGGGTGGATTTTGCAACTTGGTGCAGTTATAAATACATGAATTCAGGCCCGGGCAATATATCGGGAGTTTTTGTTCATGAAAGGCATGCCGAAAGACCCGAATTGCCAAGATTTGCAGGTTGGTGGGGACATGATGAAGCGGAGAGATTCAAAATGGAAAAAGGTTTTAAGCCCATGTTTGGTGCTGATGGATGGCAATTGGCCAATTCAAATGTGTTGGCATTGGCGGCGCATCAGGCTTCTTTGGATATTTTTGAAGAAGCAGGGTTTTCAAATCTTAGAGAAAAAAGTATGCTATTGACAGGATATCTCGAGTTTTTGATAGAGGCAATAAGTGGAGAGAGCGGTGTTTTGGAAATAATTACCCCTAAAAATGCCGACGAACGCGGTTGTCAGTTATCTTTGTTGGTTCATAAAGGAGGAAAAGCAGTTTTTGATGCTCTTTATGAAGAGAGTATTGTAGGAGATTGGCGCCATCCAAATGTTATCAGAGTAGCTCCAACTCCCTTGTACAACAGCTACTTGGATGTTTATCAATTTGCCCGCATTCTGGAACAATCCTTACAAAAATTCGCTTAAGTGTAAGGAGTATTATCTCAAACCATGAAAAAAAATGAAATCAGTCTACTTGGTGCCGGTCTTATCGGGTCCTTGTTGAGCATATATTTAAAAAGAAGAGGCTTGGACGTCAACCTTTATGAAAAAAGGGCAGATAACCGAAAAGGAGCCTATTCTGAAGAGGGGAGGTCCATCAATATGGCCCTCAGCGACCGGGGTTGGAGGTCTTTAGAGAAAGCAGGTCTAAAAGAAAAGGTTCTTCCATTGACCATTCCTATGTATGGCAGAAAAATCCATGATGAACATGGCAAAACCACCTTTATCCCATACGGCAAGGACAATCAGGCAATTTATTCTATTTCACGGGGAAAATTCAATCAGCTTTTGGTGGATGAGGCGGAATCGTTGGGTGTTAAATTGAATTTTGAATATAAATGCGAGGAAGTAGACCTTAGGCATAATCACCTTACTTTTTCAACACCGGATGGAAACATTGAAAAATTGGAATCCAAAGTCATTATTGGTTCTGACGGGGCTTATTCTTCGCTGAGAACTGCCATGCTCAAGCAGGTAAGGTTCAATTATAGGCAAGAGTATATATCACATGGATACAAAGAATTGACCATCCCGGCTACGGCTGAGGGTGAGTTTGCGATGGATCCCAACGCACTTCATATTTGGCCAAGAGGTAGTTTTATGTTAATTGCCTTACCCAATCCTGACAAATCATTTACGTGTACTTTATTTCTTCCTTTTGATGGGGAAAGAGTTTGTTTTGAAAATATCAATGATAATAAGGATGTTGAAAGTATTTTCAAAACCTACTTTGATGATGCCTTTGAACTGATGCCTGAACTGACAAAGCAATTTTTTAGTAATCCCACAGCGTCATTGATCAATCTAGAATGTTATCCTTGGATGTTGAATAAAGCATTGCTGATAGGGGATGCATCTCATGCCATGGTTCCGTTTTACGGACAGGGAATGAATTCAGGTTTTGAGGATGTCTTTATTTTGGATGAGCTCATTGGGAAACTAGGTACCAATGCCTGGGAATTAGTATTTGCCAAATTCCAAAAAATCAGAAAGCCCGATACTGATGCCATCTGCCGCCTTGCTATGGAGAATTTTGAAGAAATGAGAGATCAGGTAGCAGATCCGAAGTTTTTGCTCCGAAAAAGGATTGAAGCCAAGCTCCATGCCTTATATCCAAAAGATTGGATTCCACTGTACACCATGGTTACCTTTTCCAGTATTCCGTATTCAGAAGCGTATGCTCAAGGCAAACTACAGGAAATGATCATGGATAGGGTAATGGCTGATCCTTTGATAACCCAAAATTGGGATAAGCTGGATTACGAAGACATCATCAATCAAATGGATAAGGCGAAAGCCGTATAAAGAAAAAGGCTGCTTCTTTAGGAGGCAGCCTTTAAATTTTTCAGACTGATAGAAAAATATCCTGCTATTCAGCTTTCTTGGTCCATTTGATGGTACAGCCAATTGCCTTGGTGGATTCAACTGCAACTTTTCTTCCATTCATAACATCGTCAAGTGCCCTTTCGACATACTTTTCTGTTACACCATTTGGGTCTTGGTAATTGTTATCAATAGCACCAATATACTTGACTATAAAATCATCCCCCTCTTTATGAAGCAAGTAAACGTGTGGAGTTCTTAAACCACCATAGGCTTTTATTACTTCCTGGCTTTGATCATGAACATAGGCAAAAAGAAATTTTTTGGACTTAGACCTTTCCTTCATTTTATTAAAGCTGTCACCTGGACTCACTTTAGCGTCATTTGCATTGATGGCTATGACCGGATAGCCTTTAGGAGCATACTTTTTATGCAGGTCGATCATTCGGTCCTCATAGGCGACTACATAGGGACAAGTATTACAGGAGAAAATTACCATAGCACCCTTGGCATTTTCTGGGAGTGAAACCCAAGAACCATCCACACTTTGCAATTTAAAATCCGTAGCAACATCTCCTATTTTGTATCCCTGATTTTGCGCCACCGTTCCAAAAATCAGACCCATACCCAATACGAAGGTCAAAATAAAACCTATTTGTATTTTTTTCATGGCAAATTACTTTAATTGGTTTATGATTAATTTTAATTCATCTTCAGTCATTTCTCCCTCATGAAATGATTTCGTCCCATCCGATCTAATAAAAAGTGTAGCAGGAATCGCTCCCGACCATGATGGGTCTACTTTATCTATCCACTTATTATAATCCACATCATTCAATAAGTATACAGGAGCTTGTATTCCTTTTTTTTTCATAAAAGAAGTAACCCTCTCGGGTTTTCTACCATCATCCATGGAAATAAAATTTAATTCTATTGAATTATCTTCCTCTTGTGTTTTTTCAAAATAAGGCATTTCCTTCACACAGGGGCCGCACCAAGTTGCCCAAAAATTATAAATCCGTATTTTTTCGGAAGGAGTATTTATCATCTCTTCAAATTCCGGATAACTGATTATCTGAAAAGTGGAATCTGTCATGGACTGATTTAACTCTCCATTGGAATTTGGGTTAATGAAAATTAACAAAAAACTGTAAACCAAGACTTTCATTTAAAATTTCACTTTTTAGGTTAAAATTGAAATATTCCAATTAACATCTAGATAATACCCTTTTGTTTCAGATAGTTAAATTGATCGTATTTATATTTTAGATAAAGTGAAGGAATTATCCTCAAAGATATGTTCATATTTGAGACAATAGATCCACAATAAATAGGTTACGATCTGTGTCGAAAATTGTTATGCCGTTTATCAAAATGTTGAAATACAGGCTGTAAACAATGAAGGTAAAAAACAAGCCTTTTTTATCCACATTTATCCACATTTATCCACACTCGATTAAAAACATTGATCATATGATTGATTATCAGTAGTTTATAATATTATAAAAATAGGTGTTTTTGTGGATATCTAACTGTAAATGAGTTTTTTACAATTATTTGCATCAAGCAAAAGATAGGATAACTTTATTTAGCAGGTCTAGATGCCAGGGAATATTTTCTTGGATTTGTCTAATAATATTTCAAAAAACCCGGTTAAAAAAATTATTTATAGGTCATCATAAATCAACAATGAATCCGATTATAAAGGGCAAGATTTTATTCAAATGAATTCAGGTGATAAAAAAGTATTTTGAATATTACCAAGAAAAATTTATAAATAATAAAGAAATGTATGGAAACACTAGATTTAATCAATTATGAGGTAATTTATCGCCAAAAATTCAATGCAATTACAGGAAACTTCTCAGGTTATTATGTGTCACATTTTTATCAATCCTATATCCAAGGCAATAATGATATCCAATATCAATTCAACTGTATTTGTATAAAATTCAGGTTGAATATTTTCAAAGGTATCTGTTGTTTTATGATAATCCTCATGATCTTCTACCCCAAAATAAATAAAAGGGATCCCTTTATCATGAAAATGTGCATGATCGGAAGCGCGTGTCCAATCATTTCTTCCTGATCCCGGTTCATCATGGCCAAACAGTAATATCGGGTTTCTTCCTTTCGATACCTCTGAAATCAAAGGTTTTAAATAAGGATTATGATAAGTTCCCACAGCATATATCTCATTGTCCTCATTTCTACTGATCATATCCATATTGATATTCAATACAACTTGTTCCATGGAAAAGGGAAAATCATCGACCAAAGCTTTGGCTCCTTGAAGACCCATTTCTTCGGCATCCAAAGCAACAAACATCATGGAATGCAAAGGTCTGTTTTCTGAAAAATAAGCCGCAATAGCCATAACTGCTGCAGTTCCGGAGGCATTGTCATCAGCACCCAAAAAAACATTATCGCCCCTGCGTCCCAAATGGTCATAATGTGCCATGACCACGATCAATTTGTCTGATTCTGACCCAGGAATAAAACCTACAATATTTGCAGCCTTTTCATATTTTTTCCCTTCTCTTTGATTTTGAAAGTCAAAGTATTGGGTAAAATCAGGATATTGTGATGACATTTCAAGTGATTCAAACCTTTCCTTGATAAATGATCGGCTTTTTAAACTCCCCTCAGATAATGGCTTTCTTCCTTCAAGTTCTTCAGAGGACAGGTATTGGATATCTTGTAGTAGTTGCCCCTTATTTATTTTTTGGCCAAATAAGGTAATTGGCACCATTATTAATATTGTAGCAAGAAATTTGATATTATTCTTCATATCGGTTATTAGATTTGACCGTTATTTATATCTGTGAAAGATTCAATTCCCACATTTGTAATGAAAAGAATTTGAAACTAAACTGTGCAGAGAATATTATGACTCCCTTGAATAGCTTGTTTCTAAAAACCAGCTTCATTATGGATAATCATTGGCCGTTGTGTATATTCGTAAAAATACTAAGGATTAATCGCTCGTATCTTAACAATCATGAAATATCTTTCAGCGCTGCTGTTCCTTTTTGCTTTTTTTAATGTCTTATTTGCCCAATCTGCCCTTCCCGATCATTTTCTTGATGGAAAGTCTGTGGTATTGATCTCCAATGCACCACAAGCGAGACCGGCAATTTCCTGGACTGTCTTAGCAGATGAGATCCATCCTGCCTTGGTAGAGGCAGGAGGAGATCCTGTTGCTTACTATGAACTTGAGGATATTGCAATTTCTGAAGATGTGCAGGCCGGATTTGCTGAAATGTTCAATAAAAGATTAATAGCAAATATTGTTATACTTACCAGAAAAGGGGATGGAAGTGTGGAGTTGAATATTGGGCCTTACACCAAAAACAGAAATATCCTTCCCACCTCGGGACTTTGGAATCTATCAGGAAATTCTCTGGATCAACTTCAGGAGTCTTTGGTAATTTTGGGAAAAGAGCAAAGAACAAAAAACCTACTTGTGATCGAAGTTCCCGAATTTCCATCGGGAGCGACTGCTGCAGCCAATGCACCAAAATTTATCAATAAAAACCCGTTGAACTTGGATGTCTTTAAGTTAGGCATTCCTTTATCAGGCTCATCAGGAGAAAGTGGCTTTCTGAATACATTTCGATATGATCTTTTAGGAAAATCAAAGGAATTGATCCTTGCCGAACAGAAAACTGAAAAGGAAGGCTTGGAGAGGTTGTTTTCAGAATTGTATCCCCATCAAATAGAGTTTCTTACAGATCCCAAAACAGACGATGAATTGATCAAAGACCGTATCCAATTTGTCTTGATGCGGATCGAAGCAAGGGAAGCTGATCTCTTACAAAATATGGGATTATCGGTTGAAAATCCTGAACTACAGAACAGGATTGTAGTAAAATATTATATTAGGTTTTTGGTCAGAAACGAATTGTACATTGGACCTGTATGGGATGCTGATCCGGATTGGAGGGTTTCATTGGAGAATTTCCTTAAAAACCTGAAATAAAAAAAGCCCATAAAGGGCTTAAAAAGGTACGTTGGATGATAAACTACTCTCCGCTAGACTAATTATTTGTCTATTGAACCCGTTACTCTTTTCATAAAAGCATTCATTGCCTCTTTTTTATCCATACCTTCTTTGATCATTTGATTGACTTCAAGTGTACCATAGAGGTTTGACAGCAATTCTCCCATCACTTCTAATTCTTCATCTTTCAATGAAGGTATTTCCGTCATATTTTCCAACAACTCTATAGATTCATGAACCCAATCCTCATCATTGGATTCTATGAATTTCAGGACATGCTTAATTATCGGCAATCTCATTGATCAGTAATTTAAGTATTTCCTCTTTATTAGTTTGATTTTGATTTACCAAAACGCCCCCTTTGAATGCTGCGAAAGTAGGTAAATTAGTTACCTGTGCTAATTTCCTTGATTCAGGAAATTTTTCGGCATCAACGTAAACAAACTTAATGTTTTCAAATTCTCCGGAAAGCCTTTTAACTTTTGGTTTCATAATTCTACAGTTTCCACACCAAGTGGCACCGTACTGTACCAAAACCAATTCATTATTACTGACTATCTGTTGTAAAATATCTGACTCTAATTCTTGTAACATTCTCTTTCTATTAAATCTCCCATAAAGGTACGCCTAGATTAATTCAGTAACCAATTGAATAAATCTATCTGCCATTGTGATTAATAAATATCAGGATTCACAAAAGGAATCAAAGCTAAAACTACAGCTTGCTGATAATAGTTTTTTCTATCTAAAATCCCATTGGTAAGGATACCTACGGCACCTTCTCCTTCTTTTGAGTTTTCTTTCTGGAAAAATTTGTCATCTGCTTCTCCTAGTTCCATACCTTTTCGCACGAGTTTGGCCACTTCCTGAGGAAGGAAAAAAACAGAGGTTTTCGCTTTACCAATTTTTCCATCCCTGTCAAGTACAACTGCCCAGGCAAATGCCATCATTTCACCATTAAAATCCGCAACACCACCTTCGACACCAACCCAGAAATCTGCTTCCGGAAATATCATTTTGGAATTTTTGGCCCTGTTCATGGCACCTTTGAAGGTCTGTTCATCTCCAATTGGCTGGGACGCTATATCTGAGGAAACATTTAATCCTTCGACTAAATAAGCCCCCTCAAACATCAGATGGAAAGCTGATTCTGTACAATTGATCTTAACTGGATTTCTGCTGCCAACAATAACTAAATTCTGACGCTCTTGGTCTTTAATATTCTTTCGCTTCGGAAAAATCATGATATTTGGTTAACGATAAATACTGATAAAGATAATTAAATCTTTAGATAGGTTTGATTGGATATAATTATGCTACATTGGTAAAGACCTGATTGACGTCATCATCTTCCTCAAGTCTTTCAATTAATTTATTAATTTCTTCTTCATGTTCTTCGGAAAGTTCCACTGTCGTGGCGGGGAACCACTGAAAATCGGCATTAATGATTTCAATGTGTTTTTCTTCCAGTGCACTCTGCATTTTTCCAAAGTCTTCAAAGGCGGTATAAACAAAAATTTCACCTTCATTTTCTGCAATCTCATCCAAGCCGTAATCTATGAGTTCAAGTTCAAGTTCTTCCATATCCAAGTCAGCTTGGGCAAATCGGAAAACAGCCTTTTTGTCAAACATAAAGCTTACCGAACCTGATGTACCCAAAGATCCGCTGGATTTGGTAAAATAACTCCTGATATTGGCTACTGTTCTATTGATATTATCTGTTGAAGTTTCAATAATGACTGCTACTCCATAAGGACCATAGCCTTCATAAACTATTTCTTCATAGTCTTTTTCGTCTTTGTTGGAGGCTCTTTTGATGGCTGCTTCGATCCGATCTTTTGGCATGGAAGCACCTTTGGCATTTTGAATAATGGTTCTCAGTCTTGAATTATTTGACGGGTCAGGACCACCGGCCTTGACGGCCATGACTATTTCTTTGCCCAGTCTCGTAAAGACTTTTGACATTTGGCTCCAACGCTTAAATTTTCTTTCTTTTCGGAATTCAAATGCTCTTCCCATTGCTATTCATTTTTAAAGGTGGGTAAAATTAATAAATCTTTTCAAATGGCCTAAAATGAACTCTTTTCAAACCAAACAATTCTACCACAAAAGCCCGGGATTTGCGAAAAATTGATAGATTTACAATAGTTTTAATTTAAATAAATTTTTAGAATGACAGTTTCTGAAATCCAATCTATACCTAACATTCCAAATCCAAACTATAAAAGAATTGTAATTGTCGGGGCAGGCTTTGCTGGTCTAAAATTGGCACAAAAACTTGCGCATTCTGATTTTCAGGTGGTTGTTTTGGATAAAAACAATTATCACATGTTTCAGCCCTTGCTGTATCAGGTAGCCACCGCAGCATTATCCCCAAGTGCAGTTTCTTTTCCTTTGAGAAGACTTTTTCACAAAACCGATAATATTGTGTTCAGGATGGCTGTAGTAAAAGAAGTGGATAAGAAAAACAAGCAGCTGTACACCAATTTGGGTTCACTTTCGTATGATTACCTTGTTTTATCCCAAGGAGCAAACACCAACTATTTTGGGAATGCGAATATTCAAAAATTCTGTGCTCCAATGAAATCCACCTCCGAAGCACTTTATATTAGAAATAAAATTATTTCCAATTATGAGAGGGCTGTAAACCTTTCAAATGAAGAGGACAGAAAACCAATCATGAATGTGGTTATAGTCGGGGGAGGGGCTACTGGAGTAGAACTTGCCGGGTCTATAGCAGAACTCAGAAACAAAGTCCTACCAAGAGATTACCCTCAGCTTAGCTTCAAGAATATGAGGGTAATTTTGATTGAGGCCGGAGGCTCATTATTAGGGGGATTGTTGCCCAAATCGAGGGAAAAGGCGCTGGAATATCTTCGAAATCTTGGAGTTGAAGTCATGCTCAATACCATGGTGGAAGATTATGATGGGCTAACGGTTAAATTAAAAGATAAAGAATCCATAAACACCTTAACATTGTTATGGGCGGCAGGAATTAAGGCCAATTCTCTGATAGGTGTTGAGAAAGAACAAAGAGCACCAAATGGAAGACTTTTGGTGGATGAGTTCAATCGGTTAGTTCAAGAAAAAGATATTTTCGTTTTAGGTGACCAATGTTTGCAAACTGAGGAAAAATTTCCAAATGGTCATCCCCAAGTAGCCCAAGTAGCCATTCAACAGGCAGCTAATCTTGCAAAGAATTTCAAAGCAGAATTAAACAACAAGGATTGGAAACCTTTTAGGTACAAAGACCTCGGTTCTATGGCCACTGTAGGTAAATCAATGGCGGTCGTAGATTTACCCTTTGTCAGTTTTCATGGGTTTTTCGCTTGGTTTGTTTGGTTATTTGTACACCTAATGGCTATTTTGGGTGTAAAAAACAAACTTATGGTTTTCCTGACTTGGTCTTGGAAGTACCTGTCCTTTGATCCCAGTCTTAGGCTTTTGATCCGACCTAGATATGTCAAAGAATTCAAAAGACAGTGGATGTTGGAAGAAAAAGACTATGAGGACTGAAATTAAACTTTTCCCACTCGATTGATGATCTGAGCCAAATAGCCATTTGGAAGATTATGCTCTTTGCCTCCTAGAATGATGGTCTGCCAATAATCTTCCTTTGGAAATATCCCTATTTCAGTTTTGGTAGACAAGAAGGTGTAAGCCTCAATCTTGCCATTTTTAATAAATATTTCTTTTTTAACAAAATCATATCCTGGTTCAGAGGTCAGGAAATGATCAAAATTTTCCGAGCTGATTTCATAAATCACACCATATACTGATTCATTTTGACTAGGTACGATGTTGGCCCTTGCTGAACCATCATCATTCAAATGATTGAATCTAAATCCAAAATGCGGCAGTACGCCTACTGCGGTTTTCTCAGCTTTAAATTTAAGTCGACTATCCAAAGTTGCTTGATGCAGATTACTGGCATAGCCGAAATAGTAAAATTTTTCCATAGCCATATTTAAACATAATTGGTTAAAGTCGCCATCATTATTTTAAGATTCATTAACATTTTATTCATGACCCTTGCTTAAACCTTCGATAAAAGACTCTGTCTAATCAACAATAACTCAGCAAGGAGAAGATGAATACCCGGGAAAATTCACAAATCGATCTGCTGAATTATAAGATTAATTTAAAACAGAAAAAGATAAAACCATGAAAAAGCTAATATTAATTGCCACAATTTTCTCTTTGACATTTGCCAATGCATCTGCACAAAGGGGCCAACAAAGAGAGGCTTCCACTCCCGAACAAAGGGCTGAAAAAGCCACGGACCGAATGTCAGAAGAATTGGAACTGACTGAAACACAAAAAGAGCAGGTTTACCAGATCAACTTGGAAAACGCCCAAAAAAGGCAGGTTGAAATGGAAGCTATGAGGGCTGAACGAGAAGCCAAACGAACTGAAATGCAAGAATCGAGAAAAGCTCAAAATGAGCAAATCGAATCAATCCTGACACCTGAACAAAAAACCAAATGGTCGGAATTGAAAGAATCCAATGGAGAAAAAGGGCAACAAATGCATAAAAGAGAAAATCAGAGAAGGGGCACTAAGAATGGAAAAGGCGGATTCAGAGGAGGAAGAGGAACCGGTGCATCAGCAAATAAATAGAATTTCATAGACGAAGGTTGGTTAATTTTGAAAACAAAAGAGCAGGTCATTGACCTGCTCTTTTTTGCTGAAGCTTTTCCTAAAATCAGGGAACAACTTCTCAATAAACTAAACTTACTACGCTTACTTTTTATCTTAGGTTTATTTATCGAAATTTATTCTGACAGCATCTCTTCTTCCACTTCATAATATCCTTCATCTTTTCTTGGTAAAAATGAAGTCCCTTGAAGATACTCATCCACACGTACGGCAGCTTCTCTACCTTCAGAAATAGCCCATACTACAAGTGATTGGCCTCTCCGCATATCTCCTGCAAGAAAAACCTTCTTATTTGTACTTTGGTATTCTTTGGATTTAGGCAGGCTGTTTTCCAAGATCTGTACACCAAAAGCCTCCAATAATCCATTTTTAGCAGGTCCAGTATAACCTATGGCCAAGAATGCAAGGTCACATGGTAAGGTTCTTTGGGTTCCGGGAACTTCCACAAACTGCATCCTGCCATTTTCTTCTTTCCATTCCAAATCTACCAAAACCAATCCTGTGACCTCACCATTTTCGTTGCCGATAAATTCTTTGGTCAGTATAGAGAAAACCCTTTCCGCTCCTTCTTCATGAGAACTAGAAGTTTTCAACGTCATCGGCCATTCTGGCCATGGATTCAGGATAGTCCTTTGTTTTGGTGGTTTTGGTAATAACTCCAATTGCGTAATTGAAGCAGCACCATGCCTATTGGAGGTTCCAATACAATCTGAACCTGTATCTCCACCGCCGATGACGATTACATGTTTGCCTTCTGCCGAAATGGGATTTTCCTGTAGCTCGCCACCCACTACCTGATTCTGTTTTCCCAAAAACTCCATTGCAAAATGGACTCCTTTAAGATCTGCCCCCTTTATTTTAAGTTCTCGGGGGTGTTGGGCACCTGTTGCCAAAATAACAGCATCAAAATTCCTTAGGATATTGTCCGCTTTGATATTGAAACCCACATCAGTATTGGTACTGAATATGACCCCTTCTTTTTCCATCACCGCTACTCTTCTGTCAATTACCCATTTTTCCATTTTGAAGTCGGGGATGCCATAGCGTAATAGTCCACCCACTTTGTGGTCCTTTTCAAATACTGTCACTTCATGACCCGCCTGATTGAGTTGATCGGCAGCAGCCAATCCTGCAGGTCCTGAACCGATCACTGCTACTGTTTTTCCTGTTCTTGATTTTGGAGGTTTTGGTACCACAAACCCCATCTCATAGGCTTTCTCAGCAATATTTTTCTCTATCAGTTCAATGGCTACAGGGTCTTTATTGATTCCCAAAACACAAGAGGCCTCACAAGGGGCAGGACAAATTCTTCCCGTAAATTCAGGGAAATTATTGGTGCTCCTTAAGATATGGAAAGCCTCTTCCCATTCATTTCTGTAAACCGCATCATTGAAATCGGGGATCACATTGCCAAGGGGACACCCTTGATGACAGAATGGAATCCCACAATCCATACACCTTGCAGCCTGTTGATTCAGTTTTTCTCCATCAAACGGCTTATATATTTCTTTGTAATCGTTAGTTCTTTCTTCAGGAGTCCTTGTTTCGGGCAGCTCCCTTTTGAATACTATAAATCCTTCTTTCGCTCCCATCTTACACTAATGTTGTTGTGTTTTCCAATGCTTTTTTTCTCAATACTTCTTTGTAATCCCTTGGAATCACTTTGATAAACCGCTCTCGGTATTCATCCCAATTGTCCAAATATTCACCGGCCAATTGGCTATTTGTCAACTCTCTGTGGTCTTTTAAATGATCTTTGATGGTGACAAAATCGTCTTCATTCAAAGGATCCAAATCCACCATTTCCTGATTGATCAAATAAATATAGTCTTTGAGGATATAGGCAATTCCTCCACTCATTCCTGCTGCGAAATTTCTACCTATTTCTCCCAAATTGATGACAAGACCTCCTGTCATGTATTCACATCCATGGTCTCCAATACCTTCAACTACTGTTTTGACTCCTGAGTTTCTTACACAGAACCTTTCTCCGCCTTTACCATTGATGAAGGCTTGGCCTGAAGTAGCGCCATAAAAAGCAACATTTCCGATGATGATATTATCATGTGCTACAAAATTTGAATTCCTACTCGGGTAAACGATTAATTTTCCTCCCGAAAGCCCTTTGCCAAAATAGTCATTGGACTCTCCTTCCAGCTCAAAGGTTACACCCTTGGTAAGAAATCCTCCAAAAGTCTGACCGGCGGAACCGCTAAATTTATATTGGATAGTGTCGTCCGGTAGTCCTGGACTACCGTAAATTTTGGAGATTTCATTGGACAACATGGCACCTACAGTCCTGTCGGTATTTTTGATTTTAAAGCTTCCACTCACATGATTGGCTTGTTCCAAAGCGGGAATTGCTTCTTTGATCAGTTTCCTGTCAAGGACCTTTTTTAATTCAAATTCTTGGTCAATCTGCTTATGTATACCCACGTGGTCAGGAACCTCCACTTTATGGAATATCGGACTCAGATCCACTTTGTCCCATTTCCAATGGTTCATGTTTCCGGTTGCCTTGAGTACATCACTCTGTCCCACCATCTCGTCAATACTGTAAAAACCAAGTGAAGCCATGATCTCTCTTAGGTCTTGTGCGAGGAACATAAAATAATTGACAACGTGGTCAGGATCTCCGGTAAATAGTTTTCTCAGTTCAGGATTTTGGGTAGCAATACCCACAGGGCATGTGTTCAAATGGCACTTCCTCATCATGATACAGCCTTCCACTACCAAGGCACCGGTAGAAATGCCCCATTCTTCAGCACCCAATAGGGTGGCAATGGCAATATCCCTTCCCGTTCTCAGTTGTCCATCTGTTTGAAGGACCACCCTGCTTCTCAAATTATTTTTGACCAAGGTCTGATGTGCTTCCGAAAGTCCAAGCTCCCATGGTAATCCCGCATGTCTGATTGAACTTAGGGGAGAAGCACCGGTACCTCCATCTGCACCTGAAATCAGGATTACATCTGATTGTGCTTTTGCCACTCCGGCAGCCACTGTACCCACTCCTGCTTGAGATACCAATTTCACATTGATTCTCGCTTTTCTGTTTGCATTTTTCAAATCATAGATCAGCTGAGCAAGATCTTCTATGGAATAAATATCATGGTGTGGCGGCGGAGAAATCAATCCAACGCCCGGGGTTGAATGCCTAACCCTTCCAATCCAATCATCGACTTTATGCCCGGGTAGCTGTCCACCTTCTCCAGGTTTGGCTCCTTGGGCCATTTTGATCTGTAATTCTTCGGCATTGGTGAGATAATTACTGGTAACGCCAAATCGACCGGATGCGACCTGTTTGATGGCCGATCTTTCCCAATCTCCGTTATCTTTTTTTTCAAAACGAATTTCATCTTCTCCGCCTTCTCCACTGTTGCTCTTAGCCCCAATTCGGTTCATGGCAATGGCTAGGGTGCTGTGGGCCTCATGTGATATTGAGCCAAAGGACATTGCTCCTGTGGCAAATCTCTTCATAATGGACTCAACTGACTCCACTTCTTCCAAGGGAATGGATATTCTCTTTTTGAATTCAAAAAGCCCCCTTAATGTCAGGGCATCTTTGGTCTGCTCATTGATTTTTTGGGCAAACTTTTTATATAAAGCATAGTCATTGAGACGGGTGGATTTTTGTAATAAATGGATGGTTTCAGGATTAAATAAATGTTTCTCTCCCCTTCTTTTCCATTGGTACACACCTCCTGCTTCCAAAATTGGACTTTCGGTATGGTAGGCAGCGTGGTGCCTGATCAATACTTCTTCGGCCAGTTCATCAAATGAAATACCACTGATTCTGCTTACTGTTCCTCTAAAGCATCTGTCAATTACCTCAGGCCCTAAGCCAATTGCTTCAAAAATCTGTGCACCTTGATAAGATTGTAGCGTACTGATTCCCATTTTGGACAACACTTTCAACAAACCTTTACCGATAGCAGTCTGATAATTTTGAAATAATTGCTTTTGACTCAATTCTTTTCCAAATGCACCTTTTTCATTAAGGTGTAAAAGTGTTTCCAAAGCCATATAAGGATTGATGGCAGAAGCACCATAACCAATGACTGTGGCAAAATGATGGGTTTCACGGATATCTCCTGCTTCAACCACCAAACCTGCCCTGGTCCTTAATTTCTTTTTGACCAAGTGGTGATGTACCGCACCTATTGCTAAAAGAGAGGGTATTGGTGCCTTTGACTCAGAACTATTTCTGTCTGATATGATAATCACATTTTTTCCGGCATAAATGGCCCCTTCTGCTTCCCTGCATAATTGATTTAAGGCTTCAAGTAAACTTCCGGGTTTGTGATTTGCCTCAAAATGAGCATATAAAGTGACAGACCTGTAGCCCTCATCCTCCAGGTTTTTGATTTTTTCCAAATCATGGTTCAATAATACCGGCTGGGAAATATGGATTTGTCTTGAATGTCGCGGACTCTCTGCCAAGATATTATGACTTTCCCCAATTCTGGTAAATAGGGACATAACAAGTCTTTCCCTGATAGGATCGATTGGTGGATTGCTAACCTGTGCAAACAGCTGTTTGAAGTAATTGGAGATATGCTGGCTTTGCTTGGACAATACGGCCAAGGGTGTATCAGCACCCATAGAACCGATAGCTTCATAGCCGGATTCTCCCATTGGAGACAGCACAACCTTGATTTCTTCCGAAGTATACCCAAAAATAGTTTGTCTTTTTTTGATGTCTTCCGTTGTATAGGGGTATTCCAGTTTTTCCGGATCGGGCATTAAACGAAGTTTTAGCCTTTCTTCCCTTACCCATTTATCGTAAGGCTTATTGTCGCAGATACTGGCTTTAATCTCATCATCAAAGAAGATTTTTCCTTTTTGAAGATCTGCCAATAGCATCCTTCCAGGGCTTATTCGACCCTTTTCGGTAATAGTTGCCTCCCTAATTGGTAAAGCACCAGCCTCTGATGAAAGTATCAACCTGTTATCATTTGTAATAAAATAGCGCAAGGGCCTTAATCCGTTCCTGTCTAAGGTTGCTCCTATAGATTTTCCATCTGTAAACAACAGTGCTGCCGGCCCGTCCCAAGGCTCCATCAAAGAAGCATGAAATTTATAGAATGCCTTTCTGTCTTTGTCCATCATTTGGTTGTCCTGCCAAGCTTCAGGGACCATCATCATCATTACATGTGGCAGGGGCCTTCCGCTTAAGGTCAATAACTCCACCATGGCGTCTAGATTGGCTGAATCCGAATGATGCTTATTAGTGACGGGCATCAGTTTTGCCAATTGGTCATCAGTGAAATGAGCAGACTTCATCAAGGTCTCTTTTGACTTCATTTTATTGAGATTACCTCTGATGGTATTGATTTCACCGTTATGTGAAAGGTATCTAAAAGGCTGCGCCAATCTCCAATTGGGGAAGGTATTGGTAGAAAATCTGGAATGGACAATGGCCAGTCCAGAGGTGATTTTATTGTTTTGCAGGTCTTTATAAAATGGCAGAACCTGATCAGTTCGTAATTGTCCTTTATAGATTAAGGTAAATGCAGAAAAACTGGCAAAGTAAAATGACGAATTTACCCCGGGAATATTCCCATTGATGGTTCTTGATGAATAATTCCTCAATACATATAACTTTCGCTCAAGCTCGATTCCTTGCAGGCCCTCTTGATGGCTTATAAAAACCATTTCAATATTAGGCATGACTTCAAGTGCTCCCGACCCCGGCACTGTTTCGTCTACGGGAACATCCCTGTATCCCAATAAGTTGAAGCCGGATTCCGCTATAATTTTATTCAGAAGTGCTTTTGATTTTTTATAAAGCTGTTTGTTTTTTGGAAAGAAAGTCATTCCGACACCATAACTACCCTCATCTGGAATTTGAAATCCAGCCCTTGATGTTACTTCCTTTAGAAAAGGATGCGGAATCTGTATCAGAATTCCTGCCCCGTCCCCTGTTTTCGGGTCACTGCCCCGGCCACCTCGATGCTCCATGTTGCTTAACATAAAAAGAGCATCGCTGATGATCTCATGACTCTTATTGCCTTTAACACTCACTACAGCCCCAATCCCACAGGAATCGTGTTCGAAAGTATCACGATATAATCCTTGATTTATCATCATTTGATTTAATAGGTTTATTAATTTGAGTTGCAAAAATTACAAAAAATTTTCTTTTTATTAAAATTGATGCAATGAAAGTGGCTTTGTAATAAATAGTTTATATATAATCGAACCCTATTTTATCATTAACAAAAAATTAAATTTGGTTAAAAATACAAGCAAAAATTTATAAAAACTTGTTGAACTTAGAAAATATGGTTTTTAAATAAACCAAAATATGAATCTTTTACATGAATTTTTCATATATCGGTGGTATCAAGAAAATCTAAAAATAATTTAGATGTTTTATATGGTTTTTGTTAATAAATCATTTAACGAAATGTTGTCCTTATTAACTTTAAAAATATAATTCTGTAAATTTTTCAAAAACCAACAAAAGAGAGAAGAGGTTTTTTTAGTCGAGGTTATGACCTTCCATTTCTTTTTCATCAGATTTCAGATGGACTTTTACTTTTTTGATTCTTTTGGTATCTACAGCCAAAATAGTGAATTCAAATGATTCAAAATAAATTTTCGAACCGTTCTTGGGCAAATTGGAATTAATTTCCAGCAAGAGACCGCCTAGGGATTCGCTTTCTCCTTTCACTTCGTCAAAAATCTGTGGATCAAGATCCAGTTTTTTGGAAAAATCATTCAGTGAGATTTTTCCTTCAAAAATATAGGTGTTAGGATCAAGTTCTTTAAAATAATAGTCCTCGGCATCATCAAATTCATCATTGATTTCGCCGATAATTTCTTCAATAAGGTCCTCTAAGGTTACCAGACCGGAAGTGCCTCCATATTCATCCACCACAATGGCCATATGGACACGTTTTTTTTGAAAATCTTTCAGCAGACTATCCACTTTTTTGTTTTCTGGCACAAAAAAACCTTTCCTGATAAGGTTTGACCACTCAAAATCTTCATCCTTTTCAACATGTGGCAGGAGGTCCTTGATATAGAGAATTCCTTCGATGCTGTCAATGGTCTCCCGGAATACCGGAATCCTTGAATAGCCGCTTTTATTGATTTTGTCCATCAATTCGTGGAAATCCGTTTCAATTTCCACAGCAGTAATATCCATCCTTGACTGCATGACCTGTTTTACTGACAAGGTTCCAAAATTTACAATTCCTTTCAGGATATCTTTTTCTTCTTCGGAAGTATCTTCTCCCGTAATTTCCAAAGCTTGGTTTAGTTCATCAACAGAAAGTGAGTAACCTTTTTTTTCAATTCTTTTTTCTATGAAATTGCTCATAGACATCAGGAAAATTGTAATTGGTCTGAGTAATAAAGAAAAGAAATAAATGGATGGGGCCATAAAAAGTGAAAATTCCACTTTTGCTTTGGTGGCATAAACTTTTGGCACTATTTCACCAAAGAAGACAATGGCGAAAGTGACTCCGATAGTTTGGACCAAAATAATAACAATGCCTGTTGCTCCTAACCCAAAAATGTTCCATGATAAAAACGTCGTCAGCGTTACGATCCCAATATTGATCAGGTTGTTCAGGATGAGGACTGTGCTTAATAAATTCTTGGGTGATTCTACGAGGTGTATAGCTTTAGAAACTCTTTTATCGGATTTTTCATCTAAAGATGAAAGATCATCTGAGTTTAATGAAAAAAAAGCCACTTCTGAACCGGAAACTAACCCGGATGAAATTAACAGCAAGATAAAAATAACTGCATTTATCAGGAGATAACTGGCTGAAACCGGACTGGTTTCAGCCAGCAATAAAAGACTCGGGTATGGGTCGTCCATTAATTTATTAGCATTATGATTGCAAAATTAATAAATTCTGGCTCAAATCTTCAACTATTTGAATTAGAAGGGTAAATCATCATCTTCAACAGAGGCTTCCGCTACCTGAGGTGCAGGACTAGAAGATGAGGCATTTGAATAATTGCCGCTATTTCCCGAAGGAGAACTTCCCTCAGGTTTTCCACCCAACATGGTAAAACTGAGTACCCTGATCTTGATCCTTTTTCTGTTGTTACCCTGTTCGTCCTGCCAAGAATCAGATTTGATTTTGCCTTCAACATAAAGTTGCATTCCTTTTTTGAGATATTGTTCGGCAATTTTTGCCTGACCATCCCAAAGTTCGAGGTCATGCCATTCCGTGTTTTCAACACGGTTACCTGTCTTGTCTTTATAGGCTTCTGTAGTTGCCAATCTAAGATTTGCGACAACTTTATCACCTTCCAAATGCTTTACTTCAGGGTCTGCCCCCAAATTGCCCAATAAAATTACCTTGTTTACTCCGGCCATAATTGTGTTTGTTTAAAGGTTTAACAAAAAGTTACTGTATAAATTTAAAGATTATTTTTCATCGTTCAAAAATTTTGAAATCAATTTGGGTTTCGCCAGATTTTCAAAATTTTCTATACTAACCAACTGAAAGTCATTTCTATCGGCCCAATTTTTTAACTCTTCACGAAAACTTTCATTGATGTAATATCTTACAAAGTTTGCAAAAATTCTTTGATGGGTAAGGATATGTCTATAGGTTTTTTCAGAATTGTAGACAATGCCTGTCACAAAATCTTTCAAGTCACTAGCTAAAAGGACATTATCGGGATCGGAAGAAAATTTTATGTCGGATTCCTCTAATGGGAAATCATAAAGCCCTTGCCAAATATCACCTCCCCCCCTTTTTTTAACAATCAACTCATGTCCACACGTTATATAGGTGTATCTGAAATGTCGTTCTCTGATTTTAAGTTTATTGATTTTGACAGGTAGTTTTTCAATCATTTGATTGTTTCGAGCAAAGCAACCTGTTTTTACTGGACAATTTTCGCAATCCGGATTTTTGGGCACACATTGTAATGCGCCAAATTCCATTATTGCCTGATTATACTCTCCGGGATTATCTTTTGGGATGAGCTTATTGGCCAGATTTTCAAACTCCTTCTTGCCAGGACCACTTGCAATATCTGTTGGAATACCAAAATACCTGGCTAAGACCCGAAAGACATTTCCATCCACGACAGCAACCTGTTCTTCAAAAGCAAATGAGGCAATTGCTGCTGCGGTGTAGCTACCGACACCTTTCAGTTTCAATAGATCTCTGTAAGTTTTGGGAAACTCACCCTGATATTGTTCGATGATATCTTTGGCGCATTGGTGAAGGTTTCTGGCACGGCTATAATATCCCAAACCCTGCCAATGACGCATCACTTCTTCAGTCGGTGCAAATGCCAAATCATCAACATTTGGGTAATTTTTGAGAAATTTCTCAAAATATGGGAGACCTTGTGCGACCCGGGTTTGCTGTAAAATTATTTCAGACAACCAAATGATATATGGGTTTTGGGTATTTCGCCAAGGCAAATCCCGTTTATTTAGGGGA
Organism: Aquiflexum lacus; assembly: GCF_015476655.1. Taxonomy (GTDB): domain Bacteria; phylum Bacteroidota; class Bacteroidia; order Cytophagales; family Cyclobacteriaceae; genus Aquiflexum; species Aquiflexum lacus. Next base: position 58,476 of record NZ_JABFHF010000018.1, read on the forward strand.
TACCACTCCAACAATCTATGGACAAAAGCTTTGTAACTCAAAACGACAACTATTATTGTATTAAGGCAATGTTAAACAATTCCATCTAATTTTGAACATTTTGTTTTTATATTGAAATGCTTCCTTTAAATTTGCAGTCCCAAAAACAGTTGGTTAATAGGTCGTTAAGCTTATTGGATAACAATTTAAATTCATCATACAGTGACTAAAGCAGAAGTAATCACCAAAATTTCAGACAAAACTGGAATTCAGAAAGACGATGTGACTCAAACAATTGAGGCATTCTTCAAAGTAGTAAAAGATTCCATGGCAGAGGGAGATAACATTTACGTAAGAGGTTTCGGAAGTTTCATCAACAAGAAGAGAGCCAAGAAAATCGCCCGTAACATCTCTAAAAACACAGCCATTGTAATCGATGAGCATTATGTTCCGGCCTTCAAACCTTCTAAAGTGTTTGTTGAGAAAATTAAAAACAGTAAGAAAATTAAAGAACTTGCTCCTCAGGATTAATCCTGAGAGCTGTTTTTCCTTATGAAAAAATCCCAAATCATAGTATCAGTCCTTGGGATAGCGTGTATCGTTGTTTTGTTTTCCCTACCCAGATTTATTGTTGACAATGATGAAGGAAACGCCTTAATCAGCGAAGGTGAAAACAGACAAGATACCAATGTGGAAGAAATCCACGATGCCCCCTTAGGATTAGAGGAAAGGAATACTATTGATATGCTGTCGTCAGATTTGGAAAAGACAGAAAGTAAGGAAAAATATGCATCTTTGGCTGAGGAATTAGCATCTTTGTACACCCAAGCGGGAAAATTTGACAGCGCAGCATTTTTCTTGGAAAAAGCCGCACTCAAAACCGAAACCATTGAAAGTTGGGAAAAAGCAGGTTCTGCTTACTATGATGCTTACAGTTTTGCCATGGACGAACAAAAGGTAGCTTTGATGGCAGAAAAGTCAAGAACCTACCTAAATAAAGTTTTGGATAAAGATCCAAAAAGATTAGACCTCAAAACAAAAGTTGCGATGACTTATGTTTCCTCTCCCAGTCCAATGCAAGGAATTACCATGCTTAGAGAAGTTTTGGAAGAAGATCCTGCAAATGAAGACGGTCTCTATAACATGGGCGTATTGTCTATGCAATCAGGGCAATATAAAAGGGCAGCTGAACGGTTTGAGGAGTTAGTACGTTATCATCCTGACAATGTTCAAGGTCAGTTTTACCTTGGAGTAAGTTATTTCGAGACAAAACAAAATAATAAAGCCAAAAAGCAATTTCAGCTAGTGCAAAACATGACCTCAGACCAAATGGTTTTGGCAAGTGTGGAGAGTTATCTGGGAAGGCTATAAATAATTGTTCCACTTTAAATCTTTAAAACTATGCCTTGCGGTAAAAAAAGAAAAAGACATAAGATTTCCACGCACAAGCGTAAAAAGAGACTTAGAAAAAACAGACATAAGAAGAAGTAATACACTTCTTCTTTTTGAGTTTTTAAAGTAAACGTTCATTAACATATAAAACCAGACACGATTGAGCACAGAATTATTAATTGATTCTGCTCCAACCGGTAGTCGTATAGCCCTTCTCAAAGATAAAAGCCTGGTCGAAATCCACTCAGAAGGTGGAGAAAATCAGTTTAAGGTCGGGGATATTTATCTGGGTACTGTCCGTAAAATTGTCAATGGGCTGAATGCAGCTTTCATTGATGTAGGTTATGAAAAGGATGCCTTCCTGCATTATCAGGATTTGGGTCCACAGATCAACAGCCTTAACAAATTTACAAAGATTGTACGCAACAATAACTATTCAAATCTTAACCTAAAGGGTTTTGAGAAAGAATCTGATATAGAAAAGCTTGGGAAAATTTCCAATGTCCTTTCTAAAAACAATCAAGTATTGGTGCAGGTGGTCAAAGAACCCATCTCTACCAAGGGCCCAAGATTATCGTGTGAGCTCTCCATTGCCGGTCGATACATAGTCTTAGTACCTTTTTCTGACACTGTCAACGTATCCAAAAAGATACGCAGTGCGGACGAGAGAAAAAGACTGGTCCGCTTAATCACTTCTATCAAGCCAGCCAATTTTGGTGTAATCATCAGAACAGTAGCAGAAGGTCAGTCAGTCACAGAACTTGACAAAGACTTGAGAAACCTTTATACTACGTGGGAAGATGGCATGAAAAAACTGGCCAAAGCAAAAGGCCGCGACAAGGTAATCGGAGAAATGAGTATGGCGTCCTCTATCATTAGAGACCTGCTCAACGAATCATTCGATGCAATCACCGTAGAGGATGAATTGATCTATGATCAAATCAGGTCTTACATCAGATCTATTGCCCCTGAAAAGGAAAAAATTGTTAAGCTTTACAACGGAAAAGCGAAGCTCTTTGAAAATTTTGGAATAGAGAAGCAAATCAAAAGCTTGTTTGGTCAGACCATAAGTCTCCCACAGGGCGGATACCTCATCATTGAGCATACCGAAGCCCTTCACGTCATAGACGTCAACAGTGGGAACAAGTCTAACCAAGAAAGCGAACAGGAAATGACGGCCTTAAAAACCAACCTGGTCGCAGCCAAAGAAATTGCCCGACAATTACGCCTCCGGGATATGGGAGGTATCATCGTCATTGACTTCATCGACATGAAAAAGGCTGATAATAAGAAAGCCATTTATGATGCGATGCGGGAAGAGATGAAAGACGACAGGTCCAAAAACACTGTCCTGCCACTGACCAAATTTGGTCTGATGCAGATTACAAGACAACGCGTAAGACCTGAAGTCAACATTGTCACCAAAGAAACCTGTCCGTCATGTAACGGTACAGGAAAGATCCAAGCCTCCATCTTGGTGGCGGATCAATTGGAAAAAGACCTCGAGCATATTGCTACTATCCAGAATGTTTCCCACATCCAAATAGGATTACACCCTTACCTGTATGCGTATTTTACCAACGGGTTTATTTCCCCGAGAGTAAGGTGGTTTTTCAAATACTTTAAGTGGGTTAGACTGACAAAAGACTCTTCCCTCCCAGTGACGGAGTACAGATTCCTAGATGAATCCGGAGAAGAAATAGAACTAACTGTAGTTAAAAGCGAGACTGAATAAGTCTCGCTTTTTTTTTAGACTTTTGGCCCGTAATCACATTTTCGGCTAAGTGTTTTTATGACTAATTTTTTGATAATATTTGCTTATCAAGATTTTAACTATTATTTTAATTGAAATTACCGCTTTTTAAGGACATCGCAACTGTAGAGTTAAATGAGTTTCCTAAAAGATTCATCGGGCAGACTTTCTAATATGGAATATGAAATACTCTAATCTGATTTTGCTGGTTCTTTCCTTTTCCCTTTTGCAAAATTGTGGAAATAAAGACCATGTGGATACCAAAGTATCCATCAATACAATAGAGATCAGGAAGGATTTTTTGTTGGGAGATTCCCTAGGATTGCAGATTGAAATTCTGGACACCATAAACCTTGAAGCTCCGGGAAATCCTCCCCTTACTGCAATCCAAGATATAGTATTCTCAGAAAACTTCATTCTCCTATCGGACAGAGTACACGGACTTTTAAAATTTGACAACAATGGTAGTTTTCTCGGGAAAATCGGGGAGAAGGGAGAGGGGCCAGATGAATATACTATGCCCTATGCGATTCACTTGGATGAAAAGGAAAATGTTGTCTTTGTGGCAGATTGGCAAAAAATGACCGTGATTTCCTATAACCTCGAAGGAAAATTTGAATCGACAAGCAATAAACTGCCGGGGCATCCTATCTCCTTCTATATAGAAAATGATACCCTTCTGGTTGTTCAGGAGACGCTTAATGGTACCAAGGAAAAGCCTCGTCAGGTGGTGATAAGCTCAATTGAACCCAAAACCCTAGAAATTGAAAACTGGGAAAGGCCACTTTACGGCTATCATTCAAATTACACAATTATCCATCCAATCCTTAGGATAATAAGTCGGGTAAACAACGCAATCTTGTTTTATATGCCAATCATTCGGGGAGATATATCATCGCATAGTGACACAGACACGATCTTTAGAATGGAGGAGGATTATTTGGTTCCTGAATACTTGCTACATTTCACTGGATTTGACAACACACTTCAATTGGGAATAAGCCAAGTGGTGATGTCCGATAAAAATGCGTTTTTACATGTTGTATATGACTATCGTTCCTTTTTTATTGTAATTGATTTGGAAAACAATCGTCCCCTAATTCATTTAAGGCAATTATTTGATCAGGAGATGACACATGAAATGATTCCAAAGCCATTGAATAAAGATGTGTTTTACTCCATACATAGGAATGAGGATGGAATTGAGGAGAAAAATCCGCTGATCGTGATGTATCGCTTGCCATCTTTAAGGAATTAAATTTGAAGTATTTGACCCACGTAATAATGCCTACAAATAAAAAAAATATTCTATTCTCTTATTTCCTACTTCTTGAAATCCTTTTCTCCTGCTCAAAGCCTGTTGGAAAATTAGCTTGGGGATATCTGAAGGATGTTGAATTCTTAATTGATACCCTTATGGTGGATGCCGGTGAGGAGATTATTTTTTTGAAATATGGATTACAGACTGCTGATGTTAGTGTGGATGGAAAATACCTTTTGAACTTCAATATGGATGACCATACCCTAGAGAAAATCAATTTGGATCGGCTGGTACTTGAGGAAAAGATCCCCTTCGAGAAAGAGGGCCCAAATGGGACTGGGGATGTTTTTGGTGGATTTGAAATCAGAAATGAAAATCAATTCACCATCACAGATATGAGGGGGACTTCATTATTTGCATTTGATGGGAATAAACTGATGAGTATACGGTATGATAGTTTCTTTTTAGAAAATGACCTAATGTCAGGTGGTGAGTACATCAGTCAATATACCTTTCTAGATAAAAAAGCCGAAAAGCTTTACGCTTTGATCAATCGCTGGGATTCTAAAGCCACTGAATTGGGTGTTTTTCATGTAGAAACCTATGATGTTTTAAGAGTCTCTTTGCCTGATTTTCATGATCTATCGAAGTATGCCATTACTTTGTGGATTGGGAAGAGCAGCTTCGGAAGTGGACCAAGTGTGGCCTTGAAAGGTTTCGATAATAAAGTGGTTTTATCAAATCCGACAATAAGCTCAATGGCAATTTATGATACAACTAAGGATTCACTTTATGTGAAAAACTTCAACAGTCAGTTGACCGTTAATCAAAAAATCGTTAATTACCAATTGGAGCATGAAACTGAGGAAAGCTTGGATGCGGAACTAGCCAGATTCTATCAGGAGATACATTTCTTACCTCCTTTTTGGGATGAGCAAAACCAGGTTTTTTATCGATTTTCTTATATGGATTTACCCTCCAATTCCGAAAACCGGTCTGGTGTCCAATCTAGAATTTTCTTGTCAGTTTTAGATAAGGGCCTAAACCTTATTGGAGAAGCACAAGTGCCTGGCTTGGACAAAAAACTCACAAAATCATTTTCAGGCCAGTTTCCTAAGCATTTTGCCAAGGATGGTAATATCTGGATTTATGAGAATATGAATGACGAGATGTGCTTTGTGGTATTATCCATAACCAAGGAATAATAGAATTACTCTGAAAGCAAATAATCCAGTAAAATAGTTAGGTCATATTATTGATCAAAAATTAACTTCAAAGGCCTATAATTTCAAAGGGGAGCCACTTGATGATGAAGGTGATCCTGTAGTTCTTAATTTATTGGATGCCAGCAGTGACACATTCTATTATGTAAAAACAATTGGGTTTACAAATGCTTGAAAGGAAGAGCAAAATCCTGTAATCGGGATAGTCAGATTAAAATAATCAAATTAAAACTAGTCCGTCAATTCTTTGAAAATGCTTTTTATTTAAAGTGGCTAAAGGAATATTGTGGTATTTTGCTGTAGCTCCAATTAGTAAATCTGCCAAATCAATCAATTTGTTTTGCTTTTTCAAAAAAGTATAAATATCAATTGCAACTATTGAACAATTTTGGTCAAAAGGTAAAATGGTTAGCTTATTGTATAATTCATTCCAAAAGTCAGAGTTAGAAAGCTTATTTCCAATACCAATCTCATATTGTGTGATGGTTGAAATTGCGAAACCATTTTCCTCCGACAATAATTCAAAAAAATAAGATTTTGACTTATCTTTTTTTCTAAAAAGATCGATCAACACCGATGAATCTAAAAGTATCATGCTATTCTTGAGAGGTTAATATGCTTTCTGGCATTTTTGAAAGCCTCTATTTGCTCATCTGTCCATGTAGGAGCCTTTAAGATTAGCTTTTGAAAATCTTCTTTCGAAGCTGATCTCTTGGTTTTTTCTTTCTGATTTACCGATTCAAAAAGTTTCTCTTTCAAATCTTCAGGCAGTTGACTTACGATTTCAACCAATTGTTCAAATTTAATATCCATTGTCAATTCCATTTCTTTTTGATAAAGTTACGAATATCCAAATTAACCTTATAACCCCTGTTTTCAAAATATCAGTAAATCAAGATGTCCTAATTTCAAATTAGTTTAACAGAGGGTGATTTCACCTCACCCCATAACTCAGCCTCATCGTAATCGATGCGCTTTTTTCTTTAGAGGAAGTATTAAAAGTCCCACCCCATGAATAATCCTCTGTGGAATTCTGACCTGTAATCTGAAAAATACCCATATTGGCGGAGATCAATCTACCCAGTTTTGATCCTGAATTTTCAGCAATCCGTTCTGCTCTTAGCCTTGCATCTTCTGTGGCTTTGGAAATCATTTCGATTTTCAGACTTTCCAATTCTGTGTAATAATATCTGGGTGGCTGTGAATAGAATTTTACTCCCTGAAGCAGCAATTCGGTTATCTCTCTCGAAATCTGCTCTACTTTGTCCACTTCCTTGGATTCAATCTGAAGGGACTGATTCAATTGGTAACCCTTGAAAGTCTGGCCCATAAAATTTCCATTGCTGCTGTAATTTTGATCATAAAGAGGGTTGGTATTCACCGCTTTGAAAATAATCTGTTCTTTGGGAATGCCTTTGGCCACCAAATATTCTGTGACTGCCTTCCGGTCTTTTTCAAGATCAGAATAGGCTGTTTTGATTTCATAATTCTCCCTACTGAAATTCCCTTCCCATACCACAAGGTCTGATGTGAAATTCTGTTGCCCCAAACCAGTGACATCGACCGTACCTGATTTTTTATTTCTGTTGATAATGGCATTGCCCAAGATAGCTGCTGCAATGATGATGGACAAGGCAAAAATGATAGCGGTAAGATGTTTTTTCATAGTAGCGGAAATGAATTACTTCCTTAAAATTACAATAATATACCATATTGTTAAATTGAACTCAACGTCCGCCTCCGCCTCCGCCGCCTCTTCCACCTCCGGAAGAACCTCCACCTGATGATCCACTGCCGCCGCTGCTATTCGTGCCTGAGGAACGATTGATGGAATTGGTAAGGGATCTGTTGATATGATTCCCCAATGCACCATAGGAATATGCCCGGGAGCCCGAATACCAAGAAGTGCGGTGCTGGTTTTGAAGGCTGGCTCTTTCCATTAAGGTTTGGAATTTCTGTCCCCAGATTTTGTCCACTTTAAATGCCATGGCGTACGGAAGGAGCTTTTCAAATACTTCGGGAGTCAACTTTGGAGGATTGAACATCTGAAGTTGTCTTTCTTCAGCAGCACTCAAATACCTTTTGAAGCCGTCAATTCTTGCCTTTAAATCCAATTTTTCTTCACTTGGCCTACGGATCAGATAGATATAGGTGAAGAAAGAAATGACTGCGAAAACAATAAAAACAATAAGCGTAAAATTATTCAGTGAAATGGCACTATTGGAAAATAAATAAAAAGAACCCCCCAAAAACAACATCCCTATCAAGGAAAAAAACAACCAGTTTGTCCCCCTTTTTTTTATAAGAGAAATGCTGATAAAAACCACAAAGAAAATAGCCAGAGGAAGTATTGGAATGTCTCCAATATTAAAATCCAGCGTTGTTGGTGGACCATAATAATTGTAATCAAATCTTCTTGCCACCAAAGCATAAATTATAAAAATAAAAACGGGACCAAACCAAAATTTCCAATTGCTCCCCTGTGTTAAAAAAGGTTTATGCTCCGTCACCAAACTGTTCATATAGGCCTGATACATACTTTTAAAATGGCTGCTGTATTTTCCATCAATGACCACGATATTGCTATTGGTGAAAAAATATTGCATCAGCTTCCGCTCTTCTTTGGGCAAAGCATCATCACCCTCCTTTATTTTTACCAAATGGAATTCGGTGGATTTAAATAATCCAAAGAGCTGATCTTTGCTTTTTTCTTCAATTCTCAAATACCCATTCACAGCCAAGTGTACAATAGAAGCAGATATCAACTCTCCCCAAAAATATCCTTTATGAAGCATACCCAAAGAAGCTGGGGACAAATCGGATGGAGGGTTAAATTCAGGGATGACAGTTGGGCTGGGTGGATCCACCCCATACTTTTGCCAGGTATAGATGTAATAGACCAAAAGGACTAAGGTCATAATACATGTAAATATCAATAAACCAAACTGTTCAAAAAAAGTAGGCGGGGGAGGAAGACTTACAATTCCTTTGGTAAATCCTGTTGCTATGGTGAGATTTTGCCCGGAAGCAAGGTTTTCTGCCCTGAACATCATTCTACCATCGGGAAGCGTTTCAGTACTGCAGTTTTGTTCAGTAGAGCCTGAATATCCTGTATAGCAAGAAGATTGTAAAAATTCCGCTTCTTGAGGAATTTGGACAGCTGCTGAAATGCCTGCAATTCTAAAATCCCAGCCAAAGCCATTCACATTCCAATACAGCTCATCATAATCCTCAAAATAGCCCAGTTGCCCTTCCGCAGTATATTTTATTTGAAAAGTATACCAGCCAGGTTCCAAAAAACTATCGTCACCAACATTGATAAACAATTTTCCCTGCTTCTTTTCTGTATCATAAGGACTGTCCCCGCCATTCATTTTTACGTGGATGACCTTATAATCGGTTTTGACAGTTTTATAACGATAATCCGTGCCGGACAAAGGCAAGGTCCTCACAATCCCTCTTCTGATCTGATCGCCGGCAGCATAAATTTCGATGGTCTCAGTAACGGTCAGCATGCCTGAAGCATCTACCTGCAAATCCGAGTGGAATGACCTGATGTATTCCTCCTGGGCATGAAGAGAAAAGGCAAAAACAGATGTAAGAAAGAAAAAAAATAGCTTTTTCACTTGAAACTGACTTTTGGTACACTTCGCTCGGTGATACTGTCAAGTTCAAAAAACGCGGATTTCTGAAATCCAAAATTATTGGCTACCAGATTACTTGGGAAAGAATCAATCAAAATATTCTGATCCCTCACGGAACCATTGTAGTATCGCCTCGACCGTTCAATATCCTGTTCAATGGAAGCAAGGTCTTTTTGCATCTGAAGAAAATTGGTGTTGGATTTTAGATCAGGATACCTTTCAGCTACAGCGAACAACCCCATAAGAGATCGGTTTAGGTTGTTTTCAGCGGCCTGTTGCTCCGCTACGCCTTGGGCTGATTGGGCGGCAGTCCGTGCTTGTGTGACGCTGTCCAAGGTTTCTCTTTCATGGGTAGCATAGCCTTTTACCGTTTCCAATAGATTTGGGATCAAATCATATCGCTTTTTCAGCTGAACATCAATGCCGCTCCATGCTTCTGAAACAGTAGTCCTTAATTTTACCAACCTGTTGTAAATACTGATGACATAAAATGCTAAAAGAATTGCAAGAGCAACGATAATTAGGGTGACAGTCATAGGCTTATTTTTAAAGTTCGAAATCAATATAAAAAGAAATGCTGGGTTTTCAAATTTGATTGGTTAGTAGGTAATCTCACATAACCCGCTGTTTATACCCATTTTTAGGTTGAGCATCAAGAGGGATGAGGTAACCATTGACAATGGCATATTTCAATACTCCTCCTTCAGCAAGGTAAAAATTAGTACTTCCACCCATACGGATATCAAAAGGGATCGAGGCGGAATTTTGCAACGCCAAAATGGGCAAATTATACAATTCCCAATCGCTTGCTTCTTTTACTTTCACGGCTAGAAACCCTTCTTTGAGCAATTCGAAAGCTTTTTCAGGAGTAATGTCTGAGAGTTTTTCAAATTCATTCTCATAAATTTTGCCTTCTACTATTTCCATACCTGTTGCGTCCAATTCCTCAAAACCATAGAAAATGGACAAATCTCCCAAATCTTCTATCGCTCCGTTGACATAGTAGGAATCATGTGCATCTACTTCCCGCTGTCGGATACCTAGATCCACTTTATACTTTAAGTCACCCTTATTCATGGATACATTTTTGAGCAGGACATCCATCAATCTGGTAGAATTGTCAGGAATCCCATAATAATCATCAAGGGAATAGCTTTCATAGCTCTGATCGGCAATTTCCTGGAGGGCATGGAGGATAATCATAAAATTCAGTTTTCTGATATACTGCTTTTCCGGATCATTTGGATATCCCCCGGATTCGATAAGAATCGTGCTCGTACCCCATTTTTGGATATTGTCTCCAAAAGCTCTGGGCTCAAAGGCATCATCATATTTCCCAACATGCCCCGGGGCAACTTCCTGAACGACTCTGTTCATACCTACTATGACCTGCATGGCTTTTTTTCGGATGTCATTGACTTCTGTTTCGTAATTGTAGGCAGGGGCCAAAACTGAAATTGCAGCTGGAGTTGGATTTTCTCCTGCTGTGTAATAGATATTCTGATCATGCAAATTGAAGCCAAAATGAGGAGAAAATGAATCTCTGGCATTTTTCAATATTACCGCTTCTGGAGAGGTAAGTTGGGCAGCATCCCTATTCAGGTCTATATTTAGGGCATTTCTTCTGTTCCATTGATCCATTCCATCAGGATTGAGCATGGGAATAAAGCGCAGGGTAAGTTTTTCCTTCAAGTTGTTTCTCAGGTTGTCAAATCCATCATCTTTGCCTTCCAAAAAATTGAAGAGGTCAAATAAAGCCATGGTAGCGGTTGCTTCATTTCCATGCATCTGTGACCACAACATGACCTTGGTCGGGCCATTTCCCATGGTCATTTGGTAGATGGATTTTCCTTCTACGGATTTACCTATTTCTAAAACTTCAAAATCACCTTTTCGGTCTTTCACCAAATGGATGACATCTGCATTTTTGAATCTTCTGGCCTGAACACTTTTCTCCTTGTACTTCTCGTATGCAGATTCTAAAACAGGAACATCTATGTTTGGAATAGCCACTCTCTGTTCACAGGAAACAGTTAAATGAAGAATAAGAAGAAAAACACTGAGCAATAATTTAATAGAACTATCTTTATTCATTGGGAATTTGAGTTAATTTAATTTCCTAAGTTAGGAACTTAAGCAAAAAAATAAATTTACTTTTGCCTCAAAATTGAAATTTAACTATGAAGCTATCATTCTTTGTCAAAGACTTGCCCCTCAAACATACTTTTACTATAGCTCACCACAGCAGAGATGTTCAAGATACCGTGATTGTAAAGTTGGAAGAAGGGAAGTATGTTGGCCTAGGTGAGACGACTACCAACCCATTTTATGGAATGACTGCGGATAATATATCCAAAAAATTGGAGGAAAGCAGGGAGTTTGTAGAATTGGGTTATTGGGAAAAGCCTCAGGAGCTTTGGGAAATCAGCAAATATATTTTTACGAAAAACCCCTTTGCCCAATGTGCATTAGACATGGCTGCTTGGGATTTGTATACAAAAATGCAGGGTAAAAAACTCTATGAGTACCTCAATCTTGATCCCAAAGCCATTCCGGTTACCAATTACACCATAGGCATAGATAGTATAGAAAATATGGTTGCCAAAATGAAAGAAGTTGATTGGCCACTATACAAAATCAAGCTTGGGACTGACCATGACATGGAAATCATCCGTGAATTGAGAAAGCATACGGATGCGGTTTTTAGAATTGATGCGAATTGTGCCTGGACTGTTGACCAAGCCATTGGATACTCAGAAGAATTGGCCAAACTCAATGTGGAGTTTATGGAACAACCGTTGCCTAAAGATGACTTGGAAGGCATGAAGGAGGTATTCAAACACAGTAGACTTCCCCTTATCGCTGATGAAAGCTGTATTCTAGAAAAGGACGTCAAAAAATGTCATGGATTGTTCCATGGCATCAATATCAAATTGGTCAAAGCAGGCGGAATCACTCCGGCATTAAGAATGATTCAAGAAGCCAAATCACTGGGAATGAAAACCATGGTTGGCTGTATGACCGAATCTTCCATAGGCATATCTGCTATTGCCCATATAGCACCTTTATTGGATTATGTGGATATGGATGGTGCGATGCTCTTGGCTAAGGACATTGCCAAAGGGGTCATTATCACGCCGGATGGGGTGACTTTTCTGGATGGTAATGGGATTGGGGCGGAGTTGATTTAAAGATCAATATTTAATGGATCCTAATGTAAAGGCCCATATTTTAAAGGGGATAGAGCAACATAAAAGCGGTAAAACGACAAAAATCGATCCTAAAGACTTTGATAAACTATTGGGTCTATGAGCTATGTGATTGAATTCACTGATCAGGCTTTAGCTGACATCGAAAAACTCAAAAGATCAGGGAATGTAGCTTTATCTAAAAAAGTCAGAATACCCATTTGGTTGGTTGAAGTATTTTCTTTCTCCGAACAAGAGTAGACGAATACACAGAAAATAAAGAATAGAAATTGCCTAATCATCATTTATCGATTTAACTATATCTTAAAACTCGGGATTAGCTATTAATATCAACCAATATCTAACCCGCCTCCCGGAGGGCAGGTATCCATTAATATCATTTATCCGGATCACTCTTTAGTTTAACTGTAGCCTTATATAAGCCAACTCATCATCCAAGTTGAGAAAAAGATAGATTTTGCCATCTTTCACGAATTGTGCATTTGGCATTTTTATCCCTAAGTCAGTAATTTCTTTTTCTCCGACCAGCTCAAAATCCGGACTTAAGATGCTGATAAAGCTTCTGTATTTTGTCTCCTCTTCTGCGACCTTAGGCAAGGTAAAATAAGTAAAACGATAGAATACCTTGTTCTGATCGTCCCAAACCAACTTTGTGAAATTCACCTCTTGCCCTATTTGGCGGCCTATTTCCCACATTTCTTCTTGTGAAGACACATCGTTTTTGTAAGTACCAGTTTTTTCATTTGGGGTAAGTATTTGGTCATATTGATGGATGACCAAGGTATCTTGCTGTGGATTGTAATGATAAATGCTGTTGACAGCATTGGTGAAGAAGAGTATCTGATCTTGCCATTTGATGAGTTCAAGACTAGGATGTGTCATTGATCTGCTCTGTCCATTCTCAGAGACCCATGAAATCCTATATTTATCCCGCTTGGCAAATTCGGACAAGGAGAGTATGTTCCTTTGTTGATTTTCTAGGTCCAGTTCCAGGATATCAGAATCCAATTTTTTAAAGTTTAAAAAACCACAGTAAATTTTCTTCCCATCATCGGAAAAATCCATAAAAGAAAGCTGTCCTTTTTCATCGAAACCTTCTGTCATCCAAGGTTCATTCAATTTGATTCTTTGAATGACTTCACCCTTTAAGTCGGTGATGGCAATTCTATCATCCCAGCCTATAAATGCCAATTGATCTTTTCCAAAAGTCCTTAATACATAAGCATTCTCACCAACTCCATTTGGCCCCTCTTTTTCAAAAGCTGTTTTTTCTAAAAGCCCAAATTCATCCAAGTCAACAGTTTCGATTTGAGAAGAATTAGGATCCCAATTGTAAAGCCTTTTCAAATCACGGCTGATTGCATGTCCATAGTTGTTGGTGGCGGCCATCAGGATTTCATTTCCTGAATCCACCATTACCGTGTCAATGCTGATATTGAAATCTGCATAAGGATTGCTGCTTTCCTTCGTCTCTTTATCCCCACAAGCAATCACTATGATGCCAGTGAGTCCTAAAAGCCATTTTTTCATAACCAGTAAAATCGAATATTTGAGTTTTCTTAAAAAGCGATGTTTAAAATCTGTTGATTAAATCATTCGGTTAATATAAAACTAAAAAGTCATTATAGAACGCTGATGACGCGGATTTTTATGATTTTCGCTGATTAGACCTGCGACTATCTGCTCAATCCGCGTCATCAGCGTTCAATCTCTCGAATCTATCAGTCTTAAAATGCTTCTCCGATAAATAAATAATACCCTGTTCCTTCCTGCGTAAAAGCCACATCAAATCGTGTGTAAATATCTTTTTTGGGAAAAAGTAAAAACCGCAATCCCCCACCAGCCGACCAAACAACCTTGTGGATCGCAGACTTGGAAAAATCGGGAAAGACTGTTCCTGTACCGGCAAAAGCAGCTGCGCCAATCCTGTTTGTAAAACCTAAAGGCAGTGGTAACATCCTAAATTCTATCTGGGTGGCCAATTGATTATTGTCCCTGAACCGACCCAAATAATACCCCCGCATCATACTGTCTCCACCCATTAGCGCCAATTGGTTGAATGGTACATCACCGGAATTGAACTGCCCTAAGAGTTGCCAGGCCAATACATTGTTTTTGCCTACAGGGGTGAATATTCTGGTATCGGAAATGATGGTATTAAAACCAAAATCACTAAAAGCAGGGAAATACCTTAAAAATGCCAGTTCTGAAAACCTTCCTTTCCTTACATTCAGCACATTATGCCTGTCATCATATACCAATCCTAAGCCAATGCCAAAGTTGGTAGATCCAGTATAGCCTAAGGGAAGATCAAATTCAGGAGCTTCGGGGGAAGGTTGGAAATCAACCCTTGAAATACGCTGAAAGTCCGCTTCCAATCCAAAATACAGGTTTCTTTTTACTTCCCGCAATACCCTTTCTTTGATCATGATCTGATTGGCATCTACAAGAGCGAGGTAATCTTCAGGGGTATCCATTCCTATGCCATGGTATTTCAGCGGAAAACTCTGCAACCTTATCCTTCCCAGAAAAAACCATTTGTTCTGATCTGAATAGATGGCATGGTCAAACCAAAGTCCATATTGGTTTTCAAGGGTAAAAAAGGTAAAACCATTGATTTCACTCAAACGGTTAGAAGTGTCTCTTTTTGCATAATAGACCAATAAAGAAGAAAGTCCGATCTCCCAACTTGTTTCCGGGGCATAGGCCAAGGTTGGATAAACCAAAAATTGGGGCTTGCTGATATCAGATGTATCATTGAGAATTCCATTGATATATCTTTTGACAAAGCCTTGGGAAAAAGCCTGAAAGCTACAAAGAGTTAGCATCAATAAAAGAGAAAAATACTTTTTGGACATACAGGCAATATACATGAAGAATTATAAGAAGGTTTGCAAAATGTAGGAAAGAAAATTATAAAAGAAAATCCCTGAAATTGTCTTTGTTTATAATTTTAAAAGTTGCCTTGTAGGATTCAACAAATTTTTCTGGAATTTTCGTTTTAGCCTTTGGATTCCACTTGAACTCAAAAGCATTTATTTTCCCATTGGCATCTTCCAGATAATCGATTTCTTGTTGCTGGAAAGTTCTCCAGAAATATCCTTTCACATACCGCTTGCTATAATTGTTGAATTTTAATCTTTCTGAAATCAGGAAATTTTCCCATAAAGCCCCAATATCCTGTCTCAATTCCAAAGGATTAAAGTTCTGAATAATAGCGTTTCTAATTCCATTATCATAAAAATAAATTTTTCTATTGGTTTTGATTTCGTTGCGAAGGTTTCTGCTGAAACTATGCAATGAAAATACAACATAACTCTGTTCAAGCAACTGAATATAATTGGTTACAGTATTTTTATCTATACCAACAAGCTGGGACAATTCATTATAGCTTACTTCACTGCCTACCTGAAAAGCCAAGGCCCTTAACAATTTTTCAAGCACTTCCGGTTTGCGTATTCCACCGAATGCTAAAATGTCTTTGTATAAATAAGATCCCGCAAGCTCATTCAAGACTTCCATTTCATTTCCAGGATGATTCAAAACATCAGGATAAAAACCATAGATCAATCTTATCTCAAGTTGTTGGACAGAGGATAGAAACCCCTGACTGTTTTCTAATTCAGCCCACGATATCGGATACATTTTGTATTCCCATTTTCTACCGGTCAATGGCTCATTTATAGTAGAATTCAGTTCAAATGCAGACGACCCTGTAACCACTAGTTGAATATCCTTGAAATTATCAACAATTATTTTAAGCGTAATGCCTATGTTTTGAATTCTTTGGGCTTCGTCAATAAAAACATATTGATAGTTTTTCAGGAGTGTCTTTAAGTCTTCTAAATTTGGTTCACTCAACAATTCTCTAACTGTTGCAATATCTCCATCTAGACTTAAATATTCATTTTCTTTCAGAATATGTTGCACTAGGGTAGTCTTACCAACTTGTCTTGGACCAACCACAATGATGGCTTTCCCTTTGTTGATCCGCTCTTTAATAATGTCTTCTAGTGTTCTTGATATCATAAAATTTAAGCTATTCACCAAATTTAATGAAATTCAGTGAACATATTCACTGTATTTAATGAAATTTGGTGAATAGGGTATTTATTGGCCTTTCCATAATTGGGAAAAGAACCGCTGACAGTTTTTAAAGGCCAACTTTTCAAGTTGATCTGTTGAAAGACTTTGAGAGAGTTTCTCCAAAATTGAAGGGTATTTTGAAGCATTTTCTGCTACAGGGAAATAGAAAGGATGACGGCTTTTATCAGCAAAGTCCTTGGTATAGAAATAATCCGCTCCGAAGCACATTTGATCTTCCGCACCGATTTCGAATCCATACAGAATATGTTCAAACAGCCTTCCAGGATTTTTATCATCCAAAAAGGCACGAAGAAAATTGATACCGATCAGACCTTTTCTATGGATCACCTCTTTGGCAAATTCATCAGTCAGGTTTCTCTTGTGATTCCATATCTTTCGGAAGTTGGAATGACTTGCGATAACCGGAATATCAAGTTTGCTTATATCAATATGATTCAATATACCTTCAGCCAACATATCCGAAGTATGGGAGAGATCGATGGCGATTTTTTTACCGGAAATGTAGTCCAAAAGCCTTTTCCCGTCATCTTTCAATCCAATGCCTTCTGTATAATTTCCTCCCCCAAATCTGTTTTCAGTATGGTGGGTCAAACTGATATAAGCCATCCTTCCCGTAAGCTTGATCAAACTTTCCAATTGCTCAAAGGCTTTGGAAACGTCTATTTTTTCATTGGCGAGCCCTGCAGCATTTTCTATGGCTGTGACCAATCCTATTTTAGATTCATTTTCCAAATTTGATAAAAATGGTTCATCAGCTTGGCAAACTTTATCTCCATAAGTCATCAACATCTCGCGATACTTGAAGGCCTGTTTTGTCGCAATTTCCATACTTCCAGCCGAAACATCAGTGTAGATGGCACAAACCTGTAATTTAACATTTCCTTTTTCCAGTAAAGGGATGGAACAGGCAATGTCATCGGACTTATCAGGTGCCGCATTTGGAATTTTGGCCAGATAGGATAAGACATCGCAATGGGTGTCAATGATAGGAAGGTTCATAATATTTGGGAATTGGTGTATCAAAGAAACCAAAAAACAACAGTTATTTAATACTTTTAGAACCAAATCTTCCTGAATTGATTTTGATTTAGGAACAAGTGACCATATCTTAACAAAACCTTTAAAAACAGATAAGATGCCAATTGCTAAACCTATCAATTTTCATAAATGGATTGAAGAAAACCGTCACTTGCTAAAACCGCCCATCGGCAATCAGGTGATGTACAAAGGGAATGATGATTTTATTGTGATGGTAGTAGGAGGGCCCAATTCCCGCAAGGATTTCCATTACAATGAAGGAGAGGAATTTTTTTATCAGGTGGAAGGGGAAATCACGCTGAAAATTGTAGACGAGGGTGAAGTTAGGGACATTACCATAGGAGAGGGCGATATGTTTCTCTTACCTGCCCGAACTCCACATTCTCCTAGAAGACCTGCCAATACCATTGGTCTGGTCATGGAACGGTATCGCATACCTGGCGAGAAAGATGGTTTCATTTGGCACTGCGAAAACTGTGGGAACAAACTTTATGAAGAGTATGCCGAAGTCACTGATATAGTCAATCAATTGCCACCGATAATGGAAAGATTTTGGAGCAATCCGGAACATACCAAATGTAAGAAATGTGGGTACTCAATGCATTTGGAGAAAAAATGACTTCATAATTCATTTGCTATCAAAGTGTTTTTTTACTTCCTCAAGACTGAAATAATCACCATTCTTTATTTGTTGTTGGGAGCTTTCTACAATATTTTTTATCTCCTCTGGAATTTGATCCCAGAAGTCTTGGGTTTCTTTTAAACGAAATTCAATTCCAAAAGCATTAAACATTGCTTCCAAAGCCTCCAACTGCTTCTTGTCTTTAGGTTGTATGATTTTTTCTTTAATTGTATCTCTAAATTGGTGACAATTTATCAAAAATTCAATGTACCTATTTCTTTTCCCTTGTACAAAATCAGGCTTTTGGGTTTCTGCTCTTTGTAAAAGTTGACAATATTCTGTTGTCCTTCAAATTGTTCGATCAAGGCCTCATTTCTTATTTGGACTATTTGAGGCACAGGAACTTTCAAGGCTTCCATATAAAACCAAACTGCTTCTTCTTCAATTTCAAACCCAAGATAGTCCAAGCTTATTTTTTGACCATTGACCATAATTTCATTTTTCTCCAACAAATAGAACTTAACCATATCTTCTAAAGCTTCCTGACTGATTGGATTCAAAAAATCAACCTTGGTTTTATAGGCATCAGCCAACGCAACCTCAAGGTCGTCCCAAAAGATTTTTTGGGCGATTTCCAAGCTTTGGTTTTCTGGATTGTATCTGATTTCGGTCAAACTGATATAGAAAGGGTGAAAAAACACCTTCCATCCCAAAAAGAGCATGAAAATGTAATTCAATTGCATAAGGCTTCCTTAATTTTATTTTCTTTGCAAATTATACATTATACTCGCAGTCCTGAAAATTATTCAGGTTATAATTTCTTAAAGCGCGCATGGGACAGTTTCAACTGTATTTTCAATTAGGTATTCAACATATTCTCGATCTGAAAGGATTCGATCATATATTATTCGTAGTCGCACTATGTGCCATTTATGTATTACGGGATTGGAAGAAAATCATCATTCTGGTGACTGCATTTACCATAGGCCATTCCATCACCCTGGCCTTGGCCACTTTGAAATTAGTCAGCATCAATTCGGACTGGGTGGAATTTCTTATTCCTGTTACGATAGCCATCACAGCATTTAGCAATATCCTTTCCCCTAAGCCAAGTTCAGGTAGAGGAATTCAGGTCAATTATTTCTTTGCACTTTTCTTTGGATTGATCCATGGCTTGGGTTTTTCCAATTATCTGAGGTCCTTGTTGGGAAAGGAAGCTTCGATATTTCAACCTTTGTTGGCATTCAATTTAGGATTGGAGGCAGGTCAGTTGGTGATTGTGGCCATCTTTATGGTGGTTGCAGGGATCTTAGTTGGAATAGTGGGCGTGAACAAAAAAGATTGGGCGTTGATTATATCATCAATTGTATTTGGTATGGCAGTGATGATGATGATTGACACGAAGTTTTGGTAAGCAAAGAATTTGAAGATTGAAAAATTTGAAGATTGGAAAATTAGAAAAACTTGTTCGCCGTGGCGGATTGAAAAATTGTATTTCCACTTTGCTGCAAAGAATTGGTTTATCCAAGTCAATGGAAAGGCAAATGTAGAAATAGGACCATCTTCCGTCTTCTGTCTTCTGTCTTCTGTCCATTTCAAGTAAGTATGTTAACAAAAAAGCAAGCAAAAATATAGCATTAACAAATTGATTTAGAGTTAATAAAATAAATATGAAAAAACTATCCATCCTTTTAACGCTCCTTTTTCTAGGCGGATTTTCGGCCATGGCACAATGGTCAGAACAGAATCATGCAGAAAGATTTGAGCAGCTAGGACCCATGTTGAGGTCACCCAACGTTTACCGTACGGCTTCCGGTGCACCGGGGCATATGTATTGGCAACAAAAAGCAGATCATGAAATTGAAGTTGAACTGAATGATGACAATCAGTCCATCAAAGGATGGCAGAAAGTTACCTATTTCAACAATTCCCCTGATGACCTCAAATACCTTTGGATACAACTTGACCAAAATGAGCGGGCCAAGGATTCCAATACCCCCAAGATTGCAGAAAGTAAAATTAATCCAAGGATGTCCATGAGGCAACTCGAAAGCATTGTATGGCATGATCTAGATCTGGGATACAAAATACTTTCTGTGAAGGATATGGGAGGAAATGATATCCCTGTTACCATCGTGCAAACCATGATGAGGGTAGATTTACCCCAGCCATTAAAAGCCGGAGAAAAAACCGAATTCACCATGGATTGGACTTTCAATATCCATGACAGGATGAGTTTTATTGGTGGACGTCCGGGTTATGAATTTTTTGAAAATGATGGAAACTACCTCTATACCATGGCAGAGTGGTTTCCGAGAATGGCAGTATATTCAGATTTTGAAGGCTGGCAGCACAAGCAGTTTGTAGGAAGGGGGGAATTTGCCCTGACCTTTGGTGATTATAAAGTCAAAATCACGGTTCCAGCTGACCATATGGTAGGTTCTACAGGAGTACTTCAAAATCCTGAACAAGTATTGAGTTCTACTGAATTGGACCGTTGGAACACAGCTAAAAATACTTTTGATAATCCTGTAGTCATCCGTACCCAAGCGGAAGCTGAGAGATTGGAAAAACAAAAAGCCAAAGACAAGAAAACCTGGGAATTCCATGCTGAGAATGTGAGGGATTTTGCCTGGACTTCTTCCCGAAAATTGATTTGGGATGCCATGGCAGTGAAACAGGGTGGCAATGAGGTCATGGCCATGTCTTACTATGCCAAAGAAGCCAATCCACTTTGGGGGCAATATTCCACCAGGGTTGTAGCCCATACCCTTAAATCATATTCTGCTCGAACCTTTGATTATCCATATCCAGTAGCCATCTCAGTGGAGGCTACAAATGGTATGGAATACCCCATGATCTGTTTCAATTATGGAAGACCTGATTCAGATGGGACTTACTCAGAAGCGATTAAAAACGGCATGATCGGTGTAATTATTCACGAGGTGGGACATAACTATTTCCCAATGATCGTCAACTCAGACGAACGTCAGTGGTCTTGGATGGATGAAGGTTTGAATACCTTTATGCAATACCTTGCCGAACAGGAGTGGGATAGGAATTTTCCTTCAAGAAGAGGTGCTGCCCACAAAATTGTGCCTTATATGAGAAGTGAAAAACATTTGTTGGAACCTATCATGACCAATTCTGAGAATATCATTCAATTCGGTCCAAATGCCTATGCGAAACCTGCTACGGGTCTGAATATTTTGAGAGAGACCATTATGGGCCGAGAATTGTTCGATTATGCTTACAAGGAGTATTCTCAGCGATGGATGTTCAAACATCCTACCCCAGATGATTTCTTCAGAACCATGGAGGATGCTTCCGGTATTGATTTGGATTGGTTTTGGAGAGGTTGGTTCTATGGAACTGATCCTGTTGACATTTCTTTGGAGACTGTGAACTGGTACAAATTGGATAATAGAACTCCTGCCGAGAAAAAGGCGGATGAAAAGAAAGCTTTTGAAGTTGAGGAAACCTATGTCAGTAAAACCTACAACTTGAAAGATACTCCTGTGACAGTTGTAGAAGCAGATCCGGCTACCAGAGATTTTTATTATACCTATAATCCATTTGCAGTGACACCGGACGATGATAAAGCCTATAAAGACTTTATGGCAAGATTGAGTCCTAAGGAAAAGGAATTGCTCAACAGCGGTTTGAATTTCTATGAGATGAAATTCAGGAATATTGGAGGCTTGGTGATGCCTTTGATCATTCAGTTCAATTACGCCGATGGTACTTCAGAAGTGGAAAGAATCCCTGCAGAAATCTGGAGATTGAATGAATGGGAAGTAAGCAAAGTATTTGCGAAGAAGAAAGAAGTGAAGAGTATCGTTCTTGATCCGTTCCGAGAAACTGCCGACATAGACGAATCCAACAACTACTGGCCAAGACAATTTGAACCAAGTAGGTTTGAATTGTTTAAAGGAGCGAGTGGTGTCCGAGGAGTATCTACCGGCGATAACCCTATGAGAAAGGCCAAAAGAAAGTAAAAACCTAAACCTTTGGGGTCTAAAACCTTTGGGGTCTTTTTTTGACCCCGAAGGTTTTCCCTCAAATCGTAAACGCTATAAATGTATAGCCTTAAGACCTTCAAGGTTAAAAAAACCTCAAAGGTCTACTAACACAACCTTTGAGGTCTTCCCTACCGCGACGCCAGGACCTCGAAGGTTTTGAGTTGAAAATTTTGATCATGAATACATGATTTACCACATAGTCCTATAGAGCAAATAGTTTTTGTGCCTTTCTATGAAACTGAAAGTGATTGTTTAATAACTATGTGCTCTATGTTGCTATGTGGTAATTGAATATGCGGAAGACCCTCGATTCCACAGATTCGGAATGAATGGCCCTATTTTTTTAAGGTTTACTAAATCTGCGGCGAAAGATTTTTTGATGCTTCATTATCAGGTATCGAGAAAACACTTAAAAAGCAATTCAAGTAGGTTTTTGGTCCTGTACTTCGCAAATAGTTGTACTATTTTACAATTGTACTTTACAAATAGTTTAGATCAATCCTCTCTCCCATAATCAAAAGGCAACAAATCCCCGACCTTTTCCCAAGCCATATAACCCTCAAAAAACAGGTCATAGGGGTGGAAATAACTGCCATTTTCAAAAATCTGTACCGCCTTTGCCCTCATGTCCATCAAACTTAATTGAGGTAGATTAGAGACAAATTCCCTGTTAGGCTCATCAACAACTCCCAAGGAGCGAATGGTTTTGCTGACATTTCTAAGGCTGTACTGCAAAAATGCAGGATCATCTGTTTGATTGGTATAAACGATATAGACAGGGGTAGTATAGGTGATGAATTTTTTCCCAGTAGCTGTAGAACCGATTAGAATAGTAGGGTCGATAGGGGTTCCAATTGGAGAATCAATTGAGTCAGGAAGGTTTTTGTCTTTGATGAGACTTTCAATAAATGACCTTCTCATTTTATCTTTTGTATCGTCTAGCTGGTTCCTGAGTTTTTCGACTTCCTCTTCACTTGGTTTCTTGGGATTGGGGACTTTTTCTGAAGTATAAATTTCATAGCCCTCCTCCATATTATTTCCCTGGTACAAGGTTCTGATAAAATGCATCACACTGCCAAGGTATGCTGTCCTCCTGTTTTCTTCGACCTTACGCTGCCTCCTTTTAGGCAATTGGTCTTCAATAAAAAACGGATAACCTGAGTAAGAAACCTGATTTTTTTGCTTGTCCAGTTCAAATCCTGTCAGGACATACTTGATGGTATATCCAAGATTTGGGTTTTCTATTTCCAATATCTCCTTGGATCTGGCTTGCAGGACATTAGGGAACGTTTCATCATCCAATATCAATACTTCCGAATTTTTAATAATGCATTTGGAAGCATTTACACTGTTGCCTAAAAAAAACTCCTTAAAGATTTCCAGATTATCATACCATGCTTTGTCTCGTTCTGCAGTGACTTCTCTTTCATTCAGATCAATTGGTGAAGGACTTATCCTGAATTCATAAGACTCATGTAAGGCCAAGGTAGAAATAGAATAGCTGAACGGTTCAAAGCCCATGAAGCTGATCACCAACTCATGATTGCCGGCAGGTATGGGAATTTCAAAAAAACCATTGGTATCAGTTACATCTCCAAAGCTGGAATTACTGATAAATACTGTCGCAAACGGTATGGGCTCCAAATTCTCCACATTCAGCACCTTGCCCTTGACCACAAACTGGGCGTTGACATGCAGGGAAAAAAAGAATGAGATGATAAAAAATTTAATCGCGGGTTTTTCAAAAATACCTTGAATATTCATCTTACAACTTTTAGTTGACTTTAAATTGGTAAGTGGCGCGTATTGGTTCACCGGTCTTGGACAGGCCTTCCAAATTTATTCGTACTTCCGGACTTCCTTCCGAGAGCGGAAATTCTATGGCTGCCTTTCCTCTTTCATTAGTATTGATATTTGGTGCCCAAAATATGGTGGATCGGTAATCAATAGCAATTGGAGCATTGAAATCGGGAATTGCCGAAGGGGTATAGAATTCCCTCACAGGCGCATAGCCCTTGGTTTCCAATGAGGCATTTCCCATTGTCGGATCATCACTGAAATCCCTGTTTGGATTTCCTGATTTGGTCAACACATTGATAACACCACCCGCCCCATCAGCGCCATAAACAGAGGCCTTACTTAGACTACGTAAAACATCAATTCGCTCAATTTCTGGTACCGGTAGGTTAGCTATAAGTCCAATCATAGCGGGATTCCCATCCAGAAAAAATGTTGCCCCTGTCAGACCACTTCCGGAAATAGCCCCTCCGCGGACAAGGACCGCCGGAGGTGGATTGACACTGAAAACATCACCGGCCACATTTACACCCGGAAAACGTCCTCGTAATAATTGAAAAATATTCTGGAAAGAATAAAAATCTTCGGTAACAATGAGGGACAAATCCGGGTTGTCATTGTACTGAATTGCCCTGTTGTCAGGGATAAGGGAGCTTCTTCTACCCCTGACCGTTACCTCTCCCAATTCGATTTCCCTACTCAGGACAAATTGCTCCATAAGATTCTTAGCCTCCTTGACCGTGACCATGTATTCATCGAAGTCCAGAAACTTGTCTTCATTGGGGAAACTGATGTATTTGCTTTTTTCAGATATAGGTTTTTCAGGAACCCAAAATTCCACCTCATTATTCTTCACCTCTTTCGGAGGAGCGGATTTTCTATCTCTTTCTATAAATGCCTGAAGATACATGGATACAGAATCCTGATAATCCAGGCCTATAAAAGAAAAATTTCCAACTTCATCTGTTACACCTTCGTGGACAAATGGGGTTCCAAAGCCGTGGTCAATCATCAAGGTAAGGTTGTGAGGCTCCTGAATAGGTTTGTCATTTGCCCTAAAAACCTTCCCACCAATAGAAAGACCCGGCTCAAAAGCATATTCAGGATCCTTCTTCAATCTGGCTAAATGCTCCCAAGAAAATCTCCTCCACCCTTGTGTAAGGAGGAGATTGTCCAGATACTTTTCTGCATTTTTGTTTTCAGGATTGAAATAATAATACGGCTCTTCTATTTCCCCTTTGACCTCGGAACTCAGCTGTAGGTAAGAATAGATATTTTGGCTGTTTTCCAAATTCATCACCTGATAAGCATCCGTGACCGAAATGGAAAAATTACCCTCAATAGGACTCTCAAACTCGTCCATGACTTCAATTTCCATCTTGACCCAGTCCTTGGGTTTGTATGTGTTATTCTCCGTATAAAAATTAGCAGATCCCCTGGCAAATGGTAACATGTAAACCAATCGTTCTGCCAATAGGGTGGTTTCTTCATCCATTAAAGTAAAAGTGACCAAACCCGGCATAAAATCATCTTTATCCAAGACTATACTGTTGCTGCCCAGAGACCCATCAAATTCCCCATGATATACAACCTTGCCTTTTGAAAGACCTAATAAATGTAATTTTTCACCACTTATCCCTTTTCCTAGATTATGGCTAATTTTTATCTCTATCTCGTCTTCTGAGATAAATGGATTGATTTCAAGAACATATCCGAGTGACTGTACAGTAGAAAACCTGAACCTTGTCCAATCTTTGTCAACAGACTTAGCCACCACTTCATAGTTTTGGTTATTCTGAGGTGTAAACATAAATTGACCCATTCCCAAGTATTCAGATTCAAAGCGCAAAAGGGTGTCTTTTTTGGCATCTAAAACATATCCTATGATATCCGTCCCTTTGCCATATACATTGGTAGCTTTGAACCCGACTTTGCTTTTAATTCCGTTTATCAGATTACCACCTTCAGGGAAAAATTGCAGGTTCAGTTCCGGGTCTCTGCTTCGGAATTCCCATCCATCACCTAAGTCACCCACCCAAATGTCCTTTTGAAAAAACGCATCTGTTCCAAAATTACGCATCCATTGGGTATATGCCCTGATGGTATATGCCCCGGGAACCAAGTCTCTGGGCAAAACAAAATCCCCTTGTCCGGTTCCATCTTCCATTTTGATGATGATCTGATTGACCAATCTGTCCAATTTCCCATCGATAAGGTCGACATACAAAGGCATCGTAGGTGTAGCTTCCGGCAGTTCCTTATTGGATTCAATCAGGCCATAAGCTTTGATCCAAATGGTATCGTTTAAGAAATAATGCGGTTTATCGGTGTGGAGGTATATCTTTTCCCAAGGGTATTTTTCTGAGTATTGGTCTATCAGATTGACGATGGGAAATTGGTCCTGTGCAAAAACTGAGGATTGAATTAAAAAACAAAGTAGGATAAATAACGGACGTGTCAAGAGCTTCATGCAAGGACTTTTTAGTTTGTCAATATAATGAAAAAACGGATAAATTAACTTGGATGTTTATATTGGTCCAAAGTACTATACGTTTTCAAAAGCTTTTTTAATAGGTTTAGAACCTAATTCTCCATTCCATAATCAAAGGGCATCAGGTCACCTACTTTTTCCCAGGCCATATAGCCTTCAACGTAAATGTCGAGTTGATGGAAATAACTGCCATTTTCGAAAAGCTGAACTGCTTTCCCCTGCATTTTCAATTTGCTGACCTGTTTTTGGTCTGCAGAAGTTATTTCTATTTTAAATCTGTTACCATAACCACTCTTAAGTGATTTGCTATCAACTACATCCCTATAGTTTGGCTCTTCAAATTCGTTGAGGTAAAGGATGAAAATAGGTTGATTGTAAGTTAGAAACAACAGGTCATTTCTGGAAATCTCTACCACCTCGTTTCTTTCCATAGGTTTTTCTGAAAACATCTCGATTTCATCAGGCAAACTTTCTTTTGCTATAACTCTGCCCAAACTATCCCAAACTACTGGAGTATTGGTTTCCTCAATCAGATTCTTTGCTGACTCGATTGTGGCGATATCAGGTTTTTCAGGATTAGGTGCCATTGTCAAGCCATAGATCTCAAAACCTTCTTCTTTTAATCTATCCTGATAAAGAGACCGCATAAAATGATTTACGCTTCCATTAAATGCCCTGCTTCGTTGTTCATCAATCCTTTTTTGCTTGCGCTTGACAACCTTATCTTCTATAAAAAATGGAGTTCCGGCAAATTTCATGACCTTGTTCTCAAAGTTATATTCAAAACCTTCCAGAATAAATTTGATGGTATAGCCAAGATTGGGATTCCTTATTTCCAAGGCTTCCTTAGACCTTGCCAATAATACATTTTTATCAGTTTCATTGTCCAAGATCAATACTTCAGGATTGATGATCTTACATTTTTGAGCATTGAAACTCGTTCCCAAAAATCTTTGGGTAAATATTTCAAGGTTTTTGTACCATGCTTCATCCCTTTTTTCCGACACCTGCGTCTCTTCCAGATCAAAGATTTCAGGAGAGATTTTGAAAGTATAATTCTCAGCTAAACTGAGTGTGTTAAAACTGTATCTGAAAGTTTGATATCCTACAAAACTAATGACCAATTCATGCCTACCTTCAGGTATTTGAATCGTAAATTTCCCTTCAGCGTCTGTAATATCCCCAAAAGTAGTGTTGTTGATAAATACTGTTGCAAATTCCAATGGCATATTGGTTTCACTATTCAGAACTTTCCCTTTAATCTCAAATTGTGAGAAAGCGTATTCAGGGAAAGCCAATATAAAAATCAAGAAGAAAAAAATGATAAAATTTTTCATATTAAACCATTAAAGATATTGGGTTATCAATATCGAATACGAAACAATTAATCGATAGTTTTTGAAAACACCAAATAGACTTACTGTTTATTGGAAGAGTTATTTAAAAAAAATGTAGGTCCGCAGGAATTATAAGCTATATCACCTCATTCAATCCAAAGTAAAATGCCCTTTGATCACCGAAAGCAAAGTCAAGCCTGATATTTAGTCCTTCCTGATTGAGTCTATACCTGAATCCAAATCCTGCTCCATATTTGAAGCGGTTCCAATTGAAATCAGATGCATGGGCTGCGACCTGTCCTGCATGGCCAAAAACCACCATACCCAAATTTCTATATAAACGTAGTCTATATTCTGCCTGATGCACCATGGCATGGTTATCCCTGTACCGGCCTTCAAAAAAACCCCGCATTCTGTCGCTTCCCCCAATCAGTGACAAATGTTGAAAAGGAGGGGTTCCTGTGGTGAAGCTCCACCAACTTTGCAGCGCCAAGACCTGTTTTTCATTGGTTTTGAAATACTTTCGGAAGTCTAGGGTATACTGGCTAAAATTAAAATTGCTGCCAAGGAAAGAAGCGTATCCTGTCCATTCTACGCTGTTGAGCCAGCCTTTGGTGGGTTGAAATATATTGTCACGGGTATCATGGTTGAATACAAATCCCAAGCCTGAAATCCTTTGACCATCATATCCTGGGACTTGCGTCGTTTCCAAGACTCCTCCGGGAACTCTTCTGAAAATATCATCTACCCGGAACTCATATCTAGGTCCTAGGTAAAGTCCCGGTGCAATTTTTCTTTGGTAATTGAGATGAATATAAGCAAACCGGGTAGTGTAAAATTCTCCCTCTGAGATGACAGGTTCATTGCCAATTCCATAAAACTTGAAAGGGAAATTAGACAACTCTAACCTGGCATTGAGATACTCTTTGTTGTCATTTGCCCAAATGTCGAGTTCTGTGGTGAAAATGGTCTGATTGTTCAGGGTGTACAAAAAGGTAATGGGAAGAGAAGAAGGACGAAGCGTTGAGGATTGCTTTTCCTTGTATCTAAATACTCTAATGGCCCTTAACCCCAACCCTAGGCTTGTTTCGGGAGAATACACCACAGCTGGGATGAATGCCCAATTTTCTCCTGAAATCTTATCTATTACCAGATCACCAAAATCAAATAATTTTTCGATAGGGGCTGAATTTCCAACTGAATCTTTGGAGACTTGGCCACTTACCATTTGGGAAGCAAAGAAGGAGAAGATAAATATTGGTAGGGCCCATTTCATAAGGGGGCAAATGTAATAAATGTTTAATTTGAAAGATCAATCAAAAAATTTTTCCACCTCTTCCCTGACAATGACATATTGAAATAGGTCGCCGATTTGACCTTCTTTAATGTAGGCATGCTTTAGGATAGCTTCCGGTTCATATCCGGAATTTTCTAAAACCTTCATACAAGGAACATTAAAATCATACACTTGGGCAAAGATTCTTTTTACATCGGGAAATTTGGCGAGTGCATATTCGGTAAAAAGCTGAACAGCTTCTGTGGCTATTCCCTTACCCCAAAATGATTCTGCGACCCAAAAACCAATTTCCATATTGGTTCTCAGTTCGTCTTTTCCAATTTCACAGCCTACCGACCCGGCAAGTTTTCCATCGTATTCTATGGCAAAATTCTGTGGAGGATTGAATTTTTGGTTATGTTCAATCCAATGACGGGCATCATGTATGGTATAAGGAGAAGGAAAGCTGTCTCTAAGATTTTTAGAAATTTTGAGATTATTGGCGATAGGATAAAGACTGTGAAAGTGCCCTTCATGCCAAGTTACCAAACAAATATTTTCTTTTCCCTGTAATTTCATGAACAAACAATTATTTAAACATTAAGATAACGGAGTTTTATCAGTTTCAGTAAAAAGATATTGGGTTTATTTTAAAAATGAAGCCATTCTGATTGAAGTCTAAGTTTTGATATTGTTGAAATTGAGAAAAAACCTGAATTCCCAATAGGGAATAAACTTTAATATTTTTCACCAAACTCTTTTTTCCTCACAGACCCACTGAGACTGCCTATTGAGATTGTTAACAAAACTACGACTGTCCACTGAACCAAACCCCTTATCTCACCAAAAGCCTACTGACATACTCTTTTTCCCTACTCCTTATAGACACAACATACATTCCTTTTGGAAGTCCTTTGAATTCTACAAGATCTTCTCCACCATAAGGTATAATCTTTCTGATTTCAATCCCCAACATATCAGTCACCGATATGGAGTTAACTTGGTTTATCCCTTTAAAAGAAACAATGACATCTCCTTGAGATGGGTTGGGGTAGACAGACGTTTTCCCTAATGAAATCTCTGGATTAATGCTGGTGATCAGATTTACATTTACTTCGAGACTTTGGGATATTCCTGAATTACAGCCGTTCATAGGAGTTACTGTAAGGGTATAGTCTCCTTCTTTTTCCCATTGAACTTTTACTTTATTGGTTCCCTGTCCACTGATTACTTTTCCTGCATTACCACTGGTACTCCATTGGAAATTGACATTTGGCACATTGGATACCTCATATTCTTCTTCTGTCAATCCGACCATTTCAGGGCCAATGATTTCGGAAGGCTGTTCTGGTGGGGTCAATACCTGAATGCTTTTGCTGAAAGTTGAACCAACACCGCAGGGATTGTTTGGTGTTATTTTCAATTGTCTTTGACCTAGTCCAGTCCACATTACAGTTACTTGTGAAGTACCTTGACCTGCTGTGATTTCTCCGCCCTCCAGTTCCCATATAAATACCGTACCCGGAATTTCTGTCACTTGATAATCCATCAATTCATTTTGGCAAGTGACTCCTTCTCCTTCAATGTCAATAATCGCCTGAGGTTGTGTCGAAACCAAGACTTCGAGGCCTTTGGTACGTCCGTTTCCACAATTGTTTTTGCCTCGTACCAAAACAGCATTTCTTCCTGGGACATCCCAACTTACTACTATTCTATTGCTTCCCTGACCTTCAAGAATTGTTCCTCCATCCACCCTCCATTCAAATTCCGCATCAGGGCCTTCATTGTTCTGTACAGTATATATTTGTTGTGAAATACAGATGTTGTCTTCCCCAAAAATCACCGTGGCTTCTTCCGGTACCTGACAGCTATAATTGAATAAGGTACCTTTTTCGCCCACTGCAAATCCACTGCTCAGATCCCCAAAACTGATTCCTGTAAAATCCTGAAATGTAGCTGTTGGCATACTTGCCCAAGTTTCCCCACCATCCCGAGTAGACATCATCCATCCTTTTTCCCCAGCTACAAATCCGACAGATTCATCCAGAAAGTCCAGTGCGTTTAATTTTCTTGTGATTCCTGCATTGATTTTAGTCCAGGTTTTTCCTTGGTCGGAAGTTTTTAGGATTGTACCGGCATCTCCAATGACAATGGCAGTTTGTTCGTCCAATTTTTTTATGCCATTAAGATCTTCAGAAGACTGAGAGGTTACAACCTGCCAGGTTTCCCCATCATCAGTTCGGGCAACAAATCCGTTTTTTCCAATGACTATACCAGTAGTAGCATCAAAAAATTCAAGATCAACCAAGGTGACTGCCGTATTGGCAACAGATAACTCAGACCAAGTAACCCCGGAATCTAAAGTTTTGGCCATAAATCCATTTGCGCCGACAATGAAACCATTAGCATTATTGAAAAAATAAATGCCATTGATTGCACCTTCGGTTCCCGGAGTGAGCGAAGTCCAATTGCCACCGGAATTAGTGGTTCGAAGGAGTATTCCATTATCTCCGCCGATATAACCAAAAGCATTGGTAGTAAATGCCAAGTCATTGAAAGTCACCGAAAGCGGCCTCGAACGATCCGCTAAAGAGTTTCCGCCATTGTTGGTGGACAAGACCAACCCTTCCTCACCGATGATATAGCCAAGTGTCGCGGTTCTGAATTGTGTGTTTGAGTAATCCTTGTCCCTTCCGGCAAGCCTTACAGCCCAACTTGAACCGGAATTGTTGGAGGAAATAACCAAACCGTTTTCACCTACTGCAAATACCACATTGGCCGATCTTCTGAAACTGACGGAATTATAATTCTGTGTATTGTTGATATTGATACCATCAATGGTGGTACCTGCATTGACTGTTCTTAAGATTGTGGCATTTTCTCCAAGGAAAACACCCAGATTAGGATTTGA
This sequence comes from Aquiflexum lacus, assembly GCF_015476655.1. GTDB lineage: Bacteria > Bacteroidota > Bacteroidia > Cytophagales > Cyclobacteriaceae > Aquiflexum > Aquiflexum lacus. Next base: position 90,538 of record NZ_JABFHF010000018.1, read on the forward strand.
CTTATTGAATGAAACGGCATTTAAGTTTCTCTCTGTTCCGCTGTTCAAAAGTGTCCAACTCAAGCCCGCATCCGTGGTTTTGATGATGGTACCCTGTTGCCCGACTGCAAATCCTTCCGTACCTGTGGTAAAATAGATATCGGCTAGATTTTTGGTCTGTCCTGTGTTTTGAATGTTCCAATTGTTTCCCCCGTTAAAAGTCAGGATGACCTGACCATCGGAGGAGGCAATATATCCTGTATCCTGATTGACAAAAAACAGGCTATTGAGATCTGAAGTAGTGCCCACTGATTGCCTTGCCCAAGTTTGCCCTCCATTGGTAGATCGGAAAACTTCTCCGTTTTCACCTACGGCATACACCCTTGTTTCATTCAGAAATTTGACACTTTTCAAGGTCCTTTGGGTTCCGGCATTGGAAAATTGCCACGTTTGCCCTCCATTGGTTGTACGGTACACGACTCCCTCTTCACCAACCATGAGGCCAAGGGTTTCATTGAAAAAACTAACCCCTAACATTTTATTTTTGGAAGGAGCTTCCTGCTCTACCCAACTGAGTCCACCATCAATGGTTTTCAAAATGACTTGATCTCCGGCAATAAAACCAGTCTCATCACTGACCCATGTTATTCCTGAAAGTTGATTGCCCCAGCCTCCCACTCTTCTCCAAGTTTGGGAATAAACAAGACTGTGAAATAAAATAAAAATAAGAATGGGTGCTAAGCGCTTCATCGTGTAAATTCATGCTTCTATTGATACAAAAATAGGACTAAATCCCATAAATGAAACATTAGGAGATGCTCAAGAGACATTTGAAACTATTTAATTAGCAGATTTGGGATATAAACAGCAATAATGTCTTTAGAAACTCGTGATTTACATCTACTTTTGTAGGGTAGAAAGCAAAAAAAAAATGAAAAATTTATTTAATTTAGTTTTGTTAACATTGCTTTTAATCTCCTGTAATTCAAATGAAAGAGTGAGTAAGGATGTTTTTGAGGAAGTGAATAAAAGCATGGAAGTCAAAAAACTCAATGAGGCAGACATCATTCAGGCAGCCATGGTATGGGGAGAGGAAATCAGTAATGAAGCTCAAAAGCAATTGATATCAGCCTTACAGGAGGCCATCGCAAATGAAGGAGTTCCTGAAGCCATCAAATTCTGCAATGTAAACGCGCTGCCGATCCTAAAAGAAGTATCAGATAAATACAATGTGGAGATCAAAAGGGTATCCAATCAATATAGAAACCCTGCTGATAAGCCTTTGGAATATGAAGAAGGAATTTTGGATACTTATGTTTACAATGGTGAAAACGACATTGCGAATGAACCAAATATCCAGAAAATTGAAGGTGGGGAAGTTTTGTTGTTTACCAAGGCCATCATGATTCCCAATGCACTTTGTCTTAATTGCCATGGACAGACAGGTACTGAAATCAGTCCTGAAACCCAAAAAGTCCTGGACGAACTATATCCCGAAGATAAGGCCAAAGGTCATAAAATCGGAGATTTGAGAGGTATGTGGAGCATCCGACTTCCCAAAAAAGAAGTAGTCAAAAACATGTAATTGCGCCAACCCAAACCTATTATGTATTTTGAACGATCATTGTCAAAGTCCTATGGACTTATTTTAGTCCTCTTGTTGATTTCCTTATCATCTGGATTTAGTTTGACTACACAACACGATGAGCATAAATTACCTGGGATATCATTTTTATGTAATTTGGAAACTATGAACACTCCCGATATCCTTAACAAGGAAAAATATATAGGGTTTGATGATAGGTCTTATTTCAAAAAGAATAAAAAAAGACAAAATAAGAAAGCCCAAGACAGCATAAAATGTGATTTTTCAACGTCCTCGGACCATGAAGAGGAAGGTAAATCCCCTGTCAAATCTTACAATCAATTGAAAGGACTTTTGGAAGAGGTGGATATGATGGTTGATGGATGGATGTAAGATTCCTTTGAAAATTTGTGGATAATCACGTAGGGAATATTATTTGAACCACAAAAGAAACAAAAGCGAACAAAAGACTAAATTACCAAAAGCTTGATATTCAGTAACTTATTGTATTCTTTTGTCACTTTTGTAGTTTCATCATTTAACCGTCCTTTATCCTTCCTCCTTCCCAAATCTAAAATCTACCCTCTACCTTCATCCTTTCTTCAGACTTCCTCCATTCCCGTATTTTTCATTTTCTCAAGATTCTCTGCAAATCTAAGGGCAGAAATAAATTCTTCAATATTACCATCCATGATGTCAGGAAGATTATAGACAGTCTTATTGATACGGTGGTCTGTTACCCGGCTTTGGGAATAATTGTATGTTCTGATTTTGTCCGAACGGTCACCACTTGCCACCATGGACCTTCTTTGGGCTCCTACGGCTTCATTGTGTTTGTTCAATTCGATTTCATAAAGTCTTGATCGAAGTACTTTTAAGGCTTTTTCAAAGTTTTTAATCTGAGACTTTTCATCCTGACAAGTTACCACAAGTCCAGTGGGAATATGTGTCAAACGAACAGCTGAATAGGTTGTGTTGACAGATTGACCACCGGGGCCGGAAGAGCAATAGGTATCCTTTCGGATTTCGTTCATATTGATATTCACTTCCACTTCATCCATTTCGGGAAGCACGGCTACAGTGGCAGCAGAAGTATGCACCCTTCCCTGTGTCTCAGTGGCAGGAACTCTTTGGACGCGGTGTACACCTGATTCAAACTTCATCATCCCGTACACATCTGCACCGGTGATGGTACTGATAATTTCTTTGTAGCCTCCTGAAGAACCGAAAGTCAAATCGAGAACAGTCAGTTTCCAACCCTGTTTTTCGCAAAACCTTTCATACATTCTGAAAAGATCACCTGCAAAAATTGCAGCCTCATCACCACCCGTACCGCCCCGGATTTCTAGGATACAGTCTTTGGAATCATTGGGGTCTTTGGGTATCAATTGCTGTTTGAGCTCCTCCTCAAGTTCCACCATTCTATCCTTCAGTTCATCCAACTCGATTTTGGCCATATCCCTGAAATCAGTGTCTTTTTCCTTGTCCAGAATTTCTTTGGTACTGCTGATATTGTCCAGTACATTTTTATAGTCGTCATACAGGATCACTATTTTTTCAAGATCCTTGTATTCTTTGGTCAACTTGGTGTATTTGGACATATCCGACATGGCATCAGGCTGTATGATGAGCTGGCCAACTTCGATGAATCTATCTTTCAGCGCTTGTAATTTGTCAAGCATAAAATCTATTTTTAATGAGAGGGCAAAATTAACAAAAATATCCATAGTAGGGATTTTGGTTTTCACCACTCCGCTCTTGGGAATCTTCCTATCTTTGTGCTCTCAAATAAAAAAACATGAAGCTTTTCACAAATACAGTCTATGCAGTCGTTCAGGCTATAGACGAAATTTTCAATGATAACCGATATGCGGACAAAGTAATAGAAAGAACCCTCAAATCAAATCCAAAATGGGGTGCAAGGGACAGGGGCTTCATTGCGGAATCTGTCTATGATATGGTAAGATGGTGGAGGTTGATTAATTTTTTGAGTCCATCCAAAGACACCTATCAGCTTTTTGGCACCTATTGGTTTCTACAGGGAAGAACTTTACCTGATTGGAAAGAATTCAAAGGTCTTGATGGTGATGGCATTCACCGAAGATATGAAAGGCTGAATAACAGGGCAGTCATCCAATCTATTCCGGACTGGTTGGATGAGATGGGTGCCGAACAATTAGGCAATAAATGGGAGGAAGAAATCAATACCCTCAATCAGCAGGCAGAAGTAGTTCTGAGGGTAAATACCCTTAAAATCACTAGGGAACAATTGATGAACCGTTTGGCAGATGAAGACATTGAGTCCTATGCACCAAAGGGATATAAAGATGCATTGGTCTTGGCCAAAAGGCAGAATGTCTTTAAAAACGCCGCCTTTAAAGAGGGATTATTTGAAGTTCAGGATGCTTCATCACAACTTGTTGCTGCGGCATTGGATGTAGAACCTGGCATGCGGGTAATAGATGCCTGCGCAGGATCCGGAGGAAAATCCCTTCATTTGGCGGCCCTGATGCAGAACAAAGGTCGGATATTGTCGATGGACACGGAGGGATGGAAACTTCAGAACACTAAGATAAGAGCAAGGCGGAATGGTATCAGTATCATTGAACCCAGAGTAATTGAAGGGAATAAAACCATTAAAAGATTGAGTGAATCTGCAGACCGTGTGCTTTTGGATGTTCCCTGTTCCGGATTGGGAGTATTAAAAAGAAACCCGGACACCAAATGGAAGCTCAGTCCCGAATCGATTGAAAAAGTGCAGGCCATCCAACAGGAAATCTTACAAAATTATTCTTCCATGGTCAAAAAAGGAGGAATTATGGTCTATGCTACCTGTAGTATCTTACCCTCCGAAAACCAACATCAAGTGGAAAAATTCCTGGCATCTGAAAAGGGAAAGGAGTTTGAGCTTTTGGAAGACCAAAAAGTGTTGGCCCAGGAAAGCGGATTTGATGGGTTTTATATTGCTAAGTTGAAAAGGAAAGATTCTTCATCAAAATAAAAGACTGCTTGGGAATTTTTGTTAATTTCATCAAAAACTAAAATTCAACCCAATCATGACGACTCTTGAAGCTGTATTTGGAATGGCCAGCACATTGGCCTTTTTTTCCTGGATTGCCCTGTTCATTTTTTATCCCCGCAAATGGATATATCAAACCTTATTTTCTGGGGTATTTATCATCTTAGCCTTGACTTATCTGTTTTATATTGTGATGGGTCTTGGAGGAGAATCTGAAGGGGGATTTGGCAGCTTGGCTGAGGTTAGGACTTTATTTGGATCTGATGAAGCTTTGTTGGCAGGATGGATCCACTACTTGGTTTTTGATCTTTTTGTGGGGATGTGGATCACCAAAGATGCCTGGGAAAAAGACATCAACAGGTGGATTGTTTTACCTTGTTTGATTCTCACTTTTATGCTGGGCCCTGTAGGTTTATTGACTTATTTCCTGATTCGGGGAGTAAAACTTAAAAAACTTAATCAAAGTCCCTTTCATCCGTGATGACCAAAGAAAATTCCCTTTTCCAGATGAAATTTGTATGAAACTTGAATTTTATTTGACATCGGTTTGATTGCCAATAGAAATTGTGTGTATCTTTGACGGGCAAATAGGGTTACCTAACCAATATTTGCTATGAATCGAAATAACGATAAATTCCTCTTTGAAGCACTCACCTACGACGATGTGCTTCTTGTCCCGGGATACTCAGAAGTCCTACCGCGCGACACCAACACTTCCACTCAACTTACCAAAAACATCAGGCTGAATATTCCTTTGGCTTCTGCGGCTATGGATACGGTTACAGAAGCTGAATTGGCCATAGCCATTGCCTTGGAGGGCGGCATTGGCTTTATTCACAAGAACATGTCCATTGAGAAGCAGGCTGCCCAAGTAAGGAAGGTGAAGCGTTCTCAGGCAGGGATGATTTTAGATCCCATTACATTGGACATCAGTGCTAAAGTAAGAGATGCCGAAGCCATTATGCGTGAATTTCATATCGGAGGTATTCCCGTGGTTGATAATCAAAGGACGCTGAAGGGTATCATCACCAACAGAGACCTACGCTTCATTAAAGATCCCCATGTGAAAATCATGGACATTATGACCAAAGAGAATCTGATTACTGCCAAAGCAGGAATTTCTTTGGAGCAGGCAGAGGAAATCCTTCAGGAATATAAAATCGAAAAATTACCCATTGTCGATGATGAAAATAAACTGACAGGGCTGATCACTTACAAGGATATACTTAAAAGAAGGGATAAACCTTTTGCATGCAAGGATGAATTTGGAAGATTGCGGGTTGGGGCAGCAGTTGGTGTCACGGCAGATATTGTAGAAAGAGTTGAAGCCCTCAAAAATGCAGGAGTAGATGTCGTTTCTATCGACACCGCCCATGGACATTCTAAGGGTGTAATCGAAACCTGCAGGAAAATCAAAGATGCTTTTCCCGAGCTAGATGTAATTGTAGGAAATATTGCCACGCCCGAGGCTGCTTTGGCATTGGCAGATGCCGGCGCGGATGCTGTAAAAGTCGGAGTGGGTCCTGGGAGTATATGTACCACCAGGGTGATTGCAGGTGTGGGGGTTCCACAGCTTTCTGCGGTTTTTGAATGTGCCGAAGCCCTCAAAGGAAAGAATGTTCCAGTCATAGCAGATGGTGGTATCCGCTATTCCGGCGATTTGGTCAAGGCCATTGCTGCAGGGGCGGGATCTATCATGATCGGTTCGCTTTTGGCAGGAACAGAAGAAGCACCGGGAGAAATGATCATTTTCGAAGGAAGAAAATTCAAGTCCTATAGAGGCATGGGTTCTTTGGAAGCCATGGAATCCGGATCTAAAGACAGGTATTTCCAAGATGCTGAAGACAACATCAAAAAACTTGTTCCGGAAGGTATTGTCGGAAGGGTTGCCTACAAAGGTCTTGTCTCAGAAGTTTTGTACCAATTGGTAGGAGGGTTACAGGCCGGTATGGGTTACTGCGGCACCAAAACCATTGAAGACCTTCAAAGAGACGGTAAATTTGTAAAAATTACCGCTGCCGGTGTCAAAGAATCACACCCTCATGATGTCAGCATCACAAGGGAAGCGCCTAATTATTCTGCCAAAATGTAATTTTATGATCCCATGAAATAAAAAAGCGATAAGTCAACTTGTCGCTTTTTTTGTTTTAACCCTGATTATTTAATTGAAAAAGACGAACTTTGATATGATCTGGGTTAATTTTAAAATAATAAAGTAATATGGCCAAATACCTGTTTTCCCTTTTCTTCATGATCAGTTTTTTTTCTTGTAATGAAGAAAAAAAAACTAAGATCCCCGAAATTCCATCCGGCTGGCAAAAGTTGGATACGCCAACCAAAGCATCTCTTAGGGGTTTATCTCCTTTGACAGATCAGATTGTTTGGGCCAGTGGTTCTAACGGAACTTGGCTGAGAACACTCAACGGAGGAGAAACATGGGAATCAGGGGTTGTTGCGGGATTGGATACGGTCGATTTTAGGGATATTGAGGCAATAGACGCGAATACTGCAATAGTCCTTTCAGCTGGTCAGCCTGCGGTGATTTACAAAACAAATAATGGAGGAAATAATTGGGAGAAAAAATTTCAAGGATCCGATGAGGATTTTTTTGATGGGATGGATTTTATCCATAACAAGGGCTACGTGGTTGGTGATGTGGTAAATGGCAAATGGGCATTAATTGAGACAAAGGATGAGGGTGATACCTGGAGGGTGTTGGAATTGTCTCCCGATGGACCAAAAGGCGGAGGCTCATTTGCTGCGAGCGGTTCTGGCATTTTGGTGGATTATGACAACATTTGGTTTGCTAGTGCCGGCAATGCCAGCAAGATTTACCATTCCTCAGATAATGGTTACCATTGGAATACTTATGACACTCCCATCATTCAGGATAAAGATTCCCAAGGGATATTTTCATTGGCAAAAATCGGAGGTCAGGTAATGGTAGGTGTAGGAGGTGATTTTCTTGAAATAGATGGAGTGGGCAAAAACTTTGTCATTTCCGTGGATGACGGAAAAACCTGGCGCTTAGGCGAAGGACAAGCACCTTCAGGATTCAGGTCTGGGGTTCAGTATTTTCAGAGATTTCATTGGCTGATCTGTGTTGGTCCCAATGGATCTGATTTTTCCAAAGATGGAGGCGAGAATTGGGTCAGATTTTCAGATGAGGGTTATCATGCGGTCAAAATGGATAAAACAAGCACATCGGTTTGGGCCTCAGGCAGCAATGGTACTGTTGCAAAACTGGCTTATTGATATTTCGAATTCTTTTTTGGTAGTGGTGAGCGGTAAATTTACCAAACATTTTGGGGGAGGCTTGTCAAATTCTCCTATCTTGTATTATCTTTAAATCCGATCAGTAAATAATTTAAATCCAGATTCTGATCTAATCCCATAACTTTAGAAATCCTTTTTAAACCTATTGAATTATACAACTATGTTTGATATTATCCCATCTATATACCTTATCAACGGTAAGTGTGTCCGTTTAAAAAGGGGTGATTTTGCAACCCAGGAAGTGATTTCCAACAATCCTTTGGAAATAGCAAAGGCATTTGAGGACCATGGTATCAAGTGGCTGCATTTGGTTGATTTGGATGGTGCAAGGCGAGGAGAACCTAAAAATTACCATATCTTGGAAGCCATAGCCGGTTATACAGATTTGACAGTTGACTTTACGGGAGGAATCTCAACAGATGGTGATGTGCTCAAGGCATTCGAATTTGGGGCGAAAACCATCACAGCTGCTTCAGTTGCGGCATCTTTTCCTGAAAGATTTTCTCAATGGCTTGTCTCCTATGGAAGGGAAAAAATTATCCTTGCCGCGGATACCAATCCCTCCGATTTGAAAATCAAAACCAGAGGATGGCTGAAAAAAACTGAAATTGATCTTTTTGATCATATTGAGTTATTCTATGAAAGAGGTCTCAAATACCTGAAGGTATCAGACGTAACTAGAGATGGCGTAATGGAAGGTCCGAATTTTGAACTATACCAAAAAATCGTTGGCAAATTTCCCGGGATTCACTTGGCTGCAAGCGGTGGTGTCAGGAGCATTGATGACTTCAAAAAACTTAAGGATATGGGTGTTACCGCAGTGGTCTTTGGAAGGGCTTATTATGAAAACTTAATCAGTCTGGAGGATTTGGATAAGTTTATGGCAGAAAATGTATAAAGCTGGTTATTTACCAGCTTTTTTTATGATATTTCAATATTCCATTTTTAATTTAGATAGGACTGGTTTCCTTTCTTTTTCCCTTTTCAACTCCAACTGATACAGATATTCCCCCAATTCTGCGAAGAAAGGAAAAGCAATTTCTTCATATTCATAGGTATCGTCATTCAGCGTTTTGTTGGCATTGGTGTAGATAACCGCAGTCACCAAAAACTCAATGCCTTCTTCAAAGTCCACAAAATAGGATCCATCCAATAAATGTCCGTATGCATTGCCAGTTTTGTTGAAAATCCTGAATTGTGCTGGAATTGGGTTTTTGTCGGTACCGAACTTGAAAAACTTGGAATAGCTGTCATAGTATTCAGGAAGATAATATTTGGGATAATCGCTCTCGCCGGGCAGCATGGACATGTATTGGAGTATAAAGTTTCGGTCCTCTTCTGATATATTGAATCTCTCATTTGAGGCGAATTTCTCAGGAAATACAATCCTTTGGACTACCCCATGGAAATCCGAGAGGGCAAATTTATTTTTAAATGTAAAGTCCATCGGTTCTTCAATCAATTCCCCTTTGCTGAAATACGCTTTTCCGATTTTGGGATGATCAAGGTTTGAATAGATATTATCGGTTTTTCTTTCGGGTATTTCAAGAATGACCTTACCTTCCTCATTCAGGAAACTAACAGGATTAAAGTACCTGTTTTCTTCTTCACTCATCGGCATGCTCAATCTGTGGTTGATTGCTGTATGGTTCATGCCTTTTTCCTGCATTTTTGAATTGATATAATCCTGACCTAAAAGTTCATAGAGTCGGTTGTAAGCATCATTGTCACTGACCAGCAAGATTTTCTTGATGTAATGCGAGATACTGGGCAGCAAGGTCAGAGCGCTGCTGTCATTATCAGCGGGCAATTGCGATGGACGGACCGAATCGGTCAGCATCACACTTTTCGCCGTTAGTCCATAAATATCCTGTTCACCAAGCCACTCCAAAGCCAATATGGCCACAGGTAATTTGACCGTACTGGCAGGATAAAAATATTTGTCGTCATCAAGTCTGAAATCGAAATCCCGGAAAGAGGGCACATTGTTTTCATCTCTATCGATCTGGGTATAGACAATCTGAACTTGATATTCATCAGGATTTTGAAGCACCTTTTTCAGAACAGGATAGGTATCAGGGATATCTTCAAAAGGTTTTTGGTCTTTCGTTTGGCAGGATATAAGAATAGAGAGGCAAAGTAAGATGCTAAAGAAATTGGTTTTGAGAGACATTAGATGAAATTTAGATATTATTTGATACTAGAAATTTAAAGATATTAAACCAGTGTCAGAATTTATTTCTACTTGCGGAATTACTAAAATTCTAACCAATTAAATCAAATCCCTTCATTCTCACAAACCAGAAATTACTTTATGCAACTGGATCAGGTCTTCGGGATGGTGAGTAGCAGAAACTACAATTCTGTTGGCTAATGGATCGAAAGGGTTTGGATAAGGGAAAGAGGAAACAATAATACCTGACTGAAACAACTTTTCTGACCATGATTGATCTGGAAATGAAAATATAGGATAACCTTCTACAAAATTGAAAACATTTAAACTGTTGGTCAAATTCTGAAAGAGTCTGATATTTTCTTTGAGTTTTTGTTGCTGACTTTGATAGAGGTACTCTGCTTGAAGAAAAGCCTGTAAATATCCCGGTGCCGGAGGAGATGAAGACCTGAAGATATTTGTTCCGGCAATTTCATCTATCGTTGCAGCATCGCCAAGTAATATCCCCGCAGGCAGAGACAACCCTTTATTCAAGGATCCTGATACCAACAACCTGACAGGCAAATGTTTCCATTGGCTGTAGGTCCCGTAGATTCCTTTTCCCAATACTCCAAAAGCATGGCTATCATCTATGAGTAAAGTATAATCATGTCTATCAGGAAGGTTTTTGATCCAATCAAACTGATGGACTGTCGGTATTAAAGGATCTACTGCATTGGCCAAAATCAGGATTTTTGAATTGGGCAATTCCTCACTTTTCTTTATGCAGGATTCTGCCCAGGTGATATGATCTAAAAAAGGATCTGTGTTTATACCATGCGGTAAAATGGCAGGATGGGTATCGGGGGCAACAAATACATGGTCTGCATGCTTGGATAAAAACTGTACTGCTGCCATTCCCGCCAGAAAGCCACTACTCCAAACCAGGGATTTTTCTGCCCCGGCCTTTTCAGCAAAGAAAGTTTCAAATTGATGGTAAGCATGCAGCCTGATATTGTTGATCCTGCTGAGTCCGTGGCTGATGCCATATTTGGTAATGCTGCCTATGATCAATTTTTCAAATTCTGGAACATTACCCATCCCCAAATAAGCCGTCCCACTGAAAAACAGGTATTCTGATCCCTGATAGTTGACCGTTCTGTCTATTTTGGATTGAAGCTCAAGGGGACTGATCATGAGTTAAGACTTTTTGACTTTGCTTTAAAAAGGTAATTTTTCCCGGGATTGGAAGCATCAAAAGTAAATAAAGAAAAGCAATTTCACCTAGCAATTAAAAGAGACAGGGGTGAATGAAAAATACAAACTCTTCAAAGAATATCCATTTTCGGTTTAATTTTCATTTATTTGTATTCCAGATGGTTCCCTTACCGGATTTATTGCATCAAGTTGATTTCATTTATTCCCACATGTCCTTTCGGTTTAAGCATTATCACCCTTTTGTACTCATTTTATTATTTGTATCGCTGACATTAAATTCCTGTCAAGATACCCTTTGTGGATGTGAAAGCTTTGAAAATATTTATTCAAACGATTTTTCAAAAATGGACCTGCACAATTTTGAAAATGGGAGACTTTTTGTTTTTCAGAATGATACGATCTTGGGAAATTATAACAATGAGGAAGTATCTGTGACCATACCAGGCCTTCCTTATCATAATGTGGTGAGGGTGACCATTGAGCTATTAATCCATGACAGTTGGGATGGCAATCTGGACGAAGGCTTCAGTGGTCCTGATTTTTGGTTTATGAAAGTAGATGGGGAGGAAGTCATGAGAACTACATTTTCCAACAGTCCCTGTGAATCCACATACTGTATCAGGCAATCCTATCCACATGATTATTTTAGGCAAAATTTACCCAAAGAAGGTGCTATCCAAACAATTCTTCCCGGTCTTTGTCATTTGAGGGGAACACCCAACGGTACTACAAAGTACCGAGTTACCAGATTGATTAAACATGAAGGCCCCAGTGTAAAACTTACATTGGGTGATGAACTGGTACAGACCAATAGCCCTGATCCCAAATGTGATGAAAGCTGGTCAGTGGGAAAAATTGAATTGTCAACTTTTGTGGTGCAATGATGTTGGTTATGAAGACAATCCGAAAGTTATTAATCTCAGTATTTCTCCTTATTCTGGCAACTTCGGCGGCCCTTGCGCAAACAGTACCGGTCGGATCCCCTGTCTTGGATGAATATATGAGGAGAATGCAGTTGCTTGGTGAATTGAGTAACAAAACCTCTTTTAATATTCGTCCATTATACCCAGTCTATGCTTTTGACAAAGAAATTGGATTCGATCTTGATGGTTCATTTGCAGATTTTGAGAATTCAGAGTTTTATGGATTTTTGGACGAGAAAGAAAAGGTCAAAATTCTAGCATTACCCTTCACCAATAGGTTCCAGTACAATTCACATTATGCCTTTGGCCAGAACAATGGGGCCATGATTCCAAACAGAGGAATGCAGAATGTGATCAGTGCCGGAGTTTTTGCGCAATATGGGAAACTCAGTATTCAGCTCCAACCTGAAATCATTATTGCCGAAAATAGAGAATTCCAAGGTTTTCCAATAGAACATCAATCTACCATTTTGTATTATTACGAGTACCTCAACCGGATCGATATGCCGGAAAGGTTTGGAACAGCAGCTTATATCCGGCTACTGGGAGGACAGTCAAGTATTCGCTTTAACCATAACGGCGTTTCATTTGGGCTATCAACTGAAAATTTATGGTGGGGACCGGGAAAAAGAACATCTCTCATCATGAGCAACAATGCACCTGGATTTCTGCATTTTACTTTAAATACGCAAAAACCAATAGAAACTAAGATAGGGAGTTTTGAAGGTCAGGTGATTTCCGGGTTTTTGAGAAGTACCGATTTCCTTCATCCACATTCAGATTATATATTTCAGAACAATTTTGTCTACTTTCCAAAAAGAGAGGATGGAAACAGGTATATCTCAGGGTTGATTATATCTTATCAGCCCAAGTGGATTCCGGGATTGTCTTTGGGCTATGCTTCTGTCAATCACATGTATCAGTCAGACATGGACCGATTTGACGATTACCTCCCAATATTCAATGGAGAAAAAAGGCTCAGCAACGTATTTAATCCGGTGAGAAATAGGAGACAGCAATTCAGCTCAGGATTTTTTAGATGGATGAGTGCTGAAGGACATTTTGAATTTTACGGAGAATATGGCACCAATGGCAATAGTAGGAGGTTGATGGATTTCATGATTACGCCTGAAAGAAACAGAGGGTTTACTTTTGGATTTTCCAATCTAATGCCCTTAAAGGGGGAAAATCAATTTATTCAATTCAGTGCTGAAATGACACAAACCGGGCAGACCATCAGACAAAGTATCCGAGACTTGGATACTTGGTATATCCACAATCATGTCCGCCATGGATATACCCATCAGGGTCAGGTACTCGGGATGGGCTACGGTCCCGCAGCCAATGTCAACTGGGCAGAGATCGCTTGGGTAAAAGACTTCAATAGGGTAGCATTCCATTTTGAACGGATCGTGTACAACAATGATTTCTATTATTTCAGATACGAAGCTTCCAAAGATTGGAGGAACAAGTATGTGGATTTGGTGCCATCTTTAATTACAGATTGGCGGTTTGGAAACCTATTATTAAATGCCAAGCTACAAATGGTTAACACCCTCAACTATAAATGGTATCTTGAAAATGTACCTGATATTTATTTTGTTCCGGGACTGGATAAAAAGAACATCGTAGCTAATTTTGGGGTGAGCTATATATTGAAGTAGGAAGGAGGGAAGTAGGAAGTTGGGATGATGACGATGTCGGATGACAGATGACCGATGTTTAAAAAAGACGGAAGACGGGAGACTGAAGACGGAAGATGCGGTTTGTTGTCATTGCGCCTGCCTTCCCTTGGCAGGAGGAACACATGATATTCTTTGATTGGTTTTGAATAAGCCTTTGTGCGACGTAGCAATGTCAAGCCTGGAATGTGGATTGAGGTTTCAACCCAAGCAAAAAAAATCCAAGAAAACTAACCAAATCAATCCTTAGTCCTTTTGAGGATAAATTCACCTGCTCCTTGTTTTAGGGTCATTTCATCATTATCAGGATTGAATATCAGTGTAAGTCCAGCTTGGAAAAAACTGAAAATATGATCTCCTTCTGCATTTAATGTGAAAGGAGGTTGTCCTGTGGCTTGCCCTACTAATGATTTGTTTTCTTTTGTAATGGTAATTTTTAAAGGGAAATTTGGGCTGCTGTATATTCCCAAATAGCTGTCAAGTTCCTCGGATGTTAGAGAAATATTTTTGAATTCAGGTATTTCATAATCTTTTCCAAAATAAGCACTTAATGCCGCTATCGCCGCTTGATTAGTGTCAATGACACTTCCGTTTACACACATGGCCATGCTGAAATTTTCCTCAGGAAAATACCCAAGCATTGATTTGAATTCATCTATCCCACCTGTATGTCCATAGGAGAACTTATCATAAAAAGGTATTCTGAACATACCTCTTCCAAAGTTATCTTTCATTTCCTGCATTTGTTCTAAGCTATTCGGTGAGATAATTTTCCCTTCGAATAGTCCTTCAATAAATTTTGTCAGGTCACCTGTTGTGGAGACAATAGCTCCTGCGCCCAAAGGAATACTCATATCTGTATCTGCTTCCTTTACCCATTCACCCGAGTACTTATAAGAAAAAGCTTCATTGTCCGCAGGGGAAGTTTTTATGCCGATATAGGTGTTATCTAATTTCAGTGGTTTAGTGATGTACTTCGCTAACAAATTCGAATAATCAACCTCATAAATGTCTTCCAAAATCCAAGTCAATAACACATAATTGGAATTGCTATAATCGGCTTTACTGTCAGGATCAAAATCGCTTCCTCCATCAATGATGATACTATAGAGGCTTTTTCTTGATTTTGGTGTGGTATGCCAGGTCAAATAATCTGAATTTGAGGTGAAGCTATGAATTCCACTTCTATGGTTCATCAGATGACTGATGCTGATTAATTCAGAATTTTCCACCTCCGGAAAAAAGATGTCAATTTTTTGATCCAATTTTATTTTCCCTTCCTCAATTGCCTTAAAAATAAGCGCAGCAGTAAACATTTTTGTGATGGATCCTACCCTAAACCGGCTATCGTTGCTTAAGGGTGTTTGGAGTTCTATGTCTGCAAAGCCAAAAGCCTTTTGATAAATGATTTTTCCATTATTGGCCATTGTGATGCTTCCCATCAACTTATCATTGGAGGCCAAAGTTTCAAAATAACTATCCAATTTTTCATGATCAAACTCTTGGGCTGAAACAGCCACAGTAAGGAAGCTTATTAAAATGATTGATAAAATCTTTTTCATTTCTTGAGGGAAATATTTTGACAATAAAATTAAAGAAATTATTAAATGACAATTGAAATGCCAGAAAGATAAATATCTAATCCGACCAGCCAATTTTTCGGATAAAGCCTGTTAAAGATTTGCATTTCCTAATGAATGGGCTGATTCCTACTGACAATTTTTCCTTCTAATCGGTATATTTAAATTTAGATACCGATAATCTGCTTTCATGCCAGTAGATGGCTACCTGTTTCTTGGTGGCTCATCAAAATTTAAATTATCAATCAATAATTTTCCAGGGAGTGGCATTTCAAGTTTCTTGAAATGCCACTCCCTGGAAAATTAATCTAGTCTGTTTCTTTCTTCTGTGCTACCACTTCTGTTGGAAACCCTGAAGCTTTCTCCTTGGGCAAATTTATATCTAATTGTAAACCTCAGCCCTTGGGTGTTTCTATATTGTTCAAACCTGGTATCAATGTTATCAAATTGAACAGCTGCGCGGATATATTGACTCCTGAATAAATCTGTGCCATTGAGGGTCAAGGTCATTTTTTCTTTCATGATGGATTTGGTCAGTCCTGCATCCACCCATGCAAAGCCTTTTATCGAAGCTTGTCCATATTGAGATGGGCCAATGTACATCCCCATTACTTCGGCCTTAAATCCTGCGGGCAAATTGATGGTATGCTGTGACCTCAAGGTCAAAGATGTCTGAGAAACATCAAGTAGGGCATCTCCGATCATTGATTTCCACTTGGAGTTGTTTACTTGGATCATGTTGCTGGTATTCCACCAAGGTGTAATTTCTACAGGGATCATCGCCCTGAAATTCCAGTTTTGGGATTTGTCGAGGTTGGCGGTGTATGTAGTTGTGGTTCGGGATTCTTCATCCTGTGTGAAGATCTGCTGAAATACATCATTGGTCAAGGAATAACCCAAAGTAAACTGATAGGAACCTTTGATGACATGGTTCATCTCCAGGTTATTTGCATATTGTGGTCTTAGATTGGGATTTCCTTGTTCGGTGGTAAGTGGATCAATATAATATACAAATGGATTCAGAAGCCTGTAATTTGGCCTAGCAATCCTTCTGTTGGCATTGTAAATGATCTGATAGTCTTTTGTCACTTGCTGCTGTACAAAGAAGCTTGGGAACAGGTCAATGTAATTTTGTTTGTCCACCCTGTCCAAGGTGATCGAGGTTCCGGTAATATCTGAATATTCTGTTCTCAATCCTGCTTGGAAACTTACTTTTTCGGAAAACTTGCTCTTATAAGTAGCATAGGCAGCCAGCACATTTTCTTCATAGATGAAATGGTTGCTATTAGGGTCCGGTGCAAAAGGTTCTTCTTCTACCGCCTTGCTAAGATCGAGTACATTGTCTGAATTTACCCAACTACCCTTCACTCCAGTTTCCAATACACGTCCTTTGCCAAAAGGCTTGGTGAAATCAGCCTTTGCAGTCAAAATGCTGTAATCCATTTCGTTCAAGGTCAGTATATAGTCCCTGCTAGATTGATCTTCCAGGTCATTGATCCAATTGTTGTTGGTCAAAAGGGCAGTACTGTTTGAGCGCATTTTGGTATAATCCACATCAGTTGTGATTTTGGTTCCTAAAGAATCCAGGATGCCTACATAGTGGAAATTTCCAAATATTCTGTCATTTTTTGAGTCAGCATCATTCAGGGATCTGATAAAGATAAGGTCATCTGTTCCCGGATTGATGATCTCCGTCATGGATTTGCCTACATCTTCTCCCTTTCTTTGTGATGCTTGAAGACTTACTCCAACGCTATGGTTATCATTGATCTCATAATCTGACCCTCCTGTAAAAAAGAGGTTTTGGCTTTTCGTAGTGATCCTGCTGTTCTGATCAAAATTTGACACACCCTCATTGAGCTGAAAATTCCGGTTAATATTCAGGT
Organism: Aquiflexum lacus; assembly: GCF_015476655.1. Taxonomy (GTDB): domain Bacteria; phylum Bacteroidota; class Bacteroidia; order Cytophagales; family Cyclobacteriaceae; genus Aquiflexum; species Aquiflexum lacus. Next base: position 107,838 of record NZ_JABFHF010000018.1, read on the forward strand.
CATTGTGGTAATTGAATTCACTATAATTGATGTTGGCCATGTTAGTCCACTTCCCCTTTTTTACATTTAGGCTAAGACCTGTATTGGGTGCAAATAGGCCATTATATAGTCCACCTAGTTGAACATTCCCAAACATTCCATCAATATTGTTTTTCTTTAACCTGATATTGATGACTCCTGCGGTGCCTTCTGCATCAAATCTAGAAGTAGGGTTGTTGATGATCTCTATGCTTTTGATATTTTCAGCTGGCATGGCTCTGAGGAAATTGACCAGATCATTGGCACTCATGTAGGTCTGACGGTCGTTAATCATGACAGTGACCCCTGATCTACCATTGAGGTTGATATTGTCATTTTCATCGAGGTATACGCCCGGAGACCTTGCGATGACATCCAAGGCAGTATTGCCTTCTGCCATAACTGTGCCTTCCACATTGATGGTGGTTTTATCAGCTTCCACAATAATTTCCGGCCGGGTGGACCTTACCGTGACCTCATTTAAATTACCGACTTCCTCTTGGATTGCCAGGATGCCAAAATCTTTGGAGAAGCCTGGTTTGATGTCAAATTCTTCCGATTTGAAGGTTTCAAATCCTATGGAGGAAATCACCAATTGGACCTTGCCTGATCGGGAAGATTCAATCAGGAACAGTCCGCTTTCATCTGTTACTGATCCTGTCAACAATATTCCGTTTCCTGCTTCTACCAATGCTACATTCACAAAGGGAAGAATTTCTCCTTTTTGGTCTTTGACCTGTCCGGTGATATGGGCCACTTCCTTAGCGGCAAGATTGCTCATTCCTAGAAAGAACAGGAATAGCATTGTAAAAATCTGGGTTGAAATTTTCATAGTTGGTTTAGTTTTCATTGTACTGTACCACACCTATTGAAAATAAAATGCCAATGCATAAAAATGTTTGTAAACAATTGAAAAACAGTTGTATATGTTTTTTATCCAAAAATGGACTGTTCCAAAATCGTACATAAAAACCGTTCGGTTGGGATACAAAAAAGCCTTGGAAGAAATTCTCCCAAGGCTTTTTTATAATGATATTAAAAGGGATTTATTTGGCAGCAGTATATCTTTTTGCCACCTCGTCCCAATTGACTACATTCCAGAAAGCTGAAACATAATCAGGTCGTCTGTTTTGATAATTCAGGTAGTATGCATGTTCCCAAACATCCAAACCTAAAATTGGTGTTCCTTTTACTTCTGCAACATCCATCAAAGGATTGTCCTGATTTGGGGTGGAACTGACTACCAATTCACCATTGGCTACAGATAGCCATGCCCAACCGGAACCAAACCTAGTAGCTGCTGCTTTTCCAAATTCCTCCTTGAATGATTCCAAAGAGCCGAATTTCGCATTGATAGCTGCGGCAAGGTCACCACTTGGATTTCCACCACCTGTAGGGGAAAGTACAGTCCAAAAAAGGCTGTGGTTAAAGTGTCCTCCACCATTGTTTCTTACAGCAGCATTCGAACCTGCTGATTTCATCAACTCCTCCAGGTTTTTGCCTTCCATGTCTGTACCTGCTATTGCATTGTTCAGATTGGTGACATAGCCATTGTGGTGTTTGCCATGATGGATTTCCATCGTTTTTGCATCAATATGCGGCTCAAGCGCATTAAAATCATAAGGTAATTTGGGAAGTTCAAAAGCCATTTTAATAAAGTTTTATGGTTAAACATTAAATAATTTCTCTGTGATTGTCACGTTTAAGCAACCACCAAACTGGAAAAATGGTTCTAAAATCTTCAAAAAGGATTCAGTTTCTTAATTTTTTGAAAAATTCATCAAGCAATTGCTTGGATTCTTCTGCCAATAGACCCGATTGAACTTTTGTTTTGGGATGGAGCAGGTTATCGCTTAACCTTGAAAATCCTCTTTTTGGATCATTGGCTGCATAGTGGATTTCTCCCAATTGGGCCCAAAAGCAGGCACCTGCACACATTGCACAAGGTTCTAGCGTCACATACATTTTACACTCGGTGAGGTATTTTGCACCTAAGGCATTTTCGGCAGAGGTGATTGCCAGAATTTCAGCGTGAGCGGTTACATCAGTCAGCTTTTCGGTTTGGTTGTAGGCACGGGCGATGATTTTGTTCCTACAGACAATAATGGCCCCTACAGGAATCTCACCTTCTTCAAAGGCTATTTTGGCCATTTTCATGGCCTCATTCATAAAGTATTTGTCCGAGTATAAATCCATCTTACAAAATAAGCATCCGAAAATAAAAAGGCGCAGTCTTTTTCAAAAAACTACGCCTTTATAAAGGTTCGCGATCAATTATCTAAATAGGTCAAATACTTCCTCTCTAACGCCGTCATTGATTATTAAAGCCAAAATCAGGGATACCAAAAGTCCGATTGTTGCCTTTAACAAATCTTTTCTGGCAAGGTAAAAGGCCCGGAATAGACGTGCTTTTCTTTTTTCTAGTTTTTTGGATTTTGCCAATGCTATAGCCAATTCCCTACCTCCAAGCAAACCGATAAAAACCCAAGTTGTACTCATTGGTACATTATTGAGCATTTTAAAATAGAATAGAATAATCGCATAAACAAAATCTACTAAAGTAGCAGCCCTGACATCCGTAACACGGGTTTTTTCATTGACAATTCCCTGTATCCTATCCCCTTTCATGTAAAACAAAAATCCCAATCCCAGAAAGACAAATCCCGTATAGCCCAAAAACTCCCAAACATTCAATTGTCTAGGTAAGAAGACCGCAATGTTTGCAGCGTCCTGCATAATCCAAACAGCCCATAAAGTACCTGAGGTAATCCATTGCAATAAATACCAATAAGGTTTGGCTTCACCCTTTAAATAGGTCTCTACAAATTTTTCAAGAATGAACCAAACAATAATAGCAATGACGAAGGCCAGAAGATAACCCAAAAATGATTTTTGCATCACATCCACAATTGTTCCCGCTTTGTAAGTGAATACATTTAATAGCAGGAACGTGGTGGAAACAGGCATCCGCATCCTGGTCATTACCAAGAGCACAATAGGGGCAGCAAGTTGTAAGAAAACAAAGTTTTCGGGAGCACGATCCAATCCAGGAACTTGTAATCGCTGATAGGTGACATCCCCATTATAAGTAAACCAACTGTATGTTACAGTTCCAACAAAAATCAACCCCATAAAGAGCCATAGCCAGTACCACTTTCTTGTCTGATTGGATGCTATGAAAGTTCCTATGGTCTGAATACTGTCATTGGCAATAGCTGAATAAGCAGCAAGAAAAAAACCAAACCACATTGCCAAATAAGTATAAGGTGTGATTACTCCGGCAATCGAAATAAGGATACAGACAACCAATAAAAATGATTTTTCCTTTTTTGTAAAATCAAAAAGTGAATAGGCCGCTTTGGAAAGAGCGTCCTGATTGATGTTTTGGTCTTTAAGTTTGGCCATAAATGGGTGTGTGGAAGAAATTTAAATTCCGGTGCAAATTTAAAGAAGATTATTTGGCTTGTATATTAAGAAATTGTTAAGCCCAGGTATTCTCATTATTTTTATCCAACAGCTGATTTTAAAACATAAAGTTGATATTAATACAATTTTCATAGCCAAAAAAGAATCTGGGCAAATATTTAAGTTTCCAACAATGATTATGGCATTTCTAGATCTTTATATTAATATTAACAAAAGTTTCATATCAAAACCGCTCTTATTAAATGGGTTTACAGTTACTTTGCATTTGTTTTAACAGGAATCTAACCCCTTTGCGCAAGGGGTTTTTGTATAAATGACCGAACTGAAAAAATTCCTTTTACAGCCAAACAATGTTCTGACCTTTGTTCAGATGCTGATTGCATTTGTTCTGTTCATGTTTTCCATTGATTTGCTTACCATGTCAATGGTCCGAATGAATAATCAACTGGCAGAGGAATTGTTTCAGGCTACCAATAATCCTTTCGTAGGCTTATTTGTTGGGCTGTTGATGACTGCCTTAATTCAAAGCAGTTCTACCGTTACAGCGATGATAGTTGCCGTAGTGGCTTCGGGCAATCTTAGTTTGATTCAGGCAGTTCCCTTGGTAATGGGTGCCAATATAGGTACTACCATTACGAGTACCTTGGTGGCCTTTTCATTTATTTTGAAAAAAGGGGAGTTCCGCAAAGCACTTTCAGCAGGGGTATTGCACGATATTTTTAATATCCTTACAGTAATTTTATTATTGCCTTTGGAAATCTATTTTGGTTTTTTGAGTAAATCAGCCATTTTTCTGACTACTTCCTTTTTTGACCAAAATAAGAATTATGATATTGAGTATACTTACAATATCCTTTTTACAAGACCCTTGACCAATTGGGTGGTTGATTTTATCAATAGTCCCATAGTTACTTTGATATTAGCTGTAATTTTGGTTTTTGTTTCTATTAAATACTTGTCGGTCACCGTCTTCCAAACTTTTGTCTCCAAAAACTACAACAATCTCAGTAAACATATTTTCAAACATCCGTATATAGCATTTTTGTATGGGATGTTTTTTACTGCCGCTGTGCAGTCAAGTACAGTTACCACATCGTTGATAGTGCCGGCGGTAGCAAATAGGAAAGTTTCTTTGGTCAAAGTATTTCCTTTCATCATAGGTGCCAATATCGGGACCACAATCACCGCTGCGATTGCAGCCATTTACAAAACAGAAGCAGCCATCAGTATAGCGATTGTCCACTTCTTGTTCAATTTATTAGGAGCACTGATTTTTATGCCCTATTCCGGTATAAGAAATATTCCGGTAAAAATTGCCACTTACCTTGGCAAAGAATCGGTCAGATCCAGAATTGTGGGTTTTGCTTATATTCTATTGACATTTTTTCTGGTTCCATTCCTGTTGATCTATTTCAATAAAAAAGACAGTTCCCCCCACACGGATACCGATACTTCCAGATCACCAAAAACGGAGATAATTAGTCATAATTCCGCTAAAAATTATGAATCAGTTTTTCTGGAATCTTTTACGATCTGAACTCCTGAGCTTGTCCCCAGCCTATCTGCACCGGCTTTGATGAGGCTTACTGCCTGCTCCAAAGATTTGATTCCACCGCTTGCCTTGATTCCAACATTGCTGGGAAGGTGTTCACGCATAAGAGAAATATGTTCAACTTTTGCCCCTTCAGGAGCAAAACCAGTGGAGGTTTTTACATAATCCACTCCTGCATCGGCACAGATTTCACAGGCTTTGATGATTTCTTCCCTGTCTAGGTATGCCGTTTCTATGATGACCTTGAGTATTTTTTCTTGGTCATGACACAATTGAGACATTCTGGCCAATTCGATCTTCGGCCAGTTCATGCCGGCTCTGAAAGCAGTAATGGACCAGACAACGTCAATTTCATCTGCACCGTTTTTCATCAACTGCTCCGCTTCGAAAAGTTTGGTCTCTGTCAAATTATAACCCAAAGGGAAACCTGCCACACTGACCAATTGAATGTCAGAATCACCGATTTCTCTTTTCGCCTTTTTAACCCAAAAAGGAGGTACACATATTCCTATAAAACCGTAATTCTTAGCATCCTTTACTAGATTTTCTATATCCAAATCAGTGGTTTGAACTTTCAGGACCGTCTGTTCTATATATCTTTCAATATTCTTCATCATCTTTTTCTGTATTTTTCCTTTCATCCACGTAATCTTTCAGATATATAAACTCGATGGTCAAATCGCCATCTTTGGCTATCGTGGCTTTTTCCAAAACCGCTGACTTATCTTGGAGCAATTCTGGAATAAAATGTTCGGTCAATTGTGTTCCGAACTCTTCTGATGCGTCCCTTGGCAGTTCTGTAGGGAGATTGTCTATTGCCATCACGGAGATGCTCGTTTGTTTACCAAAAGCGGGTAATTCCGAGAAATTTTCTCTGTCAACATCAAAAACAGGATCAGCAATGGTACTGACACGTAATGTGGTTGGTACAGAACCATTGATATCACAAGTAATATCAGCAATGACTGAAAGAGAAAAATCTTCTGAGCTGATATCTTCCAATTGGAAAAGTTTTGGTGCCCGATGATCCCAATAGGCCGCAGCTATGAGGATATCACTTACTTCCGCATACTTTAGAAAATGGCTTTCGTATTTATCAGGGAAATTATAAAACTCTTCCTTATCAAAGCCTCCGTCGGTTTTTCGCCGATTGTAATCACTTCCGTTTAATATTGTGTATACAGGTTCATCGAAATATTGGACCAGAAAATCCTTTTGCGGTACAGACCTGATTCCCACTTCATTCAAAACCTCTAGGGCACCTTTTGCCACTCTTCCTGTGCCTGTCACCACTATTTTGATTGGAGGTAACTGAACTTTATGCAATTCCCTTTTGATTTCTTCCCTGTCAAAACATTCAAATGCACGCTTCAAGTCAAAAAGACCGCTTTTTTGCCCATAAGTCAAAAGTCCATTATACGCCCCAACGATACCTGCCCATCTTCCAAAAGCAACTGTCCGATTTCCTTTTTGATCCTTAAGTAATTCATAATCCATCAGGGTAATGTTTTTTTCCAAGATCGTCTGTAACAACTTTCGGTTGTGTGATTGCTTTTTGATGGTATGGGAAAAAAATACGTAAGTTTTATTATTGATCAATTGGGCAACAGGAACTTCCTTAATTCCCATCAGAAGGTCACAAAAAGAAATATCATCTACCACCTCGACACCTGCCTCTTGGTATTCCGAATCCGTGAAACACCTTATCTCACTCGACTCCACATAAAATGAAAGCTGACCGGCATAGTTTTCTGTTATTTCAGCCAATTGAGACGGGGTAAATGGGACCCGTTTATCTGCCGGTATTTTTCCTTCTTTTATTAAACCTATCTTCATGTATCTTGGGTTATTCAATTGGAAATAAAAACAATCAAAATTAATTATTCCTATGGGTGACTAAGGTACTCTTGAGGATAAATTTTCATTTTGATGTCTGATTTGGGATATTCGTAAAAAAAGAAACAGCATGTCGTATTTGATTTTGGTAATACTTTGGGTTTTATTCTATTTTTTGCATTCATTCTTAGCAAGCCTCAATATAAAAAGAAAAATTAAAGGAATGATGGGCAGACAATACATATGGTACAGGCTGCTGTATTCTGTATTTGCACTTTTTCATTTAATGGTGATTTTGATCTACGCTGCAGGAATTCCGCAATCCCTTCTTTTTGATAAAAGCCCCTTTTTGACTTATTTGGGATATATGGGCGCTGCCTTTGGCACCATTGTATTGGTGCGTAGCTTGAAATATATTAGTGGAAAGAAATTTCTCGGCGTATCGCCTCATGATGACTTGGAAGATCAGGGGAATTTAGTATCGAAAGGGGTTCACAGCTATATCAGACATCCGATTTACGCAGGATTGATACTGATCTTTTTTGGATATTTTCTTTATCAGCCCTATCCTACCTCCTTGGTTCATTTGGCCTTGTTGTTAGTTTATTTACCTTTTGGCATATACTTCGAGGAAAAAAAGCTGATCTCCATTTATGGTAAAGCCTATATTCGATATCAAAAAGAAGTTCCCTCTCTGATTCCTTATAAAAGAAAAAGGACCGCTTGATACGGTCCTTTTTTTATGCTTTTGAAAATTATTCCATTCCCCTAAAATCCACTTCAAACATCAATACTGAGTTTGGCGGGATGCGTTCATTTGTTTCGCTGTCCCGATAAGCCCATGGTGAAGGAATGATTAAAATAGCTTTAGATCCACTTTTGAGATTTCTAAATCCATAATTAAATCCTGAAATGGCTTCAGAAGAACCTAATGTGAATTGAAATAATCTGTAATTTCTGCTTTCCACAAAAATGTTATTCTCTTTGGCCACTTCTTCGATATTAGTGTCAAACACTGATCCATCGAGTAAGCTGCCTATATAATTGGTATAGATCAAATTACCTGGAACAGGCCTGTCTTCCGCACCTTCTTCTTGGACGATGACAACAACACCTGTAGGATCATGGTATCTATAGATACTATCAATCTGTGCTGTTGCAAGAAATTCATCAATGATTATTCTATCTTTTTCAAGGTTTCCTTCCACATCATAGACCGGCCCACCAAATGGGTTATTCGGTTCACAGGCTATGCTGATCAAAAAAACAAACAAAAAAGACAATATGGATTGGAATTTTTTCATGGATAATTTTCCTTTTAATCTTTACGTCTCAATTCCAACAAGTTTAGCTCAAATAAAAGCGGGGCATTTGGAGGGATTGATCCTTGACCTTGGCCACCATAGCCATAAAGTGAAGGCATGAGAACCGTTGCAATATCCCCTTCTTCCATTTTGGACAAGGCAAATTCAAATCCCACAATCAGTCCTGTCAAGCCATACAACATCACGAATGGTTCATAATCCCTATTGGGATTAAATATGTTGTTCTGTCTCGCTACCGAATCTACAGAAGTGTCAAAGACAAAATTATTGAGCAATTTGCCAGAATAATCCACCCAAAGGGTATCTCCGATATTTGCCAATTCGCCACTTTCAGAAACTTCTTGCCATAAGATCCTTATACCCGTGGTTGGGTCATTAAATTCTTTTACAGATGTAATCGGATTATCAGCAAGGTAATTTTCTATGTCAACGAGATTCCTCTCGAATATGATCTGATCATTTTCACTGTCAGAAATACAGGATGAGAATGCTATTATAATCGAGAATAATACTAAGCTTAACCTTTTCATTATTTTATTTTTGTACATCTGTGATCTCAACGTCAAAGATCAGGATAGAGTTGGCTTTGATGGCTCCACCGGTTTCTCTATCGCCATAGGCCAATGTTGAGGGGATGATAAATTTGGCTTTATCTCCTTGTTTGAGCAGACCTAAACCTTCATCCCATCCTGGTATCACTCGTCCCTGACCAACCACAACTTCCAAAGGTCCGTATCCACCGGCATTGTCTCTTTGTTCGTTGTAAACACCTGATTCTTGTGCTATTTCTTTCATACTGGTGTCAAACACTGTCCCATCAAGTAGATATCCAGCATAATGTACATAAGCCGTATCACCACTTTCAATCTCTGAACCTGAGCCTGCTTCTTCAATGACGTAAAAAAGACCTGATTCTGTCTTGGTGGCTTGAATATTATTTTCAGCGATATATTCTTCTATCAACTGAGTGTCTATTTCCAACTGCTTGACAGCACTTTCTGCTTGTTTTTTGATAGTAGCCTCTTGAAGGGAAGTAAAATAAGCTTCTACGCCTTGCTGATCCAAAACATCAATCACACCGATCTGGATTTTAACATTTTTCTCCTTATCAAGGAAGAATGGCATATTCATTTCACCAAATACTTTTAGGGCGTTTGCTTCAAAAGCGATACTGTCACCTTTTTTAAGACTTAGGAAAATCTCATCCATGCCGCTTTCTCTTGGAAGAGAATCATTGTACTGGAGGTAGCCCGGCATATTTTGGTCATATGTTGAGATAAAGATAGAATCTTCATCATTCTTCACTACCAGATTATATAGGACAAACTCCCCATTTTTTGGTTTCTGAGAACCTTCTTTAATGTAAGTATATTCTATACCATCTGACGTAGTCTCGGTTTTTTTGCAGGACATAAGACCAGCAGCTGTCACTAAAAAAACAGCAGAGAACATGATACTTTTAATTTTTTTCATGAATGAGTTCAGGTTGAATAAATAGGATGTTATAATTTTCTTTTATGAGTTTTTGGAATTTTTCGGTTGTTTCTTGAAGGGAAAGTGCGGATTTGCCGCCTGAGGCATTTTTATGTCCTCCTCCATCAAAGTGGGAAGCTGCAAACTTATTGATTGCAACGTCTTCTGTGGATCGGAATGAGATTTTTATCCCATCTTCTCTTTCTGTAAATAAAGCTGCTATTTTTATGCCATCCAGTGAAAGTGCGTAGTTGACAAGTCCTTCTGTATCTCCGGTTTGGGAATTATACTTTCTGAGATCTTTTTTACTGATTGCAAAAAAGGCTGTTTTCAGATCTTCCATTATTACCAGCCTTCTGGTAATGGCAAAGCCGATAAACTTCAACCTGTTTATACTATTGGTATCATAGATCAATCTCGAGATCTTGGAGTTATCCGCACCGATACCGATCAATTCTGCCGTAATTAAATGGACATTTTTGGTGGTATTGGGATGTCTAAAGCCTCCAGTATCGGTCATGATACCTGCGTAGAGGCATTCTGCAATGTCCTTGTCGATCAGTTTGCTGTCACCTAATTCTACAATCAGTTCATATACCAGTTCACAGGTCGCTGCTGCTTTGGTACTCAGATATTCGAAATCCGTAAAATCTTTTGGATCCTGATGGTGGTCAATATTTACCTTGTAAGCGGAGGATTTTTCAACTATATCCTGCATGTCCTGCATCCTTTTTGGACATGAAAAGTCCAGACAGAATATCATGGTTGCTTGCCGAATGATCTCCTTCGCTTTGGACTGCTGTGTTTTATCTTCGAAATTGATCACCTCCTCGTTGCCTTTCATCCAATGAAGGAAGGAAGGGTAATCTGAAGGGGTAATTACAATAACTTCGTGACCCTTTTTCTTCAAAAAATTAGCCAGACCCAAAGAAGAACCCAATGCATCTGCATCAGGCTTGTGGTGGGTTGTAATGACAATTTTTTGGGGTGAAGAAATTTTATATTTGAATGACTCTAATTCTCGCATTTGATTGCATTTGCAAGTTCTCCTAAAAGAACATAGTCCGCAAAGGTCAGGATAATTTTTGAAAAATCCCAATAAGCATAAAGGACTAATCTTGAATCAGATAAGCTATAATTTCTGTACTTTATTCGGACTTTCATTGAATTAACCTATTTTTGCAGCCTAATATAAAACCAAGAACTAAATATAAATACAATGGCAAGTAACAGAACATTCACCATGATCAAGCCTGATGCATTTGGTGCAGGCAATTCCGGTGCAATTTTGAAAATGATAGAAGAGGCTGGATTTAAAATCGTTGCAATGAAAGCAACGCAGTTGACTCCCGAATTGGCGGGTAAATTCTATGAAGTACATAAGGAAAGACCTTTTTACGCTGACTTATGCAAGTATATGTCTTCCGGTCCTATCATTGCTGCCATTTTGGAAAAAGACAATGCTGTTGAAGACTTCAGGACTTTGATAGGTGCCACTAATCCTGCCAATGCAGCAGAAGGAACCATCAGAAAAATTTATGCAACTTCTATTGAGGCCAATGCTGTTCACGGTTCTGACTCTGATGAAAATGCCGCAATCGAAGGTAATTTCTACTTCAGCCAACTTGAAAGAGTTTCTTAAGCTGTATCGCTAAAGTAACAAAAAACCCATGTCGTGAGACATGGGTTTTTTTAGTTTCAAAATATATTTTTTTCGTTAACAGGTCCACTAACTTTGGATTTCCTTAAGCCACCAATCCTTCCAAACTTAAAATAGGCTGCTTGCTCGTTGCAGTAAAATCCATTAGTTCCTCAATGGGCAATTCTATGTTGTCCGCAATGATGGGCCATTGAGGTGGTTCAAAAATCCATTCACCATCTCCGTTTTTCATATGTCTCCTATCAGAAAAAAAACCAGAAATGTAATCCTCTGAATCAATAGCTTTGAATTTGGGATGTGAAGATTCACTTTTTCCATCCAAATCCTTGAAAGTCAAGCGGAGGTATTCCTGAAGGGGTGTTGGTTGGTCCAAAGATGAATCCAAATCAAATACCAGTTCAGAATTGTCTTTAGAAACATATAGGATCACATGATAATCCCACCAAACAGGCGACCCGTCAACGGCATCTTTCTGGAAATGAAAAGCGCAGTTTTTATCGGTGCTTGAAACAAAAAGCACTTTTTTAACAAAACCTGCCAATTCAGGATGTTGGCACAGGTGCCAGATATTTTCCTCACAATAGTTTTTGGTGTACTTGGATGATGTGATTTCCATTTCGTGCGAATATAAACTTGCATTAAATCTCGTTTTTTTTGAGATAGCAATGCTGGAGGTAGTACGTTGCAAGTGATCTAAAAGGTTTCTTTATTTTAGAAATTAAATATTTTTTTATCTGGATACGAAGGAGGTAGTTGAATTATAAATTTAATTAAGATATTTCACAGGGATTATTGTAGCCAACCGTTTTTTTTCGCTCAACAGGTTTTGCTTTAAACCCTTTCCCTTAAAACGGGTTCATAAATGCATGGATCCTTACGCAATCATTGACGAATCCGATTTCCCCATCGTTCGCATTCGTTTTACTGGCCATAAAAGCACTGACCAAAACTTTCAAACTTATCTGGCCCAAACCAAAGCCTGTTATAGGTTTAACAAGCCTTTGGTCATCATTTTCGATGCTTCAAATGCGGGTATTCCCTCACTGTCACATCAAAAAATGCAGGCAACTTGGCTTAAGGAAAATAAGGAACTGATGAAAAATTATTGTGCGGGAACTGCCTACATTATCCCCAACGCGGCTATTCGGACCATCTTAAAAGTGATTTTTTCATTCCAAAAGCAACCTGTACCCTATCAGATTTTCGAAACCGAGCCTGAAGGAGAAGCATGGACACAAAGCCTTATTTTGAAATAGTTGCTAAAGTTTATTATCAGAAACCTCTTTTATTGATATGCAGTCCATTGGAGACCTTCTTCTTTTCTTTTTCAACAGACTTACCTTTTTGGAAAGAGTAGTTCACCGTAAGCCATAGGGGTATCCTGGACATATTTATTTGCCCGGTGGTCCTTTGTTGAAATTGATCTCCTTGAGTCTCTAATCCATTATAGGTAAATCGTCGGGAAAAAGGCATGGCAGTTGTTAACCCTACTTTCCATTGATCTCCCAGTTTTTTCTCTGCAGCAAGAAAATAGAGCGGTCCGCTAAAGAAGTCAGATTGGATGTCATTGACAGGGGAAAGATACCTGAAGCGAAGAGTGATATTGACATCTCTCTCTAGGGCGATCATACCCGAAATTCCGGTTTCTACAGCCAACTTTTTTCTTGGTGAAAATATCATGGGCTCATTACCGATACTATGGCTATGAAAGAACCTGACCAGATGGTTGATGGAAATGGATTTGTTCAGCCTCATAGCTCCACTGGACTGAATACCGGTTTGGTACAGATCTCCCAGGTTGGCAAATGTGGCTACCATTAGGCCTGACGTATCGAGCGTGTATAGGCTGTTGATCATATTGCTTCTCTTTTCAAAGAACAAAGCATTCATTAGCATCAAGTTGCCTGTATTCCAGGTATGTTCTAGGTTAAGCTGATGGTAGCTATAAGGTTGTAGACCCTGATTGCCAAAGGACAGGGTATAGGGGTCCAGAAAGGTTTCATAATTATTCAGCTGATGAAATAAAGGATACACCATGGCCGACCGCAAAAAGGCCCTCGCCGAATGTCTTTCATTCCAAACATATCCAATTCTTGCATTTGGCAGAATATACAAATTGCTGTTGGCCCCCTTAAGATAGACTGTTTGTATTTTTATTTGCTCTGCCCTAATTCCTAATTCAGCATCCCAGGCATTTCTTTTCCAGTTCATGGACCCATAAAGTGCTAAAAGACTACTCCTAAAATCAAATTTGTTTTCATGACCATTTCCAAAATGTTGTCGCTGCACCTGAAAACCTGTTGTCAGCCGATATGTAGTGCCAAGCTTTGTTCTAAAATCAGTCCTGAGATTGGACACCTGTTGCTCCGGTTGGATATGGTTGACAAAACTTTCCTGTTCTTGGAAGAAGGTTAACCTGTTTTCTCCCCTCAAGCGACTCTGTGTCCAATCCACTGTAATGCCTTTGTCTTTTTTCTCGTCAAATTCATGCTGGAAATAGAGGGCTGTTGTCAAAGACCTGTTCCTGTCTTTTTCTTCCCGTTGAGCTGTCCAAACTTCCATTTGGTCTTTTTGAAGGGTGATATTTCCATTATGGGTTTCTGAAAACCAGCTGGCCGCCAAGTATCCATGAATCAAGGTGTTCGGAGCAAGGGCATATTCCAATCCCTGGTGGAAAGTGTGGGAAAGACTTTTTTGTCGGGTTTTTTGATCCATCAGGATTCTATCTTCACCAACAATTTTCCGATCGTAGCCATGTGTCACATCAAATATGCTGAAGGCTCCATTGTAACTTGTATAGGCATGGATTTTGGGCGTATAAAAGGAAAAATTTGCGGTGGGGAAACTGTACACTTCACTTCGCGAGATAGGAAATTCACCATAGACCATTCCTGAGAAACCGCTTTCCTTTTCACTCAATAGGATGTGGATGACTGCATCTGCTTCCCCTGCAAATCTGGCTGAAGGATTCAGTATCAGCTCGATTTTATCAATTTGCGCTGCCCTTAGCTGCTGTACATACCTATGGTCCCTTTCAGCACCGTTTACGAAGATAAGCACCTTGTTTTTTCCACTGATACGGATGTTTTGGTTGAAATCCACAAACACTCCTGGAATCAGATTGAGTATATCCATTCCGGTATTGGATGCTGCTACATGCTGCTGATTGATCAAGAAGACAGCTTTTTCACCCTCTGTAATTCCTTTTACCTTTTCCCCTTCTACTACAAGGGTTTCCAATAACAATTCGGATTCCCTGAAATACAAGTTACCTAGACCAGCCTCTCCCACAGCTTCCAAAGACAACATAAAGCTTTCAAAACCCATATAGCTGAATTTTAAAAAGGAAGGATTGCTTTTTGTAAAAGGTAATTGAAAGTTGCCTTCGGTATCAGTATTGGTACCTGCGATAAATACTGTATCAGGGAGCTGATATAGGGCTACATTTGCAAATGGCACGGGCTCCTCAGTGGATGCATTAAGCAAAGTTCCTCTCAATTTTTCTGTAGATTGGCCTTTTGCCAAAAAGGAAAAAGACAAAGAGATACCTATCAAGGTAATCGCAAAATGTTTTAGTAAAATGGCTGAAGTTTTCATGGCCTTTTGATCTGTTAGTTTTACAGAACAAAGGAAATGAAGGCCTTTAATAAGAACTAAAAAGTGGTGCAGATGCCAAATGTTTGGGTTGGAGAGCAAGAAATCCGCTCAGCCTGTTATCAAAAACAAGTTTCTGTGATGAATGGATTAACGGAATTCAGCAAATTTTTCATCGAATTCTTTGACTTTGTTACGGGAAACAGGAATTTCCAGATCCATTCCATTCAACCTAAGGCGGTATCCCAAGGTATTTCCCCTTTTTTGGGTGATTTTATTGAGATTGACCAAAAAAGCGCGGTGTACTCTCAAGAGACAAGAATGTGTATTCATTTGTTCTTCAATTTCATTCATGCTATTGCGAATGATTTTTTTCTGAAGTTTGCCATCCTTTGAAAGATAAAATACCACATAGTTACCTTCTGAGCTGATGCAAAGGAGTTCGGACAATTGAAAATCCAAGGACTCCTTTTTGAGTTTGGAGCTGATGTTTATTATTGGCTCATTCTGAGGATTCTTTATAGGTAAGCGCTTGAAATACTCTTCCTGAACAGGCAAGGCACTGAACCAAAAAGGGGCATGCATCAGGCTAAAAAAAACATAGGGAAGAAAACAGATGAAAAGGGCATATTTGAAAGAATCCAAAAAAGTGGCAAGATTCCACCGGTCTGCCGCAGGTTCCAGCAGAAAAGCAGCAAAATAAATGATCAAGCCCATAGATAGCAGAATCACACCAAAGGCCAGCAATTCTTTGCCTATAGTCCAAAGCCTATTTTTTTTACAAATTAAAGGATTTATGACTCCGCCTGTGGCCAATAAAGCTGCTGATCCAACAAACAAACCATATCCTATTAATTTCCAAACAAATAGGGGATCATCTTGGCCGGCATCAAAAGGGGTGTAAATCACCATGAACAAAAAGCCAAAAACAGTGATCACACCAAAAGCGGCCCAAGGTTTTTGGAGCAAAAAATTTTGGGGAATTTCTTTTTTCAGCCAGTCGGGAAGCATTACTAGAATTGGTAAAACCTTTTACAAGTAAAATAATAACAAGGCAGAAAGCAAATCTAATTAAAGCTTCTAAATTTTCAGGGGATCAACTTGTTTTAATGTTGAGATATAACTGTTCATAGGAGATTTGGACTTAGTTTTTAATTAGGATTAAAATCAAGTTTTATCATCAATTTATTTTTTTGAGTAAGCTTTGGCCTACTGAAAATGCCGGGACAACCAAAGTGTTTTCATTTGAACATGGCGAAAATTCCGCCAAGTTGACTCTTTTTCTAACTCTCCCTCTTTGTAAAAATACCTATATGCTCACCGATTGTTCTCCAAGCTTTACAGAACGGTTTACGTGTATGAGAAGTAGCGGATTAAAAAGCACTTCACTTTCAATTTGGCACTGACTTTTATTAAAATCATAGACCTTTGATTTAGCACTGAACCCGCTATTTTTCATACACGCTGTGTGTGCCCAGCATGGGCATCTGGTATCGAAGATACCAAATTATTCCAGAGGGTGAAATGCCTGTGCCGACGAATTACGGCATCCCTTGCAGGCAAGTTGGTGAAGCCTGCTAGTAAGTCGCAAAGCCTGTCCCGAGTATCGGGGCTGGTTGCCGTGAGAGGGCCGAGCGTGAAGAAAACTTCCTGTGGAAGTTTTTAGCGAGGAGCCAGCTTGCAGGGATGTAGTAAAGCCCGCCTCCCGGAGGGCAGGGAAGCGAGACTACAAAATTCGGTACTGACAAACAGAGCCTGTCCCGATTTTCGGGAAACGGCATACGGAGGCCAAAAGGGGACCGCCGTATACAGCCTGTCCCGAACTGGATTCGGGAAGACCCGTACTGCCTGTCCCGAGTATCGGGATACAGTGGTCCCGATGCTCGGGATAAATATTGAAAGCCTCAACCTGAGCCATTTGGCTCAGGTCGGGCTACTCGATTAGCGGGTCGTTGTTGTCACTCGGTCAGTTTTGTTTTGTTGAAAATCTTCAGCCTTCGTAAAATATTCGATAGTCAAAACCAACAGCATAAAACAAAGAAACGTGACTTTTTGCATTACAGCCAACAATCCCCAGTTCCCTGCTCCATACAAGTACAAAGTGGAATAAAATATGAGTAGGCTCACAATACAAAACAACGTCAACCAATGAATCTTTGTCTTTAAAATAAAGACGGTAATGTAAAACAAACCAATCATGGTCAGAGTACTTGAAACCGTTACCATAATGTTATGCAAGGGTGTCGCAATTAGAAAGGTAAAAAACATATTAACAACGCCAATTGATATTAAAACCAACTCTGTGTGCTTGTGGGGTATTTTGCGAGAAGTATGAATAAAGAAAAGTCCATATCCAATTGAATTGAAGACCATACCGATAAGTGCCCAAATCCTTGATGGGTTCTCAGTACCATTGAGTGCCTTCGCTAAAAATAAGTTGCTAAAAAAATTCTTTGACCAATCAAAGCCTACAGAATTTTCGTCAAGGATTGAACCGCCCGGATAAAGTAAGATGGCAATTACAAGAAAAAGCACAGATATGATTATGCATATTAGAACCGAATACTTTTGCATTTGCTATCGGAATTTAATTATTACTTTTTTTAATTGTGTTTGAAACTGTCATTTGCAATGCCCGCCAACGGTTTACGTGCATGAGAAGTAGCGGATTAAAAAGCACTTCACTTTCAATTTGGCACTGACTTTTATTAAAATCATAGACCTTTGATTTAGCACTGAACCCGCTATTTTTCATACACGCTGTGTGTGCCCAGCATGGGCATCTGGTATCGAAGATACCAAATTATTCCAGAGGGTGAAA
>NZ_JABFHF010000019.1 GCF_015476655.1 Aquiflexum lacus
TAATCCAGGATTTACAACTCGTCAAAGAGGCTGGGGTCTTGGACTCACTTTGGCAAAAAGGATCATTGAAGGATATCATGATGGCAAAATATTTGTAAAAAATTCTGAACCTGGTAAAGGCACAACATTCAGAATTGTACTCAATGGAACCAAAGAAGGAATTTCCGGATTCAAGAGAGAAGATTTTTTGGGACAAAAAGCCTAATTCAAATTCCTAACCATAGCACCTTGTCGTATATAATTGATTAAAGTTTCATAACCTTCCAACCTACAAATTAAAACCTTACCTTTGCAGCCTGAAAAATTACAGAATCAGTAAATTACATGAGCCTGACCAAAGAAATTCAAAAAAGGAGAACATTTGCCATCATCGCCCACCCCGATGCCGGAAAGACAACACTGACCGAAAAATTATTGCTTTTTGGGGGGGCAATCCAGACTGCTGGCGCCGTCAAGTCCAACAAAATAGATACTGCCACCAAGTCAGATTGGATGGAAATTGAAAAACAAAGAGGCATTTCAGTAGCTACTTCGGTGATGGGATTTGAATATAAAGGGGTCAAAATCAATTTATTGGATACCCCTGGTCACCAGGACTTTGCGGAAGACACCTACAGGACTTTGACAGCAGTGGATTCGGTCATAATGGTTATTGACTGCGTGAAAGGTGTTGAAATCCAGACCGAAAAACTCATGGAAGTCTGCCGTATGAGAAATACACCTGTAATTTGCTTCATCAATAAACTGGATCGGGAAGGCAGAGATCCTTACGAATTGTTGGATGAGGTGGAAGAAAAACTCAATATTCAAGTTAGGCCTTTGTCATGGCCGATCGGAATGGGAAAAGGCTTTAAGGGTGTTTATAATCTTTATGATAAGAAACTGAATCTTTTTACGCCCAGCCAAAGAAAATTAAGCGATGCAAGGGAGACTTTCGATAACCTCGATAACGAAGAATTAGATAAGCTGATAGGAACAACCAACGCCAATCAGCTCAGAGAAGATGTGGAATTAATTGAAGGTGTATATCCGGATTTTGACCCAAAAGAATATTTAGAAGGGAAAATTGCTCCGGTATTTTTTGGTTCAGCGGTGAACAACTTCGGTGTAAATGAAATGCTCGATACATTTATCAAAATTGCACCTACCCCGAAAAGTAGACATACAGAAGAAAGAGAAGTGTTGCCTGAAGAACCTAAATTCTCAGGTTTTGTATTCAAAATCCATGCAAACATGGACCCCAATCATAGAAACAGAATTGCATTCCTGCGCATTTGTTCAGGAAAATTTGAAAGAAACAAACCCTATAACCACGTTCGCGGGCCAAAACCTTTAAGATTTTCCAATGTAACCCAATTTATGGCCCAGGACAGGGAAATTGTGGATGAAGCTTTCCCAGGAGATATTGTAGGCCTTTTTGATACAGGAAACCTCAAAATTGGAGATACCCTTACAGAAGGCGAAAACATGACTTTCAAAGGAATCCCAAGTTTTTCTCCCGAAATTTTCAAAGAGGTAATCAACAAAGATGCTATGAAAACCAAGCAATTGGAGAAAGGGCTGAAACAGTTGATGGAAGAAGGAGTCGCCCAATATTTTACCTATGAAATGGGAAATAGAAAGGTTGTTGGAACAGTGGGACAATTGCAGTTTGAGGTCATTCAATTCAGATTGAAAAATGAATACAATGCCTCTGTGGAGTTTGCACCAATGAACCTGTACAAAGCCTGCTGGATCAGCAGTAAGGACAAAAAGCAGTTGGATGAATTCGTAAGATCAAAAAATCGGCATATTGCCTATGATAAGGATGGGAAATTAGTCTTTATGGCCGAATCCAAATCCTGGCTTCAAATGGTGCAGGAAAACTATCCTGAAATTGAATTCCATTTCACTTCTGAGTTTTAACAAAAAAATCCCACAAAGAAACTGAGACACAAAGTTTTGGTTTGTTTAAATTTAGTAATCAATTAAATCAAATTTTCCTTCGTGACTTTGTGTCTTTGTGGGAGGAAAACCTTTCGGTCAATAAATATGAAAAAGAAACCCTTCAATGTTGTTTATGAAGACAATCACCTATTGGTAGTCAATAAGGCTGCGGGTATTTTGGTTCAGGGTGACAAAACAAAAGACAAAACCCTTACAGACTATTGCAGGGACTACATCAAAAAAAAATACGATAAACCGGGAGATGTATTTCTTCATCCAGTCCACAGATTAGATAGGCCGGTAAGCGGCCTCGTAGTATTTGCCCGTACTTCCAAAGGTTTGGAAAGGATGATGGAGCTTTTTCGCAAACGTGAAATCCACAAGGTCTATTGGGCGATTGTCAAATCCAAACCTAAAGAGGAAATTGGAAAACTGACGCATTATCTGGTAAAAGATGAACAACGCAACGTGGTGACTGCATACGAAAAGGAAGTAGACGGTTCTCAGAAAGCCGAATTGAATTATAAAAGAATGGGTAAACTCAATGACCATTGGTTGGTAGAAGTAAGACCTGTTTCAGGGCGCCCACATCAAATCAGAGTTCAATTGGCCAGCATAGGATGTCCTATTCGAGGTGATTTGAAATATGGTTTTTCCAAAGCTAATCCGGATGCCAGTATCAATTTGCATGCTTTCCATTTGGTATTTGTCCACCCGATCAAAAAAGAAAAACTATACCTCCGCGCTGCATTACCCGAAGAACCATTCTGGGAACAGTATTTGGAATTTGAACCGCATAAGGGAAAGGATCAACATATTGACAACAGTTACAGTGGTTAGATCTTGAAAAACTTACCCTTGGCAGATTCAAATCATAGTTTCATTCTTCAATTTAGTTTATTAAACCACTCCAAAATTATGAAAAGCCACCTGATTCTTATCATTTTATTTCTAGCAATGTTTTCTTGTGAATCCAGTCAGGAACCAAAAACAATCTATATTGTAAGACATGCTGAGAAATTATTGAGTGGAGACGATCCTGAATTGAGTGTTGCAGGAACTGTAAGATCCAAAAAACTTGCTCAAATTCTTGAAGAGAAAGATATCCAGCATATTTACAGCACCAACACCATCAGAACAAAAGCTACTGTTCAGTCTTTGGCCGATAAACTGGGAATAACAATTGAGATATATGATGTCAAAAATCATGATGACCTTGTTAAAAATTTGAGAAAAAATAAAGGCGATGCCCTTGTGGTCGGGCACAGCAATTCTATTCAAAATGTTGTCAATTATTTTGTGGGATCCGAGGAAAAATACCCAGAACTTGAAGATATTGAGTATGATTATATTTTTGTAGTGGATTTATTCAAAGATGGAGGTTCCAAGGTAAAAAGGGCTATCTACAAAGAATTTTAAAATTTAGTATCAGCTTTTTAACAAAAAAGTTAGTACACAAATATTTGAGTTAGTTACAATATCGACTCATATTATCGTCGATGTTCCCAGCCGACCGCAAGTCAGGCAACTTTTAGCACATGCAGCAGGGCAAATTAGATTACCGGCATTATAGCAGATATTCATTCTTTTCGATATGTTGAATTGAGAATATTCACAATGATTCGATTTTATTTTGGTGATTTTTTGATAACTTGAAAACAAAAATTTTTCGTTATGAATAGGTCATTAAGCCTAAATAGGTTAAAAGAAAGTCAGGAAAAAATCTGGGACGTAGCAATTATTGGAGGAGGAGCCTCGGGCTTCGGTGTGGCATTGGATGCCTTGTCCCGCGGCCTATCAGTTGTTTTATTGGATAAATCCGATTTTGCCAAAGGCACATCTAGCAGAAGTACAAAACTGCTGCATGGTGGTGTCCGCTACTTGGCACAGGGAGATGTTGGACTAGTGTTGGAAGCACTGAAGGAAAGAGGAAGGCTTTTGGCAAATGCTCCCCACCTTACCTACAACCAGCCATTTATCATACCGATTTATACTTGGTTTGATAAACTTCAATACAGTGTAGGGCTTAAGCTTTACGATTGGATGGCAGGAAAATGGCGTCTGGGAAAATCCAAATTTATCAATAAAAAAGAAACCATTGCCAGACTTCCCCAAATCAATCAGGATGGACTGAAAGGCGGAGTGGTTTATCACGATGGTCAGTTTGACGATGCCAGAATGATCATTGCCGTTGCCCAGACTTGTGATGAGTTGGGTGGATGCGTCCTCAATTATGCAAAAGTGACAGGCTTGACCAAGGACGAAAATGGAAAAGTAAACGGACTGATGTTCGATGATCAGATTGGGAATAACCATTTTCAAATCAAAGCAAAAATGGTGGTCAATGCTACCGGTGTTTTTGCTGACAAAATCCTGCAAATGGACCAACCTGGAGTTAGAAAAAGCATCCAACCAAGTCAGGGAATTCATCTTGTCTTTGATCAATCTTTTCTTGGTGGAAAAGATGCCTTGATGATTCCAAAAACCTCTGATGGCAGAGTGCTCTTTGCCGTTCCTTGGCAGGGGAAACTGGTAGTCGGTACCACAGATACCCTTGTGGACAAAGCCAAACTCGAACCTGAAGCTTTGGAAAAAGAGATCAATTTTGTGCTTGAAACGGCACAAGCTTACTTGACCAAAAAACCTTTGAGATCGGATGTTTTATCCGTTTTTGCTGGTTTAAGACCATTGGCAGCTCCAAAAGAAAAGGGTGCTAAAACCAAAGAAATTTCAAGAAGCCATAAAGTAATTGTTTCAGACTCTAATTTGGTTACCATTACAGGCGGAAAATGGACCACTTTTAGAAAAATGGGGGAAGATACAGTAGATTATTTCACTAAAGTCACCGGTGAATCCATGAAAGCCAGTAAGTCTGCCGATCAAAAACTCCATGGTTTTACAGAAAATCCAGAGGAAGGGCACATGTCTGTTTATGGCTCGGATGCCTCTCAGATCAAGTTCATGATTAAAGATCATCCTGATTGGGCTGAAAAATTGCACCCTAACCATACCTATACTGTAGCAGAACTGATTTGGATGGTGAGAAATGAAATGGCTGTAACACTCGAGGACATCCTGTCGCGAAGATTCCGAATCTTGCTTTTGGATGCAAAAGCAGCTAAAGAAATGGGGCCAAAGATAGCTAGGTTAATGGCTAATGAAATGGGACATGGAGAAGAATGGATTGCAACAGAGTTGGAAGAATTTGAAAAAACAGTCAATAAATACATCATAACCCAATAACCATGAGCCAAAAAGAACAATACATCATGGCGCTGGACCAAGGAACAACCAGCTCCAGATCTATTATTTTTAACAAAAAAGGTCAGATAGTCTCTGTAGCTCAAAAAGATTTCAAGCAATACTTTCCTAAATCAGGTTGGGTAGAGCATGACCCGCAGGAAATCTGGACAAGTCAATCTGCTGTACTGATAGAATCTCTTGCTAATGAGGGTATCAAAGCCAGTGATATCGCTGCGATTGGGATTACTAATCAAAGGGAAACAACAATTCTATGGGATAGAAAAAACGGAAAACCTATATACAACGCCATAGTCTGGCAGGATCGTAGGACTTCAGCTTATTGTGACAAATTGAAAGCAACAGGGAAAGCAGAAATGATTACATCAAAAACCGGTTTGATTATAGATGCCTACTTTTCTGCAACCAAAATCAAATGGATACTGGATAATGTGGAAGGTGCTAGGGATAAAGCTGATAAAGGAGAATTGGCGTTTGGTACAGTGGACACTTGGTTGGTATGGAAACTTACCGGTGGAAAACATCACCTCACCGATATAACCAATGCCAGCAGGACAATGATTTATAATATCCATAATAAGGAATGGGACAAAGAGTTGTTGGATTTATTCGGAATCCCGAAATCCATCCTGCCTGAGGTCAAATCAAGCTCAGAAGTGTATGGAGAAACAACAGGGGACATTCTATCAGTCAAAATCCCAATAGCGGGAATTGCAGGAGATCAGCAGGCAGCACTTTTTGGCCAACTCTGCACACAACCCGGCATGACAAAAACTACTTATGGTACGGGTTGCTTTTTGGTAATGAACACAGGAGAGAAACCTGTAAAATCCAACAACAGATTATTAACAACTGTGGCATGGGAAGTGAATGGGAAAGTGAATTATGCATTGGAGGGATCGGTTTTTATAGGAGGTGCTGCCATTCAATGGCTGAGAGATGGCATAGAGTTTTTTGGGCATGCCAAAGAGAGTGAAAAATTAGCAATCAGCTTAGAGGACAATGATGGAGTTTATTTTGTACCTGCCTTGGCAGGACTTGGTGCACCACATTGGGATCAGGATGCCAGAGGAGCATTTTTTGGTATTACAAGAGGAACCACCATCGCGCATATGACCCGTGCTGCATTGGAAGCCATCGCCTATCAGGTCTATGATGTACTCAAAGCCATGGAAAAAGATAGTGGTGAACCTACCAAGGAACTCCGCGTAGATGGCGGTGCCACAGCGAATAACTTCCTGATGCAATTCCAATCAGATATCTTGGATTGCAAAATTACCAGACCAAAAATTATCGAAACTACAGCTATTGGAGCTGCATTTTTGGCCGGATTAGCCGTTGGGTTTTGGAAAGATGAAGAAGAACTCAAATCACTATGGGAGGCAGACAAAAGTTTTGAACCAAAGATGAACAAAGATAAAGTGGAAAAATATTTACATTTTTGGCACAAAGCAGTTGAAAGGTCTAAAAACTGGGTAGAATAATATGGATGCATTTGTAGCAGAATTTGTAGGTACCTCCCTGCTGATTACCATGGGTTCGGGAGTAGTAGCAAATGTGGTATTGAAAGGTACAAAAGGAAACAATAGTGGCTGGATCGTGATAACAACTGCATGGGCTTTAGGCGTATTTATAGGAGTAGTGGTGGCCGGTCCCTACAGCGGTGCACATCTCAATCCAGCTGTAAGTATTGGTTTGGCCATTGCCGGGTATTTTGAATGGGCTATGGTACCCAGTTATGTCCTGGCCCAAATCTTGGGTGCCATGTTTGGTGCCACGATATCTTGGTTAGTATACAAAGATCATTTTGATGCAACAGAAGAGGCAGGTCTCAAATTCGCTCCATTCGGAACTGCGCCTGCTATCAGAAACCTCCCCTCTAATCTCTTTTCCGAAATCATCGGAACTTCCGTTTTGATTATTGTGATTCTTTATTCAACAAATCCTGTGATACAATATACCGACGGGGAGGAAATCCCGATAGGCCTTGGCGCACTTGGGGCTTTGCCTGTCGCATTTTTGGTTTGGGTAATCGGCTTGTCACTTGGAGGCACAACAGGATACGCCATCAATCCGGCCCGGGATTTTGGTCCTAGACTGATGCACCAATTGCTCCCGATCAAAGGAAAGGGAACAAGTGATTGGGCCTACAGTTGGGTACCTATCTTGGGACCAATCATTGGAGCTTCTATGGCTGCTGGGATTTACTTATTGTTGGGAGCTGGGGGAATGGTTTAATGGAACACTGATGACAATGATTGGGCTGATTTTCGCTGATTTTTTATCTGCGAAAATCTGCTACATCTGCGTTATCAGCGTTATCAGCGTTCCATTGTATTTCGATAAGCGGTGATTTATTATTTACTAAGTTTCTGAAACAGCAACTTAATTCATTCATGAATATGAATTTCAATAAAATCATAGCAGTACTGTTTCTCTTTGCATTTTCCTGTAGTCAAAAAGAAGATTCCGATTATTCAACCGAAAAATATCCCTTCCAAATCATCCCGACTGACAGCATCACAGTCGATAATATTTTGGCAGCTTTGTTCCTATTTCAAAATGTCAATAAAGAACATATATTTTTCAGGGATGCTGGTGCTTCCAAAATATTTGTATTTGATAGAAGCGGAAACCTTGTGAATGACTGGACAAAATCGGGAGATGTTCCCGGTGCATTTAGCATGATAGCCGATAACCTGGTGCTCACTTCAAAAGGAGACATTGTTGTTTCAGATAATCTGAATGGAGTAAAAGTATTCAGCTTAGATGGTACCTTGTTACTGGATGGCAAACCTTTTCAATATCAGACAGGAATCTATGGAGATGTCAAGCTTTTCAGAAAATCACAGGTCATCAGAAAATCAGGACATGATTATTTATTGCACCATCTGGATTTGATGGATGAGGTGCAAACCATCGGGGAAAGCTTTTACAAAAGAAGAAAAAACCTGCTTTTGACAAGCCTGAGTACCGGTGAAAGCAGCCAACATTTATATTTTCCAACAGAAAGTAAATTCTACCAATCCGGTAAGGCTTTTCCATTTGAGGACTTCAGACCGGCATTTTATTTTGAAGAAGAGGAGTCCAAATTATACCTGATATTCCAAAATGAACCTGTACTCTATGAGTATGACTGGTCTGGATATGAACCTAAACTCACGAATCACAACAGGTTAGATTTGGAAGGTTTTCATGAACATGAAGGCTGGGATTACAACCAAATTCCCTATGGAAAATTAAATACGGAAAACTTGGACAGCCATTATTCCTCAAAGATTTACAGTTTGGAAAAAGTCGGAGATTATTTTTTGATCAATTATAAACCTGGCCCCCCTAAGTCTGATGTCGAAAAATGGAAGCATGCATTTTCCAAAGATGCTCCTAAAAATCTTAAGGAAGAATATCTCCAAAAAGCTGAACCGAGAACGGTAGTGGTTAAAGATGGCGAAATCATCAGCCAAGGAATCCATCATCCTAAAATGCACTACGACAGTTACGGCGTGATCGATGATGAAATCTGGTGGATGAAGCCTCTCAACAAGGATAAAGAAGATGAGTCCTACACCATATACAAAGGCAAACTGAAGGAAATAATGTGATTTTGGGGATTATAATCCCTAAATATGCATATCACTAGAATCCTTGAGGAAAAGCTAGCTGCAAAAGTAGATTGGAAAAAAGCCCTGATTTTGCTTGGTCCCCGGGAAATCTACCTTGGTCAATAGATTGGCCCGTGATCTTGATCCTGACTTTCTTTTTTTGAATGGGGATGAAATCCAAATGGAATCCTAAAGCCAAAGGAAAAATCCCTAACTCATTTATCGAAACCTATATTCCCAAGACTGTAAAAATCATACATCGGGAAAACTTTTGGGAGTGGTTGGGGGCTTATCCTTACAGTTGAATATGAAAAAATTTCCCCCATCTAGGCATAGAGTTGACTTTCAGTGGTGGCTGGGTGTAGCCCCGTACAGATGTACACATAAAATACAACTTATCAAGATGTTACATTACCTTTAAAACCCCGATCAACCACACTTAATTTCTTAACCGTTTTTAAACTAATTATTCTTTTTGAAAATAATTGGCTTTAAATTGTAGCAGATTGAAAGTTAAATTCGTACTGGCATAAAAATCAATTTTAAATTTTCCAGCATTAATAACAATTTAACTCATGTATTGCAGAACAACTGATAAATCAACTTTATTGAAATCTAGCCCAAGATACATCAAGATTGTCATTTTGTTGTTCTGTTTGGCATGTGTCAATTCGCCCGGTCCGGAGGATTGTATAGGTCAAGAAATAGAATCGGATTCGTTTTGGGTATATGAAGGTACATGCCTTAAAAATTCCGAATTGGGATTGGATGAAGATGGAGTCCGGAAAGTCACAAAGGAAGAACAATACAAGGTTTTTTCAGAATGTTTACCGGACAATCCCGAAGTTGATTTTAACACAAGTTATGTAATAGTCATCAAAGTGCCTCCAAGGAATTCTTTCCCATTTATACAGGAGATTAAACTTATTGAAAACTGTGACAAGCAATTCAAAATTGAAATTGAAATTATTGAAACGATGTTTCAAGAAGCTAATGTATTCAAATTTGCATTTGTCACCTTACCTGTTGAAATCCCTGAACCTAAAATTGAAATAATATGGCTTTAAGATTACTCTTGAAAAGGGTACGCATGTAGGGATATCACATCTCTTTACTGTAAACCATAGATACCGGGAAACAGAAAAATGGGTTATATTACCTTCATATTCATTATAAAGGCGGTGTGATCAGAAGGCAGATCAGGGTGGAGAGGTAGGAGAAGGGAGAAAGGACGGCAGAAGGATGAAAGTTGAAGGAACAATGAATTGCGTCCTGCTTTAGCTGGACGATTAGAGAAGACTATTGTTTTCTCTCGGCTTTAGCCAAATAAATTCCATTTACTGAATTTTATGTAAATTTGGTAAAAGTTAAATTCCAATGAATATAGAAAGCAGAAAAATCAAATTTGTACAGGAGTTTTTAAAACTTCAGAATGAGAAGGCAATTTCAAAACTTGAAAAATTATTGAATAAAGAAAAAGAGGAATTGAATGGAATTTCTCATTCTCCATTTGAACAAGAGGGACTAAATAACAGGATTGAAATATCTGAACTGGATTTTAAAAAAGGAATGTTCAAAAGTAGTGATGAACTTTTGGAAAAATTTCAATAAATGAATAGATGAAAGTCATTTGGTCTGAATTTGCAGAAAAACAATTGGACGAAATTTTTGATTATTATGCTAAAGAATCAAGTTTAAGTTTTGCTGCCAAGCATATCCGTCAAATTATTAAAGTCCCGAACAAATTGAAAAGAACACCATTCATTGGTCAAGTTGAGGAATTTTTAAAGGAACGACCAATTATCTACCGATATTTGTTATTTAAAAACTACAAAATCATCTATTCAATTGACGAGAAAAAGAAGTTGATTAAAATTGCTGATGTTTTTGATACGAGACAAAACCCTTCAAAAATCAAAAGGAAAAAATAACAAATCTATCTGGTGAAATGCCATCCTGCTTTAGCTGGACGATTACAGGAGACCCTATTCTCCCAAGGCTTTAGCCAAATTAATATTTTATCCATCTAATTCAATTTAGGATAAAGAATGCCTGTGAAGACACAGGCATCGGCGTGAAACCCGGCATAAGACCTTTGTATCCGACTTTTTATGAAAAGGGGGTTTTATGCAGTCTTTTCGGGATTAGAAAAGCAAATGACCTGAAAGTACATTTTGCGAGGGGGCCATTGTTTTAAAAGAAACTTTTCCAAAGTTTCTAACTTTGGGAAAGTTTCAATTACTTCAACACTTCCCTTGAAATCACAATCTTTTGAATCTCAGAAGTTCCTTCACCAATGGTACACAACTTAGAATCCCTATAAAATTTCTCCACCGGATAATCTTTGGTAAAGCCATAACCTCCAAAAATCTGTACTGCTTCATTAGAAACACTTACAGCTACTTCGGAAGCAAAATATTTGGCCTGGGCACCTGCCAAAGTCACTTTTTCACCCCGGTTCTTAAGATCCGCAGCTTTGAAAGTCAGTAATTTTGCAGCTTCCACTTGAGTTGCCATATCTGCAAGCTTGAAAGAAATACCCTGGAAACTGTTGATTGGTTTATTGAATTGATGCCGCTCTTTGGAATACTGAATAGAAGCTTCCAAAGCCCCCTCGGCTATTCCCAGGGAAAGGGCCGCGATGGATATTCTTCCGCCATCCAATATTTTCATGGACTGTATAAATCCATCTCCCACCTCTCCCAAGACCTGGCTTTCATGAACCCGGCAATCTTCAAATATCATCTCGGCTGTCTCAGAAGCACGCATACCAAGCTTGTCCTCTTTTCTTCCACCTTTGAATCCGGGAGTGCCTTTCTCAATCACAAATGCTGTCATCCCATGGGAATCCCCTACCTCGCCTGTTCTTGCAATCAAAACAGCAACATCACCTGAAACGCCATGCGTGATAAAGTTCTTTGCACCATTGATGATATAATGATCCCCATCTTTTACAGCTACGGTCCGCATATTCCCTGCATCCGAACCGGTATTGGGTTCAGTCAAACCCCAAGCTCCCAAAAATTCACAGGTAGCCAATTTTGGCAGATACTTTTTCTTTTGCGCTTCATTGCCAAACATCATAATATGTCCGGTGCAAAGGGAATTATGGGCAGCCATAGAAAGCCCAACCGATGGATCCAATTTGGTCAATTCTGCAATAGCAGTCACATATTCAAAATAGCTGAACCCTGACCCGCCATACTCAGTAGGAACAAGAACTCCCATGAGACCGAGTTCTCCAAGTTTTTTAAAAAGGTCCTTGGGAAAGTGTTGATTGTCGTCCCATTCTTTTCTGAAAGGAGTGATCTCCTTTGCTCCAAAATCACGGACCATCTGAGCAATCATCACTTGATTTTCGTTGAGCTTAAAATTCATCATAATTATACTTCTGATTTATATTTGGGTTTATTTCACTAAAGTACAAACTTCTTGTGTAAGGTATAGGTTTACAAAGTTTTACAAGGTTTAGCACTTACGCTGCTTATATTCAAAAGACCTTCAAAAACAGATTAAGACCCATAGAAATCACAAAATAATCAAACAATAAATTGGACTATACTAAAATAAAATTTTGAATAAAATATTTTTAATTTTTCCCGCATCTTCGAATCAACGCAAAAAAACATCCACAAACTCAAACTTTTGCCCATCAAACAATCCTTTATCGCTGAGTTTAAGATCAGGAATCACCAACAAAGCCATAAAACTCAATGTCATAAAAGGAGACTGAAGTGTTGACCCCATCTTTTTTGCCATTTGGTCTATTTTGGTATAAGCCGCTGCTACTTGATACCCATCCTCATTGGACATAATTCCACCCACGGGAAGGGCTAATACCATTTCTTCCTCCTTGCTTACTGCCGATACCCCACCTTTTTTTTCAATCAATAAATTCACTGCCCTACAAATGGAATCATCATCCACACCAACTGCAATGATATTATGCGAATCATGACCAACAGAAGAGGCAATAGCACCTTCCCTCAAACCAAAATTTTTGATAAATGCCATTGCTGGCTTAACATCCTCATACCTGTTGACAACGGTGATTTTTAATATATCCGATTCGGGATTGGATTGGGCAAAGCCATCATTAACCAATATGTCACCATGTACTTCCGGGGTTATCAATTGGCCATCCAAAGCTTCAATTAGCCTTACTTTATTCCCTTTTGCGGGAAGCCTGAATTCTTCGATTTCTTTTTTATTGGTATTAAAATTATTGATGATTTCATTGTTGACCTTTCGGATTAATGTCTTGCCATTTTCAGCAACTTTTTGCCCATCAATGAAGGTTTGGATTACCTTGAAGTCTTTCAGGTCCTCCACCACAATAAAATCGGCAGGGTCTCCAACCTTTAACTGACCTACCTCCATATTATAATGTTGAACAGGGTTTATACATGCAGCTTTTAACACATCAAAAACATCTTTCCCTTTGGCTACGGCTCTTTTTACCAATTCATTGATATGGCTTAGGGCAAGGTTATCGGGATGCTTGTCATCCGAGCAAAACATGATCATATCAGGGTAATCATCAATAAGGTCAATCAAAGCTTCAAAATTTTTGGCAGCACTACCTTCTCTGATGGCGATTTTCATTCCTAAATGGATTTTATCCAAGGCTTCTTCCATGGTGAAACATTCATGATCTGTTGTGATTCCCGCAGAAGCATATTTTGCAGCCAATTCTCCTTTCAGACCGGGGGCATGTCCGTCCACAGGTTTCCCGTATTTTTTGGCCAAAGCAATCTTCTCCATGACGATTGGATCTTTATTGACAGTACCGGGCCAGTTCATCATTTCAGCCAAATAGCTGATTTCTTTTCTTTCCAATAGGTCATGTATGTCTTTTACCGTAATCTCCCCTCCTGCTGTTTCAAATGGAGTAGCCGGAACACAGGACGGAGCTCCAAAATAAAACTTGAAAGGAACCTGCTTCCCGTTATCAATCATGTAGTTCACTCCTTCCATACCGCAGACGTTCGCGATTTCATGAGGATCAGAGACAGTGGCAACAGTGCCATGGGGCACAGCCAATCTTGCAAACTCTGATGGAACCAGCATAGAAGACTCAATATGTACATGGGCATCTATAAAACCTGGCAAAATAAAAGGCAAAGTTTTATCCTCTCTAATCATCTGAATGGAAACAATTGCACCTTTTTCAATTTGGACTTCGATACAGTAAATGGTTTTATCTAGAATATCAACAAACTGTCCTGAAATACTAAAAACACTCATAAAATACAGGTTTTAAATTATTTATTTTCAAATTTCAACAGGAAAATGAATTACCCTTACAAGAAAGCGGAATACATCTTTTTGTCAAAGGATTTAGATTTAAAACTACTATATTTGCGCCTGAAATTAAATAATGCCAGGGTTACTTATATTAGATGCAAAAAATTGTAATTGCTATAGATGGATATTCAGGATGTGGCAAAAGCTCCACTGCCAAAGCGGTAGCTAAAATTTTGAATTATACTTATATTGATTCAGGAGCAATGTACCGTGCTGCAACCCTTCATTTTTTAAATAACCATGTAACACTTTCAAACACAGAGGATGTTGAGAAGAACCTTGAAAGCCTTCGGATATCTTTTCATATCAATCAGGAGAACGGGAAACAAGAGACCTTTCTCAATGACGAAAATGTAGAAGCTGAGATCCGAAGCATGAAAGTTTCTGAATATGTCAGTGAAGTCAGTAAAATCAAAGAAGTGAGAACTGCTTTAGTGGCACAACAACAGCATTTGGGAAGAAATAAAGGTGTGGTAATGGATGGTAGGGATATTTCTACCGTTGTGTTCCCAAATGCCGAATTGAAAGTTTTTATGACAGCTGACCTAAATATCAGAGCAAAGAGACGCCAAAAAGAATTGATGGAAAAAGGTGATATGGTTGATTTGGATAAAATCTTACAAAACCTTTCAGAAAGAGACAAAACTGATTCCAATAGAAAGGAAAGTCCTCTTTTAAAGGCTAAAGACGCTATAGCATTAGATACAAGTAACCTTGACTTTGAGGAACAGGTAAATCAAATTGTGGAATTGGCCAAAGTAAGAATCGGCACTTATTATAACGAATATGGAAGTAACCATTGATAAAAATTCAGGCTATTGTTTTGGGGTAGAGTTTGCCATCAAAATGGCCGAAGACGAAATGGAAAGCTCTGATAGACTTTATTGCCTCGGAGACATAGTCCATAATGATATGGAGGTTAAAAGACTCTCCGAAAAAGGTCTAATTGTAATTGATAGAGATCAATTGCAGGAATTGAATGATTGCAAGGTACTGATCCGGGCTCATGGAGAGCCACCTGAAACCTACAGGACGGCTATTGAAAACAACATCGAACTCATAGATGCTTCCTGTCCGGTGGTACTAAAGCTGCAGCACCGGGTGAAGACAGCATTTGATAAAATGGAAAAAGAAAATGGCCAAATTGTCATTTATGGAAAAAAAGGACATGCAGAAGTAATTGGCTTGACCGGACAAACATTGGAAAAAGCCATTGTGGTCATGGAGGACAAAGATTTGGAAAAAATTGATTTTGCAAAGCCTGTGACCCTTTTCAGTCAGACGACCAAAAGCACTAAGGGTTTTTATGAGCTCAAGTCCAAAATAGAAGAAAAAATCAAGAACGAAAAAGGAATTCTAAATGAATTGGATTTTAATGCCAATGATTCCATTTGCCGTCAAGTTTCGAACAGGGAACCACAACTCGCAAATTTTGCCAAAGAGAATGATATAATCATTTTTGTTTCAGGTAAAAAAAGTTCAAATGGGAAAGCATTGTTTCAAGTTTGCAAAGGAGTCAATGAAAGAAGTTATTTCGTAGAGAACGAAACGGAAATTGATCCAATTTGGCTCAATTCGAATGACAGAGTGGGCATCTGTGGGGCGACCTCAACTCCTATGTGGCTGATGGAACAGGTGATGAAACATCTAAAATCCATGGAAGAAAACCTTATTTTGGAGAATAATTAATGATTAATTGAAAAAATAATCCAAATAGTCGGTGATCAACCTCACAAATATTCCCAAAATTATCTTCTTATAACTGATCTATTTTATTAGATTTGAGGCGTTTTTCAAAAGACCATACAGTTCAAAAATCATATGTCAAAAACAGTAAAGCTTAAGAAAGGATTCGATATTAAGCTCGTAGGCAAAGCTGAAAAACAGCTTGCAGACTTCAAGCCGTCCAAGACTTTTGCAATCAAGCCTACCGATTTCATCGGGATGCTGAGGCCAAAAGTTACTGTAAACGAGGGAGACGTTGTAAAAGCGGGAACTCCGATTTTGTTCGACAAATCCATGGAAAAGGTTCAATATGTTGCACCAGTTTCCGGAGAAATTGTAGAGATCAAAAGAGGAGATAGAAGAAAATTATTGGAAATAAAGATTCTCGCTGATTCAGAAATCAGTTATGAATCGTTCGATAAATTCTCTGAATCCACGATAAAATCCCTAACCAGGGAAGATGCAATCAACCAAATGACAAAAGGTGGTGTTTGGCCTCAATTAATTCAAAGGCCATTTGGCGTAGTAGCCAATCCTGATGACAACCCAAAATCTATTTTTATATCAGGATTTGATACTCATCCTCTAGCGCCTGATTACGGATTTTTATTGAGTGGAGAAGAAAAATATTTCCAAGCAGGAATTGATATTCTTGGAAAACTCACATCCGGGAAAGTCCACTTAAATGTAAGCGCCGATACAGAATTGCCCTCAGTTTATGCCAATTTGAATGGTGCTGAGCTCAATAAATTCAGTGGACCTCATCCAGCAGGAAATGTAGGAGTCCAGATACACCATCTTGATCCAATTAATAAGAATGACATTGTTTGGACAGTAAAGCCTTATGGGGTTGTACAAATCGGCAAGTTATTTCTTGAAGGACATTACGATGCTTCAAAAGTGATTGCCATTACTGGTTCGAGAGCAAAAAAAGCTGCTTACACCAAAACATTTATTGGTGCTTGTGTGGACACTTTTGTAAACGGTAATATTGGAACTGATGCAAAGTCCGACCTTGCACCTGAAACAAGAATAGTTTCCGGAAATGTCCTTACAGGCGAAAAAATCAATAAAGATGGATATTTGGGTTATTATGATAATCAAATTACCATGTTGCCTGAAGGTGAATATTACGAGTTTCTGGGCTGGATGAAGCCTACTGCAGAAAAATTAAGCTATCATAGAGCATTGGGTCTTCTGTCGTTTCTTAGTCCCAAAAAAGAATTTGTTTTGGATACGAACGTTAGAGGAGAGGAAAGGGCATTTGTACAAACAGGCGTATTTGAAAGTGTAACTCCTATGGACATCTTGCCTGTCTATCTCCTTAAAGCCATCATGGCTGAGGACTTTGATGAAATGGAAGAATTGGGGATATATGAAATAGTGGAAGAAGATCTTGCATTGTGCGAATTTGTAGATGTTTCCAAACACCCAGTACAGGAAATAGTTAGAAAAGGGATAGATTTAATTCAATACAGTTAATCAATATGAAATTTCTAAGAGATCTGTTAGATAAGCAGAAACCTCTTTTTCACAAAGGAGGAAAATTAGAGGGCCTTTATTATGCTTTTGAGGCTGGTGAAACATTTTTGTTTTCGCCAAAGCACACCAACGGTATAAAGGGTGCTCAAGTAAAAGATGCCATCGACCTTAAAAGGATGATGATCACGGTAGTAATTGCAATGATCCCGTGTTTATTATTTGGTATTTACAATACAGGACATCAGCATTTTCTCGCCACAGGCCAAACGGCAGGATTGTGGGAAGATTTTGGACCAAAGTTACTAATTGGACTTGAATTGGTTCTTCCAATCGTAATCGTAGCTTATGCAGCTGGAGGATTAGTTGAAGCAGGATTTGCGGTAATCAGAAAACACCCTATCAATGAAGGCTTTCTTGTTACGGGTATGTTGATTCCTTTGGTTGTGCCTGCAACATTGCCTTTGTGGCAGGTTGCGTTAGCCACTATATTTGCTGTAGTGATTGCAAAGGAAGTTTTTGGTGGAACAGGGATGAATATCCTAAATGTCGCCATGACTGCAAGGGCATTTCTATACTTTGCTTACCCTGCACAAATTTCTGGAGATCAGGTTTGGACCTATCTAGGAGATAAGGCCGCTGTGGATGGTTTCTCTGGAGCGACAGCTTTAGCAGTTGCGTATAATGCAGGTGTGGACGGAGACCCGGTTACTCAGGCATTAGCAGAACATAATACTGCCTTAGGAGATGGAATTTACAGTCTTTCTAATATGTTTATGGGTTGGATTCCAGGTTCAATTGGTGAAACATCCACCTTGATGGCCTTAATAGGTGCATTGATATTGATTGGAACAGGAGTTGCCAGCTGGAAGATCATTGTGAGTGGATTTGCAGGAGCCTATATCATGGGTTTCATCATGAACCTTTTTGCAGTAAATGAATACATGGCTATGGGTCCAGAGTACCATTGGGTAGTTGGAGGCCTTGCATTCGGTATCGTATTCATGGCAACTGACCCAGTTTCAGCTGCACAGACAGAAACTGGAAAATGGATTTATGGATTGCTGATTGGTGTACTTACTGTCATCATTAGGGTTACTAACCCAGCTTATCCGGAGGGTATAATGCTTGCCGTTCTTTTCATGAACGTCTTCGCCCCATTAATTGATTATTATATAGTTAAAGCAAATAAGAACAGGAGGTTACAACGTGCAACAGTCTAACGCTTATATCATCACATTTTCAATAATCCTCACAGTAGTTTTGGGATTGTTGTTGTCAGGAACTTCTCAGGTATTGGGACCTCTTCAGAAAAAAGCAGAGGAATTAGATACCAAGAAGCAAATTTTAGGTGCGGTATTGGAACCTGAAAAACTCAGTGCCATGAATCCCGAAGAAGTACTTTCATTCTACGAAAACAGAATCGCATCTAAGGTAGTGAATATTGAAGGCCTGGAAGTGGAAAATGATGCCGATGGAAATCCCATCGTGGCCGAGAAAGTCAATGTAGCCAAGAACTATAAAATGGCTCCAGAAAACAGGCTTTTCCCTATATTTATGTATCATGCTGACGGAAATCCAGAAGATGTTGAGTCTTATGTTTTTCCAGTCTATGGTTCAGGCCTTTGGGATGAAATCTGGGGATACCTTGCACTTCAAACTGATCTGAATACCATTGAAGGCGTGACATTCTCCCATAAAGGAGAAACACCGGGATTAGGAGCGAGGATTACCAATCAAGGAATTCAACAACGCTATCAAGGAAAGGAGATTTTTGATGAATCCGGAGAACTTCAATCTGTCTATATGCAAAAAGGAGAGGGAAGAGATTATTCTTCAGATAAACATAAAGTAGATGGATTGTCAGGCGCAACAATTACAGCTAATGGAGTCAACGATATGTTGAAGAATTATCTCAACTATTATATTGCTTACATGGAAAAGCAAAAATCCGCCAAAACAGAAATTGCCGCTTTAAATTGATTAAGAACGTTTCATCTTTAAAATAATGAGTACAGAAACAGCACAAGTTGCAGAAGTAAAAAAGCCCGAAGAGGCGCTTCTGTCAAAAAGAAGAAAAAAGTTAGTAACCGATCCATTAATTGACGACAATCCAATTACCATACAGGTATTGGGGATTTGTTCAGCCTTAGCCGTTACTACCCAGCTGCAACCTACATTGGTTATGGCTATATCAGTAATATTTGTTATTGTAATGGCCAACCTTACCATTTCATTATTAAGGAATACTATCCCGACCAGGGTAAGGATTATTGTACAACTCGCTGTAGTAGCCACATTGGTAACTTTGGTAAATGAGTTTTTAAAAGCTTTTGCTTTTGACATGTACAAAGAGCTTTCTGTTTTTGTAGGATTGATCATTACAAACTGTATCGTAATGGGACGTCTCGAGGCATTTGCTTTGGGAAATAAACCATATGATTCAATTTTAGATGGTTTCGGTTCTGCATTGGGTTACGCATGGATTATTCTGGCAGTAGCATTCTTTAGAGAATTACTTGGGTCAGGGTCTTTGTTTGGTGTACCCATCTATGATGCGATATCAGGGTTATTTGGAGAAGATTTCAATTTAGCGACAAATGGCTTGATGGTATCTCCAGTTGGAGCATTTATTATCTTAGGACTGATCATTTGGGTACAGCGTACCAAAACCGGTTATGTTGAACATTAATAACTAAAGACAGACATGGAATTATTTAATTTAGCTATAAAATCAATATTTATTGAAAACATGGTTTTCGCTTACTTTTTGGGAATGTGCTCATTTTTGGCAGTTTCCAAAAAAGTGAGTACGGCTTTAGGTTTGGGTGCTGCAGTTATTTTCGTACTGACGGTAACTGTTCCAACCAACTGGCTTTTGAATGAATTTATTTTAAAAGAAGGTGGGTTATCCTGGTTAGGCGAATCTTTTGCCACAATCGATCTTTCCTTTTTAAGGTTTATTATGTTCATAGCCATTATCGCTGCCATGGTGCAGTTGGTAGAAATGGTTGTTGAAAAATTTGCCCCTGCTCTTTATGGTGCATTGGGAATATTTCTTCCTCTGATTGCAGTAAACTGTGCCATTTTAGGTGGTTCTCTATTTATGGCCACAAGAGACTATACTTTAGCTGAAGCGACAGTTTATGGTTTTGGTTCAGGAACAGGTTTCTTTTTGGCAATCATTGCCCTGGCTGCAATTCGTGAAAAACTGAAATATTCCAATGTTCCTAATGGTCTGAAAGGCTTGGGCATCACCATGCTTTTGACAGGATTAATGGGGATCGCATTTATGTCCTTTATGGGAATTGATTTATAATTTGTCATAAATAAAAAATTAAGCCCTGGAAGAAATTCCGGGGCTTTTTTGTTATTTTTAGTTTACAAACAGTGTGTTCATTTTTACAAATAAAATATTTCCTTAAACTTATCTTTAAGTCCAGAAGAAAGTAACCTTCCCAATTCAGGAATATATCTCCTGATTGTCTATTTTTACATATCTAAAAATCAATTTATGGCCTTTACATACAAAAGATTCCTTACCTATTTCTTCAGAGGGCTACTTTTTGTGGTTCCAATTGCCCTGACCATTTATGTGATAGTATTGATCATTCAGTTTTTGGATGGGATATTACCCATTCCCATTCCGGGATTGGGGATTTTAATCATGCTGGCCTTTATCACTTTTGTTGGTTTTTTGGCAAGTATCTTTATCACAAAACCTCTATTTGAAATATTTGAAAGATGGGTATTTAAAATCCCATTAATTAATATCCTTTATACCAGTATTAAAGACCTAATGTCTGCTTTTGTTGGGGACAAGAAAAAATTCAATATCCCAGTGATCGTAAAACTTTCTGAGGGAATGTCAAGGCTGGGATTTATCACTCAGGATGACCTTTCTGTTTTGGAAGAAGAAAATCTTGTAGCCATTTACTTCCCACATAGTTATAATTTCTCAGGTAATTTATATCTGGTACCTCAAGAAAATGTGCGTATCTTGAAAAATGTAAAGAGCGCTGACATGATGAAATTTATTGTTTCCGGAGGAGTCTCCCTGTTGCCAAAAGTTGAATAACTATCAATAAACATCACCATCGTGATTCTAATTAAATAAAAAAATCAAAACTTAAACCCTAAAACCAAATCAAATCATGAAACGATTCTTAGGCCTATTTACTTTAATCCTTTTCTCTACGGTGGTCTTCGCCCAAGAGGATGGTTGGTTTCCATTGTTCAACGGAAAAAATCTTGACGGTTGGAAAGTTTCAGAAAATCCATCCTCCTTTACTGTGGTGAATGGAGAGATCAAAATAGACGGCCCACGTGCCCACGCTTTTTATGTTGGGGAAGTCAACAATGCAGATTTCAAAAATTTTGAATTCAGTGCTGAAGTAAAAACCATGCCCAAAGCCAATTCAGGAATTTTTTTCCATACCAAATACCAAGAAACCGGTTGGCCGGACAAAGGTTATGAAGTTCAGGTAAACCAAAGTCACAGTGATTGGAGAAAGACAGGCAGTTTATATTCCTTCAATGATGTAAAAGAAGTCTATGTAAAAGATGGGGAATGGTATACCGAACACATCATAGTCAAAGGAGACCATGTAACTGTGAAAATAAACGGTAAAACTGTTATGGAATACATTGAGTCAGAAGACAAGAACAGACCAGAAAATGCAGGTGAAAAGAAAATTGATAGAGGCACTTTTGCATTGCAAGCACATGACCCCGAAAGCGTGATCTATTACAGAAATATCAAAGTAAAAGTCCTTGACTAAAGGACCTTTACACTGACGGCTGATTGGGCATAAAACTCCCCAATCAGCCATGCTTTTTGTTCTTGTTTTTCCAATATAGCTTCAAACTCTTTTTGAAATCCAGGTTCCACAGCGACCAATAAGCCTCCATTGGTCTGAGGATCGCAGAATTTTACCAACTCCATCCCGATAATGCCTTCCGATTTGCTACTGTAGGCATTCCAGTTTCTGTAAGTATTGTCAGGGAAAATAAACTGTGAAATATATTCCTGCACACCATCGATCAATGGAATACCACTTCCTTGGATGTTTGCCGTAAGCCCTGCTCCTTCTGCCATTTCCATCAAATGTCCCAAAATCCCGAAACCTGTCACATCGGTCATGGCATGGACAAAATTCAAATTGCCAAAATCCTTTCCAATGGTATTGATTTGGGTAGCATGTTGGATCATGCTTGCGTAATCCGCTGACTTGATTTTATCCCTTTTCAATGCCGTAGCCAATATGCCAATCCCCAATGGCTTGGTGATATAAATCAAATCTCCTTCACGAGCACCCATATTGGTTTTGATATTCTTCGGATGAACGATCCCATTGACTGACAGCCCAAAGATTGGATCTTTTGCAGCGATACTATGACCCCCCGCCAAAGGGATTCCAGCCAAATGACAAATCTCCCGCCCTCCTTCCAATACTTCTCCTGCCAGTAATGGATCTATTTTTTCTACAGGCCAACTCAAAATTGCATTGGCAAAAACCGGCTTCCCTCCCATCGCGAACACGTCGGACAAAGCATTTGCAGCTGCAATTCTTCCAAAATCAAAAGCATCATCAACAATTGGGGTAAAAAAATCAACTGTATTGATCATGGCTAAATCTTCGCTGATCTGATAAACAGCTGCGTCGTCCTTTGAGGAGTTTCCAACCAAAAGTTTGGGGTCTAGCAAATCAACAGTTTTTCTATTGGCTAGGATACTGTCCAGAACTGCAGGAGGGATTTTGCAGCCACAGCCCGAACCCTCACTGAATTGGGTTAGTTTGATTACTTGGTCTTCCATTTACCTTTTAGTCTTAATATTTAAAAGCTTTTCTATAGCGCCTTCTTGATTTTCATTGCTCAAGTCCAGTTTTACTATTTGATCTCTTTGGTTTTTTTCAAGGTCAAAATCATAAGACTTATCATAATATTGAAGTAAATAATTAATCCAAACTTCGGGCTGATTGTTTTGGATTGCCTCAATGGATTCTGAAGTCCTCAGACCTCCCAGTTTTTTTTGAAGTCTACCAACCGCAGCAATAAGATCACCCTTTGGCAATGAAGCATATTCCTCTTGTATATGTGATATCCTTTGAACCAAAGATTTATGGATTTCAACCAAAGGAGCATTTATAATTGATGCGTACAATTCATTTGCAAGAATCACTTTGCCTATTCTCCTACTTTCATTTTCAATCCATATAGTAGCTCCCTTTGGGATTTTAAAAAACTCTTCAGCTAAAAGATTCTCAAATTGCTCAATACTTGGCTGTGGACGCATTCCAATCCCTCCAAAAGACGATCCTTTATGTCCTGCGAGGGATTCAAGATCTATAACATGCTCTCCTGATTCCTTAAGCAATTTTAAAAGTCTGGTTTTGCCCACACCTGTTTTCCCACCTAGAGTCAAAAAATCCCTTTTTTCCCTGACGGTCACATAAGTATATGTACGATAAGACTTATACCCTCCTTTTAATCGGAAAATTTCAAAACCAGCCATTCCCAATAACCAAGAAAGTATCTCACTTCTCATTCCACCTCGCCAACAATAAATCAATACTTTTCTCTCCGGAAAAAGATCTAAAGCATTTTTGATAATCAAATGGAATCTCGGACCAACAAGCTCAAAACCTTCTATGACTGCCTGCTGATTTCCTTGCTGCTTGTAGGTAGTCCCAATTATTTTTCTTTCCTCATTATTCAGAATGGGCAAGTTGATGGCTCCGGGAATGTGGCTTTTCCCGTACTCCATTTCGCTTCTTGCATCTATAATGGGTGCTGTTTTCCTCAATTCCAGAAATTCTTCCAGCCCGATCTGTACCTCTTTCATTAAATTGAATTTGGTTAAAAATAAAAATAGCCACAAAGAATGAATCTTTGTGGCTACTACTTGAAATATTCAAATATTATAATTGTGCGTCAAGTTTTTGGGCCAATACAGCTTTTGGAACTGCTCCAACCTGTTTGTCCACGATTTCACCACCTTTGAAGAACAAAAGGGTGGGGATACTTCTGATGCCGAATTGTTGTGCAACACCAGGGTTAGCGTCTACATCAACTTTGCCGATGATGGCTTTGCCATCGTAATCTCCGGCCAATTCTTCTACCAAGGGTCCGATCATCTTACAGGGGCCACACCATTCTGCCCAAAAATCGACCAAGATGGGCTGGTCAGAATTCATTATTTCCTTAAAATTTGCGTCAGTAATTTCTATTGCTTTTGCCATTGTAATATATTTTTAATTTGTTTCTTGAATTTCTAAATATAGTAGGTAAGTGTATTCACTGCTAATAAGTTCCTCAACTGGATTAAATATGATTGATAAAATCTATGGCACATATTTAAATTTATACCAAGACTATTCATACCATGACTCAAAGTCGTGGCATGAATTTGATACTATAAAATTTGATAAACCACTTCCGGAATCTGCCCCAAATCATTGATCATTTCATTAGAGGGATCTACTGTGAATTTTTTAGACATCAAGTCCAAAGTAATGTTTTCCTTGCTGTCAATGACATTGATATACAACTTTGCTTCGCCTTTATACTTTTGGGTAATCGTCTCCAATTTTTCCATCAGATCCAGAGTCAGGTCATCTAAGTCAATATTGACCCGCAACCCTTTGATCATTTTGCCCCTCACCTCATTGAGCAATAAAATGGTGTTGATCTTGAATTCAAACTCATTTTCCTTCCATTTATTGGGATGTACAGAACCTGTAAGGTACAAAAACCATCCCGTCATAAAATATTCTTTGAACCGGATATAATCCTCGCCGAATAAAAAGAAGGTATGTCCGCCATGGTAATCTTCCATGGTCAGCGTACCGAAAGGTTTTCCTGTTTTTGTGGTCCGATGGGCAAAAGTGGTTACCATCCCTGCTGCTTTGATTTCACCTTTCTTCCTCAATGAATCCATATCAGGAAATTCCGTCATGGGTGTATTGGTAAAGGATTCTATTTCTACCCTGAACTGATCCAAAGGATGCCCTGAAATATATAGACCGACCACTTCCTTTTCAATGTTGAGTTGTTGCAACTGACTGAAAGGTTCAAGAGGGGGCACAGAAGGTAGCGGCACTTCCATACCGGCACCACCACCGAATAAACTCACCTGTGAGCTATCCGCTTCCTGTTGTACCTTCTGAGCATATTTAACTGCCTTTTCCAGCAAATTGGCATCTCCATCAGCCGCCTCCAGATATTGCCTTCTGTGGTGCTCAGGAAAGCAATCAAAACCTCCTGCCATCGCCAATGCCTCTAAGGTTTTTTTGTTGACTGCCCTTGAATTGACTCTTTTACAAAACTCAAAGATATTCTTGTAAGTACCTGATTTCTCTCTTTCGGCAATAATTGCCTCCACTGCAGCTCCTCCAGCACCTTTGATTGCCGCAAGACCAAATCTAATCTGACCTTCTTTGTTGACAGTGAATCCACTGTTAGACTCATTGATATCAGGTCCCAATACTGCTATTCCACCACGCTTGCATTCTTCCATAAAGAACGTCACTTGGGTAATGTCATTCATGTTGTTGCTCAACACCGAAGCCATATACTCCGCAGGGTAGTGGGCTTTGAGGTAGGCAGTTTGATAAGCAATCCAAGCGTAACAGGTCGAGTGGGATTTATTGAATGCATAGGAAGCAAAAGCTTCCCAATCCGTCCAGATTTTTTCCAGTTTTTTGGCATCATGTCCTTTTGATGCGGCTTGCTCGACAAACTTGGGTTTCATCTTATCCAAAACATCCTTCTGCTTTTTCCCCATTGCTTTACGGAGGACATCTGCCTCACCTTTGGTAAAACCAGCCAGCTTTTGAGAAAGCAACATCACCTGTTCCTGATAGACAGTGATGCCATAAGTTTCCTCAAGGTATTCCTTCATATCCTCAAGGTCATACGCAATTGGTTCTGTGCCATGCTTTCTTTTGATAAATGAAGGAATGTAGGCCAATGGGCCGGGTCTATACAAAGCATTCATGGCAATTAAATCCCCAAAAACCGTAGGCTTAAGATCCCTCATGTGCTTTTGCATCCCTGGAGATTCATATTGAAAAATACCAACTGTTTCACCCCTTTGAAATAACTCATATGTCTTGACGTCATCCATAGGAAAACTGTCCGGATCAAGTTCAATCCCATGCCTTTGCTTGACAATCCTGACAGCATCTTTGATCAGTGTCAGGGTTTTCAAACCCAAAAAATCCATTTTCAACAGACCGGCACTTTCCACCACTGAGTTATCAAACTGTGTACATACCATATCAGAATCCTTGGCCAATGCCACAGGAACATAATCTGTTATATCTCCAGGTGTGATGATAACACCACAGGCATGAATCCCCAAATTCCTTACGGAGCCTTCAAGTATGGTAGCTTGATTGATGGTTTTGGACAGTT
Organism: Aquiflexum lacus; assembly: GCF_015476655.1. Lineage (GTDB taxonomy): Bacteria > Bacteroidota > Bacteroidia > Cytophagales > Cyclobacteriaceae > Aquiflexum > Aquiflexum lacus. Next base: position 26,721 of record NZ_JABFHF010000019.1, read on the forward strand.
CATCATGCCCTTTGGAAATACGGATAAGCTCATCGGCCTTACCCAAATCCTCCCCGTTTCCTTTGAGTTTGTCGGCTAACTTTGCCCGATCCTTTGTCAGATCAAAAAGTGCTTTCAATTTGATATCCGGTACCAATTTGGCCAATTTATCTGCTTCGGATAAAGGTAAGTTCAAAACCCTTGCCGTATCCCTGATCGCCGATTTGGCTGCCATGGTACCATAAGTAATGATTTGAGCTACTTGGTTGGATCCATATTTATTGATCACATAGTCGATGACTTTTTGACGGCCTTCGTCATCAAAGTCAATATCAATATCGGGAAGGGAAACCCTATCCGGATTCAGGAATCTCTCAAATAGTAGATCATAAGCAATTGGATCCACATTGGTGATTCTTGTACAATAAGCGACAGCTGAACCAGCGGCTGAACCCCTACCCGGCCCTACCGATACGCCCATTTCCCGAGCAGCGCCTGTAAAATCCTGAACAATCAAAAAATATCCGGGATATCCGGTATTTTCAATGGTTGCCAATTCAAAGTCTAGCCTTTCCCTGATTTCTTCAGTAAGTTCAGGATATCGTTTTTTCGCTCCTTCATACGTGAGGTATCTCAAGTAGGCATTTTCACCTCTTTTACCCCCATCCTCCTCATCCATGGGATCTTTAAACTCTTCAGGAATATCAAATTTGGGGAGCAAAACTTCTCTTGCCAGTTTATAGGTTTCGATCTTATTGACTATTTCATTGGTACAGGCAATTGCCTCAGGAAGATCTGCGAAGAGTTTTTTCATCTCCTCGGGACTCTTCAGGTAGAATTCATCATTGGGAAAACCATAGCGGAATTCCCTCCCACGTTTTCCTACATACTTTTTGGGTTTCTCTACCAACTCCCCGTCTTTTACACAAAGCAGAATATCATGTGCCTTGGCATCTACCTTATGGTTGTAATAGGTGTTATTTGCAGCAAAATATTTGACACCATATTTTTCAGCAAAATGGAGTAAAACCTCATTGACCTTTTCCTCCTCAGGAATGCCATGCCTGTTTAACTCTACATAAAAATCCTCTCCAAATTGCTCTTTCCACCAAATAAAGGCTTCTTCAGCTTGAGTATCCCCAACATTCAAAATCAAGTAAGGGATTTCTCCCCAAAGTCCGCCAGTAGTGGCAATCAAATCTCCTTTATACTGTTCCAATAGTACCCTGTCAATCCTGGGCAGGTAGTAATATCCCTGAATATTGGCATAGGAGGACAACTTGGCCAGGTTATGGTAACCAGCTTTGTTTTTTGCTAAAAGGACAGTTTGATAGCCATCGTCTTTTTGGCTTTTATTATTTCTGTCATTGGTCAAGTTAAATTCACATCCTATGATCGGTTTGATATCATGGGCCAATGCAGTCTTTACAAAATTAAATGCCGCCATCATGTTGCCGTGGTCTGTCATGGCTATGGCGGGCATCTTCATCTGCTTGGCCAAGGCAATCATAGCCGGGATTTCCGAGGTAGCCTGCAAGACGGAATATTGAGTGTGCACATGCAAATGGGAAAAAGGCATATCCGTCATATCGGATATATCCGCTGTTCCCGCTGCTTTCAATACGTCTTTGGCAGCTATTTTCTGTTCATCCTTGGCATTGGCAAAATTGGCAATGTCCAGTTTTGGAGCCTCGTAAATGACTTCAGATACTTCCACTCCTTTTGCAGGTGCCAATACCTTCTGGGTAATCAGTCCAAAGAAACATTTGGCAGTAGCATCCACATCATATGCTGCATCGTGGGCATCTGCGAATCCGTTCCCAAAAAGTTTATGGTGAAGTTCAGTCAAGGTAGGCCATTTGAATTTTCCACCTTTACCTCCGGGCAATGCACAGAAATCCGTAGAGATATCCTTGGTATCCAATTCCTTCATTTCGCGAAGTTTCATTGGAACTCCCTTTCTCAAAAATTCAGAACCCACCACATTGATATCAAAACCGATGTTATGCCCGACTAAATAATTTGCCTTTTCTACATCTTCATGAAAAATCGCCAGCACTTTTTCCAATTCATGCCCTTCTTTCTTGGCCCTTGCCGTGGATATCCCGTGTACTTTTTCTGCATTGTAGGGAATGGTAAAACCCTCCGGCCTGACAATAAAATTGTTGTTGGAAAGTAACTTGCCTTTGGCATCATGAAGCTGCCAGGCAATCTGAACCAATCGTGGCCAATTGTCCAAGTCGGTCATCGGGGCATTATAATTCCTTGGTAATCCGGTGGTTTCGGTATCAAAAATAATGTACATGCTCAATTGTCAATTTTAGGTCTTCCAAATTAACACATATAAGCGTGGGGTACTAAGTCAGTGGCGGAAATTGTCGGGAAAAATTTACTAAATTTGAAAATGGACTTATCGACACTGATAAAGGAAAGGTACATTGACTTTATAGACTTATGCCGCTCGCATAAAGTTGCTAATATCTATGCTTTTGGTTCATCCATTACGGATCATTTTGATCCAAAAACCAGCGATATTGACCTTGTAGTTACCATTGATATTGACGATCCAGCTGATCGAGGAGAGGCATTAATTTCCTTGTGGGACAATCTCGAAGTACTTTTTGGTAGAAAAGTGGATCTATTGACAGAAGATTCTATACGAAACCCATATCTCAAATCAAATATCGACAGAACAAAAAAACTGATCTATGACGGAAAAAGAGAAAAAGTTTTTGTCTGATATTTTTACTTCAATTACTCTAATTGAAGAATTTATTATGGATCTGGGGTCATTTGCTGAATATCAAAAAGACCTTAAGACAAAAGGAGCAGTAGAACGCCATTTGGGAATTATTGGAGAAGCAGTAAATAAGTTTTTGAAGGAGTCAAAAACAAATAAGCTTAAAAATGCCTCGCATATAATTAGCCTGAGAAATAGATTAATTCATTCTTATGACAATATTGATGATTCTATCATTTGGTCAATTATAACCAGAAATCTGGGATCCCTTAAAGATGAAGTGTTAGAATCTATTGGAAAATCAACATGAAACTAATCGGGACATCAACTCAATTATCCAAAGAGGTTAAGCGGTTAATGCGATCATACAATAATTTTTTAAGGCAATAGTCTAACCCTACTTTGTCAAATTAAACATTGTTAAAAGAAACCTACCAGGTTTATTAACTGTACATGCAAAGGATTAACAGTTTAAAGGTTATAAAACCTGGCAGGTTTTAGCCCTTTCCCAAACATGACAAAGTAGGGGTAATCCCTCAATACAAAAACCCAAAAAGATACAATGGGATTTTATTGCCCAATCCGTATTCCAAATCATCTGCAGCGATGAATGAATCGGGGAGGTTTGCGATTTGGGAAAAGTCTTTGTTTTTGCCGCCAACCTCAAATACATACCTGTCATTGATCAAAAAATCACCTTGTTGAGGATACGTGACGGAATGGCCACTGTTAGCCAATTGGTTATAAAAAAATGTTTCCCTAACATTTCCCTTGTTTTGATTTTCATGTGCCAATGCGTAAATGAGGTTGGTGTTGGACAGGAAGATTTTATCAGGCTTATTCATCATACTGACCCCATGGGAAGAATTTCTTAGGTTCCTGATCAATCTTGAAGTTTCCAACAGATGCAGCAATTCCAAAAGTCTTGGTCTGGTGGTTTCGGTTTTTTCTGCCAATTTGGTAATGTTCGGGCTAAAAGGGACTGCGGTTGAAAGGATATAAAGCAACTTTTTCAGTTTTGCCTGGGTCGACGTGGAGATGTCCTTGCCCTCGGGAAGGTCATAATCAATAATGACATTGATCAATTGGTTGATTTTGGTGATATAATCTTTTTCTCCTTCTTTGAAGAATGGGTAAGCTCCGTAATGCAAATATTGTTCAAACTGGGCTAAAGGATGCGGTAAAACATTCGTTACCTTGCTTGAAATTTCTTGATGATTCTGAAGGAGGTTTAGAAAGTCTATTGGAGGAATATCAATTTGAAGCTTAAGTCCCAGGTATTCCCTGAATGACAATTCCGATAGTTCATAGTATACCAGTCTCCTGCTAAGGTCAATTTGGGACTTTTGAAGGGGGAGTATGGAAGAACCTGAGATAACCAATTTCAATTCAGGATAAAAATCATACAGGTTTTTGACCGCTGCCTGCCAATCCCCATACTTGTGCACTTCATCCAAAAATAGATACTTCCCTCCCAACTGCAGAAACCTCTCCGCTACTTCAACAAGATCATTCTGCTTGAAATAGAGGTCATCCAAGGAAATATAAAGAGATTGGGTTACTGGTAAATTCTCTTTCAAATATTGAAGCATAAGCGTAGATTTACCTGTACCCCTTGCGCCAAGGATACATATTGCTCTTGCCTCCCAATTGATTTGATGGTAGAGATTTCTTTTAAAGTCCAAATTGATAGACTTCAAAAGGTTTTGATATCTTGATATTAATGATTCCATTGTATCTTCAAAGGTACAAATTTAATAAATATTTGTATTTTTGAAAATACATATTTATTCATTTTTCGTATCTTCAAAAGTACAATTTCAAAATACCTATGAAAAAACTTATTCTTGCATCCCTTTATTCCCTCTGCTTTGGGACTTTTGCCCAGAATGTCAACTTACAGGTAGTATCCGATGAATTCATCTTTGGGGATAACCGTCCTTTTGCCCAATGCCATGCTTCCTCCATCGAAAGTCTGGGGGAAGGGAATTATATGATCGTTTGGTTTGCAGGTACCAGAGAGAAGGATGATGATGTAGGGATTTGGTTTTCAAAAGGCAGTCCCGGCAGTTGGTCTCCTCCAAAAATGTTGGTCAAAGTAAGGGAAGATGCCCATTGGAATCCTGTACTTTTTAATGCCCCGGACGGGAGGCTTCATCTGTATTTCAAAGTGGGAAAGGAAATCGATGATTGGGAAACCTGGGTAATGTATTCTGAAGATAGGGGGAGCACTTGGACTCAGGCTGTAGAGTTAGTCGAAGGGGACAAGGGCGGCAGAGGTCCAGTAAGAAACCATATGCTGGTTCTTTCTGACGGAACATGGCTAGCACCTGCCTCAATCGAAAAAAACAGAGTATGGAATGCTTTTGTGGACCGGTCCGAAGATGGCGGAAGTACTTGGCTGAATACAGAAACGCTGATTTTGGACCGTAGTATTATTACAGGAGAGGGAGTAATACAACCAGCATTATGGGAATCTAAACCTGGACATATTCATATGCTGCTGAGAACCTCAGCTGGAAGAATCGGGAGAAGTGACTCCAAGGACAATGGATTTACATGGTCACCAGTAGAATTGACCGATCTTCCCAATAATAACAGCGGCATAGATTTGGTCAAAATCCAAGATGAGACCATTGCTTTGGTCTATAATCCGGTCGGTGAAAATTGGGGCAAGCGCTATCCCATGCAATTGGCCATTTCATTTGACAATGGTAATTCTTGGCCCATCAAAGAAGTGATTGAATCCGGGGAAGGTAACAATGAGTTTTCTTATCCTTCAATCATTTATGAAGATGGCCATTTGATTTTTTGCTATACTTGGAACCGGGAAAAAATTAAGTTTGTGAAAATCAAAGTATCATTCTAAAAACCGAACATATGAATATGGATTAAATTAAATCAAAAAAGGTTTTATTTACCCTGAAAATCTCAAAACGAGCAGAATTTTCATTTTTCTATCTTTAAATTGTGATTTTTAAAAAAAAAACGTTAAAATTAAACGGGATTTTATAAGACCCTCATAATGAACCATTTCAAATTTTATTGAGCTTTTAACACCAATTAAATTGCCATGAAGTATTTATTTAACAAAGTATCACCTCTGGTTTTCGTTTTATTATTCGTATTTATTACCAGTTCTTTTGCTCAGGATAAAATCACTTTATTGAGCGGAGAGGTTAAAGAGGGGATAATAACAGGAATTACAGATACGGTTATTAAACTTAGGTATGCCGGAGAAGATTTTGACAATGAAATCGGTAAAAAGAATGTTGAAAAAATAGAATTCTCCAGTGGAAGAGTGGAAATCATCAACAGTCAATCTGGAAGCCAATCTAAAGTCCCCAATAAGCAAACAGTACCAAGTGGCGACTTTAGCACAAAAAATAAAATTGCTGTATTGCCATTTGAGTTTGTCACCAATGATCCCGGAATGACGGTCGAATCCATGAGAATCCTCACCCAAAACAACACCGCTAATATTGTTAAAAAGGAATATGAGCTATTGTCACTTCAGGATCCCATGACTACCAATGCTATTCTGACCAAAAACAATATCAATCACAATAATATATCCGGTTTTGCCCCCAATGAAATTGCCCAAATATTGGGTGTTGAATTTGTGATTTTTGGAATGCTAAATATTGTTAACAAAGGTTCTACTACCCATGGCTCAACGGTTACATCCTATAAGGAAAAAGAAAGCAATAACTCTCAGAATGACAAGAAAAACTCAGCAGGAAAGGCTGTTTCCTCAAATTCATCTAGCACGAAATTGAATTATGACACCACTGTTGATTTTAGGTTGTTTAATGATCGGGGAGAAAACCTTTACTCAGAATCAAGACACGCCTTTGGCAGCAGTGTAGATTCATATACAGGAAGTATTCAGTATATGGTAAGAAGGACTCCCTTTGGATCTAAATATGGTAAAAAATAGTTTCAGATATCAAAATCACCCTTGGACCCCCGATTCTCCGAACAAGCTTTGACTCTTGTTTCTTGATTCTTGTTTCTTGTTTCTTGTTTCTCCCTTCTTGTCTCTTAGCTCTTCATCCTTTTTCCTTCATCCCTCATCCTTCCCCATCACCTTTTCCCTTCCCAAGGAACATAGACCACCTTTTTGGTTTCAAAAAATTCCTCATTGAAGTAATCATCCAAATGATAGGATACGTAACTTAAGTCCCTTTCTTCCATTTCCTCGTCCACATCCCCACCTTTGAGCAGTAGCATGCCATTCTGGAATTCATTGAAATCTTCTCTTTTGAATTTCCCTTTGACCCATGGAAGGAAATTGGCGAATCTGGTAACTGCCCTACTGACAATAAAATCATACCTTCTTACCAAATCTTCAGCCCTAGTTTGTTGGGCTTCTACATTTGTAAGTTGGAGTTGTCTGGCCACATCTTTGACCACAGTTATTTTTTTGCCAATGGAATCCACCAAATGAAAATGGGTGTCGGGAAATAAAATGGCCAACGGAATCCCTGGGAAACCACCTCCGGTACCGATATCCAATATTTTTGTCCCTGGCTTGAATTCAATCACCTTGGCAATTCCCAAAGAATGAAGCACATGCTTTTCATAGAAATGCTCCATGTCTTTCCTGCTGATCACATTGATCTTCTCATTCCATTCTTCATGAATGGGTTTGAGTTTGGTAAATTTCTCTAGCTGCTCAAGAGTGAGGTCAGGAAAGTACTTTAGGATAATGTCCATGAATTTGATTTTTATTTAAACCACAAAATTAAGAGATAAATTTGATATCGATGATTGGACTGAGGAATTAAAGGATATGTATATGTCTTCTAAAAAGCCCAAATGTTTGAAAATTTTGAAATGAAAATAAAGAAGGCTGCCAATTAAATTGGACAGCCTCTTCAAAGATTTTCTTTAAGCACTTCACCTATTCCACTTTTGCAAGATTTTCATTTTTTGTAGAAACCCTGCCCAGAAGATGATGGCCTACCTTTTGGCCTTTGGTTGCGCCATTGACAATCGCAGGCATGTAATGGATTCCTCCATACAATCTACTGATTGCTGCTTCATCTGCTGCCTGTCTAAATGAATCAAATTCCCTTACTGGCAGTCCATAAGCCACTTCAGTCGAATCTACAAAATGAAATGGCTCGCCAAAAAGTTTGGTCAAAGTTTCAGCAGCGGCATTGGAAATAACAGAATGTCCACTTGTATATTCAGGAAAAGGTGGCGTTTGTAAAAGCGGCAACCACTCCTCGTCAATGTATTTGTTGATGTATGTCTCAGGTCTGATCAAAACACTTCTGTATTTCTCATCCCAACAGGCAATAAAACCATCGAACAATGCAACTCCTGTCATTGCCAAAGTTTCGGCTGTACCCTTCCAGTCCTGACCAGCTGTTTTGGAGGATATGGCCGCAATCCCCATCCAGTGTCCACCGGGAGTGATTTTCTTTTCAGCAAACATGACGTGGCCCTTGACATTAACTTTATAAGGATTGCAATCCCAAAACATGGCAATGTCTTTTTGCTCAGCAGAAAGATTTTGGGTAGTCACAAAAACTTCCTCGGCTTCTTTAAAAAACTGACTGCTTTTATCACTTGAAAATTCAGTGGGGGGAGCAGATTTGTATTGTCCTGCTGAGTCCAGTGCAAATGACCTGATTTTATTCCAATGAGGCTCTATACCTTCCATATAAGCGGGGGGGGTAGGCTGCCAGGTATTTGGAGCATTGCTCACCGTGTATTTTTCAAAAGAGCGGCTTTGGTGGTAATTGTCTTTTTTACTGTATGCAATCACATGGTCCGCTACTTCCTCACCCAATTGAACAGACCGATTGAAAACTTTCTTGGGAATTCCTTTTGACTTGATTTCTTTCAATGCCTCCTCCTTATGAGTATCCATCTTTTCCTCAGAAAAAATCAATGCAGTGGCCACCTTATAATAGGCGATCAAAGAGGCCAAAGGAAAATAAATTTCACCTTCAGTGTCAAATTCAGTGGATTCAAAACCATTCAATTGACCCATCAGACTCTTGTATTGGGGATCAGCCAAAACTGCTACTTCGTAGGCGGCTATGGATGGATAGGCATAAATCCTACTGGCTACAGGAGGGGAAAAAATATCGTGAATGATGACATTGGTCAATCTGATTTGAGCAGCAGTTTGGTAGGAACCATCTGTTATGATTTCCTGATAATCACTATTGTCCTGACAGGCTACAATACCAGCAATGAGTGATAAAGTGAAAAGAAATTTTGGGAAGATATTTTTCATTATGAGGCAATTCTTATACAATAGGACTTCAAATTTAACAATTCTCTTTTTCTAAGACAAAAAGGGAATGTTTTGTGTGGGTTTTGGACATCAAATCTAATTATTAATACGTGATTCCAAAGTTTTTGTACAGGCAAATAAGCTGATTTTTAGCAGGTTTTATGGATTGATTTTCAGAAAAACAGGTTTTCCATTGTTTCTGACAGCTATGAGGTGTGGGGTATCACCAATGTTGATGCGCTCCACTTTTCTAAATTCCCCCCAATAGTCAATGGCAGGAATACCAATAGGTAAATTTTCCCAAGTTCCATTCGACCATTTCAGCAAGGTCAGCGGTTGCGCCCCGTTTTTCCCCAAGTCATTTCTGAATCCATAAAAATTACCTACACCCAAAAGATACTGATTACCATCTTTGCCTGTGAAAGATTTGAAATCTTTGATGGGAGCAAATTGGGCTTCTATAGGAAAGGGATCAAATTCAAAAGCACCACTTCCAGAATTCCTCAATACACCCGATCTCAATGTTGTCACTTGATATTTATTGGCCTGTTTCAATTGATTGTCATCAAATAGATCTTTCGGGGACTTTAATTTGGAGTAAGAAACATAAGAGTCGTGTTTTCTTTTTAGTGCCGGTATCTGTTTGATCAAATCATCCCTGCTTGCGAATGGTACCAATTTCCCATCCATATAATGAAAAATCAGGGGGTCAGTCTGTCCATTTCCATCAAAATCATGATGGTATAACCATACAGGTTGGTCCTGACTTGCTTTCAGTTTGGAGTTCAATCCCAAGTTACCCAAGACGATATCCTGAAGTCCATTGCCATCAACATCTATAACTGACATTCCGAAATACCAACCTGCCTGATCCAAACCTGAAATATTTAACCTTTCAAATTTTTGCTGGTCATTTAAGGAATATGCCATCACGGGCGTCCATTCTCCGGACAGCAACAGCTCCTTTTGACCATTACCGGTGATATCTGCCCAAAGGGCATTTTGGATCATACCCGGCCTCAATTCCTCTCCAAAGTAACTTTGAGTGGCATCTTGGAATTTACCATCTCCATCATTGAGCAGTAAATAACTTCTCGGAAGGGCACCGTAATTTCCTGTAACCACCGATGCGCCAACAAAAATATCCGGATTCCCATCCCCATTGACATCATGCACTGCTACAGTTGAGGTATTCTCTCCAAAGGGAGGAAGTGAATTCATGGAAAAAACCAGATTTCCCTTTCCGTCATTCAAAAACAACCTATCGAAATTGTAAATCTCCCCTCTCCCATATTCATTTCCCCCACTGCCAACATATAGATCCAAATAACCATCCTGATTGAAGTCTTCCATCACGGCGACAACATCTTCCGCTGTTTTCAATTGTTCAAAGAAGGGGTTTTCAACTTTATAAAAACCACCATTCACTTCTTGAAAAAACAAAGCACTTGGCTGACCATTTGCGCCACCCAAATAGATATCATCCAACCCATCTCCATTGATATCCCCGACAGCCAAAGCCGGTCCTTCTGTTCCATACCTTCTTGGCATCAGGTATTCCCTTCTAAATTCATCTATGATGGACCTTTCTTCATGCTCCCAATCCAAAGAAATATCAGCAATTTCCAATACAGACTCTATTTTTTGAATAGGTAGTCTACTTTCATTTCCTTGACCTTTTACAAGCAAATGTCTTTGGTCAAGATCTAGATTTTGAAAGACCTCAATTTCTCTTGAATTCCATGATACAAAGACAGAGTCAATTTTTTCTGTATTTCCCAATCCAAAAGTCAAAGTGGTAGAAGTTCCGGACTGAAAGCCTCTAGAGGTACTCAAGGTTTGATAATAAGTCTCCCCATTTGCAAAAACCCATACTTGGGCACCTATTCCAAAAACATTTTTGACATCTGATCTGAGATCTACTTGAACAAACTGGTTAGAGGTCATTTCTGAGGAATTGTTTCTGTACACAAATGCTTCTTGGTCAGTATTGTTGACCACCAAGTCCAAATCCCCATCATTGTCCAGGTCCGCATAAGCAGACCCGTTGGAATAGGAAAGCTGATCCAATCCCCAAAGCTTGGAAGCGTTGGTAAACTTTAACCCGCCATCATTTTTGTATGTGAAGTTTGAAAGTTTGACAGTGGGTAACATGTCGATCTGTTGCTTCTCTTTTTCCTTATCGGTCAATCCCGGTGTGAGTTCCTGACTGTATTGGACAAAATCAAGGTCATTGGGTCTCTTGACAATGCCATTGGTCACATGGATATCCTTTTTGCCATCATTGTCCATGTCAAAAATCAATGGTGACCAACTCCAGTCTGTAGCAAAGGTTTCTGTCAACAATCCGATTTCACTGAACCTCCCGTCACCCCTATTGAGTTGGAGGTGATTTCGCACATATTGATCTCCATATCCCAATTTCTGTTTGATATCATATACCTCCTGCTTGTCTTCACCGAGTGATTTCATCCATATCCCCGGGTCTTCCGGTAACATGTCTGTGGTGAAAATATCAGGTAGTCCGTCATTGTTGATATCTGCAATGTCATTGCCCATGCTGTACCGGCTGGTGTTTTCAATGAAATCCTTCAGGGATTCTTTAAATGTACCATCAGCTTGGTTGATATACAGGTAATCATCTTCCGTGAAATCATTGGACACATAAATATCCAGCCAACCATCGCCATTCACGTCCGCAACGCCAACACCCAACCCAAAACCCAAACTGCTGGATAAGATTCCTGCTTCATCGGTTACTTCAATCATCCTTTCTTCTCCTTCCGTGATGAGGCTTTTGTACAATTTATCCCCACCTTTTTCGTCCTGATTGGTGAATTTGGTATCGGCATGGGAAAAGACTTCTGGTTTTTTGATCGAATGGTTTAAGAGGTAAAGGTCTAAATCTCCGTCTTGGTCATAGTCAAAAAACACGGCATGTGTGGAGAAGCCAATAAAATCAATCCCGTATTCTTCAGCCTTTTCACTGAATGTCAGGTCACCATTGTTGATGTATAATTTGTTCTTTCCGGAGATACCTTTGTAATCCCCTACTTGGCAAACATAAATATCCAACAAGCCGTCCCCATTCATATCCACCATCGTGACACCTGTAGACCAGCCTCCATCACCGGTAACTTTGGCAGCAACGGTAATATCTTCAAACCGGAAATCCCCTTTGTTCAAATAGAGTTTGTTTTCTCCCTGATTGGAGGTGAAATAGATATCCACCAATCCATCGTTATTGATATCGCCCAAAGCCACACCACCTCCATTATAAAAATACAGGTATTCCAGAATATTCATTTCTTCCGTAGAAGTCAGGTCATTCCTGAAATCAATACCGGTTTGATCGGAGGGCAGAAGGGTGAAAAGAGTTTCTTCTTGGGGTTTGGAGCAATAGATTAGATTAAAAATTAAGAATGAAAGCAGTCCAATTCCAACAAATTCCGAAAATTTGCTATTTAGTTTCTCATTTAACTCAGCTTTGCGTCTTTGCGCCTTTGTGGGAAAATTCTTCATTTCTTTATCTCCCAAAACTCCACATTTTCTCCATTTTTAACCACCATCAGGATTTTTTGTCCTTCTCTATCAATGACATGGAGGTCTCGGATATCACCGTTCAGCTTTAGACCATGGTCTCTGTTGTGCCAATATTCGAATGTTCCATCCCCTTTTCCCAAAAGCACCTCACCATATGATCCATCATATTGTCCTACTTCCGGCTTTGCTCCTTTGAGATTACCACCCATTATCAGGTCTTCAATGCCATCTCCATTGAGGTCCGTGACCACAATACTATACATCCATGACCTTTGGGACATTCTTGGTAATTCGATAGGCTTAAATCTACCGCTGCCTTCATTGAGCAATACCGTTGAAACCAAATTGTTTACTTCCTGAATAACAGCCTTTTCAAGTTCGGCAGGACTGAAGATATCCTCCATGGTTTGGTTATTGTAGGCACTGTATTTTAAATAACGTTTCTTGATTGAGGGCAACTGTGCTTCCAATTGATGTTTCAATGTGAAAGGAACATGCTTATCCCCTACCTTTTGTACAAAGACATGCTCAACCGATCCATTTTGATCAAAATCATTGACAAACATTTTGATGGGCTTTTCAATGGATGCCTTAAACCTTGTATTCAACCCATGATTGCCCAATATAAAATCGGGTTTACCATCCCCATTGAAATCACCTACAGCAATAGACTGATACCATCCTTTCAATTCTTCCATCTCGGACATGGCTATCTTTTCAAGCTTTCCACCTGTATTTCTGAGAAAGGTCGGTGCCATCCATTCACCTACCAAAACAATGTCTTCTTTACCATCTCCATCATAATCCACCACAGCTGCATCCGTCACCAAACCGATTTCCTTTAATTCCGGGGCATATTGGGAGGTCCCATCTGTAAAGTTTCCTTGGCCGTCATTGATCAAAACGAAACTGTTTGCATTTACACCATATAAAAAAGGAATAACCCTGGAGCCTACAAAAATATCCAAGGCTCCGTCTCGGTTGATATCCAAGATTTTCACCACAGAGGTACTGTTTCGAAAACTTACCAAACCTGAATTCTCGGCTTTGGTGAAATTACCCTTGCCATCGTTGAAGTAAAGTCTATCTGCCAGGTCCAAAGCACCAAATCCTGATTCATTTCCACCCGAGGTGACAAATAGATCCAAATGACCATCACCATTGGCATCAAAAAACACCGCATCAGTATCTTCGGAGATTTTGTCAGCTTCAAATACACTTTGGGAAGAAGCTTGGTAATTGCCGTTTCTACTCTGAATAAATAATTGCCCTGCAAAGCCTTTGGCCCCTCCAATATAAACATCTTCCAAACCATCACCATTGACATCTCCAAAAGCTGCCTTTGGCCCTTCGGTTGACAGCATGTGATACGTCAACCGATCTCTATCAAAATCAACCATGGTATTTTCCTGATGACGGTATTCCAGCAGTGGTTTGATTTTGGTGAATGTAGGTGCTGGTAAATTTGGAAAAAATTCAAAATCAGCTGGGGAGTCACCTGCCTCAGCCCAATTCAAAGTCAACATCTGATCGGGGGGCACATCTGTAAGAACGCTTAACTGACCATCAGGCCACCTTACCTGGACCTGATCGACTTTTTCAATATTCCCCAATCCGAAGTTGAGTCTGGAGTCCACAGAAGACTGAAATCCCCTATTGGGCATATTTTCCTGATAGAATATCTGATCGCCTACTAACAATCTCACTTGTGTGCCAATAGCGGAAGTGTTATTACCCTTGCCTATCAATTCTATCTTCAAGAAACGGTTTTCAGGATGGAATTCCCTGCTGCGGTTTTTGAAAATCAAAACCTCTTTGTTGACATTGTTGACGACAAGGTCCAAAGCACCGTCATTATTAAGGTCTCCATAAGCGGAACCATTGGAATGGATGGGGTCACCCATCCCCCATTCGTGGACCACGTTTTCAAACACCAGGTCCCCTTTGTTCTTATAGGCATAATTAGAAACCGGATTGATGGGCATCGGGTCAATCAATGCCTTGTAATTGACGCCACTTTGGGAAATGATCTTCTTTTTGGTCTCATCATTGTCAATGAAATTCAGATAATCCAGATCAGTGAGGTCTTGGTAAATACCATTGGCCACAAAAATATCTTTCAGACCATCATTGTCCATATCAAACATCAAAGCCGCCCAACTCCAATCCGTCGCCTCAACATTGGCCAAACGACCCATATCGCTGAAGGTACCATCTCCGTTGTTGACATGGAGCATGTTGCGGGTATATTGGTAGTGGTATCCATGTTCCACATTGAACTGAAACTTGTCCCAACTTTCGAAAGTGGTGATCTGCTTGAGCCTCTCGGATGGTTCAGGAAGCATTTCAGTCACAAAAATATCCAAGTGCCCATTGTTGTTGATATCCGCTATATCCGCCCCCATGGATGCTGCGGACGTTGATCTCATATAATCAGTCAGGCTTTCGCTAAATGTTCCGTCCTGATTGTTGATGTATAGGTAATCCCTTTCGAAGAAATCATTGGAAATAAAAATATCCATCCAACCATCCTGATTGACATCTCCTACTGTAATTCCAAGACCGAAGCCAATGACACTTCCATAAATCCCGGCTTCCTCAGAAATATCGGTAAACTTATCACCGTCATTTCTGAAAAACTTATCACCGCCAACCGGATCTCTTTTAGGCCTTTCATTCTGCATTTTGTTGAAACTGCCAATGGCCTGATAACTGTTGTTGAGTAGGTACACATCTAGGTCTCCGTCATTGTCAAAATCAAAAAAAACAGCATGCGTGGAATATCCTTCGTCGGCTAGACCATAGGCTTCTGCCATTTCGGTAAATGTCCCATCACCGTTATTAATGAAAAGTTCGTTCTGTTTGTTGTCACCTTGGATATCACCGGAATTACAGACATAGATATCCAACAGCCCATCACCATTAACATCTGCCATGGCTACTCCTGTACTCCATGCACGGGTTCCCGCGACTCCTGCTTCTTCGGTTACATCTCTGAATTTGAAATCACCCTCATTGATATATAACTTGTTTTTACCAAGGTTTGCAGTCAGGTACATATCCAAAAGTCCGTCATTATTGACATCCCCCAATGCTACGCCCCCACCATTATAGTAATTTCTATACGTGAAGATATTGAAGCTCTCGTCAAATTGGAGGTCGTTTCTAAAAGTCACTCCTGATTCAGCAGATGAGACTATCTGAAATAAAGTATCCTTTTTCTCAATTTCTTTTTGCTGACAGGATACCAACAAAACTGAACCAAGGAGGAAAATTAATAGACTTATGCTAAGCTTCATCATTTTGTTCGATCATATCTTTTAGGTCTTTGATCCGTAAATCAAGGATTTCAACCCTTACTGTTTTAATATCTTTTTTGAATACCCTGACATGTCTGTTACCATCTATTTTTACTTGAGCAGTTACAGTTTTAGCTTTGTTGCTGACTGGAAAAAATCCTGTACCAAACCAATTCTCCAACAATCCTACAGTATCTTCCATTAGCTTATCATTGGAGTAGGCATCATTGGTCGGAAACCAATCTGTGTAGGTCAGTTCAATGGGCATATAATACAACTTGTTTTCTTCAAATTTAGGATAGAAATGCATATTTACTTTCTTTCCCGAGGGTAGTTCAGGATGATATAAAATCTGCAAATAGTGCGCTCCATTGGTCAGTATTCCATTTTTGTTATGTTCCCAACAGGTTCCATAAAAGGTTTTTCTATCCATTCCAAACTGGATATCCAGAAAAAGATCTTCAAATACCTTTCCCGAGGCCAATTCCGTTTCTTTCACTTTGTCATATTCCGTTTGAGGCTGACAAGCTAATGCAACACAGAGGAAAATTATAAAATATTGTATTTTAGGCATTGTTTATTTTAATTTCAGCCAATTTTTTGTACCAATAAGCTTAATAGTTGAAACTTCAAAGTGCATGGACTTAAATTGATTTGGCTTCATTTCTTTTCATCAATTTCAAACAAAGCTGGTTCTTTGTCATTTCTCCCCACTACAATTTGATTTCCTTTATTTGTCTTTACAATTTTAATACTTCTGACTTCTCCTCTGACAAAGAACCCTGATTCCTTTGCAGATAACACATCAAACCCTCCTTTTGTATTGGATACCAAATGCCATCCAAAACTACCCATGTTTATTCCCAATTCGGGCTTTATTTTACTTTGATTTCCTCCAAACAACATATGTAGCTTTCCTGATTCATCTTTGAATGAATGAATGGCATAAACCGGGCTGTGCTGGAGTTCGTTAGGTAATTGAGACTTGGCAAAAGTACCATTTCCTTGATTGATATACAGACTTGTTTCCAAAGTATGTACGTTCAAAATCAAATTTCTTTTCAGTATTTCATCAAGAAATAAATCTGATAGCTTTTTATCCTTATAATCATCATAAGTCAACAACTGTTTTCTCAATCCGGGCAATTGTTTGAGAAGTGTAGATTTCAAAACCAAAGGATAAGCATGGTCACCCTCATAAATGGTCATAATCTGCTCAATGCTCCCATTCTGGTCAAAATCATTGACATGCAATTGAAGTGGTCTTTTATCAGTAGCAAACAAACGGGTATTTAATCCCATATTTCCTGCCAGTATATCCGGAAATCCATCACCATTGACATCTGTGACATGAAGTGTATTCCAAAGGCCGCCCGTATTTTCAAAGCCAAATGAAGCAGAAACATCTGAATATTTACCTTCAAAAAATTTAAATACTTTGATACCCATCCAATCCCCCAATAGCACAATCTCTTCCTTCCCATCCCCATCAAGATCACCTATCCAAGATTCTCTAGTCATTCCCAAATCTTTGAAGCCGGGCGCTAGTTGAGATGTCTTGTCTACAAAAACTGCATCTCCCTGATTTTCAAAAATCCGAATATCAGTGGGTATTCCATAAGCAAAAGGAATTGTCCTAGTCCCAACCAATAGGTCTAAATTACCATCACCGTTGTGGTCAAAAGCCCGGACAAAAGAAGAACTTTCGAACCTAACTGGGATTGTATTTTCTGATTTTTTGAATTTTCCTTTTCCATCATTGAGATAAAGTCTGTCCTGGTAGTTTGTGTTTTTATTACCAAACTCAAGACTGCCACTCAATGCATATAAATCCAAATCCCCATCTCCATCTGCATCAAAAAACAAACCTCCAATATCTTCAGACAACTGTTCGCCATCAAAAGATTGGGACTTTTGAAATGAACCATCCATTCTTTGCGTCCAAACAGAAGAAGCTTGACCCCTAGCCCCCGGTAAAAACAGGTCATCCAAACCATCGCCGTTCACATCTCCTACCTCAATCACAGGACCCTCATTGGAAGCCATGTGGAAACGCAGCCTATCCCTGTCAAAATCAACAAAATCACTTTCCTCATGTTTCCATGAAATTAAGTCTTGAAGCTCAGTGAAATATTTTTTCCCGATTTCCTTTTCTCTTTTCCATTCCAAACCAACTGAAGCGGGATCAAGTTGAATTAGCTGATCCACATCCACATCCTGAAGTTTGGTCGTTTTGCCATTTGGCCATAAAACCAAAATTGAATCCAATTTACTGATTTCGCCCAAACCAAAATGCAGCTTATGATCCACCGAAGACATATAACCCTTAACAGGATTGTGTTCGGCGAAAAACAGTTGATCACCTGCATACAAGGTGACCTGGGTCCCAAACTGCCCTTTCAGGTCAAACTGCAAAAAATGGTAGCCATTGATTTCACGGCTATTGTTTTTGAATATAAAAACCTCCCCCTTCAGGTTGTTGACAACTAGGTCCAAATCTCCGTCATTATCCAAATCGGCGTAAGCCGCACCGGTAGAGAAAGTCAACTGTTCCATACCCATTTGTGCAGCAATATTTTCAAACTTAAAATCACCCAGATTTTTAAACAGAAAATTCTGCTGGGGCACAGAAGGAAATTCATCGATCATTTTGGTCAGCAAAACACTGTCCTTACGGAATTGGGCAATCAGATTCTGATTGTTGACATAATAATCCACATAGTCAAAATCTGTCAAATCCTTGACGATTCCGTTTGCCACAAAAATGTCCTTTAATCCATCATTGTCAGCATCGAAGATCAATGCTCCCCAACTCCAATCGGTGGCATGAACACCCGACTGCCTTGCAACATCAACAAAATAAACCTGATCTGAATTAGGCTGAAAACCCAAATTTCTTTGCAAAGTATTTCTTGTAAATTGATGAAAATATCCGGTATTGACATTCGCCTGGTATTTATCCCATTCTTCAAAAGGTGTTTTGGTTTTGACCCTTTCCAATGTAGCAGGTAACATTTCTGTCACAAAAATATCCTGCCAACCATTGTTGTTGAGATCAGCAATGTCTGCGCCCATAGAGCCCATGCTGATTTCATTCAACATGTTCTCCAGAGATTCTGTGAAGGTCCCGTCTCCATTATTGATGTAGAGGTAATCTTTTTCAAAAAAATCATTGGATACATATAGGTCAGGCCAACCATCCTTATTGATATCTGCGACTGTTACACCCAAACCATATCCGATCGCCGAACCATATATACCTGCGGCTTCACTGATATCCACAAACATTCCATCGTCATTTCTGTAAAGTTTATTTCCTCCAAATGGATCTCTGACATCTCTTTGTCCTGTTCTCAGGTCATTGATACCCACCGACCTTGCTGAATTATTGAGCAGATACATATCCAAGTCACCATCCTTGTCAAAATCAAAAAAGACCGCATGCTGAGAAAGTCCCTCATCTGCAATCCCATATTCCTTTGCCATTTCGGTAAAAGTCAGGTCGCCGTTGTTGATGAAAAGTTCATTATACCTTTGTTCACCTCCCAATGGACCGGATTTACAGATATAAATATCCAACAAACCATCTCCATTGACATCCGCCATGCTGACACCGGTAGAC
This sequence comes from Aquiflexum lacus, assembly GCF_015476655.1. Classification (GTDB taxonomy): domain Bacteria; phylum Bacteroidota; class Bacteroidia; order Cytophagales; family Cyclobacteriaceae; genus Aquiflexum; species Aquiflexum lacus. The sequence continues at coordinate 46,160 of NZ_JABFHF010000019.1, forward strand.
CAAATTCCAGGAACTGCCAAACCAGCTTTCTCGGTAATATCTTCGAATTGGAAATTTCCTTTGTTGAGATAAAGTCTGTTTTCGGACTGATTTCCTGCAAGAAAAATATCAACAAGTCCATCATTATTGATGTCTCCAAGAGCTACCCCTGCTCCATTATAAAAATTCCGGAAAGTATAAGGGTTGAACTGCTCATTATATTCTAGATCATTTCTGAAATCAACACCTGTCCGAGTCTTATCCATCAACTCGAAAAGCTTTTTATCCTCCTGTTGTTTTTTGGAACAGGAAAAGATGATCAAACCTAAAATGAATATAACGGTAAATGGGCGTTTCAAGGTATGGAGTTGATTCTGATATCTATTTATGAATCGTAATATTAACAATTTGACAGAACAGAAGGGTATTAAATCAAAAAGAAGTGCACAATGTGCACTTCTTTTATTGATTATTTTTAAAATTATATAATTAATAACCAGGATTTTGAGTCAAGTTTGGATTGGCCAAAAGTTGTGCTTCAGGTACTGGGAAAAGATTTCTGAAAGGTTCAGAAGGACTTTTCTCCCACCAAGCGTCATTAAACCTACCAAATCGGATCAAATCAGATCTTCTATGACCTTCAGCAAACATTTCTCTTCCCCTTTCTGCCAACAATACGTCCGCATCAATTGAGGTAAGTGGAGCTACATTGGCTCTTTCGCGTACTTGATTGACAAAGCTTAGGGCTTCAGCAGTTTCTCCTAACCTCCAACTTGCTTCGGCTCTCATCAAAAGCACATCAGCAAATCTGAAAATTGGGAAATCATTATTCAAATTAGGACCTGAACCCAATGGAATTTCAAATTTATTAACCCTTGTCCCTGCCTGTCTAAATGCATTCGGAGCCAATTCATTGATATTTGGCGTGAAATTTATTTCCGGTCCATCAGGATCACCGGCTTCCGCGGAAGCATCGATAATCGGGGTAACTCCATCAGAACGGAATTGAGGACCTTCTCTTAAACTGTTTTTCCTCACATCACCATCTTCGTAACTGTTATAGAATTCTTCCAATGCAGCATAGCCGTTCCATGGCTGCTCCTGCAATTCGAAAGTCTGCTGAGTGCTATAATGGAAAGTCATCTGATGAATGTTAAATCCTCCTGCGTTATTGGCATCATAAGGAAGTGTAAACATGTTTTCGGGAGAATTGGAATTACTGTTGGCAAAATTTGCAAAGAAGTTAGGAGCCAAGCTATAAGGTCCCTCATTGATAATCACATCAAGGGCTGCTTTTGCTTCCGCCCATCTTGGCTGACCAATGTATACCTCAGCATTGAGATACAATTTGGCCAGAATCATATGGGCAGTCCAATAATTCAAGTTTGTCCTGGTATTGTTTCTGGTCAATAGATCTGCGTTTTCAAGAATACTGCTCTCAATGAAAGCAAAAACTTCTGCCCTGCTATTTGTCGGTGGATTTGGCGCCACGTCTGTCTCTACGACTATTGGCACATTACCAAAGTTATCAATGAGCCAAAGGTATCCTAAAGCTCTCAAAACCTTTAATTCAGCAACCAATTCCTCAAGATCAGGAAACTGAATAATCAAAAGGTTAGCTTCGGCTACCACACCAAAAGCATACTGCCAAGCTCCATTGTAAGGGCCATCAGTATTGATCCAAGCATGTCTGTGTGCTCTCAGCCATATGCCGCCATCTTCCCAGTCAGCACCCTTTTGTGGTATCGACAATTCATCTGAAGATACTTCTATTGCACTGTAGAGACCACCATGACCTCCCCAATTGCCCACAACCGCACTATAAGCTGATTGCTTTAACACTTCTATCAGTTCCGGCGTAACATTGGCATCCAATTGTTCTTGGGTGATTCCCGAAAGAACATCTTGCTCCAGTTCCCAGCATGACCCCATCGTCAATGCGACGAGGCCTCCAACACATAATGATTTAATTGATCGTAACATATATTATTTGAGTTTATGTTATTTAAAGGTTAATGTTAATCCCATTGTCCAGATTCTTGGCAAGAAGTAAGTGTTTCTTCTTTCAATACCTGGAGCAAGTGGATTATCGCCATCTTGCCATCTTACTTCAGGATCGACACCGGAGAATTGGGTAATTGTAAATAGATTTTGAACACCTCCATATACCCTAAGGTTATTTATACTGGCAGATCCTGTTGGAATATTATAGCCAATCTGAAGGTTATCCAATCTTGCAAAATCACCCCTTTCCAAATAAAGATCTGAGAAAGAAGGCGTAGATGTAACAAGCGGAGCGGTCGGAGTGTTTTTGGTCAACACAGAATTCCATGTAAGAGATGCTCCATCGGCGTTTTCATAGAACCCTCTGAAGGAGTTGTAAATCAAATGTCCCCAACTGCCTCTCAGCAAGAAATTCAAGTCCCAATTGCCATACACAAAGGTGTTGGAGAATCCAAAATCACCTGTTGGCAAAGCACTTCCCAATCTTTCAAATTCTCCTGGAGTTTCGCCTGAAAGAATATATTCTCCTCCATCCGTTAACCCCAGTAATCTCGGACCATAGAAATCACCGATTCTTTCTCCTTCTCTATTCCAAATCATCGGGTTGTCATTCTGACCTGGGGAACCTGGCACACCCTGTCTAATTTCACCAATACTCAAGCTTCCTGCACCTAGATCCGAAATTCTGGTCCTTTTGTAAATGGTGAAGTTCAAGGTTGGAGACCAAGAAACAGGTCCTAACTTGACATCATTGACAGTAGCCAAAAATTCAAAACCAGCACTGGATAGTGAGGCAACATTCGCCCAAACATTATCTGCAGTGTATGGTCTTCCTGGCTCAACTGCACTTGGGAATCCCCTACCTACTGTTACATTGAAAATCAAATCAGAAATATTCCTTTGGTAGTAATCCATCTGACCAGTCACTCTACCATTAAAAAGGCCATAATCCAAACCAACTGTAAATTCCTGAGTTGTTTCCCATTGCAATTGAGGATTAGGATTGCTCAATCTTCTTGGACCAACAAACACTGAACCAATAGGATCATCAGGATTTAATGGAATTCTATTGCCATTGCCAAAGATTCCCAAAGCCAAAGTTGGAGAAGGTGGCAACTGACCCACTATACCAAACGAAGCCCTAGGCTTAAACTGACTGAATATACCCATATCAAAAATCTGCGTAAAGTCAGCACCTGCACTGACTGCAGGAAAATATCCTGTTTGGTTATCTCTACCGAATCCTGAATAGGTCTCAGCTCTTAATGAAGCTGATAAGAAATAGGTGTTGCTGTAGTTGAAGTTCGCTCTTCCAAAGAAAGAATTCAATACCGCTCTGGAAGCAAAAGAGTCCATTCCTGTTCCCGGGCCAAACCTTAATCCACCTGCTCCAAGATTATTTGGGCCTAGGTCAAATAGAAACCTAGCGGTGGAAGCATTCATACCCCTTTCAGCAAAAGTTTGGGTTTCACCACCCAATAAGAAAGTGAAGTTCATCCTATCGAAGATTTCGTCTTCAAACCTGATGGTTCCGTTCCAGATGGATTGTGTCCTGTCAAACATGTTCTGTCCAGCCTGACCACTTCGACCAAATCCTGTCTGAAAATCCTGACGGGAAAAAAACTGAGTACTCAATACAGTCAGTTTATCCTGAGAAAACTGGGATGCAACCGTGATTTTATCTGAAATATCATACTCTACTCTATAGGAATACAGGGCAGCCCTAACTTCCGTTGTAAATTTTTGTTGGTTGATCAATGCCACCGGATTGTAGAAATCAAACAACGGTCTTTGGAAATATCCTCCGAAATTTCTTTCTGCTTCTTCACCTGACTCCCTGATAGGGGCAGTGGGATTGAAAACCGTGGCATATCTTACCGCCTCACTATTGACATCTTGGGCCTCAGTATCTGTGTAGGAAAGAGAAAGGTTCATTCTTAACCTATTATTCAGGGCACCATGATTCATATTAAATCTTGTGTTCAAAGTTTCCCTATTGGTTCCTTTGATGATACCATCGTTGTTACGATAGTTGACAGAAGCCAAATAAGAAGTATTTTCAAATCCTCCAGTTACCGAAGCATTGACAGTACCATTATAAGCAGTCTGAAGTATTTCGTCTCTCCAATCAGTCTTTGATCCATAATCCACGCCACCTCTTTCTACAAATTGCTCAGGGGAAAGGATAGGGATAAGATTAGTAGCTACATCAGCAGAGCCAAAAGAATTGATCGTCACATTAGAGACACCTTTTCTGGAAGATCCTCTCTTGGTAGTGATCAGGATTACACCTGCCGCTCCCCTTGTACCATATATGGCAGCAGCAGAGGCATCTTTCAAAACATCAAAAGTCTCAATGTCATTTGGATCGACTGCATCAATAGAGGCTCCAATCACGCCATCCAATACAATCAGTGGAGACTGAGTAGCGCCAAAAGATGATATACCTCTCAATCTGACCGTTGGTTGCGAATTAGGATTACCACCTGGACGGGTCACAGATAGACCTGCAACTTTTCCCTGCAACAATTGAGTTGGGTTGGTGAAGTTACCTCGGTTAAATTGTTCGGACCCAACAGAAGCCACCGCAGAAGTGATTTCCTTTTTATCCTGAGTACCGTAACCAATCACAACTGATTCCTGAAGACTCATGATGTCTTCTTCTAACTCTACATTAAAAACCGATTGATTTCCAATTGGTAATTCTTGGGGAGTAAAGCCCACGAACGAGATCACCAAGGTTTCATCACCTGGCTGAACGTTTAGTCTGAATTGACCATCCAGATCAGTAGTCGTACCTCTTGTAGTACCTTTGATCAGAACAGTTACACCTGGCAAAGGATCTTTAAGCGTGGCATCGAGGATTGTTCCTGACACCTCCCGACCTTGCGCATTTGCAGTTGCCATACTGATGATCATCAGCGTAGCAATCATCAAAAATGCTTTCTTTTTAAGTAAATAATTTCTCATAGGGTTTGTTGTTTTGAAAAAAACGAAATGGTTTCTATAGTTAATTTCAATTCTAAATTGATTGTTTAAATTTGATTTTGCAATTTTTAACAATTGTCACTGATCGGTTTTGGGACAACCTCTGTTAACAGAATTATGGTATTTTTCATCAATCATTAATAAAAAGAGCTTTCTGTTGCTGATTCAACAAAGGAAAACGATTGAACTTTTCGAATAGTTAAAATTTTTGGATTTTATTAAAAAAGTGAAAATCAGCCTCACCTCACCATTGCTATATTTCAAGATTTTCGATTTTAGCAATTTCCAAGTTGTCAAAATCAAATGTTCAATGTTGAGTTTAGATATCATCTTATTTATAGTCAGAGTCAATAATTTTATAAGCAGGATTTTAAATCTTTAAACTTATAAATGAAAAACCTAATTGCATCAGCATAGCATTATTTACGTTTTATTTTGATTTTTACCTTTATTTACTAAAATTCCCTTTTTAACCTTGCAACCAAAAGCACTCCTTTTGTATCTTAGCTGTATGGAAACTTTTAGGAAAAAAAGATTGGCTAGAGATAGAAAAAAATGGGCTGTCATTTTTTTGATCTGTTTTTTGATGGTTTCTATCCTTTCACCCAATTCATTCAACAAAAACCTCAGCTATTTTATTAACAATCCTATTGCTCTTTTGAAGGCTGAACAAGAAAACCCCATCAGGTTTATCTTCACCAAGCTCTTTTCTCCAGAAATTCCGGATAGATTTAAAGAGTGGCGGTAACAAGTATTTAGATTAGATTTGAAAATCATTTCACACCAAATGCAATTACAGGACATTTACGTTTATCCCATCAAATCATTGGGAGGTATAAGATTGGAGGAAGCCGTTTTAGAAGAAAGAGGGCTAAAATATGACCGAAGATGGATGCTGGTTGACAATCAGGGAGACTTCTTGAGCCAAAGGAAACATCCAAGCATGGCTTTGCTGCAAACAAACATAATTGATAGCGGCATTGAGATTTTCCTTAAAAACCAACAGGAAAAAAAGATTCATATCCCACTTGAGCCAAAAAGTAAGGAAATGATACCTGTAAGAATATGGGATGATGAGGTAATCGGTCAAGTGGTGGACAAAAAAATAAGCGATTGGTTTTCTGATGTTTTTGGATTACCCTGCGAATTGGTATACATGCCCATTTCCACAAATCGAAAAGTCCCGTCAAAATATGCCGTAAAAAATGAATCTGTCAGTTTTGCGGATGGGATGCCTTATTTGCTGATAGGTCAGTCATCTTTGGATGATTTGAACAGCAGGCTTGACCAACCTGTACCCATGGACCGATTCAGACCAAACTTGGTTTTTGCCGGAGGGAAAGCTTTTGAAGAGGATGAATGGGGTCAGGTGAAAATTGGAGAAGCTATTTTTAGAATCACAAAACCATGTGCCCGGTGCGTGATGACCACAGTTGACCAAACTACCGGAGAGAAAGGCAAAGAACCGCTTAAAACCCTTTCAGGATATCGGAATTTTGGAGATAAAGTGTTGTTTGGACAAAACATGTCTCTTTTGGAAGGGGAAAAAATCAAAATAGGAGATCAAGTGACTTCATACAAAAGGTAAAGTGGCCGGAAAATAAACCGGCCACTTGATTGTTTTTAGAAGCTATATCCAACCGTTAATTTAAAGAAAGAAGGCTGTCTCCATTCACTTTTTGCAACCATCTCTTCCGGTCTTAAGTCACCGCCCGCTGTGAATCTAGTAAAGGCGCCTCCTTTAGGATTTGCAAACTGAATGTATGGGCCCAAGGCTACATAGTAATTATAAGCCGCGTCAGGTTCTTGTTCGCTTCCACCTGTAAACCTTAATTGCTCAAAATGCAATCCAGCAGAAAACAATGGGCTTACTTTAACGCCACCATTGACCCAATAGTGTAAAAAGTTTAAGGTTGAGGCGTTACCATGGTTCAAACCATAATAGTATCCCAAATAAATCTCTCCTTCAAATTTTGATTTGTCTATCCCTACAGTAAGGTTTGGCACAATACCTTCTCCCAATACAGGAACACCAAGACCTGATGTCAAACTTCCGTTCAACAATCCGATTTGTGGGGTGACGGAGATACCTTCGGAGACTTCTGAACTGAACCCTATACCGAATTCAGTCCAATTTCCCCAACCACTTCCTGTTCCTCCTGACCAAAGGATACCGTAAAATGTGAAATCAGTTTTATCACTGATACTGTAGGCACCTTGGAAGAAAGGATAAAAGCCAAAGAAGATATCTGAGTTAAGCGTGACATCCATACTGAATTTGCTTTCCTCTTGGGCTTTGGCATCTTGAATCAAGGTCGAAATGCTCAGCAATCCAACCAACATTAGGGCTGCCCCTAATTTTGTAAATGTGTTTTTCATAGGTTTAATAGGTTTTGTGAGTAAATAGGTTTGTTTTTAAACCAGTTTAAAAGTTTTTTACATTTTTATACTGATTATGAGTTCGAAAATTAACACATTTTTTCAAAAATACAATGATTATAGAGTTATATAGCTTAAAAATTAACCTAATACTTATTTTTTTGTAGAATTTTCAAAATACCAGCTGAAATTTTGACAAAAACAAAAAAAGGAAGGTGCAACACCTTCCTTTTTTAATGATTATTCACAGATTTTATGATTATCTGTAATTTTTAACTGTTTGTATAAAGATTTTGACCATTTCCGGATCAATATCTGGATAAACTCCATGTCCTAGGTTAGCAATATGCCTACAACCCTTAAATTGATCCATCATTGCATTGGTAGCATCCTCAACTTGCTTCGGACTTCCATAAAGTGCTGCAGGGTCTAAATTCCCTTGTAATGTTTTATCCGGGCCAATCATTTTTCGGGATTCTGCTATCCCTATATTCCAATCCAAGCCAATCGTTTCACAATTCAATTGGCCCATCTCTTCCCTAACAAAAAAAGCTCCTTTGGCAAAAACTGTCTTCGGTACCTCATGAATAGCATCACAGATTTGGGTTATGTAAGGTAAAGAAAACTCCTTGTAATGATCAGGCGGCAAAATTCCCGCCCAACTGTCAAAAACCTGAACCAAGTTGACCCCTGCATCAATCTGTGCTTTCAGGTAATTGATTGTACTGTCGGTGATCATTTGAAGAAGCTTATGAGACAAAATCGCTTCCCTGTACAGCATCGCCCTGGCTTTAGAAAAAGTCTTACTTCCGGAACCTTCGATCATGTAGGCGAAAATTGTCCATGGCGCTCCAGCAAAACCTATCAGTGGAACCCTTCCATTCAATGCTTTTTTGGTAATACTGATGGCATCAATTACATACCTCAAGTCATCTGTCCCATTGGCAACCCGCAATTTTTTAAGGTCTGAAGCAGACTGTATTGTTTCAGGGAAAAAAGGCCCTCTTTTCTCAACCATTTCATAAGGAAGCCCCATGGCTTCGGGAATCACCAGAATATCCGAAAAAATAATGGCTGCATCTACACCTAAAAGATCAACAGGCTGAATGGTTACTTCAGCTGCAAGTTCAGGCGTTTGAGCCAATTCTATGAATCCACTTACACTTTCCCTTACTGCTCTATATTCAGGCAGTATTCTACCTGCCTGACGCATCAACCAAACAGGCGTCCTTTCTACAGATTCACCTTTGGCTGCCCTTATCAATAAATCATTTTTCAATTGCATGCCGCAAAGATAGAACAAAAAATCTCTCAGCAGGTGATTCCCCAAAAAAGGGAATCACCTGCTGAGAGATTTGGTAAATAATTGGATTAGTTCATTAAATACATCTCATCCTTATAAATGTAGATGACCTGCATTTAGCACCTCGTGTTATGTTAATTCTAATATCAAAGGTTATTACCATCGCAAAAAGATTCAAGTTATCCTTCTTTACGTCTTTGCGTCTCCCGAATGAATCGGGACAAGTTCTGCAGGAAAGATTGTCAATTCATCTTTAACATAGCACTGGTAATTTAACTGCATCCAATTTAATTTTCTTTTTTTGATTTCAACTTTACGATATCACTTTCTGACAAGCCAAGCAGACTCATCACCCCGTCATAGTCATTGTAATCAATTCTTGCACTTCCAAACTCAGCAGGAATTATTACAATTCTGAACCTTTGGTTTCTAGTCCATGAATTATCAAGTAATGCTGGATCAAAAGTAGTTTCCATGAAAATTTCGAAATCACCTTCGGTAAAATCGAAATTATACACTAATATACCTTCATCAAAAAAGACTGATTGAGGTAGATGTCTCCAGATGGGCGTTCCATTGTCTACTTCCCACCTGACATATACAAGAAGAACATCGCTTGGCTCAATAGGAGGGTTAAGGGTAAATATGTCTGCGTAACCGTTTGCCTCTGTGAAATTAATATCCACCTCAAAAGCCTCACCTAATAACACCAGTCCATCTCGACCTTGGGGGCCTGGAGGTCCTGGAGGTCCTACAGGACCAACACAAGCGTGAAGGAAGGCAAAGCTTCCCAAAAATATTAATACAAGTAATTTTTTCATGGGTTGATTATTTAGATGAAAGAGAATTAAGTTCAAGACGAATTTTTTTTATATTGGTTGTGGGCTAATAGAAAGTCATTCCAACAAAACTATTCCATATATTTTTCAATTACCAACAGCAATAACTTTTACTTCATTGGGACCAATGATCTGATCCACAAAAATTTCAGGCTTTGGCAGCTCTTGATCTTTGGCAAATGCTTCTAATCTGGCTTTAACTTTCATAGGACCTGGCATCACAAAACGATGGGCAGTAATAGTTGCTACAACAGCTTTTTGGGCTTGCAACGAAATCATTTGCAATCCCTCCTCCTTCTTGACCCATTTTGATTCCAATCCAACAAATACTTCCATAGTATCCATTTTCCCAGCAGGTTCTGAATAATAAATGGTATGCAGCCTGGCCTCGGGGTAAAGCTTTTTCAAATCTTCTATTTTTTGGAAGGCCTCTCTCAATGCTTCATCCTGAGGCCTACCCCTGAAATGGACGCCAGAAAGGTCTATCTCTCCAAGATTCTCAGCTTCAATTTCAATAGGGTTGAAACCACCCAAAATATAAAACAATAACATTCCTCCCAAAATAAGGAAAACTAACAAGCTACCAATTGTTTTTTTCTTCATCCCTTAAAACAAATACCTGACACCCAATGCCCCCTGAAATCTCAAATGCCCAAACCTGTCAATCAATTCCATAAACAATCCAGCTTCTCCAAAAACACTGATTGGCAATTCATCAAAATAGTATTCGGCTCCTCCAAAGATTTCAGGGCCAAAATCCATGTTTCTCCTACTTTCCCTCAGCAAGTTGGCTGAAATAGATGTGTCGGTGTATGTATAATCTACCATCACAGACCTCAATTGGGCACCAACTCCCGCATAACCCAATAAGTATCCAACTTCAATTCCTAAATCACTGGTGAAATCTTCGTGATAAGCACCCCTGATATTGAAGGATACTGAATTGGACGTGCTGTGTCCAAAATAAAAGGCATTGGAACTTGGCCGGTTATTGTCAAAAGAACGCCTGTAATATTGAGCACTATTTGGACCTCCGCGACCAATCATGCCCTCAATAGAAATCTGATCGTCAAGAAATGTCTTGTAGGTGATCGATAAAGGCTCTCCCAATCTAAGCCCAATACCGGGCTCTTGAGCAATTGCCATCAATGGGAGAAAGGCTATTGCCAAAAGAATAATTTTTTTCACAATAATGTTGGTTTGTTTTTCTTTTGAATTTAAGAAAGCAAAATTAAGGCCTTTGTTGAAAAAGACATTATAGAAGCCATGTTTTATGTGTTTTAGTTTTGCTAAGTATTCAACATATTTAAAATGTTGGTAACTACCATTGACAGACTTTGAAATTGATGGTTTAGGACTACAAATAGCATTCAATTCTATTACAGGACTTTGCCTTGTCACCTCGACGTCAGGAGAGGTCTGCAGCCCACCTAGATGTCACAACCTTTTCTGTAAATGCTAATTTTCATAACTACCAATGACAGATTTTGAAATCGAGTGTTTAGAACTACAGATAGCATTAAATCTATAATAAAACTTTGCCTTGTCACCTCGACGTCAGGAGAGGTCTACTGCCCATTTTGATGTCATTTCCTTTCTGTAAATGCCAAATTTTCTCCACTACCAATGACATAAATGTAAAATACCCCTCGGCAAGCTCGGGGAACGGAGAATCTGGTTAATAAAGGTGGGGGTGGGAAAAGCGGCGCCGCCGCTTTTCCCACCCCCACCTCCCAACTAGACAACCCCGGTGGCCGAGCTTGCCGAGGCCAGAATGATATATCCTAAATGTCATTACCCTTTCTGAACATTTTTAAAATGTTAGGGACTCGGAATGACGTAGAAACCGATGTCATTCCCTTTCTGTAAATGCCAATTTTCTCCACTCGGAATGACGGGGAACCGGACGTCATTCCTTTTCTGAATGTTTTTCCGGTCAAATGCTGGCTTAATTTTATTTGCTTTAGTTTCAAACTAAACAAAAACTTATTAAATTAAAGGTGCCTTTCAATTTTATGTTTCACTTATTTTTAAATCAATTTTTAACATGGATTTTCAGGAAGATTTTCTACAGCGGGTATGGAAACACCAATATTTTGATAAAAGTCAGTTGAGGACAACAGATGGACTGCCCATTGAAGTGAAAAAAATCGGGTTTCATAATTTTCATGAAGGCCCTGATTTTTTGGAATCCCGAATCAAAATCGGCAAACTGGAACATGCAGGGCATGTAGAAGTGCACCGCAAATCTTCTGATTGGAAGCATCATGACCATGATGCCGACCTAAGATACGATTCAGTGGTTTTACATGTGGTATGGGAGGATGACCGACCCATTCACAGAACAGATGGCAGTTTGATCCCTACCTTGGAGTTAAAAGGGAAAATCTGGTTGGATGTATTGCGTAACTATGAGAGACTGGTTAGCCGCAAGGATGAGATTCTTTGTGGTCAGGAACTAAAAGAAATTAAGCCTATCATTAAGTTCTCCATGTTGGAGAAAGCTCTTGTAGAACGGTTGGAAAAAAAATCTGAACAATTTAATGGGATTTTACAAAACATAAACAATGATTGGGAAGAAAGTACCTATCGATGGCTGTTTCAATGTTTTGGATTCAAAACCAATGCCCTGCCCATGCTGAGATTAGCGGAAAGCATTCCTTACAGAACTTTACAAAAACATGGACCTCAGTCCACCATCATTGAGGCCATCTTGTTTGGACAAGCAGATCTGATCCCGGAAAACCCACAAGACGAGTATGGAAAGTTTCTGAAGAAAGAGTATGATTTTTATCAGAAAAAATATGGGTTAAAAAAAAACATCCACCATCATGAATGGAAGTTGATGGGTGTGAGACCCCATAATTTCCCTGCAGTAAGGATTGCACAATTAGCACAGATTCTCTGTCAAAATCCAAGTCTTTTTTCGGCTATTATCAATTTTTCCGGAAATTATGAATTGTTCAAAAAGATATTCGATATAGATATCCCGGAATATTGGCAACAACATTTTGGAATAGACAAACCTGCACAAAAAAGATTGTCCAAAAAACTCAGCAACAACACTTTAACCTTACTCACTATTAACTTTATAAGCCCCTTATGGTTTGCTTATGGTCAATACATTCAGGAACCTGAATGGAAAGAAAAATCATTTGACCTGCTTCAGGAAGTATCTGCCGAAGACAACTTTATCATAAGGAAGTATTCAGTTCATTTATGGGTGGCGCAAAACGCTTTTGATACGCAGGGAATGATCGGTCTTTATCAAGATTATTGCAAACCAAAAAAATGTCTGGACTGCAAAATTGGACAAAACCTCCTCAAACCGGAAAGGAAATGATTTTTGGTTAGAAGTCCAATAAACTGTACTTTTGCCATCCGAATATTAAGAAAAACATGGATAAACCTGTCATTATACTTGGTGCTAAAGGAATTGCCCATCCCGCACTCGAAATCTTCAACAGCAATAAGGTTATTGTTTATGGTTTTCTGGATGAGGATGAAAAATTACACGGTACTGAGATCAATGTGGTCCCCGTACTCGGAAACCCCGAGGATGATGGATTCCTCAAATTGATTGGACAAAAAACTGAAGCATTCGTAGCTGTGGATGATAACAAATACCGTCAGTTTCTGGTCAAAATGCTCCAAGACAAACGGAAAGTACAACCCATTAATGCCATTCACGAAACTTCTTACATCTCCACTGACACCATCATAGGACATGGGAATTTCATCAATGCAAAAGTCAACATTGGCGCAGGAGCAAAAATCGGAAGTCACTGCATTTTCAATTCAGGTTCAATAATTGATCATGGTGCAGAAATAGGTGATTTTGTGCAGATCGGTGCGGGTGCAGTTGTCAACTCCAATGCCACTGTCAAAGAAGGTGCATTTATAGGTTCAGGGGTGATTGTAGTATCAGGAGTCACCTTGGGCAAAAACTCAAGAGTCGGAGCTGGTTCGGTGGTCATATCAGATGTCAAAGATGGCGAAACCGTCTTCGGAAATCCTGCCGTAAAAGTCAAATAAGAGCATTTAGTTCATATATCTCATCCAAAGTCAAAAAATAAATTACATTAAAAAGAAAGGATCAAGGGCAACCAATCTAAAATCTACCTTCTAAATTCTAAAATCTTTTTACCAAAACACCCTGCTTGAAACAGGGCTTCAGTTATGGAAAAAAATCAATACAACATCCTACTTTACTATTGCTACGCCGCTATCGAAGATACGGAAGCATACCGGGAAGAGCATCACCTCTTCTGCATCGAAAACAACATCCGAGGCCGTATTATCATTTCTCCTGAAGGACTGAACGGAACTGTTTCCGGTCTGAAGGAAGACTGTGATAAATATATGACCTACATTCATTCAGATGATCGCTTTGCCAAAACCGAATTCAAAATAGATGCGCATGATACGCATGCCTTTGCAAAAATCCATGTGCGTGTCAAACCTGAAATCGTCCACAGCAGCCTTCGGCATCTTGATCCAAACGTAAAAACAGGCAAGCATCTTGAACCCGAAGAATTCAAAGCCTTCAAAGATCGAGATGATGTTGTGATTCTCGATGTAAGGTCCAATTATGAACATGAACTTGGTAGATTTAAAAACGCACTGACCTTGGACATGGAAAATTTCAGGGATTTTCCGGAAAAGGTAAAAGAACTTGAACACCTCAAAGACAAAAAGGTATTGACCTATTGTACAGGTGGCATCAAATGCGAAAAGGCATCTGCCTTTCTTTTGGAACAGGGTTTCAAAGATGTATATCAACTTCATGGCGGCATCATCAAATATGGCATAGAGGCTGGCGGAGAAGACTTTGAAGGTAAATGCTATGTTTTTGACAACAGGATTGCAGTGGACATCAATAAGGTCAATCCCAAAGTGATTTCGACCTGTCATATTTGCGGTACTGATTGTGATAGAATGGTCAACTGTGCCAACCCAAGCTGTAACGAACACTTGCCAATCTGTGAAAAATGTGGGTGGAAAATGGACGGTGCTTGTTCGGCTGAATGCAAAGATCATCCTGAAAAAAGACCTTATAACGGCACAGGTTATTACCAGAAAAATACCAACGGTTACAATCCATTGAAGGGATTAATTAGACGTCAGGACAAAGAAAAAGTAAAACAAACCAATCATGGACAAAAGAATTCCTGAGTCGGAACTGATCATCAATCCTGATGGGAGCATTTACCATTTGAATTTGAAGCCAGAACACCTGGCTTCAACTGTTATAGCTGTAGGTGATCCGGACAGGGTTCAGAAGGTATCCCAGTATTTTGACGAAATTGAGTTTAAGATTTCCAAAAGAGAATTTGTGACACACACGGGGACTTATAAAGGAAAAAGAATCACTGCCATCAGTACAGGCATGGGGACCGACAATATCGAGATCTTTATGACTGAATTGGATGCCTTGGTCAATATTGACCTGCAAACCCGTATGCCAAAAAAAGATCACACCAGTCTTCAAATTATCCGAATAGGTACTTCTGGAAGTATGAGATCCGAGATCCCAACCGGTTCATTGTTGGCCTCAAAGTACGGTATAGGGTTAGATTCATTAATGTCCTTCTATAGTATAGAAAAGACAGCAATGGAAAGTGAAGTAGGTAAAAAGATCAAGGAAAAACTTGGCCTTTCATTTGAGCCCTACTGTATCGAAGGTTCAGCGGCTTTATTAAAGCTTCTGGGTTCAGATATGATTCAAGGAAATACAGTCACATGCCCTGGATTTTTTGGTCCTCAAGGTCGGGAAGTAAGACTTAAGCCCGCTATTCCAGATATTATCGAGAAATTGGCGGCGATCAATCTTGATGGTTTCCAAATGACAAATTTTGAAATGGAGACCGCAGGGTATTATGCCATGGGTAGGTTATTGGGCCATGAAATGCTCAGTCTGAATGCCATTGTAGCCAATAGGATTACCCATGAATTTGCAAAGAATGGCTATAAAATTGTGGACAATTTGATTAAAGAGACACTGAAAAAACTAGTAGCTTAATTTTTAGCCGATTTTTCAATCTGATTCTTGAAAAGGCTATTGTTTAGCTATCAATTGGTCACTTCCTAAATGTAGATGGTCCCAATCCTTATAATCAATATTTTTGATCAGCTCGCTAATGGTTTCCAAACACTCCTTTTTATTGAGATAGACTCCGAAAACTGCTTCTTTCTGATTGACCAGGAAAATCCTGCTACTGGCAAAAAAATTTTTAAGACAATCCCATTTTGAAAGAATTAATAATTCTTCATCATCAGCAACAGTTTGAATAATTTTAAATTTCCCAAAAGTACATTCAATATTCATAGTCAAAATAATTTTAAAACTAATTCAAAAGTAATGGAATTGTTTGGACTAAACAATCCCTTACAGTAGTTATTTTTATATAATTATTGGATTTTCAATTGCTTAACTGAATATGTGCCTGGTTTTTTTTTAAACCTGAATAGCATGATGCCACCCTGATTTAAAATAATATACCCTCAATTATCCAAAATATAATTGATCCATTGGTTTCTACTGAGACAATTGTTACTTCTCAGCTGATTTACCCTTACCATTCATGTAAGGCATATACAGCCCAAAGAAATTAATTGTATATACACATATCTCTCGAACCAAATGACTTCCCAGGCGTTTCTTTATATGTAACGACATTGAATATATTCAAGAAAAATTTAAGTGAAACTGATTTATCCATTTTAAAGGTATTCATCAATAAACCAATAAAATTTAGTTAATTCTAAAAAAATAAATCAAATTCCTAATTATTTTGTTATATAAATCAATTTTAAAAAATTATATTCTGTTTATCAATACTATTTTAAATATTAAAAAAATCAAAAAATGAAATCTGTTTTATCTTATTTGTCTATTTTAATTTTCATACTTTTTGGTACTGAATCCTTTGCCCAGACGCACATCATAAAAGGAAAGGTAACTGATGCAACATCAAATCAACCCATGGAGTTTGCCAATATTGCGCTACTTAGTCCTGGAGATTCTTCTCTTGTGACAGGAGTCATGAGCGATTTGGATGGTACATTTTCTTTCGAATCCGAAATAGGTGACTATATTTTAAGAATAGGTTTTATTGGGTATGAAAGTGCTTTCAAATACATATCTGTCGGTGATAAGAATATACTCAATGTAGGGAATATCCAAATCAAGACAGATGCAACCAACTTACAGGAGGTGGTTGTGGAAGGTGTTTCCTCGATTTTCACCAGTGATATAGATAAACGAACCTACAATGTGGAAAATAGTATTGTAGCTGAAGGGGCAACCGCAGCTGAACTTCTTGGTACATTACCTTCTATTCAAGTCGATGAAGAAGGCGGAATATCAATGCGGGGAAGTGGTGAGGTATTGATCTACATTAATGGAAGACCTTCAAACCTTTCATCTTCTGACACGGATAACATCCTTTCTCAATTTCCTGCAAATAGCATAAAATCTGTAGAATTGATTACGAACCCTTCCTCAAGATACGATGCTGCAGGAGTAGGCGGTATCATTAATATTATTCTAAAAAAGAATCAGGACATAGGATTTAATGGTCAAGTGAATGCATCAATCGGAACTAGAGATAAATATCAAGCTGGAATAAACCTTAATTACAGAACGGATAAAGTAAATTATTATGCTGCTTTTGATTTTCAGGACAGGAGAAGGTTTAGAATTGCTGAAGGGAGAAGAGAAAATTTTGTACCAGGCATTTCCAGATTTCTAGTTCAGGAAGGCGATGAAATCGAGAAACGCAGGGGATCATTGTTTAGAACAGGAATGGATTACAATATTTCCGAAAAATCCGTTTTCGGAGTATATGCTCAGGCCAATTTTGGAAGTGAAACAGAAGACGAGCTTACCTTTCAGAACAATCTTAATATTAATAATGAATTGGACAGTATTTTTAGTAGGGATAGGTTTGAGACAAGTGATAGACTCAATTTCGAAACAGGTGTTTATTACACTTTAAATTTGGATTCATCAGGTCAAAAATTATTCACTTCTTTTTCATACGCCTACGATAATAGAGAACAATCACAGTTTACAGAGCAGACATTCTACAATTCCTTTAATGAATTTGTACCTGAAAACAGCTTGAACCAATTGGATGGAAGCTTAAGGGAAAGCAATTTTTCTATATTTCAGGTAGATTACGAAAATCCTCTCGGAGAAAATGGTAAAATAGAGGCTGGAGTGAAAGGGACTTTTGGAAAATGGATGAGAGACCAATCATTTTCTCAAGGAACAGCATCAAATGAATTCATTCCTGTCCCAATAGATTCTTTGAACGACATTTACACCTTTAATGAAGATGTATACGCATCTTATTTAATCTATAGAAACAGATTCAACAAATTTGGATATCAGGTTGGACTCAGAGGTGAATATACCCGTACCATGGGCCAACTGGAAAGTTCTGGAGAAGAATTCATCAATAATTATTTCAATTTATTTCCCAGCGTTTACACTTCTTATACTTTAGGAGAAGAACAGGAAATTTCAGCCAATTACAGTAGAAGAATTTCAAGACCTAATATTTGGTCACTTTCGCCAATTTACAATTTGAGAGACCAATTGAATTTTTCGGTCGGAAATCCAACGCTTCAACCTGAATTGACAGATAGTTATGAAGTCGGTTACATGAAAGGTTGGTCAAAATACCTCTTAAATGCCACAGTTTACCATAGATATTCCACCAATATCCAAACAAGAATCATCACTCTCCTGGATGATAATATCACTATACAAAGTAGAGAAAATGCCAATGTTAGAAAAAGTACCGGTTTAGAATTGGTGAATCAAATTCAGGTAACCGATTGGTTTGATCTTGCCCTAACTGGAAACTTTTTTTACTCTGAGATTTTCGGAGACAATCTAGGTGAAGGGTTTAATAATTCCAACTTTAGCTGGACCTTAAATCTATTGTCCACCATGGCTATCCCTAATTTATTTTCTGTACAGGTACAAGGAAATTATAGAGGGCCGATTGTTTTTCCACAAGGAGAAATTGAACCCTATTGGGGCTTGAATATAGGGGTGAGAAAAGATATTCTGAATAAGAAAGCAACCATCAGTCTGAATGTAAGTGATGTATTCAATACCCAGATCTTTAGGATCAAAACTATCGATTCACGTTTTGTTTATAACAGGGCCTTCAACCGGGAAACCAGAATAGGAACACTTGGATTCACCTATAGGTTTGGTGGGTTCAGGGATAAAAACGGTAAACGAGAAGGTGGAAGAGAAGATATGGAAGACATGGATTTTTAAATTTCAATTCTGAAAATCAAAATTCAAACCTGCAGATAACTTAATATCTGGAGGTTTTTTTTATTTTTATCCCGCACTCAATAAACTCATTATAAACCATTTCATTTTTTTACTCTCAATTATGTACAAATGAATCCTGAAAATAATCTCCCGGAAAAAATTATTTCAGAACTTAAGTCGCTATCGGACAAGGAAAAAGCATTATTCCTCCCCTATTTTTTCAAAACCGGAAAAGGTGAATACGGTGAAGGCGATCAATTTTTGGGTATCCAAGTTCCTCAGCAAAGAAAAATCGCCAAAAAATTCCTACCGGCAATCGATGAAAAGGACCTAATGATATTGATTACCTCTCCGTACCATGAGGTAAGATTAACAGCCCTTTTTATGCTGGTCAGCAAATATGAAAAATCAAAAACTCCTTTAGAAAAAAAGCAGTGGGTGGATTTTTACCTGAAAAACAAACAATATGTCAATAACTGGGATCTGGTAGACAGCACAGCACCCAAGATTTTGGGTTCATGGCTGTATGACAAAGACAGAACCTTGCTTTATAACCTTGCCACTTCAGACGACCTCTGGGACCAAAGGATAGCCATTATCAGCACTTTCTTCTTTATCCGTAAAAATGATTTTGATGATACATTGAAAATCTCTGAAATCTTACTTTTCCACAAACATGATCTCATTCACAAAGCTGTTGGCTGGATGCTCAGGGAAGTTGGGAACAGGGATTATCAAACCGAGTATGATTTTCTTAAAAAGCATTATAAGATTATGCCCAGAACGATGCTCAGATATGCCCTCGAAAAATTTGAGCCTGAGGTCAAGGAAATGTTTATGGCCAAATAAGCTTACCTTGCTGATAATTTTTTCTAAATTAGTAGACTAACAAAAACCAGAATATTATGAAAACCTCTGTATTATTTTTACTGATCGCTTTAATCGTATTTCCTGCATTTTCACAGACCATCCCCAGCAAAGAAATCCAGATCAAAACTGCTCTTATGGCGGCACCGGAAGACAAAAGAGAGGGTGCCATGGTCTACGGTTATAATGAAAAAGGTGAATTTATAGTGCTGAGAAAGGGAACCAATGAATTGGTCTGTCTGACCGATGACCCAAACAGTCCCGGCTTCAATGCCTCCTGCTACCATATTGGGCTGGAACCCTTTATGGAAAGAGGCCGACAATTGAAGAAAGAGGGGAAAGGATTCCAGGAAATATTTGATATCAGAGAGGAAGAAGTCAAAAGCGGTAAACTCAAAATGCCCAAAGACGGGGCAACACTTTTTGTTCTGTCCGCTGATGCAGAAAATTACAACCTTCAAACCGGAGAAGTCAAAGACTCCTATCTTCGCTATGTGGTCTATATCCCTTGGGCTACTGAAGCAAGCACCGGCCTGCCCCTAAAGCCTTCAGGCCCGGCCATGCCATGGATCATGGATCCCGGAACTCATAGAGCACACATTATGATCAATCCGCCGAGGGATTAAGAGGAAATAATCGCCTGAATTTTAATGGTATAGAGAAGGATTATTCAAAACTTACCCTGATAAATCCCATCTCATCATTCAAGTTTACGAATACCCACAACATCCCGTCCTTGACAAAATATTTGGACAATGGGAGCCCGTTGAGTTCCGGTATTGGCGTTTCATCAAGAAGCTTGAAGTCGGCATCAAAGACACTAAGGTACACCTCGCTGTTGCTGATTTCAGGTAAAAGCCATCCCATACGTTCTTCTTCTCCATATTGTGTAGAGGAAGAAAACCGGTAATATCGTTGATGCTTTGCATCCCAGACCAACTTCCCAAAACTTACCTGTCCAAGGTAATACTGAAGGGCATTCTTCCTATCATCCGTGGAATTGACCAAATCCCCTTCAGTGGTAAGCGTTACCTTGCTAGGTGTATATGCAGCGGTATAATTGATGGCTTGAAGGGAATCACCGTGTGGAGAAAACACATAAAAATCATTGGCAAACTCATGGGATACGATGATTTTATCCCTTTGGCTGTTGATGTTGACTCTAGGTGCCCAATGATTATAAGTAGACAGGTCTCCTAAGGTGTATGTTTTATAATTATCATTGGGATCTATATCAATTATAGCTATCCTATTTTGGGATGCGTCCAATTTTTTTAAAATCACAGAATTTTTGGTGTAATTGACAAATAAGGAAAAAGCCGACTCGGGGAAATTAGGGTTGATCACTTGTATATAAAATTTTTCTTCATCCAATATCCCTCCGTCTTCGGGAGAGACATTGGACCAATCAATCTTTTGGAGCAGTTTACCATCCAAGCTAATGATTCCGGCCTTTTCTCCAGACAGGAACAACTGCCCCTCCCGGACACCTTTGATATCCGAAATCCAAAACCCTGTTCCGTCCGGTCCTTCCTGTTGCAATGGTAAAGTTCTTACCCATTCTAATCGGTCCAGATCTATTTTTTCGATACTGTGCGAATGTTTATTGAAATTGTACAAAAACCCGTCAACTTCACTGTAGTCTGCCACTCTGAGTTCATACTCTAAATACAAAATTTCCCCTTTGGCGTCCACAGTCACAGTATCAACGCTATAACTGAATGTATCAACCGTGATGTCTTCTCCCGGCTTTCCGCAGGAAAAACTTGCAATCAGTAAAATGGCGATAAGGGTCCTTGGGAACATTTGGATTGATTGGGGTTAAAAGTGGTAATTAGATTTAAAAGCTTTGCTGAGAAATAATGATGGTAAACATATCCATTTTAGGGATGGAAATCTAGGGCAATGATTGGGATTAACTAATTTTAACCCCATTTCTTAATCCGGTTTTCTATCTCCTTTCTAGTCTTTGCACCCGCATACACAATATTCATAGTAAAAAGCTTTTTAATCGTAGAAAGTGCTCTGGCTTTAGAACAAACACCATTATCAACCAATAAGTCAAAAATCCACAAAAGTCCATGATATTCTAAAGCATGACTTTCTGCACATTTTCTTACAAGTTTATCACTGCTCAGCACAATTGCATTCCCGATTTCCAATGCGATGTAAATGACGGATCTATCCTCGGGAGATAGACCTCGGGGGAAGGCAATTTTTCCCATTTTTGAAAAATCCTGTTCATCAAGGTTATGTACGATTAGCTTTCTCCCATCTTGGTATGCTTCCAATACCTGCTTTTGTTCTTGGAACAATTCATTCATAACCTCCACTGTTGTATGAAACTCCAAGTCCAATTGAAAAAAGTCAGATATCAAATCCAACTCTATCAGATCTATAAAAATACAGGCATCGGTGACAGCAACCCTCATCAGATAACCATATTTTCCTTTCTAAACTCGGCCAATTTCTGATTTTTCAAAGCTGCTGCCTTACTGATGCTGATAAATTCCTCAGCCAAAGCCCTGAACAAAAGCTGAGAGAAGCGATTGGAATGCTCTACTCCTTCATAATCTACAGGTTCATTGACTCGAAATCCCAGCTGATTGAAAACCATATAAAACTGTTTGAGATAATTTTCAGAGATTAATCCAAGATTTTTTGCCCGATAGACTAATGCCTGCATAGAAATACCATATTGCTGTTTGATGGCGCCAAGTTCATTCATCGACAGTTTACTTCTTTTACCGCCCAGTTCTTGTCTTAAAGTTTCCTCAGGGATTAACATGGCGGTTGCAAAAGCATGGCAGAATTTTTCCTTTTGCTTTTCTTCATATCCATTGACACCAAGGAGCAAGTGTCCAAGTTCATGTAAGGCAGTGAAACGCTTTCGGTCAAGCTTGTGTTCAAGCTTGGCTTTATTGAGCACGATTAAGGGGATATCCTTCCCATTCACCCAAGTAGCAAAACCATCAAATGACTCCTCGGAATCAATCTCAATCACCTTTATGTGATGATCTTCCAAAAGTTCGATTACATTGGAAATGGCATCGGTTCCCAATCCCCAGGCAACCCTTAATTTTTCAGCTGCATTTTCTATATCCTTTAAAGAATTTATTACCATTCCATCAAGCGGATTATGAAACTTGGTCTCTATGCCCAATATCTCCTCCAACTCAATGTAGCGGCTCAGTTTATTTTTAGCTATTTCTACAATCCTATTTTTCTCTTTTACAGGATAGGAATCCAGTTTTCTAAATTCTATTTCACCGAATTCAATCACAGTATCGGTATGGAAATAGTCAGACCTGACATGAAGGGCTTCTGCCAATATGCCGATCATTTCTGAGTCAGGAACTACCTGCCCCTGCTCATACTTACTGATTGCTTGCTTGGTAATGCGGTTTTCTATACGGTCTGCCAGACCTTGCAGGGATAAGCCATTCATCAAACGGGCCGATTTGAGGCGCTCTGCTAAATATTTCATAGGGTTAATTGATTAAATTCGTATATAAAAGTTAACGCAAATGTACAATTTCAGTTTACATTATAGAATAATTTTATATATATGTCAATTAGATATGACAAGCGGTCACTGACATAAACATCTTTTTTATGACATAATGACTTAAAATAAGTAATTTGAATAAATTTTTCATAGCCCGGAACTCAAGTGACAAATTTGGTTTTTTATTTGTTAGTTGTCAACTACCATTAAACAATTCATAAAATGTCAAAAGGTAAAAATCAACATGTAGTAAAGCATACAGACGGCTGGGCTGTAAGGGGTGCTGGAAATGATCGGGTAACTAGGGTTACCGAGACGCAAAGGGAGGCTATTCAAATAGCTAGAGAAATCGCACAGAATCAAGAATCCGAATTGTTCATTCATGGCCGAAATGGCCGAATTCGGGAAAGGGATTCATTTGGAAATGATCCATTTCCACCGAAGGGATGAAAGCCCCTTTTTGCAAAAAGCTTAATCCGGAAAGAAATATTTCCGTTTATTGAAAAGTCTTACGATTAAAAAAATGAATATGAATAAAATTAAAAACGCAGGAAATGGCTTTGTAGAACTTAATGGATCCTTGTTAAATCTTAAAGCCTTTAAAGAAATCAATAAGGAATACTTAGGTTTTGAGTCTGATGACGGAAAAGATTATTCAATCTCCTTTACTCCGATTAGCCCCTCAAAGGAAGATTGGGAAAATGGAGTCGAGAGAACCTGGCATATTAGGTATAGTGATGAAAAAGAAAGAGATTCTGATTTCGAGATAATTCAAGAAAGTTTAGCTGATTAGAAATCACCTTGAGAAATGGGCTATTAGAGAATTAATAGCCTGTTTTTCCTGCAATGGGATCTTAATTGAATAAACATCAAAAAAAAACTTCATTATCCCAACCAGCGGTTGGTGGAAAACTAGACCCAACCACTAGCGCTACGATCAATTTGTCCGATATAGCTTAGTCCTTAGCATCGAAACAGACTCAGAAGATATCCTGACACCGATTTTGAATGAATTGAGGGTGGAGTTTGAGGTGAAGAATTCATAACATTGAGTTTAGATTTTTCACCCTAATAAAAGACATCCATTTTCTTTTAAAAAAAAATCTAAAATCTAAAATTCATCCACCCTTCTTCCACTTCCCCTTCGTCTTCATCTGATTTCTATTCCTTTTGGCTTTGGAGTTTTTGTTGCCGCGTTTCTTTTCCACTTTGTTTGGATTGGGTTTTGGGCGGGCCCTTTTTTCATGGAATCCACCTTTGAAGTCAGGATTCTCTTTTTTCTTCTGACTATCTATTTCCCTGGCATAGCCCTGCTGTTCTTCAAATGGAGTGGGAGTTACAGTCACTTCTGAGGGAATTTGCACAGTTGGCACTTCCATCCTGATAATCTCCTCAATTTTCTCAAAATGGTATTCTTCTGCAGGATTGATAAAAGTGATGGCTGCACCTTCCTGTTCGGCCCTTCCGGTCCGACCAATTCTGTGGACATAATCTTCATAGATCAAAGGCACGTCAAAGTTGACCACATGACTGACCATACTGACATCAAGGCCTCTTGCGGCTACATCTGTTGCTACCAGTATCCTGACCTCTCCTGCTTTGAAATCCTCCATGGAATTGATACGGGTATTCTGCCCCTTATTGGCATGGATGACCCTTATTGAACCCAAATGTTTTCTTTCCAGATAACTGAAGACCGACTCAGCATTTTTTCGGGATTTGGTAAAGATCATTACCCGTTTGAAATCCTGACTTTCCAACAAATGAACCAACAGGTTGATCTTTGTCTTGATATTGGGCACCAAGTATTTCACCTGTTGAATGGTATCGGCAGTGGTAGCCTGAATGGCTATTTCGACACGCTCCGGAAACTCCAGGAAATCATGGGAAAGCTTTTCGATTTTCCCACTGAAAGTTGCAGAGAAAAGCATGTTTTGTCTTTTGACTGGAATCACTTCCAATATCGCCCTGATCTGTCCTAAAAAGCCCATATCCAACATTTTGTCCGCCTCATCCATGACCATGGTTTTGATCTCCCTGGTAAAAATTTCACCACGCTTATATAAGTCCAAAAACCTTCCCGGTGTAGAAATGATAATATCCACTCCTGCCTGTACTTTTTCAATTTGGATTTTTGGCCCTATTCCACCGTAAAGACTCACAAACCTGAGATCGGTATATTTTCCAAAATCTACCACAGCTTCTGCTATCTGCATCACCAGTTCCCTGGTAGGTGCTAAAATCAATGCCCTTGGATGCTGACCTTGGGCGTATTTGACTTTCATCAGCAATGGCAAAACATAAGCTGCTGTTTTGCCAGTGCCCGTCTGTGCTATCCCCAAAACATCATGGCCTGCCAATGCTAGAGGAATGCCCTGTTCCTGTATCGGGGTAGGTTTGGTATATCCCGCATCCCTGACTGCATCCAAAAGTTGCTTATTCAGTTTAAAATTCTCAAAAGATTGAAGGCTATCAGACATGTTTTTGTATTTTTGAACTTAATTAGGAAGGCAGAAAATAAACCATTACCTGAAACCAAGGGTTAATTTTGGTCATAACCCTTAGCGGCTTATTATTCAATTGTCAATAAATCTCTCCAAATCAAGAACAAAATGAAAAGTATATTAATCACCGGTGCAAATATAGTAAATGAAGGCAAGATTACCCGTTCTGATATTTTAATCAAAGATGGCTTAATTTATAATGTTGGCAGAGACCTTTCTGAATTTGAAGCCGACATGACTATAGACGCAAGTGGCAAATATATTTTTCCGGGATTGATCGATGACCAAGTACATTTTAGGGAACCGGGTTTGACGCATAAGGCTGATATCTATACCGAAAGCAAAGCTGCCGTAGCAGGGGGAATTACGTCCTACATGGAAATGCCAAATACCGTTCCACAAGCCGTTACATTGGAACTATTGGAAGATAAATTCAAAATCGCTTCTGAAAAATCCCTGGCCAATTATTCTTTTTTCTTCGGGGCTACCAATGATAATATCGAGGAGATCCTTAAAGTTGACCCCGAGAATGTTTGCGGCATCAAAGTATTCCAAGGTTCGTCCACAGGCAATATGCTGGTGGACAATCCAAAAAGTCTGGACAGGATTTTTGCTGAATGTAAGATGATCATCGCCACGCACAGTGAAAATGACGAAATCATTAAAGCAAATCTTGAGAAATATCAAGCAGAATTCGGAGATGATATTCCAGTAAAATACCATCCTAAAATCAGGTCTGCCCAAGCTTGTTATGATGCTTCTAAAAAAGTAGTGGATCTTGCAAGAAAATACGGCAGCAGGCTTCATGTCTTGCATATCAGTACTGGTAAAGAAGTTGGGCTTTTTGACAACAGACTGCCATTAGAAGAAAAAAGAATAACTGCTGAAGCCTGTATCCACCACATGTGGTTTTCGGAAGAAGATTATGATAAAAAGGGAAATTTTATCAAATGGAACCCAGCAGTAAAATCCGCTGATGATAGGGATAAAATATTAGAAGGGGTTTTGGACGGGCATATTGATGTCATCGCCACGGACCATGCTCCACATACCATTGAAGAAAAAAGTAAAACCTACTTATCCGCACCTTCAGGAGGGCCATTGGTACAGCACAGCTTAGTGGCCATGCTGGACCTTTACCATCAGGGTAAAATCAGATTGGAACAGATTGCTGAAAAAATGTGCCATAACCCTGCGATACTTTTTGAAATTGATAAAAGAGGATATATCCGTCCAGGCTATCATGCTGATTTGGTGATTGCAGACTTAGACAGCCCATGGACGGTAGCAAAAGAGAATATTCTTTCTAAATGCGGTTGGTCGCCATTTGAAGGGCATACTTTTAAGTCCAAAGTAACCCATACGGTTGTATCTGGGCACTTAGCGTTCGAAAACGGCACATTTCATGAAGAACAGAAAGGACAACGTTTAAAATTTTCAAGAAAATTACAGGATTGAGTATTGCTTAGGAAAGAGCGAAACATTACCTTTGCAGTCGAATCCAGAAATACTTGGATCAATAATCCTAAATGGTGGTTGTAGCTCAGCTGGTTAGAGCGCTGGTTTGTGGATCCAGAGGTCGCCGGTTCGAACCCGGTCTTCCACCCTAAACCCCTCTCCATGAGAGGGGTTTTATTATTTTAAGAACCAATAATGAACCCGAATGGCATAAATTTTGTATAGATGGTTAAAATTTAAATTTGAAAGGCAATGTTTACATTATTCAAAGCTTCGCCCAAATTCCCAAAGGTCAAGCCTGTCAATCTGAAGTTTGTTCAGTTATACATGACCAAGTTTGAAGAATCACTCAAAAACTTTGAGGAATTACAAAAAGAAAGCATCCGATACTAATTTTGGATAAAATGAAAGGTTATCTTATAATAACCTTTTTTTTTGTTGAATAAGTTTTTGTTTCGGTATCAAAAAAGTATTTTTATGGAAATCTCAAAACTTTTAACCAAATGAGTTATATCCATTTTGACAAAACCCAATTAATCAACCTTAATTACTCCCTCGATAGGGAAATAATCAGAACGAATAGAGGCGGCTGTTATACCAGTACCTCCATCATAGGATGTAACACCAGAAAATACCATGGCCTTTTGGTGGCCCCACAGCCCCAAATTGATGAACAATTACATGTCATGTTATCTACTGTCCATGAGACAGTCATCCAAAGGGGGGCAAGCTTCAATTTAGGTATCAGTAAATTTCCAGGGAACTATTCCCCAAGAGGACATAAATACCTTGAGGACTTTGATTCTGAACCTATACCAAAGCTCACTTACAGGGTAGGTGGCGTTTTATTGCAAAAAGAACTTATTCTTGATACCAATAGAGACCGGGTAATGATTCGGTACACCTTATTGGATGCTCACTCACCAACCAAAATAAGAATCAGCCCATTTTTGGGATTTCGGGGATATCATAATCTTTCCAAAGAAAATGATAGAATCAATAAAGAATTTTCCAAAGTCCCCAATGGTGCAAAATTTCAATTATATCCTGAATATAACCCACTCTATCTACAGCTTTCCAAAAAAAATGAGTTCGTATCAAAACCGGATTGGTATTTTAATATTGAATACATCATGGAAAGGGAACGGGGCTATGAATATCAAGAGGATTTATTCGTTCCCGGATACTTTGAATTTGATATCAAAAAAGGCGAATCTGTAATTTTCTCTGCTGGACTTATTGAAGCCGATCCAAGTACCCGACAAAAAGCTTTTGAAAAAGAATTGGCAAGACGGATTCCAAGAAATAATTTCATTAACTGTCTCAAAAATTCTGCCGGACAATTTATTCAAAAAAGAGATGGCAAAACCCATGTAATCGCAGGGTACCCTTGGTTTGGTTGGTGGGGAAGGGACACTTTTGTTTCTGCACCTGGACTAACTTTGACGCAAGGCAATAAAGAGACATTTTTGGAGATCATGGATACCATGATAACTGACCTTCAAGGCCCTCTTTTCCCAAATGTGGGCAGTGGAGTCATGAGAAATAGCACCTCAATGGATGCTCCCTTATGGTTTTTCTGGTCCCTCCAACAATATATAGAATTTACAGGAGATACAAAGACTATCAAAAAGAAGTATCTTGAAAAAATGAAAGGAATCATTGATGGATTCCGAAAAGGTACAGATTACAATATCCATATGTTGGAAAATGGATTGATGTATGGTGGTATGGATGGAGTCGCTTTGACTTGGATGGATGCTGTGAATTCTGATGGTCCTGTTACTCCTAGAATCGGTTGTCCTGTTGAAATAAATGCGCTTTGGTACAATGCGCTTTGTTTTTATGCGGAACTTACTGGGGACCAAGAAATCCAAGCGTTATCGGAGCAAGTCAAAAAATCATTTGTTGATACCTTTTGGGATGAAGAAAGAGGATACCTTGCCGACTATGTCTCAGGTGGTTTCAAAGATTGGTCCATAAGACCCAACATGATCTTTGCCACTTCCTTGCAGTACTCCCCATTGGAAGAAAGTCAAATGGACAGTATCTTGGAAAAAGTGAAGTCAAAATTACTGACTACAAGAGGATTAAGGTCTCTTTCTCCTGATGATCCAGGATACAAAGGGTATTATCATGGCAACCAATTCACTAGGGATATAGCCTATCACAATGGTACAGTTTGGGTTTGGCTCCTAGGGAACTTTGTTGAAGGTTACCTCAAACTCCACGGGAAATCAGGAAAACACTATGTTGAAAAAATCATTCAGGCATTTGACGGTGTGATGACTCAATACGGTGTTGGAACTGTTGCTGAAATCTATGATGGAGATCCACCACACAGACCAAAAGGAGCAATCTCTCAAGCATGGAGTATTGGGGAATTATTGAGAATGATGTACATATTAGATAAAGTTTAAATTATTTTTATGAAGGTTTTAATGTTTGGGTGGGAATTCCCGCCACATATTTCAGGAGGATTGGGCACTGCCTGTTATGGATTGGTCAAAGGACTGGTCCATCACAATCAAGACATCATCTTTGTAGTACCAAAATTATGGGGTGACGAAGAGCCCCTGGCAGATTTTGTCAATGCCAGCGATGTAGTGATTGACTACAGGGAGAAAAAATTTAAGAAAATATGGAAAAACCTTACATACCTCGAAGTAAGCAGCTTTTTGGTTCCGTATCTGGGACCCGAAGAATTCCAAAAATACACTGATTATGCGATTCACGATCGTACCGATGTAGACGAAAGTGTGTTTTCCAATAAATTCGAATTTAGTGGAAAATATGGTAAAGATTTGATGAAAGAGGTGTCCAGATATGCCCTGGTAGCCGCGCAGATCGCCAAATCCAAAGATCACGATGTCATTCATGCACATGATTGGTTGGCTTATCCTGCAGGAATTGCTGCCAAAGAAATCAGTGGTAAACCATTAGTGGCCCATATTCATGCCACAGAATTTGACAGGTCAGGTGAGACAGTCAACAAGCCTGTTTACGATATTGAAAGAGCAGGAATGCTTGCTGCTGATCATGTAGTTGCGGTAAGTCACCTCACAAGAAAGGTAGTCATAGAAAAATATGGTGTTCATCCGGATAAAGTAAGTGTATTGCACAATGCTGTACTTGATGCGAGTATTATCAAATCAAGTGTATATAAAAATGTTCCCGAAAAAATCGTGACTTTCTTAGGAAGGATTACCTTTCAAAAGGGCCCGGAATACTTCGTTGAAGCAGCCAAAAAAGTAATTGACCGAGATCCCAATGTCAGATTTGTAATGGCAGGAAGCGGCGACCTGCTAAACCGGATGATAGAAAGGGTCGCTGAATTGGGAATGGGGACAAAATTTCACTTCACAGGCTTTCTTAAAGGAAAAGATGTGGATGACATGTATGCCATCAGTGATGTATATGTTATGCCCTCTGTATCCGAACCCTTTGGAATTGCCCCTCTTGAAGCAGTTCGGCATAATACTCCAGTCATCATCTCAAAGCAGTCCGGAGTTGCAGAAGTGCTTAGAAACGCAATCAAAGTGGATTTCTGGGATGTAGATGCAATGGCTGATGCCATTTTTGGATTGCTTCACTATGACAGTATCTCCAAGATGTTCAAGGAATTGGGCAGCGAAGAACTTAAAAAATTAAAATGGGAGCATGTAGCTGCCAAATTAGTAACCGTTTACGATAAACTTCACAAACAACAGCCATGAGAACTATTTGTTTCTACTTTCAGGTTCATCAGCCACTCAGAATAAAGCCATATCGTTTTTTTGATATCGGCGCAGATCATTACTATTGGGATGATTACAGCAATAAGAGTATCATCAGAAAAGTAGCTCAAAAATGCTACTTACCTATGAATGCCCTACTTTTGGATCTTATCAATCACTACAACGGCAATTTTAAAGTAGCATTTTCGATTTCAGGTGTTTGTCTGGATCAATTTGAAGCCTTTGCCCCTGATGTTTTGGATAGCTTCAAAAAGCTGGTGGCGACAGGTCATGTTGAGCTGTTAAGTGAAACTGATTCCCATGCACTGTGTTCGCTAAAAAGCAAAACTGAGTTTAAAAGAATGGTCCAGAACCATAAAGAAAAAATCAAAAAGCACTTCAATGGTTACGAAACCAAGGTGTTTAGAAATACCGAATTAATCTATTCTGATAAGATTGGGGGGATGGTTGCAGAAATGGGATTTGAAGGAATGCTAACAGAAGGTGCGAAACACATTCTGGGCTGGAAAAGCCCCAACTTTGTCTATGAAAACGCTATTGATCCCAATCTAAAGATATTATTGAAGAATTTTCAGCTAAGTGATGATATCGCTTTCCGTTTCAGCAATAAGACTTGGTCTGATTACCCATTGACCACAGAGAAATTTGTGACTTGGATAAATGCCTTGCCAATAGAACAGGAAGTAATCAACCTATTTATGGATTATGAAACATTTGGCGAACATCAATGGGCCGAAACAGGGATTTTTGAATTTATGAGGGCATTGCCAAATGCAGTATTTAAGCATACCAATTATGGCTTTTCTACCCCAACTGAAGTGGTAAGAAATAGTAGGTCAATTTCCCAAATCCATGTTCCTATTCCAATATCTTGGGCAGATGAGGAGCGGGATCTGACCGCATGGTTAGGAAATGATCTTCAAAATGAAGCTTTTTCGAAGCTTTATGAAATGGAGAACAGGGTTGCGAAAATTGATGATGAAGAAATCCAAAGAGACTGGAATTACCTTCAAACCTCTGATCATTTTTACTACATGTGTACCAAATTCTTCTCTGATGGTGCCGTCCACTCTTACTTCAGCCATTATGACACCCCCTATGATGCCTTTATCAATTATATGAACGTTCTCAGCGATTTTATATTAAGGGTAAAAATTATGGAAGAAAAATTAGCTGAGGAGACTCAATAACCAGCAAGTCATTTAAATAACATCAATAATTTCTTTAAAAGGCTTGTTCTGTCAAGCCTTTTTTTGTGAAAATCAAAAAATATGAAAAAAATAAATATTCTTATTCTTGGTCTTTTGATATCAATGATATCCTGTACTGTGTCCACTGAAACGAAAAAAGAAAGTGAACCAAAAGAGGAATTCATAGTGCGCTATGACCGCCCTGATGCAAGTATACTGAGAGGAGTATATATCCCAAAAGGAAAGGAATATTTTTATACATCAGGACTTGTAGCCCCAATTAAAGACGAAAGCGCCCCAGTTGGTTCGATAGAGCGGTATGGCAATACCTATGAACAAAGCTTAGGTACTTTGAAAAGAATTAAAGAAACAATCGCTGAGGCAGGCTTTACTTTGGAAGATGTCTTCTTTTTGAGGGTTTATTTGGCGCCTGATCAAGAGGGAAATATTGATTGGAACGCTTGGTTCAAAGCTTATGGAGAGTATTTCAATAATGAAGAAAACCCAAACAAGGTAGCAAGGTCTACCATTGCAGTATATGCATTGGCCAACCCTGACTTATTGATTGAGATTGAAGCTGTAGCTGCAAAATGAAAAATCTGGCTTTGATAACCTTCCTTTTGCTTTCTTTTTCTTTGACTTCTTGTGATGGAGAAAAAGTCATGAAAGCCATGCTGTGGGGATTTAACAAAATGGCAGGCGAAGGATATTTCCCGTCTCCGGAAATTCTTGCCCTTGGAGAATTTGAAGGGGCAGAAGTCTTGGTCTCCAAAATTATTGAAAATGGAAAAAATGAAAGTACGCTGGAATTAAGGCTTCATAATGGGAAAAGCCCGGAATTAAGGTTAAGTGAAGAAAATACTGCCCGTAAATGTGCTGAATTATATTCCAATGGCTATTCTAAAATCAACGATTACAAAACCATCAAAATTTCATTTATTCAAACTGACCCGTTTAATACAGAAAACTTTGCGGTCAGTGAATATAGTTTTGAAGTGAAGGATTTATTGACAAACCAAACCCCAGAAAACTATGGATTTCAATGAACAATTCAAGCATCCTCCAATCAATACCGGTGAATGGTTTTTGACCATTTTGATTACAAACATTCCTGTAATTGGTTTCATCATGCTTATAGTATGGGCCTTTGACAAGCAGGGGAACCCCAATAAAGCCAATTGGGCAAAAGCTAAACTACTTTGGTATGTCGTGGGTATAGGTATTGCCATTTTGGTTTTAATGCTGGTGGGTTTTGGTGCCGTCACTGGAATCTTTGACAATGTGCCATGGGATGATTTTTAATCCCCAATCACAAAAGCCCTTCTCCATTCTCCACATCCTCTGCGGCTTTGTTCAAAAAGTCATGGAAGGGCTTCATTTGTCTAAAAATCTCAATGGCGTGGGTCCTAAACGATCCATCCGATACCTTACTGTCTTTCAATGGGGTGGATACAATAAAAGATTTAAATCTCAACAATTCAATATAAGGATGGTCTGATTCATAACCTTTTGGACTGGTCTTGAGGGTCTCTCCCTGCAAACCCCCGAATGTTTTTTGAAATTCAGATTGTCCAAGGATAGCCTGCAGTTCTTTACCTGAATAATCAATTTCTTGTCTTATTTTTTTCAAAACATCAGCGGGTGGCATCCAAATACCACCTGCAATAAAACTCTGTCCCGGCTGAATATGAAGGTAATATCCCGGACCGGAAGATTTCTTTCCTCCTACTGAAAAGTAGGCTGCCAGATTGGTTTTATAAGGATCTTTGTTAGCCGAAAACCTTACATCTCTGTTTTGACGAAAAACACAGTCTTTAGCCTTAAAACTTGATAATTCTGGCTCCCATTGTGTGACACCTTGTAAAATAACTTCGACATCTTCCAACAAACGCTCCCTGATTTTGAGATACCAATCTCTATTGGCATCCATCCAGGTTTTGTTGTTGTTTTGGGAAAGTGTTTCGAGGAATTTGAGATATTGATTGTCCATGATAACAATAAAACTTATAAATTTTGAGATGGTTTTAACATTCCTAAATTAGTTTTTTTGCATCCAATGACCTGATTGACATGAAAAAGTTGCTGTTGTTTGACCCATTAGGGACTAAATATAGGTAAAAAATAAACGATTATTTGAGGAATTTTGTGCCTTGAGGCCTGCCTTTCCGGTACAAAATATATTCTACACCTAAAGGCACGGAAATCTACAATTAATGCTCTTTTCCTACCCGTATTTGGTCCCTAGCGGGGACTTATGTATAGATTAAGTGGTGGATTTAGAAATCAAGAATAGATTTAGCAAAGTAATGTGACGGGTTATTTTTTGATTAAAGGAAAACCCGACCATAAAACAGGTCAGGTTTCTAGTTGGTTAAGCTACCTATATTCATTTCAAGACATTCTCATTTACCCAATCAACTTCTTCTTGCCGGATGGTATGGTCTGAATCTTCAAAGATCAATATCTTTACATTACC
Source organism: Aquiflexum lacus (assembly GCF_015476655.1). Lineage (GTDB taxonomy): Bacteria > Bacteroidota > Bacteroidia > Cytophagales > Cyclobacteriaceae > Aquiflexum > Aquiflexum lacus. The sequence continues at coordinate 80,693 of NZ_JABFHF010000019.1, forward strand.
ACCCATTTTACTTATCAACTCACCTGATTCTTCAATCCTGCTCAAAGGAACATGCATGTCCTTGTGACTGGATCCAATAAAAACTTTTGTACCTTCAAAATCACCTTTGTATTTGTCTCTATTCAATTTCTCCCCTATCAAACCGCCCGTAAAGGCAATCACACCGCCGTATTTTCTGGCATGTTGGGTTGCGTATTCCAATGAAAGACAAGCACCTTGAGAAAAGCCTATAAAAAAGATCTGCTCTGATTTGAATCCTTGGGACTCCAAATCTACGACAACACCATCAAGCATTTTTATGGCATTGGAAAATGCGGGCTCATTGCTGGAATCAGGGGCCATAAAGCTGTATGGATACCAAGTGTTTCCTGGTGCTTGGGGTGCTAAAATGGCAAAATCATCAAGATTTAGATATTCCTTCAAACTGATAATACTATCCGCTGACGCACCACGACCATGAATCATAATGGCTACTTTTTCGGCTTTTCCAAATGCTGTTCCTGCTGTTTTCATCTTATGCAAAACTTTCGATATTCAAATTCACTTTCGCCAATCTTGATGCGATTTTATCGCGCTGGGGTTCTGCCCAATCAGGCAATTTCAACAATTCACCCAAATGTGCTTCATCCTCATCTATTGCGAATCCTGGTTCATCTGTAGCAATCTCAAAAAGGACTCCTCCAGGTTCTCTGAAATAAATGGATTTAAAATAGTTCCTGTCTTTTACCTCTGTCACATGATACCCATTCTCCATCAATATTTTTTGGATCTCCAATTGTGTAGAAGTGTTGGCTGTCCGGAAAGCAATATGATGAACTGTACCTGCACTTTGTATTCCCTGACGTCCATTATTATCCAAAACAATATCTACAATGTCCCCGGGTTCACCTTTGGTTCCATATCGAAAACGGCCATTCTCCTCAGCTATGAATTTGTAATCCATAAACTGGGTAAGCAACTTTTCTGTCAATTCTTTAGCTTTGAGATTCAGGGTCGCTCCATAAAATCCCCTGATGGAATATTCCAAAGGGATATTGCCATAAGTCCAGCCTCTTCTGGAATCCTTGTCATTGGCAATCAACTCTATCCCCATACCATCGTGATCTTCAAAACGGATCAATTTCTCACCAAAGCGACTCAATCCGGTAGAAGTAGGAATATTAAACTTTGCTAACCTGTCTATCCAAAAAGACAATGAACCTTTGGAAATGGAGAAAGCAGTGTAAGTCAACTCACCTGTGCCTTTGGTCCCTTTCCTTGCACCATCAAAAGGAAAAGTGGTAAAAACTGTACCAGGAGTTCCGAATTCGTCACCAAAATAAAAATGGTATACATCCGGGGCATCGAAATTGATGGTTTTTTTGACCATCCTCAGTCCCAAAATACCTGTATAGAAATCAACATTCTTTTGAGGATTTCCTGCAATGGCGGTAATGTGATGTATTCCAGTGATCAGGGTTTTCATAGTTTTGGCGTTTTATTGATATTAAGTTACTGGATAATATGCAATTAGTAAATAGTGGCAAGTTGGTTTTTTAAACCTTTGAGGTCTCTAAGACCTCAAAGGTTTTCAAGACTAATCATATGAAATATACTTTCGGATACTTTGAGTCTAATTCAAATTTTGGTAATAAGACCTTCGGGTGCGCCGAGGCGTACCCAAAGGTCTTAAAGGTTTTATTGCTTAATAACTTGAGCGTTAACGATTATTTTCACTTGGTCACTCACGACGACACTTCCTGCCTCGGTCACAGCATTCCACATCAATCCGTATTCTTTTCTGCTGATTTTACCTTCAATTTCAAATCCAGCTTTGGTTTGTCCATAAGGATCTTCCACTACACCCCCAAAATCAACATCCAAGGATACAGTTTTAGTAACACCTTTTATAGTCAAATCACCTTCCAGGGTATTTCCATTCAAAATTCCGGAAAATGTCATTTTAGGAAATTTCTCAGCATCAAAGAAATCTGCTGACTTCAAATGATTGTCTCTGTCTGACTGATTGGTAGAGATACTTGCGATATCCGCAGAGAAAGAAATATTTGCTCCTTCAAAATCCTCGGATTCTGTTTCCACAGAAGCGTCGAATGATTTAAAATAACCTGTAACTGTAGAAATCACCAAGTGCTTTACTTTAAAAGAAACTTCTGAATGTGTTGGGTCAATAGCCCATTTGGTAGTTGTTGTTGTTGCAGTACTCATAATTTTATTGTTTTTTGGTTTAAATTGTATTTACATTTAGTGTCTATACACTTATTTGATTAATTTTTTTTTAGCCTCTCAGTTTATCCAAAAGAAAATTTAGCTGATCTACTTCCCCTTCGTTCAATTGAATCAGTGTTCTGTTCAGCTCATGCATTTCATTATGCAACTGACTGAGGACATCCATACCTTTTTCAGTAATCAGAATATCAACCTGTCTCCTATCGGTAGGACATTCCTCTCTGACCACCATTCCTTTTTGTTTGAGCTTTTCAACTAAACGTGAAGCATTGGACATTTTATTAAGCATTCTCTCTTGAATAGAAGACACTGTAATAGGACTTCCTTTTTGTCCTTTCAAAATCCTCAAGACATTATATTGTTCCGGAGAAAGACTCAATGGTTTGAATAACCTACTCTGCTTGGTAACAATAAAACTTTGAGTGTAAAGTAGATTTACAATTGCCTTGTTATACTGATCTTTAAACTCTTTCTGCTTTATCGCTTCTTCTAGCCTCATTGGTATATAATGTTTAAGTATTTAATGTATATACATACAAAAGTAATAAAAGGTTTACCAATTCCAATTTAATTTTTGAAAAACATTAGATTATTTTTGGTTGGTTAGAATTTTGCTAGCCAATCGCCTATTAACCTGTTGATTTCATCAGGCTTTTCGATACAACTGCTATGTCCTGCGCCGGGCACGATATGAAGCGTGGCATTGGGAATGGCCATTTGTATAAATTTGGCTTTCTCAGGTTTGGTAGCTACATCCTCATCTCCGACTAATACCATGGTGGGGCATTTGATATTACGGATTTCTTCCTCCACACCCTTCCGGTAAATCACTGCCTCCACTGATTTGGTAATTGATTTTTTGTTAGCCTGTAATTCCTTAATCCATTTTTTGTAGGAATTCTTGTTTTTGGAATTTTCCAACCAACTCTGTGCAAACATAATCGGCATTACTTTAGAAGCTACCATGGGAACAACACCAACCAATTTTACAATCCCATTTAAAAATTTATACTTAGGAAGATTTTCTACAGGCTCTGAATTAGCGGAAGTTTCCAGTAATATCAGGCTTTTAACTTTTTCTGGATAGCGTGCAGCCAAACGCATCCCCACAAACCCTCCCATGGACAAACCTGCAAAATGAACAGGTTGACCTACTAAATTATCAATCAGTTCCAATACATCCTCAGTCAAAATGTCCATGTCGATAGGACCCTTATTTACCTCTGATTGACCTTGCCCCCTATGGTCATAAGAAATGACGGTGTATTTTTTTTTCAAAAACTCAACCTGATCCATAAACATCTTATGACTCCAAAGTAGTCCATGGGAAAAGATAATTGTTTCCTTTCCTTCACCTTCTTTGATGTAAAACAGTTTGATGTTATTGAGTTGGATATGTGGCATGTATTATTGTACGAAGTTTGAAGGATTTAGTACGATGTACGAAGTACAAAGTACCAAGAAATTGAAGTTGGTTGTTTTTTTAAGGCTTATTTAAATCTTTTTTGCTTATCGACTAAATACTCCCCCTTGTTTCTTGACTCTTCACTGATCTCTTGACTCACTAGATGTCTCCTGCCGTCGACATGACAAGGAGAAGTCTTATTAAATAGTTACTGCATTCGATTATCAAAACATCAATAGTGCCTGCCCTCTGTTCTCGGCTATTTCTTGTTTCTTGCACATCTTGTTTCTTGGCTCTTGGTTCTTGGCTCTAAGAACTACCAATCCAATCCAGGCTGCTTCAACCTCATGGCGTTCTCACGGTCCTTATGCTGTTGCACTATGATACGGGCATCTTCAAGGAGTTGTTTGGCATCATAGACAATCCCATCCTTCACAGTATATTTGACACCTCCTACCCTTACAGGCTCATTGTCTTCCCCTATTCTAATGGCTCCTGTACCATAAAGGACTTTAAGGTTTTGAAGGGGGTTTTCTTCCAGTATCACAAAATCAGCCAATTTCCCAACTTCGACAGTTCCGATTTCTTTATCCATTCCCAATGCTTCTGAGGCATGCATGGTAGCAGCCCTGATAACTTCCAATGGGTGAAAACCTGCTTCTCTCAGCAATTCCAACTCTCTGATAAATGCAAATCCATACAACTGATAAATAAATCCGGAATCCGATCCAGCCGTAACCCTTCCACCCCTGTTTTTGTATTCATTGACAAAGGTCATCCAAATCCGATAATTTTCTTTCCATTGGATTTCCTCTTCGGTTGTCCAATCAAACCAATAGGAGCCATGAGATTCTCTTGATGGCTTATAAAACCTCCACAAAGAAGGAAGGGTATATTCTTCATGCCATTCTGCCCTCCTTGCCCGCATCAGGTCACGATTGGCTTCATAAATATTAAAAGTAGGATCAATGGTAAAATCCAAATCCAGCAATTCCTGCATGACCTTGTTCCAATGATCAGAGTAAGGTGCTGCGGCCTGTTTCCAAAGTTTACCCGCCTCTGCGAATCTGTGTTGCTCGTTCTGGTAATTGTAATCCAAACGGTAATCTTGAATAGTCCTGTCCGCCAACAATGCTTCAGGCAATCCATACCAATGTTCCATAGTAGTCAAGCCTGCCCTGGCTGAATGAAGTACATTCCACCTTGCAACATCCATTTGGGCATGATGCATAGCAGAACGCAATCCTATTCTTTTGTTTTCTTCCATTGCAGCTTGCATTACCTCTGGTTTTGCACCAAAAAACTTAATACCATCGGCCCCATTCTTTGCATTTTCATTGACCCAAGCCTTGGCTTCGGTAGCGTTCGTGATCGGTTTGGTAGCGCCTTGTCCAAAACTGGTATATGCCAATAATCTCGGGGCAGTGATCGTGTTGGCGGCAGATTTCTTTTTATGTTCCAATACCCAATCAAGTCCATTGCCAGCCGATGGATCTCTGACCGTGGTAATGCCATGCGCCATCCAAAGTTTGAATACATATTCTGCAGGAGTACCCTGACCGGCACCTCCAATATGGCCGTGCATATCAATCAGGCCTGGAAGCAGGTAATGGCCTTCCAGATCCATAACTTTATCATTCGGCCCAGCCTTGGGTCTTCTTTCCTCTTTAATCGGCAAGCCAGGATAACCCACTATCCTTACTTCCGCGATTTTATTTCTTTCAACAACAATATCCACAGGACCTATCGGCGGTGCACCTGTACCATCGACCAAAGTCACTCCTCTAATGATCAGCTTGTCATAGGGACCATCCCCTTCCTTTCTGTCAGGTGAGGGCATTACTTGAGAATAAGCAGCTATTGGAAATAATAAAATAGCCAGAAATAAAAGGAGTATCGATTTTTTCATATTAGTAAATGGTTGACAGGCTTAAAATAGGCCTTTTCAAAAGAATAAAAAAACCGATTGTCATTTCCATTTGACAATCGGTCTTTTGTTTTAAATTATTTTGGGTTTCCGCATTCTTGCGATGAAAACCAGAATCAAAATTAATAAGTAATTACCAAGTATTGATGTAATCAGTAGGTAAATTGTATTAAAAGCCTCCCCTTTGTCATTTCGAACGTAGAGAGAAATCTTTTCAACCTTAAGGTATTAGACCTCTTCCGCCACGGCGGACAAGACCTTACGTCGAGGTGACAAGGCAAAGCTTTTATTAGTCTTGAACACTTTTGTTGGTTCTATGGTGATAAAGACTCCTCTCTTGTCTACAGCAAATTACAGTCTTATTGAACACCATCCTCTCCCACAAGCTCCAATCCCTGATAAATCCCTTTTTCAATCGCAGGAACTCCTCTTTCCATCCATCTTGGCATAGGAGCATCCTTTAGATAGTGATCAAAGAACTGCATCATCCGAGTCTGGAAATCGATACGGTTTTCTCTCTTGACAGGCCAATGTGGTTCACCATTATAATTCAGCATCCAGGTAGGTTTATCGAGCCTTCTCATGGCCAAGTACATTTCTATTCCCTGATACCAAGGCACCGCACCATCTGCATCATTGTGCAAAAGGAGTATGGGTGTCTCAATTTTATTCGCAAAGAACAAAGGGGAATTCTCTATATAAGGTAATGGATTATCCCATAAACTGACCCCTAATCTTGACTGTGCCTTTTCATATTGGAACATTCTTGCCCGTCCTGACTCCCACCTGATTCCTCCATAGGCACTTGTCATATTGGCTACTATGGCGCCGGCTTCGGCAGCTTTAAACATATTGGTTCTGGTCAGAATATAGGCTGTCTGATATCCACTCCAACTGTGCCCCTGTATACCCACTCTATCTTTATCCACAAAACCTTGGGATATCAAATGGCTGACACCAGGAATGATACAATTGAAGGCGCTTTCACCAGGTTAGCCCGTACTGTATACCACATCCGGTACAAAAATCAGGTAATCATTACTGACATACATGGTACGGTGAACCAAAGAACGGATTGGTTCTGGTTTGTGGTGCTGATGGATGGTATTGGAAAAACGCTCGTAATACACCACTACCATGGGATACTTTTTGTTGGGATCAAAATTCTCCGGTTTGTAAAGGATTCCTTCCAAAGGAATATTGTCCAATGAATTCCAATAAACCAATTCCGCTGTTCCCCAGATATACTCTTTTTGCTGGGGATTTGCTTCAGAGATTTTCCTTGGTTTGGAAAAATTCAGGTCTGAAACATACAGATCAGGAAATTCCTGAAAGTTTTCCCTGGTGTAAAGATACAGGTCAGTGTCTTTGGCTTTTTGGATTCCTCCATATCGGTGTCCACTCATGACCAATGGATTAAGTTTCCGATCCTTTAATGAATACCTGGCATATCCAGATGATTTGCTCTTTTCATCAAAAGCTGTTAATAGCATCACTTCATCCAAATCTATGAATTGCTTTTCCCTGTCGAGATTCACGTATCGATAAGTTACCTTCTTTTCCCTTCCATCCTTGGTCAGGTTAATGGGACCATCCTTTCCCTGAGGGTCAAATGACCAGATATCGTATTTGTCATAGACCAAAATCCTTGCATCATCCTTTGTCCAACCAGCAAGTCCATAAGAAGAAGGATAATCGGGTACATCATTTTCCTCATCGGCAAAGGAGATACCCATACCCGTAGTCAATTTCAGTGTTTTTCCGGAGGCAATGTGATGCGCAAACCAAGCTGTATCAGGATTGCTGAACCAATAGGCATACCCTGCGGAAGGCGATAACCTGGAATAACCCTGAACACCTTTTTCGATCAGATTTGAACTGCCATCAGCCACATTCACAATATATAAATCGTGTCCACCTCCAGTGTCCCAAGTACGGCTAACTCTATATTCCCTGTCATCTTTGCCCAGCGCATATTTGGAATTCCCTTCTTCACCAGTATTGATGTCAGACAATTTTTCATTGCCCAATTGCACCAATTTCCTGTTGTCCAAATGCATCACTGCCAAGTAACTCCGCTTTCTTTCCCTGTCTGCCCTTACATTTTGCTCGGGATAGATGTAATCGTCCTGCCAATGCCAGACTTCCACATTCACTATTTCTTCAGCCAACAAGGCTGTATCCTTGACAATAGGGACCGGATTGGTTCCGAAAAAAAGTTTGCTGCCATCTTTCGAAAAATAGGGATTGAAATTTTCAGAAACCAACCATTCTTCAGGGATTCCTGTAGTGCTTTGATCTGCCAAAACTATGGCATTTGATATGGATTTGTCCCAATAATACAATTTCGGCTCCCGCACCAAAGCTTTGGTGGTGTCCAAGTCTGCGATAAACGCCACTTTGGAACCTGAATCATCTATGCTCAGGTATTTGAATTTATGTTTTCGGTTGGCTTTAAAAATGGACTGCAACTTCCCTTCATTCAGGTCATACCAGTAAATTCCTGGTTGGAGTTCACCATTATCACCGGTCGTATGGAATAATAAGCCTTCTCCGGTTTTGGAAAATGTATAGTCTTTCACAAAACCAAAGGTCATTTGCTGACCATTTTCCAGGTTGTTCAAAACCAGGGGAAATCCGTTTTCATCGGAGACCTTACGTAATGGTTTGGCTTTATCAGTATTTTCCTGTCCATCCCCATTTGTTGTTTCGGTTTCGGCTACAGGGTCCAATTGATAAGCAATCCAACTCCCTGCTTTTTCAGGAATTTTGTAGGATTTTACATGGGGTATTTTCTCCAGTTTTTTGTTGGTCCATGAATAAATGCCCAAAGTGTCTTTTGGCATATCCTCTTTTTTCTTCTTTTCTCTCCGAAGCTCTTTAACCAAATCTTTTTGTGGTTTGATCATCATAAAGGAATACCTGCTGTCCCAACTTAATTTTATATTTCCCGCCCGATGTACTTCATCTGTGGTGTTTTTGGAAAGGTCCATTAAAACCAGCTTCCCATCCGCAGCTTCGGGGTTTAGTGTGTAAGCGACGTATCTCCCATCATTGGTCAGTTCTTTATAGGTAATGCTTTTCCATTCGTCATAAGCAGCATGGGTCAATGGCTTTTTGACAATTGGGGGACTTGCCTGCTTCCTTTGGGCGTGGACGGGAAGTATCAAAACCACCAGCAATAAACCCGTAATTATATTTTTCATCATAATCAATTGAATTTGGTTTGAAATTATACCATTCCCGAAAAACAAAAAAACCGACTATATAACAGCGGTGGAGAAATCAATGACACTATGAATTTTCTTATCAAACAAGAAGTAGGGAATAAAAAAGAATATAGGTTCTATTCCGATGCACCCTCTATCATCCATGACACCAAGTGCCAGCGGCACGAAAGATATAATGTGGACCAAAGCTATAAAACTACCATCCAGTCCCGTAGGGACGACCGATTCCAAAAGCCTCAAGATCGTTCGTTCCTACGGAACTATAAAGAAATTATTGCTTTCGGAAAGTATACCTTAATCCAATATTTGCTCTTAAGTTAAAAAAATCATTACTAAGAAAAACGTTCGGGCTAGCCTCCATCAAAATGGCAAATCTTTTATGGTTTTCACAAGGCATGATTGTAAAACCTATGGGTACTCCTATTCGCATATTATCATTGAAATGATAACCTACCATAAAACCAATATGAAAATTGAACCAATCATCCCGGACCAGATTTCGATTTAAAGAACCCTCTATGCCAAAACTAGTTTCCAAAATATCATTAGCCTGAAACCTGATATCACCAAAATACTTTTGGTTCAAATCTGTTCCGATGGCCACTTGGCCTACCAAGCCTGAATGATAAACACCAACATGAGCGGGTCTAAGCTTACTTTTTTCTTGTGCATTAGCCATTAGAGTGGAAGCAAAAAACAATGTTAAAACTACACCAAGGGGTTTAAATTTTTTCATGATAGAACACTTTAATATTAAGTTTATAAAAGTAGGATTCTTTGTATAATGAAGAAAATATTCACCTAAACTTTTCTGGTATATTTGATTTGTCATCAAGCCAGCAGGCAAAATCCCACGATTCCCGGTAATGGAACCGGGAATCAACCTGAAAAAAGAAGGTGATAAATGCTCTTAACCTATCCTATTTCAGAAATAAGCTTACCCATTAGGATATCACTTAATATCCATCATTATCCAATATCCATAAATATCAGACTGATTTGAAATAAAGGTGGATATTTATGTACAAACATCAAGTAAATATCAGCCCCTCAAAATCTCCATCGGAGCCATCTTGATAATATTCCTGCCATTCAACCAGCCCAATAAAACCGTCAGTGCAGTGATGGCCAAATAGACGATCAATGCTTCCTCATAGGCCCCTCGGAAAGGCAAATTGAACACGAACTTGCTCAAAAGGAAGGTAGCCAGAAATGACAGCAAAATCCCGCTCAAAGAAGCCAAAGATCCCAAAAAGAAATACTCCAATGTATTGATCTTGCTGACCGTACCACTATCTGCACCCAATGTCCGCAACAAGATACTTTCGCGCATCCTTTGAAACTTGCTGATAATCAAAGAACTGATCAAAACCAATACTCCTGTTATGATGCTGAAAAAGGCCATAAACTGTATGACAAAACTGATTTTCCCCAGGATTTCTTCCAACGTTTCCACGATTGCCCCTAAGTTGATCACGGAAATATTTGGGAATTTCCGCACAATTTCTGATTGGACATCGGCAGCTTGTCGGTCATTTTTGGTTTTGGTAATCAGCACGTGGAATTTTGGTGCATTGGTCAAAACATTGTCAGGAAACAACACCAGAAAATTGGTGGAAACCTGATTGAATTTGATATCCCTAAAACTTCCTACATAAGTCTTGATCGGTCTTCCCTGTACATTGAATACTATCTCATCACCCAAATTAATACCTGTCCTTTCGGCATAACCCTGATCAAAGGAAATAAAGACAGAGTCACTTTGAGATTCCACCTTCCTTAGTTCTCCGCTGACCAACCTTTCTGAGGAAATCAATGAATCCCTATAAGTCACCCTGAACTCCCTGTTATATAAACCTCTTGACCTCCTTTCCTCATCAGGAAGGGTATCATTGACTTTTTTTGTGAGTCCATTGATGGATTCCAATCCCATGGTAACAATCGGAACTTGCTGTAAAATGGGCAAATCCCGTTTTCTGATCATTTCAGCCACCGAATCCACCTGATGGGTCTGAATATCAAACATCAGCATGTTAGGTTGATCCTCTTTATCAGCAAATCTTGCCTCATCCAATAATTGGTTTTGCACAAAAAACAAGGTGCTGATCATCGCCGTGCCCAGCCCGATGGTTGCAATCAGAGAAACCGTCTGATTGTTGGGCCTGTAAAGATTTGCAAGGGATTGCCGGATAGGATACTGTAGTGTAATGGGCAAAAACCTTTTGATCAGCCACATGATTCCCAACGCTACTGACCACAAAGCAATAAATGCAAACAACACAAACGCTGTAAATCCCAAAGCATTTTCCCAGCTATTTAAAAGGAAAAAGCTAAAACCAAATATAAAAAGTAAAATGCCTGTAATCACCCCCCATCGCAATGGATCTTTGGAGATTTTTGTTTCTCCTTCCTCAGGTCTTAATGTCGCCATGGGTGAAACTTTCCTGATTTTCAATAAAGGCAATAGCGCAAAAAGCACAGCGACCAGCAATCCTGTCAATATCCCAAAACCAACACTCATCCATGAAATTGCCATGGTGACCTCCACAGGAAGAAAATCCGCAAAAACAGTAGGCAATACAAACTGCAGCATTGTACCCAAAAAAGCACCAAATAAGGATCCTATCAAACCCATGACCAATATCTGAACCAGATAGATTTTCATGGCTGTCCAAGCTGAAACTCCCAGACAACGCAATACTGCCACAGAAGCCAATTTCTCTTTTACAAATACATTCACAGCACTAGCCACTCCAACACAACCCAATAGCAAAGCTATAAATGCCACCAAGCTCAGGAAATTGGATAAGTTCTGAAAAGAACGCCCGGTTTGGCGCCGACGATCCTCTACGGTATCAGCATCTACTTTTTCCTCTTCCCATTGTTCTTCATACAGTTTAACCAATTCATCAGGATTCACTTCGTCAGCCAACTGATAATACCTTTGATAATTGAGTCTGCTGCCGTATTGGATCAATCCTGTAGCCTCGGCATATTCCATGGGCAAATACACCGCAGGCGCAACTGTAGCTGCAATTCCTGTTTGACCGGGAACTTTTTGTAATTCCCCTTCGATCACAAAAGTCAATTCCCCTACCTTAATGCTATCTCCGACGACAGCATTGAACTGTGCCATCAGCAGTTTTTCAACCAAAGCTTTTCTTCCCCCCTGCCTGAAAGTCGATTCCGCATTTTCAGGTATGGTCTCGAGTCTTCCGTAAAAAGGAAAATCCCCTTCCAGCATCCTGACTTGGGTCAACCTGCTTTCACCGGTAGCAGGAAATGCCACCATACTGGCAAAATTGACTTCCTCTGCAGTCTGAATCGCAATCGAATCAGTAGGCTTTAGACCAAGTGGTTTGTTGTTTCGAAGAACCAAATCCGCCCCAACTAATTCCTTAGACTGATCTTCAATATCTTTTTTGAGGTTTTCACCAAAAGAGCTAATTCCCACCAAAGCAGCAATTCCGACCACCATGGAGGACACAAAAAGCAAAAGGCGGGAGAAATTCTTTCGAAAATCCCTGTAGGCCATCAATAAAATCCAAGAAAAATCAGTCATTGGTTTCCTCCTGGATTTTGCCCCCTTTGATATGAATGATTCTGTTGGTGCGTTTGGCCAATTCCGGGTCATGGGTGACCAAAACCAAAGTAGTGCCTTGTTCTTTGTTCATGTCGAAAATCAGATCTTCGATCATTTCTCCGGTTTCGGTATCGAGATTACCTGTGGGTTCATCAGCAAAAAGAATCAAAGGCTCATTGGCAAAGGCCCTTGCAATGGATACCCGCTGTTGTTCTCCCCCGGATAATTGTGTGGGGTAATGTGTCACCCTGTCGCCCAAACCGACTTTCTGTAGCAATGACAATGCTTTTTCCTTGGCATCTTTTCTTTTCTTCAATTCCAAAGGTACCATCACATTTTCAAGGGCAGTCAAGGTGGGGAGGAGTTGGAAATTCTGAAAAATAAAACCCACATTTTTACTTCTTACCGCAGCCCTTTCATCCTCAGACAATTTCTCAAATGCACTACCATTGAGCACTACCGAGCCTGTAGTAGCAGAATCCAATCCTGCACATAAGCCAAGCAAGGTGGTTTTACCACTTCCTGATGGCCCAACAATCGCAATGCTGTCACCTGATTGGATATTGAGATTGACATTATCCAACACTGTCAATTTCCTGTTACCGCTTTGGTAGGTTTTGGAAACTTCCTTTACACTTAAAATACTCATAAAAATAAGAGGGGTTTTTATATGGGCTAATAACACCAACAAACGTCCAAAAGGTTTGATCCGTTGGAAATAAAGATAAGGCGAAAGAATGGATTGAAACAATTTCGCTTGAAAAATTGTAGATTTGGGGAAAGGTTTAAGCTATGACAACTAAAATCAAAAGCGGTGCTGATCAAGAAACTATCAAAAAAGCACTTTCAAAAATCAAGGCAAAGAAAATGTTAGATGCCACTAAATACAGTGGTAAAATAACTTTAGCAATTGATCCCCTGGAAATCCAAAAAGCGTTAAGAGATGAATGGGAATGAACTTTTTATTGATACCAACATTGTATTATATCAAAGAATTAGATTCAATAATTTATGAATTATAAATTTTCACTTTATTTAATAATCATCCTTTTCTCTTTCAGTTGTAATCAAAAACCTGCTGACACAAACCTAAATAAAGCAGAACATCAATCTGAAGAAATCAATTCTAAAAAACTCATCCTCTTTTTCGGAAACAGCCTGAGTGCAGGTTATGGAATTGATGCAGAAGATGCATTCCCAGGCTTAGTGGCACAGCGGATAGACAGCTTGGGACTGGATTATAGAGTGGTCAATGGAGGATTGAGCGGTGAAACCACTGCCAGCGGACTTAGCCGGTTGGATTGGTTTCTGGAGGAAGAACCGGCCATATTTGTCCTTGAACTGGGCGGGAATGACGGATTGAGGGGAATTCCCCTTACTGAAACAAAAAAGAATCTGAAAGGAATCATCCAAGCTGTCCGCACCAAATATCCGGAAACTACTATTCTATTGGCTGGCATGCAAATCCCGCCCAATATGGGCCCGGAATATACCCGAGAATTTAGGGAATTATACCCAAGTGTGGCTGAAGAAGAAAATGTAATTCTTATACCATTTTTATTGGAAGGTGTGGCAGGAGATCCTGATTTAAATCTTCCTGACGGGATTCACCCTACAGAGGAAGGGCATTTGATTGTATTTGAGACCATCTGGCCCTATTTGGAAAAATTATTGTGAATTTATTTGAAATAAATTTAATCATCATTTTAGTACGGATTTAAGGTTTTATGACTGCTTAATATTATTTTATCTAATCTCGTTTATTTTTTTTTGTGAAATTGATTGACATCTAATCAATTGCTTGATATCGCTCTTTATATTTTGGGAAACAGTTACGCAATACCTGCAATATTTTTTTTAAATTGAGAAAAGCTTCTAATCCTCTAAAATACAATTCATTATAAAAATGGATGTTTTAAAGGATAGTTTACCCACAACTATGAAAATGCTCCAACCGGTAATTGAAAACCGTTTGTTTTTGATGACTGCTTTTTTTTCATCAGTAATAGCTGGAATAATTTTCCTTTACTCCCCTCCTGCCTTTAGTCAAAATGGATTGAATGATCTTCTCCAACAATTGGAAAAAAGCGAGCGAGATACAAACAGAGTTTGGATACTGAGAGACATAGCTTATTATCATATGGATGATGATCTTGATTCCGCCATCCATTACAGCCAAAGGGGTTTTAACTTAGCAAGAGACATTGGATTCGTTCAAGGTCAGATCTGGAATTTATACCAAAAAGCACTTGCATTAGAATTCGGAGATAGATTTGAAGAAGCTATTGCAACCTACCAAGACGCTTACAATATCTCTGTAGTCTATAAAGACAGTTTGAGTATGGCAAAGCTGCGAAATGCCATGGGAGTAGCATATTATTATCAATCCGATTACAACAATGCATTGAATTTCTATCATGAAGCATTGGCCTTGAGTGAGGTAGCCGGGTATCAGGAAGGTGAGTCCCATGCCCTCAACAATCTTGGCGTGATATACCGGCATCGCAGGAATTTCAAAAAAGCCCTTGATATTTACCTTAAGTCCCTAGAAATCAAAAAAACACAAAAGGATACCATCGGGATGGTTAATGTACATTATAATATCGGCCTGCTTTACTCTTACATGCAGGTTTTTGATAAGAGTCTTGAAGCATTTTCCAAGGCACAAAAACTGGCAGAAGGCCAAAAAGATGAAAGGTCTATGGCAGAAATCAACGTTGGACTGGGGGTCGCCTTATACAATTTGGAAAAGCACCAAGATGCCTATGACTACCTAAAAATCGGTATTGAAAATCTGAAATCCGACAAAATCCATGAAAAAGTTGGTGCCTTGACCTATTTGGGAATATTGGAGGTTCGGACCGGAAAAACCGATGAAGGCCTTTCCAAATTGATCGAAGCCAAAGAAATTGTCGAACAAACTGAAAGGTTGGAGTTGAAAAGGCAGGTCATGAAAGAATTGGCAGTTGCTTATGAATTGCTGCAGCAGCCCGAAAAATCCATCGAGTCCTGGAAAGCTTTTAACATCCTGAATGACAGCATCAACAATGAACAAAAATTGTGGGCTTTTGAGGAAATGCAGGCAAGGTTTGATGCCATAGAGAAAGATAAAAAAATCCAGCAACAAGAACTCGAACTTTCCAAGGAAAAAACCAAAAAAGCTAGGCTGATGATCTTTTTGACAATTGCCTTTCTTTCCGGTTTAGCGGGGATTTATTATTATGTATTTAGGTGGCGGGCAAAAGTTAAGGCCCAAGAAGAAAACAACACACCCGCAAAACCAAACGGTACTGCCATTGATATCGGGAGAATCAATTCCAAATTATTGAGCCCCCTCACCACCCGGGAAAGTGAGATCATTGAATTGGTGGAGAAAGGCATGACCAACCATGAAATCGCCGAAAATTTGTTTGTCAGTGAGAATACCGTAAAGACCCACCTGAAAAATATTTTTTCAAAAACTCATGCCATCAATCGTACTGACCTAATCCATAAACTCAGAAACTATTGAAGTTCTTCACTTTTTAGATTTCGATGTGAGGCAAATATAACATCATTTCTTGCTGACCAAATGCGAATATCACTCAAATGGGTGATCTCCTTAAAACCTAAATATCTGAATTTTGGGGTAACCATTTAAACCAAATCAAGATTGTGTTATGAAAAAGTTTTTGAGGATTACCGCATATATCGCGTCAGCTATTATTCTTTTGATTCTGGTAGCCGCAACTTACATCAGCGTAGCTTTACCAAATGTAGGCCCGGCACCAGAAGACCTCGTAGTAGAGATCACTCCGGAAAAAGTCGCTCACGGTAAGTACCTGGCATACCATGTCATGATGTGTGTGGATTGCCATTCAGTAAGGGATTTCAGCCAATTTTCAGGTCCTCCAGTCCCAAGCACTTTAACTGCGGGAGGAGAAAGATTTGATCAGAGTATGGGGTTCCCGGGCGTTTTTATTTCTCCCAATATCACCCCATATGGAATAGGGGATTGGACAGATGGGGAACTTTTCAGGCTCATCACCACAGGAGTCAGAAAAGATGGCAGTCCTATTTTTCCGGTGATGCCTTACCACAGTTACGGCACCATTGACTCAGAGGACATTGAATCTGTCATTGCCTTTCTCCGAACTTTGGAACCCATCGAAACCGACCATCCTAAATCCAAAGCAGATTTTCCATTCAACCTCATTCTCCGCACCCTGCCTGCCAAAGCCCAATTGACCAAAAAACCTTCGCCATCTGACCAAGTAGCCTATGGTGGATACTTGGTCAATGCTGCAGCTTGTGCAGATTGTCATACTAAATTTGAGGAGGGAGATTTTGTCGGAGAGAGGCTTGCAGGTGGAAGAACCTTTGAATTCCCCGATGGTGTCCTGACAAGTCCAAACCTGACCCCACATGAAAGCGGTATCGGTAACTGGACCAAAGACATGTTTGTTCAACGGTTCAAAATGTATGAAAATGAGCACATGACTGCCCCTGAGGTCAAACCAGGAGAATTCCAGACCATCATGCCCTGGGTGATGTATGCGGGAATGAAAGAAACCGATCTTGAATCTATTTTCGCTTACCTAAAGTCTCTGAAACCAGTGGAGAATTATGTGGAGAAGTTTAAGCCTAATAGTTGAGTCGGATTAGGGGAGTAATTGCACAACTGATCTCATAACAGTGATAAAGATTTAATTTAAACTTTGCCTTGTCACCTCGACGACAGGTCTTGTCCGCCGTGGCGGAAGAGGTCTGTAACCTTAAGGCTCTATAGAAATCTCTCCACGATAATTATCGGGATCGATATGACAAGGAGAAGTCGATTACACGATTGATGCAACAAAAGCTTTCAAGAGTCCAATCAAACCTTTCCTTGTCACCTCGACGACAGGTCTTGTCCGCCGTGGCGGAAGAGGTCTGTGACCTTAAGGCTCTATAGATATCTCTCCACGATAATTATCGGGATCGATATGACAAAGAGAAGCCTTTGACACGATTGATGCTATAAAAGCATTCAAGATTCCTTTTCAACTTTGCCTTGTCACCTCGACGCAAGGGAGATGTCTATTCTCCGATTTAGGGTTATAGATATCTCCCTACGGTCGATATGACAAGGAAAAGCTTTGATCAGCCATATGTACCTCTAATGTTAAATTACGTTCCTTTTTCCTCTCCTCTCACCTATACACATCTCCTCTCTTGGCTCTTGCATCTTGCTTCTTGGTTCTAACCTCTCGCTTCTAATAAAACGCATCCTCAAACTGCTTGAAATTCACATTCCCGTTTTTGTCCCGATAGACACCCACTATATCAAAGCGTATGTCTTTGTGCCAGTCCTTTTCATGGATATAGTGGTCAGCGGCTTTGACTATCAACTTTCGCTTGGTATAGTCCACAAACTCCTCGGCATATCCGAACCCGGTTCCACTCCTGTATTTGACCTCTACAAAAACCAGGATTCCTTTATACTTGAAAATCAGGTCAATTTCGGCATGACTGTAGCGATAATTGGCCTCTATAAATTCGTAGCCACGTCCACTTAGCCAATCCTTGGCCAAGTCTTCGGCTTCCTTTCCTTTGTCATTGTGTTCTGCCATCGTGATAATTGCTTATTTTTGAAAAACTCTTTGAGAACCTATATTTAAAAACGCTTGTCGCTAAGCAGCAACCCCCTCCAAAACTGTGAATCAAGTTATCAATAAAAAAGTAAAATTTCTAGACCTTGGCCTAAAGGATTACCAGGAAACATGGGATTTTCAGGAAGAATTGTTTGCGAAATCTGTTGCGCTGAAAATCGAAAACAGGAAATCTTCCCCAGAACTCCAAAAGCCGACCGATAATTACCTGATTTTTGTGGAACACCCCCATGTGTATACTTTGGGCAAAAGCGGTGAACTAGCACATTTACTTTTGGATGAAAATGGTCTGAAAGAAAAAAATGCCACCTTCTACAAAATCAACCGTGGCGGGGATATCACCTATCATGGCCCCGGCCAATTGGTAGGCTATCCCATCATCGATCTGGACAATTTCTTTACGGATATACACAAATACCTGAGGTTTTTGGAGGAAGCCATTATTTTGACCTTGGCAGAATATGGCATTGAAGCAGGCAGGATAGAGGGCTTGACAGGAGTTTGGCTGGATCACGAAGCTCAAAAAAATCCCAGAAAAATCTGTGCCTTGGGTGTCAAATCCAGCAGGTGGGTGACCATGCATGGTTTTGCTTTTAATGTCAATTCAGATATCAATTATTTCAACAATATCGTCCCCTGCGGCATCCCCGACAAAGCTGTGACTTCCTTACACCTCGAATTGGGAAGACCAGTAAACATTTCTGAAGTCAAAGAAAAAGTCAAAAAGCATCTTATTGATTTGTTTGAGATGGAATTGGTTTAAATAAAATGGAAATACATTTGAAATAAAATGGAAATATGGTTGATATAAAAATTAGTTTTAACCGCTGAATTACCTTGTCTTGGCTCTTGATTCTTGTCTCTTGGCTCTCATATCCAACGCCTCATCTCTCACCTCTATCCCATGAAAAAAGACATAGACTTTCACCCGGTTACCGGAGTTAAACTTGCCATTGCCAAAAACAAAGTAAATGGCAATATTGAATGGGGGGTGTATATCATCAATCTTAATATGATAGAACTGAATACTGTCATGATTACCTCCAAAGGCTATGGGATGATTGATGGGGAGGAAAAGAAAACCTCCACTTTACGGCATATGATACAGGAGTTGGGAGCGGAATCCATCGCTAAAATAGAACCCATCGATCCCGCTTTGTTTGCCCTGAACAATGAATATTGGGTAAGTTACTATATCCTTGATCAGATTTTCGACAAAAAGTTTATCTTTACAGAAGGCAGTATGGACCCATCCAATATGATCTATATTCCTGAATTGGATATGGAAGGCGTCCTTCACGGATAAAAATTTTAGCTATGGGAAATTTTTTAAATGAATTGAGCGATATCCTGTTTTTGGATATTGAGACGGCTTCACAAGAAGAAACATTTGAAGCGTTGCCTCCAAGACTTCAGGAGGAATGGATTAAAAAGGAAAAACACATCCAACCCAAAGATGAGGAAATCGAGCCCGGCAGTCTCTTTTTCAATAAAGCAGGCATTTATGCCGAATTCGGGAAAGTCATCTGTGTGGGTGTGGGCTATTTTCATTTTGTGGAAGAAGAGAATAAACTGGAATTCAGGACCAAAAGTTATGGGGAGGAACAGGAATATGATACCCTTGCAGGATTTGTCGAATTGCTCCAAAGAAAAAAGTGGATACTCTGTGCCCATAATGGAAAGGAATTTGACTTTCCCTATTTGAGCCGCCGGGTTTTGATCAACAGAATCCCACTTCCTGAACCTTTGCAGATAGCCGGCAAAAAGCCTTGGGAAGTTCGGCATTTGGACACGCTTGAACTTTGGAAGTTCGGGGATTATAAGCACTATACCCGGCTGGAATTATTGGCTGCTATTTTTGACATCCCTACTTCCAAGGAAGGGATTGACGGTTCACAGGTCAATGAAGCCTATTACCATGAAAAAGACCTTGAAAAAATCAGGGAATATTGTCTGAGGGATGTATTGGTCACCGCCCAGATTTATCTGGCCTTTCAGGGACTTCCGCCGGATATGGAAATGGAAGTTGTCAATAAGGATTCTGATGAATGAGATATATCGGAAATATAGTAGAAATATTATTGAAATAGGATTGTGGATATTTATGGATACTGATTGATATTAAGATATTAAAAAAGGCACTCTATTCGTTTTTAATAGAAATTATTACCCTTCCAACCTTAGAATTGAAATGGATTGCTTTATTCACTTTTTCAACTAAAATACCACATGTCAATTCAAAATTCAAAGTCTGTTATTTCAAAATTTAGACCTTGTAATTTCAAAATTCATATCTTGTTATTTCAAAGTTCAAGTCATGTTATTTCAAAGTTTATGTTGTGAAATTTCAAAATTCAGCTTAAATTTGAAACAAAAACATGTTGGTTTCTAGGGAAATAGTATCTGCAATCAAGAAGATAGCACCTATGTATCCGATCATTGCATTGACCGGACCAAGACAATCCGGAAAGACTACGCTACTCAAAAATTTATTCTCGGATTACAGGTATGTCAGCTTAGAAAATCCTGATAACAGAAACTTCGCTGAGTCAGATCCTAATGGATTTTTGAAAGAATTTCACTCACATGTCATTTTCGATGAAGTTCAGCGTGTTCCCGAATTGTTTTCATACATCCAAAATATCGTAGATGATAGAAGTGGGGAAATGGGTATTTATGTCCTTTCAGGTTCGCAGAATTTCCACTTGATGCACAGCATCACTCAAAGCCTAGCCGGCAGAGTTGCAATTTTCAAATTATTTCCCTTTGATTTCAAGGAATTGGGAAAAGCTGAATTATTGGGTGAGGAATATTTACAATCCCTTATCAAGGGATTTTACCCTGCTATTTATGACAGGGAAATCCCATCAAGGATCTTTTATTCCAATTACATTGAGACTTACATCAATAGGGACATCAGTGAACTCGTTGCAATCAGAGACCTGAGGATTTTCCAAAACTTCCTTTCCATTTGCGCTGCTAGGGCAGGGCAATTACTCAACCTTAATGCCTTGGCCAATGAATGCGGTATCACTCAACCTACCGCTAAGTCCTGGCTTTCTGCATTGGAACAAAGCTTCATTACATTTCAATTATACCCAAACCATAAAAACTACAATAAAAGGATAGTCAAAACACCTAAGCTTTATTTCTATGACACAGGTTTATTATGTCACTTGCTCAAAATCAGTAAAACGGAAAGTTTACTGACAAATCCGATTAAGGGTGCTTTGTTTGAAAATATGATGATTGCTGAATATGTAAAACAGATGCACCATCAAAACAATCCTCAAGACCTATGGTTTTGGCGGGATGCTTCTGGAAATGAAATCGACCTTTTGGTCGACAAGGGTGATCAAATAGATATCATTGAATTCAAAGCATCCCAAACAATCAAAACCCAATCGTTTGATGGACTGGCCAAATTTGAAGAAATCTCCCAAATCAAAAACCTAAACAAATCACTGGTTTATGGAGGAAATACTTCTCAAAAAAGGAATGCAGGAAATTTGATTTCTTGGTTGGAGTTTGGATTACCAACGTGATTCAAGTTTTTGAATCAATAAGGTCATCAACAAAATAAATTGAAGTATTAGATTTAGATATTATCATTTCTTCCGCTCATACACCTCAATCCATCCATGCTCGATACTTTTGAGAATCATCTTCTCATTCTCAAATTCTACACTTCTAATTAGAGTAGGTACACCAGGGATAGCTTGTGTGGGAAAAACATGAATATTATTTCCGACGATTTTCCAAGACATCATCTGTGACATTTCAAAAAAATCTGACGCCTTGGGCCTTAGATGCTGTGGAATGTTTAATTCTTTGTTTGCTTTATTCTCCGCATCTCTAAAACCTCTGACATCAGCTACTTGCTTACCATCGGGATTGAAAGCTGTCATATAATCTTTACCTGTCAATTCAGAAATTACTTTCTCACCATTTTCTGTTTTATACTGTTCTTTTAGGATCCAAACCCCGGTGATTTTGTCTCTTAAAGCATTTGTTGCTTCTCCAAATACCTTTGAAAAATCGTAATTCAAATCTTTGGAAACCCTTTCCATTTCCACTGTCTTGTTTTCAGCTTTTAAAGTCAAAGTCAGGAGTTTCTTGTCAAGAATCCCATGAACCTCTTCAGACTCTCCTTCTACCTCAAATACACCTGCAAAACCGCTTTTTCCCTTCCTGCCCACGAATTCCTTGGAACTTAAATCAGATTGGTAAAGTTTACCCATAAGCAACTCCCCCTGCTCGGAAACACTTAAAACCAAAGGATTTTCCGGATCGGTGGTCTGGTAGATTCCCTGAAAATTTTGGGTAAAGCCAGCAGGTTGCAGAGCAAAGCACAGTAAAAACAACAGGATCAAAGTTTTTGAATTCATCTTTCTAAAGGTTAAAAATTATCCATTCTTTAATTAAATTCTAAGTTAAAAAATTTCACCAAAACCAAAATGATTTTATTAACTTTATAGAAAGAAAAACAGGCTTAAAGGAAACCGTATCAATGAGACATTTGAAAGTGACTTTTTTAAGGACTAATTTCTTGATAAACTTTTTCAAAAACTCAGATATGGAATTAATTACAAATAACCAGGCCCATTTCCGACAGATCAAGGGCCTGAAATTAAACAATTGGAAATAAACCTTTTATGGGAAGAAAATCAAACAATCAACAGGGGAAGAAGACAAAAGTGATGGATGCCTCCCAGTTGGCAAGAAAAGTCCTTAATTTTTTGGACAATAACTATGGCAAAGAATTCAATGCCAAACAGATCATCAAAAAACTTGAAATCAGGGATTCCGTCACCAAAGGTGGGGTGGAACCGACTTTGCATAAATTGGCCGCCGCAGGTTCTGTATCCAAGACGCCGAGAAATTATTTTTCTTCCGTCAAAGAACCGGAATTTGTAGAAGGTGAGGTTGATTTTGTCAACCCAAGGTTTGCCTTTATCAAGCCGGATCCCAAACACGATTTGGAGGAAGATGTATTGATTAAAGAAGCAGACCTCAAACAAGCACTCGATGGAGATAGGGTGAGAATTATGGTCTATCCAAACAAAGGCAAAACCGGAAGACTTGAGGGGAAAGTTTTGGAGATAGTTCAAAGAAACCGGGATGAATTTGTGGGCAGGGTAGAAATCTCTCCCCGGTTTGCATTTGTAGTACCTGATTTTAAGAAAATGCATCAAGATATTTTTGTGCATACCGGTGACTTAAATGGTGCCCAACACAATCAAAAGGTAGTAGTCAAATTCACAGAATGGCGGGAAGATGATAAAAACCCTACAGGGAAGATTACAAGGGTCTTGGGTAAAGCCGGTGAACACGAAGTGGAAATCCACTCCATCATGGCTGAATTTGGATTGCCTTTTGAATATCCCAAAGCTGTGGAAGAAGAGGCAAATGCTATCCCGGATGAAATCCCGAGTTCTGAAATCAAAAACAGACGGGATATGCGGGATGTACCTACATTCACCATTGACCCCGCTGATGCCAAGGATTTTGATGATGCCATATCCTACAGAAAACTGGACAATGGAAACCTTGAAATCGGTGTCCACATCGCTGATGTGACCTACTATGTGCAGCCAAAAACAGGTTTGGAAAAAGAAGCCTACGACAGGGCTACTTCGGTTTATTTAGTAGACAGAACAATCCCCATGCTACCTGAAAGATTGAGCAACGGATTGTGTTCCCTCAGACCAAATGAGGATAAACTGACTTTTTCCTGTGTCTTTGAATTGGATGAAAATGCAGATGTCCTGAACCATTGGATCGGGCGGACTGTAACGCATTCAGACAGGCGGTTCGCCTATGAAGAAGGTCAGGAAAATATAGACAATCAATCCGGAGACTTTTATCAAGAACTGACCCATTTGAATGATCTCGCTAAAAAACTCCGTAAGAGGAGATTTGAAAAAGGAGCTGTGAATTTTGAAACAGTTGAGGTCAAGTTCAAATTGGATGAAAAAGGAAAACCGCTTGGGCTTTTTGTCAAAGAGCGGAAAGACATCCACAAACTGATAGAGGAATTTATGTTGCTGGCCAACCGTACCGTGGCGGAATTTGTTTACAACAAAAACAAAGGCAAGGATACATTTGTGTATAGAATCCATGACAATCCCGATGCCGAGCGATTGGAAACATTTGCCAACTTTGCCAAGAAGTTTGGGCATGAGGTCAAAATAGGTGAAGGCGAGAGGGTATCTGCTGCGCTCAATAAGCTGATGGACGAAATCGTTGGAAAACCTGAGCAGAATGTGCTAGAACAATTGGCCATCAGAAGTATGGCCAAGGCCAAATATACCACCGAGCCCAAGGGACACTTTGGTTTGGCATTTAAACATTATACCCATTTCACGTCTCCAATCAGGAGGTATCCGGATATGATGGTGCACAGATTGCTGCAACATTACCTTGATGGCGGCAAATCTCCCAATGAGGAAGAGTGGGAAGACAAATGTCTTCATTCCTCCACGAGGGAAAAAAGAGCAGCCGATTCCGAAAGGGCATCCATCAAATACAAACAAGTGGAATTCATGTCTCTTGCTGAGGAAAAAGACTATGAAGGGATTGTGGCTGGTGTTACCGAGTGGGGTGTTTTTGTTGAAATCACAGAGACCAAATGCGAAGGAATGATCCGTGTTCATGACATGAAAGATGATTATTATGATTTTGATGAAAAAAACATGCGACTTATTGGGTCGAAAAATAAAAAAATGATCACTTTGGGGGACAAAGTAATGGTCCGTGTAGTTGCTACGGATATTGATAGGAGAACAATAGATCTGGAATTTGCTGATAATGAACCAAGCCAAAAAAAGCGCCGATAAATTATTATATGCCTTGGAAAACCATATCCAAGGTTTTTCATACGGAGAATCACCCAAGGAACTTTACGAGCCCATATCCTACATCATGAGTTTGGGCGGGAAACGCATCCGTCCCTTACTCACATTGATGGCCTATTCGCTGTACAGAGAGGATTATCAAAACATTCTCACCCCTGCTATGGCCGTAGAGGTTTTCCACAATTTCACACTCATGCACGACGACATCATGGACGATGCCCCGCTTAGAAGGGGAAATCAAACCGTGCATGAAAAATGGAATGCCAATACAGCTATCCTCTCGGGAGATGTCATGCTGGTCAAAGCTTATGATATGCTGCTTGAAATTGAAGCAGACAAACTCAAGTTGTGCATCGGACTTTTCAATAAAACAGCCGCAGAGGTCTGTGAAGGACAGCAGAAGGACATGAATTTCGAAACCCTGCCTACGGTATCCGAGGAAGATTACATCGACATGATCCGATTGAAAACAGCAGTTCTCCTTGGTTTTGCTTTACAGTTTGGCGCCATCTTGGCCGGTGCATCCAAAGAAGATTCAGAACATCTCTATAACTTCGGAGTCAATATTGGTATTGGTTTTCAGTTGAAAGATGACCTTTTGGATGTCTATGCAGATAAGGCGAAGTTTGGGAAACAGGTAGGTGGAGATATCATTTCCAACAAAAAAACCTTCCTTCTGCTCAAAGCAAAAGAATTAGCCAAAGGAAAAACAAAGAATTTATTGGAAAACTGGATTGAAGCCAAAGATTTTGATAAAGCCGAAAAAGTTGAGGCAGTCACCGCTATCTATAAGGAATTGGGGATAAAAGCCTTGACAGAGTCGAAAATGAAGGAGTATTTTGACAAAGGATTTTCGGAATTCACTTCCTTGAAAGTACCTTATCAGAACCATTTCGAGGAACTTTTGGGACTTACTCAAAATTTAGTGGATAGGGAGAAGTAAATCTGGAAGTATTAGGGGCAGACATCTTGCTATCGGGATCGAGGTGACGAAGTAAAGTTTGAAAGGACTTTAGAATACTTTTATTGGATAGATTGTGCCAAAGGCTTCTCCTTGTCATATCGACGTCAGGAGATATCTGTTCTGCCTTGAAGGTCTTAGACCTCTTCCGCCACGGCGGACAAGACCTGTCGTCGAGGTGACAAGGATACGCCATTTGAAGTATTGAATGCCTTTGATGGATCAATCGTGTCTATGACTCCTCCTTGTCATATCGAACGTAGAGAGATATCTAAAGAGCCTTCTGACGTCGAGGTGACAAGGACAAGTTTTGTTTGCATTTTATCACCTACATTTGATGGATAGTTTTAAAAATCACTAAAAGACTCCTAAACACCTCACCAAATGGAATTATCCGTAACAGTCATATTGATTGCCCTTACTGCATTGACCTCCTATCTGGCGTGGAAAAAGCCTGAACTGCTCAACAGGTGGATGTTTACTCCCTACATGATCAAAAATATGGGGCAGTGGGACAGGTTCGTGCTGTCGGGATTTATCCACAAAGACAATATCCACCTGCTGTTCAACATGTTTACCTTCTATTTTTTTGGAAGGGTGGTGGAGATGTTTTTGATCTTTAAATTTGGAACAGTGTTGGGAATAATTGCCTATGTGCTTTTCTATGTGGGTGCCATAGTGGTTGCCGACATTCCAACCTACTTTAAGCATAAAGATCATTCATTTTACCGGGCTTTGGGTGCATCGGGAGGTGTTGCTGCGACGGTATTTGGGAGTATCATTTTGATGCCCTTGTCGGACATCTGCCTTTTTGGGATTATTTGTTTACCGGGATTTGCCTTGGGAATCATGTTTTTGATCTATTCGGTCGTACAGGCAAAAAAAGGTTCCGATGGCATCAATCATGACGCCCACTTATATGGCGCACTGTTTGGAATAGCCTTCATCTTGATCATCAATCCCCAAAGTGCTTTGAACTTTATAGACCAAATAAAAAGCTTCAGGATGTTTTGACATGTTTTATGCAATTCCAGGAAAAATATGGTTGCTTTTCCGTCCCTTTAGGGACTTTGAGAATAAGTCAAACATAAAGTTTTGCATAATCCGAATCGGTGTACGGTAATTTGAAGTATTGAAATAAGCAAAAATTAATATTGGATATTGATAGATACTTGTGAGCCCTAGCTAGGCACCATAATATCCATAAATATCCAATATCAATAAATATCCTATACTTGAAATAGGCTTTAAAATTCGATTTAGGCCATCAAACCAAAAAGACCTATTTATCCTTCTGTAATTGACGAATATTTTTATCCGTGACACTTCTCAGCATGGTGTTCCATCTGTCCTTTGCCTTTTCCTCAGAAAAAACATCAGGTCCTGGGATACCAACCCTCATGCCCAATTGTCTTTCAGCGGTCTTTCCTGTTCCCGAAATATTAAAATAAAGATCAACCGCATTGATGTCGTGGGTAAATCTTGAAATCTTGTCTATGGATTTTCTAATCTGGGCCTGCAAACCTTCCGGAAGGTCAACTTGTGGGGCTTGAACATCAATTTTAATCCCTTTGTAATTTTCGGTGTAATTCATATTTAATATATTTTAGTTAATATTTTCCCTTCCAAGGAATGGTTTTTGCACCATTCACATCAGTCGAAAGGCTAGAATCAACAAAAATACATGTTTAACTAATAAATAATAGATATGAAGATTTTTAATAGAGAAGATTTTATAAATCTTTCCAATAAAACAGCAAACCCGATGATATCCATCTATTCTCCTACTTCCAGGCAAAGTTCAAATGGTTACAAGGAGGATATGATTCATTTTAAAAATCAGCTTTCAAATGTGAAAAAAACCTTAGAAAAAGAATATAGGATGTCGAATTCAGAAATCAATAACCTTTTAGATCCTGCCCAGGAGCTTTTGGATAATTTCAAATTTTGGCAAAACAATTCTGATACGCTGGCCTGTTTTTTATCTAAAGATGGAGATATGGACCTGTTCAAGCTTCCGATTGAAATCAATGATAGCAGTCATTTTATAGGTACAAAACCCATGTTGTTGCCCATGGTTCCTGAATTGAATGATGATGGCCACTATTATCTTCTCTTGCTCAACCTTGACAGGATCAGACTTTACGAAGCTACCAGGAGTGTCATACAAGAGGTCTTACTTGACCCTGAGGAAGTGGCGGTATCCTTCACTGCCGAAGAAGACGAGGATGAGAATCAGGATCAACTGCATGGTCAGGGTGGAATTGGCAATGCCGGCGCCATGTACCACGGACATGATGGGGGTGCGGATGAAGTGAAAAAAGTCACGATCCTCAATTACTTTCACAGGATGACCAATATGCTCGAGCCACTCTTATACAAAAACCCACTGCCCCTATACCTTGCTGGGGTGGATTATCTGATTCCGATTTTTAAAGAAGCCAGTAAATACAATCATTTGATGGATGGTCATGTCAGCGGGGCATTTCAGGAAAAAGACATGATGACCTTACATCAAAAATCTTGGGAAATAGCAGAACCACACTTTCTGGAAGAAAGGAAAAAAAGAAAAGAAAACTTTCAGGCCAAAAAAGCGGAAGGCTTGGCAGTCAGCAATGACAATCTCAAAATCATCAAAGCAGCACTAACAGGTGCGGTGGATACCTTGTTGGTCAATAAAAACCATGAACACCTTTGGGGAAAATATGATCCTGAAACCCATCAAGTAAACCTTACTGAAGAGCAGGAAGATGATTCTCATTGCTTGGTAGATGAAGCCGCTGCCAAGGTCATTGAGTTTAAGGGCAAAGTATATATGACCGAACCTGAGGATATGCCCGAGGACAATTTGATCGCTGCCACGATGAGGTATCCGCTATAATCTTTAGAATTCCAAAAAACCATCATCAAGGGTTACCTGAAAAATCGGGTAACCCTTTTTTTTCATTTCTTTTAAATTCCTCCTTCCCCATTAAAAACTCTTTCCCTTTTACCGAAAATTTACTTTATTCCTTATCTTCAAAAACCAATTAGTTTGAATGCCATTTGGAACCCAAGTTAAATATGCCTCTTTTTCAGAATTCAGTTCTTAAGAATTACCTATCCGCACAGCCTAGACTAAAAAGGTTTTTGGTAGAGTTAACCAAGGCCAAGGTAAAGTTAAGTCTAGGAGAGGAAGCCGAATGGATGGCCTATTTCAATGAACAAAAAACCAAAGCTCAAGCCTCCCAATCCGACATCACCCGCCTCGACCGCGAGATCGATGCTTTGGTGTATGAGTTGACGGAAGAGGAGATTAGTGTAGTGGAAGGGGGTGATTATGGCGGATAAAAAAAATCAACATTTTGTTCCTAAATTTTATTTAAGAAAGTTTCAATCATGTGAAAAAGAACCGCTTTATGTTTTTAATCTTGAAAATATGAAAAGGGGATATTCGGCAAAAATCAAACCTTCATTCCCAGCAGCAATTTGCTATAAAGAGTACTATTACAATATAGATAGGGATTTGCCTATTTCTGTAGGAAAAAGGCCAAAGCAATATATAGAAAATAATGTTAATGGTTTTTATGAAAACAAGATTCCAAAAATTATTGAAAAGATTATAAGTGAAAGTGCTCTTAGCTTGAGAGAGGCCACATTATTTTCGGACTTTATAATTCATCTGAAAGTTAGAAATCCGTATCAGGAATTACTAAACGAGAGAAGTAAAATTCAAAGATTAACAGAGATTTCATCTAAAAGGTATGATTTTTTTAGAAATGAAGCTTTTGAAAGAGGGATTCCGAAGGATATATTTGATGTTGTTTATCAAAAGTCTATTAAAAGTTTATTAAATAAGGAAAATTTAACACAGGAACTTCAAAAGGAGAGCCTAATACGAAAATATGAGAACCCTGAAGAAAACTATAAAAAATTTAGAGATGCTATAGTTTCATCATCTTGGAAACTATTAGAACTTGATGATAATTCTGATTTTTTTTTAACTACCGATAATCCTGGAGTTGCCTTAGATAGTAAAGGGATAATTCACAATACTAAATTTCTAAATGGCTTTAATTTTTACCTCCCACTTTCGCCTAAACATTCATTGAGAATAACTGATATGGAATTAAATATAATTGAAAATGATATTTTTCTTATTGAAAGAGAAAAAATAGATTCTTCAGTAGTTAAGGATATAAATAAGCTATCTTCTTCCGTATCAAATAATCTAATAATTTCTAACAGCAAGGATAATTTGCAACGGTTTCTTGATCAGAATTTTGCAAAAGAGAATGGAATTTAGGTTTCTATTTTCTGGAATCCCAGCCTGAGTGAAGAATAAGCATTTATCTAAACTAAGTTTGCCCCCATCTAGGTGTAGACTTCTACCTTTCACCTTTTAGAATCAGTGGTCGCTGGGTGTAGAATACGACATTGACTAGGCGGAGTTTGCAACTCCGCCCTATTATTTTTCGGGTCCCGTACAGCTGTCGGGAGCAATTCCATTTCTGAAAAGGGGTCGTGTACTGAAATAGGTTGACACAATTTAATTTAAAATTGTAAACCTATAT
>NZ_JABFHF010000001.1 GCF_015476655.1 Aquiflexum lacus
ACCTCACCAACAGGGTTTTACGTCCTTAAACTGACGGCTATGGCCGGCAGGCAGGAGCGAGAGACGGGAAGCGAGAGTTTAGATTTAAGAACCAAGAGCCAAGATAGCTTAACCTTTGAGGTCTTTTTTGACCTCGAAGGTTTAGGATAAGAACCAAGATTCAAAAACCAAGACAAAAGAAGCAAGATGCGAGAAACAAGAACCGAGAGTCAAATTCTGTACCGTTGGATAACGGGTAACCAAGAGTCAAAATTGGACTTGGTAGGAATTGGCTGGAAGTAGGAAACAGTGTTAGCCTCTTGTAAATATGACATTTAGGATAATGTGCAATTTTCAAATCTAAAACCTGCCTGCCGGCAGGCAGGTCTAAAATCTAAATTCACTCTTCAGACTTCCCCTTAGACAGCCTCCCGGCCTTTTTCAAAGCCTCATAGACAATCCATTCGATCTGCCCGTTGGTACTGCGGAACTCATCGGAGGCCCACTTTTCGACGGCTTTCATCATCTTTTCGTCCAACCGGAGCGCGAATGGTTTTTTAACCGACATTTTTACGCTGATTTTATTTGATTAAACTGTTTGATGGCTTTTTGCATTTCTTCCGGTTTTTGAGTTCCAATCAGAAATTTCTTGTCCTTCAAGCTGACAATCAGACCATGTTTGCCACCTACATTGTATGCCCACATGGTAAAGTTGTACCTAATTCCCCAGCCACCAAACTTTGTCAGTGAGTTGTATTCGATCAATTCTAATTTTTCAATTTGATTGATGTTGTATTTCCTTTGGCCTATTAATGGGAAATAGCTAAAAGACAACCCATTTTCATCAATACGGGTCTTCAATTGAAGGCTTACAAAAAGCATGACCACCAATCCCAAAATCATAATTGGAATAATAACTTCCCAGCCTTCAATAGGTTGGGTGAAGATTCCATAAAATGTAATTCCAGTGACCAAAACCAGAACGGCCCAGATCCAAGGTTGATTAAATCGCTGTGTTTCTTTGAATACGAAGCTTCCCATAATTAACTTTCTTTTGAAGGTTGATCTTTCCATTCTGCTAGCAGTTCCTCTGCCAGAACTGGATTTTTGAGACTAAAGGCATATTTTCTTTTGTGAGTTTTGATTTCTAGGAGGTAGTCGGCTATGAAAATATATGCCCGGTACTTTCTCCCCATGCGCAAGCCTATTCCACCATATTCCAACATCCCATCGGTCTTTTTGACTTTTGCTTCAAGGATTTCTTCAACGCTGAATTTTTTCCAGCCATTGATGAAAGGCGGATTTCGAAATGCCAATCCATACCTGTCCAACCTCACTTGCAGTTTGATGTTCAAGATCATTAGAAAAAGCAAGATCATTATGGAACCGACTACGGCAACTGCAATCGGCCCATCATCCCCAAGGTGGCCGGTCTGCCAAAGGACCACCATCAGGATCAGGGTAGGCAATTCCAACAACAAAATGGCATACATCAACCAAGTTCCTCTGAAAGTATGTGTTTCATTGACTACCATTCTTCTTTATTGATTGAGTGTCCCTACATTCAACACCGGACTGGCAGATCGGTCAGAACAAAGCACCACCATCAGGTTGCTGACCATAGCCGCTTTTTTCTCTTCCTCAAATTCAATGATTCCTTTGATTTTAAGATCTTCCAATGCCATTTCCACCATGCCTACTGCGCCGTCCACTATTTTCCTCCTAGCTGCGACAATTGCTGTGGCCTGTTGTCTTTGGAGCATGGCGGAGGCGATTTCCTGGGAATAAGCCAAATGGGAAATCCTCGCTTCGATGACTTTAATACCGGCATGATGTAAGCGTTCAGAAATCTCAGCTTCCAGTGAATGGTTGACATCTTCCACACCGGAACGTAACGTAATTTCAGCATCTTCAGCCTCAAAATCATCATAAGGGTATTTACCCGCCATTTTTCGAACCGCAGCATCCGATTGTAAGTGAATGAAGTTTTCATAATCTTCTACTTCAAAAGTAGCCTTGAACGTATCCTCTACCTGCCAAACGACAATGGTTCCCACCATGACCGGATTACCGATTTTGTCATTGACTTTGAGGGGTTTGTTTTCAAAATTCCTTACCCGAAGCGAAATTTTGTTTTTGGTCATAAAGGGATTGACCCAAAAGAAGCCATTGGCTTTGACTGTTCCCTTGTAGGCACCGAAGAGGATCAGCACCATGGCCTTGTTAGGTTGAAGGGTAAAAAATCCTGGGAGAATCAGGATAAATCCCACACCCAAAACAATTCCGAGAATATGTATCTCATTGATAAACGAAAATGCAGTGGCCGGAATCAGGGCTATCGCCACCAAAACCATCAAATAGCCAGAGAAAGGTTTTACGATTTTTTCCATATTATTATGATATTAATTTGATATCAATACAATATACATTGTTGACTTTAAAAAAGTTGCTTTTTGGGGGAATTATTTTTTGGAATAGTTTTGAATAGCATAATAAAAAGGAACTCAAAGGTTTTTTAGATGAGATTTTTTTTATTTGATTAAAACTACTTTTTGGGATTAAATCATAGGCTTATAATGATCTCTGTCTAAAAAGTTTCAACCACTTTGATTTTACCAAAACCTTTGTAAAGTAAGATTCGTCAATAGATTTAGTTTTCAAATTTTGGGATTACTTTTAAAAATAAAAAGAGGCATGTAAATTCTCTTGGAAAACATATTAAAACAAGAATGATGTAAAATCAAAATACACAAGTATGAATAAGCGTAAAATAGTAAACACCTTTATTTTTCAGGACTTATTTTAACAATAAAATGTATCCAAAAAATAAGCGTTCATTTGAAATGCTTTCAGAGGGTATGTTAGCTTACCATCAATTGGAATTCCCTGATAAGTTGGATTTTTCCCAAGCTCAATCTATCAGTTGGGAAGAAATCAACCTTCCTGAGGAAAGAAAGCAGCTTGCTGTGAAACACCTCGAAAACTCTTTGGCAAAAGGAGACCATTTTTTTAATCAATTTTTGGCAGCAGTTATATATGATAAATCCGGGGATAATGAAAAGGCACAACTTCACGCACGGAATGCAATGAACGATTATCCAAAACACTGGTCAGAAAAGAAAAGGAAACTTATAGATGATTTACTAAAACAAAATTTTGATTTAGCCACTCAATAATTCTTTTTTACTTTACGTTTAAAACCTTCGAGGTCAAAAAAAGACCTCAAAGGTTTTGGGTTTGACCTTTGAGGTTTTTTCAAAACCTCGAAGGTCTTAGTGTTAGATTAAAGGTCTTTCTTTTTCTTTGATCGAATTTCGGTGAAAATTTAAAACTTTCGAGGTCTGAAAAAGACCTCAAAGGTTAATAAGCCCAATAAAACCTTCCCGATTCAGTTCTGAGTAATCTTGAATCCTGAAACTCACCGATCACCACAAATTTTTTAGTCATTTTCAATTTTATAGTCAATTAAAATTCTGAGTCGACCTATGTGTATGTGGTAAAAAAATAACCCTGCAAGAAAAAAATTCTTTTTCCTGCAGGGTCAACTTCTTGTCTATTTCGACATTCATTATTAAACATTCTTAATTTCGAATACAGAACACCTAATTTCGAATAATGAAGTACCGTAAATCTACAATCTAAAATCTAAAATCAAGTCAACATTGCCCCATCCACCTGAAGCACCTGACCGGAAATATATGAACTCATGTCAGAACCCAAGAACACACAGGCATTGGCCACTTCTTCAGGTTGGCCACCTCGCTTCATCGGGATTCCATCTCTCCAGCCCTGAACTGTTTTTTCATCCAAAACACCGGTCATCTCAGTTTCGATAAAGCCCGGGGCAACGGCATTGGAACGGATGTTTCTTGATCCCAATTCAAGCGCCACAGATTTGGTGAAGCCGATGATCCCGGATTTGGAAGCCGCATAGTTTGCTTGGCCAGCATTTCCTTTGATTCCTACTACCGAAGTGATATTGATAATCGATCCGGCTTTGGCTTTCATCATGGGACGGGTTGCAGCTTTGACGGTATTGAAACAGGATTTGAGGTTGACACCTATTACTTCATCCCAAGCTTCTTCAGTCATTCTCATCAGGAGGTTGTCTCGGGTGATTCCGGCATTGTTTACAAGGATTTCCAAGGAACCAAATTCAGCTACTACCGCATTGACCAATTCTTCAGCCGCTTTGAAGTTGGAAGCATCGGAGCGGTAGCCTTTTGCTTTGATGCCGAAAGCTGCAAGTTCATTTTCCAATGCCTGACCTTTTTCGACACTTGATAGATATGTAAATGCCACATTGGCACCTTCCTGTGCATATCGGATGGCGATGGCTCTTCCTATTCCTTTAGATGCTCCTGTGATCAGAGCTGTTTTTCCGCTTAATAATCCCATGTTGTATTATTTTGGTTGGTGTCGTAAGGTCCAAAAATAAAAAAAAATCACGCAAAGACGCCAAGAAGCAAAGATTAATAAATTTAAGATGGGTAGTATCCAAGTAAATTTTATTAATCCTCCAACCCATTTACAATCCTCTTAAAACCATATTTTATCAATTTCTCATTGAAATTTATCAACAAACCCAGTTTGATATCCGTGAGTTTTAAGTATGTATTTACCTGCTTAAAATGTTTGGGATGAAGGGTTTCTACAGCCTTGATTTCTATTAAAACTTTTCTTTCTACAATTAAATCTGCTTTAAAACCTTGCTCAAAGACAAGATTGTCCCATTTAACCTTGATTTCCTTTTGCCTTACTACATGCAATCCTTTTTTTGTCAGTTCATGTGCTAAAATGTTTTCATAAACAATTTCATACAGACCAGGACCGAGCGTGTAATGGATGTGGTATGCAGAATCAAAAATTTCTCTAGCTATATCATTTTCTGTCATTTATTTCAGCATCTATATTGGAATGGCGATAACTTTTAGATTCAAGCTAATTTAATTCAATTTTTTTTCTTTGCATCATGGCGTCTTTGCGTGAACCCAATCCTTACTAGACAAATTTTTTTCTCTGCCCAAAAGCCCTATTTTTGCATAGCTAATTTGAAAATTAAATAATAAGAATATGTCTTCTACGAAATATGATTTGATTGTTTTGGGTTCTGGTCCGGGAGGGTATGTTGCTGCAATCAGGGCTTCACAGTTAGGTTTGAAAACGGCAATTGTCGAAGCCGCCGAGCTAGGTGGTATCTGTTTGAACTGGGGTTGTATCCCAACCAAAGCATTGATCAAAAGTGCACAAGTTTTTGAATATATCAATCATTCAGAGGATTATGGAATCACTGTGAAAGAAGCTTCTGTGGATTTTCCCAATATGATCAAAAGAAGCCGTGATGTGGCCGCGGGCATGTCCAAAGGAGTTCAGTTTTTGATGAAAAAGAACAAAATCGATCAACTTTTAGGATGGGGAAAAATTCAGCCTGGTAAAAAGGTAGAAGTTGAAGATAAGGACGGTAAAAAAACAGTTTATGCTGCTGACCATATTATCATCGCCACAGGTGGTCGGGCAAGGGAACTTCCTGCTTTGAAGATCGATAATGAAAAAATTGTTGGTTATCGTAAGGCAATGACGCTTGAAAAAAAGCCAGAGAAAATGGTTGTAGTTGGATCAGGTGCCATTGGCGTTGAGTTTGCATATGTTTATAGTGCTATTGGGGTGGAGGTGA
Organism: Aquiflexum lacus; assembly: GCF_015476655.1. Taxonomy (GTDB): domain Bacteria; phylum Bacteroidota; class Bacteroidia; order Cytophagales; family Cyclobacteriaceae; genus Aquiflexum; species Aquiflexum lacus. Next base: position 5,654 of record NZ_JABFHF010000001.1, read on the forward strand.
CCATTGTTGAATTCATGGACAGAATAGTCCCTGTTGAAGATGAAGAGGTTTCAAAAACACTTGAAAAAATTTACAAGAAAGCAGGCATTAAGATCATGACAAGTTCCGAAGTCACTGCCGTAGATACAAAAGGCAAGGGATGTAAGGTGACTGTCAAAGATAAAAAAGGAGCTGAGTCCACTATAGAATGTGATATTGTATTGTCTGCTGTGGGTGTGGTTTCCAATGTGGAAAATATAGGTTTGGAAGATGTTGGGATTTTGGTAGATAGAGGAAAAATCAAAGTTGATGAGTTTTACAAAACCAATATGCCGGGATACTATGCCATTGGAGATGTGACCACCGGTCCTGCCTTGGCCCACGTCGCTTCTGCTGAAGGGATCACCTGTGTAGAGAAAATCGCCGGTCATCATCCTGAGCCTATAGACTACAACAATATTCCCGGCTGTACTTATTGTATCCCTGAAATTTCTTCTGTGGGCTACACAGAGGCCAAGGCCAAAGAAGCAGGTTATGATGTGAAAGTGGGTAAATTCCCATTCTCTGCTTCTGGAAAAGCATCAGCTGCTGGAGCTAAAGATGGTTTTGTCAAATTGATTTTTGATGCCAAATATGGGGAATTGCTAGGAGCTCATATGATCGGTACTAATGTGACCGAGATGATTGCTGAGATAGTGGCCATCCGTAAGTTGGAGACAACAGGAATGGAATTGATCAAAACTATCCATCCACACCCTACTATGTCAGAGGCAATTATGGAAGCAGCTGCACAAGCATATGGAGAAGTGATTCACCTTTAATCCTATAATTTTCTTATATTCGAAACACAAGGTCAGATATTTGATCTTGTGTTTTTCTTTTTATTAAAGAGAAAACCATTAAAGCCACAACTTTTGGAAGAAGAACAACTAATTGCAGGATTGAGAGCGCAGGATCGAAAAACGATAGAATATTTATACGATAACTATTCACGAGCACTCTTTACTGTCATTTCCAGGATTATCACCGATAAGGACATCGCAGAAGAAGTGTTTCATGATGCCTTTATCAAGATTACCCGGAAAATTGACAGTTACGATGAGTCAAAAGGAAGGCTTTATACTTGGATGGCCAATATTTGTAGGAATTCAGCCATTGACAAAACCAGGTCCAAAGAGTATTCTAAGAGCAATAAGACCAATACGATTGATGACTACGTATATGGTTTGGAGAGCGAGTCAGGAACATCAGAGTTGGTCGACGGAATTGGAGTCAAGGAGCTTCTAGTGGACCTCAATGAGGAACAAAGGTTTGTGATTGAGTGCATTTATTTCAAAGGCTACACCCATTCAGAAATTTCAGAGGAGTTTAACCTTCCTTTAGGGACAGTCAAATCGCGCATCCGAGCAGCAATCAATGTGTTAAAAAAGAACTTAGATAGAATCTAGTGGATATTCAAGCATACATATCGTCAGGCAAACTCGAACTCTTCGTATTGGGAGAGTTAAGTGAGCGGGAAAGGGATGAGGTCATTCAGTTGGCCAAACAATACCCTGAGATCCAATTAGAATTGGATCAGATAGAGGAGGCATTTTTTCAATTTGACAATCAGGCTGGGATTAATCCATCATCCTCTGTCAAAAAGAAAATATTCGAATCCTTGGATCAAGGAATGGCCGAAAGTCCAGAAGTAGTTTTGACCGCTTCAAAAGAAGAAGTGACCACAAAAACTATAAGCATTCAACCTTGGAAAGCATATTTTGCCGCAGCAAGTATTGTCGCACTGTTGGCATCGGCTGTGGCAATTTATTTTGCAATGCAATACAATGATGTAGACAAAAGGTTTGCGGCTTTGCTTCAAGAGCAATCGGTTTTGGCTGAGGAAATGAATCAGTACAAAGTGAATTTTGAGGAGGCAGATGCCCAGTTGGAAATACTTTTGGCCGGAAACTATGAAAGGATCCCGATGAAAGGGGAAGGCTTTGAAATGCAAAAAGATGCTGCTGTGGATGTTTGGTGGGATAAGGGCAGCGCAAGTGTTTTTGTCTCGGTCAATAACCTCTCCGGTTTGGAAGAACAGTATGACTATCAGCTTTGGGCCATTGGTGAACAGGGTCCAATTGGTATCGGTCTTGTAGATGCAGGTCAGAAATTCAGTCTCCAGCAAATGCAGGCAGTAGCCTCAGCAGGTGCCTTTGCCATTACCGTAGAACCAAAGGGAGGAAGTGAGAGCCCTACTTTGGAGAAATTGGTAGTGTTGGGGAATGTTGTTTAGAAATTAGCAATTATTTATTTGGATATTAAATGACCCGGCTATTTGGCCGGGTTTTATTTTTTAAGGATTAATGCCCAATTTGCCTGTTCAATTTTCAAAACCTATGGAACTCCAACTATCCACCCCTGCACTGCTTTTTTCGGCTATCACTTTGATGATGCTGGCTTTCACCAACAGATTTTTGGCCGTTGCCAATCTGATAAGGGGCCTTCACAAAAAATTTCTGGAAAATCCCGATCAGGAAATTATCATTGACCAAATTAGGAATCTCAAAAAAAGGGTGAGCATGATCAAGTACATGCAATTGTGCGGGGTATTGAGTTTCTTACTCTGTATTATCTGTATGTATCTGATATTTGTAGACGCACAACCTGCAGCTGACTATGTTTTTATATTCAGTATGTTGGCTTTATTGATTTCACTGGCCATTTCTTTGTTTGAGATATTGATTTCCAATCAAGCTATTAACCTTGAGTTGAAAGATATGGAGGACCATTTTGAGAAACGAAAAAGTAGATTGGACTCTTGGTTTAAAAAGGATAGGGAATGATTGTGAAAATTAAAGCAAAACGTTTCTGGATAAGGTGGAAATAAATTGAAATAAGGTAGAAATATTGTTGAAATACAATAGAACTAGGGTAGACTTAAATAGAAATTCGGGTTGATTCTGAGAAAATCTTTTTAAGCGCTAAATTTTTCTGAATTGTTAATTGCTTGCGGTTTCGATGGAGAGATATTTATAGACACACATTTCCATAAAAAAGAACAAATGAAAATAAATCTAACTAATAATATTTTGACCAATACTACCAAAGCAATATTTGGTTTTCTAAATAGCAGAGCTATTTTAATTCTCCTTTTGGTGGTTTTCTCATGTGGCATCAAAGGAAATAACGAAGGAAAATTAGAGGAAACAGAGAAACGAAGTTTCATCCAAGTGGATAATTTGGAGGAAACTGAAGACTTTTATACTTGGAATCCTGACCGTATCCCCATGGTATCTGCACATAGAGGCGGTCCTTATCCTGGATTTCCTGAAAATTCCATCGAGGCTTTTGAAAATGTTATCCAATACACCCATGCAATTATTGAATTTGATGTAGCGATGACCAAAGATTCCGTCTTGGTATTGATGCATGACAATACAGTTGATAGGACCACAACGGGCAAAGGGAGAGTGATTGATCTGGATTTGGAAGAGATCGGCCAATTGTATTTGGTGGATTTGGAAGGGAATAAGACAGGTTTTCGAGTTCCTACTTTGGATGAAGCCTTAGCATGGTCCAAAGGAAAGGTTCTTCTCACAATTGATATCAAGAGAGGGGTTCCTTTTGAAATGGTAGTGGATGCCATTCGGACACACAACGCAGCACCTTATGCCGCTGTCATCACCTATTCCTTTGAGGCTGCCAAGAAAATTCACTCGCTTCATCCTGACTTAATGCTATCTGTTACGATTAGGAATGAAGAAGAACTTGAAAGGTATGATAAGGAGATTATACCGACAGAAAAGTTAATTGCATTTACAGGAACATCCTCAAGAACACCTGCATTCAATGATATTTTACATCAGAGAGGTATTTTCACTATTTTAGGTGTCATGGGAAATCTTGACAACAGCGCAATCGCTCAAGGTGAGGAAGTTTATATAGGCTTGGTCAGGAGAGGTGCGGATATTTTGGCTACAGATAGACCCATAGAAGCGGCGAAGGCGATTCAAGAATTGATGCCTGAGGAAAGTACGAAGAAAAAGTATTTTGAAAAAAGATAATAGATTTGAGACACAAGATATAAGATTGTGTATTATTTCTTGGTCTAACTTTTACTTTAAAAAAACGAGAAAATGATAATTGATTTACGTTCGGATACCCTTACCAAGCCCACAAAAGAAATGCTTGAAGCCATGTGGGCCGCAGAAGTTGGGGATGATGTGTTTGAAGAAGACCCAACGGTAAACAAGCTTGAAGAGAAACTAGCTGGTATATTTGGAATGGAGGCAGGGCTTTTTTGTCCCTCCGGTACCATGACCAATCAAATTGCCATCCGCTTACATACCCGACCGCAGACAGAGGTCATCTGTCATAAATATTCCCATATCTACCTCTACGAGGGCGGAGGCATCATGTCCAATTCCCATGCTTCTGTCAAACTTTTGGATGGGGCTTATGGGAAAATCACTGCACAGGATATTGCGGAAAATATCAGTCCGGACGATGTGCATGCCTGTGAGACCACTTTGGTTTCTTTGGAAAATACGATGAACAAAGGAGGTGGCAGTATTTACACTTTAGAAGAAGTAAAGCCTATCAAGGAAGTCTGTGAAAAGAACGCATTAAAACTTCATTTGGATGGGGCAAGGATTTTCAATGCATTGGTAGAGTCCGGAGAAAGTCCAAAAAAATGGGGACAAATGTTTGATACCATTTCTGTCTGCTTGAGCAAAGGATTAGGCTGCCCGGTAGGTTCTGTCCTCTTGGGAACCAAAGCAGATATCAAGCGGGCTAGAAAAGTCCGTAAAGCTTTTGGTGGAGGAATGCGACAGGCAGGTTTTTTGGCTGCGGCCGGGATTTATGCCTTAGACCATCATGTCGACCGATTGAAAGAAGACCATGCCCGGGCTAGGGAATTGGGGAAAATGCTTGAAAATCACCCCTTGGTTTCAGAGGTTTTTCCAGTTGCTACTAATATTGTTATTGCCAGACTAAATGGAATCTCCCCTGAAGAAATGCTCACCAAACTTGCTGCAAAAGAAATCAAAGCTGTCCGATTTGGTAAAGATCAGATTAGGTTTGTGACGCACTTGGATTTTGGGGATGAGGGGTTGGAGGAGTTTGGGAAGAGGGTGAAAGGATTGTGATTCACAGTTTTTCTAATCTATTTGAATTTGTATCTTTATTGAAAAAAATATAAGAATGATAACAAAAGAAAAAGTCCTACAAACATTAAAAGAAATGCCTGAACAGTTCTCCATTGATGATTTAATGGAAAAACTTATCCTGATCAATAAAATAGAAATTGGGATCGAGCAGGTTGGGAAAGGAGAAACCTATACGAGTTCTGAAGCAAAAAAAATGATTAAAGAATAGTCAAAATAAAATGGTCCAAGGAAGCCATTGAGAATATTTTTGAGATTCGGGAATATTATATGCAAGTTTCCCCACGATACGCCGAAGAAATTACTGACCGAATATTTGATAAGGAAAATTTAATAATTGCTTTCCCAAAGATGGGGAGAGTTGTTCCGGAACTAAATAATGAAAGTATTAGGGAGATTATTTATAAAAGCTATAGGATTATCTATGTGCTATTTGATGAAAAAAGTATAAATATTATAGCTGTTCATAGTTCATCCCAACCCCTTTCAGGAATATCAATTTTTGAATGAAATCCCAAATAAATAATCCCTTTCTATCTGTTTACTGCCATACAGGTAATTTTACAAACACCTACTTAAAAGAAATGATTTTTGTGGCAAATAGCTTATTCAATTAAATTGTTTTCTTCACCCACCCCTTTTTCAAATTCCCTGATACCCTTAAGTAACCTTTCACCATTTTTTGGACTATTTAAAAGGTAAATAGTTTCCTGCATGCTTTCATAATCAGTTTTGGAAAGCACCTCCACATCTTCTCTGCTTGTCCGAGTGACATAAAGAGGACTATGGTCTGTGATTATCTTGTCCAAAAAGGCTTTAAGGTTTTGTCTGAATTTGGCGTATGTAGTAATTCCCATAGGTTTGTTTTAAAGTGAGAATAGAAATAAATTAGACCTTATACAATAAGCTGTACAGATGTTTTTATGTTCTATCAACCAATCCTAAAATATGCATCCCTACATTTCACACCTGCTTGAAGATATTTCAAAGGCATATAGCAGAAAACCCCAAGAGGATTTCTCCCATCCCCAGACCATGGAAGAGCATTTTGAGGAAATCGAAAATTGGATTGCCCATGATCCGCCAAATACCTTTGGTGATTATTGTGGTTTGAAAGTGGAAGATTTCCCGCCTGCAGATCAACTTTCTGAGGATGATATGACTACCATCTGCAAGGCTTTCAAAAAAATGATGCAAAGTTGGAATTTGGATATTGATTTACCGGATAATTTGCCGATTTCTTTTGCCTATTCGATGACAGTGGAGACACTCAATGAAAAAACGGCAATAGTAAATCATGGCTTTATGACATTTGATTATTGTTCCGGGTCACCGGAAGGTTGTGCTTTTAAAGAATACTGTCCCCGTATCGACCGGCTTAAAGACCTCCCACAAGATTTTGACTTGGATTTTGGAGATGAAGAACTTCCTTATTGAATATTATATGAAATCAAGTGAAACTAAAACCGATCTCTTTAAGAGAAAACTAAAGATTGTATTGGAAAAATCCTCAACAGGCTTTAGCGCATATGCACCAGAAGAAGAAGGTATATATACCGTAGGGGAAACTTATGAAGAAGTAAAGGAAAATATTGCTGAGGTAATTGAATTTAAGACAGAATATTTGGAGGAGATGGGTAATTCTGCGGAAGCAGAAAGGTTGAGGAATGCAGACATCGAATATTTTCTGGATATACAACAATTCTTTGAGCAATACTCTATGCTCAACAAAAGTGAATTTGCCAATTTCATCGGGATGAACCCCAGCATGATGCGCAAAATCAGCAAAGGATTAGTCTCTTTGTCAGATGCCAAAGCCCGTCAAATTGAAGAGGGACTTCACCGTTTGGCAGATGAGTTTGGTAAAGTGAATTTTGCATAATTTTTATCAAAAGGAATGTGGCTTTAGCCCATTTAATGAATTTATGGTTCAAAATGGGATATAGCCAAAATTGAATGGTGAGATCAAAGGATAGATGAATTGATTTGGATAAAGCCTGGGTAATCGGAATTGCTTTATTTTCCTCCAGCTAAAGCAGGAGGCAATTGATGATAATATGTGAATTATGAGATTGAGATCATTATGAATAGGAATGTGGCTTTAGCCCATTCACAAATGTATGTTTAGCACAAATTGGCTTTAGCCAAAATTTCTTGGGGGTTTTGCATAAAAAAAAGCCCACATTTCTGTGAGCTTCTGTACCCAGAGCCGGAGTCGAACCGGCACGAGTGTAACCTCATTGGTGTTTGAGACCAACGCGTCTACCAATTCCGCCATCTGGGCATTTCAATTATTCCCGTCTCTTGCTGAACGGGATGCAAATATGAGTAAAGATTTTTTTCCTTGCAAGCCAATTCAAGGCAGTGCTATAATTTTTTTCGAACTGAAAGCAAATGGCTTTCCAGCAAAAAGTGGCTTAGTAACTGCCCAAACAGATTTAAACAGCTCGGAATCACGGTATTGATTTAATGCCTCTTCACTTTCCCAATGGCTATACGTCGTGAAAATATTTTGTTGGTTTTCATCCTGCCAGAGTTCTAGGTGATGACAACCAGTAAAATTTCTGATTTTTTCCTTGTTGGCCGCAAAGTTCTCCAAAAACTCGCCTACCTTTTCTGCTCTAAATGTCATTCTGACTACACGTATCAACATTATTGATTCACTTCAAAATTGATAAATACAGGACTGTCATGTCTCAATCCCAACAAGTCCGCTCCATGCCCAAGGTTGATACCGATTTCCAGCAAGTCAATACTGTTGAAGAAGGCAAAACAATCCCCGGCATCTACATCATCATAGGTTTGGTTGAGTTTGGGGAGTTTTTCTCTTCCAAATTCAAGGCTGTATTTTCCCGGGTTAAGCGTTTCGAAAACACTTTTAGGAATATTGGTGATCAGGTTGCCATAATTGTCTACCCGGATTACGTGGCCCAAAATCTGCTTTTTTGATGCTTTGAACTGTCGGGGGATCATTTTTTTAATCTGCATCAATGGCCCTCCAAAATCATGTATGGCAGCTCCTGAAGCCACTTTAGCGGCAATGGGAGCAAGGATATCTTTCACAGGAAAAGTACTAACCTTCACATGAATGTCTGCAAATTGCACCACGATTCCAGGGTCATAATCAGATAAGAGACTGAGCACACCGTTATTTGGGCCCAGAAAAATATGTTCCTCGAGTTTGATGCCGATATACCCTTCCGAAATACTGCTTGTACTGTTCATGGCTACCAAATGGACGGTTCCTTTTGGAAAATCCTTGTAGATGGATTTCAGGACAAATGCAGCATGGGCAATATCATAAACATCAATTTTGTGCGTGATGTCGACAATGTTAAGTTGCGGGTTGATAGATAACATTTTTGCCTTAACTGCCGGGACGTAAAAGTCTCCGTCTCCAAAATCTGAGGTGAATGTTATCAATGCCATAGAAGCAAGTCTGTTAAAATTTAGTATTTTTGTATCAGGTGTGAACAAAATTAGGAATTTTATCCTTACACCATAAGACAATTCATAAATCAAATAGAATAGCTTGGTAGAAAAGGTAATTACTTTAGAAAACATTCCGCTGCTGGACTTTTTAGGATCAGAAAACGAGAATATCCGTCAAATAGCTTCCGCTTTTCCCCAAAGCAAAATTGTATCAAGAGGTAATGAAATTCGGATACAGGGCCGTGCACCTGAAATCCTAAGAATCAACGACCTTCTCAATATGCTGTTGCAGCATTTTCACAGGTTTGGACATGTCACTCCTGACAATGTCAAAGAATACATTGCGCTAGAAGGTGCACCTTTTGAGGAAAACCAAAAAGATGATGTCATATTATACGGCAACAAGGGATTGGTCGTCAAACCAAAATCTCCCAATCAAAGAAAATTGGTTGAAGCTGCTTACAAAAATGACCTGGTTTTTGCCCTTGGGCCCGCAGGTACAGGCAAGACATATATAGCGGTTGCTTTGGCAGTCCGGGCATTGAAAAACAGGGAAGTAAAAAGAATCATCATCACAAGACCTGCAGTAGAAGCGGGGGAAAATCTGGGGTTTTTACCAGGAGATTTGCAGGAAAAACTTGATCCTTATTTGAGACCCATTTATGATGCGCTTTCTGATATGGTCCCACCTGAAAAATTGAAGTATTATCAAGAAACCAGGGTGATTGAAATTGCACCTTTAGCTTACATGAGAGGTAGGACTTTGCATGATGCATTTGTGTTGTTAGATGAGGCCCAAAATACCACAAATGAGCAGATCAAGATGTTTTTGACCCGAATGGGTCCCAATTCCAAAGTAATCATTACAGGAGATCAGACTCAAGTGGATTTGCCTAATCGCCAGAAATCAGGATTAAAAGAAGCCCTTCATGTATTGAGGGATGTGAAGAATATTGGCATAGTAAGCCTTAGCGGTAAAGATGTTATCCGACATAAATTGGTCAAATCAATCATAGAAGCATACGAAAAAGATGAATCCCAAAGAGAAGAAAGAAGAACAACAGATCCTCATAGAAAAAGTACTGACGGAGGAGCAGCTTAATACCATCTTCAAAATCAGAGAGGATGTTTTTGTTATAGAACAGGAAGTTGACCCATCGGAAGAGTATGATGAATTTGAATCTACTTCTACTCATTTTCTAGCCAAAATCGACGGTCAACCTGCTGGAACTGCCCGTTGGAGATTTACGGATAAGGGTGTGAAGCTGGAAAGATTTGCAGTTTTGAAATCCATGAGGGGAATAGGAGTTGGTCAAGAGTTGGTCCAAGCAGTTTTGAACGATATCGCTGCAAGCCCTGAGTCCAAAGGGAAGAAGCTATACATGCATGCGCAGTTGGATGCAATGCCACTTTATGCAAAGTTCGGTTTCAAAAAAGTTGGTGAGATGTTTGAGGAATGCAACATTCAACATTTTAAAATGGAATTATATTTGTAATCCGAAAAAAACAATAATATTTGAATTAAAATTTTAATCATGAAAAAACTACTATTTGCATTTATAGGGTTAGCACTCTTGTCTGCTCCTGTTTTCTCCCAGTCATTAGAAGATCCTAAAGGAGAAGTGAGACTAAATTTTCTGAACACCATATTTTTAGGTTCTGTTGAATTGGGTTATGAACAGTTCCTCAATCATGACCAATCAATAGGTGTTGAATTACACCTTAATGACAGATTTGGGTATAGTTCTGCAAGGGATGGCAGGGATTTTTCTGTAACTTCAGTGTTGGTTTCTTATAATTTTTATTTTGCTGGTGACGAGAATGGGAAGATGTACATCTCTCCATTTTTCAAATATCGTTTTGGAGAATACAGAGAAGCTTTGGACAATACTATTTCCATTACCAATATGAATTCGGGATATATCGGCCTGATAGGGGGGTACAGGTGGAACTTCAATAATTTTGCATTTGGACCTTTCGCTTCTATTGCCAGAGGTTTTTCTCAGGAAGTTGCAGATAAATTTTCTTATGTAGAATTCAAAGCTGGCTTTAATGTAGGTTACCGATTTTGAAATTATCCGATTAATATCAAGTCGAAGGAGCCCCAAAAGGCTCCTTTTTCTTTTTTTATAAGTAAATTCATAGAAACTTTTCAGGTATGAGGTTCTCTGAATTTCCTTTTTTGAGGTACGTTGTGTATTTCATCCTAGGGGTTGTGATCTATTCCTTTTTTGGAGAGAATATTCCCAGAGATGTCATTCTTGCAACCATTATCTCTATCTACTTTTTCTACCTTATTTTGGTTGGAATCAATATTTATCAACATGAATACCGGTTCAAAATCATTTTGCCAATCTTGGCGTACGTTCTATTTGTTTTCTTCGGACTGTATTTTGCCAATGATACAGATATCAAAAATCAACCTGATCAACTACTCAATACTAATTTTCCAATCCAAAGTTACTTGGGAACAGTCTTATCTAATGATGAGGCCAAGCCAAATTCTATTGCGAACCAGGTTTTGGTCAAAAAGGTCTTTAGCGAAGGTTTGGCACATCCTGTCAAAGGAGAAGTTTTGATATATCATCGATCTGAGGAGCCATTGAACCCAGGAGATGTCATTTTGATTTCTGGTAACCCGAATGCAATCCAAGGTCCAAAGAATCCCAATGAATTCAATTACCAGAGATTTATGCTGAGACAAAAGATTTCGCACCAGCATTTTATCTCAGATCGGTTTGAAGTGATCGGAAGTGTAAAGGAAAGGCCTGTTGAGGAATTTTTTATTGATATCCGATCTATAATTATGGCTAGAATGGATTTTTATTTCCAAGATAAATCAAGCCTACAGGTAGCCAAAGCTTTACTGTTGGGGCAGAAAAAAAACCTGGATAAGGAGGTGAGTGATGCTTATGCAACGGCAGGTGCCATGCATATATTGGCAGTTTCCGGTTTGCATGTGGGGATTATATATGGTTTTTTCTTTCTATTTGTCAAGCCCTTTAGACTCCCTGTATCCAAAAGAGTGTTGTATTTATCTTTGATAATCCTTCTAATTTGGGGATATGCAATGCTGACAGGAATGTCACCCTCTGTGATGCGGGCCGCTACCATGTTTTCTTTAATGGCTTTGGCTCAAATGAAGTCCAGAAGTCCTTCTATTTTCAATGCCATCGCATTGTCTGCCCTGATTTTATTGATTTTAGATCCATTTCTGATTTATGCAGTTGGGTTTCAATTGTCTTATATTGCTCTTTTGGGTATTTTGGTGATTCAACCTATGTTGGTAAGATTATGGTTGCCAAAAAATCGGTTTCTGGAATATGTCTGGCAGATCAGCACTGTTGGTATTGCTGCGCAGTTGGCTACTTTTCCGATCTCTGCCTATTATTTCCATATTTTCCCGACTTATTTCATGTTGTCCAATTTGGTGGCGATTCCAGGTGCTTTTTTAATCATGTCTTTTGGTGTACCCTTTATGGTTTTTGCAGAAGTTCCGATGCTTTCAAAAATTTTGGCTTGGGTGACCGAAAAGCTGATTGCGTTGGTCAACCTGTTGATTTTTTGGATTCAGGATTTGCCGGCATCCAAAATCACTGAAATCAGTATTTCTGTTTGGGAGGTGGTATTTTATTGGTTGCTACTCATATTATTTTTGCTGCTGTGGGTATATCCGGGCAGAAAATTGGGAATCACTGTTGTGGTCTTAATCTTTATCGCTGGCATCTTTAGGGTCACAGGTATTGTTTTTCAACAGAAAAGCAGAGAACTATATATTTACGCTTTAAATCAAGGAATGGCAGTGGATTTTTTGGACAGATCTAGTTTATATTCTTTTGAAGAGAATGTATCCAAGGATTACACTTACAGTATCTTGCCAAATAGAAGTGATTTGAAGTTTATCAATTCCCATTCCCTTATGGCTTTCTTGAATGAGGAAGGGTTGGAATTGACCTTACCCGATATTCAAGCAAATTTATTGATACATGACCATCAATTGATCTTATCAGAAAAGGTTCCTGATAGAGATATTTTCCGATGGAAAGATGGTACTTGGGAAAAAACAAAGCTTTCAGATACCTTAGACCTAAATGAAAAAGCCTTTAAGGTCCGATTTAAATAAGCCGAATTTTGGAAGAGCAAAAGCTGTACTCTATCTTTCAATAAATAAGCATTCTTTTATTTGACATTTATAACCACAAGATGAATCAACCCCTCAATGCCTTTGTAAAAGAGAGAATAGGCTACCTCGAATTGAACAGGCCTGAAAAAAGAAATGCACTCAATGCAGAAATGGTAGAGGCCTTGAAAGATGCTATCCGGGCTTTCAATGAAGACAAAGAAGTAAAAGTCATTGTTATCAAAGCTGCCGGGAAGGTCTTCTGTTCCGGTGCCGACCTCGCTTACCTACAATCATTGCAAAGTAATACCTATGAAGAAAATCTGACTGACAGCCGGAGTTTGAAAGATTTGTTCTATTTGATTTATACATCGCCCAAAGTAATTATTGCACAGATTCAAGGTCATGCAATCGCAGGAGGATGTGGCTTGGCGACAGTATGCGATTTTTCATTTTCAGTAAAAGAGGCAAAATTTGGATACACCGAGGTGAGAATCGGTTTTGTTCCAGCCATTGTTAAGGTGTTTTTAATCAGGAAAATCGGGGAGGGAAAAGCCAAACAATTATTGTTGGGTGGCGACCTGATTTCCGCATCAGAAGCCAAAAATATGGGATTGGTAAATTGGGTTGTTGAAGAAAGTGAGCTGGAAGATACAGTTTTTGGTTATGCACAAAAACTAATCAAACAAAATTCCGGTCAATCCATGGCGTTGACCAAGGAAATGTTTGCAAAGGTGCAGGAAAAAAGTCTGGAAGAAGGATTGGAATATGCTGCTGCTATGAATGCCAAGGCAAGAGGTACCGCAGATTGCCAAAAAGGAATTACGGCATTTTTGAACAAGGAATCAATTCAATGGTAATTTGAAGGACAGGGCCCACGATATTCTCCGAACAGTTTTTGGCTTCAGTGACTTTAGGCCTGTGCAGTTGGATATTGTTATCTCTGTGCTTCAAGGCAAAGACTGTTTGGCCTTACTGCCTACAGGAGGAGGGAAGTCCATTTGTTTTCAGGTCCCTGCTTTAGCAGTGGATGGAATTTGTCTGGTGATCAGCCCCTTGATAGCGCTGATGAAAGACCAAGTTGATAACCTTAAAAAAAAGGGAGTACTGGCAGCTGCAATTTATTCGGGAATGAGTAAAAGGCAGATAGATACGGTTTTGGACAATTGTATTTATGGGAATTATAAATTTTTATATGTTTCTCCTGAACGGCTCAAGACTGAGATTTTCATTGAGCGCTTCAAGAAAATGAAAGTCAACCTGATTGCTGTGGATGAGGCGCATTGTATTTCCCAATGGGGCTATGATTTCCGTCCACCTTACTTAGAAATCGCCAAAATCCGAGAGTTTCATCCCCAAGTACCCTGTATGGCTTTGACCGCTTCTGCGACAATAAAGGTCAAAGCAGATATTGTTGGGAAATTGGAAATGAAATCCCCGGAGATTTTTGTAAAATCCTTTTCCCGCAAAAATCTCAGTTATTCCGTCCGCATGGCTGAAAACAAGCTGGAAAAAGCTATAGAAATCCTAAGAAAAGTTCCTGGTTCGGCCATCCTGTATGTCCGCAGCCGTAAGGGAACGAAAGACATTGCAGCTGTTCTCCATCAAATGGGTATTTCTGCTACCTTTTATCATGCAGGATTGGATAATAGTTTAAGGGAAGGCAGACAACAGGATTGGAAGCAGGGTAAAGTCAGAGTGATGGTGGCAACCAATGCCTTTGGGATGGGGATTGACAAGCCCGATGTAAGAATAGTGATCCACCTTGATCTTCCTGAAAACCTAGAGAACTATTATCAGGAAGCTGGCCGCGGAGGCCGGGATGAGAAAAAAGCTTATGGTGTATTACTGACCAACGAACAGGATTTGAAAGTGCTGGAAGAAAGGGCTTCAATTGCCTATCCTCCATTGGATTTCCTTAAAAAAGTCTACCAAAGCTTGGCCAATTACTTTAGAATGGCTGTCGGAAGTGGATTTATGGAGAGTTATGGGTTTGAAATTTCTGTTTTCACAGGAATATATAACCTGGATTTAATGCTTACCTATAATTCACTGAAGGTATTGCAGGAAGAAGGTTTATTGGAGCTCAACGAAAGTTTTTTTGCCCCTTCATCCATTCATTTTTTGGTAGATCAGAGCAAATTGTATGAATTTCAGATTGCCAATGCCAAGTTGGATGTTTTGATAAAAGTGCTATTGAGGATGTACGGCGGAGAGCTTTTTGTGGATTTTATCCGAATTCAAGAATCTAAATTGGCAAAAAACCTCGGGATATCGGATAAGGATTTGACACTACAGTTAGAGCATCTGGACCAAGTTGGGATTATTGCCTATGATAAACGGAAAGATATTCCCCAGATCACCTTTTTGACCGAGAGGTATGATGCCGGCAGATTGCCCTTAGATAGCAAACGCATTGAAGAAAGGAGGCAAAATGCCATTTCAAAAGCAAAATCAATGATAGCTTATGTCAGGGATTTGACCTCCTGTCGGGCCAATCAGATTTCATTTTATTTTGGGGAGTTGGCAGAAAAGGATTGTGGGATTTGCGACGTATGTATTGAAAAAAAGAAATCGTTTGAAAAACAATACCTGAAGAAGAAGGAAAAGATAATTCAAACTTTAAGTGAAGGAAAAGAGTTTTCTTTACATAACATCCAGGAAGTTCCTGGATTGAAAAATGATTCAATCACTCTAGAAATCTTGCGTGAAATGGAAGAAGAAGGGCTGATTTTGTCAGAACCCAATGGAATGTATAAGATAAAAAATTAATGACTTCCTTTATAGATGATGTATTAGGGAAATTATTTCCAAAAAAATCCAACTCTGTCCATATCAAACAGAATTTTGTGCAGACTGTGGAAGAGATCGAAAATACCGACTCTTGGATGTTGTCTGATGAGGGTCAGGCATTGATGAAACTGGCTTTCAAAAACTATCATTTCAAAACATCGGGAATAAACAGCCATCCCGAAGTTCATATACTCAATAGTCCTTATGCGAATGGATTTGCGATTTCCTATGAAAGTCCTTTTTCGGAAAAAACTTTTTCCCAACTTTTCTTTGCTTTTGGCAGGCGAATGTTAGATTTGGGATATCAACGTGTAAGTCTTGACAGAAAAATAGAAGAAATCCAAGATAATGTCAGGACTATCGAAAAGCAGTATTTTAAACCTCCTCTCAGTAAAGTTGATTTTACAGAAAAAATCGATCAATTGTTCGGTAACGTCAGTATTGAAAAGGTAAGTATTAACGATAAGCCCAGCTTCCTCAAGATTCTTGTCACTGTTTATTCAGATCATTTGTACTTAAAGGCAAGACCGTTTGATCTTTTTATAGAAGAATTATTCCAAAGAGAATAAAATTATGGATAGAAAAAAATTAAGAGAAAATCTTCAAAAGTACCGTACGCCATTTGAAGAAGAGGCATCCTTTGTGCAGGATTTTATAGCACTTACACATGATGATTTGGCTTTTGTCAGAGAGAGATTGCAAGGTCATTTTACTGCTTCTGCATGGATTGTGAATAAAATGAGAACCCATACCTTGATGACCTTACATAGGAAACTAAATAATTGGCTTCAATTGGGTGGCCATGCTGATGGCCATGAAAATCTTCTAGAAGTTGCTTTGACAGAAGCACAGGAAGAAAGTGGTCTTACTTCACTGCGCTTGGTAGATTCTGGAATTTTCGATATTGATAGACATACCATACCCGAACGAGGTGATGTTCAAGAGCATTTTCATTATGATGTGCGGTTTTTGATTGAAGCAGAAATGAATGAGCCTTTGGTGATTTCAGAAGAAAGCAAAGACTTGGCTTGGATTCCGTTTGATGCGGTAGAGGATTTGGTTGGTTCAAACCCTTCAATTCTCAGAATGTTGGAAAAAACCAGTAAGTCTGAGATACTGTTATAGAAGATTAGTCAATTGGCGTACCATGAAAAAATATAATCCAGAGGATGTATTGTCCTCTTTTTCTTTTTCAGTACCTATTCAAGTAAGGTTCTCGGACATTGACAGCTATATGCATGTCAATAATGGCATATTTTTTAATTATTTTGAGCATGCTAGAGCCTCTTATCTTTTTCATTATTGCGGTTGGGATATTCTGAAAACCGGTACAGTTGTGGCCAATGTCAAAATTGATTATAGACTGCCCATTCATGTTATGGACAAGCCATCTGTTTATGTCAGGTGTATTAATATTGGTAAATCCTCATTTATACTCGAACAAGTAGTAATGGGGCCAATAGAGTCGGGAGAGGTGAAAGTATTCGCTGAATCCGAGACTACCATGGTGGCAGTGAATATGGATACCATGAGGCCGGTTCCTGTACCTGCGGAATATGCAGCAAAAATGCTGGGATAGTCTTTCATCAAGGCATAAATCCCTATCTTTGCCCAAAATTTAAAAATCCGTGAAAAAACATTTTATCTGGTTTGCTTTTACAGTTTTGATGCTTTCTTGTAGTCCATCAGAGCAGGAACTTTTCGATGAAGGAGTAAAATTAATGGAATCTTCTCAATATCAGCAATCTGTCTCCTATTTTGATAGAGTGATCCAAAAGAACCCTGAAAATACCTCCGCATTCAATGCCAAAGGCGTAGCATTGTTTCAGCAGGGAAAATATGATGAAGCCATAGCATCTTTTTCAGAAAGTATCGAAAAGGACAATACATCCTATAAGCCATTCTTTAACAGGGGCAATGCCTACCTTGAAAAGAAAATGTATAAAGAATCTCTTTTGGATTATAATATGGCCAATGGGCTAGATCCCCAACAAATTGATGTTCATTACAACAGGGGATTGGCTTTACTGGGGCTTGAAGAATACGAAGATGCGATTTTTGACTTTGACATAGTCATTCGGGCAAATCCTAACCAAACTTTGGCTCATTTCAACAGGGCAAAAGCACAATTGGGGAATAATGATCCTGTTGGAGCAATTGAATCCTTAGTCAAAACTGTAAACTTGGACAATAGAAATGGAGCAGCTTATTACCTTTTGGGCGTCACTCAGATGAGTGCATTTGGACAGAAAGAAGATGGCTGTGCAAATCTTAAATTAGCGCTTAACCTTGGTTTTGCAGAAGCCAAATCTTGGATCGAAGATTTTTGTCAGGAATAATGGCTGAAATTGGACAAGATATTGCAAAAGCCAAAGCTTTTTTGGAGAAAGGAGAATTGGTAGGGATTCCCACGGAAACTGTCTATGGACTGGGAGGAAATGCCCTCAATCCAGATGCTGTTGCTAAAATTTTCGCTACCAAAAACAGACCTGAATTTGATCCTTTGATTATTCACACTTCTTCTATTGAAAGAGTCTTGGAATTTGCGGTTGAAATACCAGAAGTACTGAGGCTTTTGGGGGAGAAATTTTGGCCCGGACCTTTGACCTTGCTGCTCCCCAAAAAAAATATTTTGCCTGATTTGGTTACAAGTGGTTTGGATACAGTGGCCGTCCGGATTCCTGGCCATGCACTATCAAGGGAATTGTTGAGTGGATTGGACTTTCCTTTGGCAGCACCGAGTGCCAATCCTTTTGGTTACATCAGTCCGACAAAGGCCTCACACGTCAATGACCAATTAGGAGACAAAATACCCTATATTTTAGATGGAGGGACTTGTGAAGTAGGTTTGGAAAGCACCATCGTTGGAGTTGAAAGAGATAAAGTAGTAGTATACAGACTCGGTGGCCTAGATGTAAAAGAGATAGAAGATGTAGTAGGTGATGTTAGGGTGATGACCCATTCTAGTAGCAATCCTAAGTCTCCCGGAATGCTAAAAAATCATTATGCTCCTACCAAACCATTTGTTCTGGGGAATCTTAAAACTTTAATAAAGGAATATCAATTGAAGGGAGTTACTTTTGCGGTTTTATCTTTTAGAGATGTTTTCAAGACTGTGCCAATTGGACAACAAATCCAACTCAGTCCAAGTGCAAATCTCAATGAAGCAGCAAAAAATTTATTTGCGGCCATGAGGGCTTTGGATACCATGGATGTTTCCGTAATTTTATCAGAGCTTTTGCCTGAACAAGGTTTAGGCAGGGCAGTCAATGACAGGTTGAGGAGAGCATCTGCAAATTAGGAGATATTCCCAACCGATTTAAGAAGGTCGTCTTTAATTTAAATTATTATATAAAATTGATTAAGGAGAATATCAGCATGAAAAACAAGTTCAATTTCTTTCATGTATGTACGCAACAATGCCAGTAAAATGGTAATTCAATACAATTCGCACAAGGAAACTGATATGTCCGGTCCATCCCTGCCAACCGAACAGGCAGGCGTCCTGTTTGTAATTGAATATTGGGTTACTGGCAAAGAAGTGAATAAATATTATTTCTTATTTCAAAAAACCTTTTAAACAACCATAATTATGAATAGCAGAATTAAAAGCGTAGACAATCTCGACTTCAATGGAAAGAAAGCCTTGGTAAGAGTAGATTTCAATGTGCCTTTGGATGAACACCAGAATGTCAGTGATGATACCAGGATAAGTGCGGCTATACCTACTATCCAAAAAATCCTTAACGATGGTGGTTCGGTCATATTAATGTCTCATTTGGGAAGGCCAAAAGATGGTCCCACTGATAAATATTCTCTTAAGCATGTGATCAACAACCTTCAGAAGCTATTGGGTAGTTCTGTCAAATTCGCTCCTGACTGTATCGGTCAAGAAGCAAAAAATTTAGCAGCGGGCCTTAAGCCGGGCGAGGTATTGCTTTTGGAAAATCTTAGATTTTACAAAGAAGAAGAAAAAGGAGATGAAGAGTTTGCAAAGAAACTTGCAGCACTTGGAGATGTGTATGTTAATGATGCTTTTGGAACTGCCCACAGGGCACATGCGTCCACAGCTGTGATTGCTCAGTATTTCGATACCACAGCCAGTGGTTATCTACTCAAGTCGGAATTGGAAAATGCAGATAAAGTGCTAGAAAATCCAGAAAAACCTTATACTGCCATTATGGGAGGGGCCAAAATATCTGACAAGATTTTGATCATTGAAAGATTATTGGAGAAAGTTGATAACCTTATTATTGGTGGGGGCATGTCATATACTTTTTCCAAAGCAAAAGGAGGAAAAATCGGAGATTCTCTTTGTGAAGAAGATAAGCTTGATTTTGTTATGGAATTGATGAATAAGGCTGAGGAAAAAGGGGTTAAAATAATTTTACCATTGGATACGGTCACTTCCAAAGCTTTTGCCAATGATGCAGAACAAGGCCTCTCCAAAGCAGGAGAAATCCCTGATGGATGGATGGGATTGGATATCGGACCTGAAACCAGAAAATTGTTCAGTGATGTCATTAAATCTTCCAAAACCATCCTTTGGAACGGTCCAATGGGGGTGTTTGAAATGAGCAGCTTTGTCAATGGAACCATTGCAGTAGCGGAGGCAATAGCAGAGGCAACCGAAGGCGGTGCATTTTCATTGATAGGAGGAGGAGATTCTGCCGCTGCAGTCAATAAGTTCGGATTTGGAGATAAGGTATCTTATGTATCTACCGGAGGAGGTGCCTTATTGGAGCATATGGAAGGGAAAGTGTTGCCTGGAGTAGCTGCTTTAATGCCGTAAAATTTCAATTATCTTGTATTAATATTTAAAAGCAAAGAGACCGAAAATATCGGTCTTTTTGCTTTAACAAGTCTTTATAAATCAAAAGATTAAATAGATTGTATTTGTGGTTTCAATGAAAACACTATTTTTGAGACTCTTTAAAATGAATTGGATTATGATAAGGATTTTAGTTTTTTGCTGTTTGATGTTGATTACAGGGGCTTGTCTTGAAGTAGAAACTATCAATCAGACCTGCACAGTGGTCATGAATGATGGAACTATTCTTGAAATCAGCCGTGATATCAGGAGAAATAAAAAAACCGGTACGATCACTTACAGAGACGAAGATGATAAGTTATGGTCGATTTTTCAGGAAGACTATGAGAGTTATTCCTGCGGAAATTGAAACCTTGATATGAACCAATCCTACTGATAATAACCCTTTTGTACCAATCAATTTATATCCGTCTTCAATTCTCGTTATATTTCCCCAAAAATTAACCTATGATAACCTTCAATTACCTGAAAAAAGGCTTTATGTTTTTTTTCACAGTAGTATTACTCATTTCTTCTTGTAACAACAAGAGAAGTGGAGATCCCAAAGTACTTATATTTAGTAAAACAGCCGGTTTCTATCACGAATCCATCCCTGACGGAATTGCAGCTATTGTGAAACTTGGAGCAGAGAATGGTTTTAAAGTAGATACCACAACCAACTCCGATCTTATTAATGAAGAAAATCTAGAGCAATATGCTGCTGTCATCTGGCTCAGTACCACAGGAGAAGTACTTGATCACTATCAGGAAGCTGATTTTGAACGTTATATACAGTCAGGTGGAGGCTTTGTAGGTATTCATGCCGCTGCTGATACAGAATATCACTGGGGCTGGTATAATAGACTTGTAGGTGGGAATTTTTCTTACCATCCTGGTATCGGAGACCCATATCCCAATGTTCAAGACGGCACCCTACGCGTAACAGACAGAGAGCATTCCACTACTCGTTTTTTACCTGAAATTTGGAACAGAAGAGATGAGTGGTATCATTTCCAAAAACTTAACCCGGACGTAAATGTCCTCATGGATATAGATGAGGATAGTTATAAACACACCAAACCAATGGGATTTCATCCGATGGCTTGGTATCATGATTATGATGGGGGTAGAGCATTTTATACGGCAGGTGGACATACCAGTGAATCCTATGAAGAGGAATTGTTTTTGCAACACGTACTTGAGGGAATCAAATATGCCATTGGAGAAAATGAAAATCTGGATTATTCCAAAGCAAAAACCCAAAGAGTTCCCGAAGAAAATAGGTTTGAGAAAAAAACGCTGGTTCTTGGTGAGTTTACTGAACCGACCGAAATGACCATTTTACCCAATTTGGACGTTTTGATTGCACAGAGAAGGGGTGAGCTGCTGTTATATAAAAGCGGAGATTCAGTTGTCAGAGAAGTGGCCAAGTTGGACGTTTATTGGAAAACAGAAACAAGAGGTGTCAATGCGGAGGAAGGTTTGATGGGTATTCAAAAAGATCCCGATTTCGCAAATAATGGATATGTTTTTGTTTTTTACAGCCCATCAGGTGATCAAGAAATCAACAGACTTTCAAGATTCAAATTTGTCAACGACCAATGGGATATGGCTTCTGAAAAAATCATTTTGGAACTTTATTCTCAAAGAAATATCTGTTGTCATACAGGTGGATCGATTGCCTTTGACAAAGATGGTTTGTTGTACCTTTCTACAGGAGACAATTCGACGCCTTTTGACCAAAGAGACAGTAAATATGTCAACAGGGGTTTTGCACCATTGGATGACAGACCAGGATTTGAGCAGTTTGATGCCAGAAGGAGTTCTGGAAATTCCAATGATCTGAGAGGTAAAATAATTAGAATAAAAGTAAATGAAGATGGAAGCTATGATATTCCCGAAGGCAATCTTTATCCAAAGGGAATGGAAAAAACCCGACCTGAAATCTATGTACAGGGAAACAGAAATCCATATAGAATTTCTGTAGATCAAAAGACCAACTTCCTGTATTGGGGCGAAGTGGGGCCTGATGCTGGTGCAGATAGTCTGGAAACCAGAGGGCCAAGGGGTTATGATGAAGTCAATCAAGCAAGAAAAGCGGGTAACTTCGGATGGCCGTATTTTGTCGGAGATAATTATGCTTATGTAGAATTTGATTACGCAACAGGAATCTCAGGAAACCGCTTTGATGTAAACAAACCTATTAATAACTCAAAGAATAATACAGGACTTAAAGAATTGCCCCCTGTCGAGAAAAACTTTATTTGGTATCCATATGCAACGTCTCCTGATTTTCCACAATTGGGGACAGGGGGAAGGAATGCAATGGCCGGCCCGGTTTACTATGTTGACATGTTTCCAAAGGAAACCCGTTATCCTTCTTATTATGATGGCAAATTGTTTATCTACGAATGGGTAAGAGGATGGGTCAAAGCAGTCACCATGAAGCCCAATGGTGACTTTGATAAAATGGAACCCTTTATGTCCACCACCAAATTCAATGCCTTGATAGATATGGAAGTGGGTCCAGATGGAAGATTATATTTACTCGAATATGGGAATGGATGGTTTACCAAAAATCCTGATGCGGGACTTTTCAGAGTTGACTTCAATGATGGTAACAGGACGCCGGTAGTTTCAGGAATATCAGTAGATAAAACTTCAGGCTCTTTACCTTTCACGGCAACGTTTAATGTAAATGCATCTGATCCTGAAAACGATCCTTTGACCTATGTATGGGACCTTGGAAATGGTGAACAACTAACTACAAATGAACCTAAACTGGAATATACTTTCAATTCAGTTGGTGATTATGATGTTCAAGTACAGGTATCTGATCCGGATAAGTTGAGTGCAAAGAGCGGAATTGTTTCTGTTTATGCAGGTAATATTGCACCTATAGTCAATATTGAAATAAAGGGCAATAAGTCATTTTATTTTCCAGGTAAACCTGTTGCTTATCAAGTTTCGGTGACAGACCCTGATGATGCTGATGCGGGAAATGATCTATCAACATTATTTGTGTCGGCTGATTATATTTCAGGCTTAGATCAAGCAGAGGCTTCCAAAGGTCATTTGATCATGACTGAAGCCATGACCGGAAAAGGTCTGATGAGTTCATTGACCTGTAAGACCTGTCATAAAGAAGATGAAGTGTCGATAGGTCCTTCTTATACGGAAGTAGCAAGAAAGTACAGAAGAAATCCAGATGCCGCCATCGACTATTTGGTCAATAAAATCCAAAAAGGTGGAGGTGGCGTTTGGGGTGAAACAGTCATGCCTGCAAATCCTGATCTTAAGAATGAGGATGCAAAAAAAGTTGTCGCCTATATTCTATCATTAGGAAGAAGGGGAATGGAAGAAAAGCCATCCTTGCCAGTATCAGGAACAGTTGATCCGACAGTAGGTAAAACACTTTCAGAAAATGGAATTTTTGTATTGTCAGGTAGTTTTACAGATAGAGGGGGAGAAAATATCAAACCTCTTACTGGAAATAGTTCAATTACCTTAAGAAACCCGACTTTGGGAATGGAATCAGCAAAAGATCTTCAGGAATATGCAACAGAGGTTTTCAATGGGAGAACATTTATGACAATTTCGCAAAACCAAGGGGCATTTGCTTTCCATGATATTGATTTGACTGATATACATGGTATTCTGCTTTCAGGTGGAGGGCAGGAGGCCAGCGTATCAGGTTACAAGGTTGACGTGAGATTGGACTCACCTGATGGACCAAAGATTGGAGAAGGAGAATTCCGTGTGAACAATGCCGGGCCGCAGCCTGGGTTTATGATGGGACAAAGTCTGATTCCAATCGAAAAACAGACAGACGGAAAATTGAGATCTGTTTATTTTGTAATAAAACCTGTTAAAGCAGGAGAACCAACTGCTATCTTATTTTCAGCTGAATTTAAGGTGAAATAAATTTAGGTTTCATGTATTCATGCCATGACTTATCCGGTAAGTATTAATTTCTTACCTAAGCCCAGAAAGTCATGGCATGAATTAATTTTACTCTGAATCTTCTTGTTATGACTCTGCCTGTACACTCATGCCATGATTCAACTGGATTTGTTGAAATTTCAGATATAATCTTTAATAGCCATGGCATGAATTATTTCAAAGGAGAAAAAGGCAGTGGATTCAGGTAAACAGATTCAACTTTTTGGACAATCTTGCCATTCCTTTCCGAGGCATCTCTTACTGTAATCCAAGCAGGATCCTTTCCGAATTTCTCAAAGGAAGCTTTTCCGGTTTTTTCGTCCTTATGTGCTAAGAGATAAACCAGTTTTTGTTGTTCGCCATTTTCTTCCACTGTATACCAATACATTACATTGGTCATGCCATGTTTTTGAAATAATTCACGGGTGTAATCTCTGAACCTTGCATGGATGGCATCTACTTTCCCTGGATACATGTAATAAGTTCTTAATTCAAACACTCTTTTACCTTCGTTGGTATCTCTGATTATTTCAGGCGTCAAGTCTGGTGCAATGGTCATAAATACCTGATCAACTTTTGCCACTAGAGGTCCATTTACCTCTGAGGCTTTGTAGACTTCCTGCCATTGAGGGTCATTGGCGAATTTATTCCAAAGAGCATCTCTAGATTCCTGATCGGGGTACGCCAAAATAAAGGTCAAAGTATTGTTTGACTCATCAGCTGGAATAAAATAAGCAATATTTTCTATACCATTTTTCTCAAACAACCTTAAAGTATGATCTTCAAATCTTTTGATCAAGTCAGACCTTTTGCCCACATTAGCGGTATAAGTCCTCATTTCGAAATATTTGGAATCCTGGGCCTTTAGAGGTGCCATGTATATGGTAAGAAGTATTAAGGTAATGATTGTCAGTTTTTTCATAAGTGGTAACCGTTTAAGTGTATTTATGATTTTTAATTTCTTTTTTTCCAGCCTAAGTAAGCTGAATAGGATAAAACTGAAGCTATGATCAAAAGCCCAAACGTTTCTCTTGCCTCTTCTGATTCCTGGGTTTTCATACTTAGGTCTTTGTTTTCAAGTTCAAATCCTATCCATTCAAGAACAGAATCCGGGAAAAAATAAACAGCTCCAATGATACAGGCGACAATTGCTATCCCCAATGGAATCAGAGGATGCTTGCCTCTAGCAGCCATGGCCGAAAATAAAATGGCAACTGCATAAATTGAAACCCAGATCACAGGGTCAGGATCGTTGATCTGCCAATAAGCGAATAACGAAAATCCGAAGATCCAGAAAAGGAAGAAGTATTTTGGGAAATCTTTCATAACACAGGATGGGTTTAAGGTTTTATAGATTGGGAATTTAAGTTTCAATAAAGTTAATTTTTTGATCTTTATGAAAAGATAGAATCTATAAAATATTTTAGTTGATAATATAAACTACTTTGATTGTAAGCTACATTGTACTAGCTCATTTGATGAAATCCTTGATGTCGAAAAAACATTTTGATATAATTTCCCCTTGACTACCTACAAAGTCACGGACAAGGGAAGGAGAGCATTTGAAGATTATGTGAAACCTTTAGAAGGCTATATCCGGCAAAAGGATTGAGTTTTTAAAACCTGAGGATTTTTTGAAGAGTGTATAATTTTCTCTATTTTGTTCCTTATGATTTTTTAGAATATCATGAATACACCTCTTACAAATAATTGATGGAACAAAAGGTTGAGTATAACCAAAAATTCATTTGGTTGGTCAGTTTGACAGCCGCCTTAGGAGGCTTTCTTTTTGGTTATGATTGGGTGGTAATCGGTGGTGCCAAACCATTTTATGAACCCTATTTTAATATCACATCACCAACAGACCAAGGCTGGGGAACTAGTTCCGCATTGGTGGGATGTATGTTGGGCGCTATCCTATGCATCATCTTTTGTGATCAATTGGGTCGAAAGCGCTTATTGATATTTTCAGGTTTCCTTTTTTCCCTTTCTGCCATTGGGACTGCCTTGTCCGATACCTTTTGGTGGTTTAACTTCTTCAGAATAGCCGGAGGAGTGGCCATGGGAATAGCACTCAATCTTTCCCCATTGTATATTGCCGAGATTGCCCCTCCGGAGAAGCGGGGTATGTTTGTCACCATCAATCAATTGTTAATCATGGTCGGGGTATTGTTGGCCCAATTGATCAATTGGCAAATCTCATTATTGGATACAATGATGCCCGATGAAGCCACTTTTGAGCAGATTGCAGTCAGTTGGAATGGGAATTATGGCTGGCGGTGGATGTTTGGCGTAGAAGTGATTCCTGCCATGTTGTTTTTTATCCTCATGTTTTTTGTGCCGGAAAGTGCCCGTTGGCTGATCAAAAACAATGAGGAGTCAAAAGCAAGGAAGATTCTTCAGAGAATTGGGGGTGAATTTTATGAGAATCTTGCCGTCTCCGAGATAAAAACCACCTTAAGGACAGAAGACTTGGCCAAGGTAAACTTCAAAGAACTGCTCAACAAACGGGTGGTAAAGTTTTTGGCCATCGGCATATTTTTAGCTTTTCTGCAACAATGGAGTGGAGTGAATGTGATTATTTATTATGCGGCTGATATATTTCAGGCTGCTGGATACACGCTCAAACAGATGATGCTCAACATTGTGGTCATCGGTTCAGTAATGGTATTGTCTGTTTTTATCACCATTTTTACAGTTGACAAATTCGGTAGAAAAAATCTCCTTTTAATTGGAACCTCATCCATGGCATTTTTATACCTACTCATAGGATATTCATTTTATGTTGATCAGGGAGGATGGGTAGTAGTATTTTTGGTTTTGGCCAATGTAATGTTTTACTCCTTTACCCTTGCGCCTTTGTTATGGGTGGTTTTGTCCGAGATTTTTCCAACAAGGATTAGGGGGGCAGCCATGTCAATTGCTGCTTTGGCCCATTGGGTAGGCAATTTTACGCTGACTTATTCATTCCCAACTATCAAAGAGAATTTAGGTTGGGCCAATAACTTTTGGTTGTATGGAATAATCTGTGCTATTGGATTTGTGGTTTTATACATCGTCCTTCCGGAGACAAAAGGCAAATCCTTGGAGCAGATAGAAAGGGAGTTGGGGTGAGGTTGCAGGTGCTGACCTTTGGTAAAACCCCAAAGGTCTTTTATGGTATAGCCTTTCATTTCCTTCTATTCCATTTGTTGAAAAATACCTCGAGGTTAAAAAAAAGACCTCAATGGTTAATCTAATCTTCGAGTAGGCGCACCCAAAGGTTTAAGCATTACGAATCCCTATTTTTCCCGTCAATATTTTTTTTCACCCCTTCTGTCTTCTCTTCTTTATTTCTTCCGATTCTTTTTCTAAAAATTAAAAACACAATGATGATGATTGCAGGGATAACAAGATAAATGACCACATTACTGGTTTCCGAAAGGTCAACAGGTCCACGTGGCCTGGGGATGTCCTGTTGTTTTTGGGAATAAGAAAGAAAAGGGATAAAGAGAAATGCCAAAAGAAAATTAATGGAAGTAAAATTAATTTTTATGTGTCTGTTAGGTTTCATAAATAGTTGGTTTCCTTGAATATAGTGAAAATTGGATTGAATTTGAAATTTGGATGATCACTTTCAAATAAACTTCATACAGAAAATTAGAAAATTGCATTAAACTTTTGAGTGTCCGGTGGTGTAATCAAGGATTTTGTACACCCCAGGCTTCGAAAGCAGGTTCCTCAGCTTTTTCCTGGCATGAGAACCCTGCAAAGAAAATTAACATGATTAGACAGGAAAGTTTCTTCATCTTTTTGAAATTTATGACTGGGTAAAAAGATAGAATAAAGGTGTAAAATAAATATACCAGTATGCTGTTTTTACGTCAATTCTCCCGACAGGTTATCCACCTGTACAATGGTGTAGTAGAATGCGTTGCAGTCTGAAGACTGCCCGCAGGGAAGCTGAATTTTTATATCGCCGAAGGCATTTATCAATTTATATTGTAGGGCATATATCTTGTAACCTTTCCGGCCTAATCTAAATCTAAAACCTTCGAGGTTTGAAAAAATACCTCAAAGGTTGGCCAAAACTACTCTCAAACTCTTTGCCCCATGCGCCCCTATCACCAAGGACTGCTCGATGTCTGCAGTTTTAGAAGGGCCGGCTATAAAAAGTCCAAAGCCGGAATGTTGATCACCGATTTTTTTGTAGGCGGTATGCATATTGTCCACGAGAGATTTTTCGTCCAAGACTATTACCAAATGCTCTGTGATGAAGGGTAAAGCCCTTAAACCCATATTCTCATCCGTTAGCCAAATCGCACCATTTTCAGCTACTCCAAACTGCCCTTGAATAATGGCTACTTCTATATCGGCCAAATCATGGGAATCTTCGGGTAATTGCAAGGTTCTTAAGTCCTGAAAAGAGTTTGATAGATCAATGATTTTGGTAAATCGGTTGATTTCCAGAAAATCCTTAAGTTGAGCTTGATCCACCACCTCGCCTTTATTTCCACTGATTGACTGGATAAAAAGCTCCTTTAGATCTCCTATCAACTCAAAATCAGGGATTTCAGGCAAAGTCTTTTGCTCTGAAGGGATGGCTTTTATTTTGGATAAAATACTATCTCTACTGCTCATGACCTGTTCTTTTTGTACCAGTCTTTAAAAGTTTCTTTTGGAGTTTCGGGCAGATCCCGCTGTTTTCCCCAAGTATTCAATCCCGAATAGGTGATGCTGTCCGGAAGGATTTTCAAGGCTCCACGCATCATGGCACCGCTGACTTTATATGCAAAGGGAACAGCAAAAATACCATTGGCGATTTTCATGGAAATGCTTTTGGCATTGGTGCCCTGATCCTTGGTGATTTCCTGCCGCCATTCATAGAGTTGCTCGTGGATATTGATCTTGACCGGACAGACATCCGTACAGGATCCGCAAAGAGTAGAGGCAAAGGGAAGTGAACTGTGTTTTTTCAAATCCAATCCTGGAGAAAGAATGGAACCAATAGGTCCTGGTACTACTGAACCGTAACTGTACCCCCCGCTTCTGCGATAGATGGGACAGGTATTCATGCAGGCCCCACAACGAATGCATTTCAGTGAGTTTTTGAATTTTTCACGGCCTAACTGTTCGGTGCGTCCATTGTCCACCAAAACGATATGGATTTCCTTTCCCGGAGATGGCGAGCGGAAATGGGAATTGTAATTGGTGATGGGTTGACCTGTGGCGGAGCGTGCTAATAGGCGCAGGAATACCCCAAGGTCTTTTCTCCGAGGAATAATTTTTTCTATGCCCATACAGGCAATATGCACATCTGCCAAATGAACGCCCATATCGGCATTGCCTTCATTGGTGCAGACGACAAATTCCCCTGTCTCGGCAACGCCGAAATTTACGCCTGTGATGGCAACTTTAGCCCCAAGGAATTTTTCCCGAAGGTGCACCCTTGCGGCATGAGTAAGGTACGTGGGGTCTTCATTGCCTTTTTCGGTTTGCAGCTTTTCATGGAAAATCTCTGAAATATCCCTTTTCTTCAGGTGAATGGCAGGAAGGACAATATGACTGGGCGGTTGGTTGAGAAACTGCACAATGCGCTCACCCAAGTCTGTGTCCACTACCTCTACGCCATTTTCTTCCAGAAAAGGATTCAGATGGCATTCTTCTGTAAGGATTGATTTACTTTTGACAATGGCCTTGCAGCGGTGTTGTTGCAGGATACTTAAGACAATATTATTGTGTTCTTCCGCATCCTTGGCCCAATGCACATGGATGTTGTTGGCCTTGGCATTTTTTTCAAATTCTATAAGGTAATTGTCCAAGTTGGCCAACACATTGTCTTTGATCCTGGAAGCAAGCTCCCTTAGCTGTTCCCATTCCGGAATGGTTTTGCTGATAGTGTCACGCTTGTCCCGGACAAACCAGAGCGTCTCGTCATGCCATTTGGATTTGGCACTGTCTTCCAAAAATTCAGATGCTTTGGCAGGATGGCTCATGTGATGGCTTCGTTTAGGATTTCTGCGATGTGTTTGAATTGTAGTGGCTGTTTGTTTCTGCGAGCGATACCTTCTAAATGCATGATACATGACATGTCCCCACCGGTCAGGACTTCCACCCCGTGGACAAGGTGGTCCTCCAACCGGTCTTTTCCCATCTGCACAGAAAGTGCTTCTTCGGTGACTGCAAAGGTCCCCCCAAATCCGCAGCATTCATCTTTCCGGGTCAGTTCCACCCATTCCAAACCTTCCAACTGCTCCAAAAGTTGTTTGCCCTTGCTGAAAAAAGGTTCGTTGCGTTCTGAACAGGAACCCAAGCGCAATCCCCGGTGTCCGTGACAGGAAGCGTGGAAACCCACTTTATGCGGGAATGAACCTTTGAGGTTTTCCACTTTCAGTACATCAGTCAAAAACTCCGTCAATTCAAAAGTTTTGTCCTGAATGGCTTTTTGGGCCATTTCCATTTCCGATACGGCAGGGACATGTTCCTTGACATGGAGCACACAGCTACCCGAAGGCGCCACGATGTAGTCAAAATTCTTAAAGGTTTCCAAAAAGTGTTTGGTGGTGCCCACTGTATCCCTTTCATAACCCGCATTGGCCATAGGCTGTCCGCAGCAGGTCTGCGCGATTGGGTAGGTCACCTTGCAGCCCAATTTTTCCAGGAGTTCCATGGTGGCTATGGCTACCTTGGGGTAGAATTGGTCGACGTAGCAGGGGATGAATAACCCTATATTTTCAATTTTTGACATATTTTGATGTCGATATTAATCGATATTAAGATACTGGTAGATATTCTGGCGAAATAATCAAAGTAAATTATGGTATAGACAATATAAGTATTCATACATTCCAAACCATCAAGTTTCCCCGACAATTAAGAGAATCTAACTGTGCATCAAGGTAATTGCTTTAAGAATAGAATTTCCAATTTCAAAAAATATTGGGGATTGATTATCCTGTGGTGTAAGGTATGCAAATCAAATGATAATTTTTATCTCAATAAAAATCATGAGAGTTAAATGTTATTCTAAAGGCATTCGATATCATTATCCATCCCTTGTAATGTATTGTATTTTTAGTAGATTTCTGTTCTTAACTTAGCCCTTATGCGAATTCTAATAGTTTTATTTTTTCTTTTCTTTAGCTGTTCTCAATCCAATAAACAAATTGATGCAAGGATTGAAAAGTATAAGATTGATACCATTATGATAGATTAAGGGTCCGACATCATTTATCTGAAGGAAAATCTTAGTTATTCTGGATTGTCAATAGATCAGAAAAAGGTGTTCAATATTGATGTTGAGCAATTGAAACTACAAATTATCGATCTTGAAAATGCAAGGCTAGAGAAGGAAGTGCTTTTGGAAAGGGAAGGACCGAATGGGATTGGGGATTGGTTTATTGGATTTAAAGTATTGGATGATTCTACTTTTGTACTTTTAGGGGATAATAGATTCTACAAGGTTGACTTAGGAGGTAATCTAAAACAAAAAATAGGATTTGACCATTTGTTTTATGTTCAGGATGAATTGGCAAAAAGATTTGGACATACAGGTTTTAAAATACATCAGAATAAAATTTACAACGTCATTACAACTTTTGGAAAACCTGAATTCAATTTGTTGATTTATGACTTTAAAGAAGATGTCTATGAATTGAAAGAAATTCCCGGTTCTGAGAATTTGATTAGCAGTACTGTAATTACCTATTTGGGGAAATCAAGTTTTACTTATGTAACAGGTTTTTCTATAGTGGATTTTTCAGATGATTTTATTTTACACAATCGCTCTTATCCACAAATGGCTGTTTATAGGACAAATTCTAATTCAATTCAGCTTACCAATTCAATATCAAACTTCTACGAAGATGTCCCAAAAGTAGACAAAATCAAGGAAGTGCATAGTGTAAAGGAATCCGAAGATTTCAAGAGGGATCTTGAAAAAGGAATGTCATTCCTTATCCCAATATGGGATGAGGAAAACCAGAAAATCTTTAGATGGGGTTATAAGCTGTCTTCAATAAATGTCGAAATGGATAATCCTGAATATGACAATTACCTTTTTGTCATGGACAAGGATTTGAATATTGTAGAGGAATTTCTGATTCCTGAAGTCCGGATTAAACCTTACAGGATATTTATAGTAGACAATCAAATCTATCTCTATCATAATTTTGAGGATGAACTTGGATTTATTCGCGTTGGATTGGATTTTTTAAAAACTGGTCCGTAGCAAATATGGAAAATCTGGATAAAGTTCATTTCAATGCAGCAGTTAAAACAAGTGTTGTCAGGAGGAATCCAAGAGATCCAAGTTATCTGTTCACCTCAATGTGAAAAAGTCTTTTGGTTTCTCACAGATACCATAGATGCCCACAGAAAAATATATCTGTGCAAATTCTTATAATCTTTAAGCCTTTTTTGGTCCAAATTATCCGATAGTATGAATTCCATACAATGGAACCCAAATCCGATCTGATTCAAATCACTATTCCCGAGAAGTTTGATGGGAAAATTTATTTGGCAGACATTGCCAAATCCATTGAGCGTATTCAGTTGGAAACGGCCGAGGGTGCCTTGCTTGGTTATGTCAGAGAGGTCATGCTACTTGATGATAAGTTTTATCTGGGTGACAGCAAAATTTCAGTATTCGATAGGGAAGGCAAGTTTATTGGTCGTTTCGGAAATCAAGGTAATGGTCCGGGAGAATATGTGAGCATTAGTTCTATGACCTTGGATCCGGAAGCAGGTTTGGTTTATGTGGCATCAGGAAAGAAAATAATGGTTTACACTAAAGAGGGGAAGTTCTTGGAGGAAAAGTCATTTCGAATGTTTGTCAATTATTTGATAGCAGAGTATACCATTGAATGGGAAAAGATGATGTTTCTGTATGACAAACGAATTTCGAAAGGCTATAACCTTAATGGAGGAGTATTGGATGAAGATGGTGAACCTTTAATATTATACCCAATGGATTTAACCAAAGACATTTTCTATTTTGTCAAAAGCGTGGAATACCAGGATGCTACTATTGAAGAGGCCAATCCTGTGATAGGGATTGTGAGGTTGAAGTGATAATTTTATTACAGACCAACGAATTCCTCAAATTCCTTTCTACTAACCACAGCCGTCTGATGTTCAGGATAGGATTGGAGAAAAGATGCCGGAAATCTGACTTTCTGATCTTTCCATTTGAATTCAAAGGCATACAGGACACCGTCCGCCTCTTCGATGTAGTCAATTTCCGCTTGGTCATGGGTGCGCCAAAAGTAGGAGTTGACAAACTTTTGGTTGTATGCATTTTGCTTTAATCTTTCAGAAATCAGGAAATTTTCCCATAAAGCTCCTTTGTCTTGTCGGATTTCAGGAAGCGAAAAATTACTGATGAGTACATTTCGAATTCCGTTATCATAAAAGTAATATTTCTTACCCTTCTTGATTTCATTCCTTTGATTACGGCTAAAAGCAGGAAGTTTGAAAATAACAAAGGCTTTTTCCAATAAGTCAAGGTATTTTTCAACTGTGGCCGTATCTATATTTCCTACGATTTGGGCCATTTCATGGTAACTGACTTCACTTCCAACTTGAAAAGCCAATGCCTTTAATAGTTTTTCGATATGGCTTGGTTTTCGGATGTTGTCTATTTGCAGTACGTCTTTGTAAAGATAGCTTTGGGCAATTTCTATCAAGATCTCCTTTTCATTCCCGGGATTGTTTACTACCTCAGGATAAAATCCATAAACCAACCTTGAGTCCAACAGTCTTTTGGCTTCAATCAGGGAGGTATGGTTTACTGTTTCTTTGAAGGTAAGCGGGAAAAGATGAAAGGTTTTTTTTCTTCCGGTCAATGGTTCAGCAGTTTGGTTTTGAAGATCAAAAGCCGAAGATCCGGTTGCGATGATTTGTATGTCAGGTCTATTGTCGAAAATGAGCTTAAGTTTTTTGCCGATTTCGGGAATCTGTTGCGCCTCATCTATGATGACCAATTTGTTGTTGGTCCCAATAAGTTGGATCAATTGGGTACTGGTGACTGCATAAGAAAAAGCTTCCAAAATATCCGCCTCATCAGCATTGAACCAAATAGAGGAGACATTTAAGTGCTTGACAATTTCTTTTAAAAGTGTTGTTTTCCCTACCTGTCTTGGTCCAAGCAGTAAAATGGTTTTGTCCTTGAAACAGGAAGATATGATCTTTTCATCAAGTGCTCTAGTTATCATAGTTGCTTAATTACGGATCAAATATACCGAATATTTAGATTGTAATCTAAAAAATACGCCTAATTTTTCGATTATAATCTAGATATTACGCCTAATTTTTCGATTACGTTCTAAATATTACGCCTGATTTTTAGAATTAATTCTTTTATTCTACCTAGAAATCTAAAAAATTAACCTCGCCAAAAAATATCAATGAATATCCACAAGTATCAAACAATATCCTTCGATCCCCCAAACCAGATCCCATTAAAATCAGATTTTTTGAAAAATAGTATTGATTTCCATCAAAGTTTCTGATACATAATATAAGCATTAGTCATTCCTAAATGCATGTGATTAAATGCTTCCGGAATTTCCCCGATGATTTTAAATCCCAATTTTTGCCACAATCGTACTGCCCCTTGGTTACTTTTCACAACAATGTTAAACTGCATGGCTTGATAGCCAAGACGTTTTGCTTCTACCAATGAGAATTCTCCCATAGCCAACCCTACTCCCTTTCCCCTAGCAGAAGGCAAAGTCAGATAACCTGCATTGGCGATGTGGGAACCAAGGTCAGGTTGATTGTCTTTGATAAAAAGAGTTCCCACAACTTCTTCATCAATGATAGCAACATAAGAATGCTTGTCCGGCCCGCACCAAAATTCCAACATCTTCTCCTTGGAACTGTCAGGGCTGAAAGCAATAGTGTCACCTCCGGCGATTACCTGTTTGAGGATGTTCCAGATTTGGTCGTAGTCGGTTGGTGTTGCTTTTTTTATTTCTATCATTTGTAACCGATCTATGTATTAAAAGCTTTTTCCAAAACTCAGGCCTCCAAAAATCGGAAAAAAATGCAAAGTATCGCGTGCTCCAATAGGAAGAAAAATAAGAGGGGTATATCCAGCCCGGAAAAAGATTCCTCCTTCAGGCTTTTGATATCTGTAACCTAACCTAAAAGGCAAAATCGTATTTAAATGATTGGATGTTTTTACCATATCCTCACCCGAAGGGTCAAATTCATAACTGTTCTCTAAATAAGGAGTTAGTCCTAATCCAAATTCTAAGTGATGTTTCGATCTTCCATATAAGGCATTTATTTCCAACGGCAGGGCAGGGTTCCAATATGTTGAACTTGAAACATTTTCATGCCACATAGAAAATCCCACACTGCCTGACAGCTTGAAACTACCGTTTTGGTGAAAAAGGCGTCCATAGCTTAAGGCATATCTACCGGCATTTCCACCCAATTCGACCGAAAGTGTGTTTTTCGCGGTAATGGTCTCTGCTTCGCTCTGTGCAAATCCATCAAAACATAAGGAACATATGAACAAAAAAGTCCCGATTATCGCTGAATTAAAGTTAATTGCCATTATCGTGTTTTTTATGGTTGTTACTAAATTAAAAAAAATATTTATATTTTTAGTTTTCCATTACCAAAAACTACCATCATGAAGAACATATACGTAGCCTTGATTTTTATTGCGATTGGCATTTTGGTCAAACTATTCCCGAATCTAATTGCAGGCTATAGTACACTGTCCCAAAGAGAAAAAGAAAATGTGAATGGAAATGGATTTCCTACTTTTATGATGGTTGGATTTTTCATCATGGGGGCAGTCATCCTAGCGGGACATTTTATAGCCATTTGGCTGGATAAGCCATCATTAAACGACAGTTTGGGCATTTTTGTAACCTTGATCGGAGCGGTTGTTTTTATAGTTGCAGGGCAATGGTTTAGAAGATAAAGAATCTCCCAAGGCGTAGACCCGAGAAACGATGGAAATATGGTAGAAATATATAGAAATCGAAGTTTTGGTGTAGATCCCGAGAGTCGAGCGATTCGGGATAAAATAAAAATATGGGGGAGATACCTGCCTGCCAACAAGGTCAAAATCTAAATTGGCGTTGTCCGGAGGTATTACATTTGTACTGCTCTGTTTGGAAATTCCAACTTCTAGCAATTTGGGTCAAAGACTCAAAAGTCAATAATCCATCCACTTCGATAAGGCCCTTTAGTCTTGAAACAAACAACAAGAAACAAAACCAAAGATAGTTGACCATCGCCTTTACAAACTACTTGAAAAGTCAATGGGTTATGAGTCAAGTAAATCGAAAACGTAAATATACCGGGTTACAAGTCCCTGAACATAAAGTTTTTTGTCTATTGCATCAACATGAAAATATTTAGGGTTGAAATTGTCATCATCAGTTCCCGTTTGAAATTTATAAATAGCCTCCAACTCACAATCCCTTTCATTTAACCGGAATACAAGAAGATTCCTCGCCTTCGTCCGATCCAGTCCTATTCGATCAGTAAAGGATGCATACAGTTTTCCGTCTTTATATTGGGCATCGGTGATAATCGTTGGGATTGTATTTCTTGGGGCTTCTCCTACAGTCACTTCTAAAGAATCTAATGACCTTTTGATGGGTTCATATTTACTGAGATCAAATCGGTTGATACTTTCCCCTTCTTGATCCAATAATTCTACATAAGGTAAACTTGCGCCAATTAAGATCAAATTTCCATTTCCGTCCAGTTGAAAGTACTTCATTTGTCTGTTTGGCCCGGGTCTTTCCGGGAAAGTCGTCCCAAACTTTTTTATTACTTCTCCATTGCGATCAACTTTTATCACATTTTCATGATTAACAGAATTAAAAACTGTAAAAAGTGCATGCTCGTCTTGGGTCAAATCAAATCTGAATCGTTGAACAGGTTCAGGGATTTTTAGAGAAGAAATAAAGTTCCCGGTTTTTTTCTCGAATTGTTTGAGGCTTTGATTACCGTGATCTAGGATATACAATTTTTCTTTTATGACATTCACTTGTTCGGGATAATAGAGGTCGCTCGGCCCGTTCCCTTCTTCATTCCTTATCCACAGAAGATTGAAGTTTTTGTCAGTAGCTGCGATAAAAGCCGGGTTTTGGCTGAGTATATAAATCCTCTCATCGTCAGTAAAAAGGGAAACATTGGTAAAAAATATACTATCAAGCTGAGTTATAATTTTGGCTGGCTTCAATAGTACCGGGGTTGGATGGGGAAATTCTCTGTTTGAACAAGCGAAAAGAAGGATAGCGATAAGTAAAGATAAATGTTTCATATACTTTCCGGTATGTTAAAGAGTTAATATTAAGATAGCTTAGAGTTAAAAATTCTACTCTAAGCTACCTATTCTTGCTAATTCAAAAGCATCCATCTACTGTTGAGAACATTGGCCCCTAGTAAGATTTCCATTGGTATCATAACATTCTACCCAACCAGATCCGCCCACGCAAATGTGACCGGAACATGCAACAGCGCCACCGTCTCCACATTCGGAGGAAACAGCACAAGCATTGGCCTAAATACCTGTCAAGAAAAGGAACCCTGCCAAAAATAGCATTACTTTTTTCATAAAACGTTTGTTTAATAATGGAACATTGGATTAACAACTCTAAAATAAGTTATCACACACACACACAATATCCAATACAAAATTTAACATTTTTTTAACATTACTAAAACGAATAAATTTCAAATTAAAGAAAGGTAAATGAAACCCTGAAATAGGTTTACAAAGGAATCAGCAACCTCAAAAGAAACTTCATTGGAATCCATCCCTTGATCATATTTTTTTCAAAAACTACTTTTTTTTACTTAAAGTTGTTCCAACAAAAGTTTTATGTAGGCATCTGTAACTGATTCCTGTTTGGATTTATCATAAATGGACAAAAGGAAAACAGTATTATCGGAAATTGTCAAATGGGTAATTACTCTTGCTCCGGCTGATTTACCTTTTCCTTTGCTCTTAATAGCAATTCTGATTTTAAAACAATTTTTAAAAATTTGGACACCTTGATTTGGATTAGTTTCAAGACTTTCAATTAAAGTTAAGAACTCGTCCTTTTAAGGAGGGATATTCCTTCAATAGCTTTTTGAGTTCTTTCTCAAATTCCGGTATGGCTTTTACTTGAAAAGTCATAAATCATGAAGTAAATCTCTTGCATTTTTTGCTTCCAATTTACCCGATTTCACTTCTAACATTTCTTTATAGCCACGAGCGACACTCTCAGCAATCTTTTTGGAATCTGAGATATCTTCCAAGGTTTTAAATTTTACTTTTAGCGCTTTTAAAATAGTTTTAACAGTTTTGGATTTCTCTTCATCAAGCTTTTCTATCAATATATTTTCCATTTACCAAAGATAAGATGATTCCATCTTTCAAGATAATAATATCTCAATATCAATCAGAATCCCAGCCAGATATTTCTATTTTATATCCACCATTTTTCTACTTTATCCCGACTCGCTACGTTCTCGGGATCTCCGCTACGCTCCGATTTCAATTCACCATCATCCCTGC
Source organism: Aquiflexum lacus (assembly GCF_015476655.1). Classification (GTDB taxonomy): domain Bacteria; phylum Bacteroidota; class Bacteroidia; order Cytophagales; family Cyclobacteriaceae; genus Aquiflexum; species Aquiflexum lacus. The sequence goes on from NZ_JABFHF010000001.1 coordinate 44,398, forward strand.
CCCCAAAGCAGTCCCCAAAGCAAAATCCGTGGTTTCAATACTAAGCCAAGGTAATTTATCCCTTAACATCTCCACAAATATAGGATTGGCATTGAAGCCGCCGTCGATATAGAGCTTTTGGACATTGGTATCCTTTAAGACTAGGTTCAAGGAAGCAACTTGCAATTCTGTAAGTTCATGTATAAAACTGTAGTAGGCATCTTCGAAGTCGGTAAAACCTTGCCAGTCGGTTTCTTTTGTCTGGGTCAAACCATAAACTTCCGGCTTGAGGTATTCAAACCTGAACCTTTTTTTGGTTTGGGATTTGGCTTTTTCATAACGCTCTTTTTCAAAGTCCAAAGCTTTGTAATAGCCTTTTTCAAGATTGAAATGGGCATATAGCTTTTCAATCTGAATCTTGTGTTCTTCCCCTATAAACAACCTACTTATTTTAATTGCCCTTCCTTCTTTGCTCAGAAAATGCAGACAATCCTGACGGAGTTCCCCCGTAGTCAGGTTAGAAGAGTTGAAAGGATTGATGCTGATCGCCCAGGTACCTGTGGACAACAGGGCAAAGGGTTGGTTATTGCTTTGAAGGTAAGGTAAAAGAGCAGCAGAGGAATCATGCACGCCAACCCCGATACGCATGCTATGTTTGTCAAAGGTTTTCGCGAAAGTAGTAGTGGTATCCACCACCTCGGGAAGGATTTGGTCAATCCCTTCTTTGTTGACCCAACTGTGATAGGTGCCTTTGCCAAAGTCCCAAAGTCCGGTATGGCAACCTATGCTTGTATATTCTGAAACTGCCTTTCCAGTAAATAAATAGGAGAGGAATTGGGGCAAATGTAAGCTCTTGTGTACCTTCTTGAAGGTTTCTGGCTTGGCATATTTTAGCCAATAGAGTTGCAAGCCAGAGTTCAACATGGCCAAAGCAGGGGAGGAGGTTTCACGGCTGAATTTTTCAGGTGGACCATATAGGGCATAAAACTGCTCCAAGATTTCCTCCGGATATTCTTTCAGGTAATTGTACAATGGTGCCACGGGATTGCCCATTTGGTCAATATGTACAAAAGAGGCGCCGTAGGTAGTGAAATTGAGTTTGGTAATCAAAAAATCCGGCAGTGCCAAGGCTTCTTTGAGTGTTTGTTTCACCCATTTGGTCAGTTCTGTTATGGACTCACATTCTTCACCATCTTCATCTTCTATAAAGCCAAGCCTATGATAAACCCTGAAGACCTCCTTGAAGTCCTGGTCAAACAAAAAGAATTTTTTGTTGGTTCGTCCGATGTCGAATATGGCGGTTACCTTGATGGGCTCCATGTTATAGTACGCTGGCTTTACTTTCCTTCCCTCTTTCTTTGATCAGGGACTCTCTCACTTTCAGTTCCCTGTAGGATTGGATAGGGGAAATGGCTCCTCCGCTTTGGCGGATGGCTTCCCTAACCAAGGGCCTCAAGTCAGTGCGGAAAGCTTCCTGTAAAATCTCCTGTCCTTGACCAACATCTTGGCTACCTTGAGCTTCAGCTAAGGATTTTCTATCCACTATCAAAGCCTGTGCATAAGCCAGCTTGATAGCCTCCACGGACTGCAATAGGTCCTCCATAGGATCTTTCAAATTATGGCTTGCATCGATCATCCAGGCTGAGGCCGGATTGGATGTTTCTTCAAAACCGGCTACCAGTTCGTTGAAAATCAAAAAGAGTTGATAAGGTTTGATGCTGCCCACGGTCAGGTCATCATCTCCGTATTTGGAGTCGTTGAAGTGGAATCCGCCCAATTTGCTCTCAGTCATCAAGGTAGCCACAATCTGCTCGATGTTCGTGTTGGGAAGATGATGCCCCAAGTCCACTAAAGTAAAAGCCTTTTCTCCCAGTTTGTTGGCCAACAAAAAAGAAGTGCCCCAATCGGAAATCACTGTACTGTAAAAGTAAGGCTCGTAGGGTTTGTACTCTATCAGCATCTTCCAGTCATTTGGAAGTTCTTGGTAAATCTCATGTAGGGATTCATGGGTATTTTGCAGGGTTTTTCGGAAGCTGTGTTGCCCGGGAAAAGAACTTCCATCCGCCAACCATACCGTCAGCGCTTTTGAACCCAGTTTTTCTCCGATTTGGATCACCTCTTTGTTATGGGCAATGGCCAGTTCTCGGATGGATTTGTCATTATTCGCCAAAGAGCCGAATTTAAAGGAAAGGGATTGATCTGCTTGATCCTGAAAGGTATTGGAATTGACTGCATCAAACCTGATTTCCCCTTCTGCGGCTGTTTGCAGGATAGCATCATAATTCTGAGGAATATCCCATGGAATATGTAGGGAAATGGAATCACTGGAACGGTTAAGCGCATGAAGAATGCCCACATCTTGAATTTTTTGGATCAGTGAGGACGGTTCACCCCCACCTGAAAATCTCCCAAAACGTGTACCCCCCGTCCCCAATGCCCAAGAAGGAATCGCAATCTGCAAGTCTTGCAGTTTCTGTATCAAAGCTTCTACATCCAGTCCTTTTTTCTCCAGTTTTTCAGCAAGGAAGTTGAATTCCCGGGCGTGGTTGATTTCCAATGGTTTGTTGGAGGATTGGATATGGTCGGTGGTGATTTTCATATTGTCTCGCAAATGCGCTAAGAGGGCAAAGTAGGTCTGGTTTGAATTTGAATTTAAGGAATAATTTGGAAGAAAACCTCTCCTTCATTTCGACCGTAGGGAGAAATCTAATTCCAAAGAAAAGGGTAAATAGACCTCTCCTGTCGTCGAGGTGACAAGGACAAGCCATTGTCAGTAATAATCCTCAAAACATAGGAAACACTTTGATTTATTTATCAATCAAATCTTTGCGCCTTAGCGTCTTCGCGGGAAACAAAATCTTTGCGCCCTTACCTAACAAATGCAGCCGCAATCCCGCCATCCACATTAATGATATTTCCGGTAGACTTGGCCAGCAAGCCACCCACAAATGCAAAAACCCCATTGGCAATATCCTCCGTAGAAATGATTTCATTCATTAAGGTTCTTTTAGCATAGAAAGCGGGTAATTCCTCTACTGCCACCCCATAAGCCTTTGCCCTTCCTTGTGCCCAGGTGCCTTCCCAGATTTTGGAGCCTTCGATGACTGCATCAGGATTGACCACGTTGACACGGATTTTGTCTGGGCCGAGTTCAGCGGCCAGTAACCTTGACATGTGGGCCTGAGCTGCTTTGGCAGTACCATAACCCACATTGTTTGGTCCGGAAACCAAAGCGTTTTTAGAGACGATATTGATAATATCCCCACCTAATCCCTGGGCTCTCAGGACAGAAACTCCAGCTTGGGATACCTTGAACTGACCTTTTACCAATATATCATTCAGCAAATCCCAATCAGCTTCGGTGGTGTCGCCCAAAGGTTTGCTGATGGCCAATCCGGCGCAGTTGACGATGATGTCAACTCCACCGAAGGCCAAACAGGCTGCTGCATAGGCTTGAGCAATAGTGTCATTATCCAGCACATCAAGTTTGACAGCGATGGCTGCATCTTTTCCAAAGTCTTTTCTGGCATTGGTCAATCTATCTTCATCGATATCAGAAAGGACAACACAAGCGCCTTCAGCAGCAAACTTATCCGCTATTGCTTTTCCAATCCCTCCTGCACTTCCCGTGATCAAAGCTACTTTTCTGGAAAGTGGTTTTTCTTTTGGCATCCTTTGGAGTTTGGCTTCTTCGAGCAACCAATATTCAATGTCAAAGGCTTCCTGCAAAGGCAGAGAGACATATTCGGAAACAGCCTCAGCCCCACGCATCACATTGATGGCGTTTATATAAAATTCAGAGGCAACTCGGGAAGTCTGTTTGTCTTTGGCATAAGAAAACATCCCTACACCAGGCCAAAGGATGATCACCGGATTGGTGTCACGAATGGCGGGGCTGTTGCTGCGCTTATGTTTTTCATAATAGCCTTTGTACCCTTCTCTGTATTGAGCAAAAAGCTTTTCAATATGTCCTTTCAAAGAACTCATGTCAGACAAATCCTGATCTGCAGGAATATCAAGAACCAAAGGTGCAATTTTTGTCCTGAGGAAATGGTCCGGACAGGAAGTTCCCAATGGTGCCAGTTTGTCCAGATCATTTGAGTTGATAAACTGTAGGACGGTGTCGGAGTCGTTGAAAGTTCCAACCATGCGGTTATAGCTAGATGCTAATCCTCTCAACAAGGGGGCGATTTTGGCAGCTTGGTCTTTTCTTTTGCTTGGATCCAAGGCTTGGATTTTTTCACCACCAAAAACAGGTCTTTTCCTGCCGTAGTTTTCTTCTAAGTAGGCGGATGCTTTTTCGATGACTTCCAAACTGTTGACATAGCATTCGTAGGCCGTGTCTCCCCAAGTAAAAAGTCCATGTCCGCCCAGCATGATGCCGCGGATACCGGGATTAGCTTCCAAGGCTCTTTTCAATTGAAGCCCCAAATCAAAACCCGGTCTCTGCCAAGGAACCCAGGCAATCTGCCCATCAAAAAGTTCTTTGGTGATTTTTTCACCCTCTTTTGATGCTGCAATAGCTATAGCCGCATCTGGATGCAGGTGATCGATGTGTTTGAAGGGCAAAAAAGAATGGAGCGGCGTATCAATGGAAGGAGCTTTTGAGTCCAGGTCATATATACAATGGTTGAATAGTCCGACCATTTCATCTTCCTGTTCAATACCTTTGTATACCCCTTCCAAAGCCCGTAGTTTGTCCACATAGAGGGCAGCCAATCCGGATTTGGTCAAAGTGCCGATATCCCCGCCGGAACCTTTTACCCACATCACTTCCACGTCCTTTCCGGTCAAAGGATCTTTTTCAATGGTCTTGCAGGAGGTGTTACCCCCGCCGTAATTGGTAATTCTTAAATCTGCTCCGAGGATATTGGAGCGGTATATCAACAAGGCAACTTGGTCGTCGCCGAGGGATTTTGCTTTTTCTTCGTCCCAGAGGAAGGAGACGTGGTTGAAGGTTGGGGTAGCTGTTTTCATATTGTAAAATTCTGATTATTACTTCAAATAGATTTTAAATATAAAGGCCTAAATGCTGCTTTCTGTCCTGCACTATACTGTTGGAAAAACCAGAATTCAACCAAATGTATTTGTTTTTAAAAAGTATTTCTTCTAACCTTACCGCTATTTAGCCCATTAACCTATGAACAAATTTGACCTGTACATGGATGAGCGTTCGAGTGTCCCAAAATACATTCAAATAGTCAAGTCCATCAAAAGTATGATTACTGTGGGCAAATTGAAATACGGAGATAAAATTCCCTCTATCAATAACCTGAGTGCAGAATACTATCTTTCAAGGGATACCGTAGAAAAAGCCTATACCATTCTCAAAAACCAGGGAATCATAGAGTCTGTCAGAGGGAAGGGATTTTACATCAGTCATCATTCTGACCTGTCCAAATTTAAAATACTGTTGTTATTCAACAAACTCAGTGCTTATAAAAAGGAGATTTATAATGCGCTGTTGATTCAATTAGAGGATAGGGCAGAGGTGGTTTTCCAGGTTTACCATTGTGAATATTCCCTCTTCAAAAAAATCCTGGATCAACAAAAAGAGTCCTATGATTATTACATCATTATGCCTCATTTTAAAAAGGACTGCGAACAAAAAGCCATTGATTTGATCAGACAGCTTCCCAAAGAAAAGCTGATTATCTTGGACCATCAGATAGAGGGGATAAACGAATATTTTGGAAGTGTATTCCAGGATTTCAAAATGGATATTTATATGGCTTTGAAGCAATTGAAGTCTAAGTTGGAGAAATATCAAAAGCTTGTTTTGGTATTTCCATTTCACTCCAATTATCCTTATCCTGAACAAATACTTTTAGGTTTTAAGAAATTTGCGGTAGAGGAAAATTTTGATTTTGAAATAATCCCTGAAATCAGTACTGAAAGAAACCCAATCAAAGGAGAAGCATACGTGATTATTGAGGAAAATGATCTGGTGAACCTGATTAAAAAGACAAGACAAATTAAAGGGTTGAATATTGGGAAAAATCTTGGAATCCTATCCTATAATGAAACCCCTCTGAAAGAGGTCCTACAAAAAGGAATAACGGTAATCACCACGGACTTTTCTGCCATGGGAAAGCTTACCGCAGATATGATTTTGAGTAAAGAGGGGAAAAAGATTAAAAATGAATTTAAGGTAATTGTAAGGGAGTCGCTTTAGACAGGACATGACAGGATATCATAATATCCAAGATTTTTGTACTTTTCAACCTCGACCCAAAATCAACCTATGGAAAACAATGCAATTCTGCAGGAACCCTCCCGAAAAGGAGAATTTGAACGCCAACCTGTTCCTCCCTATCATTTTAAGGATTGGAGGAAGTTTTTGGGTATGTATGCCGGGGAACATGCTGCAGGTACTGAATTTGTCATCGGGCCTTTGTTTTTGACTGCGGGTGTTTCGGCTTTTGACTTGATAGTAGGATTGTTAGTGGGGAATTTTTTGGCGGTGCTGACCTGGCGGTACATTACCACGCCCATTGCGACTGCCGATAGGTTGACACTTTATTACAAGTTGGAAAAAATAGCTGGCCGTAAATTGGTTATCGGTTACAATTTGGCCAATGGACTATTGTTTTGTTTTTTGGCGGGGGCAATGATTACTGTTTCAGCGACGGCAGTAGGGATTCCATTTGATATGCCCATGCCGGCATTGACCGATACAGTGCCAACAAGCATATCATGGGTTTTGGTAGTGTTGGGAGTAGGGGCAGTGATTTCTGTAGTAGCTGCCAAAGGATATGATGCTGTTTCCAAGTTTTCCAATATTGCAGCACCTTGGATGGTGATGGTGTTTTTGATTGCTGGAATAGTGGCCGCCAAAAGATTGGGAGTGACTTCCTTTTCAGACCTTTGGGCGGTTTGGGGAACAGGTTCGGAGCCTTTTCCCGGACAGATCAAATTTACCTTTTGGCACGTGATGTTCTTTGCTTGGTTTTGCAATGCAGCGATGCACTTAGGGATGTCTGACCTATCCGTTTTACGCTATGCCAATAAAAATACCATTGGATGGACGACTGCTGCGGGGATGTATGTCGGGCATTTTATGGCCTGGATCTCGGCTTGTCTTATGTTTGCGCTTTACTTGAGAAGTCCCGAAGCGGCTGCCATATTCGCAGGTGGGGGAGTTCCACCCGTGGCACCCGGGCCATTGGCTTATGAGGTGGTAGGTATTGCCGGACTGATATGTGTGGTGGTAGCAGGATGGACTACCGCCAACCCAACCATTTACCGGGCTGGATTGGCTTTTCAGGCCATTTTTCCCAAAAGTTCTACAGTCAAAGTCACTTTGGTGACGGGTGGGATTGCGACAATTGCCGGGCTATTTCCCGCCTTTGCCATGAAACTACTGGATTTTGTGGCTGTGTATGGGTTTATTCTGGCTCCGATCGGTGCAGTGATTTTCTTTGAGTATTACTTTTCGGCAAAGTTGGGATTGTCCAAAAACTATGCGCAAGTGAAAGGTACTTCTTTCAATGTAGCCGTCTTGGCTGCTTGGTTGATCAGTATGGTGGTGTTTTATGCATGGTCTTTATATCAGGATGTTTTCCTGTCTTTTTTCACTTTGCCAGCCTGGGTGGCCTGTGGATTGTTGTTTTTGTTGTTCAGTAAAATCTTACAGAAAAAATGAAAAGCACCTACTTTGGCCTATTCGTACTTGTTGTTATGTTTTCATTGGCAATACTGTTTTATCAAGATCTCTTGAACCAATCCCAGTTGAACCTTGGTTTGTTGATTTGTACGGTGGGATGGTTTGGAGGATTTGCGGTCTTGAACTTTTTGAAGAGGGGTGGGGGAAGGATGAAGTGAAAAGATCGAGAGATTAGAAGCGAGAAGGGAGGTTTTTATTTTAATGGTTTGATTGATGCGAACTTGGAAACAATTAGTTATCGTGGAACTCAAACATCCCTCAAATATTGATGCATTTGTTGAAGCTAGAAAGAGTTGACTTAGGGGAAGAAGATACAGGGTTTTATTTAGAGAAGCTAAAATAAAATAAACCTGAGGTGTTTTATGTTTATTTATAAATCCCCCTTATTTATTTCTAAGGTTATGTACAAAAGTTCTTGAATCAAGACCATCTTTTTTTGAATTGAATCGTACTTCATTCGTTTAAAAAGAACAATATTTTTTTATGATCTTGAATGAGTTTCTTCTATGTATATCGCTTAAAATAAGTTGGTTAGAAAAAAAACTTTGTTAAAAAAATTTTTTTTCTTGTAGCATTTATTTATTTTTATTTTAATAATCGAATTGACCATGAAAAGTTGTAATCCTTATATCTTAATTGCAATTTTTATCTCAACTGTTTTCTGCTTGAATTGTTATGGACAAACTTTTCAAACATATGAAACTAATATCAAATATTATTATGGGTCAATAGATAGAGGTAATTCAACTTTTTTCAAGTTTTATATTCCAGCTGACCAAATGGCCGTCTTTACATTAAAGACCAAGAGTTATGGGAGTGATTATGACATTTATACATATAATTCATCTAATCTTGGTTCGGTGATGGAGCAAAGCACTAATCCTGAAAATGAACCTGAACTCATTGTAATGCCTGTTCTGAATTATGGTAGATGGATATATGTTAAAATTCAGAATTATGGAAATTATGGTGAATATTACTTTTTTGCACATAATGTAGATATTGGTGAAAAATTCGGAGAAGCTCTAATATTAGCGATGTTGGAAGGAATTTTTTCTACTGGCAATGAAGTTGATGATAGAGATTTATCTAGGGGATTAAATGTTGCATCTTCAATTCTTAAAAACTCTAGTTTGGAAGATGCTTCAAGAAGTTATATTTTAAATGAATTAACCAATAATTTGAGAAAGGAATTAGGTTATGGTGCAACAGCCGGGTTTTTTGTGAATTTCATTGTCTCACTTTATGATGATATTTTGAAAAACGTTTGGTAAAAATTATACTTTTGATGACATTAATAAAGATTTATCGTTTAAATTATTTTAGTAAAAAGCACCCTTGGGAAATTAAAGTTCTTAGATAGGTAAATTCCTAAATCTTTGAAATATAGGTAGATCGTTGAACAAATGTTATTATTTCTTTGTATTTATTCAAAAATTCCGCCTATCCAAATAGCGGGCATTAATTGATTCCGCAAATTTTATTGGGGGGATCTTGATCTTAGATGGTGAAAGCCAAACCTATTATTCCAATGAATTTGGGTGGAGTAAAAAGGACAGCTTCCAGTTCCACTTTTATGATCCCGAAAGGCATTATTGCATTGGAGACGGGGGTGGTGGAAAATGACTCAGTCCTCTTTGAATGGGACGAGGAAAAATGGGCATTTTTGAAGTTATTGGGGTTTATAAACCAATTTGAAGGAAAAGTCGGTGAAGGATAAAAAAAAGTCAGCACCTAAATTAAGGTGCTGACTTTCTGTGTATTGAAAGGATATTTAAGCTTCGGCAAACTGATTGCAACCAAAACTGGCACCGGTAATGTATTCGATTGATTTGGTGTCAGGATTGATTGGTTTGCCGTCATTTAAAACAGGAATGATATATTCCGGATCCATTTTGGATTCAATGTGACTCAATTTATTACATTCCCCGTAATTTTCTTTTTTCGCAACTACTGGCGCCTGTGGCTCCCAGTAATTACAATTTGAACATACTCTTTCCATAGTTGTTGTCGTTTGGTTTCACTCTATTAAACTCCCATAAAACAGGGTAATGTTTCAATAAAACCCTGAAAAATAACAGTTTATAATTAAACTAAATAAACACCACGGTAAAACTTACATTAAAACTTGATGAGTGTGTTACTTTAAAAATTCCTATCATTGGTAGTGGAGAAAATTGGGATTTACAGTAGAGGGTACGACATTTAATTCCACGTCATACTGAATCCGAGGTACGAGGTAAAAGAACTCAAAGCCTTACATTAAAGACTCTTATCCCCTATTTTTCTACCCTTTAAATATCAAAAATAGATACCAAATAAATTAGGATTTCGTTTCGTGGGATTCTATAACCCCATGATGATGCTCATATTTCAATTGGGTAAACCTCCTAAAAGGTATCCATAAGGACAAAGTAAACTTTTATTTAAAATTTGAAGTAAAAAAAACGATATGAGAACGCTCAATATTTCTATTTCAGAATTTGAATTTAATAAATTTGGCATTAAAAAAGATAGCCTGGCTTTTACAGAATTTGTAGAACTTGTCAGTAGAGAGTTGATGAAACAGAACCACAACAAGTGTGTGGAATTAGCCGAGAAATATGAGCTATCCACAATGGCAATAGATGAAATCAACGAAGAAGTCAAAGCATGGATATTCCGGAGCATGCTGACCCCTCTTAACCGGAATGTTTTTGAACAGTGAAAGTGGTCTGATTGGCCAGATTCGACTGACATTCCGGCGGATGTTGACCCCCTAAAGTAAGAATTTTGATAATATTCCGGAGCATATTGATCCCCCTGAGTCAAGATTCCGGAGTATATTGACCCCTCTGATTAATGGTTTTGGTTTTTTTTAGCGGATACTTTCGATAACCGCTAACTATAATCCGATGGCTGGAAAACCAAAACCAATGAGTCAGATAAAGCAATTGATAATACTTAAAAGACAGGGCAAGGGAGTCAAAACCATTGCCCGTATTCTGGATATCAGCAAGAATACCGTCAAGACATACCTTTTTAAGCTTGATAAGCTATTGACAGGCAAAAGGGCTGAGAAGATGACAATATAGGCACTTCTAAACCTTGACGAGCCTGAATTATACACACTTTTTCATCCCGGAAATCCTTCCTATAAAGACTCAAGGTATGAGTACTTTAAAGCCAACCTTGGGTATTACCAAAAAGAGTTGGAAAAGACCGGGGTAACCAGAATGCTCCTTTGGGAAGAGTACAGGCAGTCTAATCCAGATGGATACAGCTATTCACAGTTCTGTTTTCATCTTGACCAGCAACAAACAGCAAAAGGAAAACCGACCATGGTGCTGGACCACAAACCAGCGGAGAAACTCTTCATAGATTTTGCAGGAAAAACGATTCCCCATATAGACAGAGAGACCGGAGAGGTGATATCATGTCAGCTTTTTGTTGCCTGTCTCCCTTACTCTGATTATGTTTTTGCCATTGCTGTACCATCCCAGAGCATATCTGATTTTCTTTGTGCTCTCAGCAGGTGTCTGGAAGATTTAGGAGGCGTACCACAGCTTTTGGTTCCTGACAACCTGAAGGCTGCTGTGATCAAAGCAGACCGGTATGAGCCTGACATCAACCAGGCTCTTGAAGATTTTGCCAACCACTACGGAACAGCGGTACTTCCTGCAAGGGTGAGAAAGCCCCAGGATAAAGCTCTGGTGGAAAACCAGGTCAAGATCCTTTATTCAAGGGTATATGCCAAACTCAGGAATATGCAGTTCTTCGACATGACATCTCTCAATCAGGCCATCAGACTGAAAGTGAAGTCACATAATCAGACAAGAATGCAGAAGAAGCCCTACTGCAGGGAAGAGAAGTTTATCGCAGATGAAAAAACGCTGTTGGCAAAGCTGCCTGATGAGCGTTTTGAGTTGCGCAGCTACTCGATGCTAAAGGTTGCCAAAAACAACCATATCTATCTGTCTGCCGACAAACACTATTACAGTGTTCCCCACACCCTTATGGGGTATACCGTAAAAGTTGCATATACAAGATCGATGGTCTACATCTATCATGAAGGCAAGAAAGTAGCCGTACATTCCAGAAACTTCAAACTTGGGGCTTACTCTACAGTCAAAGAACATCTCTGCTCACATCACCGGCACTACAGGGATAGAAGTCCTGATTATTACAGGAATCTTTCCGCTAAGATATCCAAGGTGCTTTATGAGTATGTATGTCTGCTTTTTGAACAGAAAAGATATCCCGAACAGCTCTACAGATCCTGCGATGGGTTGCTTGCCCTGGCAAGAAAATCAGATACTGAAGCTTTGGAAAAAGCATGTAAAACAGCAATGGAGAATGGAATATTCTCTTACAAGTTTATCCAGAACATCATAGAGAACCACATGGAAGACGAATCTATCCAAAGCAACATCACAGCACTGCCCAAGCATCAGAATGTAAGAGGTAAATCATATTACAGTAATCAACAATCAATAAATTTTGAATAACTATGACAAACCAGATCGAATCGCATTTTGCCAGACTCAAGCTGCACGGTATGTCCAAAACATGGACAGCCATCAAAGAAACAAGAAAAAACCAAAGTCTATCGCTATCAGAAGGTCTTGAACTGTTGCTGCAGGCCGAAGAGCTTGAAAGGGATAACAGAAGGTTCAGAAGACTTGAAACGAATGCGGCATTCAGATACAAAGCATCTCTTGAAGAACTCAAGCTCGACAGGACAAGAGGTCTTGATGATATGATGCTTACCACTCTTGCCACAGGAGAATACACCACCAAAGGAGAGCCTGTACTGATCACAGGAGCCACCGGCTGTGGTAAAAGCTATCTGGCATCTGCGCTGGGACATCAGGCTTGTATCCTGGGATATAAAGCCGCTTACTTCAATACACAGAAGTTGATGCTCAAAACCAAAATGGCAAGACTTGAAGGTACAGTAATGAAATTCTTTGATAAACTCGCCAAGGCAGATCTCCTGATCATTGATGACTTTGGTCTGACACACTTGGAAAAACAGCAACAGATGGACTTTATGGAAATGGTTGAAGACAGACACGGGAAAAAATCAACAATCATTGCCAGTCAGCTACCTGTGTCAAGTTGGTATGATATCATAGGAGAAGAGACAATTGCAGATGCTATTCTTGATAGATTGGTCCATTCTTCCTACAGAATAGAGTTAAAAGGAGAAAGTCTCAGAAAAAAAATGTAAAATTGTCAGTCTAACAGATTATAGAACCAAACCCATTTTTAGAGGGGTCAATATGCCCGGAACAGGGGTCAGTATTGTCCGGAATATCCAAAGCAGTAAGGAATGCAAAAAATAATCGTTGACACAAATGAATAAAAGTTACACCAACTCCATTTGCCCCACCTTTTATCTTTGAATTAAGCAAAAACTTATGAGATATATGAAAACACTTTGTTTAAAACTTGAGCAGCGTATTTTCCAGGAAACTGAGGAGTTATCAGGAAAAATGGAATCCTCAAGAAATAGATATATTAATCAGGCTATTGATTTTTACAATAAGATCCAAAAAAGAAAGATGCTTGAAAAAAAAATTTTTGCTAAAGAATCGGAACTTGTAAGGGAAGAGTCCATGAAAGTTTTGGCAGAATTTGATTCTTTCGCTGTTCGATATTTGTAATGTCGAACCCCAGATAATGAGGATTTGTAATCCTCCTCTCTAAACTTTTACAAATCACCCCCCAAATACCTCCTTCAATATCAAATCCATCACATCGACTGCTTCCAACTTTTCTCCTTCAAAAAGACTCTTGTTTTTGCTAACAAATATAGGATGGTCCAAACTTTCTTTTGGAATAGCCCCGTGTGACCCTTTGACCAAAGTGGCATCCAAGGGAATCACATCCATCAAGTAGCGGAAACCGAGCTTCTTTTTGAGGATCTTCATTCCAATTTTTGCTTTCAGCAATTTGATGTTCGGATCGGCAAACATCTCCACCGGGTCATATCCTGGCTTGCGGTGGATATCCACACATCTTGCGTAATCCGGTGCCTTGGCATCATCCAGCCAATAATAATAGGTAAACCAAGAATCCTTGTCTGCTACGGCCACCAACTCTCCGGCCCTACCGTGATCGATATGGAATTTCTTTTTTCCTTCCTCATCCAATACCAGTTCAATTCCCGAAGTGTTTTCAAGAAGTGCCTTTACAGCCGGGATGTTTTTTTTATCCTTGATGTAAATGTGTGCCAATTGATGGTCTGCTACAGCAAAAGCCTTACAGGTTCCGGCATCCAAGGTTTCCAATCCCAATTCATCCTTTACAGCGATATATCCCTTCTCCCTCAAGATCCTGTTGATATGGATAGGGTTGTTGACTGAAGTGATGCCATATTCTGAAAGTAGAATGACATTGGTACCCTGATTTTCATAGTAGGTAATCAGGTCTTTGCAGACGTCATCAATTTCCTGTAGCTCCTTGCCGATTTTGGAAAAGTCGATGCCACATCGCTGCAGGTTGTAATCCAAATGTGGCAAATAGATCAAAGTAAGGGTTGGATTATGCCATTCATCGACTTTTTTTGAGGCTTCCGCGATCCACTTCGTGGAGGAGATATTGGCGTTTGGTCCCCAAAAAGAAAAGAGGGGGAATTGTCCCAGTTCTTTTTGTAACCTGTCTCTCAGACCCATGGGATGGCTATGGCAATCCGGTAATTTTCTACCATCAGCGGGGTAAAGCGGTCTTGGGGTTACCTGATAGTCAGCATTGGAGTACATGTTGTACCACCAGAACATATTGGAAACGGTAAACTCAGGGTTTATCTTCTTGGCATGGTCCCAGATTTTTTCACTTTGGACCAGATGATTAGACTGTCTCCAAAACTTCACTTCACATTCATCCCTGAAATACCAGCCATTGCCAACAATTCCGTTTTCAGAAGGCCATTTTCCGGTAAGGTAAACTGACTGTGCCGAACAGGTCACTGCCGGCAGCACAGGATCGATGGTTGCTTTTTTTCCTTTGGCGATCCATTCTTTCAAAAATGGGGTATGTTCACCGATTACCCTGCTTGAAAGGGCAACAATATCTATGACTACGGTTTTTTTCATGAGTTTCCACTGTTTTTGATGACCCATTGAAGTTCTCTGGTGATAGAACTCCCTAGATCCAAATTGATGCCTTCCGGCAAAACCTCCCAAGTGTAGGTTTCCACTTCCAAATGGTTGCAGACTTTTTTCCTACTGATGTATTTCAACACATCAAGTAAATCTGATTGGGTGGAGGAGATTTTTCCATAATCAGCCAGAAAAATCGGGACATGGTAATGAATGCGCCATTCCAATGCATCTGTTGATTCAAGCGTATTCATCGCTTCAGGCAGATCGTTGAAGGAAGTTAATTGATCATTTGGTTCTCTCGCTACCACCTGATGCAGGTATGTGGATTCGGAAAATGGAGCTATCAAAGCTTCCATTTCCTTCCTCTCATTTTTATCCTGCGGAATGTCAGCCTTTAAAGCAGCACTGATCTGGATTTTACCGATTTTGATCCCTTCAGCTTCAAAGGCTTTAAAAACATCATCCGGATTTTCATAGACCACTGCAAAATGACATACATCATAGCAAATTCTGATATGTTCTTTCAGACATTTTTCGGCTTCCTGACCGGAGAGTCCCAATTCTTTTTCAAGATATTCAGATCCAATAGGAACCAACCAATTTTGATAGAAATCAATGACTTCCTGTGTGTTTTCAAGAATGCCGTCCGGCTCGGGTTCGATGTCGAGGTGCAGGAGTGTACCTGTTTTTTGCTGTATGGTATAAAGTTTAGCAGCTATTTTGGCCAAATGGATTGTTGACTTTTGGGTGGCATTTTCCAAATCTGATTTGGTATTATACCAATGTCTGTAGGAGAGGGGAGAAGTCGAAATCCCACCATCCATTTCATCAGGCAAAAGGTCTGCAAGAATATCAAAAAGCCTTTCCGTATAGGCGAATCTTTCAGGAGTGGTCCAATCCGGTTGGTGCACTTCATCTTTGACTACCTGTCTGTGAAAACCCCCGTAGGGGAAGCCATTGAAGGTAAAAACATAACAGTTATTTTCTCTCAGCCAGGTTTTAAAGTCAGCCAGATTTTCTGGTTTTGCCAGATCCAAACTTGCTTCGTGGGAAGACCTGAGTCCTATTCCAAAAGGTTGATTTGGAGAAAGTTCTTTTTTGATCCTAGGGATATATTGCTTTAGATTTTCAAAAGTATCCGCCCAGCTTTCTCCGGGATGGATATTGGTGCAATACGTCAGGTGATGTCCTTTTGTAAACATTGAAGTTTTGGAATTGGATTAAAATTTCAACAATCCCACAATTTAGGAATCAGCAGCCACTTTCTCCTGATGAAATAATTTTAATTGATCAATGGATTGAAGAATCAGGTCATTGTCCATTTGATGGACTTCGACTCCTTGGCCCATAGATTCCAATAAAGTAATGGTCAATTCACCGCCAAGATGTTCCCTGAATTCCTCAAGACCCTTTAGCAATTCCTTACCGGATAACTCATGGGCATAAATTCCAAATCCAAGTGCTTTCATGAGGTTAATGATACGCATCAAATCTACTTTGGAAATCATTCCCTTCAAATAGGAATATGTACTATCCAAAGCAATCCCAATGGCCACTGCTTCCCCATGCCGCACCTGATATTGTGTCAAATGTTCCAATTTGTGGGCTGCCCAATGTCCGAAGTCCAAAGGTCTGGCAGAACCTGATTCAAAGGGGTCTTTGCCGGCAATATGGTCCATGTGCATTTGGGCACATTTGATGATCAATTTCTGCATGGGGGCCATTTCACGGTTGGCCAATGCTGTTGCATTTTTTTCCAGCCACTCAAAAAATTCAATATCCTTGATCAAAGCCACTTTGATGGCTTCTGAGATTCCTGAACGCCAATCTCTATCATCGAGTGTGGTCAGGAAATTAAAATCATTGATTACCGCAAAAGGCGGAGCAAATGTTCCCAGGTAATTCTTTTTGCCATAGGCATTGATGCCGTTTTTGACACCGACTCCGGAATCGTTTTGGGATAAAACAGTAGTCGGTATGCGAATATGTCTGATGCCCCTATGGGAAATAGCAGCGGCAAATCCAACCATATCCAACACTGCCCCGCCTCCAATGCCAACAATATAAGAATGACGGTCTATCCCGAAAATACTCGTGGCATCTACAATCTTCTTGAAAGTTGCTTCATCATTTTTGGAGATTTCACCTCCTTCAACTATCAGAGGTTCCGCACTCAAAATAAACTTATTCTGATAGGCATCAGCATATTTTCGGATATCATTCAGGAGGTTCGGAAAAGCATTTGTTACGCCACTGTCCACCACAAAAAATGCCTTGGCTTTTTTTCCGTTATCCAGAAAAGTGGCCAATAGTGGATTTGTTAAATCAAAAATCCCTTCCAAAAAACAGACCTGATACCTGAAGGGTACCGCAAAAGTCTGTTCAATTATCTTTTCCATTTTTATAAACTTAAATCTTCTTGTTAATCCCTAAAGGATATGGAATGTTTTGCAATTTAATAAACTCTAGTTATCGAAATAAGATTTCAAGTAACGGCAAATTTCTTGGCCAGCCATAGCGAAACTGGCAAAAGGATCAATACAATTAGCCCAAATTGCCAACCTGCAAAAACAGAAGCCAATGTGGCATTGAGAATAATCAGGGAAATTACTCCTGCTTTTACGGCTTTTCCAATCATTTGTGGGATTTGAGACCTGATTGCTTTGATCAAGGGAGGAAAAATCATGTAAGCGAATAGGACGAGGAAAGGAATCACATGAAGTGGATTTTTCCCTTCGAAATACGCCAAATCAATCAGGGCCAAAATGATCAGGCAGTACATCGCAAACCCTCCGATCAAAGCTTTTCTGTTTTTCCCATGTACTTCCCCTCTGCTGATCATGGTAATGGCTGCCACAAATACCAAAGGAATAATGCCCAAAAACCAATAACTATTAAGCATGATTGGAAAAGCACTGACGCCCAAAAGGAGATTTCCTGCACGGCAAAGTCCCATATTGATAGGCCCAATAATGGACTGATGCTTTCCCCAATAATCATATAGAACAGCAAGGCCGGCCACAATTAAAGCTATCAATCCGCTGATTGGCCCAACCAAAGATGCTGCCACAACCCCCATAACCAATAACAAAAAAGCCATCCAAGCAGCATTGCCTTTTGATACCCTTCCACTTGGTATGGGTCTTTCTGGTCTTTCCTTGGCATCCAATGCCGCATCAAAAACATCATTGAAGGCAACACCCCCGCCATACAAGCCTATGGTCGAAAGTGTCAACCAAAGCAAGTTTTGAAAAACGGGTGAATGGATAAGGACAGTTTCATCGGCAAATATAACCAATGCTCCACCGGCGACGGCGAAGCCTGCCCAAATATCTGCAATAGCAGTAACGATATTTGCGGGTCGGGTGAGCTGTAAATAAGCTTTTATTTTTGACATTAAAGATGCTTAATTCTCCACAAAATCAGATCCTTCCACTTTAGGTTCCTGTCCGCCTCTCAAGACCGAATTACCAAATTGTCTTTGCCTTTGGTCAATGGGTTCCGGCCTCAGCCAATCCAATTCATCCATCTGACCACTTTGGGAATAGGCGGTCAATGCATTCTGATAACAGGTCATTCTGATATGCTCTTCAGGAATTCCCATTTTGCGCATCAAAGCAGCAGTTTTTGGAACTGCCAATGGATCGCTGATTCCCCAATCCGCGGCACTGTCCACGATGATTCTTTCCGGGCCGTATTGTTTGACGATTTCCACCATGCGCTCACTTCCCATTTTGGTATGTGGGTAGATGGTAAAAGCTGCCCAATATCCTCTATCCAAAACTTCCTTTACTGTTTCCTCATTGTTGTGGTCCACGATTACCATTCCCGGATCAACGCCATGTTCCTCGCTGACATCCATGCTGCGGGTAGTTCCTTTTTTCTTATCCCTATGGGGCGTATGGATCAAAACGGGGAGGTTGACCTCTTTGGCAAGTTCCAATTGTAACCTATAAAATCTATCCTCAGCTTCAGTTTGGTCATCATAACCGATTTCCCCAATGGCAACCACACCCTCTTTGCCTACATACAGGGGCAATAATTCCATCACCTCTTCTGCCAAAGGAATATTATTGGCTTCCTTGGAATTCAGACCCATGGTGCAATAGTGGACTATGCCAAATTGCTTGGCGCGGAATCTTTCCCAACCAACCAAAGTGCTGAAATAATCCTTGAAGCTTCCTACCTCAGTCCTGGGTTGACCCAACCAAAAGGCTGGCTCAATAATGGCCACGATACCTGCTTTGCGCATGGCTTCGTAGTCATCAGTGGTTCTTGAAACGACATGTATATGGGGATCGATAAACATTTCCATCTTGTTGTATTTTTAATATTGTTGAAAACTAGTAGTTTTTGATTTTAAATCAAATGCGATGTTGATCTATTGGTTTGTATTATAGTTTCGACAGTTTTTTTTCTTAGTGGCTAGAAGATGGAAGACCGAAGTAACCATAAATTTAAAGTTTGGGAGATTATCCGTTAGGTTTTCATAATTACTTTTATCATTAACTATAATCATATTGACGGAAGGTTTATTTGCCATATTGGAATTCTTCTCCGATCAACTCCCAGGTTATCTCTTCGTTTAGTACAGCATTTCCCATTTCGGGATTTTGATCGATCAGTTTTTTCGCTGGTGCAAAATCACTGCTGCTACAAGCAAGCAAGGCTGCTTTTTGCTGAATGGGATCACCTGTTTGAAGCACTTTTTCGATATCACTTATATTTTCTTCATTGATAAAAGGGCCTACAAAGCGCCACAGTTCTGGCATGACAGTTCTTCCTGCTGCCCATCTTTCATGAGCAAAATCTACCAGTATTTTCGCCAATGTAGGATTTGCCCTTTCATCGGCATTCTGAATTTGATATAAGGGGCGCTGCATAAATATGGCTTTCAGGACCATCTGATTCCATGCCCTTTCGTCGAAATATTCTGCGGGGTAGGGATTGTTGAGTGCCACAGCATCAAATACAGAACTGATATTGGTCCTGAGACCTTCAATGGCCCTTTCTTTCATTTCCAGTTGATAGGGCATGATTGGAAGTGCAGCGTAAAGAGATTGTTGCTCATGCATATCTGCTGTTTCAAAAAGTTTGTTGAGTGCATTTACCCAGCTTGAGGCTTCTTTTTCCTCAAAATGCAAGAGCAAATAACTTCTAGCCGTCTGAAGCTGATCCCAAGTTTGTGGGCTAAAACCCTCCTTGAGGGTATAGGCAAATTCTTTTTGATTTTCGGAAATTTTTAAAAGGGTTTTCTTAAAAAATCTTGATGCCTGTCCAAAGGCCATATAAAATTTGAGGTAAGAACCTTCTTTTTCAATTTTGTCTTTTTGTTGAAGCAGCCATTCTATTGATTTGGTTTCTGATTGCTGCTCCAAAAGCTCAAAAAGGAAATTTTTTGTTTTTTCGATATCGATGGAATTATTCATAATTCAAGGGGTATTTGGGCTCAAAAATCAGTGTTTAAAGTTAATTGATTTTTTTAGAATGTACAGATTTGATAATGTTAAGAGGTCTTTTGCCTTTCTTTTCGGCGAAGTCGGTTATCTACAAGCCTAAGTTTTTACCAAGAATAAAGATCCCCAGAATAATAGTCAGTTTATATGCTGATTGGTAAATCAAGGGCAATTTAATGTTTCAGTTTCAATAAAAGAATTCTAATTCTTATCAAATAACATGATTATAATCAGCTTGTTGATGACCCAATGTTGTCTCGAATTGAAACATAATTAGTCAGTATTCATAAAAATTTATTTTAGGATTTTGGGATTTAAAACAAAAGCTGCACCAATAACCTCCGTCAACCATAAAACTCTGAATTTTCCAAGGAATAGGATTTTCCAAAAGGGTTGAATTTTTTATCATATTCAGGTCGCTAAGGTTGTCTATCAGCCCAACTCCTGTTGCCTTGAGAAATGATTCTTTGATGGTCCATATTCTGAAAAAAGCTTTATGCTGATCAGGAGACCGCTGCACGTACCCAATTTCATCAGGGTGGTATGTCAATTTCATTACTCCATCAAAATCAAAGTCAGGTTGTATTTTTTCCACATCAATTCCGCAGGGATTATTGGATAAAATCATTATGATCCAATTTCCGGAATGGCTGATATTGAAGTGAAAATCAGGTTGGCCGCTGATGAATGGCTTTTTGTTTTCTGTAAAATCAAATTCGATTTCATCAGGAGGTATATTCAAGTATTGGCCACAAACAATTCTTTTCATCACCTGACTACAGAGGAAAATATTTTTATCTCCTTGCTTGACAATTCTTGATAATTTCTGCTGTTCGGGATTTTTGAGGAGATGTTTTTGATCTGAGATATGGTGGAGGTTTTTAGAAATGTTTATACGGACCACATGAATTCCATTGGAAAATGGCTCAACTTGGAAATTTTTCCAGGTTGGGGTTAACTCATTCCAGTCTATTGAGAGGTTTGAAGTCATCTATTCGTTTTTCTCGTCAAGAACTATCTGGACCTTCTCGGCTATCTCTTTCAAGATTTCAGTTTTTTTGAGAATAATGTCATGGTGTCCGCCAATATCTATCACCTTGACTTTTTCAACAAATGAGGTCCATCCATAGAATTTTTGATCTTCTATATAAGTTTCTTTGGTTTTTGCCCGCAATAAAAACAGGGTGCCATGATAATGAGGAACTAACTTGTATTTATTTAATAAATAGGTATTATTTTTTGAAACTTTATTAAGGTAGTTTGTGGGTTTTACAAATTGTGGATTGAGTTTTGATTTCATTATGGAAAATATCAAATCCATTTTTCGTTTAAGATATCCTTTTTTCCTTTTTAAATAAGCCTCAGGTTCATTCAATAAAAAGTTTACTTTGGCTAGGATGATGTTTAACCGAAGTTTTATTTTTTCAAATGGTGAATGTTTTTCCAGGTAATCGAAAGCAGCTGTATCAAATAGAATAAGTTTATTGACTTTTTTCCCCATCGATTGAAGTTGTTTGGCCATTTCATAAGCCACAATTCCACCAAAGCAATAGCCTGATAAATTGTAAGGACCATCCGGATTTTTTTCAACCATAAGTGAAATATAGTACGCAGCCATTTCTTCAAGAGATATGTCAGGTTCCTCGATTCCATCCAGGCCTTTTGGTTGAAAGCCATAAATAGGCTGTTCTGTGTCAATGAATTTTGCTAAATTATAATAAATAGATGCCGAGGAACCCGCTCCATGAACCATATATAATGGCAGTTTTCTTCCCGAAGTTTTTACATCTAATAATGAATTCAAACCTGCCTGATTTTGATTGATGTTCTCAATTGCATTTGCGAGTTCCGATATACTCGGGTATTTGAATATCAGATTAATGGTAAGTTTTGACCCAATTTCTTTTTCCAAAGCTGACATTACTTTTACAGCCAGCAGGGAATGTCCCCCCAGTTCAAAGAAATCATCATGGATACCTACCCGCTCCAAACCGAGGATTCTCTGCCAGATAGCTGCAATCTGTTTTTCCAGATCATTCCTTGGTTCAGTATATCCGGCTGTAACCATATCCTGGGTACTGACATCAGGCAGTGCCTTTCTGTCGATTTTTCCGCTAGAGGTTAAGGGGAGTTTTTCGAGGGTGACCCAAAGAGCTGGGATCATGTATTCAGGCAGTTTTGACCTGAGAAATTCACTGATGGATTTTTTGTCGAAAGTCCCGTCGCAGACGATATATCCCACAAGTCTTTTGTCACCCTGTCCAATTTCGCTTGCCATGACTACCGCTTGCTTCACACTGGGATGGAGTAGCAGGACGGATTCGATTTCACCGAGCTCGATGCGGTACCCCCTGATTTTGACCTGGTCGTCCATCCTGCCCAAATACTCTAAATTACCGTCCCCGCGCCATCTGCCCAAGTCTCCCGTTCTGTATAATCGTTCTTTTGGCCGGAACGGGTTTTCTATAAACTTTTCCCGAGTGAGCTCTTCCCGGTTTAAATATCCCCTTGCCAAACCTACTCCGCCTATGCAAACCTCACCGACAGTACCGTAAGGAACGAGGTGGTGGGTGGGATCTAACACGTAAAGCGCTGTGTTATCTATCGGTTTGCCTATTGGAATGTTCATTTCCTCAGCTGTCTCACAGGCATAGTAACTCACGTCTATACTCGCTTCTGTAGGTCCATAGAGATTCATTAGACTTACATTAGGCAGCAATTCTTTGAAACGCTTTACCTGTTCCGCCTTTAAGGCTTCCCCACTGGTATATACCTGTTTTAGACTGCTGAGCTTCAAAATGTTTTCTGTTGAGCTGTCCAGAAATTCTAAAAAGACCTCAAGCATACTGGGCACAAAATGTAACACCGTAACCTGTGAGGCTTCTATTGTCGAAACAATCTTTTCTGGTTGCTTCTCTCCCCCCGGTTCCAACATACTTACAGAGGCCCCTTGCAAGGACCACCAGATAAGCTCCCAGACAGATACATCGAAAGTAAAAGTGGTCTTTTGCAGGATACAATCTTTTTCTGTTAAGGCATAAGACTTCTGCATCCAAGCCAATCGGTTGACCAAGCCCCTATGCTCGAGCATACAGCCCTTCGGTTTACCCGTTGAACCTGATGTGTAAATCACGTACATCAGATTCTCGGGACTTATCCGGGTTGTGGGATTTGTTTTTGGATAGTTGCCTTCTTTTATAGCTTTCCTGAATTCTTCAAGTTCTATCTGATTGATGACTATTTTCAACTTTGCATCTTCTATGATAAACTCTTTTCGCTGCTCAGGGTACTCAGGATCTATCGGTACATAGGCACCTCCCGATTTGATAATCGCCAATATGCCTATCACCATCCACTCACTGCGCTCCAACTCTATTCCTACCAGATCATCAGGTTGTATTTTGTATTTTTCAATCAGATAATGTGCAAACTGATTCGACCGTTTATTCAGCTCTTTGTAGCTTAATTTCTTTTCCTTGAACATTAATGCTGTTGCATCAGGGGATTTATTCACCTGCTCCTCAAACAAGTCCACGATTGTCTTGTCGTTCGGGTATTCTGCTTCCGTAGCATTTAAAGTCTCTAAGAGAAGGGTTTTTTCCTCAGTGGGAATAATGTTTAAGAGATCAAGGTTTAAGGATGGATTTTCAAGGATTGATTTAAGAAGATGAATATAGTGGCTTACGAAACGTTCTATTGTATCAGGTCTATATAGATCTGTATTGTATTCTGCTATCCCTTCCATGCCCGAATCAACTTCTATGAGTTCAAAAGTCATGTCAAACTTAGAAGTGAAATGCTCATAAGGTTCCTCAGATATCAAGACGTCATCAAGTAGCACTTCGTTTTTAGAAATATTTTGTAAGACAAACAAAATCTGGAACACAGGATTTCTGCTTAAGTCTCTTTTTTGTCCAAGGCTTTCTACCACCATTTCAAATGGTATTTGTTGGAATTCGAAAGCATCGAGAGCAGTTGCACGGATTTCTTTGAGAAGTTCTGTAAAGGTCATGGTCCCCCTTAGGTTAGACCTAAGTGCCAAAGTGTTGACAAAAAACCCTATAAGATTTTCTGTTTCGGAACTTTCCCTACCCGCTACCGGTGTGCCTACACAAATATCTTCCTGACCACTGTACCGGTATAGAAGTGTTTTGAATGCGGCAAGCAAAGTCATGAAAAGAGTTGATTGATGTTTTTGATCCAATTCTCTCAATTGAGAAACAATGAAATTATCAATTGAAAAACGGTAACTCTTCCCATTATTACTCTGAACCGGCGGCCTTGTAAAATCGGTCGGAAGCTGAAGCGTAGATAGGTTTTGCAGTTTGGCTTTCCAGTAATCGATTTTATTCTGGATCAGATCGCTATTTAGGAAATTTCTCTGCCATAAGGCATAGTCAATGTACTGTATAGGGACTGGTGGAAGTGAAACCTGAATTCCGTTGACGATGGAATGATAGGATTCCATAAGCTCTTTTTTCAGGATGTCGGAAGACCATCCATCTGAGGCGATGTGGTGCATGTTGATGATCAGGCAATGGTGCTCCGGTGCCATTGTAATGAGCCAAGCCCTCAACATGTAGTCTATGGTGAGGTCGAAAGGAATCCTGATCAGCGTGGTTATTTCATTTTTAAGGAGTGCCGGATCCTGCAGTTCCATCCTGTTAAGTTTCCAATGGTCCATACCCAGTACGATCTGGCAATCCATCCTGTCCTTTTCCCTGATTACGGTACGGAGTGCTTCATGGCGGTTGAGGATTATTTTGAAGGCATCTTCGAGTGAGCTGATGGCGATTTTTCCACGGATAGGGAAGATCAAAGGAATATGATATTGAATACTTCCGGATAACTGATGGATAAACCAGAGGCTCTGCTGATTGTAGGAAAGAGGGATGGTTTCAGGCCTTTCAGAATTACCGATTAGCATGAGGTCATTTTCTTTACTACTTTTAGAGGATAAGATTTCAGCCAACTGCCGAATGGTAGGGAAATTGAATATCTCCTGGATCGAAAGTTCGATCCCCGTCTCACTTCTGATGGTGGCAATAACTTTCATCGCCAGTAAAGAGTGTCCTCCCAAAACAAAGAAATTATCCTGAACACCAATCCTCTCCAATCCGAGAGTTTTTTGCCAGATCTTTGCGATTTGATTTTCAAGTTCGGTTTTGGGAGCCTCGTAAGTTTCACTGGGAACATGTTCAATTTCAATTGCCGCTAGAGCTTTCTTATCGACTTTCCCACTGAATGCCAGTGGTAGATTTTCAAGTTCCATCCAAAGGGATGGAATCATATATTCCGGAAGTTTGGATTGAAGGAAAGTGATGACAGCATTCCGATCAAAATGCCCATTGCAAACTACATAGCCTATCAGTCTTTTATCTCCAAAGGCACTTTCTTTGGCTAGTACAACTGCTTGTTTTATCGATGGATGTAGTTGTAAAATTGATTCGATCTCGCCCAGTTCAATCCTATAACCCCTGATTTTGACCTGATCGTCCAACCTTCCCAAATATTCTATATTTCCGTCGGGCAACCATCTGGCCAAATCTCCTGTATGATACATCACTGCATCTTTTTCATCTGAAAAAGGGTCAGGGACAAATTTTTGTACTGTCAGTTCAGGACGATTGAGATAACCTCTTCCTACACCCTTTCCACTGATGCATAATTCTCCAGGGATTCCCAATGGGTTCAGACTACCCCCTGGCCCGAGGATATAGACTTGGGTATTGTCTATGGGTTTTCCAATGGTGACCTTTTCATGAACTTCCAGCTTTTTGAAAGCAGATGTAATGGTGGTTTCGGTTGGACCATAAAGATTCCATAGTTTACCGGTTCGGGCAAGCATGTTTTTGGCCTCTTCCCCAATCGCTTCACCACCCGTTGTCATGATTATTCCTTCCGGATTATTCCAACCAGCATTGAGCAGCAATTGCCAACCAGAAGCAGTTGCCTGCATATGAGTCGGTTTATGTTTTGTAAGCTCTTTGGCTAGTTTGAATCCGTCCATGGAGACTTCTTTGCTGACCAAAATTACTTTGGCGCCAACTGCCAGTGGTACAAATAATTCAAGGCAAAAGGCGTCAAAAATATATGTGGTGACAGATAATTGTATTGATGAGGAATCATACTCCACAATTTTGGATAAACTGTTTACGAAGTTGATAAGGTTCCGGTGCTCCACCATGGCACCTTTGGGTTTACCTGTCGATCCCGAGGTATAGATGATGTAGACCAGATTTTCAGGCGAGGGAGAAGGGAAGACTTTCTCCGTAGGCATTTTACTGATGACCTCAAGACCTCGGTCCAATATCAAACGATTAGTATTGTCTCCGAAGTTTTTTGAAGTTTCATTGGAGCATATTACGATGTTTGCTCCTGTGTCTTCGACCATATAATCGATTCTGTCAGCAGGAAAAAAAGGGTCAATAGGAACATATGCACCTCCCGCTTTGAAAATTCCAAAAATTGCAATGACCATTTCCAGGGAGCGGTCCAAACAGATAGGCACCGGATCTTCAGAATTGAGGCCGATACTTTTCAGGTAATGTGCCAGTTGATTCGACTTTTTGTCAAGTTGGCTGTAGGTAAGTTGAATACCTTCAAATTCAAGCGCAATCGCATCAGGGGTTTTATTCACCTGCTCCTCAAACAAGTCCACGATTGTCATATCTTGGGGGTATTCCGTTTCTGTAGCATTTAAAGTCTCTAACAGCAGGGTTTTTTCCTCTGTGGGAATAATGTTTAAAAGACCAAGGCTTTGGTGGGGATTGGAATGGATGGATTCAAGAAGTGTTATATAATGGGAAACCATCCTATTTGCGCTTTCATAGCAAAAAAATTCTTCATCAAAGGTGATGCGCCCTTCAATTTTTTCATCAATTTCTCTAAATTCGAACAGCAACGTTGAATTGAAATTCTCAAGGGCTAATTTGGAAGATTGGTTAAGACCAGCTCTTTCAGTATCCTTCTGATAGTCGAAGATGACAGGGAAAAGGAACCTCAAATCTTTTTTATACTTTTTTCCTAATAAGGAAATTAGCTGATCAAAAGAGATTTGATTATTGGAATTGGCTTCCATTAAATCAATACCTAATTTGTATACAAAGTCACCAAAAGGGATCGTGGCAACTATTTTGGTGCCAATGGGCAGGACGTCCAAAAAAACGTTATTTACATCTTTATCAGTTGGATTGTCAAGTGCTGTTTCCCTAAAAGTTGTGCCAATGCAAAAGTCAATTTGACTACTGTATCTATACAGTAATACTTTCAATGCAGCTAACAGCACTAAAGATGGAGAGGGCTTTGATTCGGAAAAGTGGGAAACAATATTATCAAGGAGAGACTTGTCTATCTGGAAATCGATGGTGTGATTTTCTGTTCTATTGGTCAAAGACCTTGAATGATCCTTTGGCAATTGTAATTCTTCGATCTCTTCAAGCTTTTTAATCCAATAATCTTTGATTAAAAAGGAAGACTCCGTCGCTGATTGGGTGATTTGCGATTTTGTTATTGGCATGATCTTTTTGTCTTATTCACTAAAAAATGTGTCAAAACTTTATTCGAAACTAGTAATTGTATTTTGGGAATATAAGGGTTTCGATGTAATATTTCACCCAAATATTTAAATTTTTAAAAACCGTTGATTTTGGGAAGTACCGTCTAAACTACTCTTTTACCTCAAATTTCACAGATTTTGATCCATAGCCAAGGTTGAATCTTCAAAGGATTTTTCGTCAAGAACAAGTTGAATTTTTTCGGCCATCTCTTTTAAGATTTCAGGTTTTTTGAAAATATTGTCGTGGTGGCCTGATACATGTACATTATGAACTTTGTTGACCAAAGGAGCCCAACCATAATATTTGGTGTCTTCCACATAAAAAGACATGTTTTTCACCTTAAATAGATGGAGGTCTCCTTTATAAGGGTTCAGTTTATATTGTTTAAGAATTTTGACATTATTCTTGGCCACAACTTTAATGATACTTCCATGGTCCTTTTGGGTTTCAGGTTTGGCCTTTAGATTTAGTTTGATCAAAAGCAGGTCTTTTTTTCTACCAAAAGACCTGCTTTTTTGTTCATAAAAACCCCAAGGTTCTTTGAAAGCAAAAGCCAGATTCACCAATCTTTTTCCTACTTCAAGTTTTATTTTTTTCAAAACAGTCAATTTTTCTGGATCTTCATAAGCAGAGGTGTCAAAGAGAATCAGCTTGGAAACTTCTCTTCCCATTGCTTTCAGGTGACGTGCCATTTCAAAAGCCACATACCCTCCAAAGGAATAACCGGCAATGCAATAAGGGCCGGAAGGATATTGTCTGATCATTAGCGAAATATAATAAGCTGCCATTTCCTCTACTGATTGGTTTGGCACTTCAACGCCATCTAATCCTTTTGGCTGAAAACCATAGATGGGTTGATCGTTCTCAATGAATTTTGCCAAAGTATAGTAAATTGAATTAGTTGAACCAACTCCATGGATGATAAATAATGGAGGTTTAGCACCATTGGGTTTAATGGGAACCAAGTAATTTTCACTAGTATCATGGATGCTTTCGTATTCAATATATTCAGCCAGATCCACAATTCTTGGATATTTGAAAATGACGTTAAGGGGAATTTTTTGGTCCAATTCTTTTTCAAGGAGCGAAAGAACTTTTACAGCAAGCAAAGAATGACCACCGAATTCAAAGAAGTCTGCATTGATGTCTATTTTTTCTTTTTTAAGGGATTCACACCAAATTTTGGATATTAGTTTTTCTATTTCGGTACTAGGTCCTATTTGCGATATTTTAAGTTCCTTAGGTTTTGGCAGCTTTTTTCTGTCAATTTTATTGTTGGAAGTTAATGGTAGGCTTTCCAGGATCATAATATTGCTCGGCACCATATATTCCGGTAAAATTGAACGCAGCTCTTTTTTCAAAAGAGAGGGTTTTTGGGTATTGAATTCCGACTCGGAAGATTTTTTCAAAACCACATAGCCAACAAGCATTTTTTGACCGGGAATATCTTCCCGTAGAATCACAGCAGATTCTTTGACACCATTTAGCTTATTGATTATTGACTCAACTTCTCCCAACTCTATCCTATACCCTCTGATCTTGACCTGATCATCTATCCTTCCCAGATATTCAATGCTACCATCAGGAAGCCAACGGGCCAGGTCCCCGGTTCTGTACATTTTTTCTTTTTCGGTTTTGTCAAATGGATTTTTGACAAACTTCTCCGAAGTTAGTTCAGGATTGTTCAGGTAACCTCTGGCTACCCCTTGACCCGAAATGCATAATTCCCCGGGCACATTTATAGGATTGAGTTGATTCTCTTTATTGAGAATAAATATTCTGGTATGATCAATCGGTTTTCCAATAGTCACCTTTTCTTGAGGTGAATGAATTTCAGCCACAGAAGCCCAAACAGTGCCTTCGGTAGGGCCATATTCATTATATAACCTAACGTTTTTGGTTTTGTCAAAATGCAGCTTAACAAGCGATTGATCCAAATTTTCCCCGGCAAGGATTACATTCAGCAAATGTGAATCCGAAAGCAAATCTTCTTCCTGCAAGAACCTGTAGTAGGATGGTACACAAAGGATAGTTTCAGTATCTTTCAGCAATTCCTGGATATGATGAGGACTTTTGATCAATTCACTTTTGCACAAAATCAATTGTTCACCTGAGGTCAAGGCTCCAAAAATCACAGCAATTGATGAATCAAATGCAAATGAAGGTATCATTAAAACCGAACCGGTGTTATCATAATAGGAATTTCTTGCTAGGGTTGAGGCCAACAAACCCTTATGCTCGATCAGTACTCCTTTTGGTGTGCCTGTAGAACCCGAGGTATAAATAACATAAGCAAGGTCATTTGGACTGATTTCTGTTTTCTCAAAATCAAATGAATTGTTCTCAAATTCAACTTTAGCAGTATCGAGACAAATGGTATCTATGGAATCCGGAAATTTTGCACTCAGATCTGAAGTTGTCAAAAGAATTTTTGCACCAGAATCAGCCAAGGTAAAATTGACCCTGTTCTCAGGATATGTAGGGTCTATTGGAACGTATGCCCCTCCTGCTTTTAAAATACCCAAAATCCCAATAATCATTTCAAAAGATCTATCCAGGCAAATTGGAATCAGGGCTTCATTTTTAATGCCTTTAGCTATTAAAAAATTGGCAAGCTGATCTGATTTTTTATCTAGATCCGAGTAACTTAACTTTTTATCCTCAAAAAAAACTGCAGTAGCATCCGGTTTTTTCTTAACCTGAATTTTAAAAAGGTCAAGAATGGTAGTGTTTTCCGGAATAGGTTTCTGGATCCTGTTAAAGGATTCCAAAATTTTATTTACTTCTTCAATTTGAATGATTTCCAGTTTCCCGATTTTTTCAGTGGGATTGTTACAAATTGCATGTAAAAACTGCCTGTAATGAGAGACAAAGTTGGTGATGGTTTCTTTTTTGAAAAGATCTGTACAATATTCCAGCACTCCTTCAATTCCCTCATTTGTCTCCGTTAGCTCGAAAGTCATGTCAAACTTAGAAGTAAAGTTCTCAAATGGTTTTTCGGACACTTCTGCTCCTTCAATTTCGAATTTGGCATCCGGAACGTTCTGTAAAACAAAAAGAACTTGGAAAATGGGGTTTCTACTCAAGTCTCTTTCCTGGCCTAAATTCCCGACTATAGTTTCAAATGGTACTTGCTGAATATCAAATGCTTCCAGCGTAGTTGTTTTAACACGATCTAAAAATTCATCAAATCTCAAAGAATTTTGGATTTGTGTTCTTAGGGCCAGTGTATTTACAAAAAAACCAATCAAATCTTCTGTTTCTTTGTTTTCCCTTCCGGCAATTGGTGTTCCGACACAAATATCCTCCTGACCACTATATCTGTAAAGCAGGATTTTATAGGCCGCTAGCAGTGTCATGAAAAGTGTAGCTTTCTGACCTTTTCCTAATTCCTTTAATTGGTTGACTACAGTAGAGTCAAGTTTGAATCTATGAATTTCTCCTTTAGTGCTAAGGATGGAAGGTCTGGTGTAGTCTGTTGGAAGTTGAAGTGGTGTCGTATCCTGAAGTCTTTTTTTCCATAGGTCTATTTTGGATTGGAAAGAATCCTGGGCGATAAGATTTCTTTGCCATAATGCATAATCTGCGTATTGATGGTGGAGTTCGGGTAAATCAGGGGAGTTTTCATTTGAAAAAGCCCTATAGAGTTCTTTAAGCTCCTTTTTTAGTAGAGAAGCAGACCATCCATCAGAGGCAATATGATGCATGGTAATTACCAAACAATATTTATCTGTTCCCAACGCGATTAGACATACCCTGATCATGTGATCATTATTCAGGTCAAAGGGCAATCTGACCAACTTGGTTATTTCATTATCAATTTCCTTGTTGCTTACCTCTTTTTTATCAAGTTGGAATTGATTCTTTTCAAGTATTTTTTGAAATTCAATACCATCCTTTTCTGAGATAACTGTGCGTAAGATTTCATGCCTGTTGACAATTTCTTTTAGAGCATGTTCCAATGCCCGGTTGTTCAGTTTTCCTTTTATATTGAAAATGACTGGGATATGGTACTGTATGCTCCCTTCTAATTGATGGATAAACCAAAGGCTCAGTTGATTATGCGAAAGGGGAAGAGTTTCCTGTCTTTCATTAAGAATTTTGAGACCAAATTCCTTTTCATCAATTTCTTTGGTAGAAAGGGTTTCCGTCAACTGTTTCACAGTGGGATTGGAAAATAGATCCCTGATAGAAAGTACCTGTCCTGTTGCCTGTCTCAAAGCTACTATAACTCTCATGGCCATAAGAGAGTGTCCTCCAAGTTCAAAAAAATCATCATTGAGCCCCACTTTCTCCACTCCTAATATTTTACACCAAACTTCCGTTACTATTTTTTGTAGTTCTGTTTTTGGCGCTTCATATTTTATGGATTCAGATGATTCCAATACAGGTTCAGGAAGGGCTTTTCTATTTATTTTCCCATTGAAAGTCAAAGGGAAAGCATCCAATTCCATCCAAGTGTGGGGGACCATATAGTCGGGAAGTTTCGCACTTAGGAAAGAAATGACCTCATCCTTGTCAAAAGGACTTTTGCAAATCACATAGCCAATCAGTCTATTAATCCCAAAGTTATCTTGCTTCACTGCGACAACTGCCTGTTTAATCCCCCTGTGCTGCTGAAGCACAGTTTCAATCTCCTCAAGTTCGATTCGGTGACCTCTGATTTTGACCTGATCATCTATCCTGCCCAAATATTCAATATTTCCATCCGGTAACCATTTGGCAAGGTCTCCGGTCCGATAAAATCTTGCCTCTTTATTTTCACTGAAAGGATCAGAAACAAACTTTTCGGAAGTAAGTTCAGGTCTGTTGAGGTATCCTCTTCCGACACCATCCCCACCTATACATAGCTCACCTGGAATCCCTATAGGATTTGGCTGATCTCCAGAACCAAAGATATAGATTGAAGTATTGGCAATTGGCTTACCAATATTCACTTTTTGAGTAGGGTCCATTTTTTTTAGGCTAGACCAAATAGTGGTTTCTGTGGGGCCATATAGATTCCAAAGCGTTCCTAAAGATGACAAAGCATTTTTTGTATCCTCCTTGAGCGCTTCCCCGCCCACAAGCATTTTTATCCCGGTTGGGTTTTTCCATCCACTTTCCAGAAGCAACTGCCACCCTGATGGTGTGGCCTGCATATGAGTGGGTGCTTTTTCTTCAATTTCCCGTGCAAGCCTATAGCCATCGAGAGTAGTTTCTTTATCAGCCAAGAAAACGCAAGCTCCTTGGAAAAGTGGAAGAAACAGTTCTAAATAAAAAATATCGAAACTGTAAGTCGTGACAGATAAAATACTGGAAGAAGGATTGAAATCTACATCCTTGGACATGCTGAAAAGAAAGTTGACCAGATTTCGGTGTTCAACCATCACACCTTTAGGCTTTCCTGTAGATCCGGAGGTATATATAATATCAAAGAGATTTTCAGGATTGGGTGAGGGAAGTGGCTTGTTGGAGGACATTGAGTTAATTTCCCCCCATTGTTGATCTAAAAACAGTTTTTTGTGATTTGCGACCTTATCGGAAGTACTTGAAATGCAGATGACAAAATCCGCCCCGGTATCTTCCAACATGTAATCAATCCTTTCAATAGGTAGCGAAGGGTCGATCGGAACCAATGCACCCCCTGCCTTCAGAATTCCCAGAATCCCAATGACCATCTCAATGGATCTGTCCATACAAAGTGGAACCGGATTTTCTGATTTTACACCTTTAAAGATCAGGTAGTTGGCAAATTGATTGGATCTTTGGTCAAGTTCTTTGTAATTAATGCTTTGACCTCCAGCAACTACCGCAAGCTTATTTGGTGAATGCTTCGCAGCTTCCTCGAATAGACTGACAACTGTTTCACTTTTCGGATAATCGGATTTTGTATTGTTGAATTTTCTTAAAACAAAGTCATCTTCTTCAAGGCTTATCATTTTCAATTTATCAACCCTTTTAGATGGATTATCAGAAATTGAATGCAATAAGGTTTTATAGTGGCCAATCATCCTTTCTATGGTCTCTTTCGCAAAGAGGTCTGTGCTGTATTCCACCATTCCATCAAGGCCGTTATCTGTTTCTGTTAATTCAAGAGCAAAGTCAAATCTTGAAAATGAATGATTGTAATTGAGTGAGGACCATTTGGTATTTTCTGATTGAAAGCTTGTATCAGATGCGCTATGGAGTGCAAATAATACCTGAAAAACAGGGTTTCTGCTCAGATCTCTTTTGATTTCAAGTGATTCAACAATCAGTTCAAATGGAATTTGACTATGGTCAAAAGCATCGATCGTATTCGATCTTACTAGGTCTAAAAGCTTGTGGAAGGATATATTCCCGGTAAACTGATTCCTGATAGGAATGCTGTTTACAAAAAAACCAATCATATCTTCAAATTCCTGCAATTCTCTTCCTACCACAGGTGTGCCAACACAAATATCCTCTTGTTGGGAGTATCTGTGTAGCAAGACATTGAATGTAGTTAGAAGAGTCATGAAAAGTGTGGCATTTTGGCTCAGACCAATGGCGTATACTTTATCAATCAGTTCCTGTTCAATTGAAAACCGTAATAAATCTCCTTTGGAAGAAAGAACGGCAGGTCTTGAAAAATCAGTTGGAAGTTGTAACGGATCAGTGCCCTGAAGTCTTCTTTCCCAATACTTTAATTTTCTCTCTGATAAATCTTGGGAAATAAATTGTCTTTGCCACAAAGCATAATCAGTATATTGAAATGGGAGTTTGGCAAGGTTTGGTGTCAACCCTTTTGAGTGAGTACTATAAAACTCCCATAATTCCTTTTTGAAGGTTAGCGCAGATGATCCATCAAATGCAATATGATGAAATACAATAATTAAGACATGATCTTTATTACTCAAATTATTCAGGCATGCCCGGATCATGAGATCCTTATTCAGGTCAAAAGGAATCTTGATGTAATTATCGATCTTTTTTTCAAGCTCAAAGTCTGTGATTTCTTTGAATTGAAGATCAAAAAGATTCTTATCTAATATTTTTTGGGATTCAATTCCATCTTTTTCCGAGATGACAGTTCGCAGGATTTCATGTCTGTTTACGATTTCAACCAAGGCATTTTTTAAAGCCTTTTTGTTTAAACTCCCGTCAATTCTGAAAACAAGCGGAATATGATATTGTGTACTCCCTTCCAACTGATGGATAAACCAAAGGCTCTGCTGATTGTAGGAAAGAGGGATGGTTTCCGGTCTTTCAGAATTACCGAGTAGCATGAGGTCATTTTCTTCACTACTTTTGGAGGATAAGATTTCAGCCAACTGCCGGATGGTAGGGAAATTGAATATCTCCTGGATCGAAAGTTCGATCCCCATCTCACTTCTGATGGTGGCAATAACTTTCATCGCCAGTAAAGAGTGTCCTCCCAAAACAAAGAAATTATCCTGAACACCAATCCTCTCCAATCCGAGAGTTTTTTGCCAGATCTTTGCGATTTGATTTTCAAGTTCGGTTTTGGGAGCCTCGTAAGTTTCACTGGGAACATGTTCAATTTCAATTGCCGCTAGAGCTTTCTTATCGACTTTCCCACTGAATGCCAGTGGTAGATTTTCAAGTTCCATCCAAAGGGATGGAATCATATATTCCGGAAGTTTGGATTGAAGGAAAGTGATGACAGCATTCCGATCAAAATGCCCATTGCAAACTACATAGCCTATCAGTCTTTTATCTCCAAAGGCACTTTCTTTGGCTAGTACAACTGCTTGTTTTATCGATGGATGTAGTTGTAAAATTGATTCGATCTCGCCCAGTTCAATCCTATAACCCCTGATTTTGACCTGATCGTCCAACCTTCCCAAATATTCTATATTTCCGTCGGGCAACCATCTGGCCAAATCTCCTGTATGATACATCACTGCATCTTTTTCATCTGAAAAAGGGTCAGGGACAAATTTTTGTACTGTCAGTTCAGGACGATTGAGATAACCTCTTCCTACACCCTTTCCACTGATGCATAATTCTCCAGGGATTCCCAATGGGTTCAGACTACCCCCTGGCCCGAGGATATAGACTTGGGTATTGTCTATGGGTTTTCCAATGGTGACCTTTTCATGAACTTCCAGCTTTTTGAAAGCAGATGTAATGGTGGTTTCGGTTGGACCATAAAGATTCCATAGTTTACCGGTTCGGGCAAGCATGTTTTTGGCCTCTTCCCCAATCGCTTCACCACCCGTTGTCATGATTATTCCTTCCGGATTATTCCAACCAGCATTGAGCAGCAATTGCCAACCAGAAGCAGTTGCCTGCATATGAGTCGGTTTATGTTTTGTAAGCTCTTTGGCTAGTTTGAATCCGTCCATGGAGACTTCTTTGCTGACCAAAATTACTTTGGCGCCAACTGCCAGTGGTACAAATAATTCAAGGCAAAAGGCGTCAAAAATATATGTGGTGACAGATAATTGTATTGATGAGGAATCATACTCCACAATTTTGGATAAACTGTTTACGAAGTTGATAAGGTTCCGGTGCTCCACCATGGCACCTTTGGGTTTACCTGTCGATCCCGAGGTATAGATGATGTAGACCAGATTTTCAGGCGAGGGAGAAGGGAAGACTTTCTCCGTAGGCATTTTACTGATGACCTCAAGACCTCGGTCCAATATCAAACGATTAGTATTGTCTCCGAAGTTTTTTGAAGTTTCATTGGAGCATATTACGATGTTTGCTCCTGTGTCTTCGACCATATAATCGATTCTGTCAGCAGGAAAAAAAGGGTCAATAGGAACATATGCACCTCCCGCTTTGAAAATTCCAAAAATTGCAATGACCATTTCCAGGGAGCGGTCCAAACAGATAGGCACCGGATCTTCAGAATTGAGGCCGATACTTTTCAGGTAATGTGCCAGTTGATTCGACTTTTTGTCAAGTTGGCTGTAGGTAAGTTGAATACCTTCAAATTCAAGCGCAATCGCATCAGGGGTTTGATTGACTTGATTTTCAAAAAGATCAAGGATAGTAAAACTTTCATCGATTGGTGTAGCGGTATCATTGAGCTTTTCTAGGATGAATGATTTTTCTTTCTGACTCAAAATGTTCAATTCG
Source organism: Aquiflexum lacus (assembly GCF_015476655.1). GTDB lineage: Bacteria > Bacteroidota > Bacteroidia > Cytophagales > Cyclobacteriaceae > Aquiflexum > Aquiflexum lacus. Next base: position 81,200 of record NZ_JABFHF010000001.1, read on the forward strand.
TCAACTTTTGAATTGGGAGAAAGCCGGATGGAATCCAAGAGTTGTAAAAAATGTTCAATCATCCGATTGATAAACGCTTCACCATACATATCACTTCGATAGGAAATTGATCCATTGAGGTATTGATCGGATTCCTCAAATTCAAAAACCAGAATAGCATTAAGGTCTTTTAAATCAGTACTATCTTGATTAGATATCTGATTGTTTACTTCTATATCTTGTTCCTTCTTAAAAACACACAAGACATTGAAAAATAAGTCATTGATTTGGCCATTTTTCGAAACATTTATCAACTCCTCAACAGTAATATTACTGTTTTCTAATGCCTCAAAAATAGTGTTTCTTGTGTTTTGAATGATGCTGTCAAATGAAATATTGCTATCAAGTTGTGATCTAATCGGCAAGGGGCTTAAATCTATTTTGAGCCCATTATTCTCAGATAATTCTTTTAAATTCAAATCTTCTAAAGATAAGCCTATACAAAAATCATTTTGGTTACTATAGCGGTAAAGAAGTACTTGGAGACTTCCAATAAGGGTAAAAAGTATTGTTGACTCATCAAATGAATTCTTAAGATGTTCAATTGAAATTGAATCTTTTGGTAAATGGACTTTCAGGAAATTACCATTTCCATCCAATGGTCCGAAAGGATCTTTGGGTAATTGCAAGGTTTCAATTCCTTGAAGTTTTGATTTCCAATATTTTATACTTTTTCCACTATCTTTTTTGGATAAAAGGTCATTTGGGCTTTTCAGAGTTGACATAATTAATAGCTTGAAAAAAGGCACATAAGTATTAATCGTTGTGGTTTAGTATTGTTTTAATTTTATGGTTTTTTAGTATTTAGAGGAAATTTAAAGGCGAGTGAATGCCTCACGTGAAAGATAATAATTCTATAATTCAAAAGAAAAGAAAACAATTTTCTTTCCTTATTGTATCTTCACACATCAAAAACTCAAAAAAATAAACATGATGAAAAATCTTAAATTTTATTCCATTGCCGTAATGGTTCTTTTCTTTGCGGCTACCGAATTGACCTTTGCACAAATGCAGGCGCCAGCAGCAAGTCCTGCGGCCTTTGTTTCCCAAAATGTTGGCTTCACTAAAATCAGTATTGATTATTCTTCACCGGCATTGAAGGGGAGACAAATATTCGGTGGAATTGAGAAGTATGGTGTCACTTGGAGAGCAGGTGCCAATGCGGCTACTACGATCGAATTCAGTACAGGGGTAAATATTGGCGGGAAAAACATCCGTCCCGGAAAGTACACGATGTTCATCACTCCCCAAGCTTCAGGTGATTGGACGGTACATTTGAACGGAAAAGGAAATTCTGTTTTTAATTACATGAAGGATGGCAAAATTGACGAGGAAGCATTGGCAAAAGATGATGTGGTAGCGATCAATGTAACGCCAAGAATGGCAGCGGATTCCCATGAAAGACTTTCTTATCATGTATCTGCTGAGGATAATAAAGTGGCCAAAGTGACCATGGCTTGGGACAAAGTCAGGTTATCATTTATGGTGGATACCCAAGTGGATCAAAAAATGGAAGGCTTCAAAGGAGCATTCTAAAATCCATATTTGACATTAAAGGAAACTCCCACAGATCAATTAGCAATCTGTGGGAGTTTTTTTATTGGGCCATAAATCACGCATAGATCAATTTCCCTTTAGGTTCTGGAATCGGGAGACCTTCCTCAGTTTCAGTCTCAGTTGGCAGTATGCAGTTTTCAGAAAAGCAGGTTTTTATGCAGAAATATGGAGTAAAGAGAACGATGTATTTATTGCAGAAGTACCACTGAATACTGCGACTGCAAACTGCAAACAGCGACTGCCCACTGAACACTGCGACTGCCTACCGAACCACTCACCCTTTCCAGTCAACTCCCGTGTCTTTCCATTTTTTCTCATTGGCTGAATCCAAAACCGCCTGACATACTTTCTGTGTTTCCAATGCGTCCTGAAATGTAGGATGACAAGGCTTTCCGGTTTCGAGTGCATGAAAGAAATCAGCGGCATGATGGATAAAGGAATGTTCATATCCAATGGAAGTTCCTGGAATCCACCACCTTTTCATATAAGGTTGCTCGCCTTCTGTGATATGGATTTTTCTCCATCCGCGGACATGAGCTTCATCCTTATGGTCAAAATATTCCAGCCAGTTCATGTCATGCAAATCCCAACGAATAGAGGCATGTTCTCCGTTAATTTCAAAAGTGTACAATGCTTTGTGGCCTCTTGCATAGCGTGTAGCTTCGAACAGACCCAATGAACCGTTATCAAAATGGCAATGGAATAAACAGGCATCGTCAATTCCTACTTTTTGGACATTTCCACTTTCCTGATGGACCCGCTCTTTGACGAAAGTTTCAGTCATGGCTGACACATCGGAGATGCCGCCATTGAGCCACATGGCTGTATCTATACAATGTGCCAAGAGGTCTCCCGTCACGCCTGAACCTGCTGCATCCACATCCAATCTCCAGAGTCCATCTCCTCCTTGTGGGAGTTCGGGATTGATCGTCCAGTCCTGTAGGAAGTTGGCGCGGTAATGAAATATTTTCCCAAGCTTTCCGGAAGCCACAATCTCTTTGGCCAAAGTCACGGCAGGAACTTTCCTGTAATTGTACCAAACTGTATTTTTAACTCCTGCTTTTTCTACAGCTTTGACCATTGCTTCTCCTTCTTCCACGGTTTTGGAAAGTGGTTTTTCACAAAGGATCATTTTTCCTGCGGCTGCAGCTGCAATGGCTATTTCTGCATGGGAAGAATTGGGGGTGCAAATGTCCACTGCATCGATATCTTCCCGCGCAATTAATTTCTTCCAATCAGTTTCATAGTAGGCAAAACCCCATTGAGCTGCAAATGCTTTTACCTTATCTTCCCTTCTGGCACATACTGCCTGAAGGACTGGTTGATATTCATATTCAGGAAAGAAATCGGGTATTCTTTTGTAGGCATTGGTATGGATTCGGCCCATTAGACCTGTCCCTATCAGGCCTATTCGGATTTGTTTTTTGTTACTCATTTTTTAAGATTTTAGACTTAAGACTTAAGATATAAGATTTGAGACACGAGAGTAAAGGATTTAGTGGTTTCAAAAGTCCTGGTTCCCCGATATTCATCGGGACAGACTTTGATTCTTGTCTCCCTTACTTCCAACTTCCAGCTTCCTACTTAACCCTTCCATCCATGCGCTTCCCTGACTTTGATCATGGCGGCGAGGATATCATTCCAGGTATTCTCTTTGCCCATGACAGCATTGGGGAACATACAGCCATCCCAACAAATATGGTTGAAGGCTTTGGTAAGTTGACCGTCCGCATTTCTTAACCAATGCCCGGCATCATGGGTAATATCCAATTTTCCATTTGGATCAGTGGCCAAGCAGTGTCTTCCTGTTTTGTCATGAGACCCGGAACCAAAAACTGTCCCGTCATTTTGGGCTACATGGAAATCAATGGTCCAAGGGCGTAAAGCTTTGGTGAGTTTTTTGAAAGCTTCATCCAAAGTTTCCCGATCGTTCCAGTCAAAATCCTTGGGAAGGATTCTGTCATCAGGGCTATTGTATCCCAACATGTACAAAAAGGTATGCGACATATCTGCCTGAAAACCGATATTGGGACGGTTTGTCTGGTCAAGGGTGTCTATCATAGCTCTCCAGCTATGCATTCCACCCCAACAAATCTCTCCTTCTGCAGCCAATTTCTCTCCAAAATCAGCGGCTACATCGCAGGCCTCTCTAAAAGTTTGGGCTATCAGTTTGGTGTTGTTAATCGGGTCTTTGGCCCAGTTTTCCACGCTGCTGGCAGAGTCAATCCGAACCACACCATAAGGCCTTACCCCAAGTTCTTTCAGTTTCTGACCGAAAACACATGATTTTCTAACCATTTCTACGAAAAGTGTTCGGTCTTCTTTACTGCCCATTGCGGGTCCTCCCCAAATCGGAGCGACAAGGCTACCGATATTGAGATTGAGGTTTTGAACTTTTTCAGCCAATTTCTTGATGCCATCATCTGACATATCCAAGTCGATATGCGGATCGAAAAGACCTATATCGATACCGTCAAATTTTACACCGCCAACTTCTGCGGCGGCAGTATGCTTTAGCATTTCATCAAAAGAAATGACAGGCTCAGAATCAGGCCCTTTTCCCACAATACCCGGCCAAGTGGCATTGTGAAGTTTGGGAAAGTTATTTTGGGACATGGTTATTTTTGTTTATTGGTTATTGATTATTCGTTTTTGAATTACCGAATTGTTAGAGACAAATGTTCTTTATTTGGACACTGAGACACTGCCCACTGATCACTGAATACTGGATCACACTTTCAAATCAGGGTTCCTAGGTCCGAAATGCTTCAGCATCACAATAGGGTCAGTTTTAGAGTGGTTGGTAATTTTCACTCCTGCCGATGCAGCTTTTTCAGAGACGAAATATTCGTCGTGGGTCAATTGACCGTATCTTATCAAAGCAGGAGTCTCAATATCCCAAACACCCATTTTTCCATGACCTTGCATCATGATCAGCCCATAAGCGGCATTATCATTAATGGTTACAGTCTGACCGGGAAATACTGTCAGTTCCTTAGCGCTGTAATCATGGGATAAATAGCAGATCCAGTTTTCAATATAGCCATTGGATTTCATATTTTCCAGTTCAGAGACTGGTTTTGGTAACATAAAGCGGGTTTCCAGAATATTTGGATTGGTATTCAGTTCCCAATCGATCACCTCCACTAATAGGTCAAAATCGCCAATTCTGTCTTTGGGAGTTCCGTTCCAAAGTAATTCTTCCGGTATGATCGCTTCATTGACCAAGGATTGGTACATGGCAAATATGTCCGAAGCCTTTTGCGGCTCATAGGTGCACAAACTGCCCGGGGCATGCAACATTCCCGGAGGTACATCCCAACCTGTTCCCGGCTCCAATTTGAACGCTTGGGAATAGTTGGTGATCTTATTGTCACCCTTATTGAAATTTATCAGGCATTCTTTAATCTGCTCTTTGGTGGTGCCCGGTGCGATGCCAAAAAAGGTATAAGGAAAATCCCCTCCATGGTTATTGAGTTGTGGTGGGAAATAATAGGCTTCGGGTTTCCCCTTCTGACCTGTCATGGCGGCATATTCATCATTATGATGGATGTGGTGGGGGAGTGGTCCCATATTGTCAAAAAATTTGGAGTACATGGGCCAGCTTTTATACTTTTCCCAAATACGGGGACCGATGATTTCACTGCCAAGTTCCTCTATGGCATCTTTGAGCAAAAACTGCTTTTCTTCCTTACCATCCTGAAAAACCACAGGACTCAAACCTTCATTTTTTCCGGTCAAGGGGCCATTTTGGGCCGGGGTAGTGGAAGAAAGCCACCTTTCATCTATACCGCCTCTTGCTCCACCAAGAACATAATAGTCATCGGGATGCAATTTGATTCTACGTCCAGGTACACAAAAAGACCTGGGTACCCAAGTAGGTGCCAATCTGAGAATTCCTTCACCTTGTTCTAATGCTTTTTTTGCCAAACTCATGTGCTTGTTTTTTTATTGGGTTAATTGTTATTAGTCATTTATTTTCAATAGATTTTTTAATTCATCGGGTTGATTTACGACACTGATTTCAAGGTCATAAACTTTTCTCTCACCTGGAGCCAATTGAATCAAAGAGCCTTCTTTTCGGGCTTTGTTCTGTCCAATTGGTGGATTGGTGGCAGGTTCCAGTGCAGTAACATATTCTCCTTTCCCCCAATGTTGCCAATTGATCAGCCATGGGAGTTGATGGCTATTGAACTTAATGGATAGGCCTATTCCTAGATTTTGATTGACAAATCCACAGGTACAATTTCCATCCTGATCTGATTGAGGGGTGATAAATGCAACATCCTCACCAAATCCGGCATGTTTATCCATTGGTGCGGGACACTTTTTGAAATTATTGTTGGTATTGAATATCCTGTTTTGCAGGTTATTGTCCATAGAATGCCAACTGCCTTGCCAAATGATATCTGTGCCTTCATCAATCAGAGGATACCCACAGTTGATATGATACAATAGCATATGTGGTGCTAATGTGTTTCCTTTATTGGTAACCTCATCCCGAATGCTAATCGAAGATTGCCCGAGTACTCCAGAAATTGTCCTTCTCAATTCAAGGCTTGGCCCAAAAGTAGTTGTCTCGCTGATGAGGCCGGTGATACTCATTTCCATGATGCCATTATTAGGATCAGGTTGTTGTATGGAAATAATCTCTGCGGGAATATTGCTGAAATTCCCATGTAGTCCTCTTGAACCGAACTCATCGGATTCCGGACCTCCTATATGTGATAAACCGCATGTCGTCAGCAATCCCCCTGCAAAAGTTCTTAACCAATCAATTCCTTTATTGGAAAAGGGTTGAGGTGCCACTACCCCTGCATGGCTGATCCAAGCCAAACTGCCGGCATTGAAAAAAGCATCAGCGATATCCATACCTCTGTCCAAAACAACCTTATACCTCAATCCTGTCCCTGTACTGATCCACGCAATCCTGACACCTTTTCCCGGACCATTGTCCAGAATGGAAGTTTCTATTCCGCCAAGTTGTTGAGCGTTCGAAATCTTGTCCTTCCACAAGGGTTTTTTCATGAGTGCAAATTCTATGAGTAAACAAAAATTAAGTTATCATCAATAAATTGATCCTCTGTCCTGTTCTATCTTGCTTTTTCAGTTTATTGGTAAAACAATTTAAATGAACTGGACTTGGAGATAATACAGCACTTTAAATATCAGGTAAAATACATAATTTATGGATCAAATATCTTTCAGTTAAATCTGATTTTTGCCAATGCAAGAAATGTGGTTTAAATGGAAAGTTGAATCAGAGCAAAGATGGATAAAAAGTGGAAACAGATGTCAGCAAGTTCAAAATTGCCCACCCATAAAATAACTTTTCAAGTTATCACTTAATGGCAAGCCATTCTTTTCTATTTGTATAATTTGAATCACAATAACCCTAAACCTATGAAATAATGAAATCAAGCAAATTACTTTCGATTTTAACGCTATTGATAACCTTTTTTTTGGTGTTCGATCTTTATGCCCAAAGTTCCAAACGGGACATTTATGAACTAAGGACTTACCATATTGAAAATAAAGATCAGGAAAACCAAGTTGACAACTACCTGAGGAATGCACTACTTCCCGCATTACATAGAAATGGCGTAGGTAAAGTTGGCGTTTTCAAACCTATCTCGTCACAGCCTGACGCAGGTAAAAAAATATATGTTTTCATTCCCTACAAATCCATGAAGCAATATTTGGCATTACCCTCAAAACTTGAAAAGGATAATACCTATTTGGAGGCGGGAAATCCATACATCTATGCTTCCCATAAAAATCCCCCTTATAAAAGAATTGAAACAGCATTACTTCAAGCTTTCAGTGGGATGCCGAGATTTAAAGAATCCAGTGTAACAGGCCCCAAAAAAGATCAGGTGTATGAATTGCGCAGTTATGAAGCTGCGACAGAAAGACTTTATAGGCAAAAGGTGAAAATGTTCAACGAAGGTGAAACTGACATTTTCTTCAAACTGGATTTCAATCCCGTGTTTTTTGCGGAGACTTTGGCTGGTGCACAAATGCCAAATCTAATGTATATGACTTCTTTCCCCAATATGGAATCAAGGGATGCCCATTGGAAAGCATTCGGGTCTGACCCTGATTGGGACAGAATGAAAGTAATGGAAGAATACCAGAATACCGTATCAAGGAATGATACTAGGTTGCTTTATCCAACAGACTATTCCGATTTATAAAAATCCTGGAAATTAAGGAATCTGGCCTAAATCCATCTTGTCAATTTAATTCCTAAGGATCGAAACCTGACAGGTATTTACAGCAAAAGTTGTGTTTTAAATGCTTTCCTGTAAATAAACCTGTCAGGTCTACCTTCTTTTATAAATTTCACAAGTAGACTTAATTTTCCTTCAGGTAAATATCTCTGAATTCCACCTTCATCGGAGGTCCCACGTGAACCTGAACACCCAAAAGACCCTTTGAACTTCGATTGATTGGGTCATTGTCCACTACTTCACTCATCAATACTCCATTTACAAAATGTTGCAGTACATTCTCTTTGATGATGAGGTGCATGCTGTTCCAGTCCTCTGCATGGATCAAGGTCTTCAAAGAATCCCGATCACCGAGATTTTCTACAAGTTCCAAGCCTTTCCAGGCATTTTTTTCTACATAATCCCTCAACACTCCCGGAGGGTCTTGTGGTTGGATGTTTGTCTTTTGGCCACGGTAGGCCAACGTGGTTCGCTTCCTTTCCTCATAATTTTGACCGGTATAGGTATTTTTCCCATCTATATCCGCCTGATAGCCTCTAAGGGCAAAGGGCAATTCCTCCAATTTTTCACTTCTGTAGTTGATACCGGAATTTCCGTTTTCACTGATTTTGAATTCAAGTTTCAGTTCAAAGTCAGCAGGTTCACCACCTTTCCAGATCAAAAAGGTATTGTTTTTCAACACTGTTTCAGGGCTAATTTCTCCGGTGAGGATGCCGTTTTCCACCCGCCAATAAACAGAATCGCCTTCCCAGCCATCAAGACTTTGGCCATCAAATATTGAAATGAACCCTTCATTTTCATCAACTTCAATGATTTCAATGTTTCCTTCTTTAGATGAGTTTGTAGAACAACCTAAGGAAGCAATTAGGATAATTGATGATATGATTAGATTTAGCTGTATGATCTTCATGTCTTTTTTTAAACCGTGAAATGTAAACAATAATTGAATTTCAGATACAAACCTTCCTTCTCGCTTGTCAACGGGACAGGCAATGCCTTGTGTCTACCAAATACGTAATCGGAGCGGCCGTAATGCAGCTGAAGGCATAAATTTTATGCTTAGCTCACCAATCAATTGCCTCCTGCTTTAGCTGGAGGAAAAAAGAAGAATAATCTCCCTCGGCTTTAGCCAAACATATTACCCGATACTTTATCCTACATTTCTTTTTTGGCTAAAGCCTATTGGTATTTTGCATTTATTTATGAATGGGCTGATTCCTATTGATGCCCACTACCCTTAAATACCATTCCCTTTCTGTAAACACCAATTTTTATCACCCCCAATCACAAATCATTGATAAACCTCATGACTTGGATTACCTCCTGAGATCAAATAAGCCATCAAATCTTTCAATTCTACCTCGTTCAGCCTATTGATCAAACCGGGCATCATGACAGATATATCGGATAATTTCTTGCTTGTCACATCCTTCTTCGGGATTTCCCTGATGGTCTGCGGATCAAATGGATTTTGGGAAATGTAATATTTTTCCTTGTCTTCATTGGTCAGTTTGCCCAAGACCGAACTGCCGTCAGCCAGATAGAATATAGTCGCTGCATATTGATCGCTGATGACTGCATTGGGGTGGATAGTGGATTCCAGGATATCTTTCGGAGAAAATCGGGTCCCCAATTGGGTCAAGTCGGGTCCGACAATTCCGCCCTCTCCCTGCATGGTATGACAGGATAGGCATAGCGTGGCTGCATACATGCCTTTGCCTTTTACCAAATCCCTTCCCTTCAAATCATCCATTAATGCCAATGCTTCATCCACCTTCCAGTTTTTACCTGGCCCTTGCGGTTGAATAGTTGAAACCATCAGATCATTCCCACTTCCTGTCAAGAGAGATGCACCTGAGAGTTCGTTATAATGATCAAATTTATCTGCACTTACATGAGACAAGGCCATTTTTCTAGCCCTGTCTATAAAGCCTACATAACTTCTACCGCCCTTATATTGGAATGCCCCATGTATCCATTTAAAATACTCTTCTCTGAATTCCGGTGTCCAACCGACTTTGGCATTTCCAAGGACTGTCGCATAATAGGATTGCTGGGCCGGTGGTACATTGGCCAACATGTCCGCGATATCCAGTCCATATTGTGGATTTCTCAAAATCAAATCCGAGGAGGAGGTGAAAGTCTTTTGGAAATCAGCATCATCTTTGGCTGTCTTCAATAAGGCAAGCGTTTTTTCCACCGCTTCGGGTGCATCCAGATGAACCAAAACCTTACTTAATAGCCTGTCTGTATTGTTTTCATTAGCAGGGAAATTTGGATTTAGGTAATTGACGAGTTCGGTTCTCAGATTATTGGAAGGCATTCCCTGTCTGAAAAGACTCAGTTCAATCGCTCTTACCAAATTCACTTTATCTGTTGTGTTCAATTGTTTGAAATCAATGGACATCATTGCCCCAAGAATCTTTGGCTGTAAATATTTATCTCCATGCCTGGACAAAGCAATCATTGACTGGGTCAGGATTTTTGCGTCTGATTCATTCAATGCTTTTTCCTGCCATTCACTGACGGGCTGATGTTCCAATGCAATTCTAGCAGCATATTGGACAAATCTATCTTCATGTTTCAGATAAGGCCATAGGAAATCCACAGCCCCTGCCTTTGGTCCACCAGTATGAAACTCTTCCAATTTTCTTCTGATCTGATTTTCTTCCGGTAGTTCTGTTTGAGTGTTTTTTTGGTCAACATCTCCATCGTAATAAATTCTATAGACATCAGATTGAAGTCTTCTTCCTCCTGTCATAAAATACATAGCACCATCAGGACCTATGGCCCCATCAGTAAGTGGGAGGGGAGAACCTGAAATAAATTCCTCTGCGGTGGCTGAATAAGTTGCTCCTGAAGGTTCCAAAAACACGGCATAAATAATCCCAAAACTCCAGTCAAAAGCAAAAAGTGCTTTTCTGTATTTTTCAGGAAAATTAGATCCTGTACCGAACATGACATTGGTGGGAGAACCTTGGCCTATATTCAAAGTCGCCGGTAAATTATCAGGATATACAGGTGACCATTTTTGATTTCCTGTTCTCCAGCCAAATTCACTGCCACTGGTGACATGACAAATTCTGGTTGGCCGGTACCAAGGCATACCAAAATCCCATTCCATATCAGAATCATAAGTGAATAGATCGCCGGCATCATTGAAAGCGATGTCATAGGCATTCCTGAATCCGGCACTGATCAATTCCCAGTTTTTCCCTTCAGGATCAATTTTGGCAATCCATCCTCCCGGAGACATCCTGTTGTTGGCATGACCTCTTGGGTCTTTTATGACAGGAAAAAGATTATCCTCATCCCAAACACGGGGCAGCCTGTATGCATCCATTTCTGGAACATCTATATGATTACCTACCACAATATAAATGGATTGTTTGTCAGGAGATAAAATCATGCTGTGAGGTCCATGTTCCCCCGGATCTCCTTTCAAAGATTTGATTAAAGTGATTTTATCATATTGGTCGTCTCCCGTAGTGTCCTGAATTCTGTATAATCCGGTTCCTTTGTCAAAAGCATCATTCGGGTTATGGTTCACCATCACATAAAGACTGTTGAAAGCGTACAATACCCCTTGCGCATAGCCCATCCCGATTTCACCTTCAGATCCTATCATGAGTTTTTCAACTTTAGGAGTAAGGTCTTCGAAACCTATTGCAGGTATTTCCAGTCTGTAAAGTGCCCCATACTGATCCGTAGCAATCATTCTGCCTTTGTCATCGAAGGTTATTCCCACCCAAGATCCCTGCTCGTTTTCACCGGGGCTATAGATATGTTCGGCTTTAAACCCGGAAATCAATTTTAATTTTTCCAATTTTGGATGAAGGGGTTCTTTTGTTTCCTCACTTTTTCCGCAAGAAAGGACCAAGCAAACCGAAAGTATCAAAATCAGAGGCTTGCCAATTGAAAGTTTTGTGAACATATATTCTGGATTTATCGGGTTAATTGATTGAAATGGTTTGAGAAATATTCTTAGACGAAAGGATTTTCAAGTTAAGTTAAATAGCATTGATTAGAAAACCATTCATAGGCTATATTGCCCAATTATGGGATTTTAGCTTTAAGTCAGCAAATCTAATTCTGCTTTGCCGTGTCCATCAGGAGTTGTATAAAACGGTCTTTTTTCGATTTCATAGTTCGTGTCGGGTGAGATGCCCAAGGCATGGTAAATCGTTTGGTGAATACTATCAATTTTAATGGGCTTTTCCACTGTTTTGCAGGGTCTTTCATCTGCTGTTCTGCCATAAACATGGCCTCTTTTTACCCCGCCACCAAACATTAAAATGGAACAGCCATCGGTAAAATGCCGGTGCATGCCATAATTTTTCATATCCTCGATAATGTCAGGAACCTCTACCTGATCCAGTACTTTGAGTTCAGGCCTTCCCTCTGTCAGCATGTCTCTGCTGAATTCACTGGCAACAATGACCAAGGTACGGTCTAATCTTCCGTTTTCATCCAGGTCCTGTATCAGGCGGGCTATCGGGGCATCGATCATTTTTTTCATGTCCTTCAATCGGGTATGGCCATTGTCATGGGTATCCCAGCCAAAGAAAGGTTCGTATTCGGTAGTCACGCTGATAAATCTTGCTCCTTGATCCACCAGCCTTTTGGCCAAAAGACAGCCAAGGCCAAATTTCCCGGTATTGTACATATCATAGCTTTCCTTGGGTTCCAAACTGAGGTCGAAGGCCGTGGCTTCCGGAGAATTCAGCAACATGTAGGCTTGTTCCATGGATCTTTTAAGGGACTCTTTTTGATAGTCGCTGCCAAATTCTCCCATGGCGCTTTCTTTGACCAGATTTTCATAGAGTTGGTTCCTTGCCTCAAACCTGCTGGTGGACATTCCCACAGGAGGTCTGACACTTTCCAGCCCCGTACTGGGGTCAGGAATTAAAAATGGTCCAAATTCACTTCCCAAAAATCCTGCACTATGGAAGGCTTTCAGTTCCTCACCTTCACCAACTGTAAACCTTTGGCCAATATTAATGAATGGAGGAATGACCGGATTAAGAGGTCCCAATTCCTTGGCTATCCAAGAACCGATATGTGGAACTACCACTGATTGTGGAGGTTCATAGCAGGTGTGCCAGTGATATTGGTGCCGGGTATGCAGGATATGCCCCAAGTCTGCGGCAACATAAGATCTGATCAAGGTGCCTTTGTCCATGATTTTCCCTATGGATTCCAATCCTTCAGAAAAATGAATGCCATCCAAAGCTGTAGGGAATGAAGGAAAAGTACTCAATACCTCTTTTGATTCCATCCCTTTTCTGAAAGGGGTAGATTTTTTGGGGTCAAAGGTTTCGGTATGGGCCATTCCACCGGCCATAAACAATAATATAACTGTATCTGTAGAAGCGGGGATGGATATTCTGGTATTGCAGGAAGAAAACAGACCTGCGATCGGTGATCCCAATCCCATCGTTGCAATGGTGGCTGCACTTGTTTTTTTAAGAAAATCCCTTCTGTTCAGGTTGTTTTTCATGGTTCAGTAAATTAACTGGAATTCAGGAAGTAATAAAACCGCCCAAAATAAATCCTGTATTTTATCTGTTTCCGGTTGATCCCCCAATGCCGCTTTGGCTATCTGAAATTCTTTTTGGCTTGGTTTTCTGTTTAAGGTTTGGACAAAAACCTCTTGGATAATCTCATCGCTAGATGGGTATTTTTCTTTCCATAACTCCGCCCCTTGATGAAGGACATCATTGAGTTTTTCTCCGTTAGTCAGTTCAAGGGATTGCAGCAGATTGGCCTGGGAGTCCCTGCTTGTGGAGACAATCTCCCTATTGGGTCTGCCCATGGCGGTCAGAAAACTGTTGTTGGCTACCAAAGATGCTCTGGGGAATTCGGTTGTTGGCTTTTGTTCCGTCAACAGCTGGTTAGGCTTATATTTAAATTCTTTTTCATCAAACACAGGATAGAAAATCCAGCTGATGGCATCTGAAAACTGTTCCGCTGTCAACCTCCGCCTGACCATACCGGTGAATTTATAATCTTCTGAAAGAAGAAGCTCCGGACTTTTTACGCCAATGGAACCGGACTGGTATATTCTGGATGAGGCTATCAAATAGATCAGCTCTTTGAGGTCGTAATTTCTGTCCACAAATTCTGAGGCCAGCCAATCCAACAAATCCTGACTCCATGGTTCATTGTCCATCTCATCCACGGGTTCCACCATGCCCCTACCCATCATTTGTTTCCAAACCCTGTTGACTATTGTCCGGTACATACGGCCGTTGGCAGGTTGCACCAGGTATTCGGATAATTGCTGTAATTTTTCGGAACGTGTGGCAGTACTGTCAATTTCTCCCAATTCTTCCCAGAGGATCTTGGTTCCTGCCATTTTTCCGGTGGGAATTTCACAACGGCTGACTTCCAAAGTACTGTCCGCAAAAATATTGGCGAAAGCATAAGCTTCCTCCAATTTCCAATCTGAGATAAAACTGTCATGGCAGGAAGCACATTTGAGGTTCAGTCCTAAAATCACCTGTCCGACATTTTGGGCAGCCTGCATTTCTGTCCTTTGACTGGCATTGACTGTTCCCCTCCATTTGATACCTTCAATAAAGCCTTTGGATTCCTCAGTAGGATTCAATAGTTCCTTGACAAATTGGTGGTAAGGTTTGTTTTCTTGGAGTGACTTATAAAGCCAATCGGTGATGTTGTACCGGCCATTGGTGATATAGCCTGTGCCTGTGTAGTCATTCCTCAGGTTATCATTCCAAAAAGTCAACCAATGCTGGGCATAGTCATCTTGGCGGTCCAAGAGATTTCTAAGCCAAACAGATCTTTTGTCGGGTCTTTCATCCAGATAGAAACGCTCCAATTCTGAAGGGGAAGGCACCAAACCTATCACATCGAGGTATATCCTTCGAAGATAGGTCCTGTCATCCACAGTTTGCTGCCACGAAATCCCGTTTTCTTTGAAATACAAGTCCACCCATAAGTCAATAGGGTTGTCTAAACCTTCACTGGATTTCGGAGGAACGGGTTTACGGGGCTCCATTTTGGCAACTCGGTATATGCTTGGATTTTCTGCTTCATCGGGCCAAGGTGCGCCTTGATCAATCCAAAAACCTAAAAGAGCAATTTCATCTTTGTTCAAAAGGTTTCCTTTAGAAGGCATTACATCTTTATGGCTTTTAGCAAGACTTATTCTCCTGATGATCTCACTGGAAGATGCGTTCCCTGCCTTAAGGATTGCTCCCGATTCACCTCCTTTGAAAACAGCTTCTTTGGAATCCAGTCTTAAATCTGCCTCTACTTTGGCACCGCTATGGCATTTGTAGCAGTTATGTGCCAAAATGGTCCTGACCTCACCGATCAGTTGGATTTCCTTTTCAAGGCTTAATCCTGCAGAGATATCTCCATATCTGGTCAATTCAAAACTAGGGGTCTGATAATTATTGGATGATTCCCAAGGGAATGTTTCAGTCAGATAATTTTCTCCATGGGTCAAAGCAGCACCAAGATGGCCCGTAATTATTACTGATAAAGAAGTCAGGAATAGGGAAACCCTAAACCATCTGATAAACCCTTGCTGCTTGATAGAAAGTTGCAGGAATACAAGGATCAGCACACTTCCAATTCCTGTTAAAATCCCTGTCAACCTGTGCCGATCCAACAAATCTCCCGAAACCCCTTCATTGCCAGCCAGCAACAATCCCAACAATACAGAAAGAAAAGCACTGATAATCCCTGCTTTGAGCATAAGATTTATGCCGGGTCTTAATTTTGAATTAGGCTTACCTATGGTCAATAACTCAAGAAATGCCGCAAAAAGTATCAGGCTAATAGGGAAATGGACTATCATAGGATGAAGTCTTCCCAAAAACTGCCAAATCCATAAAGTGTCTGAAACCATTTTAAAATTTAAGTGAATTTAATTGAATTGTCCAATAATAATTATCCTTTGTTTCTATCAAAAAAGTATCCTGTACTGTAGGGTGGTTTGTTTAACAAATAATCTATTTACCGATAGGCATTTTCTGATTTGCTTATTTATTTTTCTATTTATACCTTTTATGGATTTCCAAACAGGATAATGCAGGATAGCATATACTTATTTATTAGGAATCTTCGACATTAGAATTTTGAACCAAATTGGACAGATTCCCACTGTTCTTTCTAAAAATACCTTATGAAAAAAATAAATCCCTCAGGAATCAGACTCAATGGCCTCATCAGGATAGCTGTTTTATTTTTGATTTCGATGACTGCATTCCAATGTAGCCAAGATGAGTCCTTGGAATTCCAAAAAGGAGCACACATCATGCTCGTCGGAAATAATCTGGGCTCGCGGATGATGGAATATGGGACATTTGAAACAGAAATGCATGTCAGGTTTCCAGATAGTCTGTTGTATATCCGAAATATGGCTGATGCAGGTAATACTCCCGGTTTCAGACCGCATTCAGGAAGGGTATCTCCATGGGCATTTCCCGGGGCTGAGGATTTTCAGACCGAATTGGCTAATTATTCTGACTCCCAAGGTCATTATGAAACTCCGGATGAATGGTTAAGCAGACATGAAGCAGATATTATTTTGGCATTTTTTGGTTATAATGAGTCTTTTCAGGGAAAAGAGGGGCTGGATAATTATAAGGCCGAGTTGGATGCATTTATCAAACATACCCTTCGCCAACAATATAATGGAACATATTCACCCAAGCTTGCGATTATTTCACCTATAGCATTTGAGGACCTTTCTACTTTAAGGGATTTGCCGAATGGTAAAAAGGAAAATGAAAACCTTTTGTTGTACACCAAGGCGATGAAAGAGGTTTCGGAAAAAAACCAAGTGCTTTTTGTGGATGCTTTTGAACCTTTCAAAAAATGGTATGATTCCTCCGATGAGCCTTTGACCATTGATGGTTCCCAATTGAATGAGGAAGGTTATAAAAAATTAGCGGTGTTGTTGGCGGATAAAGTTTTTGGGAAAGTAAAACCAAAAACTGAACAACATCGGGAATTGATCCAAGAAATGGTTATGGAAAAAAACTGGATGTGGCACAGTGATTACAAATCCCCCAATGGAGTCCATGTTTATGGAAGACGCTACAAGCCTTTTGGGCCGGACAACTATCCGGCGGAATTGGAGAAAATCCGACAAATGACGGCCATAAGGGATGAGGCCATTTGGAAGGCATCCAATGGTGAAAAAATGGATTTGGTTGCGGCAGATCAAAACACCAGGGATCTTCCACCCGTTCAGACCAATTTCAATCCCCAACAAAATGGTAGTTTGGAATACCTTTATGGAGAAGATGCCTTAAATACATTGACGGTTCCTGAAGGTTACAAAATTGATCTTTTTGCTTCTGAAGTAGAATTTCCCGATTTGGCAAATCCTGTTCAGATGAGTTTTGACAACAAAGGAAGGCTTTGGGTTGCTACCTGTCCAAGTTACCCGCATTACAAACCGGGTGACAGTAAACCAAATGATAAAATCATTATTTTGGAAGATACCAATGGAGATGGAAAGGCAGACAAGCAGACGATTTTTGCAGATGGGCTTCATTTGCCCATGGGCTTTGAAATTGCTCCGGAAGGGGTGTATGTATCCCAAGGTACAAACCTGAAAATCCTGATTGACACCAATGGAGATGACAAAGCAGATAAAGTTGAAATTCTTTTGAGCGGCTTTGATGACCATGATACACACCATGTGATTTCTGCTTTTGCAGCAGATCCTTCCGGGGCGATTTATATGGGAGAGGGTGTATTCCTGCATACCAATGTGGAAACATCCTATGGCCCGGTCAGGGCCACCAACGGCGGTTTTTACAGATTCAATCCTTCCAGGAGTCATTTGGAAAGAACCGCACAATTGGCCATTCCCAATCCATGGGGTATAGCTTTTGATGATTGGGGACAGAATTTCTTTGCCGAAACTTCAGGCCCGGACGTGAGGTGGATGATGCCGGGATCTGTATTTCCACGGTATGGCGAAGCCACCCACAAATCCCAAAATCTGATAGAAGAATCCCAAAGAGTCCGGCCAACTTCCGGTTTGGAATTTGTTTCCAGCAGACATTTTCCAGATGAGGTACAAGGCGACATGTTGATTGCCAATACGATTGGATTTTTGGGTATGAAACAACATCAGATGATCGATCAGGGAACAGGTTTTACCACCAAATTCAGACAGGACATTGTAAAAGGAACGGACAGGAATTTCAGGCCTGTGGACATGGAATTTGCACCAGATGGATCTCTGTATTTTATAGATTGGCACAATGTCCTGATAGGTCACATGCAGCATAATGCAAGGGATCCGCTTCGTGACCATGTTCATGGACGGGTTTATAGGATTACCTATCCTTCCAGACCTTTGGTGACCCCTCCCAAAATAGATGGGGCCAGTATCCCTGAGTTATTGGATAACTTGAAACTTCCTGAATTCAGGGCACGATATAGAACCAGGAGAGAATTGAGAGGACGGAATGCGGATGAAGTCACTTCAGCTATCAAAACCTGGGCAGCAAGTTTGGATAAAAATAATTCCAAGTATGAGCATTATTTAACCGAGGCATTATGGGTGACTTGGGGAGTGAATAAAGTTGACCAGGATATTCTTAGACAATTGCTGAAAGCCAAAGATTACCAGGCAAGGGCAGCAGCAGTAAGGGTCTTGAGGTATACAGGGCATCAGGTCAAGGACCAGGATAAACTATTGATGGAAGCGGTGAAAGATGAACATGGCAGGGTAAGATTGGAAGCCATAGTAGCGGCATCTTGGTTGCCTCGAGAAAAAGGATTGCCGATTTTGGCTGAAGCGGAGAAAATGCCATTGGACGATTGGATGGTACATGCCCATGAAGCGGCAGTTGCTCATATTAATGACTTGACCGTCCGGGAGAAAAAAGAAGAAGACATCAAATCCAATCTCTCTGGAGGTGATCTGGAACTGTTCAACATGGGGAAAGAGATCTATAGCAGGGATGGTTATTGCAGCACCTGTCATCAGCCCGATGGAAGGGGGCTTTCTGCTTCGTTGTTTCCACCGATAGTAGGTACGCCTTGGGTATTGGGTAGTGAGGAACGGTTGATCAAACTGGTTCTTAAAGGTTTATTAGGTCCGATAGAAGTATTGGGAAGAGAATATCCGGGACAAGTTCCGATGACTCCTTATGAAGGCATGTTGAATGACAATGAAATTGCCGCAGTCCTGACTTATGTGAGAAATTCCTTCGGCAACCAAGCTTCTCCCATCCGGCCCGAAAAAGTAAAAGAGGTCCGGGCCTCAGTGGCAGATAGGAAGGGTTTCTATTCACCTGCTGAGTTGCTGAAGGAACATCCGATGGAGAAGTGAGTTTGAAGGAGGAGGTTTATTAGAGCCAAGAATCAAGAGCCAAGAAACAAGAAGAGGAATGAGTTGAGAGAAGGCCTCTCCTTGTCACTTCGACGTTAGGAGAAGTCTATTACTCTGGAATTAAGGTAAAGACTCATTGACGATGGATAAGAATCTAGAATCAAGAAAGACATTAAAAAGAAAATATGATTTCCGTATTTCTGAACGAGCTTTAAAATACCATGAAAAAAATAATAATAACGTCTTTTATCCTTTGCTGTTTGGCATTCATATCTGTAGCACAAACCCAAGACCATCAGAAACTATTGAAACTGGACCTAGGCTGGGAAAAAGCCCTTTTGGAGTCAAATGTGGAGTTTTTGAATAGTCTGTTGGCTGAAGATTTTGTTTGGGTACACAATCATGCCAGCTTGATTGATGGTAAGGAAGCAGTAATTTCTAAGGCAAATCGGATTCAAAATGGTCAGGCTGACAATACCAAGGGGAGGGTTTCCCGTGACCAAACTGTGGTGATTTTGGGAAAAACAGGCGTGGTAAGCGGGTTTACCATAGTGGACAGGGGCCCAAGCCCAACAACCTATCATTTCATGAGAACCTACGCCAAAGTGAAGGGTAAGTATGTGCTCTTGGCTAATCATACCATGGCGGTACCGGATGAGGAATTAAAGGGGAAATAAAATTTTCTTCTCAAAAAATAAAAAAATGAACAGCATTAGATCCAGGATGTATTTACTACTTGTTTTCATTTTGATGATAGGTTGTAATCAAGCTGATAAAAGTGAGAATACTGAATCCCATGCTATTGCAGGATTTATTTTGTCAGAATCAGACCTTCCGGATTTTGAAAAAAACCTGGACCATAGAGGATTGTTGGAGGCATGGGGAGATAGACATGGAGAATCCATTAGGACAGGAGAACATATCTACAACAATATTTGCTTCAATTGTCACGGGAATCATGAACAGGAGGGCTCTCTTCCCACGGCTTTTAAATTCTGGAAAGATTCATTTAAAGTAGGCAGTGATCCTTTTTCTATCTACCAAACTTTGACAAGAGGCTATGGTTCCATGCCTCCGCAGGTCAATCTGACTCCTGTGGAAAAATACGATCTCATTCATTATATCCGTGAGACCTTTTTATTGGAAAAGAATCCTGATCAATATTTCAATCTAGATTCAGCTTATTTGGTCAGCTTGCCGAGTGGAGGGAGTATTGGCCCTGCCCCTAAGGAATTCAAGCCTTGGGCAGAAATGGATTATGGTAATTTTTTGATCAATACCTATGAATTGGTGGGTTTGAACGCTCCGCCTAGAGAAAGGTCTTCCGGACCTTCACCTTTACCCGATGAAAATTTGACCAAGGCCAATTATGCCTACAAAGGAATCGCAGTAAGATTGGATCAGGGGAATGGAGGAGTGGCAGCAGGCAATGCTTGGATGATGTTTGACCATGACCTTATGCGAGTGGCAGGAGCATGGACAGGCGAAGGCTTTATAGACTGGGAAGCAATTCTGTTTAATGAAAAACACAATATTTCCCCAAGGACAATAGGTGATCTCCATTTTGAAAATCCTGTGGTACCTGCTTGGGCTAACCCCAATACAGGCAGTTTTGATGATCCGAGGTTTACAGCCAGGGATAAAAGGAAGTTTGGGCCATTACCTAGAGAATGGGCTCATTACAAGGGGCTTTATCAATATGACGATAAGGTGATTATTTCCTACACGGTGGGCAATGCAAAAATCTTGGAAACATTCGGTTTGGAGACAGTACAAAATCAGCCGGTATTCACACGGACTTTCAACATTTCAGCTTCTGATAAACCTTTGAAAATGAGAATCGCCCCTTCCGGAACAGCTGTTGCTTTATTGGGGGAGGGAGCTATATTAAAAGATCAGAATGGGTTTACCGTCATGGAACTTGTTTCCTCTCAATCCATAAAAATCAAATTATTGA
The DNA here is from genome assembly GCF_015476655.1 of Aquiflexum lacus. Lineage (GTDB taxonomy): Bacteria > Bacteroidota > Bacteroidia > Cytophagales > Cyclobacteriaceae > Aquiflexum > Aquiflexum lacus. Next base: position 102,315 of record NZ_JABFHF010000001.1, read on the forward strand.
TCGCTAAACAAGGGCTTGAAGGGTTAGCGCAATATACAAAATCATCCAGCCCGCCGGAAGATTTGAACCCATTCATCAAAGGAGGTCCTGCAAGATATCCTCAAAAATTAACCACCGAAATCCAAATTGGGGAGCAGGAAGGTCCTTTTCAGGTGGATATCATGAATCCGCCTTTTGACAGTCCATGGAAAAATCAGTTCAGATTGAGTGGTCTTGACTTTTTCAAAGACCCCAACAAGGGAGTGATCTGTTCTACCGATGGAGACGTTTGGCTGGTGGAGGGCTTCATGAAAAATTCTGGGAAGCTCACTTGGCAGCGGATAGCCTCAGGTTTGTTTCAACCTTTGGGAATCAAAGTTGTCAATGAGGAAATTTTTGTCACTTGTAGAGATCAGCTTGTCCGATTACATGATTTCAATGGAGACATGGAAACTGATTTTTATGAAAGCTTCAACAATGACCATCAGGTCACGGATCACTTTCATGAATTTGCCATGGGGCTTCAAACGGATAAAGCGGGTAATTTTTATTATGCCAAAAGCGCAAGGCATGCCAGAGAGGCATTGGTGCCACAACATGGGACCTTAATGAAGGTCAGCAAGGATGGTTCGAAGTCTGAAATTATTGCCAAAGGATTCAGGGCTGCAAATGGAGTTTGTATCAATCCCGATGGTACTTTTATAGTGACAGACCAAGAGGGACATTGGAATCCAATGAACCGCATCAATTGGGTCAAGGAAGGCGGATTCTATGGAAATATGTTCGGGTTTAACCCTCCTTCAGACAGTACTGACACAGGCATGGAGCAGCCCTTGGTATGGGTGGAAAGGGAAAGAGACCAATCTCCTTCCGAACTCTTGTGGGTGGACAGTAAAAAATGGGGAGCATTGAACGGGCAACTGTTGAATTTTTCTTACGGTTACGGAAAAGTTTTTGTAGTGCCATTTGAAAAAATTGGAGAACAAGTACAGGGCGGGATATTTGAACTTCCTATACCGAGATTTTCAACAGGAGTCATGCGCGGACGTTTCAATCCAGGTGATGAGCAATTGTATTTGTGTGGTTTATCTGCTTGGGGATCTACACAGCCACAATTGGGAGGTCTATACAGGATCAGGGTTACCGAAAAACCAATGCATATCCCAAAAGGATTGAAGATCAGAAAAGACGGTATTGAATTGGCCTTTACAGATAAATTGGAAACAAACAGTGTGGAGGATATCAATAACTATACTGTCAAAACCTGGGATTTATTAAGGTCCAGAAAGTACGGATCAAAACATTATAATGAACAAACATTGGAAGTTACTAATGTGACCTTGAGCATGGACAAAAAATCAATCATACTAACCATCCCGAATATAAAACCTACTTGGGTAATGGAGATTGATTTCCATCTAAAGAGTGAGAAAGGCGAAAAAGTAGATGGATTGATTCAGAATACCATCCATCAATTAGGGGGAAATCCATAGACTTGCTTTGAAATCAATTCTTATAATATGGGGATGATAATAAGTTAGATACAGGGATTTGTCTTTTCAAAGTTTTTTGGCGTGGATGGTTTGTTGAATTGTTTGGAAAATGCATAGAGGCTAATAATGATCAATTCTAGAAAATAACAAAAATGAAAAACAAAGGGATACTGTTTTTAATATTCGTCTTGTTTATACTTCATTTCGGAACAGCCATGGCACAGGATAGGCCGAATATTCTGTTCATCATGACGGATGACCATACCCAAAAAGCTTTGCACACTTATGGGCTGGGGCTTTTGGACACTGTGTATTTCCCAAATATGAACCGATTGGCTAAAGAAGGAGCCCTTTTTAGAAATAGTTTTGTGACCAATTCCATTTGTGCTCCAAGCCGCGCTGTTTTGCTTACTGGTAAGTACAGTCATTTGAACGGAAAAGTGGACAATGTTGCGCCATTTGATTGGAGTCAGATGACTTACCCGAAATTGTTAAGGGAAGCAGGATACGAAACCGCCCTGATTGGGAAAATTCACCTTTCCGGCAAGCCTCAGGGATATGATTATTCACTGACCCTGCCCGATCAAGGCAATTATTATAACCCGGAATTTATAAGGAATGGTGTGGAAGAGTTGAAGTTTGAAGGCCATTGTGAAGCCCTTATCCCAGAGTTTGTAGTTGATTGGCTTGAAAATGATTGGGATAGGGAAAAACCATTTGCCATTAATTACCATACCAAAGCCCCCCATCGGAATTGGATGCCTGAAGAAAAATACCTGGATCTTTATGAGGATATAGCGTTTGAATTTCCCCATAACTTTTTTGATGCGTATGCAGGGAGAGGGCGTGCAGCAAAGGAACAGGAAATGGAGATAGTCAATGATATGTTCTGGGGCTGGGACATGAAGTTTGAGAAAAATCCTTTTACCGGTGAACCCAGCCGTTTAGTGGCACCTTTCGGGAGGATGACAAAAGAGCAAATGCAAGCTTGGAATGCCGTTTACAGCCCTACCAATGAAGCATTCTTAAAAGAAATGCCCCCTAAAGAAGAACTTGCAAAATTCATGTTTCACCGTTATTTGAGGGATTATTTGAAAGTAGTGAAATCGGTAGATGATGGTATCGGAAAGGTACTAGATTATTTGGAGGCTAAGGGCCTTTTGGATAAAACCCTTATTATTTACACTTCTGATCAAGGATTTTATTTGGGTGAGCATGGTTGGTATGATAAGCGCTTCATGTACGAACAATCACTCAGTACACCGCTGTTGGTCAGGTATCCCAAGGAAATCAAACCAGGCACCGTGGTGAATGAAATGGTTTTGAATTTAGACCATGCTCCTACAATTTTGGATTATGCCGGATTGTCCATTCCATCAGATATGCAGGGAAAATCATGGCGAACTTTGGCTTCCGGAGGTACTCTTCCCTGGAGGGATGCCATTTATTATCATTATTATGAATATCCGGGCCCCCATATGGTCAAAAGGCACTATGGGGTGAGAACCGACAGGTATAAACTGATTCATTTTTATTATGATGTAGACGAATGGGAAATGTATGATTTGAAAAATGATCCCGATGAAATGAACAGTGTATACAATGACCCTAACTACGCTGATATCAAAAAAAGCCTGCATACCAGATTGGAAGAACTGAGGGTTGAATTCGGTGATTCGGATGAATTAAACCGGCAGTTTATTGAAAAAAGTATTTCTAATAATGATTAGAAGTAACTAGTCAAAATTCAAAAACTTGAAATCAGCTCTTTATAAACTTTTAAAAATGCTTTTGTACTGTTTTACGCTCAAATTCTTTGAAATAATTTACTGCTGCTTATGCGATTCAAGGTTGTTGGTTTGATCAACACAAGGTATATTACAGACTTTAACTCTTTTGGTAATATTTAATAATGCTTTGATGATTTAAACCATATTATGATGAGGTATATAGTAATTTTATTTATGTTTTTTTTAGGGGGAGAAGTATTTTCTCAATCAGAACTCACCTTACCTGATATCTACAAAAACGGTATTTACAGGCAGAATCGATTTGGTCCAATACGCTGGATGAAAGACGGCTCAGGATATTCCAGCATAGAAAAAAGCAATAGAATTGAAGGGGATGATATTGTTCGGTACGATGCGCGCTCAGGCGATAGATCAATCTTGATTTCTGCTGAAGAGTTAATTCCTTCCGGGCTTAGTAAACCGCTGACTGTGGCAGATTATCATTGGTCAGAAGACAACAGCAAACTGCTTATTTTTACCAATACCAGGAAAGTTTGGCGGTATCATACCCGAGGTGATTATTGGGTTCTGGATTTGCAAACCCGCAAACTGAGTCAATTGGGCAAAGGAATCCCAGCTACCACGCTGATGTTCGCCAAATTTTCACCCGATGCTACCAGAGTAGGGTACGTTAGTCAAAACAACATCTTTGTGGAATCTCTCGGATCAGGGCAAATAACCCAAATTACCGCAGATGGAGATAAAGACATCATCAACGGGACTTTTGATTGGGTATACGAGGAAGAATTAAATTGCAGAGACGGATTCAGATGGAGCCCCGATGGGGAGAACATTGCTTATTGGCGTTCTGATACCAAAGGGGTAGGTACTTTTTATTTGATCAATAATATTGATTCCATTTATTCAAAGCCCATCCCTTTACCTTATCCAAAGGTTGGGCACACCTTGTCAGCGGTTAAAGTCGGGGTAGTCTCCGCCTCAGGAGGAGAGACCAGGTGGTTTGATTTTCCGGGAGATCCCAGAAACAACTACCTGGCAAGAATGGATTTTATCCCTAATTCTCAGGAAGTGATGGTGCAACAGCTTAACCGCCGCCAAAATACCAATACAGTTTGGACTGCAAATATCCAGACCATGGATTTGTCAAAAATCTTGGTCGAAGAGGACGATGCTTTTCTGGATATTCATGACAATATCCGTTGGTTGGATGGGGAGAAATATTTTACATGGACCAGCGAAAGAGATGGTTGGTTGCATTTGTATAAAGTTTCCAGAGATGGCAAATCAGCCGAATTAGTAACTGCGGGGGAATTTGATGTAGAACGCATCAGTCATATAGATCCTGCCAGCGGTTATGTGTATTACATCGCTTCTCCAGACAATTTCACACAACGTTACCTTTATCGCAGTTCGCTTAAGAAAAGAGGAAAAGCAGAGCGGATTACCCCCTTAGATCTTTCAGGACAAAATGCATATCAAATTTCGACTGATTCCAGATTTGCCATTCATACCTTCCAAAATACCACCACTCCTCCGGTTTATTCCTTGGTCAGCTTACCAAACCATAAAAATATCAGGGTCTTGGAAGAAAATCAGGAATTAAAGCAGAAGTATTCCGATTTGGGTCTGAATCCTAAGGAATTTTTCAAGGTGGATATCGGAGATGTGGTTCTGGATGGATGGATGATCAAGCCGAAGGGCTTTGATCCTGGCAAAAAGTATCCACTGATCGCTTTTGTCTATGGGGAACCTGCAAGTTCTACCGTTCAGGATGCTTGGATGGATGGTGACTTATGGCATCACTACTTGGCAAAATTAGGATATGTAGTCATCAGCATTGATAATCGCGGTACCAAAACACCAAGAGGAAGAGATTGGCGCAAATCCATTTATGGGCAGATCGGCATTTTGGCATCCTATGATCAAAAAGCTGCGGTTGAAAAGATTCTCAAAACCTATGATTTTATCGATCCTTCTAGGGTAGGTTCCTGGGGATGGAGTGGAGGAGGACAGATGACGCTTAATTTAATGTTCCGCTTTCCGGAATTTTATAAAGCAGGTTTGGCCTTGGCCTTTGTGTCCGACCAAAGGCTTTATGATGCTACCTATCAGGAGCGGTACATGGGATTACTGGAAGACAATGAAAAAGGATACATTGATGGTTCCCCTATCACTTATGCTGAAAACCTACAAGGAGACCTGATGGTCATCCATGGCACGGCAGACGATAATGTGCATTACCAGAGTTTCGAAATGCTGGTGAACAAATTGATCAAATTCAACAAACAATTCTCCATGATGTCCTATCCGATGCGGGCCCACGGGATCAATGAAAGGGAAAACACCTCTCTACATCTCAGGGAAACGATGAAGACTTTCTGGTTAAGAAGTTTACCAGCGGGGGGGAGGTAAACTTATGAATAGACGCTATCTTTCTGGTTAGGCCAAAAGCTGTTTAAATGGGACGGAAGACGGAAGACGGAAGAAAAGGCAATGGATTCAACCGTTTTATTTATTTGACAGATAAATTAAAAGAAATGAATTGCGATTTTAACCTAAGTATCCAACCAATTATTAAAACATGAATAAAATCTTTTCAACAGCTACCTATCAAGAACGCAGGGCTCAATTAAAGAAAAAAATGGGCTCAGGGGTCCTGCTTTTCTTGGGGAATGAAGAAAGCAGCAGCAACTTCAAGGACAACTGGTATCCCTTTAGGCAGGACAGTACCTTTCTTTATTTTTTTGGGTTGGATATGCCGGGGCTTACAGCGGTCATAGATATTGATCAGGATGTGGAGATTTTATTTGGAGACAATTTGACCACTGAAGAAACGATTTGGCAAGGGCCTCATCCTCCGCTTTCTGATTTGGCAATAAAGGTAGGAGTAGAAAAAACCAAACCGAAAAGTGAAATCACTAAGTTTTTGGCTTCCCTGTCCGATCGGCCAATCCATTATCTACCTCCCTATCGACCGGAAAATTTACAAAAGCTCGCTAGTTGGCTCAATAAATCTCCACAGGAAATCCCTTCCCTGGTTTCTGTGGATTTTATTAAGTCAGTAGTCTCTTTAAGGTCAATCAAATCGGATGAGGAAATCCTGGAAATAACCAAGGCGGTGAATATCAGCGTAAGCATGCACAAAAAATTGATGCAACAAGCCAAACCCGGAATGAAAGAATATGAACTTCTTGGCCTTGTGACCGGAGAAGCACTTTCCCATGGCGGTAATGTTTCCTTCCCTCCAATCATTACCATTGAGGGACAGATTCTACATAACCATAATTATTCAAATACCCTTAAGGAGGGAAAAATGCTTTTGGGGGATTTTGGTGCTGAGTCGGATATGCATTATGCAGGTGATATTACGCGGACAATTCCGGTTGGATCCAGGTTTTCCGATAGCCAAAAAGAAATCTATCAAATCGTACTCAATGCCTACCAAGCTGCTGTTGCGGCATTAAGGCCCGGGATTAGATTCAAAGAGGTTCATCTCTTGGCATGCAGAAAACTGGCAGAGGGATTGAATGATCTGGGAATCATGAAAGGCAATCTGGATGAAGCAGTGGATCAGGGAGCCCATGCTTTGTTTTTTCAGTGTGGTTTGGGTCATATGATGGGATTGGATGTCCACGATATGGAAGATTTGGGGGAGGAATATGTAGGATACACAGAAGAGCTTAAAAAAAGCAGTCAGTTTGGCCTGAAATCACTCCGATTGGGGAAAGAACTTGAAAAAGGATTTGTAATTACCATCGAACCCGGGATTTATTTTATCCCAAAACTGATCGAACAGTGGCAGGCAGAAAATCGGCACAGTGATTTCATAGACTACAAAAAATTAGCCCAATACAGGTATTTTGGAGGTATTCGGGTAGAGGATGCTTATTTAATTATTGAGACCGGTTCAAAGTTACTGGGGGAGCCTTTGGAAATTGAAATTAAAGACGTGGAGCAGCTTAGAGAAAAACAATCAAACCTATAATAATCAATAAAATGAAAAAACTACCATTCAAATTCGGCGCTGAGGTTTATACCTGGTATATGAACAACAACGGAGAAACTTACAGGGATCAATTGGGTCACATGATCGAGATCATTTCCAAAGCGGGTTTTACAGGAATCCAGCCTATTTTTTCTTGGATGGGTAAACTTTCAGATCCGGTTTTGCTGGAGGAAAAACTCAAAGAACAGGGGATCGAATTGGCTGCTGTTGCTTTAGCATTGGACTGGAACGGGAAAGAAGAGACAGAAGAAGAGCGGAAAGTAGCTGACAATGCCATAGAGCTGTTGAAGAGATTTCCAGGTTCACTTCTTTGTACCGTTCAGATCCCGACGGGTCGTCATGACCTTGTTCAAAGAAGAAAAAGCCTGACGGATATAGTGAATACAGTTTCCCGAAGGGCAAAGGAAAAAGGAGTGGAAAGCAGTTTTCATCCCAATTCACCGCATACCTCCATTACCAGAACTGAGGAAGATTATAAAGTGATTTTGGAAGGCTTGGATCTCTCGGCTACAGGTTGGTGCCCTGACGTGGGGCATATCATCAACGGCGGCATGGATCCCCTAGCCAAAATGAAAGAATACCAATCCATCATCAACCATGTACATTACAAGGACTGGGACGGAAATCCTGAGTTTGCCCTGATGGGAAATGGGAAAGTGGATCTGTTAGGCATTACCCAATGGTTAAAAGATACCGGATATGCCGGATGGATTATCTGTGAGGATGAAGGACAAGAGGCACTTGAAGATCCGGATTTTGTTACGCTGCATGATGGGAAGTGGGTGAATGAGGTATTGGTGCCGGGGTTGAAATAGAGACGTGAGATTTGAGACGTTAGATTGCTTTGAGTTTGAACAAGATCCAAGAAACAAGAACCAAGAGACAATGCCTGCCCCGAAGAATTTATGGGAGCCAAGATAAAAAGGGGACGTCATTCCGACGCAAGGAGGAATCCCCTGATGTACAATTAGAAGGTAACCTTAACTGGAATGATTACGATCTTATTTTCCCTATCTCGGATTTGTATAGTGGTAGAATAGGCTGAAAATATCTGTAGCCATTCTAAAAAAAATTGAAAAACATGCCTACAATAAACACCAACGGAATCAATATCTACTTCGAAGAAAGAGGTTCGGGAGAACCTTTGCTTTTGATCATGGGAATCACTGCACCGGGATCGGTCTGGGAAAAACATGTAGCTCATTGGGCAAAATCCTTTCGCTGTATCCTAGTGGACAACAGAGGAGTCGGCAAATCCGACAAACCTGCAGGACCCTACACTTCCTTTCAAATGACCCAGGATTGCATTGGGGTTTTGGATTATTTGGGTTTGGGGGTTGTAAAGGTGGTCGGCGTATCTATGGGTAGTATCATCGCCCAGCAATTGGCCATTCACTTCCCAACAAGGGTCAAAGCTTTGGTGCTGATGTGTCCTTGGGCCAGATGTGACAATACGGCCAAGGCCATTTTTCAGCATATGATAGATTGTAAGGCAAGACTCAAACCCGAGGAATTCAGTGTGTATATTCAGTTGTTGATTTTTTCCAAGAAGTCTTGGGATGATGAGGATTTTCATAAAGGCTTGTTGGAAGACCGGAAAAATGCAGCTTTGGATCCCAATCCCCAACCATTGATCGGGCTGGAAGGGCAGGCTGCAGCGTGTGTTTCGCATTCTGTTTTGGATGATTTGGAAAAAGTGACTTGTCCGACTTTTGTTTTAGGAGGTGAGGAAGATGTATTTACACCTCAGTGGATGACCAAGGAAGTTGCCGCAGCCATCCCCAATTCCATATTGCATATTTATCCGAAAAGCGGCCATGCTTTTCATTGGGAGAATCTGGAGGATTTTAATGAGAGGGTTGATCAGTGGTTGAAGAATCTTAAATGAAGTTGGTAAGTATTGAAATGGATTATTTTCTCAATTGCTTTTCTTTATCCTCAAACTTTCCTCTCATTTCTGTTAATCGGTCCTGAAATGCAGGATTCAAGGCAAGGTTATTCTTTTCTAAAGGATCTGATTTCAAATCATATAATTCCTCATGCTGGGGATCATTGATGTAACGGAAATATTTCCAGTCTTTGGTTCTAAGGCCTTCGCTTGGTGCTATAATATCCACCTGCCAAAGATGTTCGCATATAAAATCTTCCCGTTCCAAATCAGGACTGTTTTCCTCTAAAAATCCAGTCAGGCTTAAACCTTGCCAGGATTTTGGAATTTCCAGACCGGCAAGATCTAAAAGTGTCGGCGCTATATCAATATTCAAAACCATGTCATTTACTTTTCGGCTTTGTGTCGATCTTGGATCATAAATAATCATAGGAACCCGCAGGGAATTATCATACATCAACCACTTTCCGGCCAGTTGACGTTCTCCTAAAAAATAGCCGTTGTCACTCATGAAAATGATAACCGTATTTTTATCCTTTCCCTGTTTTCTTAACTCTTCCCTTATCAATCCGATTTCATGATCAATTTCCGAAATCATCCTGAAGTATCCCTTCAAACTCCTTTGGTATTTTTCCTCGGTGTCGAATCTCCAATGCCAACGGTTACGGTTTTCACCTTCCCGAACATAGGCGGGTTGCGCATCAAAATATTTCTGATCACTTAAAAGAGGTTCGGGAAAATATTGTGATGCATACAATGAATCAAATTCCTTCTCCCAAAAATATTGCTCCTCTGCCGGATCATGGGCATGCGGGGCACTGAAACTCAAAGAAAGCATAAATGGCTTTTCTTTGGGAGCTTGGCGAATAAATTCAATGGCTTTTTGGCCCGTATAGCGGGTCAAATGAACTGTATCCATCCCGAGGGTTTTATAGAAATAACCCCTTCTATCTTTGTAGCGGTCCAACCTGTCGTAATTCTCACCAATATCAAAAAGCCCCTCAAAACCGGAATAATTGATACCGAATTTCCCGAAAAAGCCGGTGTTGTAACCACTATTTCTCATCAAAGCAGGATAGGATTGATCAATAAATTGCTGTTTGATTTCCCCTTGTCCAAAAGTATGGCCATGTGTCCTCTCATAAGTTCCCGTTAAAATACTGGCCCTACTCGCTGCACAGATGGGTGTGGTTACAAAGGCGTTTTCAAAAAACACCCCTTCTGAGGCAAGTCGGTCCATTTCAGGAGTATGGATTAAATTGTTCCCTGCAAATCCCAAAGCATCCCACCTTTGATCATCTGTCAGGATGAAAATGATATTGGGCCGGTTTTCCTGAGAAAAACCGGGGAAACTTAAGCTTGCGATGAAAGCGATGGATAACACAAGGATTTTGCCCATATTTTTTAGAAATTTTTGAATTTGTAAATGTTGATCATGGCATGACTAACGAGTAACACCTAAAGCCCATGCTTTTCTCCCATTTCCCTTATCAACTTATACCCACTTTCTGCCATTTCCCAAGGTTCAGAAAACTGTCTCCAAACCCCGATCGCATTGGCAAAATCAGGATCATTTCGGGTGAAGCCCTCAATGGTCAGCCAACCTTTGTACTTGATGGCAGCCAAAGCGGCAAAAGTTTCATCCCATGGGACATGGCCTGAACCAGGAGTTCCCCGATCATTTTCGCTGATATGAAAATGTGCCAAGCGTGGACCAATGCTTCGGATCGCGTCGCCCAATTTCTTCTCTTCCATATTGGCATGGTGGGTGTCAAACATGGCTTTGACATTTGGGTGATTGACGATTTTCAATAAATGGGAAAGCTGCTCCATGGTATTGCAGAGGTAGCATTCAAATCGGTTCAAGGCTTCTGGAGTCAACAGGATGCCTGCCTCTGCGGCATAATCTCCTGCCTGATGGAGGATTTCGGCACTGCGGGCATATTCGATTTCCTGTGGGGCAGCTTTCGAAAAAGTAGCAAAGGCAGAATGAAAAGGCCCACAAAGCACTTGGGAACCCAAGTCATGGGACCGGTCTATGATCCATTTGATTTTTTCCAAACCTTTTTGCCGGATGGCTTGGTCTGAGCTGACTAGATTTTCTTCCGGGCTTAGCACACAAACAGTGGTGACTTCAAGACCTATATTCTTGCAATGTTCTCCGATTCGCTTGTAAGCCGGAACATCATCCGAGCCGACAAAAAACTCAGCTCCATCATAGCCGATTTTCTTCAATCTGTCCAGAATAGGTTTGAGTTCATCCGACATATTTGCCGACCAAGCTAATACATTAAATCCGATTTTGTTCATGGTTGTTTTTGTTTTTAATCACATACAATTGATTGGAGAATTGAGTTAAAAACTCAATACTCAGGAATCCGAAGTTACAAACTTCGGATAACTTGTCTCATCCGCCTCGGCGGACAAGTCGTCTCACGTCTCATGTCTCACGTCTTAAATCTATTTTACCTGAAATCCCCCACCTTCATCCCTTTCCTAAATGTCCCAAACCCAAACATAGATGGTTCGTATTTTCCTACAATGGAGACATCCATGTCAGGTGTAATTTTATCAGGCATATCAAGGCCCCAGAATACCGCATTTACGATAAGTCTTCTCAGATCTGCGCTTTGCAAATCCACAGAAGCGCCCATCGTAGTCGTGAATACTTTGCCTTTTTTACCTCCCTCAACCTGATAGTCTTTTGTCCAGGCCATGGGCATCACGGATTTTTCCCAATTTACAGGGGCATCAGCGGTCATTCCTGAGGTAGGAACCCCGTACACCAGCACATGCGCTTCTGGAACAAGATTTTTTACAGTATATACATCTGAGGCTACCCAAATGTCTTTCACTCCTTTTAAGATAGGATGGTCTTCTTGTTGGGGTATTCCGCTGATAAGTCCCCTTGCCCCTTCTTTGCCATGGTCGCCATGATGGGCAACCCAGGTTTCCCCCAAGATTTGCCTTCCGAATCCTCCTTCCCATCCTTGGGTTTTGTTTCTCCAATCATATTTGGCGTAGGGACTGTTTTTGTTTTTTTCATAATGAAATCCATGGGTGGCAGTTCTCAATCCAATGATTGGTTTTCCGGCCAATATGTAATCATGAAAATGCTTGGTCTGCTCATCAGGTAATTCCCGAAAGCGGGTCAACATGATCATCAGGTCAGCTTTGGTCAAATGTTCCAAACCGGGGATGTTGTTTTGGAATGAGGGTACAATATTTCCTGTTTCAGGTTCGATCGGAAAAAGTACTGTGCAGGTAAAACCGTAATGCTGAGCGAGTAATTTCCCCAGCATGGGCATGCCTTCTTCGGAACGGTATTCGTCATCGCCGCTGACCAAGACAATATGCTTGCCTTTGCCGGGGCCCGATGACCCCTCAAAACGCAACCATGTTTTTCCTTCCTGGGCGTTTGTTAGGGAAATGAAAAAAACCAAAAATAAACATGTAAGAGAAAATTTGAAAAACGGAATGGTGGTTTTGATGACTTGTCGAAAGTGTTTGTGCATAGGTTTATTTGTTAAGAGAAAATTCACTCATTTTTTCATTCATCCAAAAGATACTTTGAAAGTGGATTTGAAAAAAGGGATTTTTGATAAGATTTGTAAAAAATGGAATTCGAGGACTGAAATGAAATTTTTTTATGTAAAACCTATCAAAAATATTAGGTTAAAAAGCGATTAAAAGTTTTGAGTTTTAAATTGAATTGATGAAATAAGTGAGATTTGAATTAATTTTTTGAGGGAATTATATTTCCGACTCATGGTATGCACACTTATCTTTAGTGCTAAAATGGTTTTGGGATTGTAGTATTTTAATTTCAGGCATGTTGTACTTATGATGTAGCCATTTTTCAAAGTGATGGAACAATCCTAAGTAGTTTTAGGGCTCGCGATCAATCTTCAATACACCCAATTCAAAAAACTTATGTCTGCAAGTCATCTAAAATTATTTTTTAGCCTCATCATGATTTATTTTTTGTTTTCGAATATGAATGTATCAGCACAGTTTGTGCCCATAGGCGATGGAGGTTATACCACAACATTTCCCGGTACTGATGCGGCGGGAAGGAACGGATTTCCTCCCGGTACGCCCCAACTCAGTGAGAACGCCATTGGCAAACCTGTTCCGACAAACGATTGGTGGTCCTTGTTGCTTCAAAGTAATCATGTAAGCAATCTGTTCAATTACCCGATGGCTCTAAAAACAAAGCCAGCTGGCTTGGTGGTCAGTTATATTCCTTGGGGTGTCTATGATGACCAGGAACCTATCGTGGTGGGATTAGCAGGATTGAATGCACAACGAGCTACAGTGGCGGACTATTCAGATTGGACGGTGACCATAGACTGGAATGATGGAGGCGAACATTTGCAGGTGACTTCCGGGGTGGCTATGCCATTTTTATATTTCAATAAAGAGACAGACGACAACCTTCAGATTACCGTCAACCTTGGGAATGCGACTATCTCAGGAGAAATGCTGATGATAGAAAACGCACGGAATGGAGCGGATTTTGTGTTTTATGCTCCTTCGGGAAGTACCTGGACCCAAAGCGGAAAAGTTTATTCATCCACATTGAATGGGAAAGATTATTGGTCTATGGCCATGTTGCCCCTGACCACAACCAATATTGCACAGGTTGCAGAATCCTATAAAAAATACGCTTATGTATTTCCTGCAAATACGACTGCTTCCTGGAATTTTGACGAAGCAACTTCTGTCATCAGGACAGAATTTGTAATTGAAAATGACATCAAAGAAGGGGAAGAAACAGCCCCCTTGATAGGATTATTACCCCATCAGTGGGACAATCTGGCGCCGGATTCACCTCGACCCGACCTCTTGAGTTACAGCTCGGTCAGGGGTGAAATCAAAACCATGGCAAGTACTTCCTTCAGCGTGGAAAATACATACTATGGTATTTTACCCACCCTTCCCTATCAGACCAATTATAGTGAGGGCTTTAGTGTAGCAGAGTTGGACCAAAAAGTAAAACAACTGGAAAATGACGGTCTGAGTACCTGGACTGATTCCTATAATGAGGGGCAGATGATGAATCGTCTGATTCAGACCGCAAGAATCGCCCACGAAATGGGGAATTTAGAATCCCGTGACAAGATGATTGCGACCATCAAAGAAAGATTGGAGGATTGGTTGACTGCCAAACCCGGACAGGTGGCATTCTTATTTTACTATAACAAAGATTGGTCAGCCATGCTTGGTTATCCGGCAGGACATGGTCAGGACACCAACCTGAATGACCACCATTTTCATTGGGGGTATTTTATCCATGCAGCAGCATTTTTGGAACAGTTTGAACCTGGTTGGGCTGAAGGTTGGGGAGAAATGGTCAATCTCTTAGTACGGGATGCCGCTTCACCGGACCGGAGTGATGCGATGTTTCCGTTTCTGAGAAATTTCAGTCCTTATGCGGGGCATTGTTGGGCCAATGGATTTGCAAGTTTCCCACAGGGAAATGATCAGGAATCCACTTCAGAAAGTATGCAGTTCAATTCCTCCTTGATACATTGGGGGACCATCACAGGCAATAAAGAAATCAGGGACTTGGGAATTTATCTCTATACTACGGAGCAGACGGCCATTGAAGAATATTGGTTTGATATCCATGAGCGAAATTTTGGACCTATACAGCAGTACAGTTTGGTTTCTCGGGTATGGGGCAATTCCTACGACAACGGAACTTTTTGGACCAATGATATTGCTGCATCTTATGGCATAGAGCTCTATCCGATTCATGGGGGTTCTCTTTATCTCGGACATCATCAGGATTATGCTACCAAGCTTTGGAATGAAATAGCTGCTAATACTGGGATTTTAAGAAATGAGGCAAATGATAATCTTTGGCATGACCTGATGTGGAAGTATCTGGCTTTTACAGATCCTCAGAAAGCGATTGATCTTTATGACAGTTATCCCAATCGAAACCTAAAATTCGGAGTGTCAGATGCCCAAACTTACTATTGGCTTCATGCGATGAATGCCATGGGTAAAGTGGATGTTTCTATTACCTCAAATTACCCTACGGCCGCTGTGTTTATCAAAGATGGAGTGAGGACCTATGTGGTCAATAACTATGAAAAAAGCCCGATCACGGTACTGTTTTCGGATGGCACTACCCTGGAAGCTCCGGCCCGCACCATGGTCACAAACTATGATGTGGACATAGAAAGTGAACTTTCAGTCAGTTTTAATCAAGCCTATGTCAATGGCAGCGTGGACCTGAGTTTGAATGTAGAAAAAGGTACCCCCACAAAAGTTGAATTTTTTAGAGGTACTGAAAAGATCGGAGAACTGACCGAAGAACCCTATAATTTCAAAGCAGCCCAACTTCCATTGGGAGTGCATGATTTTTATGCGAAGGTTTTTGAAGGTGAAAAATTGGGAGTCTCCAATATCGTTTCCGTAGTAGTAGGAGACCAAGTTCCTTATTTGGGGACAGCTTGGGCAATTCCGGGAGTTATCGAAGCTGGAAATTATGATGTTTTTGAAGGAGGCAAAGGACAGGGAATTTCCTATTCGGATGTTTCGGTCAACAATGAGGGAGATTACAGGAAAGAAGAAAGTGTAGATGCAGCATTTGTCACAGGAGAAGGGGCCACCATAGGATGGATTGTAAGTGGGGAATGGGTAGAATACACAGTCAATGTCGAAAAAGCAGGACTGCAAAAAATGGAATTCCGCTATGCTTCCGGAAATGCAAGTGGTGGAGGCCCATTCTGGCTTGAACTAAACGGCAAGAAAATCACGGATAACATTTCTGTTGGCACCACAGGTGGTTGGGATAAATGGAGAACGCAGACTGTAGAGGGAATCCCTTTTGTAGGAGGTGAAAATATCTTAAGGATATCCTTTGGAAATGGAGAGCTAAACTTTGGAAAAATGACCTTTACTTATGAAGGAGAATTGCCATACAGTCAGCCGACTGCCAGTGCCGGAAATAACATTGTAGTTATTTTGCCGGAAGCAACCACAACTTTAACGGGGTCTGGTTCAGATCCTGATGGTGGTGAACTGACCTACTTTTGGATACAGGAATACGGACCCAGTGTGGCGACGATAAATGATCCCAATGCTTCAAGCACTCTTATCAGTGGGTTAACAGAGGGTATATATAGTTTTAGTTTGACAGTAAGTAATGGGGAATACGAGGATTCTGACCAGGTTTTGGTGATTGTGAGCAATGATGCAAACATTCCGCCTGTTGTGGCCATAAGTTCGCCATCCAATAATCAGGAGTTTATTCAAGGAAGGCCGATTGATATTGTGGCCATAGCCAAGGACCTTGATGGTTCGGTAGATCAGGTAGAATTTTTCGCAGGAGAAAACAGCATCGGTACAGCTACTTTTGAACCATGGAAAGTGAGTTGGTCAGGTAGTGTTGGCCAGCATCAGTTAACGGCAATTGCCAAAGACAATGATGGAAATATGGCTACTTCTGCACCCGTAACTATTCGGTTTACTGAAGCGCCTTCCTGCAGCGGAATTTCCGAAAATGGAGATTTCAGGTATGAATTTTCAGATGATGCCAGTAATCCTACGCTGACCTTTATCCCTACGATTTCCGGAATGGGGAATCAGGTTTTGATACTTTATTACGGAACATCGGCGAATGGGAATTTTCCTGGATATGGGGTAAGACCAAATGTACCGTTTAGGATAAATGCTCCTGAGGGAAGCACAGTGTATTTTTATTATACTTATTCCCATCCAACACAAGGAGAAAAAAACAATTCTGGCCAGAGGATTTCTTATGTGGTGGGCACCTGTCAGGGTACTGATGATGGTAATGGTGGAGGTTCCGGAGGAGGTCCGGTAATTGATTTTCCTATGACTTTTGAGGAAGATTTTGCTTGGAATAGCCTGATTACGAATTTTGATGGAGGAGATCTATCGGTCATCAATAACCCCGATAAGAATATAAACCAAAGCCCTAAAGTGGCAAAGATGGTAAAGAATGCAGGGCAGATTTGGGGTGGGGCCTTTATTACCAAGACCTCAGCGATTGATTTCTCTAAGGGTACAGACTTTACAGTTTCGGTATGGGCACCAAGAGTCAACACCCCAATGTTGCTGAAATTTGAGAATGAGTTTGATGGAGGACAGGCATTCGAAAAAGAAGTGACAATTCCTGAATCAAAAAAATGGGTGGATATCACTTTTGATATGAGCGGTTTCAATCCTTCAATCAGCTATAAAAAAATAGTGGTGATTTTCGATCTGGGTAATGTTGGGAATGGTTCTGCAGATTATACTTGGTATTTTGATAATATCCGGCAGGGAGAAATTGCTCAAGTCCAACTCGAACAGGTAATTACTTTTGGGGAGATTGAAGCCAAAACCATGGGAGATGCTCCATTTACATTGACAGCTGCAACTGATTCCGGTTTGGAAGTTTCTTTTGAGAGCGAAAATGATCACTTAGGTATCGAGGCTAACCTGGTTACGCTTTTGAAGCCGGGAAGGGCAGCCATCATCGCAAGTCAAAACGGAAATGATCAATACCTTCCTGCGGTATCGATCAGCAGAGTGTTTTGTGTCAATCCATCGAAACCAACCATAAATATGACCGGAGTAGGAAGTAGTTCGGTGATTTTATCGTCAAGCTCTTCTGAGGGTAACCAATGGTTTCTCGATGGTGAATTGATTGCGGATGCTACAGGGGAAAGTTTAGAAGTATCCTCTTTCGGAACCTTCTCTGTACAGGTAAACATTGATGATTGCATCAGTGAAATTTCTGACGAGATCACACTTGTGGTGAACAGTACAGGGATGGAAATCGGCGGAGATGTAATCATCTACCCAAATCCGGCCGACAATCACCTTTTTATTAAAGGAATCAGTGGGGCGATCAGATCTGCAGATTTGGTGGACATGGCAGGGAGGGCTCATACAATTGAATTTGAAGAGTTTTCGGAGGGATACAGAATGGATATTTCAAATTTGCCTTCCGGGGTTTACATGATCAGATTATTTCAGGGAAATAAGCAATCTATTCACAAAATCCTTAAAAAGTATTGAAGGTTTGATTTAATTTAGGGTTATCGGGAGTGGTTGAACTGATAAATTATTTTGGCCGATTTCAAAATTCTTAAATCATAGGATAGTAGGTTCCTCTGTTTTTTGTATATTTTGAAATCCATCAAACCCTAAATAAACCATGAAATTCCTATCAGCACTTTGTTTGTTTTTTGTAATTGGTTTTTCAATTGCCCAAACTCCCCTAACCTTTGAAGAACCTGTCAAACAAAGGGTTTTTGTCTTAACCGATATTACCAACGAACCGGATGACCAACAGTCCATGGTTCGTTTTCTGGTCTATGCCAATGAGTATGACATCGAGGGAATTGTGGCGACCACTTCCACCCATCTCAGAAATCAAACCCGAAAGGATAAAATCGAAGAGCTGATAAAAAATTACGGAAAGGTAAAAGCCAATCTGGACAAACATGCTGATGGGTTTCCGAGCATGGATGATCTGTTGGGGGTGACTTCGGAACATTTGCCATTGTACAGTATGGATGGGGTAGGGGAAGGGAAAGATTCTCCCGGTTCTGAAATGCTGATCAAGGCCGTGGATAGAGATGATGATCGGCCGCTTTGGATTTCTGTTTGGGGAGGTGCCAATTGCCTCGCACAGGCCCTTTGGAAAGTGAAAAATACCAGATCAGAGGCAGAGGTGAAAAAGTTTGTAGACAAGTTAAGAATCTATACCATTTCCGACCAGGATTTTGCAGGGCCTTGGGTCAGGCATAATTTCCCTGGTATTTTCTATATCGTGGATGCAAGTGCCGGGGACAATTCGCGGGAATATTACAAAGCGACTTGGACAGGGATAGCTGGAGACAGGTGGTATAAAAATGCGCCGATAGTGGATTTTGACTTGGTGGACAATCCTTGGTTGATGGAAAATATTCGGGACAATCATGGTCCTTTGGGAGCCAATTACATTCCTTTGGAATATATCATGGAAGGGGATACTCCCTCGTTTTTAGGATTGATCAATAATGGTTTGGCATGGTACAAAAGTCCAGCTTATGGAGGTTGGGCAGGTAGGTATCAGCTATGGCAGTCTTATGGAGAAGTGGATAAAATATGGACTTCATCTATTGAGACCCAAGATGAAGTTACTTTGCCAGATGGAAGAAAAGAAGCTTCCAATCAGGCTACTATCTGGAGGTGGAGAAAAGCTTTCCAGCATGATTTTGCAGTAAGAATGGACTGGAATGTTGCCCAAACTTACAAAGGTGCTAACCACAATCCCATCATCATGCTGAACGGAAATGAGGGGAAAGCATTGGCCAAAGCTAAAGTCGAAGCAGGGAAGACTGTTCGCTTATCAGCTAAAGGCACCTTTGACCCTGATGGTGATCAGGTCAAATATCATTGGTGGATATACAAAGAAATTGGGGGATTCAATGGGCAACTGGAATTCTTCAATCCCTATGCAGATGAACAAAGTTTTGAAATGCCAAAATTGAATGAGGGACAATTCCTGCATATTATTTTGGAGGTACAGGATAGTGGTGAACCGAGTCTCTACAGTTACCGAAGAATCATCCTTAGCAATAATTAATTTTCACAAAACTGAAATATGGGTCAAGATAACCTTCCTACATCAGGGCGTTTGATTTCCTTGGACGCTTACAGAGGGCTGACTATGTTTTTGCTGATTGCTGAAGCGGCAATGGTTTATCATACTTTTTTGAATGCCTTTTCTACTGAAAGTTTTTGGCATACTTTCTTTACCCAGTTCACCCATCATCCCTGGAATGGGCTAAGATTTTGGGATTTGATTCAGCCGTTTTTTATGTTTATCGTCGGGGTGGCAATGCCCTTTTCACTCAATAAAAGGTTGGCAATTGCAGGAGACAGGGGGAAAGTGACGAAGCATATTTTGAGACGCTGCTTTTTACTTTTTCTTTTCGGCACCGGCTTACATTGCGTGTACAATCAGAAATTGGTCTTTGAGCTTTGGAATGTGTTGACCCAACTTTCATTTACCATCCTGCTTACCTACTTCTTGATCAGACAGCCCTTCAAAATCCAATTGGCAGTATCATTGGGGTTGTTGATCCTAACTGAAATGTTTTACCGTGTCTATGCCCCGGGATCCCCTTTTGTGATGGGTGAGAATTTCGGTTCCTACACCGATATGTTGCTGATGGGGAAAATCAATAAGGGAGGCTGGGTAGCTATCAACTGCATTCCTACCGCAGCCCATACCCTGTGGGGTGCCATGTGCGGAAACCTGCTCATGTCCAAAAAGACAGATCAGGAAAAAATAAAAGTCCTGATCATTGCAGGATTTATCGGTTTGTTCGCAGGGTACGGATTGGACTTACTGGGAGTAACACCCATTATCAAAAGAATCAGTACCAGCTCATTTGTGTTGGCCTCAGGGGGATGGGCATTATTGGCCTTGGCATTCTTTTATTGGTTGTTGGATATGAAAAAACATCAATCCTTGGCCTTTGCTTTTATCGTGGTAGGCATGAATTCCATATTTATCTACTTGTTTGCGGAGGTGTTGGGTCACCGATGGTTATATGGATTTATTGAAATTTTCAGTGTTGGATTTTTGAAACCTATGGGCATTTCAGATGCCATATTGGGGATATTGACGGCATTGTTGACTTTGGGAGCAATGTGGTATTTGTGTTACTTTCTTTATAGAAAGAGGGTATTTTTTAAGATTTGAGAATTTCAATCCATTTAGAACCATTTGACTTAACTTTGTTTTAGGCATTACTTTCGATCTCTTAAGTTATTCAAGTCGATATCTAATTCTATACTACCTTTAAAAGTCACCAATCTTTTTCTCCTGATGACATTGATTTTTTCTTCTAATGCCTCTTTTATCAATTCGCTTATGGTTTTTGCATCTGAAAGTTTCATAGCCTCCTCAATCAGGGACTCAGGTATTTCTATATTGATTCTCATCTAAAATAAGTTTTGGTGTAAACTCACAAATTTTTTTACAATGGATTTTTTTCAACTTTGTTAAAGCAATAATTAACTAAATTAGTACTAGTTTTTTAAATTATAGGATACCAATGTTAATGTCAATTGCGAATTTCTTATTTCTTTATTAAATCGACTTACTAGGGTTGATTTATTTTTGGCTCAAGGAACAACAACATGCTTTAGATTTTTCAAGAAATGGGCTATATTCCATCATGAAACACTTGCTCGTTATGATTGCATTGTCATCTTTGACCTTTTTGGTCTCCGCCCAGACCACCTACCCCCTCTTCGGCAATGATCCCATCCCCAACTCCATTGATGTGCCTGATGAAGAAAACTCAGAAACTGATCAAAATGGAATTTTAAGAATCAGTAAAGTAACCAAGCCGACGCTGACGGCTTATCTTCCTGCTAAGGAAAATGCGACAGGTCAGGCAGTGATTATTTGTCCTGGTGGGGGTTATCGGATATTGGCGGCCGGTCATGAAGGTTCGGATGTGGCAGAGGAATTTGTCAAAAAGGGAATTGCGGCTTTTGTCCTGAAATACCGACTTCCCAACGATGAGACCATGATTGACAAAACCATTGGCCCATTACAGGATGCCCAACAGGCCATCTTAATGGTCAGGGAAAATGCCGATAAATGGAATATCAAAGCGGATCAGATCGGAATTATGGGTTTTTCTGCCGGTGGGCATTTGGCTTCTACTGCAGGCACTCATTACAACAACCAAACCATCCCCAATCCTAAGGGGACAAGCCTAAGACCTGATTTTATGATTTTGGTGTATCCAGTGATCAGTTTTGACCCTGAGATAGGTCACAGTGGTTCAGCCCAAAATCTGTTGGGTGAAAACCCTACACAGGCTTTAAGGGATTTTTATTCAAATGAAAAGCAGGTCAATTCCAATACTCCTCCGACCTATCTTGTCCACGCCAAAAATGATCCGGTGAGTGTACAGAATTCCTATGTTTTTGAAGAAGTTTTGAAGCATTTCAATATTCCTGTTTCGACTACTTATTTTGAAGAAGGCGGTCATGGATTTGGAATGATCAATCGTACTTCTGATGTAAAATGGATGGATGAGGTCGAGAAGTGGCTCAAAGCGATGATTGTTGATTAGATTTATTTAAATTTTCAAATAAGTTTATTGTGCTACCATGCTTTCAGAAGAAGAAAAAAAACGCATAGAACTTGTAGAAATTTATAAGTTTGAAGTTAAAGATAAGCTGGAATACCAAAAGGCCAGAAAATTTGGTTTAGGGATGGTATACTCATTTTTCAACAGCAAATTGGGACTTTGGGTATTATCGGCCATTTTTGTTTCAGGAGGGGTAAAGGTCTATGATGATTATAAGGTCAAGCAGGAAAATGAAAAAACCCGCGGTGAAATCATTGAGAAACTCAATAACGAAATCAGTTACAAATTTGACAGGGTGCTGGCATCTCTTAAACTGATTAAAGAAAAAGAACCCGAAGGAGTTTGGGATCAGGAATTTTCTACAATGGAAGAGGCCAAGAATTTTGCCTTAGGGATCAATAAGGATTCGGGAAAAGAGGAAAAATACCTTTATGAAGAGTTTAAAAATTGGAATTTGTTGGCATTGATGGTAGAACAAAAAAGACAGCTCCAGCATTTAGGGATCCAAGACACCGAACCCGAAGAGGTCATCCGGCAACTTCATGAAATGTCAAAAATTTTTGAGAATAGGCAGGTAAATTATGAAGAAATAAAATCTATACAGGAAATCATCAGAGATGACTTGATTTTGCCTCGATGGAAATCAAATAATTTGTTTTCTTATTAAGTTGGAATCAATCATCAATAAAAAGAAAATAAGTTTTAAAACTTGGAAAATAGATTTATAAAAAAATTTCCGCTCACAAGATGTTTGTTTCCCATGTTTTTTTATCCAATTTTAGATCTGATCTGATTGGAATTATGAATAGGTTTGTTTTTGGATTTATGGTTGCTGTGTTGGTTTTTGCTGGTTTTTGGCTTTGGTCCAACAAGCAGGACTCCAAAGAACAAATGCTTGAAAGCAGTTCCTTAATTCAGCAGCAAATCGAACAGGTTGGGAAATTGATTGTGACCGAAGGTTATTTTTCTCAGGTCTTTACCTATAAGAATTCCCAAAATTTGTTTTATAATCTGATGACTTCAGATAAGAAAGCCCTGGTGGTCGCCAATGCCAAAGTTACCGTGGAATATGACCTCCGTCAACTACAAACAGAAATTGATCAGGAAAATAAAACTGTAATCATCAAAAGAATACCTGAACCTGTCATCAACATCTATCCTGATATTGAGTATTATGATGTGACCCAGGATTATTTCAACAAATTTGGGGCAGCTGATTATAACAAAATCAAAAGTACCATCAATGCCAGGATCAGGGAAAAAGTGGACAAGTCCAATCTGTTGGAAAATTCTCAGGAAAGATTGATGAGTGAGCTGGCCAATATTTTTATTCTTACCAAATCATTGGGCTGGACCTTACAATACAATGAAATAATTGTTGAAAGTGAGGAACAGTTGCAAAATCTGAAAAGGTAGGGCCTCCGGAAAAGGGATTTTGAGTATATTGGTTTGAATTTTAACCAATATCCCCAATCCCCGATATGAATCTCTTCAAAAAAAACGCATTATTTCTTTTTTTGCTATCAGTTAGCATTTGCAATTTCTCTTTAGCCCAGATTCCAAGGCAATACCTTGATATTTCCGTTGCTCCTGACAGAACAGACTGGATTTACAAAACCGGTGAAAATGTGGAATTTTCCATTTCGGTCACCCAATCAGGAGTACCGGTACCTGTAGAGCATGTCAGATTCGCAGTAATGGAAGAAAAGATGGAACCTCTCAAAGAAGGTCCGCTTAGCTTGAAGGATGGTATAGCCAAAACCCAAAAATTCACGATGAAAAACCCGGGTTTTCTCAGGTGTGAAGTTTATGCCACCATTGACGGAAAGGAATACAAAGGTATCGGAACTGCAGCTTTTGAACCCGAAAAAATTAAGCCTACTGTTAAGATGCCAGCAGATTTCAAATCATTTTGGGACGATGCCAAATCGGAATTGGCAAAAATTCCAATGGATTATAAAATGACCCATTTGCCGGAAAAAAGCTCCCAACATCTAGATGTTTACCATGTTAGTTTTCAAAATATCCGAAATTCCAGAATTTACGGAATTTTAAGTGTTCCAAAAGGGGAAGGGAAGTTTCCGGCTATACTTAGTGTTCCCGGTGCAGGAATCAGACCTTATGGAGGAGATTTAGGAAAGTCCTTGAGAGGTGCTATTACGCTTCAGATCGGGATTCATGGGATACCGGTCGATATGCCTCAGGAAGTTTACAATAACCTGATGTCAGGAGCATTGAATGGATATTGGCATTTCAACAACTTCGATAAAGATTTATTCTATTACAAAAGAGTTTATTTGGGCTGTGTAAGGGCAGTGGATTTTTTGGTTTCCCTGCCACAATATGATGGGAAAAACCTGGCGGTACAAGGAGGAAGTCAGGGAGGGGCATTGGCCATTACTACAGCCGCATTGGATTCCAGGATCAAATATCTGGCTGCTGTTTATCCTGCATTGAGTGATATGACCGGATACCTGAATGGTAGGGCAGGTGGTTGGCCACATGTATTCGGACCTCAAAATCTAAAATATTACAACAAACCTGAAGTGATAGAAACTTTGGCCTATTATGATGTGGTCAATTTTGCAAGAGTCCTTCAGACCCCCGGTTTTTATACTTGGGGATTCAACGACGAAACATGTCCGCCTACTTCATACTACTCGGCCTATAATGAAATCAAAGCGCCTAAAGAAGTTTTTATCGTTCCGGAAACCGGACATTGGACTTATCCAGAACAAGGAAGGAAAATAGAAGATTGGTTGTTTGAGAAATTGGGGAAAAACTAAGTTTGCTTCTATCCTTTCAGGGAGGTAGTGGAAGTTTTCTAAAAATTGGCTAGAAGACGGAAGACCGAAGATTATTCTATAATTTGACAAATTATCCATTGGGCTTTCAGATTTTCTTGTATCTATTTGGATAATCGGATAATTAAAAAAGGATGGGAAATTTTCCCATCCTTTATTTTTTAAAAACAAGTTTGACAATTATTTATTGGGACTGTTTCATAACTCTAATGGTCTTGATACCGTGCAGTGTTCGGATATTGATAATGTAAAACCCTTTGTGCATTCTG
The DNA here is from genome assembly GCF_015476655.1 of Aquiflexum lacus. Lineage (GTDB taxonomy): Bacteria > Bacteroidota > Bacteroidia > Cytophagales > Cyclobacteriaceae > Aquiflexum > Aquiflexum lacus. The sequence goes on from NZ_JABFHF010000001.1 coordinate 127,638, forward strand.
GAGAAATCCAATTCAAGACGGCTTTCATCTGCAAACCAAGTTCTTGGTACAAAATGGGACCTGCCCATCGCATCAAGAATAACAAAGGAATTGTCAGAAGGCTCTTCTTCAACATAACCTTTTAAACTGATATTCAATTGGTCACTTACCGGGTTAGGATATGCTTTGATCTGACCTGAAGTACCATCTACCTCTAGTGTTGTAGACGTGTCTGAAATTGTCAAAACTGAATTTTCATTCATTTCCTCAGATAGAGTCCTAGCTGTATTTGCGTAGGTGGTTTTAAGTGGTCTGATAGCTATTGCCTGAGCAACCCAACTTTCACTTAATGAAGCAATAGCGCTCATATCACCAGTTGCCCCGGCATCCTCTTGAATAAAATACGCCATCATATTAGAGGTAAGTCCCTGCTGATTGTTTGGATCATCGTATACTTCAATGGTTCCGGCAGGAGAAGTCCAAGTAGCATTTTTCTTATTGGTGTAGAAGAGCATTACCAAGTTGTTGCAATCTTCTGTGGTAAGTGAAGGCGCTGTGGCAACCAGGGTTCTGCCTCCTGAATTCCCACTAAATGTAGCTATTGGTCCCTCAGGATGATTGATATCTGCACCGCTCACTCTGGTGATTCCCATTGTCCATTTTGGACTTTGATTGATTCGGAAACCATAAGTATCAGGTTCATCAATACTGGTTATCACTTTATAGAAAGTGGCCATAGCAACCTGGTTTCCTTCATTTACTCTCTGGATCAATACCCAATCTTTATCAAGAGGAGTAATTGATGGTGACTGTCCTTTTTCAAACATCAATCCTACTACCAATATATCGCCGATTTGCGTGTTAGCTGGTTTCTTTATCGTTGCAGGATTACTGGTGTTACCTGCCCCCATTGCGGTTTCAAATTCCCCGATTGTTGCAGCCTGATTGATACATCCGGTAACATCAAGAGTTCCAAATGTGGAATTTTCCAAATCTACAAAATAATTGGAAGGCGTAAACAAGGTGACTTCAGGTCGGACGCTATAGGTTCCAATGGCAATTGGTCCTGTACTAGGATAGGCTATTTCATCTTGGATGAGTGAATACTCGATTTTCTCTATAACCGAAGCCTGATCATCTTTAACTGTTACTTCATTTCCATTGCTGTCCAAGAATGTACTGCTATATGCAAAGCCTTCAAATTCAGAAGAATATACAGGGTCGGGGTCTCCAAAAGAAATTTCAACAGGATCAGCAGCAGTACTAACGGTCAGTGCTGTCGGAGTGATTTCAAGGCTTCCAGGTAAATAAGAAACATTCAGATTTCGTGAATCAAAGGTTCCAGGGATAATGAAGTTGCTTCCTACTTCCGTACTACTTACCAAGGTGATTGAGAAAAACTCTAAGTTGGCATCCGAATTCTCTTCAGTAGTCTCTCCAAAATCGTAATACTTGATGTTGTTAACTTCTACTTCATTTGCCTCAACTAAGTCACTTTCTTTGAAGATGATGAGCACATTGTCAAGTTCCTCAATATCCTCTTCGCCACTTTCTGCATTGATTAAGGTACGGCCATTGATGAGTGTTCTGCCATTGATTAAAGTGCGTGCGTTGATCAGGGTACGTCCATTGATGAGTGTACGTCCGTTGATCAGACTTCGTCCATTGATGAGCGTTCTGGCGTTAATGAGTGTCCTTGCATTGATTTCTGCACCGAGTAAATTCTGCTCATTGGGATTATCCAGGTAATCAATAAAAGAACCTAATGGAACATCAATGATAGAATTGATCAAAGACCTGCCATTAATGAGGGTTCGTCCATTGATTAGGGTTCGTCCATTGATAAGTGTTCGACCATTAATTAGTGTTCGCCCACTTACCATAAAGCTCAGATTTTCCAGTTCGCTGTTAATAAGAGTCCTGCCATTTGTGTCAAACAAGCCTAATGGAAGACTGTCGTCACCCTCTTGTTTTGCCTTTTCCAAAACCTCTTGGTAATCGTTTAGGATTGAAGCTTTTAAGCCATCCACGTCTAGGATTTTGGCAGCATCTTCAGGTGTAATTATGACTTCATATTGGATGGCATCGCTAATGGATTCACCATATTCCAAGGAAGCATCTCCGGTTAGATCAATTGGTTTAATGGTAACAGGCAAAGTTCTCACAGTAATGATACCTGGACCGTAATTGCCAAAAGCGTCATTGGTTCCATCATAGAAAAGACTTCCATCTTCCTGCAATACTCCCACATAATTGTAGAAATCCGAGAAAGCAAAACCTGTCTGAGGATGCGAGGCTGTTATCACATAAGTACCTACTTCGGCCAAGTCACCACTGATTGGACTGGAAAGTGTAAGTGGAAGCAATGAACTACCATCAGGTATCGGTCCTAAAGTAAGCCCTACATCTTCAAGTTTAAGTTCGCTTCGTACCCAATCATTGTCAGTTCTTTCAAATACACTTGCAGTAAAAGGCTGCAGAATATGTCCATATTTGTTGGTCATATCATCTGCACGGATTGCAATGGTTTTCTTTACGATGTCATAGAAAAATATCGGTCCAGAAGATCCACCATCCAACTCACTATCTGAGATAGCATTATTAACAACGGTGATTCCCGGATTTCCAACAAATGGAGGAATGGTTACCTCAAGGTATAACGAATCAGGATTAAATGTTGAAGAAATCGGTTCGTCACGGAATAACACTTCAGAACCTTCGTAAAAACCAGAACCGCGAATGATCAGCGTAAAGCTAATATTTCCTACAATCCCACCTTGTACTGCTGCATTTGTTGTATCCAATCGTATGATATTAGGATTTGGTGTGGCCAACGTAAGTAATGCCCTGTCAGCACGGACAAGTCCAGAACCGGATTTGATATCATATCCTGGTTCATGCATATCCTGTGCGGTAGTTTTTAATACTCTTCGGATATCGTCCGATAAGGTTGAACCGGGAGCTTCCCAACCTGCAGGTGTTGTTTCTGGGTAATATTTTTTCCTTGCCTGTTTTATCAATCCTGCAATAGCAGCGACATGTGGTGCGGCTGCTGAGGTACCAAAGAAATTCGGGAATTTGTCACCTTCTATATCCGGTGCACCAAAGTTCACCGTGGTGTTTACGCCATTTGGTCCTGTAAAGTCAGGTTTATCTCTAACCACACCATTGGTAAGCGTCCCACCCCTTGAAGAAAATGAAGCAACAGTGAACGGAACCGTTTCACTTGGAACTAATTTAGGATCAAATCCAAAAACAGAGGTGTTTGCGTAAAGTACTGCGCCAACAGACATTGCCCCCACAGCATTGGCGTGGCCTACAATGGTGGACTTATTTATGGCATCCGGGTCATCCGGGTCAATATTCTGATCAAGTTCACCTCTGAATATCACATATTTGAACTTAATACCCTTATTGGAGTCAAGGTCAGTACAACTCTCACATTCCCTTGCAATCACAAGATCAACAGTAGTTGATTCTGTTATGGTGAAAGAAAGGATTTCTATAGGGTCTCCATTTGAATTATTTCGGTTGAATCCAAATAAAGGGGCACCAAAGTCTTTAAGGTATATATCCAAATCATATTCACTGCCCGTCTGATCAAAAGAATAAAGAGGATCATCCCATTGAAGGGCAATCATATAGACAGCTGGACCATTTTGGCCTGGGTAAACGTTAATGGATTGGGTAGTTTTACCATCACTAAATTGATGAACTCTGCCTCCGTTTGTCCATTCTCCACTATTTAGCGGTAAGCCAATAGTATTGGTGTTAACAGGATTAAATACTCCTTCAAAGGATTTTGTTCCAAAATTTCCAGCAGAAGTAAAATATGAAACCCCATTGGCTGCAACATCATTGACTGCCTTAGCGACTCTTCCATCACTAAAGAAGGGTTCTGTTACATATGTAATATCATCAACTATGATATCACTACCTTCAGCTGCCAAGTCTCTGATACCCTGTGCAAAATCTCCCGCTGTAATCACGCCTGTCCTGAATCCAAGTTTTGCTCCTGGCGCTACATCATGTATAATCTGCAACATGGCACGACCCTCATCCGTACCTATTCCAAATCGGCTTGGCAGGTCCCTAAGGAAATATAAGCTATTAGGCAAATCGCCGTTTTGAATGTCTGTAGCCAATGTATTTACACCTGCATCATTACGTGTTGCATAACTATCTGAAAGCACACCGATTTTAATCCCTGTTCCGTCTATAGTCTGGTCTCCTTCAAAATGAGAATATCCAGCTCTTACAAGGTTGGAACGCATAACCCGGTCACCTTGAGTAGTTGTTGCTCCTTTATTGGGAACACCCGGGATTGCTGGTCGTACGTAATTAAATATTTTAAAATAATCGTTGAGTATCAAAAGGTTTTCTATAGGGATAAAACCTGCTATAATCAATGAATTTGGATCCTGTTTTAATTCTTCTTCATTTGGTGCTGTAAATCCCAAGCTTTCCAGAATTAACTTAGCTTCTGTAAACTTTTCTTTGAAATAAATTACCTCGATCAAAACCTCATTTCCGAAGATGTAGAAAACTTCGTTGGATTCAACAGTTTGACCTTGCCTGAAAATTGCGTTCAAAGCTTTTAACTCGGAACCGATGGGTTCATACACTTTTCCTTGTGAGCAGATGCCAAATTTCTGACGATCATTTACTATTATATCGAATGTTTCGGTATTGCCACAACCTCCTGCTGCTGTGACCTCTATCTTTTCACCGTTTGTTACAAGAATTTCACCTGGATTTTCAATTATATTTCCATTGCGTTTGAAAATCAAATCCCCAAAACTGACATCGACAAAATCAAATAAATTCGCAATGGCAGTATTTCCACCATTCTCTATACTGCAGAGAACGGCGTCCACAACCGATAAGGATGGTGGAGTGTTGACAACAACATCAAGGTTACAGGATGTAGGTTCACATGCGCCCACATTGTCAATATCTACTGATACATTTCCTGAACCAGTCCATTTCACTGTTATTGAATTAGTGCCTTGACCTGAAGTTATTTCTCCACCTTCAGTTACTACCCAAGTATAGCCATCTGATCCCGGAGGTACTGAATAGGATGTAACTTCTCCAGGACAGACCTCTTTTTTCCCCTTGATTATACACTCAGTATCAAAGTCGATAACTTCGGAGGCAGCCTGTACAGATCTGTCTTGGCTTCCTACTGATTTTCCATTTATTGAAATTACACGGGTATGATAGGGAGAACCGTTGATACTGGAAGCAGAATTGCCTTCACCCCAATCTTGCGCTTTGGCAATATGACCACCCCAAGCGAGTACTACTGTATTATTTGGTCCATTACTCCCGCCAGTAGTAAAGGAAATGCTTAATCTTGTTATTGCGCTGGTTGCTGTAATATCGTCTTGCTGTACATATTTTATTTCACCTAGAGTGCCACCATAGATGGCTATTTTTTTTTCATCGTCCGAAAGTTGATTAAAACTGTTGGAAGGCTGTGGTATTCCATTCGGTGTTGGTATTACTCGAAAACTTGGAAGCCCCTCACTAGGGATAACATTCTCACAGATTCTATCGAAACTTGTGATGTAGTCGATAGCACTTTTGTCATTGGTACGGGTATCCCATTCAATTTCTACTGTATGGTCCCCAGCTCGTAATCTGGAAATGGTCATGCGGTATGGAATGGATTGCCCTTCAAAGAAATGGCTATTGCTTGAATTGGAATTTCCAGTTGCCCAGTTCACAGGGTTTACGGGGTCTTGATCAATACCACCGTTTTGACCTTGTTCAAGCTTGACGTTCTGCGCAAAAGTTGGATTTAGTGCAAGTAGCCAAATCATAATTAGCCATTTGCCTATTGAAAAGAGATTTTTCATTGGTGGATTTTTTAACAATGTTGAGATGTTACGAATCTTGTTCATAAACTAGAAATAAAATAATATTTCACGCTACTTAGAAATTTTGAAAACTATCTTTTAAAAAATAAAATGCAGTTTTCAAGTAGTAAAAACACTTTTCTAATATATAAAATGATTTTTAATATCCAATGAAAATCAAGTTGTCAGGATTTGAAAATGGGGAAAAATTATGTCAAAAAAGGAGATATCAAGCTGTTATTTTTTTTATTAAGCAATAGGTCTAGACTTAGAAATGGAAATAATTTTTGGGATTGCAAGTTAAATAATTGAATCGATTATGATACATTGCTTTATAGGTGAAATAATACTTATAATTAGTAATAAATTTCTAAGAACCTATCACAGGGATTTTGGATCAATTTTTTTTTAATGGAAATCCTAAATTTTGTAATAAAAAAAAATCAATAAAAGTTTAATAATTTTTTCAACTAAACCATAAAATCAATTGCAATATTGGTTTTAATGAGGATTTTCCAGAATAAACTAATTCCATCTGTTCAAAATGGTCTATTTCCCGACCACCTTGATCATCATACCTTGCTCTAGTAGGTCATCAAGTTGCATTCCATTCAGAATAGCCAGTTCTTCAAACCTATCCTGAGGCATATCGAAATGTTGAAGTGCAGCCTGAAAATTCATTTGTCTAGGAACCGATTTGATCCTGACCACATCAGGTTTTCTATTTAGTTTATCTGAATCCTTAAGTTCCTGAAAGGCACCCATGGTGTTTTGGAAAGCAGGTAGATAACTGGGGAATTTTGAGAGCTCTGAAATCCCCATTGTATTATATATATTTCCGTCATATTCGATCAAAGTGGAAATCAATCGGATGGTACCCTGTTCTTGTTTTTGGTCTGCGGTTATCACCATCGCAGATAATCCGTTGATTTTTTCTTCTTTAGAATCCACTAATTCCAGTTGATACTGCTCCAGAATTGCATTGGCTGCTTCTTTGAGTGAATTACCGGAACCAAGTGACAACATCATCAGTGCTTCACCGTTTTTCGGTGCCATTTGGACCTGTTGGGGAGTGTTCTGAAAACTCCAATCTGTTGGTAAGGGAAATGAAAATTTTAGAACAGGATGGTAAAAGATATTATTTTCAACAAATCCCTGATTTGGGTCATTTCCAATGATGAGCCCGTCTATTCTTTTGAGGTAATTGTTCCTATTTACCTCCGCATTGGTCATTTTTAATTTTTCTTGCCATTCCCCCGCCATTCTTGCTACGGTTACGTTACGTTCTGCAGGGGAAGGGTGTGTTGATAAAAAGTCGGGAATCTCATTTCCCCCGGATTTGGCTTGCTGTCTCTCCAATGTTTCAAAAAAACCTGCCATTTCAGTAGCATCATAACCTATTTTGGAGGAATATTCCACTCCTAGTTTGTCGGATTGTCTTTCAGCGTCCCTTCCAAAACTTAGCAAAGCCAACTGCATCCCTTGTGACAAAGGTTCTACAAATTGATTTAGTTCAGGGACCAAGATGACGCCAGCGATGATACCCAATTGACCCAAAAGTTGATTACGCTGTTGTATTACGGAATGTCTTGCTGTGATATGGCCGATTTCATGGCCTAAAACACCGGCAAATTCTGCTTCATTGTTGAAATGGGCCATAATTCCACGGGTAAAATAGACATATCCACCTGGCACCGCAAAAGCATTGATGACAGGGGAGTCGACGACTTTGAATTCATAATTCAATTTTGGTCTATGAGAAATTTCAGCCATTTCCAGACCCTTATCAGTAATGAATTTTTGAAGTTGTGGATCGTCATAAAGGCCAAAAAAGGCAACAATTTGTGGATCTGACTCTTTTCCCATGGCTATTTCCTGAGCTTCAGACATAAAAACAAGTTGCCGTTTTCCTGTTACAGGATTACGAGCACAACCACTTAGAAATGTTGAACTTATTATTAAACTTATAAACAGGATATGAGGTAGTTGCTTCATGCGCTAGATTTTTACACCGTCTTATATTGTCAAGGGTATCCAATAATAAGGGTATATAGGAAGAAGCAATTATGGCACCAATCAAAAAATATAAAGGACATTTATAAGTATTTTCTCTTTTTTTACAAAGATTTTTTAAAAGTTTTCTTTCTTTTACTTTTATTCAATTTTTTTCAAACGGTTCAAAATCCAATAAAAGTTGTAAATTGTTTGCCAACCATCTCTAAATTAATTTATATTTTTGATGAAGCCTCTGTTCACTCCGTTAGATTCAATTGAATCATACCTTAAATCAGATAATGGTAAAAATGCTATTCGCAGTTTGTCAAAATATCTACCCGAAATGCAGTCGGAGTTTCTGAGAATAAAGAAGGCAATTCCTTTTGAACTGACAGAAGAAGCATTGTTCAACTATGTTGATTTTGATGAATTAATGCCAAAACTCCAAATTGATATCAATATTTCAGGACTATTGGTGGATTTTGATCCTGACAGTTGGATCGAAGGTTTGGAGTTGCTGGACGGAATACGCAAGCAACAAGCTGTCAATAATATTAAAGTATGTAAGCTGATGACGATCATCAACAAAAGAAATGTTGAAGAAAGTGGTTATTTCGATAAAGAGCTCAAAAAAGGCACTTTTGTTTGGCTATTGAAAAACCTTTGTCAGGAATACATCACTTCAGAATATTAAATTTTAAATTAGGATTCGGCGTTTGCTATAGCCTCATTCAGATCACTTTCTTCAATAACTTTTCCAAGGTCCACCCCACCTCTAAACAGGAGCATCCCCCCTGCGACCCCAAGAGGATAATTTTTATTTTGTAATCCATGAATCAAAAGGTAAGTTCCTGAAAACAGCATTACAACAGGTTCTATACTTTTAAAGCCCTTTTTGATGGTGATAAATATTGATTTTGCCAGCGTTGCCATATATATTTGGTTTAATTTTGAATTATTGTTGAGTAAAACCTTAATTTAAAACATAAATATTTATCAAAAAATCCCACTCTTAATAATTTGAGTCAATTATTGTGCCGCTTTAACTCGAAAGTAATGGTGCAACTTACGACATGATGAGCAGTTTTACCATGACTACGAATACCTTGATTATTGGAAGTTCATCATACAGTGAAGGAAATTAATGAAATGGACCAAAAAGTAATAGAATAGCTATTGATTCCACTTAAATTATTTAAATTCGGATTGCTTCCTATTTTAAAATTTTCTCAATTACAAATGAAAGACAAAAGAATAGTTCTTTGCTTTTTTCTAGCTCTTTATTCTATTTTTTCCTGCCAGACTAGCGAGAATAAAGAAGTTGATTTAAAATCCGTAAAACCCAATATTATTTTTATCCTAGCAGATGACCTTGGCTATGGCGATCTTGGCATCACAGGTCAGACCAAAATAGCAACCCCAAATTTGGATAAATTGGCCAAAGAGGGAATGCTTTTCACCAACCATTATACAGGAACGACTGTCTGTGCACCTTCAAGATCAGCATTGATGACAGGGTTGCACACAGGACATACTCCAGTCAGAGGTAATTTTGAAGTCATTCCGGAGGGACAATATCCGCTTCCAGACACCTTGAATACCCTTCCCAAAGCTCTGAAAAATGCAGGGTATGCCACGGGTGCTTTTGGGAAATGGGGGTTGGGGTTTGTGGGTACATCTGGTGATCCCAATAATCAGGGATTTGATCAGTTCTTTGGCTACAATTGCCAAAGGTATGCACATCGTTATTATCCGGAATATCTATGGGAAAATAGCCAGAAAGTTTATCTGGACGGAAACGACTGGACTAATAAAATGACTTATGCACCGGAGATTATTCATGTTGAGTCTTTGAAATTTATCGAAAACAACAAGGATCATCCTTTTTTTATGTTTGTGCCTATGGTGATTCCCCATGCCGAGCTGGCAGTGGCAGAAGACGAGGTTTTTCAGAAATACAGAAAAATGTTCGGTGATGAAAAGGAACATATTGCTCCTCCTGGTGGAGATTATGGACCTGATATGAAAATTCCAGGCTATCAATCCGTCAAGTATCCTAGAGCAACCTATGCAGCCATGGTTGAAAATTTGGATCGTCATGTTGGTGAAATTATTGAAAAGCTGGAAAAGTTAGGGATAAGAGAAAATACTATCATAGTATTTGCTTCTGACAATGGACCGCATCAAGAAGGTGGAAATGACCCTGATTTTTTCAACAGCAATGGAATATACAGGGGATATAAAAGGGATTTGTATGAAGGTGGAATCAAAACATCCCTGATTGCCAATTGGCCCAATAAAATTCAAGCAGGTTCTGTTTCTGACCATATTTCAGCTTTTTGGGATCTGATGCCCACTTTTGTGGAATTGGCAGGTGAGAAAATAAATGATGAGATTGATGGGATTTCTTTTGTCCCGACATTATTGGGGAATTCTGATCAAACCCGGCATAATTACCTTTATTGGGAATTTGTCGAGCAGGGAGGCAAGCAAGCAATAAGAAAAGGTGAATGGAAAGCAGTTAGGCTGAATTTGAAAAAAGAAGTGGATGCTCCGATTGAACTTTATAATTTGTCTGTTGATCCCGGTGAGTCTAATAATCTTGCTACTCAATATCCTGACATCCTTTTGGAAATGGAAAAACTTTTTCAAGAGGCTCATATTCCAAACCCCGTGTTCAAGCTGTTTGAATGAAAAAACCTCCAGGATTTCTGGAGGTTTTCGGAAGTTCCTAAATTCACTACCTAGTATTGAAAATAATGATTATCCAATAGATATTCTTTTAAATACAGATACAGTCAAACCTTTGCTTACACCATCAAGGTACTGGGCGATGGTTTTGCTGTTGTCCTTAACAAATGCCTGGCTCAACAAAGTGTTTTCTTTGTAGAACTTATTCAATTTACCCAAAGCGATTTTTTCCAACATTTCCTCAGGCTTTCCTTCCTGTCTTGCTTGGTCCTTACCGATTTCGATTTCCCTTTCGATAGTACTAGCGTCCACACCGTCTTTGTCTACTGCGACAGGGTTCATGGCAGCAATTTGCATTGCAACGTCCTTACCTGCTTCTTCTACATCAGCACCATTCGTTTTCACCAATGATACCAATACACCCAATTTGCCATTGGAGTGGATATAAGGAACGACTGTTTCACCTTTTACAACCTCAAAATGGGAAATTTCTAATTTCTCACCGATTTTACCTGTCATTTCAATGATTTTCTCCTGAACGGTGATGGATTCAAACGGAAGTGCCAAAATCTGCTCTTTTGATTGCGCATTATTGCTGATTGCAAGATCCAATAGGGTATTTGCAAAAGCTACAAATTCATCGTTTTTGGCCACAAAGTCAGTTTCACAGGTCAAAGAAAGTAAGGTTCCTACAGTTCCGTCTGCGCTTACATTGGTAACAATTGTACCTTCTTTGGTCTCTCGGTCAGCCCTGGAAGCAGAAACTTTTTGACCTTTTTTTCTAAGAATGTCAATAGCTTTTTCAAAATCTCCTTCTGCTTCGGTAAGGGCTTTTTTACAGTCCATCATGCCGGCACCGGTCATTTGTCTTAATTTGTTTACTTCTTGTGCAGTAATAGCCATTGTTGTGTTTGTTTATTAGATTAAATTTTATTTCAATATTTAGAAAAGCCTCTAGGTCTTGAGTAGGTACAAAAGACCTTCGAGGTTTTGGGGTAATGATTTTTTCACCGTTTTACTTTGATAAAGACCTCAAAGGTCGGATGGTTGAAACCTTGAGGGTGATATATACCTTCGAGGTTGTATGTAATGTTATTTCACCTTGTTCCTTTGATAAAACCTCAAAGGTCGGGTGGTTTGAAAACCTTGTTGGTTATAAAGACCTTCGAGGTTTAGCGATATGTTTTTATAAGCGTAATCCTTTGGTAAAACCTCAATGGACTGGCAAAAACAAAAAATTGAACATAGGCCTAAACCGTATGTTCAATCTTTTGAATATATAAATCAAAGTGGATTACTCTTGAGTTTCGGCGTCAACAGCTTTTTTTGCTTCTTCCTCTTCGGTAAGTTTAGCATCTTCTTTGTCTTTTCTTCTTTCAGATAGACCTTCTTCAATTGCTAGTCCGAACGCTTTCACCAACAGAGATATGGATTTGAATGCATCGTCATTGGCCGGGATAGGGAAATCAACCTCATTTGGGTTGGAGTTTGTATCTACCAATGCGAAAACAGGGATACCAAGCTTTTGTGCTTCTGCGATAGCGATGTGTTCTCTTTTGATGTCCACGATAAAAAGAGCAGCAGGAAGTCTGGTCAGATCAGCAATACCGCCCAACACACTTTCCAATTTCTCTCTTTGTCTTGAAATCATCAAACGTTCTTTTTTCGCAAGATTCTTATAAGAGTCCTCTTTAGTCATCTTATCGATGGTAGTCATCTTCTTCAAGGACTTTCGGATAGTGGCAAAGTTTGTCAACATCCCACCTAACCACCTTTCAGTGACAAAAGGCATATTCAGTCTTCTTGCTTCATCAGCTACTAAGTCTTTCGCCTGCTTTTTGGTAGCGACGAACATGACTTTTTTGCCGGAGCGAACGATCTGCTTGATTGCGTTGGATGCTTCTTCAAGGCAAACGAGCGTTTTGTTTAGGTCGATGATATGGATGCCATTCTTCTCCATGAAGATGTACGGCGCCATTCTCGGATCCCACTTTCTTGTTAAGTGTCCAAAGTGAACACCAGCATCCAGTAAGTCTTTATATTCTATTTGTGCCATTAATAAATAATATAGTTTCTATATAAAATTTGAAGAATTTCCAGATTAACGTTTAGAGAACTGGAATTTCTTCCTTGCTTTCTTACGTCCTGACTTCTTACGTTCTACCATTCTTGGGTCACGGGTAAGAAAACCTTCTTTTTTCAATGCCGATCTGTGTTCCGCGTCAAATTCGCACAAAGCCCTTGAGATAGCCATTCTAGCGGCCTCCGCCTGTCCGGTGATGCCACCACCATCAACATTGATTTTGATGTCATAAGAACCATCCACACCCACAAGTGTCAAAGGCTGCTTTACAACAATCTGATGCAGATCAAATGGGAAATAAACTTCGATTGTTCTGTCATTGACAGTAATCTCACCATTTCCTGGTTTCATGTAGATTCTGGCGACTGATGTCTTTCTTCTACCGATTGTATTGATAATTTCCATGGACTGCTTTGATTAAAATTTGACTTCTTTTGGTTGCTGCGCAGCATGAGGATGCTCAGAACCGTTGTAAACAAAAAGATTTCTGTAAAGATCTCTTCCCAACCTGGTTTTTGGAAGCATGCCTCTTACAGCCTTTTCAACCAAAATTGTAGCAGATTTTTGTTTTAACAACTTGGGAGTAGAGATTCGCTGCCCACCTGGATATCCAGTATGGCGCACGTAGACTTTTTCGTCCATCTTTCTTCCGGTCAGCCTTACTTTGTCTGCATTGATGACAATCACGTTGTCTCCGCAGTCTACATGAGGGGTGTAATAAGGCTTGTGCTTACCCCTCAGGATTTTTGCGACCTCACTGGCAAATCTACCTAATACTGCAGCCTGGGCATCCACTACCACCCAGTTTTTCTCTACAGTAGCATCATTTGCTGATATGGTCTTGTAGCTTAATGTATCCACTGTGTAAATATTTAATTATTAGCTTGTTATATATACTTCACCCTCAAAAAGGGACACAAAGATAGAAGTAATTTCTTTTTATTGCAAAAGAAACTAAAATATTGCCTAGAAATTCATTTGAAACATGAATTTTTAACCATTTGGCCCTCTTTTCCTTAACTGTTTTTTTCCAATTGCTTCATCAATACTTCGAAGTCCTTGGGGTAGGGGGCGGTGACTTTTATTTTGGAACCGTCCATTCCGGTAAACTCAATGGCATAGGCATGAAGGGAAACCCGCTGCATCAGGGGTTTTTCGTCCGTGCCCTTTTTAAGGTTAAACTTTCTCTTTAAGGAAGAAAGATATAGCGGTTTGCCACCATAAGTTTCGTCCCCGCATATCGGGGATTTCAGGTAAGCCAAATGGATCCGGATCTGATGCAACCTTCCCGTAATCGGTCTACACTCAATTAAGGTGTGGGTGTAGAAAGTATTCAGGGTGTTGAAATAGGTCTGTGCAGGCTTGCCATCTTTTGTAATCTTGGCAATGCCCTTGTTGTTGGCATGAAGGTTACGGTCCACCAATACGTTTTTGTATTCATGAATGCCCTCCACTACCGCATGATAGATTTTGTCAACTTTCCGGTCCTCAAACTGCATGGCAATGTTCCTGTAGGCCTCGGGATTTTTTGCGATGACGAGACAGCCGGAAGTTTCCTTATCCAACCGGTGGCATACCTGGGCATCAGGAGTGTACTGCTTGGCCAAGTCCAGGATATTCTGGGCTTCGTGCCTATCGTCCAAAGTTGATAAATAGGGCAGCTTATTGACCACGAGGTAATCCTCGTTTTCAAATAGAATCAGGTCTTTAAAATTGATCTTTTTCATGCTGTCCTCTTCCCAATGGGGCGCAAAATTATAGAATATTAATCAGTGTAAAAAATTAATGCAGAAGATTGTTTTGAATTCTACTTTAAAGAAATGGAATAAGCCTAGCCTATTGCTACCTGTACTTAATCTCGACAGAAGCCACACCGGCATCTAGCAAATCAATTCTGCGTGCTGCCTTTTTGGATAAATCGATGATCCTTTCGCCTACAAATGGCCCCCGATCATTGATCCTTACTTTCACCTTCTTGCCATTTTGTAGGTTGGTAACCTTTACTTTTGTCCCAAATGGTAAGGTCTTATGAGCTGCGGTCAATTTGCCTTTTCGGTATATTTCTCCATTGGCGGTCTGTCGTCCATGGTATTTGTCATGGTAGAAGGAGGCATTACCGGTTTGGACAGTTTTTGGCGAACAGGATGCCAATGCACTAAAAAGGAGGAAAAACAATAATATATTTTTGGCTATCATCCCATAAAGGTTGTCGTTCTTGTTGAGATTAAGAAATGATTTATAAATTTGGTACAAATACCCTCTGATGGTTACAAATCCAGTTTACCCTGAATTAAGAACAGTACAGGTCATGCGCTATGTGATGCCATTGCGTGAAGGTGGCTCATTACCAGCCTTGGCAGATGCCGATGATGGGTTCAGTTATGTGCTTAAATTCAAAGGAGCCGGTCAGCGTGAAAAGGCACTTATCGCCGAATTGTTGGGTGGAGAAATAGCCCGATTGCTTGGATTTAATGTCCCTGAACTGGTTTTTGCTTATTTGGATGAAGCTTTTGGTAAATCCGAAGGAGATGAGGAAATCCAGGATTTGCTCAAAGGGAGCCAAGGTTTGAACTTGGGTTTACACTTTCTTTCCAAGGCTTTGACTTTCGACCCGGGAGCAGGTAAGGTTGATGAACTGCTTGCTTCCAAAATTGTTTGGTTGGATGCTTTTATCACCAATGTGGATAGGACCTATAGAAATACAAATCTTTTGATCTGGAACAGAGAACTATGGTTGATTGACCATGGGGCTTCTTTTCTGTTCCATCATTCTTGGGACAATTGGGAAAAGCATGCCATAAGCCCATTTCCCATGATCAAAGACCATGTGCTTTTACCACAAGCAACCCGATTGGATGATGCCGATCAAGAATTCAAATCCAAACTAAACCACGGTGTGATCAGATCAATGGTCCAACTGATACCTGAGGAATGGATTCTTGCATCAAGGGATGTGGAAGAGGCTGAAGATGGCAGATTGGTCTATGAAAAATTTTTGACAATGCGCTTAGGAAATTCAGAGGTATTTGTGAAAGGAGCAAAAGATGCAAGGAAAACACTTATATGAATACGCTGTCATCCGTGCTGTGCCCCGGGTGGAAAGAGAAGAGTTTGTCAATGTGGGTGTAATGGTCTGTTGCAAAAAAACCAATGAACTTTACTGTAAATTTTTGTTGAGTACAGAAAAGGTTTTAGCCTTGGATAAAGATGCCGACCTTACTTTGCTTGATGCGTATTTGCTTTCATTCCGACAAGTATGTGCAGGTGAGTCAAATGGAAGCCCAATAAGTTTACTCGATGCAGCTTCCCGTTTTAGATGGTTGACAGCCCAAAGAAGTTCTATGATTCAGACATCAAGGCCCCACGTAGGGTTTGCCGATGATTTGCAGCAGGTAACTGATGATTTATTTGATAAGTTTGTTGGCTGAAACTACTGAATCTTCTTTCTCCAACGGCAACTCAAAACTAAATACAGAACCTTTCCCCAGTATACTGCTGACTGAGATTTTGCTTTTATGCCCTTCCAAAATATGCTTGACGATGGCAAGGCCCAGACCTGTTCCTCCCATTTCCCTGTTCCTGCTTTTATCTACCCTGTAGAACCTTTCAAAGATTCTTTTCAGGTCCTCCGGAGGGATTCCTTTACCATTGTCTTTTACCTCAACGGTGAGTTGGTTTTTATGGCTTTTGAGTGTTACATCTATTTCTCCGCCATCATTATTGTATTTGATGGAATTCGAAATCAGGTTTTGGCAAACACGAAAGATTTTCTCCTTATCCGCAAAAGTCCTGTAGGTTTTTTCTTTGCCATAGTAAAAACGGATCAACATATTCCTTTTGGAGGCCTTGTGCTCAAGTTCCTCGATCACTTCGTGAACCACATCTTTTACATCAAAAGACTCAAAATGGAATTTGACCACGCCGCTTTCCATTTGGTTTAGTGTCAGCATGTCCTGCACTAATTTATCGAGTGCATTGAGGCTTTTCGCAGCACGTTTCAAAAACTTCAATCTTACAGACTTATCTTCAACTGCACCGTCCAAGAGTGTATGAATATATCCCTGCGCCGCAAAAATCGGTGTTTTGAGTTCGTGGGATATATCGGCTATAAACTCCTTTCTGAATTCCGCATTTTTTTGAAGGGCCTCAATTTCTTTGTTTTTGGCCTGTGCATAGGAGTTGATGGTCCGATTGATTTTCCTGAGAGGAGAAATAGACAGCTTGTCCGATTTGTCGGGAATGTTTGAATAATCCTTTTTCTGGATTTTTTCGAGTACCCCATAAATATTGCTGATTTCATTGAAAATCAGAAACTCCAAGGTCACATTCATTAAAATATAAGAGACTGAAAATGAAATGCCACCTGCAACTACCAAGAGGGTAGGGGTGGCATCATCCAAAAGCAGTAAAAACAACACCGTCAGGGCAGAAATAGCCAAAGCCAATAATAAAGAAATACCCCGCGATGTGGTTAACATATGATCAGTTCAATTCGAATTTATAACCTACTCCCTTTACGGTAGTGATATAATCTTCGCCTATCTTCTCCCTCACTTTTCTGATATGTACATCCACAGTCCTTGCAAGGACAAATACATCAGCTCCCCAGATATTCTGCAAAAGATCATCCCTACTGAAAACCATATTAGGGTTTTTGGCTAGGAAATACAACAATTCGAATTCTTTTTTAGGAAGTGTGATTGTCTTACCCGCCTTATCAATAGTGTAGCTTGTTCGATCGATGGTAAGATCTTTAATTTTAATTTGGGTGAATTCCTGTTCCTTTTTTGATTCCCTTCTGAAAAGCGCAGCAATCCTGCTCATCAATGCACGGGGTTTGATAGGCTTGGTGATATAATCATCAGCCCCCACATCAAAAGCGGCCACTTCTGAATACTCTTCAGACCTGGCAGTTAGAAAAATGATGAATGTATTTTTAAGCTCAGGAATTTCACGCATCTGCCGGCAAGTCTCCACGCCGTCCTGATATGGCATCATGATGTCAAGCAATATGACATCCGGTTGGAATTTGGCGGCAATTTTTACTGCCTTGATACCATCTTCGGCAGTTTCTACCTCATAGCCCTCTTTTTTGAGGTTATAGGTGAGGATTTCTACAATGTCCGGCTCATCGTCAACGACAAGCACTTTCACTTTTTGTTTGTCACTCATGTGGATATAGCGGGTTTGGTTGCGCTAATGTGATGCTAATTTAAAAAAAGACCTTACATAAATGGGTTTTTGTTAAAGAGATGCCTGTAAAAACAACATTAAATTTTTATTGGGGCAGCCAATGTTAACCGAATATTAACCCTAAGTAAATTAATTATTACGTAGGCCAGATACCTCTGTTATTTCCATATCCAAAGAACCAACCATTAGTTTTGCTTTTATTTTTAAAGGAATCTTGTTCTTGTCATCAGAAATCCAAACTGTCACGGGCCTTTCCCCTCTGAACAATTTATTTTTTGGCATTATCGGGGAAAATACAAAAGTGTCAAATGTTCCAATATTGGTACTGACTGATTCTTTGCCTCCGTATATTAATTTTAGGTTATATATTTCTTTATCAAAAAATCCGGTTAGGGTAACTGTATCTCCTTTCCTTAGTTTTTTTAAATCCATGGTTCTCAAAAAATAAAATCCACTGACGATATCCTGTACATTGGAAGGTATGTTGTAATCCTTGGTTTCTACCAGATTTTCGTTTTCCCGGTCGTAAAGCCTGACGTGGGCATTTTTGTTATTGTGGTCAAAAATTACCTTTTCATGTTTTCTGTATCTGCCTTCCTCAATATGTCTATAGGATTGATGGGGGATCATTTTGGCAGTATCCAGGTAACTGCCCCAGTTGTCATTTACTTTAAAAAGTTTGAAAACACCAAGAGTCTGACCAAAAACATCAATTTTGTAGGTAGGGCGACTATTGATAGAGGATATTTGTGGATTGACCACCATCTTGGCCTCTGCGGCATCAAAAAACATGTAGCTGACTTTAAAGGTTAATTCCTCGCCATTTTGAAAAGCCATATTTTTTTGTGCAAATGCTCCCGCAAGTCCAATCAGAAAAAAAAATGTGACAACTACTGACTTTTTAATATGTTTTTTCATTAAATTATGTTTTCAACTGTAAGCTTTTCAATTCTTATACCAATATTAGCAACATATTGAAGAAACCTGATTTTGGGTGCCAGAAAGTAATACGTAATCCTTTTTGGAAGAGTTGGGTCTCCAATTATCTATCATTAATTTCAAATTATCAAATCAAAGAATTGTTAACATATAAATATGAGCGTGAACACAGAAAAACTCAAAGCTTTACAACTTACTATTGACAAGTTGGAAAAGACTTATGGTAAAGGTACCGTAATGAAATTAAGTGACAATACCGTGCAGGATATTCCTGCTATTTCCACGGGTTCTTTGGGGTTGGATATGGCATTGGGTATCGGCGGGATACCTCGTGGAAGGGTGATCGAGATATATGGTCCGGAGTCTTCGGGAAAAACTACCCTAAGTATGCATTGTATAGCAGAAGCTCAAAAAGCAGGAGGATTGGCAGCTTTTATTGATGCAGAACATGCTTTTGATAAAAATTACGCTGAAAAGCTTGGGATTGACATTGAAAATCTTTTGATCTCCCAGCCTGACAATGGAGAACAAGCGCTTGAAATCGCAGAACATTTGATCAGGTCAGGTGCGATCGATATCATTGTAATAGATTCCGTGGCGGCACTTGTTCCTAAAGGTGAGCTCGAAGGCGAAATGGGCGACAGCAAAATGGGCCTTCAGGCAAGATTGATGTCTCAGGCATTGAGGAAACTTACCGGAGCGATCAATAAGACAGGGTGCTCCTGTATTTTCATAAATCAGTTGAGAGACAAAATCGGAGTGATGTTTGGAAGCCCTGAGACAACCACGGGTGGAAATGCGCTGAAATTTTATGCTTCGGTGAGACTTGATATCCGTCGGATTGGTCAGATTAAAGAAAGTGCAGATAATATCCTCGGGAATCGGACTAAAGTCAAAGTAGTTAAGAACAAAGTTGCTCCTCCTTTTAAAGTAGTGGAATTTGATATCATGTACGGTCAGGGGATTTCTAAAGTAGGGGAGATCATAGACCTAGGCGTGGAATTTGAAATCATCAAAAAAGCCGGTTCTTGGTTTTCCTATGAAGGAAATAAACTTGGGCAGGGCAGAGATGCTGTAAAGTCCCTGTTGCTGGATAATCCTGAACTGATGGAAGAACTTGAAATAAAAATTAAGGATAAAGCTGGACTAGGAAAGAAGTCTGAAAAAGGAAAAGTGATTGAAGAATAAATTTAATTCCACTTCTTCAAATTAATGCTTAAAACCTGACAGGTTTTTACAGATCAGAGTGTGTTTTTAATGCTTTTCTGGTCAATAAACCTGTCAGGTTTAATTTTTTTTATGATGCCCTGATGGCTTCTACAGGGTCTAGTCTTGCCGCCAATGTTGCAGGTACAATCCCTGATACTATACCGATCACTGAGGAAATACCCAAACCCAATATGATGTTCTTAAATGATAATACAAGTTCCAATGAGCCTAGCTGTATAAAGGTGAGGGCATAGACAATGACGATTCCGGTCAGTCCTCCAATCAGGCTAAGGAATACAGCTTCAAACAAAAACTGAAACAGAATGAAGTAATTTTTAGCACCTAGAGATTTTTGAATACCGATAATATTGGTCCTTTCTTTCACCGAAACAAACATGATATTGGCAATTCCAAAACCACCAACTAAAATTGAAAATCCTCCAATTACCCATCCTGCAGCACTGATCACATCGAAAATTGATCCAATGGTATTCATAATAAATTCTGATTTGTTGAGAGCAAAATTATCTTCTTCAGTTGGTTTCAGGCCTCTTTTTGCCCTCAAGGCGCCTATCAATTCGTTCTCCAGAGCTACCAATCCGATATCATTGTCCATTCCTTTAACAGCTATGGCAGGCTCGATACCATTTTTGCCTACATAATAAAGTTTGGTAAAACTGCCAAAAGGGATCATACATGCTTCGTCTTTGGATGCAATTTCGAATAGGCCTTCACCCTCTTCTTCAAAAACACCGATTACAATAAATTTCCCGCCCTTAATTTTCATTTCTTTACCCAAAGGGTCCATATTTGGAAAAAGGGTATTGGCGATTTTTGTACCTATTATGGTAATATTTCTAGAGGAATTGATTTCGGACTCTGTGAAAAAACGACCTGATTGCAAGGGTAGATCATAAACATCCTGATAAGTATAGCTGACCCCTGTGAGATTGGTCCCTTTGTAGGAATTACTTCCTGCTTGAACAATGGTATTTGCAGAGGCTGAAAAAGACACAGCTTCGGCATTCCGAAGCTTATCTTTTAAAAAGATATATTCAGAATAATTATTATATGGCCTTCTAAAATATTTCCACCATGGATAGTCAGGACCGCCTACAAACTGAAACCTATTTACCGTAACCACATTACTTCCTAAAAAGCTAAAGCTGGATTTGATGTTTTTTTCAAGAGAATCCACCAAAGTAAAGACAGCAATGATTGCAAATATTCCTACGGTGACCCCCAAAAGAGACAGGATTGTCCGTGTTAAGTTAGATTTAAGGGCTTGCAAGGCAAACCTTATACTTTCCCAGATTAATTTGATAAATACCATGACTAAGGTCTTGTTTTAAAACTAATTGGCAATATAAGTAGATTTAGGGATTTTTATTTTTAACTTTGCGGTTTTTAAATACTATTTGAACAACAAAAAAAAGTATATCCTATTCATACCATATGAAGTTATCAGACTTTAAATTCGACGTCCCCAAAAAATTAATTTCTTTATACCCTGCAGCCAATCGAGACGAGTCCCGTTTGATGGTTGTTCATAGAAAAACCGGTCAGATTGAACACCGCCTTTTCAAAGACATCATTGAATACTTTGAAGATGGAGATGTTTTTGTGATGAATAACACAAAGGTTTTTCCGGCGAGGCTGTATGGCAATAAAGAAAAGACCGGAGCAAAAATTGAGGTTTTCCTTTTGAGGGAATTAAATCAAGATCTAAGACTTTGGGATGTTTTGGTAGATCCTGCCAGAAAAATAAGGGTTGGTAACAAACTATATTTTGGCGACAGTGACCTTGTAGCAGAAGTGATTGATAATACGACTTCCAGAGGAAGAACAATCAGATTCTTGTTTGATGGCACCGATGAGGAATTCTACAAGACAATTGATACACTAGGTGAAACACCTATCTTGAAAGAGTTTATCGACAGAAAAGTGGAGGCTGAAGACAGGGAAAGATATCAGACCATTTTCGCAAAACACGTAGGCGCAGTAGCGGCACCTACAGCTGGGCTGCATTTCACTCCACATTTGTTAAAAAGGTTGGAACTTAAAGGAGTTGACATTTCTCCAATTACCCTGCATGTGGGCTTGGGTACTTTCAGGCAGGTAGATGTGGAAGATTTAACCAAGCATAAAATGGATTCTGAGAATTATGACATTCCGGAAATAACAGTTGAACTTGTCAATAAGGCACTAGATAATAAAAAAAGAGTTGTGTCTGTAGGGACTACTTCACTAAAGACCATTGAGTCTTCTGTAACCGCAAATGGAAGGCTAAAGGCTAGCAGTGGTTGGACGGACAAGTTTATTATCCCTCCATATGAGTTTAAAATAGCCAACACACTCATTACCAATTTTCATCTTCCGGAATCAACCCTTTTGATGACTACATCTGCTTTTGGTGGATATGATTTGATTATGAAAGCATATCAGGAAGCAATCAAAGAAAAATACAGGTTCTTCTCCTATGGCGATGCCATGTTGATACTCTAAAAACTTAAAAGGCTCGAAAGAGCCTTTTTTTATTCTTCATATTTTTTTCATCTTGGGTTGACATTCAATTAGATTTATTCATTCATTTTTGCGCAATACATCAAAAAATGAAAAAATACGCAATTATAGTTGCAGGAGGAAGTGGTACCAGAATGGGTGCACCCATTCCAAAGCAATACCTTGAAATAGGTGGTCAGCCCATATTGATGCATACACTGTCTGTATTCCATAAGACGGATTCTTCTGTTGAACTGATCTTGGTTATTCCTGAATCTGATTTTTCTCTTTGGAATGATCTCTGCCTGAAATTCCGGTTTAGAGTACCCCATAGACTTGTTAAGGGAGGCAAAAGTAGGTTTCAGTCTGTGAAAAATGGATTGGATTCCATTGCTTTTAGCGAAGGATTAGTAGCAATCCATGATGGAGTCAGGCCTTTTGTGCAGCCAAAAGTCATTATTGAAAGCTTTGAGACAGCTGAACAAACCGGCTCAGCTATTGCTGTCGTTGCTTTAAAGGATTCTTTAAGAAAATTGACAGATGATGGTAAGTCATTCTTTCAGGAAAGACAGTATTTTCGACTGGTTCAGACACCACAGACATTTCAAATTTCAAAAATAAAAAAGGCTTTTGAAGCACCGGAATTACATCATTTCACCGATGATGCCACTGTTTATGAACATCAAGGTTGGCAGGTAGATTTAATTTCCGGAAATGCGGAAAATATCAAGATCACCTCGCCGGAAGATATGGTATATGCATCCTATCTGTTTCAAAAAATAAATAAATAATTCACCGACAAATTACCGGCATTCACCTAGTTTTTGAGGAAAGTAACCTATTTCCAGGTCTTTTTCATTTGCCTTTGATATAGTTTTGACATGATCAAATCATTCATAAATCTTAAATCATAAGAAAATGGCAAAGCACAAATATTCCCAGGGAAACAGTGATATCACAGCTGGGATCATCATTCTAATTATAGGTTCAGTGCTGTTATTGAAAGCACTCGGTTTCTGGTTTCCGGTATGGTTCACCACTTGGCCGATGATATTGATAGCGGTCGGAGTTGTTATTTTGGTAAAGAATAAGTTTCAAACTGGATTTGGAGTATTTCTGATTCTTTTTGGTGGGTTTTGGCTGGTACAAAGAAATTTTGGTTTTCCTTTTGAACTCCGACCCTACCTGATTCCGGGAGGCTTGATCCTGCTGGGCTTATATTTGATCGCAAAAAGGAATAGTGATAGAAATCGGTTTAATGAAGAGTTTTTCGGATCTCTAGCTCAGAAAAGTACTGAGCCCCTCGGTACCAGCGCAATAAGTACAGACGAAAGCAATCAGGAATACAATAAAACATACAAGAAAAATTATGCATTCACCGATTCAAGTGATTTGGTCAATGCGCAGGCTTTGTTTACCGGAATTGAGAGGAGAATCTTATCGAAGAACTTTAAAGGTGGAAAGACTTCTGCGATTTTCGGAGGCACTGAGATTGACCTTTCTCAGGCGGATCTTGCAGAAGGAGCTATGTTGAATGTGGAAGTGGCATTTGGAGGTGTGAAATTGATCGTTCCTTCACATTGGGAATTACAGATTAATGTCTCCAATGTTTTTGCAGGTGTGGAAGATAAAAGAACCTACAGTCAAGTACCTGCAGACCCTACCAAAGTATTGAAAATTTACGGATCGGTAATTTTCGGAGGATTGGAAATCAAGTCATTCTAAATCAAGTCTGAAGGTGATAAAAAAACTGATATCAGTTCAAAATCTGGGATGGCTTAAAGTCACGGCTACTGTTCTCATATGGATAGTAGCCATGACCTATTTGATCAATTCTTATGGTTTTGATTGGGATTTGGCACTTTTGGATGTGACGGTTCATTCAGTTGTTTTGCTTTTGGGGTTCATCCTATTGGAGAATATCTTTCGATTTTATATTCCTCAAAGATCACAGTGGTGGCTTGTGGTTGCAGTCCCATTTGTTTTTGTTTTAATAGGAATTGTTTTATCCGAATATATCCTGAAGTTTCTGATAAGCAGCCAACTTGATTACATTGAATTTATCAGGTTCATCCTTCCAATGAAGGGTGTTTTTCTATTTGTGATGTTTCTATTCTGGTCGATTTTGCTGGTATTCAATGGTCAGATAGATGATCAGTTAAAGACTAAAGAAAGACAGGAAAAAGTTCAGGAGATGGCCAAAGAAGCTGAACTGTATCATTTGAAGCAGCAATTGAAGCCTCATTTTCTTTTTAACAGTCTCAATTCCATCAATGCCTTGATCAAAAGCCAACCGGAAAAAGCGAGGGAAATGGTGCTGAATTTGGCAGAATTTTTACGAGGGACTATCAAAAAAGACGATCAGAAATGGGTTAGTATTTCAGAGGAAAAAGAATACTTAAATCTTTTTCTCGATATTGAAAAAATACGTTTCGGCCACAGGTTAATAGTCGACATACAGGTTGAAAATGATTCCTTGGACATGAAAATCCCACAATTACTGGTACAGCCCTTATTGGAAAATGCCATCAAGCATGGACTGTATGGTATGACGGGAAATGTATTTATCAAGATGAACTTTTTTAAAGATGGCCAATATTTAAAAATTACCATTACCAATCCTTTTGACCCTGAATCAGCTCCTACAAGGGGTGCAGGCTTTGGATTAGAGGTTGTAAAAAGAAGGTTATATTTACTTTTCGGAAGAAATGATATGTTGGAAACGGAACAATTCGGAAATATATTTAAGGTAGATCTCAAAATCCCACAGCTATATGGTGAAAGTATTGATCATTGATGATGAACCTCTCGCGACCGAAATTGTCAGCGAGTATTTGAGTGATTTTCCGCAGTTTGAAATACTTGGTGTCTGTCACAATGGGTTTGAGGGGCTGAAAGCTATACAGGAAATGAAACCAGACCTGATATTTCTGGATGTTCAAATGCCAAAGCTGAATGGTTTTGAACTCTTGGAATTATTAGACGAACCACCTGCTGTTATATTCACCACGGCTTTTGATGAATATGCTATGAAGGCTTTTGATGCCCATGCAATTGATTACCTGTTGAAACCATTTTCAAAATCCCGGTTTGCCAAAGCAACAGAGAAATTTCTTCAATCGGGACATTTATCGGAATCGCCTGATCTGATCAAATATGAAGAACCTATCAATTCAGAAACAGCCAATAGAGTCGTATTAAAAGTAAAAAATGAAATAAAGATCATCCCCATCCATGATATCAAATATTTGGAGGCAAATGATGATTATGTGAATATTCACACGAAGGAGGGGAAATTTTTGAAAAATAAAACCCTTTCATTTTTTGAGAGGACTTTGGAGTCTTCTCAATTTGTCAGGGTGCATAGGTCTTATATTGTTAAAATCAATGAAATCCACAAAATAGAATCCTATGAAAAAGATGGACATATCATCAAATTGCGAAGCGGTGAGCAAATCCCTGTGAGTAAAACGGGGTTGCCAAAACTTAAATCCGTGCTAGGGATATAAAAAAAGCCCAAATTATGGGCTTTAATCAATATTCGTCTTCGTTGAAGAAGAAGTCGTCTTTTGTAGGGTAATCAGGCCAGATTTCCTCAATATTTTCGTAAGGTTCCCCATCATCCTCTAATTCTTGGAGGTTTTCTACAACTTCCAAAGGAGCACCTGAACGTATCGCATAATCAATCAATTCGTCTTTGGTTGCAGGCCATGGTGCATCTTCTAAATAGGATGCTAGTTCTAAGGTCCAATACATAGTTTCTGATTTAATAAGTTGTTTTCCGCCTTTCGGCTTGCAAAAATAGAAATTGTTTTAATTTTTCAATTATTAACCTAATATTTATTTGAAAGTTCTTTTAAAATGTGGGTTTTTACATCCACTTTTCTTTTGAAAGCACCTATTTTTCTTCTGAGCATAATTTCAAAATCAGGCTCATTGCTTCTAAAGTTTTCTGAATTTTCCTTTATCGTGTTCAATTCACTTTCATCTCTGTATATCAGATCTTTGAGAATAGAAGATTTAATCTTTCTACGTTCTGTTTCTTCCTTTTTGGAGAAATCTGAATATTTGGAGTTCGCCAATCTGTCTAGGAATAATTTTTCGAAGACCACCTCTGAAAAGAACATAAATGATCTGTTGATCAAATTTGCCTCTTTGGGTTTTCTCTGGGGAAGTTTCTTCCATTCAGCTTGGAGTCTCTTGGCAGACGAGATGACATCGGGATTTGTTTCAGCTTTTGCCAATTTTTTCATTTCCTCTGTCATGCTTTCCATTTTCTTAAGCAACTCCCAAGGCTTCATCTGAGGACCTGATTCCATTGTCCTCCTAAACCTACTAAAAATCCTGTTGTTCAATTTTGAAAATTCATCCCACAAAGGCTGTCTCTTTTCAGCAGGCACTTTTCCTGCTGCTTTCCATTCTTTTTGGATTCTCTTGGATATTTCAAATGCTTTTTTAGCATCAGGGTTGTCAAAGGCTTCTCTTGCTTGTACTACAAGTTGTTCATAGATTTTGATATTTTCTTCTGCAGCAATTGCGAGCCCTTCAAAGAAATGTTTTCTATTCTCAAAAAATGTATCCACCGTCTTGTTGAAGGTAGATTCCATTTCTTCTTCAAATTCTTTTTCAACAGGACCTGTTTTGATCCACCGCATTTTAAGATTTTTAAATTCTTCCGCGGTATTTTTCCAGTCAGTATCATTTTTAAGCGCTTCGGCCTCTAAGATCAGCCCTCGCTTGATTTCGAGGTTTCGTTCCCTGTTTTTCTGAATGATTTCCTCTAGAAAAATCTGAATTTTTTCCAAGTCCTCGATCAATGGGACAAAATCTCCCAAAGCATCATATTCCAACAAAGAATCTTTGAGGTGAATTAATTTCATCAGGAAAGATCCTTTATTCTGATTTTCATCGATATCTTTTTTTAACGCCTCTATTTTTTCGATGAGCGTCGCAAATCTATCCTCAAAATATTTGATGGTGGATGATTCGTCTTCTTTTACTTCTCCAATCACCCTGTCAGGCTGATTCAAAAATCCTTTGAGATAAACCTTGTTATCTTTAATGTACCCGTATGGATGCTCCATTTCAATTCAATAGGTTGGTGTGTGGTAGTCCCCTTTACTTTTTTGCAAATTAATTAATTCAAAAGCATTTATCCTAAGAAAGACCTTTTTTTGCCATCTTTGTCCTAAATGCAATTATTTTCATCAAAACAAATACTATGAGTGCTGAAAAAATTATATTTTCTATGGCTGGGGTATCCAAAATCTACCCTCCGCAGAAGAAAGTTCTGAAAGATATTTACCTCTCGTTTTTTTATGGTGCCAAAATCGGTGTCCTTGGTCTCAATGGATCTGGAAAAAGTTCGCTCCTAAAGATCATTGCAGGAATGGACAAGGAGTTTTTGGGCGAAGTGGTATGGTCACCGGGATATACCGTAGGCATGTTGGAGCAGGAACCAAAACTCGATCCTACCAAAACGGTGAAAGAAGTAGTGGAAGAAGCAGTCTCCGAAACTGTAGCCCTATTGAAAGAATTTGAAGAAATCAATGAAAAATTCATGGATCCCGCCTTAATGGATGATCCGGATGCCATGGATAAGCTGATCACCAAACAGGGCGAAGTTCAGGAAAAGCTCGATGCAGCCAATGCCTGGGAACTTGATACCATGCTCGAAAAAGCCATGGATGCACTCCGATTGCCGCCAAGCGAAGCCAATGTAGGAAATCTCTCAGGTGGTGAAAAAAGAAGGGTCGCACTTTGCCGATTGCTGCTTCAGGAACCTGATGTGCTGCTATTGGATGAACCTACCAACCACTTGGATGCTGAATCAGTACTTTGGTTGGAACAGCATCTGCAACAATATAAAGGGACTGTCATAGCAGTAACGCACGACCGTTATTTCTTGGATAACGTAGCCGGTTGGATTCTCGAATTGGATAGGGGAGAGGGGATTCCTTGGAAAGGAAATTATTCCTCTTGGTTGGACCAAAAGCAAAGTAGGTTGAAGCAGGAAGAAAAAACAGAGTCCAAGCGTCAGAAAACCTTGGAGCGTGAATTGGAATGGATCCGCATGACCCCCAAGGCCCGTCAGGCCAAAGGAAAAGCTAGGTTGAGCGCTTACGATAAATTGATCAGCGAAGAAGGGAAAGAAAAAGAAGCCAAGCTGGAACTCTACATCCCACCTGGGCCAAGACTGGGCGCCAAGGTGATTGAAGTGAATGGTGTGTCCAAAGCTTATGGAGACAAACTCTTATTTGAAGACTTATCCTTCAATCTGCCCCAAGGCGGAATAGTGGGCATTATAGGGCCAAACGGTGCAGGTAAATCCACCTTGTTCAAATTGATTACAGGACGGGAGAAACCGGATGCAGGAAATTTTGAAGTTGGGGAGACCGTAAAGCTTGCTTATGTAGATCAAGAACATGATAATCTGGATCCCAATAAGTCTGTTTACGAATCCATTTCCGGAGGGAATGAGATTATGAAGTTGGGCAATAAGGAAATGAATTCCCGTGCCTATGTGGGTAAGTTCAATTTTACAGGCTCGGATCAGGAAAAGAAAGTTGGAATCCTTTCTGGCGGGGAGAGAAACCGTGTCCATTTGGCCATGACCTTAAAAGAAGGTGGTAACCTCCTTTTACTCGATGAACCTACCAATGATTTGGATGTGAACACATTGAGGGCATTGGAGGAAGCATTGGAGAATTTTGGAGGCTGTGCCGTAATCATTTCCCACGACCGTTGGTTTTTGGATAGGATCTGTACCCATATCTTGGCTTTTGAAGGGGATTCTCAAGTGTATTGGTTTGAAGGTAACTTCTCCGACTATGAGGAAAACAAGAAGAAAAGATTGGGTGATGTGACGCCGAAGAGGATTAAGTATAAGCCTTTGAGGTAGGCTGTTGTACTATGTACTAAGTACAATGTACCAAGTATTTGGTTCGAAGGCTAATTCGGTAAGGAAGAAAAGTGGTTCAAGTCTTTGACCTACCTACTGTAGGCAGGCTTGGACCATTTTTGTTTGCAGTCTTCAGACTGTTGTGAATTTGGTAATTGTTCAAGTCTTTAGACTTTTATGGTTTGCAGTCTATGCAGTCTGAAGACTGCCATGAATTGGTCCAAGACTAAGTCTTGAACCAGTGGGAGCTTTAACCTTTTGATTCCACAAACCACCCCACATATTCATTTATCATGGTTCCCAAATAATAGGGTAAGTTCATCAATTGGTAAGGTTTTCCCCCCGGTGTTTGAGTCTCCTCAATCCTAAATTCCCCACCATAAATCCTCACAGCAAAGTGATGGTTGCTGGCTTCAATAAATTGGTGTAAAGACCTCAGAGATCCTGTAGGTCCGGATTTAATTTCAATCGGTATGACTTTATTTTGGTAACTCAACACCAAATCGACTTCAGCACTTGATTGTTTTTTTTCACGGACCCAAAAATTTGGTTTTTCATCTGAAATGGATTGCATTGAAATCAACTCCTGTGTAACCAAATGAGGAACCAATGCACCTTTGTAAGCACTGCTTAGATCATCCATTCCTAAAAGTTGACTTTGAATGCCAATGGTATAATTGATAAGTCCGGTATCCAACAACTGGATTCTTGGGGCTTTTTTAACACCGTACTGAATCGGAGGTGTCATATCCGTTGTCGGGTAAATCAACCTCAGAATCCGGGCATCTTCCAATATTCTGAAACATTTACCAACCTCTCGGGACTTATAATTTGAATTTCCAAAGCCTTGGAATTTTACTCTTTGGTCCATGGCCAATGGAGCAAAATCCATGATGTGTTTGATGATTTTTCTTTCAGTTTCATTTGATGTATATTTCTCTACATCATTTTTATAAGTCCCCCATATACTTTCATAAATTTGGGGCAAACTGGCAAGATTACTTTTTTGGATTTCAGTTTTGATTACCTCTGGCATGCCACCAATAATAGCATAGCAATGAAATAAATCCATCAAAACTTTGTGGGCAACAGGTTTAATCGGGATTTTTAATATTTGTTCCAAAGCTGCAGAATGACCGATTGCTTCCAAATATTCCGGAAAATTCATCGGATGAAGATACAGAAACTGTACCCGGCCAACCGGAAAGCTTTTTACATGTCTCATTGCAAACTCCAATAAAGATCCAGCGGCAATCACATGTAACTCCGGTATTTCTTCATGAAAATATCTTAACAGTTGGATGGCTTTTGGAGACTCCTGGATTTCATCTAAAAAAAGAAGGGTTTTTCCGATATGTGTTGAATTGATATTATTGTTGAGAAAAAGGGCTTCCATAATACTCTTCACATCATTAAAATCTTCAAAAAAAGATTTATCGGATACTTTTTCTAAATTGAGGAGTATGGCATAAGGATAAGTTTTGGCAAAATCTTTCACTAGTGTAGTCTTTCCTACTTGTCTTGCTCCACGTATAATTAGTGGCTTTCTATCTATATTTTTTTTCCACTCCTCTAATTGACTGAAAATCTGTCTATTGAAACCCATTTTTATTGTTATTTGATATAAAGTAAGGGTAAATATTCGGTTTTATTGTAACAAAGTCAAGGTAAATTATTTTAAATTTTGTAACAAAGTCAGGTAAATTATTACCAATTCGTGTAACAAAGTCAGGGCATTTCTTTCCATTTTATGTAATAAAGTCAGGGCAAATCGGAGATAAACAGACCTACTTGGATTTGAGTCTGCATGGTTCAAGTCTTCAGACTTTTTGTGGTTGAAGTCTGAGGACTTCATTGGATTGGTCCAAGACTAAGATTTGAACCAGTGCATATTAATCTACCCGTTTGGTATCTTTTTTAATGAATCAACAATCATTATCTACCTTTTTTGTTTATTTGTTCCCAATTTCCAAATACCAACACGATGAGGACATTGTTATTAAGACCGGGAGCTGAGGAGTTGAATTATGAGATCAGGGGGATTGTCAAAAAAGCAAGACAGATAGAATCCCTGGGATATGAAATCACCTGGGAAAATATCGGGGATCCCATCCAAAAACATAATGAAGTCCCTGCGTGGATGAAAGAGATTGTATCTGACCTGGTAAGTCAGGACAAATCCTACGGTTATGCGGATTCAAAAGGGGTGTTGGAAACCAGAAAATTTTTGGCGGACATCAACAATAAAAAGGGTGGAAGTCAAATCAGTGCTGAAGATATTTTGTTTTTTAATGGTCTTGGGGATGCCATTGCCAAGTTGTATCAGTTTTTGATTCCCACAGCCAGGATTATCGGCCCCTCACCCGCATACAGTACCCACAGTTCGGCTGAAGCGGCCCATGCGAATACGGCCCCTATTACCTACAATCTGGATCCTGACAATGAATGGCTGCCGGATATGTATGACCTGTACAATAAAGTGAAATACAATCCATCCATCGTTGGTATCCTGATTATCAATCCTGACAATCCCACAGGAATGGTTTATCCCAAAGAGGTTTTGGAGGCTTTTGTGCAGATCTCAAGGGAATTCAAGCTGCTCTTGATAGCTGATGAAATCTATCAAAACATCACCTATAATGGGGTCAGGGCGGTATCCTTGGCGGAAGTCATTGGGGATTTGCCGGCTATATCGTTGAAGGGGATTTCCAAGGAATTTCCATGGCCCGGTTCAAGATGCGGGTGGATGGAATTTTACAACAGGAATGCTTCCAAGGAATTTGCCAAGCTTTGCCAGACTTTGGAGAATGCCAAAATGATAGAGGTGTGTTCGACTATTTTGCCCCAATTGTCTATCCCGAAAATCATGAGTCATCCCGAATACCAAAACTACCGGGAAACCCAGAATGAAAAAATTGGAAGAAGAAGCAAAATCATGGAAGAAATCCTGGGCGATATTCCCGGAATCAAATTCAATCCAACAAAAGGAGCATTTTACAATACCGTGGTTTTTGACGAAAAATTCCTTGATGGGGAGCAATATCTTCCAATAGAAGATCCAAAAGTCCAAACGCTATTGACAGGTTGGCTTCAGGAGAGCGTGATGCCTTTGGACAAGCGGTTTGTATATTATCTCCTGGCTTCTGCCCATATCTGCGTGGTTCCCATTTCATCATTCTGTTCTGACCTGAGAGGTTTCAGGGTGACACTCTTGGAAGAAAATGAGAACGTTTTCAGAGAAACTTTCTTGAAACTTGGAAAAGCAATAAGGTTTTATCTGAATTCTACAAAGAAGGAGTTGGTTTGATGTTTTTGATAGAACGCTGATAACGCAGATTGAGCTGATTTTCGCTGATTTCTTTATCTGCGGGTATCTGCTAAACCAGCGTCATCTGCGTTCCATTTTATGGTTTTTATAGAACGCTGATAACGCAGATCAGGCTGATTTTCACTGATTTTTTTATCTGCGGGTATCCGCTAAATCAGTGTCATCTGTGTTCCATTTTTTGATTTGGTAGAATGAGGATAATGCAGATTATTGCTAATTTTTTTTATCAGTGGAAATCTGCTTAACCAGCGTCATCAGCGTTCCATTTTATGATTTAGGCAATATCAATATCAATCAACCCTCCACATCGCCCTCATAAAAGACTTCCTCAAGTCTTCGGGGCTTTCTTTGATAGCGATACCCTCATGTTCGCGGACATTTAATGGTTTGTTGTTTTCCATTTTTTCCTCAGGGATTTCCACGGGATTTTTTAGCAAAGAATTCAAATCAGGTTGTCCGGCATCAATCCATGCGGTGTACCAAAAGTCTGCTATCATTTTTACCGACCTGCGCATTTGCCTTTCTACCTGTCCCGAAAGCATGTCATTGTAAGCGATGGTAAATGCCTTTGAATAAACCCTGGTGCTGATTCCTCCCCTTTCCTCATAGCTGTATTTCTTGTCCTCATCAAATCTTTCGGTTAATACTTTTTCAAAGTTCAAAACTGAATCCAAAGCCGTGTGTGCAACAATCACCGCATCCCAAGCTGTGAGTTGGGGTTTTTCCAGATAAGCGGCTTTTCCAACAAAAAAATCAAAATCATCCGAAAGCAACTCAGGAACCCTGCTTTCCCAAAAGGCATGTATTCCATATTGTCCTGTGAGTTGTCCATTGTAGTTTTTGGTAGTATGCAGGGGCACATTGATATCTGCAATATAATGCCCCAGATCAGTAGCCAAGCGGAGAATGGCCTTGGTATCTTTTCTTTTGAAGGCTTCTGTTAATTGGATTTTGGTATGGTAGGCATTCCATGGGCCGATGCCATGACTTCTCAATTCCTCTTCGGTAAATATTTCCAACGCCTGATTCCAGTACCTTGGCAAATTGAAAACAGCACTGTCCCCGTATGCATCTGCATCGAGAAAGTGCTTTTCGGCCTCTCCCAGCACTGCATATCTTCTTCTGTCAGGATTGACGGCATTTTCGGTAATGAACTCTATATTAGCTTTGAAAAACCCAATCATCTCAGGTGGGAGGGTGTAAACTGCCAGCCTATTGATCTTTCTGTGGGCAAAAAATCCCCATGCCACCAAGTCGGAGCCCGAAAAAAAAAGGAGCAGTATCAAGCCTAAAAGTTTCCGCATCCCTGAATTTATGAAAATTAAATCTTTTTGAAAAACGAAAATATATTACCTTTGTCAACCTAAGGCGGCAATCACCAATTTTCGATAGATTTCAGAGCTTTACCAGGTTTAGTTCGGAAATCCTTTTGTGTTTAAATATTTATCTATTACATTTGCACTCCATTTAGGATTAGGGTGAACAAAAGAAATTAAGTAAAATAAAGGATATGGCAAATCACAAATCAGCACTAAAAAGAATCCGTGCAAACGAAGCCAAGCGTTTGAGAAACAGATATCAGCACAAGACTACCAGAACCTTCATCAAAAGGTTGAAGTCTTCTACTGACAAAGCTGAAGCGCAAGAGCTTTTGAAAACAGTTACCTCTATGATTGATAAACTTGCCAAAAAGAACATCATTCATAAAAACAATGCTGCAAACAGAAAGTCAAAATTGACAAAGTTTGTCAATGCAATTGCCTAAAAAAAGAAATTAACCGTTTAATTAGCCCCGTTCTATGGTTCGGGGCTTTTTTTGTTTTGTGGCATTCCTTATTTTTATCTTTGTCGATTTCAAATGTGGTTTCTTGCAAATAACTCTGAATTCTTTTACAAACGGGACGGAAGACAGAAGACGGAAGTACCGGATATTTTACATACCACCGACAATTGTATAAGATTACCAAATTCCTGGTAGCTGGGGATATTCATTATTCAATATATGTATATCCGCGACGATACAAGTAAAGGTGAAATTTTACCAGATCCAAGGGCGGACCATGATTTGCCGCTTACTTCCGTCTTCGGTCTTCGGTCTTCCGTCCTGTAATAGAATATTGCTTTACTAGCAAACAAGCGTTAAACCATATATTCAGACTATTTGTAACACTTTTCAACCCATTCTTTTATGGAAGACTATTCATCGATCAAGATTTCCCAATTGGCGGAAGAGGACCGGCCAAGGGAGAAACTACTGCTCAAAGGCAAATCCGTTTTGTCAGATGCGGAGCTGATAGCCATCTTAATTGGTTCAGGCACCAAATACCTGAGCGCGGTGGATTTGGCAAGGTATATACTATCGAAAGTCAATAATGATCTGGGAGAGCTGGCAAAAATGAGCATTAACGACCTGAAAAAATTCAAAGGCATAGGGGAAGCTAAGGCCATCAGTATCGTAGCCGGACTGGAGTTGGGCAGAAGAAGGAAACTGATCACCGAACTGGTCAAAAGACCAAGGATCATCTCCTCAGGGGATGTGTTCCATCTGATGAGGTCTGAATTGATAGATGAACCGATTGAGCATTTTTATATTTTGTTGCTGAACCGGGCCAACTATGTCCTCAAAAAAATACTGATCAGCAAAGGCGGGACTACCGGAACTGTTGCGGATCCCAAAATCATTTTCAAACATGCCCTGGACTGCTTGGCATGCTCAATTGTGTTGGTGCACAATCATCCATCCGGAAACCTTAAACCTTCCGACCATGACAAGCACCTGACCAAAAAACTTGTAGATGCGGGTAAATGTATGGAAGTCCATGTGATAGATCATGTGATTATCACCGATGTTGCCTATTTTAGCTTCGCAGATGAAGGAATATTATAAATGATGAATACAAAAAACATTTTGATTATTGGAGTACTTGCCGTAATCACCCTTGCGGTAGTTTATACCCTTACTGGAACAGACGATCCGGAAGTTTATATAGAAAAGATCGAAAAGGAGCGGGACAGACAGTTTAAGTTTATCCGCTTCAATATCGAATCACCCTTGTCCGAGGAACAGAAGAGGGATTTCAAGGAACTTGATTTTTATGCGGTGGACCCCGCCTATAAGGTGCGGGCAAAAATGGTTCCTGTTGAAGACCGAAAGATGATGGAACTTCCCATGACCGATGGGACTGTGGAAAAATACCTCAAACATTCCTTTGCGGAATTTGAAATGGCAGGACAAACCCATCGGCTCTTGTTGCTTCAGTCCATCAAGGAATTGGATAAACGAAATTTCTTCCTGGCTTTTGCAGATGGGACAAGCGGCGAGGAGACCTACGGCGGAGGCCGCTATATCAACCTCAGACAGGATGGTAAAAACAGCATCACCATAGACTTCAATATGGCCTATAATCCCTATTGCGCCTACAACCCTGATTTTGCCTGTCCTTTGCCGCCAAAGGAGAATGTGATGGAGATAGCGATAAGGGCAGGGGAAAAGGATTATAAGAAGGACTAGTCGACCTTTGGGGTTTTCAAAACCCTGAAGGTCTTTCTTTGGAAAAAGAGCCAAGAATCAAGACTGGATGTTACCTACATTCAAGCTTCCACAATTTAGGAAGGTTTAGAAACCCAAAAGACTTCACCTTGTCATGTCGACGGCAGGAGACATCTAATTACTTAGGGGAACAATAAAATCAAGAACAAAGACTGGACGATACCTACATTGAAGCTTTCACAATTTTGGAAGGTATAGAAACCCAAAAGACTTCACTTTGTCATGTCGATCCCAACAACTGTACGGGAAGACATCTATTGTAGAGGGGAACAAAAGAATAAAGTGCCAAGAATCAAGACTGGATTTATGTCGATTTTGGATTTTTAGAAAATGCTGTTTTATTGCTTGATCTTGAATAAGGTGATCAGGATAAGCACAATCAATTACAACTCACTTCCCTAATTATCACATATATTCCCATATTTTTCAATCTTACCCTTCCTGCCTAAGGCAATTCTCTTAAATTTGTGCCTTATTGCGTATTAGCTGTGTTTTTATGAAAATTTCTATAAATAGATTAAAAGATTTTATTGCCCTAAACCAATCACCCGAAGAAATTGCTGACTTGTTGACCGGTTCCGGTCTGGAAGTGGAGGGGATTGAGTTGTTTGAATCCATCAAAGGCGGACTGGCGGGTGTTGTCATAGGGGAAGTCATCACCTGTGACCGTCATCCCAATGCCGATAAACTCAGCATCACTACCGTCGATATTGGGGACGCTGTGGTGCCCATCGTATGTGGCGCACCCAATGTTGCCAAAGGACAGAAAGTGGTTGTTGCCAAAGAAGGATGCACATTATATCCTGTTTCGGGGGAATCCTTTGAAATTAAAAAAGCTAAAATCCGTGGGGAAGTTTCCCAGGGCATGATCTGCGCTGAAGATGAAATCGGTATCGGGGAAAGCCATGCCGGAATCATGGTATTGGATACCGACCTGCCTAATGGAACTCCCGCTGCTGAGTATTTCAAGGTAGTCCGGGACCATGTACTGGAGATCGGGCTTACTCCAAACCGTGCCGACGCTGCCTCTCACCTTGGAGTTGCAAGGGACCTGAAAGCCTTGCTCAAAAAAGAGATTTGTATCCCTTCAGTGGATAATTTCAAAGTTGACAACACCAACAGGTTTATCCCTGTGGAAGTGGCAAGCGCTGAGGATTGTCCCCGATATGCCGGGCTGACCATTTCCAATATTAAAGTTGGTCCATCCCCGGATTGGCTTCAAAATTACCTGAAAGCCCTTGACCTGGACCCGATCAACAATATCGTCGATATCACCAACTTTATCCTCCATGACCTTGGTCAGCCCCTGCATGCCTTTGATGCAGACAAAATCAACGGAGGGAAAATCATTGTCCAAAAACTCCCTAAGGATACGCCTTTTGTCACTTTGGATGATAAAGAAAGAAAACTTTCCGGGGAGGAACTGATGATCTGTGATCAAAATGGAGGCTTGTGCATTGCAGGGATTTTTGGGGGAAAAGGTTCGGGAGTGTCGGACAATACCACTTCCATCTTTTTGGAAAGTGCCTGTTTTTCTCCGGATGTTATCCGAAAAGGCTCACAGTTTCACGGTTTGAAAACAGATGCTTCCTTTCGCTTTGAAAGGGGTACAGATCCAAACATGCCTGTCTATGCTTTGAAAAGGGCTGCCATGTTGATCAAAGAACTGGCAGGTGGTGAAATCTCTTCTGAGGTAATTGATGTGTATCCTGCCCCTGTGGAGGACTTGGTCATTGAGGTGAGTTATGCCAATATCCATAGACTGATAGGCAAAGAGATTTCAAAAGAAGAAATAAAAGAGACCCTTGAAAATCTGGACATTAGGTATATTGGGGAAACCGAAAAGAACATCACTGTTTCCGTAAAACCCTACCGGGTCGATGTCACCCGAGAAGCCGATGTGATCGAGGAAATCCTGAGGATCCATGGATTTGACAATGTTCCTTTATCTGAAAACCTGAATTCCGACTATCTTGCCGAGCATCCTGCCAAAGACCTCAACAAACTCCAATACAGGTTGAGCGAGGTACTTTCAGGGTTGGGATATTTTGAGATCATCACCAATTCCTTGACCAAGCCCATTTATGCTGGGAAGTCCGGGTTCCTGAACCCGGCCAACAATGTGGAAATCCTCAACAAACTCAGTGAGGATTTGGGAGTGATGAGGCAGTCATTGTTGTTTTCAGGATTGGAGGTTTTGGCACATAATATCAACCGAAGACAGAAAGACCTGAAATTATTTGAATTTGGCACCGTATATTTCAAGGAAGAAGAGCGTTATAGGGAAGAAAAAAGACTGGCCTTGTTCCTCACAGGTGACAAAGCTGCTGAAAGTTGGTTGGAACCTTCCAAAGCTGTGGCATTTCCGGATATCTATTCTACTGCTGAACTTGTCCTTGAAAAGTTGGGAATTGACAATGTGGAGGTAGAAATCATCCATGCAGCCCCGTTTGATTATGCATTGCTGTTGAAGTTGGGCACCAAAGAATTGGGTATAATCGGGGTGGTTCAGGAGCATATCGGAAAGTTGGCAGAGGTAAAACAGGAAGTACTGTATGCAGACCTGAATTGGGATTTGTTGGCAAAAAAATCCAAAGGTTTGAAAAAGTACTCGGAAATTTCCAAATTTCCGGAGGTAAGAAGGGATCTGTCCTTGGTGATTGATAAAAAAATCACTTTTGATCAGATCAAAAAAACAGCAGTTCGGGCAGGAGGAAAGTTGTTGCAACGTATCGGGGTGTTTGATGTGTATCAGGGAGAAAAGATTGATGCAGACAAAAAAGCCTACGCTTTGAGCTTTTTCCTACAGGATACCGAGAATACTTTGACAGATAAAATAATTGATAAAACCATGTCCCGGCTTATTCAAAGTTTTGAGAATGAAGTCGGTGCATTTATCCGAAAATAGAAATGATTCACGAAGAACTCCAACAAACCGAAAAACTTGCCATACAGGTTGGCTGCAAACTGCAGCAGCTGGAACAGGAAAACCAATCCCTGAAAGAAGACCTGTTTTCCTTGAGGACCAAACTTGAAGACAAGGAGCGTTCGTTGGAGGATTTTAAAAATCAAATTAAAATAGCTAAACTTGTAAACAGCATACCGGTGGAAGACATGGAGTCTGCCGAATTGAGAGAAAAAATCAATAATTATATAAAGGAAATCGATAATATAATTGCCTATTTGTCTGAATAATATGGAAACACTTTCTATCAGGTTGAAAATTGGAGATCGGGAATACCCTATGAAGGTGAAGGCAGAAGATGAAGCCAAAATCAGACATGCAGGTAAATTAATTAATGATAAAATCAAAAGGTACAGAGAAGAATTTGGTTTGGATGACCGTCAGGATTTGTTGGCTATGGTAGCCTTCGACAGTATGGTCGAATCTATGGAACAAAATACGATCAATACTGAAGACAGTGAATTGATAAAGTCCAGTGTCATACGGATCAATGAACAATTGAATTCCCTTTTATAATTTTCATTCCCCTCTCTTTCGGAGATTTTTCTTTTGCAGGTAGGTTTTTAAATATATCAATAAACCTATGGGAGAATCATTATACATCATTATCGCAGGCATAGTGGGCCTGGGATTGGGCGCTGTCATTGCAGGCCTTTTTATCCAAAACAATAACAAAAAGCTTGAAGCAGAAGCCAAGGAAAAAGCAAAAAGCATCATCCGTGAAGCGGAGATTACGGCAGAGGCCACCAAAAAAGACAGGATTTTGGAGGCAAAGGAAAAGTACCTGAGACTCAAGTCGGAGTTTGAAGAGGAGATGAACAAAAAGAAAAACATCATCCTTACCAACGAAAACAAAATCAAGCAACGGGAGCAGGTCATGTCCAAGGAATTGGAACAGATCAAAAGAAAAGAAGCCGAACTCGACAGCAAGAAAGAAAACCTCAGTGCGCAGATGCATGCCGTTCAGGTTAAGAAAGAAGAGCTCGACAGGGTCACCAATCAGAGGATATCCGATCTTGAAAAAATTGCTGCACTGACTAGAGAAGAGGCCAAAGACCAATTGGTCGAAATGCTCAAGGACGAGGCCACCACCAAAGCCTCCTCACAGATCAAGGATATCCTGGACAATGCCAAGCTTACAGCTACCAAACAGGCCAAAAAGATAGTTTTGGACACTATCCAAAGAACAGCAACTGAACATGCCATTGAAAACTGTGTTTCCGTTTTCAATATCGAGAGTGATGATGTCAAGGGCAAAATCATCGGTAGGGAAGGTAGAAATATCCGTGCTTTGGAAGCGGCTACAGGTGTGGAGATTGTGGTGGACGATACGCCTGAGGCGATCATTATTTCAGGCTTTGATCCGGTTAGGAGAGAGGTGGCGAGATTGTCTTTGCACAGATTGGTACAGGATGGCAGGATCCACCCTGCAAGGATTGAAGAGGTGGTAGCCAAAACCGAAAAGAACATTGAAGAGGAGATTGTGGAGATTGGTGAACGGACCTGTATTGAATTGGGAGTACATGGGCTGCATCCTGAACTGATCCGGATGATCGGCAGGATGAGGTTCCGTTCTTCTTATGGACAAAATCTTTTACAGCACTCAAAGGAAGTAGCCAAACTTTGTGCTACCATGGCTGCGGAAATGGGTCTGAATGCCAAGTTGGCAAAGCGTGCAGGATTGCTGCATGATATCGGAAAAGTTTGGCCGGAAGAGGCTGAACTCCCCCATGCCATCCTTGGTATGGAACTGGCCAAAAAATACAAGGAAAACCCCGAGGTATGTAATGCCATCGGTGCCCACCACGATGAGATTGAGATGACTTCGATGATCTCCCCCATTGTTCAGGCTTCTGATGCCATATCCGGCTCAAGACCTGGCGCAAGACGGGAAATCATGGACAGCTATATCAAGCGTCTGAAAGAGCTTGAGGAACTTGCCTTAGCCTTTGACGGTGTCAACAAATGTTTTGCCATGCAGGCAGGACGTGAATTGCGTGTATTGGTAGATGCCGAGAACGTGGATGATGCCACCGCAAGCAAACTTTCCTTCGACATTTCCCAAAAGATTGAAAAAGAAATGCAATATCCCGGTCAGATTAAGATCACGGTGATCAGAGAGATGCGGTCAGTGAATTATGCTAAATAAGTTGGGGAGTTGGAAGTAGGGAGTGGGAAGTTTTGGGTGGAATTTGTCCGATGACCCCTGCCTGCCGGCAGGCAGGGATGACGGATGTTAGGTTGGTTAAAACTTTAAGGTTCGTCATTTTGAAGGAGCTTAGATTGAACTTGAAACTGAATTCTAGTGCGAAGTGAAAAATCTCTATACTAGTCAAAATGATAAAGAGAGGAAAAAGCTTCGCCTTGTCACTTCGATCCCGATTGCTATCGGGAGAGAAGTCTATCTCGGGATTTAAGAGGATTACTTGGTTCAAGAATAAAACACAATGTTGGAGGTTTGAGGCTCCCATAAAAAATCCAGAAGGGATTGAATCCCGATAGGGTATTTGCCCCGGGTGAAACCCGGTGGGAGAAAAGAAAGAAATGAGCGTATCCAAAAACCCTGAAAGTGTTTAATTAGTTGTCTCCTGGGTTTAGGGGACTTAGTATGATTGCCGGCACCATTCGTAAATAGTAACACAGTTATTTTGAGTAAATATTTGAATTAGGCTTTTGTGAAGTAAATATACTTAGTGATGTGAGTGGGGACACTCATATGGGCGACCTTGGTGATGGGATGAAGGATAATGGAATTATAAAAATTGAATTGTAAATTCAACCCATGTTCAGAAGAGGTTTGATTTTTACGTTGTTTGGTGGCCTGATTACTTTAGGTCAGGAATTGTTATTATTGCTGAGAATCAAATCGCTCCACGCTGCCGATATTCAGGTTTTGGAAAAACATTTCCCTTATTTCCGTAACCTTAATCCAAAACACCGAAAGGAATTTAAAAAACGTTTGGCAAGGTTTTTAGCCCAAAAAACAATGATCCCCCGAGGAGGACTGAAGCAGGTGACCCGGGAGATGCAGTTGCTGATTGGTTCAACAGCTGTAATGGTTACTTTTGGATTCAGGGGAGTTTCGCTCAAACATTTCAAAAAAATCCTCATCTATCCCGACAATTACTTTTCTACCATCAACCAGCAATATCATAAAGGGGAAGTCAATCCCAAACTAGGGGTAATTGTATTGTCTTGGCGTAGT
The DNA here is from genome assembly GCF_015476655.1 of Aquiflexum lacus. Classification (GTDB taxonomy): domain Bacteria; phylum Bacteroidota; class Bacteroidia; order Cytophagales; family Cyclobacteriaceae; genus Aquiflexum; species Aquiflexum lacus. The sequence goes on from NZ_JABFHF010000001.1 coordinate 170,042, forward strand.
TTTGCAGAGGGCTTTCTTTACCCAAGTGATGGTGTCAATTTGGGCGTCCATGAAATGGCCCATGCCCTCAAACTGGAAAATCAGATTCATTACAATAGGGAAAGTAATTTTTTCAATCCAACTCGTTGGGAGACTTATTCCGAGCTTGCTTCCCTTGAAATCCGCAAAATCCAATCAGGTGAAGCATCCATATTCAGATCTTCCGCAGGGAAAAACAGCCACGAGTTTTTTGCAGTTGCTTTGGAAACATTCTTTGAAAAATCAGCGGAGTTAAAGGGGTATCATCCGGAATTTTATCAGGCACTTGTTTTTTTGTTGAAGCAGGATCCTTTGGTTTTGGGAGGAGAGGAGAAAAATACGCCTTAAACTTTTTTAATATTGAATATGTTTTTTCATATATTAAGAAAAAATATTCAGGTCATGGAAAAAATCGTAATTGAGGTGGATGAGCTAACTGCGGCCAAGTGGGATTCAGTTGAATTGGAGAAAAAAAAAGAAATTTCAAAGAAGATCAGTCAATTGTTAAAGGTAAGTTTGAACAAAGATAAGGTTGATTTTTGGGCTTTTGTGGACGAAATTCGAAATGAAGCCAAAGCTAACGGACTTACAGAGGAGGAACTTGAAAAGATATTGAATGAATGATGGTTTCAGATTTTTATTAGATACTAACGTTTTGGTGAGTGTCATTTTATCACCAAATAACTCCTGTAGATTTGCTTTGGAAAAAGTATTCAAAAATTAGACTAAACTATACCAACGGTATTGCCATCCTTTTAATTATTCACCTATTTCGCTACCAATAGAAACTTCCATTTATGAATATCAAGACCTTCTTCCCACTATTGGTATTTTTTCTAACCAATCAAATCATCATTGCCCAAACCATACAGCCGCAATACCAAAAACAGGTGGAGGAATTGGCGAAAAAACCTATGGTCCAAAAAGCCTTTGATTACATCAAATCCATCGATGATCAGACCATCAAGGATATGATTTTCTTGACTGAGATACCTTCGCCTTCTTTTCACGAAAAGGAAAAAGGTTTGGCTTTCGCCGAATTGTTGAAAAAAGCCGGGGCGGATTCGGTATGGATAGATGAGGTTGGGAATGTCATTGGAAAGCGTAAGGGAACAAAGTCGGAGAAGACCATTCTTGTCGAGGCACATTTGGATACGGTATTTCCTTTTGGTACAGATGTAACAGTCAAGCAAAAAGGGGACACACTTTTTGCCCCTGGGATTGGAGATGCGACAAGGTCTCTTTCGGTGGTGATTGCTTTGGTCAAGACTTTCCATCAATTCGATATCCGTACGGAACATGATATTTGGTTTGCGGGAACAGTAGGGGAAGAAGGATTGGGAGACCTGAAAGGGATGAAGCATCTTTTTAGGGAAGGTGTACATCCTTTGGCTGCCCATATCGCCATAGATGGGGGAGGATTGGAAGATATTGTGAATGGAGGCATTGGTTCGCTCAGGTACAAGGTCATGTTCAAAGGTTCAGGGGGACATTCTTATGGTGCTTTTGGAATCGGAAATCCTCACAATGCCCTGGCCAATGCCATCACCGCATTTGTCCCAAAGGCAGATGCATTTACCAAGGAAGGACCTAAGACTACTTACAGTGTTTCGGTTTTGGGTGGCGGCACTTCGGTCAACTCGATCCCTTATGAATCCTGGATGTTGGTGGATATGCGTTCGGAAAGTCAGGAAAAACTGAAAGGTATCAATCAATTGTTTCTGACCACTATGGAGGAAGGATTGGAAAAAGAGAATGCTATTATCAGAAAAGGAGATCCATTGAAACTTGAGATCGAAAAAGTAGGGGACAGGCCAAGTGGTTTGGCGGACCCTGAATCACCCCTGATTCAGCAGTCAATGGCTGTAGCAAAGTTTCTTTCCGGAAATGATCCGGTATTGAGTTCAAGTTCTACAAATGCCAATATTGCCCATTCATTAGGCATCCCTGCCGTAACTGTCGGAAAAGGTGGTGTCGGTGGAGGTGCCCATAGCTTAGGGGAATGGTGGATGAACAAAGACGGTTATCTGGGGGTTCAGAATGCTTTGTTGTTGGTTTTGATGCAGGGAGGGGTGTAGAAGCGAGAGATTAGAAGCGAGAAGTTAGAATCAAGATGAAAGAGCCAAGAACAAAGACTGAAGAAATGAAATTGATATTATAAAAAGAGGGAAGTTTTTATTCTATAACTAAAACCATTAATTTAGTTAAAATTTGAATTGTATGATTTTTAGAAATTATTCTGATTGGCTTATCAGCCTTTTATTACTTCTATTCATGTTTGGCAGTTTTGCCTGTACAGAGAAAGGAAAGGATAATCAGGATAATAATGTTCTTCCTGAATCGAAAGCCATAAACCTAACCATTATTGATTCAATTCAAATTCCATTTTTAGGCAACCCAATGGTTCAGGATATTTCACCTAGTCAGCAGCGCATAGTTTTTATGGATCAGAAAGAGTTCACTGAGGATATTTTTATAGCGGATTTTGAGGGAAATATTTTATCTTCTTTTTCCAAACTTGGAGATATGCCGGATAATCATGGCGGAATCCGTGCGCCTGTTTTTATTTCTGGGGAGGACAGCTTATTGATTTATGGCAATCGGGGTTATCTTACATTTGATATGGAGGGTAAAATGCTTTCTTTGGTTAAGTCAAAGGAATTTACCGGGTACAACTTTGCTTTCTTTGGCATGGGGCGAGCTTTCGAGAAATATGAAAACAAACTACTCTATTTCGATCAAGGGTCAAGAAAAGAAGATTATACTCTAATCAGCCTTTATGATGAATTACGGGTTCTGAATTGGCATCATCCCAAAACCGGGGAGAAAACCCCCTTCAATTCATTACCTGAAAACAGCACTTTTAAATCGGGTAAGTATTTTTTCAGACAAGCTTGGTTTCCTGCCTTTACCATAGCAGATAACATGATATATGTGGTTTATGGCATAGAGCCGATGATCTATGCCTTTGATGTTGAGGAGCCTCATGAACTCAAAAGAAGCATTCCTTTGAATCTGAATGATTATGAATTGTTTCCTGGATTGATTGAGTTTACTCACGATTTTAGGAAACTGGGAATTGGACGTGAATGGGGGAGAGTGGAAAATATTAAAAAAATAGGAGATTTTTTTGTTATAGCTTACTTTCCAGGAAATGATGCCAAAGACAGAGAATTATTGTGGGAAAATAAAACTCCCGAGGAAGCGATGGCTTTTAGAGAAAGCATGCAGAAAAAATATCCTAAGAGAATTCAAGTGACAGACTTGAAAGGAAATCAACTCCTTGACTTTGCCTCTGATCGATACCATCCCGAAACCATGCTTCTGCGTGATGGACAATTATGGGTAATGGCCAAACCCAACCCTGATGTTGAAGAAGATTTTTTTAAGGTTTATAGGTTAGTATTGGAATAAAAAACTTCAATCTTCAATTATTGGAAATGGGTTTTGAGATACTTGAAATAAAGTAGAAATATGGTTGAAATATTTCGCCCCATCACAAAGTCAAATATTTCTTTCAAATCACTTTTAATAATATCCATAAATATCACTCTTCAAATATCCATAAGTATCGCTTAAGGCATATTTCAAATGATATCACCGAAGGCATACCTGCCCGCCGTAGGAGGGGATCCATTTATATCACGAAGTATATATCATTTAGAACTTCTTTCCACCTCCCTCAAATTCTCCAATTTTTTATTCCTCAAAAATCCATTGATATCCTCAAAGTGTTCCTTGACACGCTTATTGCCGAATTCGAATACCTTGGTCACCAAGCCATCCAAAAAGTCCCTGTCATGGGAAACCACAATCAGGGTGCCGTCAAAAGCTTTCAAAGCATCCTTAATAATGTCTTTGGTGCGCATATCGAGGTGATTGGTCGGTTCATCGAGGATTAGGAGGTTTACAGGTTCCAGTAAAAGTTTCACCATGGCCAAGCGGGTTTTTTCGCCGCCCGACAGGACTTTGACTTTTTTGTTGATATCATCACCTTTGAACATAAAGGCACCCAAGAGGTCCTTGATTTTGGTTCTGATCTCCCCGACGGCAATCTGATCTATGGTGTCAAAGATGGTCAGGTTTTCATCCAGCAGTGATGCTTGGTTTTGGGCAAAGTAGCCGATCATGGCATTGTGCCCCAATTCACATTTTCCATCAAATTCGATTTCCCCCATGATGGCTTTGATCATGGTGGATTTTCCTTCTCCGTTTTTCCCGACAAAAGCCAGCTTCTGTCCGCTTTCAATGATCATGCTGGCATCTTTGAACACCACATGATCGCCATAGGATTTGGTCAACTCGTCCACAATGACAGGATATTTGCCGGATCTTGGAGAAGGAGGGAAACGCAGTTTCAATGCTGAAGTATCTACTTCGTCCACCTCAATGATTTCCATTTTTTCGAGCATCTTTACCCGGGATTGTACCTGCAGGGTTTTGGAATAAGTGCCTTTGAAGCGGTCAATGAATCCCTGAATATCCGCAATCGTACGCTGCTGCTCTTCGTAATGCTTCTGCTGCTGCTCGCGGCGTTCTTTTCTGAGTTCCAGGTAATGGCTGTATTTGGCTTTGTAATCGTAGATTTTACCCATAGTCACCTCAATGGTCCGGTTGGTGATATTATCCACAAAAGCCCTATCGTGGGAAATGACCACGACCGCCTTGGCTTTTTCCATCAGGAATTCTTCCAACCACTGAATGGATTCAATATCAAGGTGATTGGTAGGTTCATCCAAAAGGATCAGATCCGGTTTTTGAAGGAGGATCTTGGCCAGTTCAATCCGCATTCTCCAACCCCCTGAGAATTCGGTAGTAGGTCTATGAAAGTCCGTTCTTAAGAATCCCAATCCCAACAATACTTTTTCCACTTCAGCCTCATAGTTGACCTCTTCTATGGCATAGAATTTCTCACTCAGTTCGGATACCTGCTCTATGATTTTGTAATAATCCTCCGAATCATAATCTGTCCTGACTGTCAGTTCCTCATTGAGCCTTTCTATTTCGGTTTTCATGTCAAGATAGGAAGCAAAGGCTTTGGCGGTTTCATCGAAAACAGAACAGTCATCGGCGGTCAGCAAATGCTGTGGTAGGTAGGCTATGATGGAATCTTTTGGCGCAGAAACACCACCTGTTGTGGCTTTTGTGGCACCTGCGATGATTTTGAGCATGGTGGATTTGCCTGCCCCGTTTTTACCCATCAAGGCGATTTTATCATTTTCATTGATGGAAAAGGATACATTGCTGAAAAGGGCCTGCCCGCCATGGATGACGGAGATATTGTCTACTGAAATCATGAGAAGAAATTTGAAGCGGCAAAGGTAGGTTTTTATTGAAATAAAGTAGAAATACGGTGGAAATATAGTTGAAATAGTGGCCATCCTGAGATTCTGTGCGCGAGAGAGATTTGGAAAGGTTTAATATTTATAAAATTGGAAGAACTTGTCCGCCGTGGCGGATTGGAAGATTGGAAAATTTAAAAATTGTAAAATTGGGGTTAATGGGTATATGTTGGTGAACGGGTTGTGCACTTTCCTTTGAAATCCTGTCCTTTCCAGCCAATGCGTTTGGTAATTGGGTTTTTTTCAGCGGATTTATTTGTTCTTCCTCAGCCCTGAAAGGGCGGCATACCCAAGCGTTGGGTGAAGCCCAACGATTTGGGGATATTAAAACCCCAAGGTGTCCCAGGCCTGAAAGGCCGAGATATTATCATAGTAACATTGCAAGGTTTTTATCAATCTAAAATCTATCAGGGGCTTTCGGGCCTAAAATCCAAACTCCCATCTTGAATAGATGATTCCTCTGGTTTTATCTATCCTCGATCATTAAACAAATTTTGTTTCGGAACAATTTTTGCATTAAACCAATAAAAAATAATCAAAAAGCTATGAATAATTATCAAAAATTAGAAAAAATGGATAGGGCTTTAAGGATGATGGAAGACCTTAAAAACAGTCAGGTTGCCATGGTGGAAAAGTCTTCAAAGCTTCAAATGGATGCTATGGAATTCAACTTCTCAGATATGGAAAAGAATATGGGGGAGTTATTCTCCCGATTTAATGAAACTCTTGATACCATCAATGCCGAGATAGAGCGCTTTGAAATCAAAAGGAATAAATTTGAAGAAAAACACGGATTGGACAAAGAGGAAGAGTTAAGTTCAGGAAGTAATTAAATTTCTTTTTAGAGAATAAAGAAAGAATGGAAAAACCGCCTTCCTCCGTGATAATGGCGGTTTTTTTTATTCCTCTGGGAATATACTGCGATCAATCCAAATTCCAAATCTTGAATTAATTTCATTCGAATTCTGATTTTGGAATACCACTTTGTCTGATTATAGAGAGAAGCGGACCTGTTCGAAGTTCTTTATGATTCGGTACAGGAACAGTAATTGTTGTTTCGAACAGTTTCTTCTGGATGATGATATGACTTCCTCGCTGTCGAACCTGTTCAAAGCCATTCTTCTCTAAAATCTGACATGTCTCTTTACCAGATAACACCCGCATTAGATCGCAATTTGAATTCGAGTTATTAAAACTTCGTCGTGAAGTCTTTTTTTCACTTCCTGCTCCGATGCGGTTTCGAAAAAAAGTTCAAGTGCTTCGATTAAGTTGCTGCGAGCCTCCTCTATGGTGTCTCCTTGACTTGCAACATCTAGTTCTGGGCATAGGCTCACATATCCATCACCCTCTCTTTCAATTATCGCGGTTAATTCTCTATTTTGTTTCATGTTCTCAATTTAGTGGATTTGTGGCTATGCTCCCAAAGAAGAACTAATATCCTGCGCTTCTTTAATCACATCAGCAGGATAATTGGATAATTCCAAAATCTTAATCGCATTTCTTGTTTTTAGTTGCCCGGATTTAATGGTATGGTCGAAATGAAGCGCTTTGTTTTCTACTGTCTCGGTAAAGTGGTATAAGTCATATTCCTGGGCTAGCAAATCCACCAATTCAATATCGTGTGTGGCTACAATGACGATATTTTCATTGCGGTTTAAATAGGAAAGTATTGCCTTGGCCGAAGCAATTCTTTCGATGGTGTTGGTCCCTTTAAATACCTCATCCAAAACGAAAAGATTTTGGTCGGCATATTCAACTTGCGCTAGTAAGGATGCCATAATCCCTACTTCCTGGAAGTAATAGCTTTTCCCATCAAACAAATCATCGTCTATCCTAATCGATGAAAATTGTTTGAGAATTGGGGACATGAATTCGTCAGCGAAACAAGTATAAATTGTCTGGGCAAGGATTGAATTAATGATCAGTGACCTTAAAAATGTTGATTTTCCGGACATGTTGGACCCTGTGATCAAAATGCTTTTATCCTTTATGGTCAGATTATTTTTGACGCAATCCTCGATTAAGGGATGATATAGATTTTTAACAATCAGCTCCTTTTTTGCTGAAATAAATTTTGGCAAACAGGTTTTTTCTTTTCCCGCTCGTAAAGAAGCAATAGAAGTGGCTGTATCAATATGGCCCACATAGTTGAATAGGTATTGAATGGATGCTTTTTTGGATTCCAATTCTTTGGTTATTCTGTAGAGGGCAAACACTTCCACCAAAAAAAACGCCTTGACCAACTCAATCAGATAGGTTGCAACAAAGCTCAATTCAGATTGGATGCCGTTATCGCTGCTAAGGTTTATGAGAAATACCTTTTGTTGAAAAGACTTCAAATCTGAGATGCTTCCCTCAATAGTTTTGTCGGAAAACTCATCGCCTTTTTTAACCAACACCTTAGATACGTTGATCAGGTTATTCAATTGGGGAAAAGACCTGAGAAACTGTAATGTATTGTTCTTATTCCAATAATGTAAAAACATGTTTAAGGTTAAAAAAAGGATCATAACCAACAACAGTACCGGAAATTTGAAAGACAGAATTAATAGAGAAACCAGAATAACTACATCCAAAATGAGAAGTTTAAACCATTTTGGTTTTTCCAAAAGTTTGTCCTTTAGTAGGGTAGTGATGTAGTAGGCTCCGTTATTATTCAGTTGTGAGAGTTCCAGCTGTATAGATTCCCTGAGATGTTTGTCGCCGGTAAATAGTTTAATAAGGTTTTCCGATGGATCAACAGGAATTTTGGCTGGTTCTATCAATTTTCTGAAAAGGTACTGTTGACCTACTTTACTGCTGGTCCGATCTATAAATTCAAAGAGGCCATAAAAGTCTATGTCCTCGATCGTTTGGTCACTCAGTCGATGAAACTTCTCGGATTTTACTGTGTCTGCATATTTGGATATCCTGTTAAAATCGAACGAATCCAATTTGGGTTTGCCCCAGGAAGACTGGATTTCTTCAAGTTGCTTTTTCTTGTTTCCTTGTTTATTTCGGTAGAATACAAAAACCAATATGATGATCCCAATTGTCCCTAGAATAAGATATTCCATCTTGCTAATTCTTGTCGTTTAATTGCTTACTTTATTTAAAAGCCATTAAGTTATCGAAATTGCTTTGGTTTCTGCTTTTGTTCGGCAAGATCTATGATTTCAAGGATTCGTTTTTGTCTTGTTTCCGGTCGTTTGGCAAGGACAAGCCACTGCAGGATATTCCTTTTGTCCGACCTGCTTAATCCTAAATAATAGTCTTTGGCATTTGGTTTTTTTTTGAGTTCATCTTCCAAGTCTAGGGGAATGATCAGTGCTTCAGCTTCATCCAAAATTATCCATGAGCCATTTTGCTTTGCCTTTTCAATGATTTTAAAACCTGCTTTTGTCATTAAGCCTTCTTTTATCAGCCGGTCTACTTTTTCTTTATTTATTTTCGACCAGACACTCCTCTCTTTTCTCGGGCAGAAAAACTGCATAAATTTTTCATCATCTATCGGCTTGGCTTTACTGTCTATCCAACCAAAACAAAGTGCTTCGTCCACTGCCTCGTTGTATGCTATTGTCGGGACATTGGCTTTCTTTTTATAATAAATCAGCCAGATGGATTGTTTGATGTCATGATTGTCCTGAAGCCATTCACGCCATTCTTCTCGGTTTTTGGGGTAAAAGGTTTCTAATTCTTTTTCCAATTTTATCTTTTAATTTTTGATTAACCCTAAGTAAATTTTCAAAACTTCCAGTCCTTAACCGCATTCCCTGAAGAGATTCAAGGTCCTTATCTTCAATCACAAAATAAAGATTCAATCGACCTTTACTTGGATTTCTATTTTAATTTCCTACAAATCCACTGACATCATCATTGTATCCTGAAATAAATCCATCCAAAGAGCTTGCAACATAATAAACTATTTTTCTCATAAGCTGATCAATTTTCGGATCAAGGCAATTTGTCCAAGATGGTAATAGCCATGTTCAATGACACCCTCAATATTTCGAAAATAGGTGCCGTATTTTTCGTCCACAAAAGGTTCATCTAATTTACTATCGGGCAGTTTTGCAACTTCCCTTACAAAATTCTCGGAATTAATCAGAAATTCGTCAACCAATTTTTTCCAATCGGTTTCGGATTCAATGGGAGGGAGGTCAAAGCTATACTTATCCCTGATCTCAAGGTCACCACCTCTGAAGACGTTGAGGATTCCTCCCAAATAATAGTTGACGTGATAAGTAAGGGCAGCAATGGTATTTAACGATCCGATCTTTTGAGTGGCTTTTTCCCAAGTCACACTTTCCAGTTGTGCTTTGAAATTTGTATTCGCAATCCAACGTCCGTTCAGTAAAACTTCATTCAATCGGTTTGCGAGATCTGAATTTCTTTCCATCCTTGAGTTGTTTTGTGATTTCAGTTCATGACATTTTTAATAAGATTTTTTTTCAAAATAGCCGATGAAGTGATCAGACCGCTCATCAATGCTCCGCCTATTCCACAGGAAACAATATCCTGCCCCGTAAGGTACAGGTTCTTAAAAGGCGTATGTGGAGTGAGGTGTTCATTTCGGAATCGAGCGGGACTATGTTCCAGACCATATATTTCACCTGATTGGTAGCCTGTAAAATTTTTAGTGGATAAGGGTGTAGAAAGCTCGTAATAATCTATTTGTCCCCTTAAATGCGGAAGTTGTTGGTAGAGGTTTTCCAGCAATCGCAAGGACCATTTCTCTTTCATGGCATTGTAATCTTCCCCTCTTTTCCCCCAACGGGTATCTTCCCAGTTTTTAAACCACTCATATGGTGCCAGTGAGATTATCTCAATGGTGGAAGTCCCGGGATAACGCTTTTCCCAATCCGGATCTTTGGCCGAAGGAAAAGAAATATATACCACTGGAAATGGATTCTCATCCGGATTAGACAGGTAAACACTGACATTTTTATCATGGTCATAACCGGGATAAATCCAGAAATTGGAAGTAGGCAATTGGAGTTCCTTACTGCTTTTCTTCAAACCGATATATAGACATATATGTGCTACGGATGCACGCAAACCATCAAATTGACGTTCCATTTTGGGATAAATCGGATGCTGCTTGTCGATGAGTTTTTGAAAGGTATTCAATACTCCTGCATTGCTGATGATGCGGTCAGCTTTCAGTACATGGTCATCTGCCATGCGCACGCCTACTGCCTTATTTCCTTCGAAAATAATCTCCTTCACCTCAGCATTGGAATACACATCCCCGCCTCCTGCTGTGATTTGGGGATAGATGTTTTCTGCAATTTTGGCTGATCCGCCCACCGGAAAATATCCGCCATTGAAATAGTGATTGACCAGAATGGCATGCATGGCAAAACTGCTTTCCCCCGGAGGGAGCCCATAATCCCCATATTGGCCACAAAGTACTCCTATTAGTTTTTTACTATCCGTAAAAGTATGGAGCATTTCCAGCGTAGTAATATCCGAGAATTTAAGAAATTTCCTTGATGTCCATTTTCGAACCCATTTCCCGACCAATCCTGGAACCGCCTTCATTCTATAGAAATCTTTGCTGCTTATAATTACATTTTTCACTGCCTCCATGTAGCGGTCAATGGCAGCATGGTCCTGAGGGCTATCAAATTCAGATTTTAGTTTGGCGACAAGATTTTTACGGCCTTTTACCAGGCTATAGGTTTTATCTCCAAAGACAATTTTATCATACACCTCTCCCATGTCCTGCCACTCTAGATTTCCCTGTGTGATATATCTGAAAAGACGGGACATAAGTTTTCGCTCATTGTGCATATCACCTACATAATGAATACCCACATCCCATTCGTAATCTTTCCTTTTGAAAACATGGGTAAAACCCCCGATAGTATAGTGTTTTTCAAGCACCAGCACTTTTTGACCTTGCTTGGATAGTAGAGCTGCGGTGGTAAGCCCACCCAATCCCGATCCAATGACAATAGCATCATAATGACCGGAGGGTTTGTTTTGTTTGTAGGAAGGGAAATTGCGCACGATGAAGCTTTTATTTAAATATAATGCAATTGCAGGATATCGCAGTTAAAAAATTCTTTTAATTCCATGATTTGGTTCTTTGGTTTAAAAACGAAATAATTTTGATAAGGCCAAAGGAAAAAAATTGAATCTCTCTAAACTTTTTCCAATACAAATGGTGAAATTAATTTCATCACATATTCTTCAAAAAAATAATGGGTAATTGACCTTAAAATTTCCGGGCATGTTTTTATAAATGTTCTAAAAATCAAATTTTAATCACCCCATTTTTGTATTAGGAAAAATCACCTTTTCCGGACTTTTTTTGAGTTCTTCCATCACTTTTTCAAAAAGTTCCTTCTTAACTTTACCTGAGTTTTTGGGTTCAACCAAATATCGCACTATCACTTCTATCCATGTATTGTTATGCGCTTTTAAAATAACAGAAGGATATTCATTTACATCCAGTTCGTCTACGGGAGTATCTGCCAAGATTTTTTTAAAGCGCTTTACCCGCCTAACCATTGCTTCACCTATTTTTATCTCAACGATACGTTTTATAGTTTCGCTGGTAAATTTAAAATCGCTATCATAAGATATGAAAAAACTGAGTTCATTCCAGATGAAAGGGAATAGGGGCCACGAATAATTATAAACATATTCACTGAATACTTTTGAGTTGGCAAATCTTATAATGCGCCCACTCGGATGGTCTGCAGATAGATAGTCGCCATTAAATTCCCAAAGGGTTGTATCCAAATAGCTAACATTGATGACATCCCCAAAGACATTGCCTATCCGGATCCTGTCACCGACTTCATAAGGCTTTCGGATCAGGATGTATAGCCATCCAAAAAAACTTGTGATAAGATTTTGCAAAGCAAAACCAAGTACAAGTGATACAATGCCGAATGAAACCGCGGCCGCATACCAGTTTGCAAATAACAGCGAAAGGATTATGCCAAGGATGATCACAGCTCCAAAAAAGTCGGCAATCCTGTTGAAATTAAATTCTTTGGTTTTATCCTCAATTTTGCGATTAACTAATTTTTTCAAAAGCCTTGTGGCCAATAAAACCAAAGAAATTAACATTACTGCGAGCGCAATTTTTTGCGCCAAAGGAATATAAGTGCTTGAAATGGGTATTCGTTTCCAACCTAATAGAAAATATAATACACCGCAGCCTAAAAAAACGATAGCGGTGATACCCAGAAATGGGGCCTCTTCCTCCAAAGCAACAGTACTTTCTTTTTGAACAGAAATAGAAGTTTCACTTAATGCTCTTTGGACTTTTTCATCCTTTTTGATGTTTTCTATTTCTTGATCTTCCAAAGAGTCTGATGCTTCCATATATGATATAAATTTAGTAGATGTATTTCTTATTGTTTTTTAAACCTTCAAATCCTAACTGGTGATTATTACATTTTTATATTTCCTTCCTTAAAAGTTTTTTACCTGCTGTTATCTTTTATTTACAGTGAAATAAACTGTACTTCCATTACCCTCTTCTGATTCCAGCCAAATTTTTCCGCCCATTCTTTCAATACTTTTCCTGACCATCGCCAGCCCCATACCTGTACCCTCGAACTGCTGCCGAGGATTCAGACGTTTAAACAAATTAAAGACCTCCTGCCTTTGATCTTCTGCTATTCCAATCCCGTTATCTTTAATCATAAAAGTATAATAAGTATCAAATTCTTCCATTTCAATGGAAACAACCGGTATTTTTCCTTTGGGAACAAATTTGATTGCATTGGAGATAAGATTTTGAAATACCTGTATGAAAGCAGTTGATGAACCTTTTAGGATAGGTAATTTTTCGCTGGTGACTAAGGCATTTGTTTCTTCTATTTCCTTTTGAAGAATTTCCTGAACTTCCAGAAATACCACATTCAGATCCACGGATTCAGTTGTGCTGGCATCGGAAGATTGATGATATTCCAGTAAATCAGCCATCATTTTACTGAGCCTGATTGCTGCATCCAGGGCCAAATCAATATATTTTTCTCCTTTTTGATCAAGGTTTTTTCCATACTTTTCATGAAGTATGGTTAAAAATGAATTCACCAGCCTAACCGGTCCTTTTAAATCATGTGAAACAGAGTAAGTAAACATTTTCAAATTTTCATTTACATCTTTCAGTTCTTTATTTAATAATTCAATTTCTTGATTTTTGCGCATTAATTCACGCTTATTATTGATCAGTTCGTTATTGAGAGAGGTAAAGTCATTTAAAAAAGCTTCATTCAATTCCTTTTGCTTTCCTGTGCCAATGATACGGCCCACCTTTTTTTCTGTTTTTCTTATCTGATTTGCTTGTTCACTATTAATCATCATTATTTCTTCCAATACTTTTTCTGTCGATGTCAATTCAGTATTCCCACAGAGTAAAACCCTTTCATCCAGTAAATAACCGGAAAAAGTGAAGGTAATCTGCTTACCATTATTGCTTAGGGTCAGCAGGGTATTTACCTCCATAGACTTTTCCTTAACAGACAGCCAAAAATCTCCCAATTCCTTCATTGATTTTGGCGAAACAAGACTATGCAAACCCACAGGAAGCTTTATGTTTTCGAGTAAGGATCCGGAGTCTAAAAATATTTGTTCGACAACACCTTGTTGATTACAGGCAAGTATTATTCGATACTTAATTTTATCCTTTTCCATATCATGGATTTACAAGTTCATTAGCCCTTGAAACTGCCTGATTTGCATTTTCGGCAAAAGCATCTGCTCCTACTTTTTTCCAAAGTTCCGGATTACTCAGAAATGGATAGCCACCTACCATTATTTTTAAATCGGTGAAATCCTCATTTTCCCTTATTTTTTTAATTAAAGAAACTGCCTTGCTTACATGGATTGGGAGGGAAACTGAAAGGGCAAGTAAATCTGCCTTGTATTCATTCAATGCTTCCTGCAATTGTTTTTCAGGCATATTTGCTCCAAGATAATAGGTGTCCCATCCATCCATCTCAAAAAAATCAGATACCATGCGTATACCTAATTCGTGCAACTCACCTGTAATCGAACAGGCAACCAATGTATTCCCCTTGCGGTTGGTGGAAAAAATATGATGGTATAAACCCGACATAATCTGTTGGGTCGCAGCCGTACAATAATGCTCATGTGCAACAGTAATTTTATTACATTGCCACAAACGGCCCACTTCATATTGTGAAGCCTGAAAAATAAACTCATAAATATCTTTGATTGAAACTCCCTGTTGAATCAATTCTGTGATCATAAGTGTAGCCTCACGCCTTTTTCCCTCCAACAAATAGTTCAGATAGACCACTGCTTCTTCTTTTAGGGGATTGTCATCGGTGATATGCGATATACTTACTTCCCTACTATCTTTGAGTTGTCTTTTTGCGGCGGTAACATACTCTTTTGTGGCAGCTGAATATTGGCTGCCCAAAATTTCTTGGATAGCTTGTTGAAGATACTCCAGGTTATGGTATAGATCTGCCTCCGGGATATTTCGTGATTTCAGCATGGCTGCTGCCCAAAGAATGTAATTGGTATACATATCAGGGAGATCCATGGTCAATGCCTCAGCCAGAAATTTGAGATGAAAAATAGCATTTTCATAACAAAGTTGCTTCCCCTGTGCTCTGAAGCGATTTTTCAGATTAGAATCGTTTTCAAAATGTGAGCTGACGATATGATTGGCCAGTTCACTGGATTTTTCAGTAAACAATTGTACATTTAGCGTGCTCATTATTAACTGCTTATATGTTCGAACTTGGTAAGCTCCCAACTTTTAGGGACTAATTTCAATCGTTTGGGAATATTTTTATGAGAGTCCTTTAAATGACGGCGATGCCAGTATTCAAAATCTTCTTCAGTATCCCAATATAGTCATGAACGTTCAATTGAAGCATTGGTTTGCCTATTGCCCAAAGTCGAAAAATGAATTGACTTTTGTTGATGTATTGCTGAGCTGTAGGTACAAAAAAACCACATCATTTTTTATGGCTTAACCTTTACATCCTCAAAAGTATTTTTTTCACCTGCTGTTATCTTTTGAATAATGGTAATATCACCTGTAGTTTCCAGAATTATCATCTCGATTTCATCTAAAGTGGAAAGACCTTCAAGTCGGGCTGCGCTATAGATTTCCTCTTCTGTTATCCTTTCGTTTTTCATAGCCTGATGCATAAAGTTACCCTTATAAAAAATTAATGATGGGCTGCTGGTGATCAAGGTTTTTACTGCTTTGATCCTAACCGCCAACCACGTTAATATAAACTGAAATCCAATAAATAAAAAAATAGCAGTGACACCATTGGAAAGTGGTATGTTTTTATTGAGCGCAACACTGGCCATAATTGACCCTAAGGCAACGGTAACAACAAAATCAAAGGCATTCATTTTGGCCAAGGTCCTTTTGCCTGAAACCCTTAATAAAAACACCATAGCGAAATAGGCTAATGGGGTTATGAAGATTACCCTCAGTAAGCTATCCCAACTGTCAAACAAAATATTTTCCATATACTAAAGATAGGTCATTTCCTTGGAATTAAGGGGATGGTGGAAAATGGCAAAATTTATTTGATTACAATTAACCAGCAAGGAAAATGGTGGGTAGTCCAAAATAATTTATTAAACCCAAGATAATCAATAAGGCACCTGCAATGACTTGCACATATTTCCCTAAGGTGTTTTTAATGTATTTCCCAGTTTTAAGTCCTATAAATGTAAATACCATAGAAAAGAAAGCTATAAATAATGCCATCTCTAGCGGGTTGACATCCCCAAGCCCAAAGCTGAGGCCCACCAGCAAATTATCAAGGCTGAGGCCTAAAGCAATTAACAAGAGGCCTTTGATCGATATTATATATTCAATCGACTCTTCCTTTTCCTTTTTACTCTTTAAGCTGGAGTAGATGGTATAAATTCCGAGACCAATCAATATCAGGCTCCCTGTAATGTTGGCATAATCATCTATGAAAGAACTTAGATAGCGCCCAATGAATAGCCCTACCAGTGGTACTGTAAATTCCACAAGGGTGAAAATCAAAACTATTCTCAAATGGTATTGGCCTGTACCCAAGGCACCTAGACCAAATGCAAAAGATAAATTGTTTGAGGCAATGACAATTCCTAAAAGTATCAGGTCAATCGTGTCCATTCATTTGTTTTGTGCCAACGATAGGTTTAAATATATGTCAATGCAATTTATAGATTTTTGTTGCCCCTAAAGTGAATATAGGTCAAAATATTGGGCTTCCCAACAAGAGAAGGGTCTCGACTGACTGTAGTTTCTCGATTAAACCAAATGAATTGAACATATTCCTCCTTTTCATTTTCTTCTTGGTTCTACGTTGCATTAAGCCTAATGATACCTATTCAACTTTATCAAACTGAAAAAAATTGTAATATAAAAATGAGTACGAATGAGCTGCATTTTTTTGAAACATGATTTCTTCACCTCCATCCATTGCCATGAATTCCAATTCGCCGGTTTGAGCAAGAATTGAATTTAGATAGCCATGAGTATCAATCATTTTTAATCTCCCATTTTCCATTTTAACTTCAATCACAAATTCTCCATCTACACCGGGAACAGGACCTCCTTCTTCGTTATATCGATATTTTCCGGTTAGATTTTTTAATCGTTCCGGGTCAGATTCATAGGGATCAATTATTTTTGGTTCCAAGATTCCCCATCCATAGTAAGTTGAAATAGAAAGTAGGATTTCATTGATCAAAGGACGTCCATTGTCAGCATTGGTCATGATGATTACCCCATCACCTTTGTAAGCAAAGGCCATCATATTTGTTGTAAATCCCTCATTTTTACCCCCATGTTGGAATATCAAGGAATCAGCTTCCCATTTTAGTGCAGGACCCAATCCCCAATTATTCAACTCTTCTGTCAACATCAATTCAATGGTTTCTCTGGATAAGATGCCCTTTTCTTTTCCAGTCAGGATATCCTGAATTTCTATACAATACCTGGCCAAATCTGAAGGTGTTGTCCACAGACCTGCGGCGGCTTTTTCTGAATAATTATGCCAATTTCCGTCCACTGCTTCCCCTTTTCTATTGAAAGCAATACTGGCTGATGACTCAAAATTAACCGGCAAAGGTTGTTCATACGTGCTATTGCTCATTGCTAAGGGCCGTAGGATTTTATCATGCATTACTTTTGCAAAACCCAACCCGCTGACATCTTCCACTACTTTCTCCATCAAAGTGTACCCACCTCCCGAATACCTCCAAATACTACCGGGGATAGTATCTAAGATTACAGCAGGCGTATTTCCTTCGCCGTTCAGCACCTGAATTAGGGTTGGTAAGGGTTCATCTACAGGGTAGCCCGGAAAGCCATGTCCTGTTAATCCCGATGTATGGGAAAGTATTTTCCTCAGCGTAACTTTTTCAGTTTGGGTGAAGTCAGTGTCAGGTATCTTCCAATCTCTTAGGTAAGTATTGACATCCTGATCCAGATCAAGGACTCCTTCTTCAGCCATTTTCAATACTGACAAAGCCGCCACTGGTTTGCTGATGGATCCTGCCTGAAATAGCGTATTAGGAGTGACTTCAACCACCTCGTTTGCTACTACATTTGCGATTCCATAGCCTTTGGCCCAATGTAATTTCCGGTCTTTTATCACTGCGATGCTCAAGCCCGGCACCTTGAAATGATCCATTCGCTTTGATATGGTGTGTTTTGTTGGCAAGTCACCATCAATTTGTATAGTCGTGATCAGACCGCTTTCGATATCTTCTATTTCTGTATGAAGTGAATTATCGACCTCACCGGCACAAGCGGTGAAAAAAAGTAAGGTAAGTAAAAATGGGGTGAGATTGGTTTTCATTTGAAAGATAAATCGAATAATAGATTACTATATTAAGCGTTTTATCCTTAAGAGTTCAATGATTTCAAATACATTGTTCAAGAGATGCTTAATTTTTCTTGATCCTTAGGAGTTGATTGCCAATTGCCATATACCAAATTCCATTGCCCATTCTCTGACTGTTTTTAAAATTCGCATGCAGATTGGTAGTGGTTTCTTCTGCTTCATTCCAGCTTATACCGCCACTATTAGTTGATGCGATTACATCATTTACTTGATAGACATCGTTAGGACAAACACTTTTTTGAAGTATCATCAATCCATTATTGACAGATTCAAACCCTATCATCCTTGCACTGCCATCATTAATGGTAACCCAAGTTTCACCTCCATTTGTTGATCTAATTACTTTTCCCGAAAGAACTACTATCAAGTTGTTTTCATCAATAACCTCGACATCCCAGACTGAAGCATTTTCCAGTTCGATTGTTTTTATTAATTGTCCATTGGTATCAATGACTACTAATTTTCCACCTTTGCCTGAAATAAAAATCCTGTCTTGAAATCACAGGCTTCTTCAAACTGACTTATAAAATTATCATCAACAATTTCCTGGCATGATAGAAAAAAGATCATTCCGAAAATTAACCATATTGATTTTTTCATATCTTTTACTAATTGCTTCGCCAGTTTCGCTCTATATCTATTTCTGTAAGAAATCTTCCTTTCTCAATTGTCCCGATTTTCTCCCCACCACAATTGTATAAGTCACAAGAAACGACAGTCCATAATCGAATACTTTTATAATCCTTATCTCCCGCATAATCAGGCGATAACTCCTCCATCTTAACAATCTCGATAGCGCTTTTATTTTGGTCTCCGAAGTAAGTGGAAAAGCAGCCATCTTTGGTTGTTCCCTGAATTATAAATCCATCAAAAACAGTATTTTTGGCAGATTGAAATTGCTTTTTACCAACTTCAAAGAGGGCCAATTTGGCAAAATAGGAATCAGCGGTATCAAGTGCCGGTGAGATAATTTTTAATGATTTCAGATTCTCTTTCGAGTCATATTTGGAGAACCCAAAATTTCTTTGTTGAATGGCTTTGTTGTCGGAAACACACCAAAAGCTTTCACGGAATATGGTAATCCCATCTTTCCAATCAAATCTCCAGGAAATGTTTTCCCCCAAAATCTTTCCATTTAACTGAATGGTTGTCTCAGTTTTAAAACGTTCGATCTGATTGTCTATTGGGTTTATTGACTCCGTTGTATCACAACCCACAATAATGAAAACTGTCAGGGTGAGTAATATTGATATAAATTTTCTCATGGGAGTATTTGCTTTATTTCACATTTGCGCCTTAAGGTTCAATGCCCGAAAGTATTACACGCTATATCCCAGACGGCATAATGTAAAAAACTGTCCTGGATATTCTATAATTTTATGAAATTTTTAGTTTGTTTTTGTCGTACTAAGATCAAACGACTTATTACAACATGATAGGTCGAAGGGGATTTTCACCTTCCCAAGAACCTACGGTTTTGTAGGGAACAAAATTTGCAAAAAGCTCCTCGCTATACCAGCCCAGGCTCCGGGTTTTTTGGATCACCTCGCTATGGATTTTGGAGCGGTAGGCATAATTCCGCATGGATTCCTCGTCTTCCCAAAGGCTGAAGGTGGCTTGCATCAGCCATGGATATTCTCCGATCCCGATGGAAAAAATCGATCCGTCCCTATCGTCCATATTTTTACTGACCGCAGGTACATAGCTCCAGAATTTTCTTAAAAAAAGAAATTTGATCCGGGCCCGGGTGATCACTGCAATAGGACCGGACTGGTAAGGGTGAATGGTTTCGAAAGGACTCCGCCCTGACCATGTTCCATGAACTTTGCTTGTTTTCATGTAAATGGTCCAGAACTCTGTGGCACGTCTTTGAAAACGGGAGAAATGCTTGGATTTATCAAAATAGTTAGCAGCAGCCTCTTCTGATTCCCAAACGGCAAGTAAGGAATATACATTCACATTGAGCATTTTGGAAAAGCCATTTTTTCCGCCGCTTCCCATCAACTTAAAGAATTCCAAACCTTGCACCTTTTTAAAGTCCTTGATGGATTTTTGCATTTGTGCAAAAATCCAGAACGCCTGCATTCCTTCAAATCGGAAAAGGGTAAAAGTGATGACTTGTTGTTTGGTGTTTGTGGATAAGCCCATTAGAAAAGCAGTTCAGTAAATTATTGAAAAGAGATAGATTCGAATCGTCTATTTGATTAACTGAAAATTTTAATTTTGGTTGCCCCGTGTATCCAACCAAAATTTCATCTGCCCTAATCCTTTCTGTGGGGCTCACCAACTGAAAGATATTATCAAAAGATTACCATTTGGAGTATTTTTAAGCTACGGGGACCCTAGTCGATCAATTGTCCAAGTTGCTTAAGACTCTATATTTCAAGTCGTCAAACTCATTGAAGTGTGCTTTTCCACATTTTATTTTCATTTGCTCGTCTCCACTTGTCAGACTAATTCCTTACTTATTTAAGTATTATTCTAATGCTTTTTTCCAGAATATACCTTGTACAATATCCAAAAAAAAGTCATTCCAATTCTTTAGAACTGTTCTTTTTTTAATTTATCTCCTATTTTGAGTTCTATTCCTTTTTTGCCACCAACAAATTCAATAGGAATAGATTTTAATCCATTTTCGGTATTCGCTGGAATTAAGCAACTAAAATGTAAATGTTCTACAGTACTTCGTCCTGTATTTCCAGATAGAGCAATTTTTTGGCCCTGCTCAACTTTATCCCCTATTTTGACAAGACTTCCTTTGTGAACTAAATGAACATATTGGAAAAAGACGCCTGAATTCGGTTCGTAAATTGTTATAAAGTTTGCGAAAGGTCTCCATTCTTTTCCTTTACCGGAAAGTTTGTACTGATCAATCACACCGACGACATATCCACTTGTGGCAGAACATATGGTGTCATTGGTTTTCATATCGAAATCCAGGGCATATCGAGAGAAGTCACTGTTATGGGTAAAATTTGAATTGTTACCCTGAATCACAGTATATTCTTTAGATTTTGGAAATGGAAATTCGACTTTGATAGGTTCAATTTTTTTTGATAAACTTCCCAATCTGGAACTAAAACTAAGTTGATTGTCAATTTTTTTTATGTTCGTATAAGTCAAAACAGTATCAGAGTCACTTTCCAATAAAATGGGTGCCGATTGATTGAAAATTTTTTGCAAGTCCTCATCGGCTGATAAAACCCAAACTCTTAGAGGGCAATGCAAAGGATTTTTTAATTCAATCCTTAAAGTTTCCTGTTTAAAAGTATATGATTTATGGTATTCATATTGATTGTATTTTTCATTTGGGAGTGTAGGAGTTTTACACCCAAACAAAATAGTTAGATTTAATAAAGTGACAATTATCAGGTTTAACGAATGTATATTCATAACTGGTTTTAGTTACCCTTTCTATACCTTTGGTCAATTTAATTACTTGGTAGTTTCCCTGTGCGAATAATGGCAATAAATTAAATCTTGTTTGGTCATGCCAAAACTCACTTAATCATTAGATGCTAAATAAAATTCTGTTTTATGTTATTACTTTTGCCGATGGCCCATAAATTTTAAAGTTTTTTTACTAAAGAATTGATTCGATATGTAGTTTTAATTTCTTAGAATCCAACACTATCACTTCATAGGATTTTACCTTTTGGTCTATCAAAGATGAATAAATAATCAGTTTATTTTTGAGGACAACCAACTCATCTTTTTTCAATATCTCCATATCCATTAAATCAACGTTGTTTGTCAACCAGGTGAGCAATTCATTGGTAAAATATTCAACTTGAAACTCGCCCTTCCTCACACTTTCAGGGACCTGCCCCTCGTAATAATCACTTAACTTTTTTTGAAGTGCTAAGTCATCAAATAGACTTAATTTCCCGGATGACTTCATCGAGCTATATGTTGAGGTTGTTGGTGCATAATTTTCTACTCCAAGAATCGAGGATAATTGACTATCTAGAGAGTCTAAATTATCTGATAAGAGTAGGTTCAATAATCTTTCTAGGTTTTCTTGATATTGAATATTTTTAGGAATCTGGTACTCTTCATAGGTTTTGATGTCATCCGAAAGGTCATTAATCAAGGAATTCATCAATAACCTGCTTTCTTTTCTATCTTGATTTAATTTTGCTCTTTCGTTGATGTAAAAGGCCAAGTAAACACCTAGAATTACTGCCAGAAAATTAAAAAAGTGATTTGTCCAGTTGTTGAATTTTCTTTTCATTTGAGTCTGGTTTTTCAATTTGCCCCTAAAGTGTCACTTTCATTTACCTTCAAACCGCTTGTTTGGGATAGCAGACCTATGACAATTTGAGGAGATATTTCATTTACTTAAAACTATCACTATCCCATTAATAATCAAAAACATTTCTACCTGAAAAAGCATTTACCAGACTCAAAATCTGCGATCTTCATCAATCAGTCTCAATTTTTTTGAAAAAATCATTCAATGCTTCCAAGGTTAAACGCTGTTGTGCTTCTAAATCAATTTCAGCTTTATCGTCAGTCAGTAATTTGCCTAAATATCCAAATTGAGAATGATTCCCGCCTTTTATTGCTATCAAAAAAGCGTTTTTAGGCAGCTTGTCTTTATTTTCCATTACTTCTGAAACACTCGCTAATCCATCAAATTCCCCATAGAGTTTGATGGTAGGCAAAATCCTGTTGGAGAGGTCAAAATCTCTCGGGTGGGATGTTCCCAATAAGAAAAGTCCCTTCATCAAATTTGGATTTTCAAATACGAATTGAGATGCCATTTTCGCTCCTTGAGAATGTCCACCAATGATGTAATTTCCATTTTTGAGGTCGAACAGGGACTCGATTTTTTTATAGTCCCAAAGCGGCATCCTCCAATTCATCTTAATAAGATGACAAGTGAAGCCATTTTCAGCAATTTTTCTGCAGAGTGGTGCATATGCCTTAGGGTCTGTCAATCCACCCTGAAAGAATATAATCTCATGTCGAGAATTTGAATTGATTGGTTCAAAAGTGATCTTCTCATTTGATTTCACAACTGTCACCTTGCCATCGTCAGTAAAGGTTGTTTCAGGAATGTTCCTCGATTGATAGGTTGTCCAATTCCAAATGAAAAATAGGGTAACAAGGCTAAACCAGACTATTCTAAAAATATTCCTTTTTTTAATTTTCATAATTTAAAGGTAAAAAAACCACTCTAAATTCCTCAGAACGCGTTATTTTATCTTGAATCTAAATGAAATATTCCTTGGGGAAAGGGAATATGCCGTCTGCTAAGATTCATTTTTTTAAGGTTCCAAAGCAAACTTAGCGTAAAATGGATAGTGATCTGAACCAAATTCAGAAAGACGCTCTAATTCTACTAGCTCAAACTCTTTGGTAACAAAATAGTGATCTAAGGGCCACCGCAAAAAGAAAGATGTAGCATCAAAAGTATTGTAAAGGCCACGACCAATCCTTACATTTTTTAAATTCCCCTGTTGACCGAACATCCTGGAAGAATGGGACCAGGAAACATCATTAAAATCTCCGGCAACCATTGATGGCAAGGGGTTTTCTGCGACTAATTTTCCAATTTTTAAGAGAGCAATTTCCTCTTCTCCAACGTTATCCGGATACTTATTACTTGGTACAGGAGCGACAGGATGAATTCCGTGGAAATTGAAGGATTTTCCTGAAGGTAATGTCATGATTACATGAAATGAAGGTACATCATCATGCTTTAAAAATTTTATTTCTTTGTGTTCCATGGGTATTTTTGAATATAAGGACATTCCATAGGCATTGTCCAAGGGATATTCCAATTGGTAAGGATAATTTTTCTTCAAACCCTGCAATTCCTTTACCCACCAATCGTCTACTTCCATTACGAGTAGAATATCTGGATCCTGCTGATTTATGATTTTTAAAAAGGCCTCCGATTGCCGGTTATCGATCAGTACATTTGCCGATACCACATCAAAAGTGTCGGCTGTTTTTATGATTCCTGTCCCAAAATCCGGCACTGATTTTTGGCCAAGCAGATAGGGATAAATGACAATCCCTTGAATAATAATCACCGCTATCAGTCCAAATAATAACATCAGGGAAGGAAATTTCCATTTTTTGGTCATTGGGATAAAGAGAAATAAAAACAATAGTCCCAAAATCAGGTACTGTAACCTCGGGAAATCAAGGATCTTGTAATACCAGAACCTGAGGTCGTATATAAGGGAAAGCATTGTTATAAGTATAAGTACTGTACTAAAAACAAGCAGAGAGTAAAAGAGTAATTTTTTAATGACGGCCATTAGCATTGATTTTTTAAAAAGATCAGACTAGATCTATTTTTTTTAGGTCAGTTCACCATTATCAACTACCTAAATTTATCACTATCCCAATAATTATCAAAAAAATCATTCCACCTGAAAAAGCTTTATCCATATCCCGATTCTCCACCATCAGCATCAAAAAACCGCCCTAATTTCTCAGGACGGTTTATATTATCATCCCGCACTATCGGGACCAAATCTTCAATCTACCTTCTAAAACCTGCCTTGCCGGCATGCAAGTCTAAAATCAAGCCTCTACACCCAACACCTTAGCCATCACAGCACCAATTTCAGCAGGGCTTTCAGCTACGTGGATGCCGTTATCGGCCATGATTCTCATTTTGGCAGCAGCAGTATCATCCGCGCCTCCGATGATCGCACCTGCATGTCCCATCCTACGTCCGGGAGGAGCAGTTTGTCCTGCGATAAATCCTACTACAGGTTTTTTATTGCCATTTTCTCTGATCCATTTGGCTGCATCAGCTTCATAATTTCCGCCGATTTCACCGATCATGACGATGGCATCAGTTTCAGGATCTTCCATCAACAATTGGACTGCTTCTTTGGTGGAGGTTCCTATAATTGGATCACCTCCGATTCCTATGGCAGTGGAAACGCCCATTCCTGCCTTGGCAACCTGATCTGCTGCTTCGTAGGTCAAAGTTCCTGACTTGGAAACAATACCGATCCTACCTTTTTTGAACACAAATCCTGGCATGATGCCCACTTTGGCTTCTCCGGGAGTAATGACACCCGGACAGTTTGGCCCAATCAATACAGCGCCTTTTTCTTTGATATAAGGCTTGGCTTTCATCATGTCAGCGACGGGGATCCCCTCTGTGATGGCAATGATTACCTTGATGCCCGCTTCAGCTGCTTCCATAATGGCATCAGCCGCGAATGCAGGCGGTACAAAAATAATGGTAGTATTTGCACCTGTTTTCATTACGGCCTCTTCTACAGAATTAAAAACCGGCCTTTCCAAATGTGAAGAACCGCCTTTTCCAGGAGTTACACCTCCGACCACGTTGGTACCGTATTCTATCATTTGCTGCGCGTGGAAGGAACCTTCCGAACCTGTAAAGCCTTGCACAATCACTTTTGAATCTTTATTGACTAAAACACTCATGTATCGATATTTAAAGTTTGCACAAAAATAAAAGAATAAGCCCTTTGACAAAAAGATTTGGGAAACAATATCCATTTAATTTATACTATCCATATCTTTTTATAATTTAGATGACATCTAACACACCCTATGCAAAGAAAATTATTCTTTTATTTATTTATTTTATTTTATCAAACAGGTTTTTCCCAGTCGTACCTTTTCAACAGTCAGATCAAAGGAGTGGAGTTGCCCACTGAAATGATTTCCGAAGTAGTTCAGGACAATAAGGGCTTGATTTGGTTTAATACCTCCAAGGGGATCTATTATTCCGATGGATTTTTTACTTATCCGGTTCCTGATTCTATTCAAAGTAAATTGTCCAATCAGGTGAAGTTGACCAAAGACAAGGAAGGTACAATCTGGATCAGTAATTCAGTTGGCGATCCTGCAGTGTTCCGTATCTATGACAATGTTTGGGAAGAAATAGAAATACCCGAATTGACTTCAGTTGAATTGAAGAAGAATTATTCGAGGTTCTCCAATAATTGGCTTAAGGAAGAAGAAATACGTTTTTTTATAAGTGAGTCACAAGTCGTTTTTGGTTTTGCCAAGAGTGGTAATTGGAAAAACTACTTGTACAATTTTGAAGAATTGGGGGAATTCTCTTCATCATTTAATGTAGAGGAATCCATTTTGTTGTTTTTTAGAAAAGGGACTTTGATTTATCAGCATGGAGAATTGTCCTCATTTAATTTTGAGGGAGAGGCGTTGCCTTCACCTGTCCACCACATGGCTTTTGATGAGAATCAGAAAAATTACTATTATTTAGGTAAAGATTTCCTTGCAGTCGGGAAGTATGCTTTTTCACCGGAATCAATTGTAGAAAATGATTTTGTCAGGGATATTTTTAGTTTGACAGATTTCAGTAATCTGCAGATTTTTGATGGTGAAGTTTATTTCACTTACAATTCCCAACTCAATAAGTTCAACCCCACATCGTGGTCAATATTGGAAATTGATGCTTACAGTATTTTGAAGGCATACCACATTGTCAATTTTATGGTGGATAGGGAGGGGATTATTTGGATTACCAGTAATAGAGGTATGGTAAATATCAATTCATTGTCCTTTTTGAATTATGATTCCAATCTGCTTTTGGATGATGAGGTTTCTGCTATCATCAAGCTGGAAGATGACGCTTACTTGTTGGGCTTCAATAATGGGCTTCAATATTTGGATAGCAATGGCTACAGAACGCTTTTGGGGGATAATTCAGTTATCGGGCATCCTAAAACCAGGATTACTAATTTCCATAAAGATAAAGAAGGTATTGTTTGGTTTTCATCGAATATGAGGGGAGTGGGTAGATTTGATCCAAAGACTTTCGACATAGAGTTTCAGCCCAGTCCAAATCAGGAATTTGTAAATGGAGTGAAAGAGTTAGGGGATAGTTTGTTGATTATAGTCAGAGATAGGATTTTTCTTTCTTCGATATATAACAGAAAAGATCAGCATTTTAAAACTGAAATTACTGATAAAATATTAAGGCAGTTGAATCAGGAAAAAATATTTGTTAGAACTGCGGGAAGGCTTAAGGATGGAAAATTGGTTTTGATGCAAGGAGGCAATTTTCAAAATCAAAATTCCATCATTGAAAATGAACAGGTCATCTGTGCTGTTGGCTATAGCTTTTTAGAGGATGATGGATGTTTGATTTTAGGAACAGAAACCGGGTTGAAAAAGTATTGCAATGGTGAATTGGATTATTATAAAATCAACCAAGAGACAATTAATAGGCCGGTTTATGCTTTGCTCAAGGATTCAATGGGGTTTTTATGGGCAGGAACAGATATTGGTGTATATCGGATTAAAGACAATAAAATGATCCAGTTCAATGAGAAAAACGGGCTCATAGGTTCTGAGGTCAATAGAGGAGCCTTTATGGAGGGAGAAGATGGAGAAATCTGGATCGGTACAAGTAATGGTTTATCTTTATTTATGCCTGAAGAGTACAAAGAGAGGGTTTACTCCCCTTTGGTTGATATTTTGTCTACCGAAGTCAACGTCACAGAAAACGAAGCCATTGATTTGAGGAATATACCTTTTTCCACCAATAACATACAGATTTCTTATCGGGCGGTCAGTTTCATTCAGCCGAATAATCTTGTGGTTCGGTACAAACTGGAAGGATACAATGATCAATGGGTTGAACTTATTAATCCTAGAAATAATAGCCTGTATTTCAATAATTTGCCTCCAGGAAATTATCATCTCCAATTGCAGGCAGGTATTGATGGCAGTGATTTTTCAGATATTGTACAGTCTGAATCCTTTAGGATTTTAAGACCTATTTATCTACAATTATGGTTTTTAATTGCATTATTGGTTATTTTTCTTTTGCTGGGCTATCTGTTAAATACATTGCTCAACTCCCTAAGGAATCAGGGAATTCTGATCAGGGCGGTTGATGAAAAAAGCAAACAGGTGGTCAATACAGAGGATCAGTTTAGAAATGTTTGGGAAAGTTCAAGAGATGGATTAGTGTTATCAGACGAACAGGGTATAATTTTGGCTATCAATCCAAGCTTGGTAGAATTGGCGGGGATTCCTTCGGATCAGTTAGTGAATGCATCTTTGGGGAGATTATTTGCGGATCCGGATTTTTATAAACGAAATAAACCAACCATTGCAGAATCCATAAATGACCCGGATAGTAAAGGCAATCTGTTTGAATTGACAGTTCCCTTTAGGACAGGAAAGAAGGAAATAGAGCTCTTTGTCATTAAACTCAAGACTGAATTTGACGGGAAAAAAGTGAATCTTTCAGTATTTAGGGATATCACTGCAAAAAAAGCATATGAAGTCGGTCTCCAATTGGCCAAAGAAAAAGCGGAGGAAGCCAATCGACTTAAATCCAATTTCCTTTCCAATATCAGCCATGAAATCAGGACACCGTTAAACGGCATCTTGGGAAGTACTGAAAACATCATCCTTCAACGAAAATCTGATGAGGAACTTGTGTCTCAACTTGAGATCATTCAGGAGTCGGGAGAAAGGTTATTGAGTACCATTAACGGTATTTTGGATCTGTCTAAATTGGAGGCAAAAAAGATGGAGGTAGTATATAAGGATACCAATATCAACGATTTTTTGGCCAAAATACTTATACCACTAAAGGGATTGGCAATGAGGAAGGGTCTACTGATATCCACAAAATATGAATCCCAACCCCTCACAGGCATGATTGACCAAAGGTACTTTGAAATGATTGTAAATAATCTGGTAAGCAATGCCATCAAATATTCAAATGAAGGATTGATCATTGTCAAGTTGAAAAGTGAAGGGGAAAACATAGAGTTAGAGGTGATAGATAATGGCATAGGAATGAGTGAGGATTTCCAGAAGAAACTTTTCAGTCCTTTTGAGCAGGAAAGTAATGGATACGTACGAAATTTTGAAGGTACAGGCTTGGGATTGACAATTACTAAAAGTCTGGTTAACCTTTTGGGAGGTACCATTTTAATAGAAAGTATTAAGGACAAAGGCACAAAGGCCAAAGTAATCCTGCCATTAGGTAAAAAATGATTTTTGGAAATGAGATAAACTTGTAATTTGCACCTTCAATAAATTCCACACATGTTTCCACTACGGATTTTAATAACAGAAGACGACCATGTTTCGGCGCTGTTGCTCAAAAAAGCACTTGAAAAAAACAACCATCAAATCATAGGAATATCTGACTCCGGAGAAAGGGCATTGGAAATTCTCGAGGAAAATCAGGCGGATATTGTCATGATGGACATCAACCTCGCCGGAGAGTTGGATGGTATCAAGACCACCGAAATCATCAATGAAAAATATGACATTCCAGTGGTTTACCTCAGTGCCAGTTCTGATGCAGAAACCCTCACCAAAGTAGTTGGGACCAATCCCAGTGCCTACGTCATCAAACCGTTCAATATCCGTGAACTCAACATGGTGATTGAATTGGCGATTTTTAAGGACAGAAAAGAAAAAGAACTGCAAAAGCTCAATAATGAACTGGAGGAGAAAGTAAAGCAAAGAACCAAGGACCTCGCTGATGCCAACAAAGAACTGACGAGAGCTTTGGAAAAGGAAAGAGAAGTGGGAGAACTGAAATCCAGAATTGTGCTGAATGTTTCCCACGGATTCAAGACGCCGCTTACTTCTATTTTGAGTTCAGCACAGTTGCTTGCCAATTATGCTGAAAGGGAACACCCTTTCAAAGCCAAAATCATGAAACATGCACAGAAGATAGAGAATTCTGTGAGGAATCTGAACAGTCTTCTTACCTCAGTGTTATTTTTCGGAAAAGCTGATGCCAATAAAATTGATTTCAAGCCTAAAAAGATGTTTGTGGTGGCCATGTTAAACGAGGTTATTGATGTGGTCAAAGCAGGTTCGGAACATGATGTGAAAATCAATGTAAAGTTCAACAACCTGCCCAAAACCATTACTTCAGATTCAGACTTGCTTTACCAGATATTTGAAAACTTACTTTCCAATGCCTGTAAGTATTCCAAAGACGGACAGGAGGTTGATTTTACAGTATGGGTAGAGGATGATAAACTTCTGGGAACCATAAAAGATAAAGGAATAGGTATTCCTGAAAAAGAACATGATCAAATGTTTGACAGGTTTTTCCGAGCTAAGAACGTAGGTATTATCGAAGGTTCCGGTCTAGGCCTCTCCATTGTGAAGAAAAGTATCGAAGTTCTGAATGGGGAGATATCCTTTGAAAGTGCTCAAGGCAAAGGAACCACATTCCATGTTTCTATACCAATTAAAATCTGATGATGCTCCAAGCCAGTAATATTGAATTCTATTATAACAGCAATCAAAAATTTGAAATACCGGATATCAACCTGAAATCCGGAGACCAACTCCTGATTATTGGTAAGTCCGGGAGCGGCAAAACTACCATATTGAATATACTAGGCGGGCTTTTGAAGCCACTTTCCGGTGATGTCAAAATCAACGGAACATCTGTATATGGTCTCACAGGCGGGCAATTGGATAAATTTAGGGGTAAAAATATTGGGATTATTTTTCAAAAGCCCCATATTCTCTCTGCCCTGAATGTGGAAGAAAACCTCAAACTTGCCAATTTTTTTGCAGGAGAGAAAAGTGACCTGATCAGCCCTTTGCTAAAAGAACTCGGCATTTTTGACAAAAGGAAGTCCAATGTCAATACATTGAGCGAAGGAGAAGCGCAAAGGGTTTCTATAGCAAGGGCGCTTGTAAACAACCCAAAAGTGATATTGGCAGATGAGCCTACTGCCAGTTTGGATGATGAGAATGCTTCAAATGTGGTCAAATTACTGCAACAACAAGCTGTAAAGTACAATGCCGCATTGATCATTGTCACCCACGACCAAAGGGTCAAAGATCATATTTCCAATCAGATAACCATAGGAGGCGAATCATGAACATGCTTAGATTGAGTTGGAAATACCTTATAGCCAAGCCATTGAATACAGGACTCAATATCCTTTTGTTGGCTTTGGGTCTTGCCATCATCACCGTACTCATCCTAATCCAGGATCAGTTTGAAAATAAAATGACAAAGGACGCTGAAGGGATTGACTTGGTAGTCGGCGCAAAGGGTAGTCCTTTGCAATTGATACTTTCAAGTGTTTACCACATTGATTTCCCTACAGGAAATATTGATATGGCTGATGCCATTGCCCTTTCCAAAAACCGCTTGGTCAAAAACATCATTCCCTTGGGAATGGGAGATAATTATCAAGGATATAGGATTGTAGGCACCAACCATGACTATCTTGATATCTATAATGCGGAGATGGTTTCAGGAGTTATTTGGGACAAACCTTTTGATGTCGTCCTTGGCAATGAAACTGCCGCTAAATTGGGATTAGGAGTAGGAGATACTTTTATAGGTTCTCATGGTATAGGTAGCAGCAGTCATGAGCATGATGAACATCCCTACAAAGTTACCGGTATTCTCACTCCTATGGGTAATGTGTTGGATAAACTGATATTGACCAGTATTGAGTCGGTATGGTATACGCATGATGAAGGACATGACCATGAAAAATTTGAAACACCTGTAGCAAAGACTGGTTTTCCCGAAACGGATGAAGACAGGGAAGTGACGTCATTATTGGTGCAATATAGAAATCCGATTGCCGCGGTGCAGTTACCACGCTTTGTCAATAGTAAAAGTGCCTTGCAAGCTGCTTCTCCTTCCTTTGAGATTTCGAGGCTTTTTGAATTGTTGGGAGTAGGGGTAAAACTGATTCAAGGTTTGGCTGTGGTCATTATCATTATTGCAGGCCTAGGGATTTTCATTGCCTTGTTCAATTCCCTCAAAGAAAGGAAATATGATTTAGCAGTCATGAGAACATTGGGAGCTTCCAATGGACAATTATTTCTACATATTGTTTTGGAAGGAGTGATCTTGACATTTATCGGGGCAATTGTAGGAATTTTAATTGGGCACCTTTTTCTTGCTGTGCTCGTTATGCAAAATGAACAAGGAGCTATAAGTGGATTGACTGCTATGGTGTTTCTGGTGGAGGAACTTTGGATCTTGGTCTATGCAGTGATTGTAGGAATAATTGCCTCTCTTATACCTGCATGGAACGCTTATCAAACTGACATTGCCAAACAACTCACCAAAGCTTAGATTTGCCTGCTCTTTATAATATAAAGCGTTAACATTTAATTGATGATACAAATGATTTTGAGGAACACTATTTCAACATTAATATTAATGATATTCATTTCTGTAGGTTATGCACAGACGGTACCGAGTGTTTGGAGAGATTTGTCGGATGTGACCTACAAAATCGGTCAAGATGAATTCGGAGAATTATATATTCCTGTTTTCAGTGACAAAATCAAAAAACTTGAAGGTAAAGTGGTGGAAGCAGATGGCTATATCATTCCTTTTGAAGGCATGTTCAAACCTGAGCATATCATTCTTTCTTCCCTTCCCTTGGCTGAATGTTTCTTTTGCGGCTCAGGTGGCCCCGAGACTGTCATGGAGGTAATGATGAAAAGCCCAATTAAATATACCTCCAAAAGAGTCAAAGTAAAGGGGACCTTGACTCTCAATGATAAGGATCCTGAAAAATTGATGTATATCTTAACAGATGCCCAATTATTGGCAAATTAGAAAAAGGCTCCGTTAACCGGAGCTTTTTGCTTCCATCTCTTTGAATTTCTCTATCAAGAGTTTGGTTTCAGAACCAGGTTTTCCGCTTCCGATCTTGAAGTTGTCTATTTGTGTGATCGGAAGGATTTTTTTGGTAGTACTTGTCATGAAAAGCTCATCCGCTGCAAGGATCTCCTCAAATTTAATTGGCCTGACATTTACTTTTCCACTGATTTCCAAAACCCTCTTTCGGGTAATGCCATGGAGAATATGGGAATCAGGCGTAGCGATTTCTCCATTTTTGATCATGAATATATTGGAGCGAGAGCTTTCTGAGATCAATTCTTCATGGTGGTAAATCACATCTTCAGCCCCTTTACTTTTCCAGTCGCCACTGTGCCAAACGGGTAAAGTATAATTGGTGGTTTTTATATCTGCAATGGCCCTTACATGTTCGACGGATAACAGTTTAACTCCTTTTTCATATTTTTCGTGGGAAGGAAAATCCAAATCCTCACAGAAAATAAACAAAGAACCTTCAACTGGAGAAAAATGATTTTCAGAAACTCCTCCTGTAAGAAGCATCCGGATACCGCCGAATTTTAGATTATTTTTTTTGATCAATTCCAAAATAACAGCAGCCAATTCCTCTTTCGAAAGTTTTAAAGGTAAACGGGTTTTTGCAGCAGATCTAATGAATCTATCCAAATAATCACTCAAAAATAGGGGAACGTAATTGGACGTTCTAAAAAAATCAAAGATCCCATAACCACGGATCAGACCTATATCCATTGGATGTAGAACGGCTTTTTGGGCGGAGATTATTTGGTTATTAGCAAAACAATAAGATTTCATGTAATTATACTTTGTTTAATGTGAATTTTCAATATTTAGTTTATATTTGCAATTATGTTGCAAATAATCAAGAAACTTTCTTCCCAATCAGCAGATATTCTAGGTATATCTGCCTCTTTATTGTGTATGATTCATTGTCTGGCATTTCCTGTGATGATATCCTTAGGTTATATATTTAAATTTTCAGATGACCACGATCATGTACATGAACATTGGCATTGGATGGATTACTTTTTTGTTATTCTCGCAATCTGGGCTGTTTACAATGCGGCTAAAAATACACATTCCAAACGTATAAAAATAGCACTTTGGATAGGGGTGTTATTTTTTTCGATTGCAATACTTTTGCATGATTTAAATCCCTTTATGATAGTCATTTCCATAGTGGCATCTCTAGCTTTATTAATTATTCATATTATTAATTGGAAATATCACAAAAATTGTAAAATAGTTGGTGAATAATTTCTTTTTTTAGTCAAATGATATTTCCTTTGACAAAAAACCCAAACTATGCATAAGTCTTTAGGCTTTTTAATTTTAGTTTCCTTGTCTATACAGTTGATAGGATGCAATTCAGGTAAAGAAAATCCCAATGAAATATTGAAAAGGGAGGTGATTGAGATTCACGATGAAGTGATGCCATTAATGGGAGATCTTAAATCCCTTAAAACGAAAGTTCTCGAAAAATCTGCTTCACTTTCTCATGAAGATTCTTCTCATGAGGATCAGATTCAGGAACTTGAGCAAATGGCAGCAGAATTGGACAGCGCCTTTGATGGGATGTTCGTTTGGATGAGGCAATTTAAATCGGATTATGAGGGAATGTCCTCTGATGAGGTCAAGATTTACCTTTTGGATCAAAAACTGAAGGTGGAAAAAGTGAACTTGGATATTAAACAAGCTATCTTCTTGGCCAATGAAGCGCTTGAGAGAGAGTAATTAATTTTGGAGATATCTTTCTACCATATTTGCATCAATCACCCCTTGTTTGCTTCCCCAGATATTGTAAATATAAGTCATGATCTGAGCTATTTCCAGATTGGTTAGTTTGGAATTTGCAGGCATTGCTTGATTGTAAATCTGCCCATTGACTATGATTTCACCATTTTTTCCATATTTGATAATCCTCGCTGTCCGCCCGATATCTTCCAGCATATAATCAGATTCAAATAAGGGCGGAA
Source organism: Aquiflexum lacus (assembly GCF_015476655.1). Classification (GTDB taxonomy): domain Bacteria; phylum Bacteroidota; class Bacteroidia; order Cytophagales; family Cyclobacteriaceae; genus Aquiflexum; species Aquiflexum lacus. The sequence goes on from NZ_JABFHF010000001.1 coordinate 204,828, forward strand.
TCAATTTCCCCAATCCTACCCCATCTTTTTGATGGCAATTTGCGCAATAATTTTCGTAAAGAATTTTACCTTCGATCGCATATTGCAGCACCTTTGTATCCTTAATACTTGCAAGTGTGTTTTCTTTGTTATTGCTAGAGTTACCCTGACAGGAATACAAAAGTAGTAAAAACAGTAATGATTGGCCAATCCTGTTTATTCGCATAACTTTTATTCCAATAATTTTGGTATATCCTTCATCAATCTGTTGACCTGATCTTCTTTTGTCCCATCATACACTCCCCTGATATGACCTTTTTGATCTACCAATACAAATGCACCTGAATGTAACAGTCCACCCGGTTCGTTTTTATCTTCCATGGCCGTTGTGAGATAACTGGTCTGCCCAATTTCAAAAATTTTCTCTTGATCCCCTGTCAGAAAGTGCCAGGTTTGATCATTTTCTACGCCAATTTTAGCAGCATAATCTTTTAACAATTGAGCTGTATCGTGCTCCGGGTCAAGGGTATGGCTTAAAATCAAAAAATCCGGTTCATCTTTAAATTCTTCATAAACCCTCAGCATTTGGGTTTTCATAATGGGACAGATAGTGGGGCAAGTAGTAAAGAAAAAATCCGCCACATATACTTTTCCTGTTACGTTTTGCTTACTGATTTCTTTGTTTTCCTGATTGATGAAAGTAAAATCACCGATTTCATGAAACACCGTATCTTTGATGGTTTGACCTTCCATTTCAAATTCCTCGATATGCCAGTTTCCTAAAATCGGTAATGTTTTTCGGTCAGCAGATTCTGATTCATTTGATGAACAAGACCAAAAGCCTAAGCAGGTAATTAAAGTAATTAGAATTATTATGGCTGATTTTTTCATGTCAATCTTTCTTGTATTTATTTCTCGATTTTTTGTACAGCTGAATGCCCAACATCAACACGGCACTTAGTCCTAAAAGGCCAATGATACCCCAAAAGGTATCGACAAGACTTTTGAGCACGATGAGGAATACTATAGCAAATAACAAAACTGTGGCGCCTTCGTTCCAAATTCTCAATTGATTTGAGCTCCATTTCGCAATTCCTTTTTGCAATTGAGTAAATTGTCTTTGACATATAAAGTGATAAATATACAATAGGAAAACAAACCCCAACTTGGCATGCATAAATCCCAATTGCATATATCCCCATCGATAATACAACACCCCAAAACCAAATATCAATGTAAGAATGGCAGAGGGCCATGTGATACCAAACCAAAGCCTTTTGGCCATCAGGTTCAATTGGGGTACTAAAATTCTTTTTTCTTCTGCCGATTTTCCTAGCGCCTCAGTCTGATAAATAAACAGCCTGACGATGTAAAACAATCCTGCAAACCAGGTTACTACAAAAATGATATGAAGTGCTTTTAAATATTCGAAAGCCATCTTGAAATTTTTCTCCTAAATTAAGGCATTAATTCTAAACAACACTTATAAGATGTCCATGAAGTACCTGTTTTATGCAATTATCATCATCATCAGCCTGATCATTTTTTGGATCATTTCTGATACATTTACTCAGCCTGGTGTTTCAGACCTGGAAGGTGAGTATATAGAAATGGCCAAATATAGAAATGAGAACAATACAGGTCCGGTAATCAGGTTATATGCAGTTTATTCAAAGGATACGCTTTGGAATGAGATGAAAGAATATGGGGATTTCATGCCCCATACCAAATATGGAAACACCAAAGTTTTTTTCTTTATGGACAAATCAGCCACCCCAGACAAGTTAAGATCTACAGAGCCATACTTTGATAGTAGTTTCCAGGATAATTGTGTGGCCCAATATGAAAAAACAGCAATGGGAGAGGTACGTTTTAAAAAATATCCCTTTCGATAATTTCTTTAACTTTGAAATATAGTTTCACTTTGATTTATCTAAAGATATCCATTGAAAAAAAACACAAGACTACCAATTGACACCTACGTGGAAGGGGTGCTTGCAAGCGACAGGGTGATTCTCAGCCGTACCATTACGCTGGTTGAAAGTACTTTAGAAGAGGATCAGAGGCTTGCTGAATTGGTCATGGAGCAAATTCTTCCCCATGCTGGCAGATCAGTCAGGGTAGGGGTCACCGGTGTTCCCGGTGTGGGGAAAAGTACCTTTATCGAAAGTTTTGGAAAAAAACTATTGGATAAGGGTCATAAGGTGGCTGTTTTGGCCATTGATCCAAGCAGTCAGAGATCTCGTGGCAGTATCTTGGGTGATAAAACGCGAATGGAAGGACTTGCATCTGATAAGAGGGCCTATATCAGACCGAGTGCAGCAGGTGAGACGCTTGGAGGAGTAAGTGCCAGAACAAGAGAAGCGATGCTGCTCTGTGAAGCGGCCGGGTTTGATGTGATTTTGATAGAAACAGTAGGAGTAGGGCAATCCGAAATTGCTGTAAAAAGTATGGTAGATTTTTTTCTATTACTCATGCTATCCGGTGCGGGAGATGAACTTCAGGGCATCAAAAAGGGAATCATTGAAATGTGTGATGCCATGGTAATCAACAAAGCAGATGGGGATAATTTGGAATCTGCAAAAAGGTCAAAAAGCGAATATTCCAATGCATTGCACCTTTTTGCCGCAAGAGAGAACGGATGGTATCCAAAAGTGGAGATTTGCTCTTCCACTGAATTGACCGGATTGGATGAAGTTTGGAAAACAATTCAGGACTACATGGAGAAAATGGCAGCCAATGGATATTTCGCCAGAAACAGGTCTGACCAAAATGAAAATTGGCTCTATGAACATATTGGCTATTTGTTGAAAAGTGGTTTTTATAATAATCCAGAGATTAAAAAAAAGATAGCTGAATCAATTCCTGAAATAAAAACAGGATCAATTTCTCCCATTGCCACAGCAAGGTCACTTGTCCAATTTTATGTAGATGGGATTAAGTGATCTTCCTGCACGGTGCAGGTTACCTAATTTATTCGCCTTTCGTGACGCCTGCCTGCCAAATGAAGGGAAGTTGGAATTTTGACGATGAATTCGTACCTAATCCAAATCCAATATATTTCATCATCCATAAAGGTCAAAAAGAGAATAAATATTAATAGCAACTAAATATGGGGAATTGTGGTAACGTGATTGGTTTTTTTGTCATGATTTTAATGCTTTCATGTAATGCCAAGTCAGATAAGCTAGAAAAAAAGACAGAGGAATTTAATCAAAAAGCATGTTATGGAATATATTGCTCGGAGGTGAATCTAAATTATCCGGTTTTTTTGAGTGAGCCCCAAACTGCAGCTATCCTAAACAACTCAATGGAACGGAAGATGTTAAGTTTTCTGGAACCCTTTGAGGAAACGCGAGGAGTAAACATCCAAGAGGCCTCACAAACTTTTCTTGATGCATATATGGGATTCATGGAGGATTTTGAGTCAACTCAGGAATGGGTAATTAACCTTGATGCCAAAGTTAGCTTTGAGAATGAAAAAATTATTTCTATCGTTTTTGAAACCTATTCCTTCACAGGAGGTGCCCATCCCAACAGCTTCAGACAATACCTTAATTTTGATAAACAACGTAATATCGAAATCGAAAATGACTCATTGATAATAGATAAGCTAATGCTTCTTGAAATGGCTGAAACCAAATTCAGAGAGATTCATCAGGTAGAAAAAGATTTTCCTTTGATTGAAACCGATCTATTTTTCCTGGACAGCAACCAAAATTTTTTTCTGCCCACTGCCATTGGGTATGAAATCGATTCCTTGGTTTTATTTTACAATACTTACGAAATAGGCCCCTATGTTATGGGCACAACAGAAATAAAAATAGCAAAACAAAATTTGCAGGGTGTTGTAAATCTTAATAAATGATTGTGATGATAGGGAATTATTCTAGTGAACTGTAAATTCAAAATAATTCTTGAAAGTATAAAAAGTTGACATCAAAAATCGGTCACTGGACATCCTACATCGGACAGTTTACCATTAAAAAAGTAGACAACAAGTAAGCGAACGTATCAATTAAATCACCATCAATACGACCGCATTTTAAATTTTTTCTTCAGGTCATTGACTGAATTCCTAAAAGCAGTATCTGTTTCCATAAAATCATTGACCGTCTGTACAGCATGAATGACTGTACTGTGGTCTCTTCCACCGAAATGGTACCCAATTGACTTCAAAGAATGGTTAGTGAATTCCTTTGCAAAATACATGGCTACCTGCCTTGCTGTCACTATTTCCTTTTTCCGTGTTTTGGCTTTTAAATCATCAATTTTTATATTAAAGTACTCGGAAACTGTTTTTTGGATAAAATCAATCCCAACCTCAGTCTCAATATCCTTGACAATATTTTTCATGATAGCCTTGGCCAAAGCCAAATCTATTTCCACCCTGTTAAGCGAGGCATGGGCAAGTAGTGAAATCATAACCCCTTCCAACTCTCTGACATTGGTGTCCACAGTGTAGGCTAGGTATTCAATGACGTCATCAGGAATATAGATGCCTTCTGATTGCATTTTCCGCTTAATGATCGCAACCCTTGTTTCAAAATCAGGCATCTGCAAATCAGCAGTAAGCCCCCACTTAAATCTTGACAACAACCTTTCCTCCAATCCTTTCAGGTCTTTGGGCGGACAATCTGAGGTCATGATGATCTGTTTCTTGTTTTGATGAAGGTGGTTGAAAATATGAAAAAACATCTCTTGCGTCCGGTCTTTTCCTGCTAAAAACTGAATGTCATCAATGATCAAGACGTCAACCTGCATGTAGAAATTGGTGAAACTCTTAACGTTACCATCTTTGATGGAGTCCATAAACTGGTTCACGAATTTTTCAGAAGACACATACAACACAAACTTATCCTCAGGGCCATTTTTGATTTCATTACCGATTGCCTGTACCAGATGGGTTTTCCCAAGACCTACTCCCCCATAAACCATCAGTGGGTTGAAGGAGGTGATTCCGGGCTTGGTAGCTACGGCAAATCCTGCCGAACGGGCCAGCCTGTTGCAGTCTCCTTCGATATATGTATTAAAAGTATAAATCGCATTGAGGTTGGATTGCAAAAGCATATCATTGTCAAGAGATTGAAGATGAAAGGGGCTTTTGTTATCATTATTTTCCTTCTGTACCTTTTTTGGAGAATTCGTGTTATTCCCTTGAGGGAAGCTGACAACATAAGGTTGATTCTGTGAATTTCCCCGGTCAACCACAACTGCGTATTCAAGTTTCCCGTTTGCTCCCAAAATTGACTTAATGGCCAACTTGAGGACCTGAACATAATTATCCTCTAACCATTCATAAAAAAATTGACTCGGAACTTGAATTGTCAGACTGCTTCCCTCCAGTCTTACGGGGTTAATGGGCTTAAACCAAGTCGAAAAACTCTGCTCATTGACGTGCTGTTCAATTACACGCAAACACTCATTCCAAACTGCATTGGCCTCCGAACTCATTTATTACTTTTAATAACTTTAGGAAAGAAAATTAGGACTTATCACCCCGGATTTTCGAGGGGCTCAAATTTGGGGAAAATATATTTAAATAAAAAATCAAAAATGACTTGACTTTTCTATTTGACCGCCATGTTTTTGGCAAGGACATTTTTTATTTTATTTTTTTTTGAAAACTCATAATCTAACATTCCCAACCTCAATGCAGCGGTACCAACTTGGTTGACAATGGTGTCATATCCTTGAGAACTTTTGACTGAAACTGGTTGGTCTAGAAATGAATGTGTGTGGCCTCCAATGATAAGATCAATTTCATCAACCTGATGGGCAAGTTTGAGGTCATCGATTTTGTCGGATCTGTAAGTGAATCCAAGGTGGGAAAGGCAAATAACCAAGTCGCAATTTTTATTTCGAAGTTCCCTTACCATTTCCTTTGCGACCGGCACAGGATCCAAATACTTGGTCTGTTCAAAACTCTTTTCTGCTACCAAACCTTTCAATTCAATACCTAATCCAAAAACGCCAATTTTTAAACCGCCTTTTTTGAAAATTTTATAAGGCTTTAATGCACCGTTTAATATGGTTTTGGAAAAATCATAATTTGCAATTAAATGGCTGAATTCTGCATTGGGTAATTGGTCAAAAATTCCCTTTAAGCCATTATCAAACTCATGGTTGCCCAAGGTGGTGGCATCAAATCCTATTTTGTTCATTAAATTGTATTCCAGTTCTCCTCCAAAAAAATTGAAGTATGGGGTTCCCTGAAATACATCTCCGGCATCAAGGAGAAGGATATTAGATTCTTTTTCCCTGATTTTTTTGACCAATGAACCAAGTCTTGTCAGGCCACCTTGATTGGCGTTTCTGCTACTGTCTTTGGGGAAAGGTTCAATCCTGGAATGAATGTCGTTGGTGTGTAAAATCGTGATCCGTTTGCCATCTCCACCTGCGATCAATTCCGTAGATAATAATCCGCTTCCCAGTGTAAGTGCGGAACCCGTTAAAATACTTTTTCTTAAAAAGTCTCTTCTTTCCATTTCATTTTATTTTTTGTCGCCCTTCGATTTCTGCTTTGATTTTTTCTCCTCTTTCAGTTTTTTTTCTGATCTGTTGGATCAGGATTTCTCTGATCAAGTAGCCACTTTGTTCCTTTCTCGGCAGGTTCTTGGCAAATTCCATCCCGTCTCCGCCTTCGGCCAAATAATCATTCAGGGCAAGGAGGTATGTTTTGGACGCATCAATATCAGCCCCATTGACCTTAAGCGTGATTAATTTTCCATCCAAACTTTCTAATTCCATACCACTGATACCGAGGTTTTTTTTTTGTATTGCAGCTGCTGCCAAGTGCCTGACATCTTCTCCTTCTAATTCAAGAATATACAGGTAATTTTCAAATGGGGAGAGTTCAAAAATATTGGACACCGTGATATTTCCCTTTGGTAAGGTATTTCTTATACCGCCGTTATTCATAATGGAAATATCGATTGGATATCCCAGAACTTCTTCGGCAAATTCCTTTTGTAAGTCGGCTATTAAGTTGCCCAAGGGCGTTTCTCCTACACCTGTTTTTAATATCGGGTATTCAGTTTGGCCAATGACTTCATTCATTTCTGATTCAAGGGAAAACTTATAGGGTTGGATATAATTGTCCAAGGTAGGATCTATTTCTACCTGTTCTGTAACAGATAGATTTTCACTATTGGAAATTTGATAAAGACTTGGAGCGCAGTTGGTAAGAGAGCAAAGGGCTATGCATAGTGATAAATATAAAATCGTCTTGTTCATGTTGATCTTTCAAATTGCTTCAAAACAGTGGTTTTTGATGGTTGGAAACCTTATTTTTGAAAGGATTAAGATAAGTAATTTCCATAAGGCATAGTGCCGTTTTAACACAAAGGATTTCAAATCACTTGCATTATCCTACTTTAAACCCAAATATGAAAGACAATTTGTTTGAGGAGTTTCCCAATATTTCCAAGAAAGAATGGATGCAACAAGTTATCAAGGACTTAAAAGGGAAAGATTTTGAAGATACCTTGGTTACAAAGACTGCTGATGGGCTCAAAATAGCCCCTTTTTATACTGCAGAAGATAATAAGGAAGGTGAACCATATTTAGCTGAAACGATAGTTCCCAATCCTTCCATTCCCGGATTTTCTCCTAGGCATTGGGTAAATGTTTTTGAAGTCGAGGAAGGTGATGGAAAAGCAGTAAACAAAGAAATTTTGTTGGCGCTACAAAATGGTGCTGATGCACTCTTACTTTCTTTGAGTGGAGATGAAAATCTGGACGAATTGCTTGATGAGGTATTACCTCAATATATTCGGATTTTTATTGTTCCCGGGAAAGATCCTCTGACGTCTATACAACATTTTTTCAATTGGGTTAAAAGATCGGATTTTGATCCTCATGAAATACAGGGAGGGCTGTTATGGGATGGTTTTGCAAATATCCTTATCAACAAAGAAAGTAAAGATAATGTGATTGATGTCGCCGCCGCTTTGCTTAGAGAAACTGAAGAAATGGATCAATTTAAGGTTTTTGCTATCGATTCAGCAATCTATCACAACACAGGAGCCTCACCTGTTCAAGAACTTTCTTACAGTCTTTCGGCCTTTATAGAGTTGGTAGATGGCTTGACTCAAAGTGGTATTTCTGCTGGATTTATATTTGAAAAAACTTTGCTCAAGACCGCTGTAGGGTCTGATTACTTTATCGAAATGACCAAAATAAAGACTTTCAGAAAGTTGTACCACCAATTGGCCAAACTATACCAAATCTCTATCCCGATGGAGAATATTTTTATTTTTTCATCCACTTCCTATTGGACCAAGTCAAAACTTGATGTGCATACAAATATGCTCAGAAGTACCACTGAAGCAATGGCGGCAATATTGGGAGGATGTAATGCGCTTCAAGTTTTACCTCATGATATTGTTTTTGGCCCAAGCGATTCATTTTCTAAAAGAATGGCCCGGAATATTTCAAATATCCTGAAAGAAGAAGTCTATCTGGATAAAGTGCTAGACCCTATGGCGGGAAGTTTTTATCTGGAAAATTTGATCGGTGATATGTTTACCGCAGTTCACTCCAAACTTATGGAAATCGAGAACTTTGGTGGATGGTGGCATCTTTACCAAAAGGGATCAATCCAAAACACAGTAAAAGCAATGAGGGATCAAAAAATGCATGATTTACTTCATGGAGAAACCGTGAAAATCGGAGTTAATAAATTTACCGTTCCGAATGATTATTTGGAGGACGGAATTAAAAAAATTGAAGCAAAGGAATGGCAGTTGTTATCCACAAGAGAGTCTGAATTGATAGAGCAAAACCAAACACAGAAATCATGAGACCGGACTTAAGCCAACTTAATACTAGGATACAAGAAAACATTGTTACCTCGCCTAAACCCATCATCTGGGATAGTGCAGAAAAAATATCCATTCCATCAGTTTTCGATAAAAAAACAATTTCTGAAATTGAGCATAAGGGTTTTTCTGCGGGATTACCGCCTTATTTAAGAGGCCCGTATAGTACCATGTATGTATTGCGGCCATGGACCATTAGACAATATGCAGGATTTTCCACAGCTGAGGAGTCCAATGCTTTTTACAGGCGTAACCTGGCCGGAGGACAGAAAGGCTTGTCTGTGGCATTTGACTTGGCTACACATCGAGGATATGATTCAGACCATCCAAGGGTGGTCGGGGATGTGGGAAAAGCTGGAGTGGCCATTGATTCAGTCTTGGATATGAAGATTTTATTTGATGAAATACCTTTGGATCAAATGTCTGTTTCAATGACTATGAATGGTGCCGTTATTCCCATTATGGCATTCTATATTGTTGCTGCTGAGGAGCAAGGTGTCAAACCAGAAAAGTTGAGTGGGACTATACAGAATGATATTTTGAAAGAGTTCATGGTCAGGAACACCTACATATATCCCCCGTTGCCATCGATGAGAATCATAGCGGATATTTTTGAATATAGCTCCAAAAGCATGCCCAAGTTCAATTCCATTTCAATTTCTGGTTATCACATGCAAGAGGCAGGTGCTACAGCGGAGTTGGAACTTGCTTACACTTTAGCTGATGGTCTTGAGTATTTGAGAACAGGGATTTCGGCAGGATTGGATGTTGATGATTTTGCACCAAGGCTTTCTTTCTTTTGGGCTATTGGGATGAATCATTTTATGGAAATTGCCAAAATGCGAGCAGGCCGTCTGCTATGGTCAAAAATCGTCAAACAATTTAATCCAAAAGATCCCAAGTCATTGGCATTAAGAACACATTGCCAAACTTCAGGCTGGTCTTTGACCGAACAAGATGCCTTTAATAATGTGGCAAGAACCGCAGTGGAAGCAATGGCTGCTGCCTTGGGTCATACACAATCGCTACATACAAATTCATTTGATGAGGCGATGGCTTTGCCAACAGACTTTTCGGCAAGAATAGCCAGAAATACACAATTGTACCTTCAGGAAGAAACAGGTATCAATAGGGTAGTTGACCCTTGGGGAGGATCCCATTATGTGGAATTTCTTACTGATCAATTGGTCAAAAAAGCCTGGGCTTTGATCGGGGAAGTGGAGGAACTTGGTGGAATGGCCAAAGCTATTGAAGCAGGTATTCCTAAAATGAGAATAGAGGAGGCTGCAGCACGCAAGCAGGCAAGGATAGATAGCGGAAAAGATGTCATTGTCGGTGTCAATAGATATCGGACTGATGAAATCAGCGAATTTGAAATTTTGGAGGTAGACAATAATTCTGTCCGTTTATCTCAAATTGAAAGATTGAAAAAACTCAAATTAGAAAGAAATCAAGAAGATGTAGAAAAGGCTTTGGAAGCCATTACCCATGCAGCCAAAAGCGGTAGCGGTAACTTGTTGGCATTGGCAGTGGAAGCAGCTAGAAAAAGGGCTACCTTAGGTGAAATTTCTGATGCTATGGAAAAAGAATTCGGAAGACATAAAGCGACAGTGCGTTCAATTTCTGGTGTTTATTCAGGAGAGGCCAAAGATGATAGCAGTTTTGTGGCGGCGAAAGCCTTGGCCGATAAATTTGCTACATTAGAGGGTAGAAGACCAAGAATTATGGTAGCAAAAATGGGGCAGGACGGCCATGATAGAGGGGCCAAAGTGATAGCCACAGGATTTGCTGACTTAGGTTTTGATGTGGATATAGGACCTTTATTTCAAACACCTGAAGAGGTTGCCATGCAGGCAGCTGAAAACGATGTACATATAGTTGGTGCATCCTCTTTGGCGGCAGGTCATAAAACCTTGGTGCCGGCCTTAATCAATGAATTAAAAAGGCTTGGCAGAGCAGATATTATGGTGATTGCAGGGGGGGTTATTCCTCCCAAGGATTATGATTATCTCTTTGAAAAAGGGGTGGCTGCTGTATTCGGTCCTGGAACTGTCTTGCCTAAAGCTGCCAAAGAAATACTTGAAAAACTAATGGAGGATTAAACCCGTTTTGGCCTACCCCATCTTATTTGATTTTAAAAGGTGAATTCGTATACGATTCATCATATAAATTTTATCGGATTCAGATTTGTGCCAGGCTTTTTTGAATCCAACTTTAAAAGGTTTTGTCATCAACGATTTCAATGAAATGCTGCCAGCAATCCTTAAAATATCAGTTATATTGGTATATTCAAAAATTTCGCTGAGATGAAATCCATAATTTTAATTTTTGATCAAAATAAAAAGAAAGAAGTTGATAATAAGATTATCCCTCTTTTGGGGGCAAAACTGCGGGAGTCGGTAGAATATAAAGATCATAAAAAATTTAAATTTTCTGAGGAGGATTTTTTGGTGTGTTATCTTTCTGACGAACAGCTGTCTGAATTTATAGAGGAGATTGTTGAAAATCATTGGAAAATCGGGTTTTTGCCCCATCCTGAAATGAAAGAGGCTAGGCAGGGATTTGGCGTTTCATCCAAACTTGAAGTGGAGGCAAAAAATATTTTAGATTCAGAGGAGCTTTTGGAAGTTGATCTCCTCTTAGCAAATGGAAAATCTGTGCTCAATAAACTGATCATTGGCAATACATTTAGTCTGATGTATGGTTCTGGATTGCAGGAAGGTGTTTTTAGAAAAATAATTGCCAGACTCAGAAGTTTTTTTAAATCTTTCAGGAAAGTAAGGTTACAACCTTATGGCATTTCCTGGAATAGCAAAAGCGGTACTGAGATGGATCAAGGTATTGATACGGCGGCATTGGGCATGGTGGTGATTCAGCATGGAAAGAGCTCCATGCTATCAAGAAGAATTATTGAGGATTCTAATCCTAATGATGGTATGATGCATTGTTTGGTCTTAGCTCCAAAAAGTATTTGGGAAATCATAAAATTTGGGTTTTACAGTGTTTTTAAATCAAAACATAAAAACTCTCTTCCAGATTATGTTGCCCATATTAAGACTGACAGGATAGTAGTAAAAAGTGACAATCCCATCAATTATGCTGTCGATGAACTATTATTGAGTGCAAGGGACATAGAAATGGAAGTGAGGCCAAAAGCTTTGGCAATTATCCCGGGTACACTACTGGATACTCAAAAGGAGGTGGAAAAAAACAGGGTGTTTAAAGTACAGAATTTGCCTAAGGGTGAGTTGAAAAATGAGTTATTAGATCGTTTTTTGCCTTTCACAAATCATGCAACTACTGAAGAATTCAAGTGGCTTTTCAGCATTTTGAGGGAAAACTCTCAAGTAAGTCAAAGTTACTTGGTCTTGATGGCATTATCTACCATCATTGCCACTTTTGGATTGTTTGGAAATTCCTCCCCAGTAATTATAGGAGCGATGATATTGGCTCCTTTGATGTCACCTATCATTTCACTTGCGATGGGCGTCTTGCGTCAAAACGAGAGACTGATCAAAGAAAGTTTGCTGACTATTGGTTATGGACTTTTGGTAGGCTATATTTTTGCTGTTCTGATTACATGGCTAACGCCCCTGAATACTCCTAATAGTGAAATTGTCGCCAGAATAAGGCCTAACCTCTTGGATTTGGGAGTGGCAGCCGCCTCGGGAGTGGCAGGTGCTTATGCGCATTCAAAGAAAGAAGTTGCGAAAACCTTGGCCGGTGTAGCCATTGCAGTAGCTTTAGTACCGCCACTTTCTGTTTCAGGAATAGGTTTGGGATGGGGAGATTGGTCGGTGTTTTTTGGTGCCCTGCTTTTATTGGCCACAAATTTGGCGGGTATGGTTCTTGCAGCTGCATTGACGTTTTTGTTTCTGGGATTCAGTCCATTCAGGTTGGCAAAAAAGGGCTTATTAATTTCTTTGTTTTTTGTGGCCTTGATCAGTGCACCTTTGGGGTTTGGTTTTTCCAAAATGGTAAAGGAAAGTAAAATCATACAGAGATTAAGCGGAATTGAAATACCTCAAGGAAAGTTGCGGGATGTGAATGTAATCCAAATGCAGCCAATGCGAATATCTATTACCATAGTTTCGGAAAAGCCTCTTGATTTTGAAGAACTTAACGCAGTAAAAAAAGAAATTCAAGCTATTGTTGGTCAAGAGGTGCAGGTGGAACTTTCTGTTGGTATCGTTCTCTGATTCGAATAGGTTTTTTCGGATAGGAAGATTCAAATAGTCGATTACTTCCTGATTATACTATATATGGCAGGAGTCAGTCTTTGAAGAATATTGAATAAACTGAGGATGGTATTATTTCAAAAAGAATAAAAAGACCGCGAAAGATAGAAGTGGCATAGCCTCTTTTTTCTCCCGCGGAAAAATATATTTTAAAATTAATTATCCTCTCCTCTGAGTTTTACAATGGACCCTTCCAATAATGGACTAATCCTTACTTGACAAGCCAATCTACTGGTAGGAAAGTATTCCGGAAGATTTTCCAGTTGATCCAATTCTGCATCAGTAGCTTCTCCCAATTCATCTTGTCCTTCTAAAATCTCTACGTGACAAGTTGCACATAATGCCATACCGCCGCATGTTGCCAACACGGGATATTCGGATGCCTTTAAAATTTCCATCAAGCTAAGGCCCATATCATCAGGAGCTTCAATTTCCTGACGGATGCCTTCGTGATCCTCTACAGTGAATTTTACCATGTCTCAAAAATAGTATTAAAATGAATTAACACCGTTAACTGTTGTATATTTAAAACTTAATTTCTGATCAGGGTAAACATATTTGAAGGCAGCATGCATCATTATGGCAGCTTCATGAAATCCACAAAGTATCAATTTTAATTTTCCAGGGTATGTATTGATATCTCCAATTGCAAATATGCGGTCTACACCGGTAGAATAGTCACGTGTATCCACTTCGATAGCATTCCGGTCAATGTTCAAACCCCAATCAGCAATTGGACCCAATTTGGGACTTAGACCAAATAAAGGAATAAGATAATCTGTGTCAATGGTGATTTCCTCTTTACTTTTACCTTCCAATTTGACACTTTTTAATTTACCATTTCCACCGAGTTCTTTAAGATTGGCTGATAGAATGAGGTCAATTTTTCCATTATTGGCCAAATCATAAACCTTTGCAGCAGAATCAGGTGCACCTCTAAATGTTTCATTTCTGTGGACCAAGGTTACCCTTTCGGCTACATTGGAGAGGTAGATTGCCCAATCCAGTGCAGAATCACCTCCGCCAGCCAACATGACTTTTTTGTTTCTGAAAGTTTCAGGATTTTTAACCATATAGGTAACGCCATTACCTTCAAAATGGTCAAGATTTTCGAGGGCGGGTTTTCTGGGTTCAAAAACTCCCAATCCACCTGCAATCACAATTACTTGGGCATGTACCTTTGTTTTATCGTTTGTAGTAACCATAAAGGATCCGTCCTCCTGTTTGGCCAAGTGGTCAACCCTTTCTCCCAAAGTAAAAGTTGGTTTGAAAGGTTTGATCTGATCCATTAGATTATCTACAAGATCCTGAGCTTTGATTTCAGGATAGCCAGGAATGTCATAGATGGGTTTTTGAGGATATATTTCCGATAATTGTCCGCCTACCTGAGGCAGATAATCGATCAGATGGCAACGCATCTTCAACAATCCAGCTTCAAAAACAGCAAACAAGCCAACAGGTCCTGCTCCAATGATACAAATGTCCGTAGTGATCATGATATAAATATTTATTGTTTAACCAATACCCGGTTTAAATGTTCGTACAAATATAGTTAGTATAACAAGTATTTTTTCTGTTCTAGCCCAAAACTATTCTAGGTTTTGATAAATAGTATTCAAAATTCTTTTAAATTCCTCAAAATCGGATTTACCGAGGTTTTCCCATGCCTTTTCCCGGATTGAAGCTATTTGTGGTTTCAATTCATTGACTTTACGCTGACCCTGATCTGTAAGTATCAATTGAAAGCTTCTTCTATCCAGAGGATGTGGCATCCGTTCAACATAGCCTTTTTTTGCTAAGAGATCTACTATCCTCGTCAATGTTGGCTGATCCTTGAATACCAATTGGGCCAATTCAGCTTGACTTAAAAGTTCATTTTCTGAAAGATTTTTCATGACAAGCCATTGGTCGACAGTAATGTCAAATTCTCCCAATTTGAATTTTTGTTGGGCATATTGTTTGACTCGTCTCGCCGTCCGATCCAAGAGGAATGAATATTTGCTGAATTGTTCTTGTGTCATACCAATAATTAGCACAACAAATATAAGGAGTAATTTACGATAAAAAATATATACCTACAAAAATTATAGGCTTTGTGATATATTGCTTTTGAATTCTAATTTGCTGCAATTCCTTCTTTTCTGTAAATAAGATTACCTTCCTGATCCCATTCTGCCCTGATAAAAGGTCTGAAATTATTGGTAAATGGGTTTTCCTGATACTGGACCTCTCTTTTTCGGATGATTTTGTTGTTTTTGGTATTCCAGTATTCTGTCCAAAGACCTATCTTTTCTCCAAAATGATATTCTCCTGTCACTGCTATTTGACCATTTTCATGGAAATGAAAAAAATTACCTTCCATCAGGTCATATTCAACAGGTGTAAGCTTTTCAATTTTCCTTTGTTCACGGTTATAGTAGGTTACTTTTGAATCCTTCGGCCATCCTTCGGAGTAATGCAACTTGTCCAACAATACTGTTTTAGTATCAAATGTGAGCCATGTTCCGTGTTTGGTTCCAAAAAAGAAATTGCCTTTTTCGACTACAACATCACCCACTTCCCTTGAGTAAGGGCCATGCAGTAAATAGCCTCTTGATGGATCAAATTCTTTTGACCTGATCACTTTGTCTCTGGTATCAAACCAATGAATATCTCTGATGTAAGGATCAAATTCTCTGTTCTGTGTAGTGAAATTGAAGATTTGGTATTGAGTCTGATCCCTTACGGTCTGTTTGGTATATCCTTTTTTGGTTTTTTCTCCGTAATAGATATTTTTTTTGGTTTTTTTCTTTTCTTCTTTCTTCTTGTCGGATTTTGAGTAATCGTCAAAAAGAAGGATAGGGGCGGTGGTAGGTAATAAATTGTCAGGCATCACCCCGGTTGAATCCGGATCTGACAATTCAGCTTTATTTTCCTTTTGAGAAAAAGCATTGAGAGAAGCTGTCATCAAAACTAAAAAAAGAATATTTTTTAAATGCATATTGATTTAACGTGCCAAGCTGTTCTATATTTTATTCCAAAAATATAGATTCCAAATCAATTCATCAGCTAATTGTAGAATTAATCACAGTAATCCGTATTTTTGGCGGAATTAAAAAAACAACCATCATAATGAATTCTATTCTATCTGACAGGATCAACCAAATGGAGGAATCGGCTACCTTGGCAATGGCCAAAAAAGCCCGTGAACTAAAAGCCCAAGGCATAGATATCATCAGTCTGAGCCTCGGTGAGCCTGATTTTAAAACTCCCAAACATATTCAGGAAGCCGCGAAGGCGTCCATTGATGAGGGAAAATATTTTGCGTATCCACCTGTGGCAGGTTATCAGGATCTTAGGGAAGCAATCGCCAAAAAACTCAAAGACGACAATCAAATTTCTGAGGCAAAAGCTGAAAATATTGTAGTTTCCACAGGTGCAAAGCATTCTATTGCCAATGTGTTCATGTGTATGATCAATGAAGGTGATGAGGTTGTAATATTTTCACCTTACTGGGTCAGTTATGCCGAAATCATCAAATTAGCAGGTGGTGTACCGGTATTGATTCAGGGGAATCTTGAAAATAATTTTAAAGCTACCGCAGCCCAGTTAGAAGAGGCTTTGACTGATAAAACAAAAGCCATTATTTATTCTTCTCCCTGTAATCCAACAGGATCTGTATTCAGTAAAGAGGAATTGGAAGCCATAGCAGCTGTAGTGAAGAGGAGAGAAAACCTGTTTGTAATCGCGGATGAAATATATGAATTGATCAATTTCACTGGTAAGCATGCAAGCATTGCCTCTTTTCCAGGCATGTTTGAAAGGACCATTACTGTAAATGGATTTTCGAAAGGTTATGCCATGACAGGTTGGAGGGTAGGGTATATTTGTGCACCTGTTTTTATTGCCAAAGCATGTGAGAAAATGCAAGGGCAATTTACTTCTGGAGGAACAGGAATTGCCCAAAGAGCAGCTTTAGCAGCCATTTTGGGTGATCAAAACCCTTCCAAAAAAATGGAAGAGGCTTATCTGAAAAGGAGAGATTTGGTCTTGGGACTTTTAAGAGATATCCCGGGAGTTAAAACCCATGTGCCTGAAGGAGCATTTTATTTCTTTCCAGATGTGACTGCTTTCTATGGAAAATCAGTAGAGGGTTACACGGTAAAAAGTGCAGATGATATCTGTCTGTACCTTTTAGAAAAAGCGAATGTATCTTTGGTTACGGGAGAAGCTTTTGGAGCGCCTGATTGTGTGAGGTTGTCCTATGCTGCCTCAGAAGAGGATTTGATTGAGGCATTGAAGAGAATGAAAAATGCATTGTCACAATTGAAATAATTTCCCATACGAATCATAAAGTATAATCCTTGTATAAATTCAAACCCCGGACATTTGTCGGGGGTTTTTTTATGCATTGGAAAAAACTAACTTTGATTTTAATTTGATTTAAAATATATGTCCAAAGTTTTTGTAATCACGCCGGTCAAAAATGCAGTGGATAGCACACTAGAATGCGCTAAAGCAATTGCTGATTCCAATTATACATTGAAACATACCATTTTCAATGATTTCAGTACCGAGGAGACTAAGTCCAAACTACAAACTGAGGCATCGATATTAGGCTTCGAATTGGTCAATTTGGAAGACATAACTGATACTCCATCCCCCAATTATAAGCTTGTACTTCAGATAGCACAAAAAGAAGCTTTAAGCCTGAGCATCCCTCTTTTAGTGATAGAATCTGATGTAATGATCAAAAAAAATACCATCCTTGAGATGGCGGCTTTTCTGACCGAAAATCCAAAATCAGGGCTTATTGGAGCGATTACAGTAGACGAAAAGGATGCTGTTAATTTTCCCTACCTGAAGTTTAAATCAGTCAAAAAACCCGTTATTAAGACAGAGAGGAGTTTGAGTTTTTGCTGCACCTTATTTTCAACAAGTTTTTTAAAATCATTTGATTTTATGGAATTGGATGATACCAAGGATTGGTATGATACTTTTATTTCAAAAAAGTCATTGGAGTTGGGGTTTGAAAATTATGTATTGATGAACACAAGAGTGCTTCACCGCCCACATGGAAGCAGGCCTTGGAAACAACTGAAATATACCAACCCGATTAAATATTATTTTTTAAAATTCTGGAAAGGAATGGATAAAATCTAAATTTTGAAATTTATCCTTATACCCAAATGGCTATCATTTATTTTGTAATATTATACATAGGGGTCGTAAAAATATGAATATTTTAAGAAAAAATTATTTCATCTGAATATATTTTAAATGATATTATTTGATAATTTAAATACTCTTTTTGGGTTATTCTGTTGGAAACCTGATGTAAGAGATAGACTTTGTACTAAATTAATAATTAATTGTTTTTCAATGTATTATATTTTAAGTGAATAAATGTATCGGAAACTCCAATAAAATCATTTCATTTTTTTTCATTGATTTTTTTTTCCGATGATAGATAGATTTCTTCACTGTTTTCAACATGTTTTATATATCTAATTAAATTATTTATAAATTTTTTGTTATTTAATCAAAAAATACCGTGAACAGGGTATTGTAATTTTAATTTAAAGTTTATTATATTTGTCACGGGT
Source organism: Aquiflexum lacus (assembly GCF_015476655.1). Taxonomy (GTDB): domain Bacteria; phylum Bacteroidota; class Bacteroidia; order Cytophagales; family Cyclobacteriaceae; genus Aquiflexum; species Aquiflexum lacus. The sequence goes on from NZ_JABFHF010000001.1 coordinate 223,452, forward strand.
GATTAAGCAACTTTTTCTGCTAAAGACTTTTGAAATTAAATGAATGGAGATTATCAAGATAATCATTTTTACTGATCTCCATTCAAATTTACACAATCCGCAGAGTGTGCGGATTTTTTTATGACGTTCATTCTGAAAATCTTAATTTTACAAATGGTTAAATTTCTCGTTCGACTGAAATTTAGTTTCAGGTTTATTTTCCTTCTTTTGTTGTCAGTATTTTGTTTCTGTATTAATACTACAGCGATGGCTCAGGATGATTCGACTTATTATGTGTCTTACAAAGAAATGCTTACCACTAGGGTTTATACTTCAAGGAAATATACATCTTTAATCATCACAGATAGAGGTCAAAATAGCAGATTGAGATATGAACCCAATTCAACACTTAACCTAGGTATTGGGGCTACCTATAATGATATAACATTAAATCTTGCCTATGGCTTTGGGTTTATGAATCCAAGAGAGGGGACTGGTGAAACAAAATATCTGGACCTACAGGCTCATATATATCCAAAAAATTGGGTGATTGATTTGTTCGGTCAGTTTTATACCGGATTTTACTTGCAAAGGATTGACGGTAATCTTTTGCCACCTGAAGAAATCCTTGTTTTTCCCGATCTTAAATTAAGGAAACTCGGGGCTAATGTTCAGTATTTGTTTAATGGCGATAAGGTATCATTGAAAGCAGCATTTTTACAGAGTGCTTGGCAAAAAAAATCAGCTGGAAGTTTTCTAGGAGGATTTGAAGCTTATGGTGCATGGGCTGATAATAATGGAATGTTGCTTCCACCAACTAATCAGGACAGTCCTACAGGTAATTTTCAAAAGCTCGGTTTTTTTCAGTTTGGACCTAATTTTGGTTATATGCATACCTTGGTTTTTTGGAAACATTTTTTTGTTACCGGAGTGGCTTCTGCAAGTATGGCTATGGGAAGATCATATCTGGATTATGAAGAAGATAGAATAAAAAACTGGAATTTTGTTCCCAACTATTTTTTGAGAGGGTTTGTTGGCTATAATGGACCTGTTTGGTCAATTAATGCCAATTATGTTCACAATAATGTGGGGAAACCGCGGGTCGATGATTATGCTGGGAAAATCATGACCGGAAATTACAGGATTAATTTTGTTTACAGGTTTAAGGTCGGCTCTAAACTTCAAAAGTACTTGGATTATGTAGATCCTGAAAGATATATTCCCGAAGGTTTGAAACAGAAAAAAGAAAATTAATTAAAGGCCTGATGAATTTTATTTAGTTTTGTTCAGAATCTAACCGCATTAAAACCAAAATAACATGTCAGATATATATGGTATAAAAGCCGCTTTAAAAAAATTGGGCGTACAACCTGAGAACCTTGGAACTTCAACAGGAAATGATTGGATGGAAACAGGTATGGACTATATCAGTTCTTTTTCACCTGCTGATGGAGAATTGATAGGAAAGGTCCAAATTACAAACAGGGAGAGTTATGAAGCTGTCGTATCCAAAGCCCAAGAAGCTTATAAAATCTGGAGTAAAATGCCTGCTCCACAACGAGGGGAAATCGTCAGGCAAATAGGAAATGCCCTTCGTGAAGTAAAAGCCGAACTGGGAAAATTAGTCTCCTACGAAATGGGTAAATCTTATCAAGAAGGACTTGGTGAAGTACAGGAAATGATTGATATCTGTGATTTTGCGGTTGGATTATCCAGACAATTATATGGATTGACCATGCATTCGGAACGCCCGGGACATAGGATGTATGAGCAATGGCATCCCATTGGGATAGTAGGAATCATTTCAGCTTTTAATTTCCCTGTAGCTGTTTGGTCGTGGAATAGTATGATTGCTTGGGTATGCGGGGATGTTTGTATTTGGAAACCGTCTGAGAAAGCCCCTTTGTCTGGGATAGCTTGTCAGCATATTGCAGCAAAAGTTTTTAAAGAAAATGGATTGCCTGAAGGGATATCTTCTTTGATTGTTGGGGATTATAAAGTCGGGGAATTTATGACCGAGGACAAAAGAGTTCCTCTGATTTCTGCCACAGGTTCTACCCGAATGGGTAAAATCGTAGGGCAAGCCGTAGCAGCAAGACTAGGAAGGTCACTGTTGGAGTTAGGTGGAAACAATGCTATCATCATCACCGAAAACGCAGATATTGAAATTGCTATCAGAGGAGCTTTGTTTGGAGCCGTCGGCACAGCAGGTCAAAGATGTACCTCAACCAGAAGGCTGATCATTCACGAGTCAATTTATGAATCTATAAAAGAAAGACTAGCTGCTGCTTATACTAAATTGGTTATAGGGAATCCCTTGAATGAAAAAAACCATGTTGGGCCTTTGATAGATAAAATGGCGGTGGAAATGTATGAAAAGGCTATAGAAAAAGTCAAGGCAGAAGGAGGGAAGGAAGTTGTCGCTGGAGGTGTGCTATCAGGTGAAGGTTATGAATCCGGATGTTACGTGAAGCCTTGTATCATTGAAGCAGAGAACCATTTCAAGATGGTACAGGAAGAAACCTTTGCACCAATCCTGTATATCATGAAATATGAAACCTTGGACGACGCGATTGCCATGCACAATGGTGTTCCACAAGGTTTGTCTTCAGCCATCATGACTTTGAATATGAGAGAAGCAGAATCATTCTTGTCTGCTTCGGGTTCGGATTGTGGTATTGCCAATGTCAATATCGGAACTTCGGGTGCGGAGATAGGTGGAGCTTTTGGAGGAGAAAAAGAAACGGGAGGGGGACGTGAGTCCGGTTCCGATTCCTGGAAAGCCTATATGCGCCGTCAGACCAATACGATTAACTATAGTACTACTTTGCCTTTGGCGCAGGGGATAAAGTTTGATATTTAAAGAAAAGTATGGGCCTTAGAAAAAAAGGCCCATACTTTTCTTTAAAATAATATATCCATAATTAATAAATAGTATTCATTTTCAAGCGCTTAAATTTTCAGGAGCTTTTTTTTAATTATAAAATTTGTACCAAAAAAATTTAAATCTACCTTTGCAATCCATTTGAAAAGCAAATGGAGTTTATTGGAGTTTATCCCGATAGCTATCGGGATGGTTCAGGGCATACCGATTACCATCGGAAAGGTCGGGGTTCGAATTGCAGAAATAAGAATTAATTGAAATAATGGGAGTTTAGCTCAGTTGGTTCAGAGCATCTGCCTTACAAGCAGAGGGTCGGGGGTTCGAATCCCTCAACTCCCACATAATTCTTATTCTCAATAGCTATTGTGTTGTTTCAGAGCATTCCGATTTTAATTGGAAGGGTCGGGGGTTTGAATTGTAGAAGTTTAGATTAGTAACATTTTGGGAGTTTAGCTCAGTTGGTTCAGAGCATCTGCCTTACAAGCAGAGGGTCGGGGGTTCGAATCCCTCAACTCCCACAGTAAGTCTCATCAAGAGACTTTTTTTATTTATGTCATGTTACTTTTACATATTACACTCAAAATCAAAGGATAAATTTTATCTAGGACATAGCTGCGATGAATTGAAAGAAAGAGTCCGTCGACATAACAGCAACCACAAAGGTTTTACAGGTAAGACAAAAGATTGGGAATTGGTATACTTCGAGGAATTCAGTTCAAAAGAGGAAGCCTATGGCCGGGAGCGGAAAGTCAAATCCTGGAAGAGTAAAGCGAAAATACTTGAACTTATCAACCCTTAGGTTGTTGTTTCAGAGCATTCCGATTAAAATCGGAAGGGTCGGGGGTTCGAATCCCTCAACTCCCACAGTAAGTCTCATCAAGAGACTTTTTTTATTTATGTCATGTTACTTTTACATATTACACTCAAAATCAAAGGATAAATTTTATCTAGGACATAGCTGCGATGAATTGAAAGAAAGAGTCCGTCGACATAACAGCAACCACAAAGGTTTTACAGGTAAGACAAAAGATTGGGAATTGGTATACTTCGAGGAATTCAGTTCAAAAGAGGAAGCCTATGGCCGGGAGCGGAAAGTCAAATCCTGGAAGAGTAAAGCGAAAATACTTGAACTTATCAACCCTTAGGTTGTTGTTTCAGAGCATTCCGATTAAAATCGGAAGGGTCGGGGGTTCGAATCCCTCAACTCCCACAGCAAGCCTCTTTAAGAGGCTTTTTTTTGTTGATTTCGTGCTACTTTTACATATTACACTCGAAATCTAGAGTTAGATTTTTAGAAAGTAAAATATCAGACAAAAATCTTTGAAGTCATACCTTATCCAAATAACCTTTCAGCTTATATTTTGTGTCTTTTTACTGTATTCTTGAGTTGTTAAACGTATAAATTATTTCTAATTAGGCAACCAATTTACAAGCAAATAGCAGTGAGCAGAAGGTACTGTTCAAAAGATTTAGACTAATGAAAACGGAAAACATCCTCATCCATCCCGAGACCATTTAGCAGGAAAATGCACTTAATGCTTTTGCCAAAGCGCTTAAAATGAAGATTGAAGTGGCAAAGGAAAATTCCTGTGATCCAAAGTTTGTTGCTGAAATTGAGGAAAGCAGGGAACAGTACAAAAAGGTGAATTCATAAGCGTTAATAAAAAGGATATAAAGACTTTTCTAGGACTCAAATGACATATCGTTTAGATTTTACCAAACGAGCACAAGATCATATTGCTTTTCACAAACAATCTGGCAATAAATCAATTTACTTGATTTTTAAAGATCTTGCAAATTCACCATAAACCCCGCCTTAAACCACCTGCCCGGCATCTGTACAAATCCTGCTTCAATATAATCTGCATTGGTTAAGTTGGAAACTTCCACAAAAAGACCGAATTTTTTTAAGCGATTGTAGTCAAGTCTTGCGTCCAACAGGAAGTAGGGATCCAAGGCAATTCTTTCGAGATACCTGCCTTTGATTGTCAATTCAGCTTTTTTGAAGAATTCAGCATTGATTCCTCCTATAAACTGGTTTTTGAGGGAATTTAAGGCAAATCTGGATTCCACACCTTCAGGTTGGACCAAATCAGCATTGATATAATTGTAGCTGAATGATATGTCCTTGAGCTTTACATTTTCAGAACCCAAGTTTACCAAGTATTGAAAGGAAGTTTCCAATCCATTGAAGGTTACCTGACTGATATTTCCCGGTGTCCACTGGTTGGGATTGGGTTGTACTGTACTAGGGGCACGGGTATAATCGATGAGATTTTCGGTAAATCGGTAGAAATAAACTATTTCGGCCCTCAGCCTCGATTTGTTCAGTTTCCAGCCTATCTCAAAGTTTCTGGCTTCTTCAGGCAGTAGATTGGGGTTACTGGAATTACTGGCATCCTGATAATACAACTCTGTATAAGATGGGATTCTAAAGCTGTTGCCAATATTGCTGTATAGTCTTAAATATTCATTCACTTGGTATCCAATCTCCGCACCCGGAAAATGCCTCCATCCATATTCACTGTAATAATTGGAATAGATACCTGCCCTTAGATCAAATTTGTCCAGGAACTCAATTCTATGCTCTGCGTAACTTCCCAAAAAACTTCTGCTATGGTTTCCAAGGTTTGTGCTTTCGATGATTTCTTCCCTTCCTTCAAGCCCAAAACCTGTTACACCGAATTTGGAGGTGTAAGTACTGTTAAATTCCAGCGCCAATACATCGGATGTGTGGAAATTTGTAAAAAAGTCCGGTTCATTTCTTCTCAATCTAAATTCATCCACATTTCTCCGCCAATAGCCCCTTGTCTGAAAATACAGGTTGTTGTTTCGGTAAGTATGGCTAAGGGCAGAAAGGTAGGTCTGTATGGCCTCCCATTGGTCGGGAAAGCGGTCCGTATAAAATCCATTGGCGCCGAATTCCCGGTCTGTAAAACCGAACATGGCATTCAGCTCATTTTTCTCATTGATTTCATAACCTGATTCATAAAAGACATTGGTGACTTTGAAGTCGGAGTTGTACCAATGACCGTCAGAAGCGTCATGGGAAACCGATAAGGTCTGTTTGTAATTGCCAATGGGCAGCGAAGAAATGATATGTCCTCCTCTCATGCCAAAGTCACCACCAAATCCCTGGATTTGAAGACTTTTTGTATCGGGAAGCGTGGTAATGATATTGATGGCTCCTGCAAATGCATTTTGTCCAAATATCCTTGATCCCGGGCCTTTGAGCACTTCAATCCTTTGAATTCCCTGTAAAGGAACAGGGATGTTCATCATGTGATGTCCGGTCTGCGGATCAGTGAGTTTGATGCCATTGATCAACATGAGCGTTTGCTCAAAGCTTCCACCTCTGATGCCGATGTTGGCCTGAACGCCGCTGACACCCCTTTGCCGCACATCAACTCCCGGTGTAAAAGCCAATAACTCCTGAATGCTCCTGGCAGGGACTGTTTCTATTTCCAGCCTTTGGATGACACTGATATTTCTCGAAATCTTGTTGAAGGGAATTCCTATCCGGTTTTCCATAATCGTGATTTCTCTTAATTCCACATCCGTACTGTCTTGAAGGGCACAGACGCCATTTAAAGAAAGTAGAATAGAAATAATTGTAAAACAGGCTTTCATAAAGAGTTGTGGTTTTTTAATTCCGCAAATTACAGTTGTATAATTTCTAAAAACAAATCCCAATAACTGCTAGAATGTTTTCTTGGAAACCATTTTGAGGACAATAATGAATTTTTTCTTTAGGAAGCATTCTGTATTTTAGCGCCTTAGTTTATCAAAAAGTGAATCCTACATGAGAAATAGATTTTATAAAATTCCCGCTTTCATACTTGTTATTTTCTTTGGTTTTGAATCCTACGCCCAACAGGTGAAAGACAATAGAGATGCTGCTTTTACGGAATTTGGATATAGGCAAGGTTCAGCATACAGGACAGCTTCGGGAAAACCCGGACCTTCCTATTGGCAAAATATGGCAGATTATGTCATAGATGTTACACTGAATGATTCAACAAATACTATAAAAGGAAAAGTCAGCATCACCTATAAAAACAATAGCCCCGAGAACCTGGATTTTGTGTGGCTGTATTTGGAGCAGAACAGGTTTACGGAAGATTCCAGAGGTTCGCTGACCACACCTATTCAGGGCAACAGGTACAGTGGAGACCTGGATGGTGGATACGAAATTGAAAATGTAAAAGCCCAGATTACAGGTAGGAACAAACCCGTTTCCAATGAATATTCGATCAATGATACCAGGATGCAGGTTTCATTTGCAGAGCCACTTCCTGCGAATGGAGGTCAGGCAGTCATTTCCATGGATTTTGAATATAAGATTCCTGAGAAAGGCATGGACCGAATGGGACGGCTTAAAGTAAAGGATGGGACTATCTATGCTATGGCACAATGGTATCCTAGGTTGGCGGTTTTTGATGATGTGACCGGATGGAATACAGATCCCTACCTAGGTGCAGGGGAGTTTTATTTGGGCTATGGTGATTTTGAATATAGGGTAACCGTACCTTTTGACCACATTGTAGTCGGTTCAGGGGAATTGATGAATCCATCCCAAGTGCTTACCAAGGAGCAACAAAACAGGATGAAAAGTGCTTCTGAAAGTGATGAGCGGGTTTATATCATCAGTCCTGAAGAAATAACAGATTATGCCAATCACAGGGCAAAACAAAGTGGCACACAAACCTGGCATTTTAAAATCCAAAATTCCAGGGATATCGCATTTGCATCTTCAAAAGCATTTATCTGGGATGCGGCCAGGATCAATCTTCCAAGTGGTAAAAAAGCCTTGGCCCAATCGGTCTATCCACAGGAAAGTGATGGAGAAGATGCTTGGGGAAGATCTACTGAATACAGCAAAGCTTCCGTAGAGCATTATTCCGAAATGTGGTATGAATATCCTTATCCCGTAGCGGTAAATGTAGCTGCAGAAATCAACGGTATGGAATATCCTGGCGTCAATTTCTGTAGCTGGCAATCAAAAGGAGAAAGTTTATGGGGAGTAACAGACCATGAATTCGGTCACAACTGGTTTCCCATGATTGTCGGAAGCAATGAAAGGAGACATGCCTGGATGGATGAAGGTTTCAATACTTTTATCAATTATTATAGTTACCTCGCTTTCAATGATGGTGAGTATACCAATAACCTGATACAGACCAGAAGGTACCTTGGTTGGCTGACCAATAAGGACAGGGAACCCATAGCCACCCATGCAGACCGCACCCAGACCAATAACCTTGGAATGGTAGCCTATATGAAGCCGGCTTTGGGACTCATCATGCTGAGGGAATATGTTCTGGATCATGAAAGGTTTGACAAAGCATTTAGATCTTATATCAAAGCTTGGGCTTATAAGCATCCCCAGCCCACAGATTTTTTTAACCATATGGAAAATGTATCAGGTGAAAACCTGGATTGGTTCTGGAAAGGCTGGTTTTACAGCAATGCCAATATTGATCTGGCCATCAATGGTGTTTTTCCTTACGGTGCCAATTATATAGTGTCACTTTCCAATCTTGGGGAACTGCCCATGCCGGTATTATTGGAAATCACATATGATGATGGGGAAAAAGAAAGAAGGATGCTTCCTGTAGAGATTTGGTTCAAAGGCAATCAGTGGAACCATCTGCTCAAAGTGGACAAAAAGGTGGTAGCAGTGGAGATTGACCCTGACAAGGTCATTACAGATACTAATGCCGGAAATGACAAATGGCCGAGCGGGGTTTATAAGGATTAAAAAGAATGAGGAGCCTGTAAGTTTTGATGGAACGCTGATTTAGCTGATTTTACTGATTATTTATCTGCGTGAATCAGTAAAATCAGCTTCATCTGCGTTCCATTTATTTCATCCCATTAATCCACTCCCTGATCAACTCAACCCCTTCCTTATGGACACTGACCCTTCCGATTTCAGGCATGGCGGCTCCTACCTTGTTGGTGGACATCCGGAAAGTCATGATGGATTCGTCTGCTTTACCGGGATAAATGGCATATTTGAAAGACCCTGCTCCAAAACCGGCAGCAACAGGAGTTTTAAAAACCCCAAGTTTCATTGGGTCAGTTTCCTCATAATCCAAAAAAAGCCCCGAAGTACTTGCAGGTCCTTCTGCTCGGTGGCAATGGGCACAGTTGATGTCCAGGTAGGCTTTGGCACGTAATTCCAATGGTTGGGAACCATCACTATAATCTACCATTGCGGTATAATGGTTTAAATCCTGAATATTTTCAAGATATCCCGCTTCTGACCATTTGACCAATTGGTTTTTGCTTTCCTTTCCGAATTGGATAGAGTGGTTGAGGTATTTTGCCTTAACTCCAATAGGAACCATCACCTCATTTTCGTTGTGACAGCTTTTGCATTGGTTTTTATTGGGCACGATGTAATTGATGACCTTTTCATTGCCGTTTTGGTCTGTCCAACTCACTTCTTTTTCGGCACCCACCACTTTATACTCCGCCTCGGTCTGATCATCTTTCCAGATGTAAGGAAAAGCTTCCCATATTCCCTGACGCTTGACCATTAGCCTAGTTTCGATGACTCTCTTTTCCCCTTCCGGATTTCTGAAATCCACCGGGTAGTAAAAATTCTTGATGATGATGGTTTGATCAGGAAAATCAAAAGAGCCGCCTACATCCTGATTGATTTTGGCGGAAGTCCCCTCCGGCATCCATATATACCTGGATTTAAAAGCATAATCTGTAAAGAGTGAAGATGAAGGTTCGTAATTGACAAGCTTCCCACTAGGATCCAATGCCCTTAACTGACCTTTGAAAAACCCGTATTCCGAAAGTGTTTTGAAAGGAATCTGATTAAAATCAATTGATGCTATATTGATATCCGGGGCATCAGTATATTCGATCTGCGCCCGTTCTTCCACAGTTTTTTCCTGCCCTTTTTCCCCAGAGCAACCGAAACCCAATATCAAGGAAATGAAAAAGATTCCTGCTGGAAAATATGGCTGACTGAACTTCATGCTATTATAATTTAGCTACGGCACTTACATCTGTCTTGATTACCGTTTCGCATTGGAAAGGGGTATAGTCTTTGGATGCTTTGATGTTTTCCTCGCCTTCCCAAAGGTCAAAAAGCGTGAAATGCAGTTTTTCCATACCGGTTTCCCGGATGCATACTTTCATGGGATTGGTTGATATATCGTCGCTGATGCTTTTGTCCCAAAACCCATCATAGATGATGTCCTGGGTTTTCCCTTTGCCATGGGCATTATAGACCGAAATCAATTGCCCAAACTCTTTGGTCAAGTCAGGGATTTTCCAGGTTCGCTTGTAGTCATTGTCATGCACATAAATATTGGAAGTGAATGGTGACCAATTTGGTGCTTCGATAGGAAAACCTGTAATGTGATAATTGGCAATGGCGATTCCGGTGGTTTTGTTTTTGTGAATTCTGTTGTTGTAAACCTCTATATCCTTTGCCGCCAAAAGTATGATTCCCGATCCGGGTGGAATCATGGTTACGGTGTTTCCGTTTGGTTCATCACTTAGCGGAACCGCAAAATTGACATGGTTATTGGACGTGATATCATTATCATAAATCTTAGTACCACGGCCCTCGGCTTTTGGAAGTCCTGGCAGGTTGAATACCAAAATACCTCCTGAATTGTCCCTAGCATTATTTCCATAAACTTCTGCATTGTCGGAATTTTCTATTTCAATCCCTGCCACATTCCCAAAGGCAAGAGAATTTCTGACAATGATATTTTCAGACTGACCTACATAAATCCCTGCATCCTTGGAATGGGAAGCAATACATTCATCGATCATGACATTGCTGCACTGAACAGGGTAAATGGCATAAGTGCCGTTTTTGGATTTGTCTCCGTTGGTCCAGGTGACATTGATGCGCCTAAAGGTGATGCCATCGCTATGCTGGCTTTTGATTCCGTCACCTGGAGCATCCTCAATACTTAGATCTTCTATCTTGACATTGTTGCCCACCAGTTTGACACCTTCACCCCCAGATCTAAGCTCACGAAATGAAAGGACTGTTTCCCCCATTCCTGCCCCTTTGATGCTGATGTTGTTTTTGGAGTCCAGTATCAACTGGGTTTTGAGGCTGTAGAATCCTGAGGGGATTTCAATGACATCACCGTCTTCCGCCAAAATAAAATCCTCAATGACTTTTTCAATTTCCTCTTGAGAGGCTTTCCTCAGTTTGGAAGAATCGAAAGTCTGTTCGTTGGAGGAATCCGAACAGTTCATAAGGATAAACAGGGAAACTGAAAGAAGTCCTGCTATTCGTAAGAAAGGTTTAAATGTCATAGCCATTGGGTTAGAATAAGATAGTATCCTGCTATTTCAATTTGATATAAAGGTTATTCCAAATTTAAAAAATTTTGTTTTGATTAGCCTTTGACAAAAATCAAAAAAATCACATGCTTGACCTTATCCTGCTCAATGTTTCAATACTCATATCCAAATAAGAGGCTATATGGCCTACCGCAGCATATTGGATGATCAAAGGTTTTTTTGTTAACAACTCCAAGTACCTTTCCTTTGCGGATTTAAATTTTGAAAATATCAATAGCTCTTCAAGGGAGATATAATACCGTTCCAAAATCAAGCGGTATATATGTTCCATATTTTTATCCTGGTCCAGGAGTGCCATCAATTCAGAATAGCTGATCTGCAAAACATGGGTTTCACTTAAAGCCTCAATATTCTCGTAAGTAGGTGTTTGGGAAATAAAACTTGACATGGCAGTAATGAATTCCCCTTCACCACTAAAACTAATGGTAATGTCTTTGTCATCTCTTTTGTAAGCACTTCTAACAATACCGGATTGGATATAAGTAATGTGTTGGCAGATTTGTCCCTCACTGATTAGGAGGTCACCTTTTTGAAGAGTTTTCTCCTGAAGTTTATCGAAAAATAAGTGCAAAGAGGTTTCAGGAATATCCGGGTATAATTCATGTATAACAGGGATTTTGTTCATTTCAACACCGGATTTTGATTAAAGTCCCTTGACCCTCCCTGGATTTTCTTCCAAAAATGATTTCCACCCTGCAGTCCTTCCCCTTGTCTGCAAACGACCGTCGTGGAAATGATGGCATAGCGCTACCGCCAATGCATCTGTTGCATCCAAAAGCTTTGGGATTTCCTCGATTTTCAGGAGTGTTTTGAGCATTTCAGCTACCTGTATTTTGGAGGCATTGCCATTGCCTGTGACAGATTGCTTCACTTTTTTGGGGGAATATTCTGAAATGGGTATGTCTCGTGCCAAAGCCGCAGCCATTGCCACACCCTGTGCCCGCCCCAATTTGAGCATAGACTGTACATTTTCCCCATAAAAAGGAGCTTCCAATGCCACCGAATCCGGATGGAATTCATCTATGAGTCCTGTGATCCTTTCAAAAATTTTTTTGAGCTTCAGTTCATGGGTGCTATATTTTTTAAGATGGATTACCCCATATTGCAGTAGACTGTGGTTTTTGCCTGTGATTAGAATCACACCATAACCCATGATGTTGGTTCCAGGGTCAATTCCCAATATTATTTTTTCTTTTGCTTCTTTTTTTTCTTCTTTACCCATTACCGCAATTTAGGAATTCATGGCAATATTTTACCTTTTGATTGGGATACTTTATGTGATTGCACTTTTACAACTGTCGTTTATATGGAACAAACAGAAAGAAGTAAGACCAAAAGTTAATTTAAATCGAAAGGTAAGCATTCTTATACCGTTTAGAAATGAACTGGTGAACCTTCAAAATATTTTAGATAGTGTCCTTTCAATAAGCTTTAGTCCCTATGAAGTACTGTTTATTGATGACCAAAGTCAGGATGGCGGAGGCCAGTTTGTAAAAGATTTTCTGAAAAAAATTAATCCTCGAATCCCCATTAAAGTGATTTCTAATAGAGGGATGGGAAAAAAAGCCGCCATTGATTCAGGGGTAAAGAAAGCTGGAGGCGAAATCATTTTCACAACAGATGCAGATTGTATTTTGCCTGAAAATTGGATTGAGGAAAAGCTTAGGTTTTTTGAAGATTCTGGTATCCAAATGGTGGCAGGTCCTGTGATGACTAAAGATGATAAAGGATTTTTTTCCAGTTTCCAACAAATTGAGTGGGCAAGCATCCTGTTGGTAACTAAAGCAGGATTTGAGATTGGCTCTCCGATTATGTGCAGCGCAGCTAATATGGCATACAGGAAAAGCGCATTTATTGAAGTAGAAGGATATCGCGGAAATGAACATGTGATGACCGGGGATGATGAATTTCTGCTCAAAAAAATAGTCAAGAAGTTTGGTGCCAAGTCAGCGATTTATGTGAATGATTACAAAGGCTTGGTGTATACCCAACCGCAGGATTCCTGGGAAGGTTTATTAGCGCAAAGAAGCCGTTGGACTTCTAAGTGGAGGATGCATGGTAATCTGTCGCACCTTTTGAGTGCTGTGATCCCGGTTTTATTACAGTTGGTTTTTCTGTCAAGTTGGATGCTGCTTTTCCAAGGGGGTTTTTCTATGCTTGTTTTTCTGTTTTTGTGGGCTGTGAAAATCGGGGCAGAATGGCTTGTTTTAGGGAAAGTACTTTGCGAATTAAGGATTCATCAACGTTTTGCCAATTTTTTGGTCACCTCGGTGATTCATCCTTTCTTTGTGATAGGAACCGTAACGGCTACGTTTTTTGGTGAAAAGAAATGGAAGGGCAGAGTTTAGCTAACACTCCCATTCTGTATATCAACTCCTAAATTTACTTGACACTTTTTTTAATGTTTTTTTTTATTTCACCCCCTCATCTTTCATCTAAAGAGATTGCCACGTCGCACGAAGGACTGTTTAAAATATCAAAGTTTCCCAAATGCTCCTCCTGCCAAAGGCAGGCAGGCGCAATGAAGCATCACCTTATCCTTTATCCTTTTATCTTCGGTCTTCAGTCTTCCGACTTCCGACCTCCAACAATTACTTGAAGATATGCAGCGATTCAAATATCATTTTCCTAGTAAATCCATAACTTTACAGACTTTAACGAAATGGAAATTATGACTGATGAGGAGTTTGACTTGCTGGATGAACTTTATTTTGTTCATCCTTTCAGCTATTTAAAAGAAACGTTGGCTTGGGAAGATGAATTGCTTTTGGCTACCTTGCAATCGCTGTACGAAAAAGCCTATATCAAATGCCTGACCGAACCCGATACAGAGATTTTCGATCAAGTTGATTTTAAAGGATCAGGAAAAAATTTGTATTACTTGGCAACAAAAAAAGGTCTGATGGAGCATAATGCCATTTAAAAAAATAAAAGTGACCACACAAACGGTAAAATATCAAAAAAAGGAACTCGAGTTAAAAGCCTTACTCGAGATTACTCAGGCTATCAATGAAAATAAATCCGCTTCAGTTCTCTTAAATATTTTTAAATTTACTTGCTTGGTTCACTTGAACATCAAGTCGATACTTTTATACATGGTAGACCAAGAGCAATTCGAGCTGAAGATCAGCCATGGAATTAAAAATATTATACCGGAGCGGATTCCGGAAAGCAAAGTAAATTATTCCAAGGAATCAGGGGAGTTGAATATTGAACTTGATCACGGTTATTCTTTTTCTGAATTGGAAAGTTATCTACCTGTATACCACAAGGAAAGGATGCTTGCGATACTTTTTCTCAGGAAAAAATTTGAGGATGAATACCTTGACCTGAACTTTACCCAGGCTTTGACCAACATTATGGTGGTTGCTTTGGAAAACAAGAGATTCGCCAAAAGACAATTGGAGCAGGAAAGATTGAAAAGAGAGGTTGAGATCGCCTCCAATGTGCAAAGGATGCTTTTTCCGGCCTTACTTCCTCAAACTGAAAAGCTAAAAGCTAAAGTCACCTATGTACCACATTCCACTGTTGGCGGGGATTATTATGATTTGATTCAGAAGTCAGAAGATGAGGTTTTTTTCTGTATTGCAGATGTCTCAGGCAAAGGAATGCCTGCAGCATTGTTGATGTCTAATTTTCAGGCTGCATTGAGGACACTGCTCAGGAGTTCATCAGACATCAAAATGATCGTGGAGCAATTGAATTATACCATTTTTGATAACACTAAAGGAGAACGGTTTATCACTTTTTTTCTAGGTTATTATAATTATAAAAAAAGGGAATTGATCTATGTGAATGCCGGGCATAATCCTCCTGTGTTGTGTTGGGAGGGAGAAAAAAGAAGTGAAAATTTGGGGGCAGGTACAACTATTTTAGGGGCATTTGAGCAGTTGCCTTTTTTGGAAGTAGGCAAAAGGTCCCATCTGAAAGGATTTACGATCCACTTATACACCGATGGACTTACTGAAACTTTTAATGGTGCCGAAGAAGAATACGGGGATGAGAGATTTCATCAATTTGTTAAAAGCCAGCTTTGCGTAGAACCTAATACATTCCATGATTTATTTTTCAAAGATTTGAAAGATTTTTCAGTAGGTGGGCAGCAACGGGATGATATTACTTTGCTGAGCATAAGATTTAAATAATCATGGTTTGGATACACCATGTACCTGCATTGATACCCCGAATGTTTTCACAATTTGTATGGAACAAGGAGAGGAGTGAAAACAAGATTTACCTGACTTTTGACGATGGTCCGGTATCAGGAGTGACTGATTATGTTTTGGATGAGTTGGCAAAAAGAAATATGAATGCCACATTTTTTATGGTCGGAGATAATATCCAAAAAAATCATCGATTGGCCCAAGAAGTTCTTCAATCAGGAAACGGGATTGGAAATCATACCATGCACCATGTAAATGGATTTAAGACTCCTTATGAAGTTTATCTCGAAGAAATCGATAATTGTCAACTACAGATCCAAGAGACTTTATCAATATCGAGTAGGCTTTTCAGACCACCTTATGGGAAAATCACCAAAAAACAGTTTAAATCAGTTGTGGCCGATTATGATGTGATCATGTGGGATGTACTTTCGGGTGATTTTGATGCTACCCAAAGCGCAGAGGAATGCCTGAAAAAATCCATAAAGTATTCAAGAAATGGTTCCATTGTTGTTTTTCATGATCAACAAAAAACCAAAGAAATGATCAAAAGAGTCCTGCCGGATTATTTGGATTTTTTGAATGACTCAGGTTTAGAGACAGCTTTATTATGATTTTTTTAGCGGTAATATTGGTCGTTATTCTTTTGTTACAAGATATTTCGCTCTGGTTTTTGTTGAGGTTGAACTTTAAGGATTATGTGAAAAAAGAGGTTTCTGAATTCCCCTTTGTCAGTATTTTGATTCCCAGCAGAAATGAGGAAGAGAATTTACCTGCATGTTTAGAGTCCATTGCCAAACTCAATTATCCAAAAGATAAGCTTCAGATAATATTGGGAAATGATAGCAGTACTGATGAAACAGAAGTTTTGTTAAAAGCATTCTCAGATCAAAATGATCATGTGAAACTGGTTCAAATCCAAGAAGGTGACAGTACCAAAACTAACGGCAAAGCCAACGCACTTTCCCAAATGGCCAAATACGCCAATGGGAAGGTTTTACTTTTCACAGATGCAGACTGTCATTTGCCTCAGAATTGGGTTAGGAGTATGGTGATGGCATACCAAAATACCCAAGCAGGTATTGTTACGGGAATTACCCATGTCAAATCAGATAGTGTTTTTGGAAAAATGCAGGGCATGGATTGGTGGTTGACCTTGGGGATGGTCAAAGTGATGTCAGATCTTGGTTTTTCTGTCACCTCCATGGGCAATAATATGTTGATATCAAAAGAAGCATACCTATCTGTGGGTGGATTTGAGGGGATTCCTTTTTCCCTTACAGAAGATTTTGAAATTGCCAGAAATATCCAATCCAAAGGATACAAAGTACTGCAGCAAGTATCCAAGGATAACCTTATAAAAACCAAACCTCAAAAAAGCTATCTTGGATTACTTCAACAAAGAAAACGATGGATGTCGGGTGCCATGGCACTGCCGCTTTATTGGAGATTGATTTTGGCCATTCAAGTGTTTTTTTTTCCAAGTATTATATTGTTGGTTTTTTTACATCCTCTACTAGGTTTCAGTTTATGGTTTACCAAAGTGTTAACACAAGGCGTCTTTATTTACACTTTTGCTATAAAACCCGGAGTGAAGTTGGCTGTTTTGGATCTTTTCTTATTCGAAATATATTATATGATTACGTCTTGGTCCACGATACTTTATTATTTTTGGCCTGCCAAAACAAATTGGAAGGGTAGAAAGTATTGAGGAGGATGTGAGAGTAGAGGTTTGAGGTTAGGACCAAGAGAAAAGAGCCAAGAGCCAAGAACCAAAGCCTGTCCCGAGTATCGGGGAGCCAAGAGTCGAGAAGCGAGAAGCGAGAAGCGAGAGACGAGAATAGAGAGACCGAAAGATGGTTTGATATAATCATGAATAAACTATTGAGAAAGACTTCACCTTTTCATGTCGACGGCAGGAGACATCTTAAAGACGTTAGAGCCAAAGCCTGCCCCGATGAATATCGGGGAAACAAGAACCAAGAATCAAGAGGGGAGAAGCGAGAACCAAGATGCGAGAACCATGAAACGAGAGCTGAGAACCATGAGGCACAGATAAATGCCGTGGGATTTCCCGTCAGAGGCACGTCACGTCCGAAATGGGATAGGCAGAATGGGAGAATCGAGAACCAAGAGACGAGAATTTAGAATAAACCAAAAACCATTAACCAATACCAAAGTGAAATTCACAGATACCCATGCCCATATTTATTCCAAAAAATACGATGATGACAGGTCAGAAGTAATTAGGGTTGCTGGTGAAAATGGGGTGGAAAGCATTTATATGCCCAATATCGATGTGGAATCCATCGATTCCATGTTGGAAGCAGAACTGAAATATCCTGGGGTTTGTATTCCCATGATGGGACTCCATCCCTGTGATGTGAAAAAGGATTTTGAAAAGCAGCTTTATGTGATGGAAGAGTGGATTGAAAGACGGGAGTTTGCAGCAATTGGGGAGACAGGCTTGGACCTTTATTGGGACAAGACTTTTTTTGAGCAGCAAAAGGAAGCTTTGAGAATTCAGATCGCATGGGCAAAGAAAAAGAAATGGCCGATTGTCCTGCATTGCCGGGAATCAATGGATGAAACCATAGCCATCATTAAAGAAGCGAAAACCGAAGACTTGAATGGGATTTTCCATTGCTTCTCAGGTAGTGTTGAGCAAGCCAAGCAAATCATCGAACTGGGATTTCTACTAGGAATAGGTGGCGTTTCCACCTATAAAAATGGAGGATTGGATAAGGTGCTGCCAGAATTGGGCTTGGAGCATGTGGTGTTGGAAACTGATGGTCCGTATCTGGCACCTATACCGCATAGGGGGAAAAGAAATTCTCCTGAATATATACCGTTGATTGCTCAAAGAGTCGGTGACCTTACCGAAAGCTCATTGGAGCAGGTTTCCACCATCACCCAACAAAATGCGCATAGCATTTTTCATCATTTCAAGTCATGAACTATAAAATAGTAAGACTCAATACCGCTGCTAAGAGTGACATTACCTCCTCAGTGCTGATCATTTACACAGGAGGAACGCTAGGTATGGCCTATGATGAAACAGGCGCATTGGTTCCATTTAACTTTGGTCAAATTATGGAGAAAATACCCAATTTGACCAATTTGAATGTTGCCATCACGGTCATTTCTTTCCCCGAACCCATCGATTCATCCAATGTCAATATGCAGCACTGGATAGATATGGCTTATATCATTTATGAGAATTATGACAGCTATGATGGTTTTGTGATCTTGCACGGAACAGATACCATGGCTTATTCTGCCTCCATGCTGAGTTATATATTAAGGGGCCTGAGCAAACCTGTAGTGTTTACAGGAGCGCAATTGCCGATTTCAGCCATGCGGTCCGATGCCAGGGAAAACCTGATGACAGCCCTTGAGATTGCCACAGCCAAAGCCAATGGCAATCCCGTGGTACCGGAGGTTTGCATTTTTTTCAACCACATGCTGTTGAGGGGAAATAGGTCAAAGAAAGTTCAAAGTATCCATTTTGATGCCTTTGAGTCGGAAAATTACCCGGCTTTGGCAGAGGCAGGGATTATCATAGATTATAATTATGCTGCGATCAAACCATTTGAAGAGGGTAAAAAGCTGAAATTTTACAACCGACTTGATAACAGAGTAATGGTAATTAAGCTTTTTCCTGGAATTACCTCCAAGATTCTGGATTCTTGTTTTGATATTGATGGCATGCGGGGAGTTGTGTTGGAAACCTATGGCTCGGG
This sequence comes from Aquiflexum lacus, assembly GCF_015476655.1. GTDB lineage: Bacteria > Bacteroidota > Bacteroidia > Cytophagales > Cyclobacteriaceae > Aquiflexum > Aquiflexum lacus. The sequence goes on from NZ_JABFHF010000001.1 coordinate 242,573, forward strand.
TAACAGCCCCAGTGAATCCTGGTTTATCAATTCCTTGGATAGGGCTGTGAAAAAGGGATTGATCATTCTAAATGTTTCGCAGTGTAATGGAGGTCGCGTAATTCAGGGCAGGTATCAGACGAGCAAGGATCTAAAAAAGATAGGAGTACTCAGTGGAGGAGATATCACTACAGAGGCTGCGGTTACTAAGATGATGTTTTTGTTGGCCAATGAAAAAGAGGATTCGGAAATCAGGAGAAAATTGATAACCCCGATGATAGGGGAGATGTCATTGATGGGAAATTGAATATAACCAGGTCTGTTATAATTAATTATTTGATCCTTACAGAATTAGATATTGATAGATATTTGATATTAGTAGATATTATAGATTAAGCGTGAAATCTGCATTCGAATTTTTTTGGGAGAAGTTTGCAAAGGCTTTTAATTATGTATTTCTTTGCACTCCCATTTAGATGGGGACTAATAGAGAGGTGTCCGAGTGGTTGAAGGAGCACGCCTGGAAAGTGTGTATACCCGTGAGGGTATCGAGGGTTCGAATCCCTTCCTCTCTGCTGAAATGGCTAACAAAACGTTCAAATTTGAAGAATTAAAGATTTTCCAGATTTGATCGAAATAAGTCAAAAAATTGAAAAAGTGGATTTAAAGCGATTTTAAGCACATTTTCAATCAATTTTAATTCATTTTATTGATAAAAAGCCTACAGTCCACAAACTGTGGGCTTTTTGTTTTTGGTGTCAAAACCACCAAATTTTTCAAAAATACCCAAAATTCAAAAGCGTCATTCGTGGCGTTCTTTGGTTTCAAAAAAAAGACGCTTTTTAGGTGGTTTAAACTACTGAAAAACAACATGTTCAATAGCTGAACATCTTGTATTGGTTAGCATGTTTTTAGATATTTATTTAACCAATAAAAAACAACATTATGCTGGACAAAAGCTTTGGATTGATGTTTTTTCTAAAAACAATCAAAAACAGTAAGAAATCAGAGAAATACATCTACGCTCGAGTGACCGTGGATGGCGATTCTAAAGAAATCTCCACAAAAAGGGTTTGTGAAGTACATAAGTGGAATCAAGGGCAGGGAAGGGCAATGGGAAACAAAGAGGATGTGAGACAACTGAATGCTTTCCTGGATTCATTTCAAATGAAAATCCTTCAGGCTAAAATTTTACTGATGGACAACAACAAAGATGTGACTGCCGAAAACATCAAAAACATTCTCCTTGGGAAAACTGAAGATCGAAAAAAAATATTGGAGGTATTCCATGTTCACAATGAACAGGTTGAAGTCCTAGTAGGCAAAGGATTTGCTGCCGGGACCCTTCAACGGTACAGAACCTCCTTGGAACACACCAGGTCATTTATACAATGGAAATTCCAGAAGGAAGACATAGAAATCCACCAGCTCAATTATGAATTTATTTCAGACTATGAATTTTGGTTGAAAACTGTCAGGAATTGCAGCCACAATACTACTGTAAAATATCTGGCAAATTTCAAAAAGATCGTACTCTCCTGCGTCAAAAAAGGATGGTTGATCAGGGATCCCTTCCTTGGATTCAAAATGATTAAAAAGGAAGTTGTCAGAGAGGTATTGAGTAATGAAGAATTGAACAGTATCCGAAAAAAGGAATTTAGCATAGAAAGATTATCACAGGTCAGGGATATATTTCTTTTTTGCTGCTATACCGGACTTGCCTATATAGATGTCAAAAATCTGAACAAGGAGCAGATCAAATTGGGAATAGATGGGGAACAGTGGATATTTACCCAAAGACAAAAAACAGAAACCCCAACAAGACTGCCTTTACTCCCCCAGGCCCTGTCAATTATCCAAAAATATATAAACCATCCATATTGTGAGAATATAGGATATGCATTGCCTGTTTTGAGCAACCAGAAAATGAATTCCTATCTGAAAGAAATCGCCGATGTCTGTGGAATCAACAAACCACTGACCTTTCATATCGCCAGACATACCTTTGCTACCACAATTACTTTAGGGAATGGTGTACCCATTGAAACAGTCTCAAAAATGCTCGGACATAAATCCCTCAAACAGACCCAGCATTATGCGAAAATCTTAGATATCAAGATCAGTAAGGATATGGAGAAGCTTAGGATTGTATTAAAGGGATGACCGAAAAATATTATCAAAACGATTCAACCTAAAAAAATATTTACAGACACTTTTAGTGCAAAGGTAGGTTTAAGTAATTTCCGCGAAAACCATCTCAGTTTCTATAAAAAACCATCTTCTCGGTTAAGTCCTATAGATTCTAAAAATTTAGCCAAAAGTAGGCGAATGGTCGGGAGAGACACGGGACATGGTCGGGAGATGGTCGGAGGGGGATGACCCAACTTTAATTTTTTTAAATCCTTTTTTAATTCATGATGTGATTTTCACTGGGAAGAAATATATATATGCTAATTATAATCTTAGTGTTTTAAAGGATTTCAATTGAAAATCAAGTGTCTGCGAAAAAAATACATTCATTTTTGTCGCATTTTTTTTTATATTTAACAGCATTAATGATTCAATTTTTCTTTCTAATTGATTTATAGAACAGACTCAGCCCAAGGTGGTTTTTAAGTAAAATGTAGGGTTAGGATTTTACGGGATTCAGGTAAGGGGAAGAAGATTTTGTCCATAGAAAGATTAATTGTTATTTCTTTATTTTCAATTCACCAAATATTTTTAATATGAAAACAATAGCTTCAAAAAACGGCTTTTCGGTAAGGGCCATTTCAGGAACAAGGGCAGTGATTCTTGCCATGAATTCAGAGGAAAATAATCTCAAAAACTTTCTTGGCTTTGGGATTGGAAGGAAATCTAGCGATAGGATATATTGGCTCAAAGGTTTCAAATGCTTTAAAGATTTAGTGCCAGATCCTAGTGCAGGACAAAGATTTTCAACCACTGAACATCCCGTCCAGGATTTTAGGTGGGGCCATTATTATGCCGAACCGGATACAGAATATACTTATGTTGTCAGGCCACTTTTCAAGCCGGAATCTAACGACTTTTCGAACCTGAGGCGAGGTACGGATATTGAAATCAAGATAAGGACCGAAAGCGAAACGACCGGAAAAAACTCAGTATTGTTTAATAGGGGCGCTATAGTCAGTCAGGCGTATGCAGATAATTTTGATGATGACATTCCTTCAGATCAATTGGAATTGATTTTGAACGATCCTGAAAACCCAAGAACAAAATGGCTTTCTAGAGGACTTTTGGAAGGCATTCTCGGTTTTATTGGGCAGGCAACTGATAGCAGCTATAGCCTTCATTGCTGCTTCTATGAGATTTCATATAGTCCTGTGATCACTGCTCTTGTCGAAGCGGGTAAAAGAGGTGCTAAAGTCGAGATATCATATGAAGCTGGTCATTACCAGATATCAGGAAATGTAAGAAAAGAGACCAAATATGGCATTTCAAATAAAGATGCCATAACCCCCTATCTCAATTCCAAAAACATGCATTTTAAAGAAAGAATACACCATGTTGCAATACCCCATAATAAATTTATAATCCTTTGTAAAAATAACCGACCTGTGGAGGTATGGACAGGAAGCACCAATATATCCTCTTCCGGATTCCTTGGACAGAGCAATACAGGGCATATCGTCAGGGACGTAAATGTGGCAGGTCTCTTTTTTGAATATTTCAATATGGTGGCTAAGGACTCATTAAGAAAAGACCTAAGGGCATTCTGTGAAACCAAGACACCTAATCCCGGAGATACCCTTCCTGAAGGAACAACAGTAATCTTCAGTCCAAGAAGGGGCACTTCTATGCTAGACTGGTATGGATCCAAAGCTTTCAATGCTAAAAGTTCTTTGATCTTTACATCTGCCTTTGGTGTTTCACCGGGACTTTCCAAATATTTTGACAACCAAAAAGAATACCTTCGATACATTCTCATGGAGCAAAAAAGCCGTGGTATAGGGGTACAGGATATACTTGAAAAAGACCCTAATACCAGAATTGTCTTGGGTCAGGGTCTTGGAACTAGAGGATCAATGGGAAACTGGAGGAGGCTTCCTGGTTGGAATCTTGAAAACTGGATGAGGAGAGAGGTTCATTTTAGGACCAAAGGGTATGTGTTTTTCGTCCATACCAAATATATGGCCATTGATGTTATGGATAACAATCCCACAGTTTTTACTGGATCTGCTAATTTTTCACCTAATTCCCTTCATTCCAATGATGAAAATATGCTGCTTATTCAAGGGGACAGCGCTGTTTCTGATGTTTATACAGTGGAATTTTTCAGACTTCAGACCCATTTTTATTTCAGGCAAGTTGCCAATAGAATGTCAGAATCTGGCACTAATGACCCGGAAATCAGGTTTTTGGATCCAACAGACAGTTGGGTTAAAAAGCATTTCACCAAAGGGAATTACCGGTATCTCCGAAGGGAAATGATGGGGGCTCCTGTGACTTAACAATTTCACTGGGTTTCAAGTAAAACCTTTAAGAAATTAATATAAAGAGACGGTCAAAAGGAGAGGGGTTTTACCTAATTTATTTGTTATTTTTAGGTGAATGTAAACCCTCTCACTCATACCTCCCAGTATCCTCTTTTGCCCATATCTCACAACCAAGCAACAAATTGTTAAAAGAATCGCAGATTGAATTCTTCTTCTCTATACAAATACCAGGATTGTTGATTAACTGATTTTGGAGTGATAGGTAGTCCTCTTTCAGGAGTTTCAGTTTTTCAGTTACTTTGGCTATGGACTCGATTCGGGTCAGTTTGAAATGGATTTCATACAAAAGTACTAGGTTATGGAAATCTCCTGTATTTTCCTCCTTCCTGAATGATGCCAGGTCATTTGAAAGGCAGATCAGTAACAGAAGGGTTTTTCTCAATTGCTTTAATTCAGGTGAATAAAGCGTTGCCGGATCAATTTTATTGCTTTGGATAAAGGTCAGGTAATGAATGGCTATTTCAGCCCCAGAGCTATGCTTCAGTTTTTTCAGATAATCGGCCGGAAGGGGAGGGCTGGATTCAAGAAGGTTTTCGGATTCCCAGATACCTGCTTTGATAAAGTTCCTTACCATTTCACAAATGTTTTTTCCCGCTAATGCGATTGAAGCGATGTTGGAACTATGATTGATCATCGAAAAGTCGGATAGCAAGCTATCCCAACAAAATACATTTTCTCTAACTAGACCAAATTCAAATTCTGAGAGCATGTTTTTCCAAGAGCCCACCCTTTCTGCTCCTTGAAGCCTATCTGCTCTATCATCTGCCAAAAAGAGAACCATAATCAATTTACTTATCGGAAGCAGTTCGTTAAGGTTGGCATTTGGATATAACCTTGAAGCGAATTTGTTGAGATGCTGGTTTTGGGAATGGATTTTTTCCTCTTCATTTTTAAATAAACTGCAATCCTCAGCCCATTTATTGACTTCATAATCCACAATTTTATAATAATGGTTGAGGACTTTAAATTCAGTTTGATTTGTGATAGTAGGTTTATTTATTGTTTCCATTCGGCATTACATTGTTTAGGGTTAAATTAAATCTTAATTGAGGGAATTATGCCCCAGACCTAAAATATTTAAAAGAGGATAGGAACATTAAAAATCCAAAAGGACTAATCCCTTAATAATTAAACCTAATTCCAATAGGTATTTTATCCAAAAGTAAAGAGGTGAAAATTGTAGTATTTACTGAATTAGCTTATAGAAAATCAAATTCGGTAAATTCCTTGAAAAAGCGTTTGACTGGTTTTATAGCAGGTATCAATTTATTTAATTTTGAGCAAGCCAGTACCGGAAAAGAGCCTAGTTATGTATTAAAACCAAGAATTGTTTATGCAGGCAATGACCAAAAAACAGCTTGATGTGCTTTATTCACATACCGGTAAATATTATTGGAGGTTTGATTCCTACGAAAGGAGCCGCTTCAATTTTATGCTTCAGAATTGGGTTTCTCATATTGATATTGAAAGTGATCCTGTGATTTCTCTCAGTCTTTCTTTTACACCAAACCAAGGTGAAAATGTTGGGCCCAAGCTTTTACTAAGGGAGATTGAAGGGATGTCCCAAAGTATCTACCTTAATTCTGATATAAATTGGGTTGAAAGAGAGGCTCCTGATTACCTCAATAGTTATTGGGATTTTGACTGTTGGTTGTTTTTGCAAGACAGGATCAAGTCCTCAATGAGGTATAGGGTTGCATCGATAATTGAATATGCGTTGTGTACCCCACAGAAGCTTTTGTCATTGGGTATTCCTGCCAGCAGACAAGGGGTAACCTTAGGACAACTAGTGAAATTAGCCTCATTCAGTACAAAGAATGAATTAATGAATGTCCCTAAATGTGGGGATAAGGCAGTCAATGCATTCTTGGACGCTCTTTCAGATGGTGGTTTAATGATTGATCCAAATTTGTATAGAAATGGAAATAGATAACTACAATTCCTTCGTTTTGGAAAGGTATAGGAAAACAAAATTCAGATTTACTAATTATAAAAGTGGTGAATTCTATTTTTTACCCATTTGTAAAAACAATATTTTAAATCATGAGATGATTTCTTTTCAACCAAAGGAAGATACTAAAATTCTTCCAAAAATGTCTTTTTTGAGGATTCTTGCCACTGCAAAGGAGTTTCCTGAAACAAACTTGGACAAAGTTTTCCTTATAAATCCAATTGAGGGTTTGGAAATACACTGGTTACAACCGTTTAATGAATTTTTAGAAGAAGGCAGAGAAAGCAAAGGTTTTGAGGTTATGGTATATCTTGAGAGGCTAGTTCTTTTAAGCCCGTTTTTTCAAATCATTCCCAAGTTTGAGGATCTAAAGTTTTATCAAGCTGTATATATGATCTGTGAGACAGACCTGCCAATGTTTGAAAAGGTAACAGGATGCTTTAGCAAAATGGTTAGGGAAGAATTGAACCAGATGGGAATTTTCCTTAGAGGGCAGGATAAACATCATCCATCGAAGATTTGATTTTTGAAATGGTAGAAACAGAGCATTTGAGTATGTAGCCCAAGTCTTTGTTGGAAAAATGGTTCATCTCGTGTGGAAAATGCTTTCTCATTTTTTTCAATGCGGTTTCTCGAGGAAGGTTAAATGCTTCATGCCACAAAACAGCATCCATTAAAATCTGTCTGTTTATATAAGATGCTAATTCTGCTACATCAGGTATTTTTTTAAGCAAAATCATTTCTGCTTCGTCAAGGAGTTCGAATACAGAAACATAGCTGAGTGCTTTGAGGTAAAAATCTGATGGTTCATTATTGAAATAAGAAGCTAAATCGGAAGCGATTTTTCCCGAGCCAAATATCCTTACCCTGTAGTCTCTTCCTTTTTCAGATGGGATCATTTTAGCAATATGACCTCTGTAAACATACCTTGCATAATGTTCTATCTCGCCTGGTTTTTTGATAATTTCCCCCTTTGAATATTGTTTGACCTGAAGATAAGGGGCTAGTTGCTCATAGGTTTTCTCATTGACCCGAAGTAAGTGATCAAATTCTTTTTTCAGTAAAACTGTCCGCAAAATTTTCTTCATATTTTATCAAATTAAAAATGATATTTTTTAAAAATTAAGATCCTATCTAGACAAACATAACAATTTCAGTGTTTCATGACAAAATTCAGATTTACTATGAACAGGTATTTTCCGAATTCGTTTTTCAAAAATTGATTTAGGGAAATTTTGAAAAGTATTCAATGTCATCTTTTTAGCCGAATGGGTACTTTGTTAAATTCAAGGAAAATTAACCAAGAATTTGATGTTAAAAATGCTTTCCCAAAACAAAATCATGTGGATGGACTCCAAATCGGTAAGCCAACAAACCGCTACTTTTATTCTTGTAGTAATTTGGACCTATACAGGGGTGGAGAAATTACTGGACTGGAAAAGAAGCTGGAATGCCTTCCACAATCAGACTTTTCCCAAGGAACTGGCAGATATTATCAGCTATGCGGTTCCTATTTCGGAAATCCTGCTTGCCCTTTTGTTGGCATTTGCATTGACAAGGTGGTGGGGGCTGATAGGTTCACTGTTATTGTTGACTGTATTCAATACCTATGTGGGGCTGATTTGGTGGGGAGCATTTCCTAGGGTACCCTGCAACTGTGCAGGGTTTTTGGAAAGCATGGGCTGGGCAGCACATTTTTGGTTTAATGCCGCCCTGACCGTAATAACTGTATTAGTCTTATGGATAAATAAAAAAACAAATATAAATCCTGATCCAAATACCTAATTGGTGGTTTGATGGTGACTTCAAAATCTTGTGCCGCATCTCTCAGAAGCTTGGGGTGAGAGACAAGCTGAACCCGGCGGTGCGAGGGGCTGACCGTCCCCAATGGTGGGATTCCTGCCAATCGGTCGATGCTGTTCCCATAATTCAAATTATGAGTTTGGGGATAGTCAAAATAATGTTCAACCCATCAGGCAGTTTTGCTGCCTGATACAAATTACAATACGATGAAAAAGTTAATGAAAATGTTACCGCTCCTTGGATTGGTGCTGGCAGCAGTGTTTGCGCTTGCATTTACAAATCCAATGGATACCAATCAGGTCCAATATGGATATGATCCGGTTGAAGATGAATGGATTCCGCTTACAGGAATGCAAGAGTCTGTGGATTTCGAATGTAATTCCACCTCTCTTCCCATTCATTGCCTTTATGATGGAATTGAGGGGAATCCTTTGAAGCCTTTAAATACTGTTGTAAGGGTGTTGCCTTGATTTAAAATAGAGAGACTGGAATGTTCCAGTCTCTCTTTCAATAAAATGATTTTTCTAAAGGTGGTACTGGAAATATATATCTTGGGGATTGGGGTTCCAAAATATACTCTTCACCTTCAATTGACTTTCTTAAAGTAATTTGAAAATCCGGATCATTATTCATTCTTTTTATATCGGCCCATCTTAGACCTCTAAATACCAATTCTTTTCTCCTTTCTTCAAGGACCCTTGTCAGGATTTCCTTGTATTCAGTTGAATGAAAGGCTTCGAAATTATCTTTTTGGTATCTTTTGGAAAGCAGAAGATTTAAATCCTCTAAAGCTTCAATCAAGTTTCCTGTCCTTAGGGAAGATTCAGCTCTTATCAATAAAATCTCATCTGTTGCCAATCCTGAAAAGAATTGTGAAGTTCCGGTATAACTGCCAGTAAAATTGATATTCCCCTGCGGGCGGGTTATAAAATAGGCCTGTTTTCTAAGGTCATTTTCTTCATAAAGATTTAAAAGTTCAGGATTGATTATTGTCTGTGGTGATGTGTTAAAAGAATATGACATCAACCTGGAAAAATAAATTACTTCCTCATTGAATAAAGTAAAGGGATTTTGAAGGTTTAAATTTAGCTCGTTAAAATCCATTAAGTTTATTCCTGACGCAAGGGTTTTGTCTGAATATGCCAGGGCTGATTCATAATTTTCTATATCCAGATATATCCTTGCCAAAAGTGCGTTTGCAGCTTTTTTGGATGGTAAAGTCGGGAAGTCTCGATTTTCGGGAAGATATTCAAGGGCATCCATTAAATCTCCGATAATCATTTGGTATACCTCGTTGATTGTTCCAATTTGGCTCTGATCATTTTGGTTTGGAGACTTCGGTATAGGGATATATTTGTTATTATCATTGTTTGAATTCTTAAATTCAGGAACGAATATCTTTGCAATTACATAGAGGCTGTAAGCTCTTATAAAATATGCAGTTCCCTTAAGGTTTTTTTTTCTTTCGACATTTCCTGCTACCCCATCTACTGAAGTCAAAATGAGATTTGCATTAAATATATTTCTATATGGTATCAGCCATTCAGTCACTCTTTCTTCAAGATCAAATGGATTTTCATCCCATAAGTATATACCTCTTTGCCACTGTTGATAAGATAGAATGCCACCATCATTTGTGAAATATTCATCAGCAGCAAGTAGGGGGATAACAAGTTCCGCATTTATTTCTGAATTGTTGTTGAACAACGCTTCCATGTCGTCCAAATTATCAGGAATTGCAAGGGATTTGTTAGGTTTTGCGTCCAGAAAGTCACCGCATGCCGATAATATCAGAAACAGTGCGGGAAAACAGAATATTAATATATGCTTTTTCATGATGTATGATTTTTTGTTTTAACTGTATTTAGTAATCTGATTTAGAATTGATTTGGAATTTGGGAATTGTTTTTACAATGAGAGGAATCAGATCGAATTTCAATTATTACTTATGGATTTAATAAAAACCTCCCAATCCCCAACCTCTTTCGGCTTTGGAAGAGGTATATTGGGAACTTCTTTGATTTTTTGGAATACATACATCCTCAAAATTTCAGAAATTAACTACACTGAAGTTTCGTCACCTTTTGTGTTTCCGAAAGCTACATTTGGGTTTTATCAACGTTTAACCAATTATGAGAAAGTAAACCGGTAGCTGATTGGGAGGAATTATTCTTTTTTCAAAGAGGACTGGAATTCAATGTTTTATTTAATTTAAGTCCATCTTCAATCCTAAGCTGACATGGGTTTTTCCTTCCAAGTTGACTCGTACTAGAAATCAACTTTTAATCCAACCGCGAGGGTTTTCAATGGTCTCATGGATCTAAAGTCAGGATCGATTATATCATTAGTATGCTTCCAGATTATGCCTAGGTTATTTGCATATACATAAGTTTCTATCCTTTCAAATGGCAATCTTTTGAATTTTGCATTCGAAAGACTGTAGGAAAGGCGGATGTCCTGGAACCTGATATTATCAGCACGGTCAACTAGAATGGACGAATTGGAATAAAAGGTATTCCTCTGGACATTCAGGTTTGCAGGTTCTGAAGGTATATAGGTGATTAATTCATCACCTGGTGTTTGCCACCTGTTGGCATAATCTGCATGGTCAATGATACCTCTTGATAAATTGGCAAAGTTCACTGAACTTCTTCTGAAGTAATATCCCAAACGGTAAGAGATATTAAAGGAAATACTGAAGTCCTTTATCCTTAAATCATTGCGGAATGCTCCAAAATGAGTCGGTCTTGAAGCCCCATGGTGAATAAGGTTTTCAGGTGTAGTTTCAGAAATTATCCGTGAATAATTGTTGCTGGGGACATTTTCCAGAACTCCCAAAGGATCTCCGGTATTGGGGTCAAGTCCTGCCCAGTCCAGACTGTAAACTGAGAAAAGAGGCTTACCTGCCAATGGGGCCAGAAATGCAGAAGTTGCGGAGTTGAGATAGCTTATGACATGGGAATTGATATCATATTGGGTGACCTTTTCATTGATGTGACTGTAGAAGAAATTGGCATTCCATTGGAAAGATTGTTTGTTTATGACTTTGGACTGTAGGACAAAATCAATCCCCATTGTTTCCGTTGTGGCAAAATTTCCCCTCATTTGACCCACCCCGATATAGGCCGGGGTAAGGAAATTACCGATTAGATCCGTGCCCTCTTTTCGATAGAATTCAAGACTTCCCGACCATCTGTTTTTTGAGGAGGCAAAATCAACTGCAAAGTTCCAAATGCCTATTTTTTCCCATCTCAGCTCAGGGTTCGGAGGATTTGAAATTTGCGCATACCGTAGATTTGGGATAATGGGATTACTCGTAAAGTACATTGCGGTAGGGTAGGCACTGACTGTTTTGTCGACATTCCCATTGTAACCATACGTTAACCTTGCCTTTAGGAAATCTATTTTCGTGGATTTGAAAAAAGGCTCTTCACTGATGATCCAACCTAATCCTGAAGACCATAGGGGTACGCCTTTCTGGTTGGTTTCGACTCCGAAAATATTTGATTTGTCCTTCCTTGCACTTGCAGTCAATATGAGTTTTTTTCTGAAAGTGTATGTTGTATTGGCAAAATAGGAAACGAACCTGTCGATCATTCCGGAATGTGATATGCCTGAGGGTATGGAAAATTGATAGATTTGACTATAAAGCTGGGGAAATCTGTTAACGAAATCAACAGGGGTACTGATGCCAATTCTATCATCATATCCATAGAAAAAGCTTCCACTGGATAAGCTCGTCTGGTTTTTTAATTCAAACCCGGCAATAGACTCAATCCTATGGTCATTGCCGATCAGCGTGCTGTGGTCCGCTTGCAACCTTATTGTATGGCTGTAGTTGGTACCATTCTGCACAAATAGTCTATCTCCTAGAGGTACCGGTCTTCTGATAAGTCCATCATCATCAATACTTGAATAACTGTTAATCATATTCCGTAATTGAAATGCCTCCTGAGGTGTCCGGTTTCTGGTGTCTGAGCTATTGTTCCAATATTGGTAGTCTGCTCTTAAAGACAGATCCCTGGTGGGGAAATATACTATCCCGGTATTGACTCTCAGGTCATTGGAAATAGTTCTGTTGTCCAGCATTCCTCTTTCTTCAAGGGGTCTGAAGTCCCAATCCAACAGACCTGAATCAGTGAATTGGTTCTTGAACCTGTCAGTGAATCCCGCCACAATCATTGCAGGAGAACCGTTATGGTCTGTCAAGGATTCATAAGGATGGGTATTTGGTATTTCAGTATCCTGAAAGGATTTTTGTCTTGAGAAATAAAGGCCTGTATAAAACTCCACTTTGTCGTTGAATAGGTTCCAAGAGTTTTTGTTGTTCAATGTGATCCTTTGCATCTGGTTCCCAATTGTATTCGACCGGTTGTTGTCAAATCCAGTGGAGAAAACATATCTGAAATTTTCTGTGCCGCCATTTAAGTTCAAGGCATATTGCTCAAAAACACTGTTTCTGGAATAGTGGTCATACAGTTCCGACCTGAAATCATTGTTCCTGAACCGGTTCAATTGGGCATCTGCCTGGTCCGGGGAAATAGTCCCGTTTCTGGCAGCAAGGAGAGTTTCCACCACAGGTGAAAGTACAGGTCTGGTAATATTATTGATCCGGTTATTGTAATAACCCCGTTCGAAAAGTGACTTTTCAATGTCGATGAAGTCTGAGATTCCCATAAGGGGCAAATAGTGATAATCCTGTCTTTCTCCAATGGTCATGTTGGAATTGAAAGAAATCCTTGCCCCCTGATTGTAAGACCCGGATTTTGTAGTGATTACAATTACCCCATTTCCCGCTCTGGCACCCCAGATGGATGCGGCTGCAGCGTCTTTAAGAACTGTTATGCTTTCTACGTCATTTGGGTTTATTGACTCCAAAGGTCCATCAAAGGGAATCCTGTCAATGATGATCAAAGGCATGGTATTGGCGAAAATCGTACTCCTTCCACGAATACTCAAAACATCATCGGACGGACCATTTCTGTTAAAAATCAGACCTGGAGTAATGTCTTCCAGCCTGTCCAAAATATTGGTACTGATCCGCCTATCAACCATCTCCTGGTTAATCTTTACAAAAGAGCCTGTGGCAGTTTGGGTGGAAAGTTCCTGGTATCCAGTGGAAACCAGATCAAACTGTTCAATGTCGATTTCCCGGTTTTCCATTAAAATTACCACCGACCCCTCATTAGGTACTGAGAGGCTATATTCCACAGTGATGAAACCAATGTAACTGACAACCAACCGATGTTCACCGTGGTCAAGTTTGAGTTGGAACTCACCTTTTTCATCTGCAACGGCAGCAATTTCCTTATCAAGGACCTTTATGATAGCACCTGGCAGTGCTTCATTGTCACTTTTGTTGATGATTTTCCCTCTGATGGCAAATTCTGCCTCAGACTGGGCATTTGTTATGAATGGAATTATCATCCATACCAATAGAAGTAAGTAGGTTTTTTTCATGTTAGTTTTGGGTTTTTGTGGATTCGATCAGGTTAATAAAACTTTGGACATCCTTAGGAAAATCTCTGGTTTTCACCAACTGCCCATGGGCATTTACCAAATAGACAGTAGGAAAGGACCTTATTTTGTAGTGCTCCAGAAATGGATGTTCAAGGCCTCGGGTATTTAAGTTGATGGCTTGAGGGGAAGTGTATTTTCCGGATTCAATGCTTTTGGCCCATGAAGTAGGATCTTTGTCCACTGATATGGAAACAAATTTTACATCATGGTCATCGTAGTAGTGTTTTTTAAGGGGTGAAATGATCTTGGAGTATAGTTCCAGACATGCCCTGCAGCCCGTAAACCAAAAGTCTAATAGAAGAACTTTCCCTTGGTATTTGTCGAGTATTACTTCATCGCCTTTTAAGTCAAGCAAGATTTCAGAAGAGAGTTTTGAACCGACAGACATATGGTCCAGGATATAGTCTACCTCCTGAATAAGCCAATCGGAGATGAGTTCTGTGTAAAGTGGAGAATCCCTAAATCCAGGCTCTGAAACAATGGAAATATTTTCGATAAGGTACATCCCGATTACTACCTCCTTAATGGCCTGAGGCAATTCAGAAACCTGTTCATAAAATGAGCCTTGATGAACAAGCGTATTAAACCTTGCCAATTCATAGAGGTATTCTGCAAACTCAAATGAATATATTGAGTCACCAAAAAGTTTACCTTCCTCAATGGTATGTGGTAATAGGTCAGCCAATAAACTTGCATTTTCAGGAAAAAACCTTGAATAGGTCAGGGCTTTTTTGGTGGAAGAGGATGCTATTTTTCCATACAGATCTGCTGAAAGTTGTTGATGGATCTCATTTTCAAGTCTATCTGAATATGATTCCATTACTTTCCATGAAGGATTTTGGAATGGTTCCTTTTTCAAAAAATCCCGGATGATATTGATACTTTCCTGGTCTGAACTGATCAGATGTGTCTTTCGAATGGCGTTATCGGCATCGGAAATCTGCTGTACTATACCTTCATTTTCCAAAAAGGATTCTTTGTCTTTCACCCACATTATTGGATTTGCCTCTAGCCTCGCTTGTTCCACAAGATATGTGGTGAGGTATTGGCAGGTGTATTTGTCAGCATAGGGACCATTGAAGAAAACCATGTTTTTATTTCTGTCAATTCTGACTCTAATGGTATCTCCCCGGTAAACTCTCAATCTTTGGATCGGATAATAACCTTCTACCTGTATGGATAATAGCCCACTCTCATGTTGCAGATCGGATGTAAACTGGAAGGTTTTCTTGTTTTTGGTTCCTTCAAAGATCTTTCCCTCCTGAAGTTTAATAGATTTTACTAAACCCTTGGGTATATTATTATTGGAATTCAACAAATTGTGGTGTAGATAAATATTGATAGAATCGACTCGATGATAGGACTCCACTTCCCCATAAATAACCACCGGAGCGGGGTCAAATGAGAGAACTCCGGTGGATTGGGTGAGGGCAACTTTTGGTGCTAATAGGAGGAGGGTTAGAGAGGCGAGAAGCGAGAAGCGGGAGAATAGATTTGAGATGTGAGAGATGAGATATGAGAAACAAGAGACAAGAACCAAAGTCCTGTCCCGAGTATCGGGAAGCCAAGAAGGGAATTGTGAGAATTGAGACTTGGCTCGGGGTAAAAAAGTATGGGATGGTGGAAAGGGGAATTGGAATGTTTGTCTTACTATTATCATGAGGTGGGAGAGGTTTAGGAGTTTGGCGAGGAGGCAGGGGTAGCGGCTGCCGATGTAGGCGACGGCTTTGAGACCTTGGAGGGTGGGGGGTGTTGCCCCCTGCCCGCTAAAGGGGGTGGTTGTTGGATGGCTTCGGTATAGGCATAGGAGTGCCAGGAAGCAGTATTTGATGAATAGCTTCATTGGAGGGAAGTTTAGATATGATGGAAATACAGCCCCTATAGGTGGGAAATTGAACAAAGTACATAGTACTAAGTACCAAGACTTACCATTGCGGCTGGATCAAAAGACTAGATTCGATTTGAGAAGTGCCCTGCTAGCAAAGGGCTCGCCAGTCTTGTATCTTAAGTCTTAAGTCTTTTGTCTTAAAGAAGGGTGGACTGCCGGCCTGAAAAGGGTGTCTTGGTCTACATGTGGGCTTATATGCCGGCCAATCCTGGGAAAATAGGTTCTAAATAGGGTTTTTTGGTTTTCTTTCGAAAATGATGTCGAAGATGGTTGGGGAACTATGGATGTATATTTGTTCAGATTGAATTGGATTTTGGTATTCAAGACCTATCCTATATTTTTCCAAACTGGAAGAGTTTGAATTTGAAATAGTTGTTAGGATCCTTTGCTCCATAATTTATATTAATTAATGATTCAAATTTGAGTCCATTAACAAATGACTTAAAAGACAATACACTTTTTTTAAATGTTCTTTTAATTCGGGGTTACAATCTTGAATTTCGATTTCACTTAAAACTCCCAAAATACTCCTTTGATATGATAAGAGTTCTTCATATCCAGTCAAAGGAATATGAATATGTATTTTCTCATTTTCTTTATCAAAGACTATCATTATTTAAGACTTTCTGTAAATATATTAAGTAATTCTTAACATTACAAATAAATTTATTCTATAATTCTGAAAATGTTTATCGATTGTCTATCTTTATTGAAAGAATTACTGAACAAATGACCAGATTAGGAGAGTTTTTTGCTAAAAAATCTATTAATAAATCCGATGTTGCCAGAAAAACAGGCCTAAGTAAACCAAGGTTAACTGAATTAACTAACAATCCTCAGACGAAACTTAGAGCTGATGAATTGTATCTCATAGCACTTGCAATTGATGTAGATCCTGGAGAACTATTGGAATATGTATGTCAAGGATTAAAATTAAAAAATACCTAACTTTTATCTTATTTTATTGATTAAAAAGAAATGTGTTGAACCAGAATATTATTCCCATATTAGTTCTTCAAACTCGAACCTAAATCCTTCCAGTCTTTGACTTCCCATTTTCCTAAAGTCTTTAATAGCAATTAACAGAAGCTCCGGATTCCGGGCTTTTATTTGATTTATAGAGGCAAATATACCCTGATCAGGGTATTTTTTTTGTGTGTGGGATTTGGTAGGTTTAGGAAATGTTAATTTGGAAATATCCGCAATTCATTGCGACAATAACTAAAAATCAAGAGATATAAGACATAATTGGCGTATATTAAACGTTACAGGCCATAGAGGACTTAGAAGATGATAACTTATGAAGATAGACAAGAGGCAATTGAAGGATTTGCTCGATCACGGAATGCCAATATTCTGGGATTAGCTTACTATAGACCAGACCCTAACGCATTGCAAACACATTGCATTCAGAATGTTTCGAACAAGGTCGATCAAGAAGGAGGAGCTGTTAAGTATGGATGGACTTTCCATCATCGTGTTAATCCTGATTTTGGGGACTACTTATTTGCAACACATCATGCAGTATGGCACAACCCAAATGGAACATTAGTTGACATAACTCCCTTCCATGAAGAAAAGAAGCATCATCCTATTACAACAGGCGGTGATGTATTATTCCTTTTGGACGAAAGTGCAAACCCTATTGAGGTCGGGAACGTGAGACTTCCTTTACCTCTTATTTATTTTCCAATAAAAGCGAACTCTAAAATTCTCGAATACATAAAAAAACTTACTGAACAAGAGATTAATGACTATCGAGTGAACTATGGAATTGACGTGAGGTCAGTGTACGATCAACATCAATATAACACTTAGTTATGAAGTTTGAAGAACTGGAAAAATATAAGCGGAACGGGATGTCCTATTTCAAATAAACGACAAATTTAGAGACAAATGCAATGCTCCGAATGACTGTTCCGGTGTGTACACCATATACAGAATCATTAACAACAAGGAAGAACTGATTTATATTGGATCAAGTGGCCAGCGAACAAAAGATGGCAAAATCAAACACAGAAAAGGAGGAATTTATGACCGGCTTGTCAACGGGTATCATCCAAACAGATTTGGCGAACAAAAAAGGATTAAACGTGCCAACTCATTTCCAAAACAAATGCTGAACGAAGGTCTAAAAACCATTAAGATTTATTGGTGGCTCACTTATGATCATTAGTATTCTGATTTTCCAATGGTTGTTGAACTCGAACTTACCAACCAATATAAAAATGAATTCGGCAGACTCCCTGACTGGCATCAAAACGGCCTGTAACAAACACTATCATCCATAAGCTTACCGAGCTATTTGCAAAGGCTAGTGGGAAGAGATACTTTTATAGATATTTAAAAAGTCCAGCTTACGGATGATAGTTGGACGTTACGTACAATTGAAAAGACGTGACAACGACAAAAAACGACACAAATGGAAAGAATAAACATAGAATATCTAAAGACTGACTCAATTGAAGATGAGTTTGAAATTGAACAATTTTGGATAGACATACGAAAGGAACTATATAAAATTGAGGAAGACAATACACTGTTTTATTTTAATGTTCGCAGAGGACATGCATCCGCTTACATTGGTGAATATGCAGGGATATTTTTTCAAGTTTTAATTGACATAATTCCATTAGCTGATGAAACTTTATCTATTTGGGAAAAAATATCCAATCACATAAAAAGCAAAAGAGATAAAGGTAAGATTGTGAGAGTTCTTAATTTGACTTTGCTTGAAAATCTGTGCAGATATGACTTAATCAATCACAAGGGAGTTAAGAATGCAGAAATAACAAAATCAGAGAAGCTCGTTGATAAAGGTATCGATAGATATGATTCTGACATAGACTTTCCGTATGAGGAAACTTTGGACAAGGTCAATTGTGCTAATATAACTTTTGAAAGTAAAAAATATAGGTATGTCTATTTAATCGCCTCAGACGGTGATATCACTAATTATGAACGAATAGAAATTCAATAAGATGAAAATAGTATTTATTCCAACTGGACTATCCGATGATTTAATGAATTTCAATCTTTCAGAGATAAATTCGACTGAGCTTGATGAAATACTTGAACAACTTAAATATATTGACAACGAAGTAGAGATAACAGAAACAAATTTTGGAAAAGGTGCTGATTGGATATTATTAGTGGCAACATTAAGTTCTATTGCTTATGTAATATCAGTAGGTGACAAATTAGAAAAGGGAATAGATGGATGGATAAAAATTGGGAAAAGAATTTCTAAGTTGTTTCCTAAAAGTGATAAACTTTACATTGACGAAGACGGTGCAAAAATAATCGCAATTACACACATTGCTGAAAAATACAATTTAACAAACATTGCCTTAAAAGATAGTCAGGTTATATATTTAGCAGACTTTTCGACTTGGTTTAGACAACGTGAAGTGGAGTGTTTTACTTCAAAACCTTTCAACATCTATAATTTTACATTTGATGTGAATGATGAAAGAACCATTATACTAAGTGTAAAGTCAAATGGTGAAATAACCGAACTATTGAATATTGAAAATGACAGACTTGACATACCCTTCTAAAAGAACAACTGTGCATAACATTTAGCCCACTAGAGGAAAGCCCTTGAAAAAAGCCCTGATTGATGCATTCATCTATCAGGGCTTTTTGCTAGTGGCTGTTGACTGACATCCTTATCCATCCGATAAACCCCATATTTCCTGGACGGTGATAACTTCGTAAAGGTGCATCATGAAAAAGATCAACATCGATGAGTATTACGAAGTGTTTAATAGGTGGCAGGCTTCTGGAAAAAGTTAAGCCTCTTTTGCACTGAGGAAGAGGGCATTTCAAAGACAACATTTTATTATTGGTGCAGGAAGTTCAGTTTGGAGGAATCCTCTTCAACCGGTCAATCTTAATTTTCTTTGACCATCCCTGATATTGGTTTTAAAAGAGAGCCA
Source organism: Aquiflexum lacus (assembly GCF_015476655.1). Classification (GTDB taxonomy): domain Bacteria; phylum Bacteroidota; class Bacteroidia; order Cytophagales; family Cyclobacteriaceae; genus Aquiflexum; species Aquiflexum lacus. The sequence continues at coordinate 262,172 of NZ_JABFHF010000001.1, forward strand.
GTTGTGTCAGAATCAATTAGATTTTATAATTTATTATATCACTAAAGGTCAAAAACTGGGCAGTGTTTTTTTTATTTGTTATAGCTGTTGGTCGGATGGATACATTTATTTCTCAGGTGGAATATCACCTTTATTCAATTCTCCCAACCCTTTATCCATATGAATTCTCTGAAACCAACCGACAAGTTGCTCATCAGTAAGTTCTTCACGATCTGAGGTTGGTTCGAAATATGATTGATCTCCATAAAACTAGACTGACTTGGGAGAGAAAAAATTTATATCCATTACTTTTTTCAAAATTTTATTAAAGGCTTTACTAAGATTGGACTTATAAGTCTTTCCTCCATTTTTCCCTCCTGAAAATGAATGAATAGTTTGGTTAAAGATATAAAGCAACTTCAAAAATTAGGTTCATTTAGCTAAGATAAGTTTTTCTATATTTGAACAATTGGAAGGAATATAGAAAGTATAAATACTGAATCAATATTATGAAATCAAATGCTACAGAGAAGTATACTGTTGAAGGTCGGTTGATTTCGGGTCCTCCAGCTTTAAGAAAACTGTACGATATATTTGATTATTATAGGGGAAAGACCTCTTTGGATATATTTTTGGATTTTAGTGAGCTAAATTGGATTGACGCAAACCTTTGTGCCATACTTGACTCAATAATCTTTGTATTGAATCGGGATTGGGGACATAGATTCTATATTGATAAGAAGGATATAAATGGGAAATTTGAAATATTTCAAAGAAATGGATTTTTGAAACCATCTGAGAATGGGGAAGTTTTGATTGATAATAGGGAAACAACTGTTAAACTAACACGATTTTTAACAGATAGTGATGGGGAATTTTACGGCTATATAGGTGATTCTTTATTTGGTCACAAAGCTTTTGAGGATATGCCTGAGGTCAAAGCTAATTTGTTGGAACATTTTCTTGAGATTTTCGCAAATATTCAAACCCATGCAAAAACAGAAGACCCAATTTTTGCATGTGGCCAATACTATCCTAAATTATTTCAATTAAAATTCACCTTGGTAGATTTAGGGGTTGGGTTTTTGGATCCAATCTCAAAATTTACAAGAGGAAAAATTAATTCACCTCAAGGAGCGATAGAGTGGGCTCTAATTAAGACCAATAGTACAAAGATAGATGCACCAGGTGGTTTGGGTTTGTCTTATTCGAAAGATTATTGCGATTATCATAAACATGGATTCCAAATAATCACTAATGGACTTTGCTGGACTAATGATGATTGCTTGGTAAATTATTGGTCAGTTCCCAATTTCCCTGGGACAGTAATTAATTTAATTTTTAATTGTAAATAAAACATATTCAGAGATATATAGTATATTGTATAATATTATTAAGTTTGCACTCCAATGATAAAAATCCAAGAAATACTCTCTAAAAATATTGCGATACTTCATTCTGATGGCCTTAAAGTATATAATGCATTGACTGAGGAATTCGCTTTGCGAAATGAATTTTCATTGAGCTTTGAATCAATAGAAACATGTACTACAGCATTTTTAAATGCTTCTATTGGGAAACTTCTTTTAAACGCACCGGAATCTGTAAAAAAAATGAAGATCATTGAAGCCAGTGAAGATATTCTAAAAAAAATTGAGTGGGTAAAGGAAAATGCTTTAAATGAAGCTAAAAGGCATGCAAGGGAAGAATCAATGATTGAGTATCTTGAAAATGCTTAATTATGAGGAAAGGATTTTTTAAACTTTCTGAAGAGACAATCGATATAGAAAAGAAATACTTCCTAGATGCTAATGTTTGGATTTTTGCTTTAGGAAATCCACCTGGACCAAATACTAATGGTGTACAATACATTAAATTTTTAGATTCTTTAATTGAAAATGAATCTCCTATTTATTGTCATACAATTTTGATCTCAGAAGTCTTCAATGCTTTGATGCGAATTGCTTTTTCTGATTATTTGAAGATGGAAGAATTGAAAACAGGAACTAAACCAAAATTGGATTTTAAGAAAGATTTTAGAGGGATGGAAGAATATTCCAATACCTTTAAAAGATTTCAATCTGACTTTCAGGCTTATTTACCTTATTTCAAAATTATTGACAAGGAGTATGAATACGAGTTAGGTTATCTAATTAAAAATTTACCAGTTAGTTCTGATTTCAATGATTATTTATATTATGAGATGGCATTGGATCAAGGATTATCCATTGTGACTGATGATGGAGATTTTAATTATTCTGGAATAGAAATTATTACAGAAAACAGAAGTCTGCTTGGATTAAGTTTATAATACTTTTGGTTCAACAAATAAGGAGTTTTATATTGGTATCAGAAGTATTTTGAGCCGATAGTCTTTAATTTTTTAATGAGAAATTTTATTCTCATATTCCCAAAAAATAGCATCTAATTTTAGTGACAACTTGTAAGGAATGTCAAACTCATCCAGATCCTGATTACCTACTTTAACGAAAATTTCATCCTTTATTTGGTTATAGATGTCTATAATGGTCTTAGTTTTTTGTTTTATGGAATCTATGGATTGCTTACTGATGTAGTGATCAACTTTAAGTTTATTTGTAGGGAAATTTAATTCATTATAGTTTAAATTCATCTCTGCTAAATCTTCATTTGGATTAGCACATTTGAAACCAATTGATTTAGCCAAGTTGATAGAGGCTTTGAAATTCCTTGGTCCAATTCCTCTGCTAATTGAAATATTAATAGGATACTCAATAGGATGCAGCTCTTTCCCCCAAATGAAAGGAATAATATATTCCTTTAGGGCTTTTGATAAATATCCTTTCCTCCTTTCTTCAAATAAAGTGTACCAATGTAAATTGTTGAATCCACAAACAGCTGCAACATACTTGCCAAGATCATTCTTGATCAGGAAAAAAAACTGAGACTTGTAGGTGAATCCATTCTTTTGGTAAATCCAAACCTTGGCAAATTCTATATTACCACCTATTGAGCTTTTAAAGACAAGATTTTTACCCTTCCCTTTATTCAGGTTTCTAAGCAAATCTCTAATAGTTTCGTCTCTCATATTATTGTATATTATTTTGACTTCGCTTGAATTTGAATTGATACATTGATATGAATGTATTCATTAAGGTCAAGTTGCATTGATAATAAATACTGTATTTTATCGTGACAAAGTGAAATCTAAATTGCACCCCTAAGTTATAAGACTTCTTATGTTTAATTAAATAAATTTCCGCAACTCAATCTCCGGTATTTCATCATAAGTTTTACCATTGAGTTCCCTTCGAGCTTTTTTCTTGTACTTACCTCCTCATTGCTTGAAGAAAAATGCCACATTTTGACACCTGGTGTCCCAAATTATTTTTTGACTGAAGAGATAACCAACTTTTGATTTTTGATTGCGGTTTTATAGCTAATCAAAGAGTTTTTCCTTAGATATTTCTCAATCTTCTGTTTCAATAAACTGTTCAATCTCCGAAGAAAGAGAAATTGACAAGTGGTTTAGTAATACAATAAAAATCTTTTTAATCCTCTTGTGCGGAATGGTTTTTTCAATTAAAGGAAAACCCCTATTTAAAAGGTGTTCGGAATGTTGAAATGCCTTAGGATCATTTTTGAACTTTAGTTTCCAAAAATTTTCAAAATAAGGAATCACTTGAAAATTATAAAATGATTTAAAAGTCACCCTGTAGATTTTATCCAGAGTAATTAGATTAGCAAGATGGATGTTTGCTGCCTCTGTAGGACTGGAAAATGTGCTTAACAAGAAACAGCCTATTTTATGGATTAAATCTTTGTTTGAACTTGTGATTTTTCCATGAACCTCCATAAAACCATTAAAGTCCATTCCGTGAACTAAGATATTTTCAAATACCGATTTTGCATAGGCAAACTCCTCTGGGTCAAATATATTGTAGTTCCCGGAATGAAAGACTGCATCGATGTGAGTCTCGTAATCTTCCCTTTTCATCTCTCCGCTTAAAATACTTAGCGAAAAGTCCAATGCTACAGGGAAAAGGATGTACAGATAGATTTCTATGTCTCCGGATAGCAAACCCGCTGCCCTGACCATCTCCCCAATTTCAGTTTCCTCCTGGCTCTCATTGCTATCTTCGACTTTTTTTGCGATTCTTTTATAGAAACTCTGTACCTCTGCGAGCATATTAAAGGCGTGCAAGTACTGCTTGTCGTTAACGGGATAAAAGACGAACTTCTGGATTAAGGCAATAAATCTTGGCTCTTCAAGCAACGAAGTAATCAGCTCTATTGCCTTATACGCCCATTTCCTAGCATTTTCAAAATCCAAAATTTCTTCAAAACCATCGGTAGTGAGAGTAGCCACCATATACTTGCGCTCTTCGAAATAAAAACCTCCTTGAAGCAATGCATCATTATTGCGATAAAAGAATCCTGGCTCTGGAATTACAAATTTTTGATTTTCGCCGAAGTCTATTGGTTTCTGGTAGTTCAGGATCTGCATCACATACATGATTGTGTGGCCAAAGCGGATAATGACCGCTTTATATTCATCGCTGTCAATAAACTCGTCCAGTATTTTTTCATAGCCCTCAGCGAGTAAATAAAGAGCCTCTCTTGTCCTGTTTGTATGGGCCAACCCAACTGCTGTCTCCCCGTAAATTTTGAACCTGTCTATGTTTAGAATTGACTGATTACTCTTAGAAAATTCAAGTGCCCTAGACGATTGGGCTGCTGAAATTTCCTTATCACGGTCAAAAAATACCTGCATTGCAGCGATTAAATAGTCTAGTTTCTCAATATAGAAAAATGGCAATTCGGTTTCCCTAAGGGGGGATAGATAATCGAAAGCAAGCTGCCTTTCTCCTTTATTTAGGCACAATGCACCAAGTTCCGCCCTTACTAGATAAAAATATATGCGTGACATTTCCAATTGTGCCTGATAACTTTCCACTAAGAGAATAGCTCTTTTTAGGTCATTATTTTTCTCCACCATGTATTTAATCAAATACTTTAACGAATAGGCAAATATCAAATACATTTTTTTTTCTATACCAATATTAAGAAGAAGTTTAAGAGTTTCCTCAGGACTTTCCGAAGCCGAGTTTGCAGCAATTACATTTCGGTAGATGGATGCCGCTGCCATAACATACGCTTCATTGCTTTCTGGATCAGTAATACTCTCTGGGTAGCTTGGGGCAAGTTTTTCTGCCCAGGATTGGAATTCGTCAAAAGAGCTAAGCTGAGCAAATATCATCCAAATTCCATTCAATAGATTGTCATCTAGTAATACCTTACCGTTTTCTTTAAGTATTTTTGTAAAAGCTTCATTTGATTTCATTTTGATCTCATCATGCTGAATCTGAGTAAGTTCATCCATCGCCTTCAGAGGATGTCGTGTGAAATCGATCTGGAACAGAGCAGTATTGGCCAGATACCTGTCCATAAGCCCGGTATCTTCCTCACTTAGGATCGAGATCAGATCCTCCCTTAAGAATTTGAGTTCCTTGTCCCTGTCCTTGGCGAGTTGGATTTGTCCCACTCGAATTTGCACCTTGAAATGTGGAATGATTTCTTTTGGTAACGGGGTATGGAACCAATGTATATTAAGGCTCCATTAAAAGAACAGTTCAGGTGATTTGGCAAAGGCTTGCAGCAGTTTGATTAATACCATTGCTGCATTATTAAAATCATTTGCAAACGAATAATAAAGGATTGCAGAAGATGCTTGAATTGGGGAGACAGGATTGACACAAAGGACATTTTTGGCAAGAGCAAGGTAAACTCCTTTTTTTACTTCCAGATTTACATTATCATCTAAATGTTTAATGAGTGGGGAGACAAAATACTTTCCATAGCAATTTTGATGGAGCCATAAATCAGAAAGCTCGTTCAGCCTTTCACCAACTCTATCGATCGCAGGTTCAATTTGAGCAACTTCATATACAATTGTTCCTGAAAAACTTCCTATGATGTATTTCAACCTGTATAGTAGTTCTACCGTTTTTTTGTCAGATGTTTCCCGAAGGAGTTTTCCATAAGTTGCCTTGTCGGTGGATGGATCAAATTTTCCCGAGAATATTGCGATTAGCTCTTCATCATTAATCTTCCAATTTCTTTCTTTGAGGTATTTTGCCGCCGACCGGATCAGCAAAGGGTGCCCCTGTGTTGAGCTAGTTATCTGTCCACTAAGAACATCAGTGATTTCCGGACTTGCTCCATAGGTCTTTAGTAATTGCGCAGTTTCGTCAGGTAAAAACGGAGGTATATTTTTAGAGACGACTCTCAGTCCATATTTGTAAGTAAATATTTCTGGTGCAGAAAAATTAGAAGTCACCAACACTCTGTGGCCTGATGCTTCAAGTTCTGACAGAAAAAATAAAATCTGGTCCTCATACGCTTCAATTTGACTAAATTGTACCACATCGTTAAGAACCAGTAATGTCTCCTCTGGCAAAGCAGCAATCAAGTCCACTACCATCTGCCTAAAATTCGGTTTCCTTCGAATATTTAGAAATGAACTTAAGGAGTTCAGCAAATGGTCGACAAGTTGATTCTCTGTGATGGCTCTGCATTCCAGCCAGATTGCATTTTTGCGGTTCTTCTGGCATACCGAGACAGCAATACTAGTTTTTCCAGTAGAAAACGGCCCTTTAACCCAAAGAATACTGTTTTCAGCTAACAAAGAAAGGTATTCTTTGATTAGAGATTCTCTTGGCACGAGGCTCTTAATGACAGGTAGCTGGAGGTCTATATCAGCATAGTCGTAGGAAGTTCCGAAATTACTCATTGAACCTTTTTCAATGGACATTTCCATCATTTGAGTTAAAACCTTGATCTCCTTAGCTTGTTCCTTTATAATATGTGAAGGAAATTTTGGATATAACTCCTTCTCCAGAAGTCCTTTGATTTTATTAAACTTGATCAAGTCTCCTTCAGTTTTATAAATAGCCTTGATTTTTTTTATAATATCTTGGGGATAGATGATGTCCCTTTCAGGATCAAACGATGGTAGGATCTTAGTCGGATCCATTTTTTTGGTGAACGTGACTTTTCCCTCTAGCTTCAAAATCATGAACTTTATTCCGCAATCGAATACTTTTTCGTAGCCGTACTTGATCACAGTCTGAAGATCTTTGATCACCTTTTGACGGTCTATCCTAGAGGTAATTTGGAAGGCGATTTTTGCGATATCCTTGTCGCCAATGTCAAGTCCAGGAAAATTAGGGTTCTCCTCGTCATTAAGATCTACCAGCTCATAGCCATAGACCATATTGAGCAGTTGTCTACAAAAGTCCTCTGAAACTTTGTTGATATCAAAATAAAATTCAGCATTGGCAAGAGAGATATCATTGAGCCAAATTCCGATCAGCTTTCTTATCTGTCTCAATTCCTCTTGCTCATTCATAATTATGTTTTATAAGTTTTTTCAAAACTATTGATAAATGGAACTTGAAAAATTGAATTTCTTAAGTTCAAATAAATTTAACCACCTTTTTTCATAATTATTAAATCGAATTTCTAAATCAGTTGGTAAGTGAGGAGAATTTGAGGCTAAACTTATATTGATAATCTTGCCACGAATAATTTCAATTATTTCTGTGGAATTGACCTTTCCGATTTGGAAATTAAGGCGTATAAACTTTAACTCATTTGAAGGGTATTCTAAAGGATTCAAAATCATTAATTTAAAGGTAATGGATTAGTTGGAATTAAATTAAAGAAAAGTTTAGGACTATAAAAATACCGTATTTAGGGTATTTTAATAAAAGAAGGGCAAAATCTCCAGTTTTAATGGAGGGAAATTGAAATATTGTTTATTGATGGAGTTTTAAGTTTTCGGGTTGTGATAAGTATCAAAAAACATCCCAGTTTCTAGGATGGAAAGAGTAGGAGAGGAGTGATTCCATAAAATGATTTTTTCGATATGCTAAGACTCCATCAGATGGAAAGCTCAATCCAGAGGAGGGCTATTAATCCTAATACCAAGAATTCTAAAACAATAAAACTGTTCCTATTTTAATAATCAATTGATATATTTCTTCCATTGACAGCGCAGCACTAAGGGAATTAGTAAGGGATTATCAACTTGGACTAAGGGATGATATTGAAGTGCTGGAATCCTATTTCAATCATATTTGGTATTTCATCGATGGTGATGGATATGAACTAACCCTATTGTATGGCAAAGGAATTTATGCCATCTTATACCATCACCGGAAGCTGAGGCAGCTTGCCATAGACTTTCTTAGCGAATCCAATCCACTCAGGGACCTTACGCTTTTTGTCAGTGGCTTGGAGGGGCGGTTCGGGATCTTTGTTGAAGAATCTCTTCTCAGGATCCTGGCGGAGTTTGCAGTGGTGGAGGGGAGGGATAATTGAGGGGTTGGAATTAAACCAAATTACTTTTTTTAAAAAATTACTAAAAAATAATTTACTTCAGGATTTTGGAGAGTTCGGGTTATAACAGCAAGGTATAATAAAGATATTATAAATTTATATTTATAAAACCATAACCTATTCTTAATGATGCGTTTTATTTAAAAAAAAAATCTTATTATTTTTAAAATATATATTGAATTTTGGTAATTTAACCTTGATTTTTAAATATTATTTCTTTTATGGCCTCTATCAAAATAAATCCAAATACTCCAATTATAAGAGATAGAAATACAACTGTCATTATATTATCTTTTTGGTTGATGCGTAGGATTGTTGGAATTTTAGGTTTAAGTATTGTAATATTATTGCCATTGGTATCGCTTCTATTCAAGCAATGTTATACAGTTCAGGAATCAATTAGCCATTATTATTATACCATTTCAGGGGATGTTTTTGTAGGACTTGTTTGTGCAGTTGCTTTTTTTCTTATTTTATATCCAGGGGAAGGCAGATTAGAGGATATTTGGACGAATATAGCTGGCTTATGCGCTTTAGGAGTTGCCTTTTTTCCCACTAGTTATCATCAACAAAATACCACTTGTACGGAATTTTCTTTTATATACCCTGAATGGGTATCAACGATCCATTTACTCTCGGCAGGTGCATTTTTTATTATCCTCGGTGGAGTAGCATTCTTTCAATTTCCAAGAATCACAGCACCTAATGAAAATAAAAATAAACGTAAATCAAGAAATAGATTTTACCGTGTTTGCGGTATAATAATGTGGCTGTGTATCCTAACTCTTATTCCCATGACTTTTTTAGATAACTATAGTGATTTTCTATCAAAACATAAAATTGTATTTATAGTTGAAGTGGTTGCATTAGTGGCATTTGGAATGTGCTGGTTGATTAAAGGCGTTGTTTTAGAATTGAAAATTACAAAATAAAAAAAGACCCCTTCATAATCTAAACCAGATACATGAGAAAATTCGCTTTCATATTATTGATTCTCCTAATTGGGACGACTTCATTTTTCTTTTTTAAAGATATTCAGAATGATAATGAACAGACATATAATTATCCGGCTGATGAACAGGACACTTTATTTTGCTTTCCAAAAACAGAATATTTAATTGACATAAATGATTTTAAGCAACGACAATTTCAATGTAATATTTGGTTGAAAGACCTATCATTTCCGTGCCTTGACAGAGAAAAATCATATATAGATAGTGCTAGGTTTGGAAGTTTATTATTAAGGTCTTACATTTTTGACAGTTCTATTGAATATTCAAACAAAGTAGACTGGATTGCTACTTTTTTGGAAAATAAAGAAGGTGAATATGTTTATAAACTCCCACCTTTAATTGAAACTGTTACATCAAAAACCATCCTATGGACACCAAATAAAGAAACATCAATTTTTTATCCTTTTGATTCCTATAAATTCCATTTAAGTTTTGAAGAACAAGCTTCTTACTCTGGTATTGTAACAAACATAGATCCCGAAAAAATTACTATTACCTGTAAAGTACCTAATTTTATCATAACTAAAGATTCTGGATATGATTTCAACCTTAGCAGATCATGGACATTTAAGATTATCACACTTGTTTTTGTGATTTTGGTGAGTTTTTATACCATTTATTTGTGGTCTAAAAAATCAAAAACTGATGTTTTAGCCCAAAGTATTGGACTATTCACTGGAGTTTGGTCAATCAGAACCATTATAAGTTCAGATGCACCGATTTTCCCTACTGTTATTGATTACTTTACTTTAATTGTATTTGTTGCCTTAGGCACATTGTTGATTTTCAAAACTGTCGAAAAGAATACGAGTAATTGAAATTTAGCTCACTTGAAAAAAAATATGTTCAATGCTCTGATTGATGATTTCATCAACAAGGGCTTTACCTTAGAGATAAATGGAGAAAATTCTTCCATGGACAACGCTACACTTAGGGAATTAGTAAGAGATTGTCAACTTGGGCTAAGGGATGAAATCGATGTGCTGGAATCCTATTTCAATCAAGTTTGGTATTTCATCGATGGTGAAGGATATGAACTTACCCTATTGTATGGTAAGGGAATCTATGCCATCTCATACCATCACCGGAGGTTGAGGCAAGTTGCCATTGATTTTCTGAGCGAATCCAATCCACTCATGGACCTTACGCTTTTTGTGGGTGGTTTGGAAGAGCAGTTTGGGATAGCTGTTGAAGAATTTCTTCCAAGGATTTTGGCGGAGTTTGCATTGGTGGAGGGGAGGGATAATTGAAAGGGTAGGTACTGAAAAAAACCGGTTGCAGAGATCAAAAGGCATGGTCATTTTAAATCTCAGAAAATCATCAAATTTGAACTAGCCTTTCTTTTGTGGAGTACCCTGTTGGAGATTTACGCTTTAAAATTTTCTAAAAAGGGTTACGGATTTGGCAAAAGATACCACTTAGTTGGCATCTTTTGTTTGAGGTGGAATTGTTAGGTTTAGTGAACCTAGCTTATTTGTTTCTGTTTAAATAAAAATAGTCTGGTTTTTCCGGACAAATTTATTAGCGGTGAGGCTTAATAACATACAACCTAAGAATAAATAAGCGATATGTCAATAACAAAAGAAAGTGAATTAGTAGCCATGAAAAAGGCAAGTGACGTTGTGGCCTACACCTTAAAGGAAATGATAAAATTTGCTAAACCAGGCATGACTACTAAAAAACTGGATGATTATGGAGCAGATATTTTAAAAAGCTATGGAGCAAAGTCTGCACCTTACGAAACATACAATTTTCCAGGTTGGACATGTATCAGTGTAGATAATGAATTTTGTCACGGTATCCCATCAAATAAAAGAATTTTAAAAGAAGGTGATTTAATAAATATAGATGTGTCAGCAGAACTTGAAGGATATTGGTCTGACAATGGTGGCTCATTTGTCCTTGGAGAGGATATTCATCAACATCAAAAATTAGTTGACGCATCTAAAGAAATATTAAAAAAGGCAATAAATAATATTAAAGGAGGAGTAAAAATAGCTGACATAGGGCATCTTATGGAAACCGAAGCTAAAAAGAGAGGGTATAAAGTTGTTAAAAATTTGGGAGGGCACGGAATCGGAAGAAGTTTACACGAGCAACCGGACGAGTTACTAAATTATAAAAACAGATTTGACCATAGACGGTTTAAAAAGAACTCTGTTGTGGCAATTGAGACTTTTATTTCAACTTTGTCCTCATACACGGTTGAACTTAATGACGGCTGGACAATGGTTGGTAACAAAGGTGGCTTTATGGCGCAGCACGAGCATACAATTGTCATAACGGACGGACATCCGATTATCCTAACAGAGAACAATGAGATTTTTAACTGAAAAGGGCAAAAAAATAAAGCCGAACCGTTAATGATGTATATAGCCATCAAGCAGGATCTTTAGAAGTAGTTGTTTAATCTAGGGGAGGGTTGTTATTAAAAATGCCGGGAATTCTAAATAAAGAAAACAGTTCCTATCTTAAAAATCAATTGATATATTTCTTCCATGGACAGCGCAGCACTTAGGGAATTAGTAAGGGATTATCAATTTGGACTAAGGGATGATATCGAAGTGCTGGAATCCTATTTCAATCATGTTTGGTGTTTTATAGATGGAGATGGGTATGAGTTTACCCTTTTGTATGGCAAGGGTATCTATGCTATCTTATACCATCACCGGAAGTCGAGGCAGGTTGCCATAGACTTTCTGTCCGAGTCCAATCCACTCAGGGACCTTACGCTTTTTGTGGGTGGCTTGGAGGGACGGTTCGGGATATCTGTTGAAGATTTTCTACCTAGGATACTGGCAGAGTTTGCACAGGTGGAGGGGAGGGATAATTGAGGGGGTAGGAATAAAAACCTAAAAATATTATTTTAACCAGCTTTAAATTTTAATTTTTTGGTAAAAAATACCGTGAATAGGGTATTTTTTGTTTTATTTTCTTTGATTAATTTTCTAACCAATTCATTGATTTACTTTAAAAAATATTAATTATGAAAAGATTTTCAATAATATTTTTCCTATTCACATTCATTGCTTCTTCATTTGCTCAAACTGAAATTAGTAAAATCTATCTTAGAATAGATGAATTAGAAAAAAAGGAATTATTAGAAAATAAATCTAAAAAAATTAATCACCTAAAAACACCTTTTAAAATAACAGCTGTTACAATACATGTCGAAGAAGGGGTGATAAAAAGGATGTTTGTTGAAACTGATAACCCTATTGATTATAGATTTGAAAATGAAAAGATTATCTCTTTGAAGCACCTTAACCAAGGAAGGTTAGAAGATTTTTTTTATAACGTAAGGCAAAGTAAATCTGAATTAAGTACTGGAATCCAGTTAAGAGATTTTTTGTATTATGATAATTTATCTAAAAATAATTTAATTCCTGATGATGTAACATTTACTCTCACGAAAGAAAGCTCTTCACATACTTTTCAAAAAGGAGGTAGTTTAAATATAGATTTAAGAGTCTATACAGACTTAATGGCTACCATTTTTAATGAACCAAATGGATTAATCATGACTGAAGGTGAATTCAAAATAACACTAAACACTCAAAATTTACCAAATTCTAATTCGATATTCTTTAATTATATTAATCCCTATTTCCAAATTTCTAGATTTGATAATGAATTTCAGGATGTCATTTTTGAAAATGATAGAATCACAAATAGGATGGAGCTAATCCAAAAAAGACCATTAACATTTGGAACCAATTTTAACTTCTTTGAAACTAAATATTTATCTGGTTCTAAGCTAGGTGTTAGTTTTGGATACGAGTATTATTTATCATCTTTAAATACACTTACCCCAGAAAATACTATTGAAAGTGAAAATAGAATAAGAATTAATTCACATATTGGTATGGTAGAGACCTATTTGGATTTCAGAATATCAGATTTTACAATTTTTAGAATAAATCCAAGCTTACAAAGACATTCAATAAATAGGACATTAAATTTAGCAAGATTTAATGAAGACCCAGAATTTAACAACATTACGTTAGTAAGAAACAAGATTGAATTAATTCATGGTTTAGGTCAAAAGTTAGAAGATCGACTTTTCATAAGATTTTATCAATTCTTTAATTTAACAAATAAAGGAAATGATTTTGTTCAGTTTCAAGTCGGGTATTCAAAAGCAATCTCAGGAATTAAATCATCAATACTACCTCCTACTTAGTAATAGATATCCAACCTCCATTAAATTGTATATTTTGAATTCTTTAAAAAGTTCAAAAATCCGTTACTTCAGCTAATTTGGCAATAAATTTTCCTGAGAAAGTATGGGTATCCATCCGACAGTCCCGGAGTCGGAGATAGGTTAATTTATTTAGACAGGTATTCTTCCCAGTCTGAGGGTAGGTGCTGATAAAGGTCTTTTTTGTTTATGGCTTTGGACTCTTTCGAACCCGTCATTAAGATAGTCAAATATGTTTATTTTATGGTTTTCGCAGGTTGCCTTGACGGAGTCTGCGGCAGCGATCATTTCCCCTGTTCTTAATGATCCGGCAAAAAGGAATGCTTTTCTGCAGATGGTCAAAAAGGAATATGCTGCAAGGTGAAATTTTAAGGATACCCAAAATGAACTTCAACTAATTTTAGCAGGACCTGAAAATGGAGAACTAAGAATAAACGGGACTTTCTTCACGGTCTGACGTTGGTGTCAATTTTCAGTTGTTTTATACTATTTAGCGCATTAAAAAATATAATGTGTATTCATTACGGACAATTCCCCTTTGATGTATTTGCGGCAAACCACTTTTTTGTATTCGCCATCATTGCACACTTTAATACAGCAGCATAATAATCTGGTGCAGTTATTTCTTCGCACTCTCGGTTTGCAGGTCTATCATTAATTCTCTTACAACAATAGGAATCTTCATTAGGATCATTTTCAAAATCAAAATCTACATTGCCTTCGTCAGAAGAAGTAAAAGAACCACTTTCATAACCCCCATCAAATTCAAATCCTGCTAAAACTTTAAATTTAATTTTTAAAATTACTTCAAATTTCTTAACCTGGTCGTTACCTAAAATTAAGAATCGTTGCCCTTTTCTTCCGTATGAATCTGACACAACATTTGTCTTTTCGAATACAAATTTTCGATTAACTAAAAATTCATTTACAATTTCTAGTTCTGAAGTTTTTGTAGAATATGTATTTAAAGAGAGATTGTCCTTGAATAAGTTTGGAATAATTATCATGGTAATATTTGATTTTGAATGACAGTCATTATTCGTTGAAAGCAAACTATAGCAATTATTATTGCAGCACTAATATATAAAATAGTACAACAGACTAACGGGAATGTTATTTTCTTATTGACACTTATCCATTGATTTTCCAAATATCTAGTCAAACAACCAGGGAACAAATTATCAACCAAAGCATTTAGTTCTAATTGCTTTTGTAGTTTTGTTTTCTCATCACTAGCTGAATCAGTTTGCCTCATTAGATTAATGATTTTGTATCTTGACTCTTCTTGAGCATCGTCTAAATTTGCTAAAACAATTTCCTTTTTTTTATCAGGAAGATAATCAGCTAATTTTAACCTACGCCTTTCAATAAAAGCTTCCATATTTTTGAAATCTTTTATTTCTGTAGGAGCAGTAGATCGATAAAGAATAAACATAATTAACAACGCTACGCTAGAATAAAAAATCTCGTAAAAGCTATTTCCCAACTTTAATTTTTTATTATATAGGCCTAAGAAATCGATTGCAATTGGTAATCCAATTAATACAAAATTGGAAACCTTTATTATTGGGTCGCTATAGACAGATTTGATATTTTTCCAGCGTAACATTCTTATTGTTGTGAATGTGTTATCTAAAATAAATATTATTTATTTCAATTTAAAGTTATTTTCGTTTACAAATTTAACCATTATTGAATTATCTCTGGGAACCAAAGGTTTAATGATCATAATTACTTCAGCCAACAACTAAGTATTTGTGCGGATTGTAAAGCCACTTAATAAAACGCTGCCAGCCCTCCGCAAGACTGGTCATATTGCCAGCTCCATTTTTTTTTAGGAATCGGTGAGGAGCCTTTGGCTGATTGAGGATTTCAGTGTTTTTTTTGGAGTAAAAAAAGTGCGAAATACAACTTTCGGTCCTGTAAGGCTTTCCAAAGATGAATTGACCGCAAAATGGTTAATGAAAATTGAAAAACTTAGTCAAACGAATATGTAAGCCATTGATTTCTTGTCAGAATCCGATCCTGACAAAGCAACATTGAATTAGGATGGATGTCGCTTTTCGGGGACAACTTCCAGCATTTCCAGAAAACAGTTTTTCCATTGACTTGCGGACAAACAAACAATTTGGGCATTAAGGTTTATTCCGAACTTTTCCGCAATTGACCTGACCTGACTTTTTCTGAAAATCGACTTTAGAGCTGTTCTGACAGTTAAATCAGGCTTCTCTAAAAGAATGGAAATAAACGCTAAGTATTTGACTTTAAACTCAAAATCAAATGACGACTGTTTTCTTTTAATGCTTAACAAAGCTGACTTGACAGTTGGTGGAGGTAAGAAACTTTCCGGACTTACCTCATATAGAAGTTTTAAATCAAAGAATGTATGATATAACACTGTATAGGGATTGTAAATCTTGTTAAAAAACAACTTTTGAGTAGGCTCGAACTGAAGGACAATACAGCCTCCTAGAAAATTTTCAAGACTTTCAAACATCAGGATTTTGAAAATATTTGAAGTAATACCAAATGGAATATTTGAGATTACTTTAAAGGGCGATTTGGGAACCTCAAAATTTCTGAAATCACAAGCGACAACTTTAACATTACAGGCATTGGAAAATAGCTTGCGTAAATGTTCAACCAAAGCGGTGTCGTTTTCAATAGCAACAACATTCTTGGCGATTTTCAATAAATGAACAGTAAGAAACCCCTTGCCTGCCCCAATATCTAAAACCGTATCTTGACTATTTATATTTGCTTGTTTTATTGCATCTTCTATTAGCACTTTATCAATAGTAAAGTGCTGACCCGTGAAACGAACGGGCAATTTCTTTTTTGTCATTAATTTATTCTTTCAGGTGAATACTTGAATTCAAATCGTAGAGAAGTGAATAGACAGTATTACCCGACAGAGCAACTAGGACAAAGCAATGCCATCAAAAAAAAGACAGCACTCACAAAGCATAGACTGATTGTCTTGACCAAAAAGATTGATTGGAATTTATTCAGGACTGCCTATCACTTAGATAGAAGTCCATAGTCTGCAAAGACAAAACATAGAGGTATTAATTAAATTTATAAGTCTGCAAAATTAGTAACTTTGCTTGACAAATTACCGAGAAAGAAGAGGAAATGAATGCCTTGTGTTTAATATGATCTAAATAGAAGCATGGAATCAACAGATTTATTAAATGAATACTTGTCAAAGAAAAGTAAGGTGTTTACCTCCTCAAACGGGTTGACATTGGGACAACTGGAAGAGGGGATCTATTCCAGTCATAAGTTCTCAGTTGAGGAGATTGGTTTTGATTATGAATTATTTACCGAACCTGAAAGTCTTCATGAATTTATTGAAAATTATAAGTTGGAGAGTTTGGATAAAATTGATGATATGGGTTACCGGGACATTTGGATCAGGTATCTCAAAAGGGAAGCTGAAATGGAAGTTACCCAATCAGAACTACAGGAAGCGCCCTTGACTTTCAGGTTGTATAAGGGGAAAACAATGATTTATTCGAGGGTTTTACATTTTTATGATGAGGTTAACAGGCACCTGACTTTGCCCGAGGATTTCTTTGACTATTTCCTGCATAATGAAAAAAAATTGAATGTGGCGGTGGAAAATATGTATAGGTATTAAAGGGAAACTGAAGACAATGAAGAATAGATTCGAGATAAATACCAATCCTATTTTATCAGGTATTATTGATCAGATCAAAGCCACTTTAAGGTGTCCAAAATTTAGGGAATACAATAATATCATCGAAAAATACCGTGTTTAGGGTATTTTTTTCATTTATGAAAACCCTAAATTTCAAGAGGGATAGATAATAACCGCTAATGTTTTTTTAAGTCCAGATGCTTTGTAATTTAAATTGAATGCTTGAATTGATTTAATGGTTGGTGTTAGGAAAGTATTCTGAGTTTTTAAAACCAATCTTCTTATTTGCGAAACCTTATGCAGGCAATAAAACCACAACACTGAAACAAATTAAAACTAGGGTATGAAAAACAAATTGACACACTTCGCCATTCACATAGACGATATTGAACGGGCTAAAAAATTCTATGATGGGGTTTTTGATTGGGGTTTTAACTCTTATGGACAAGATGACTTTTTACAAATCAAAGCTGATAAAACTGAAGATGGAGAATTGATTGGAGCAATGCAGTCAAGAAAATATTCACCGGTTTCTGAAAAAATAATTGGATTGGAATGCACTATTGGGGTTGAAAATATAGAAACCATAATTAAAAAGGTTGAGGATAATGGCGGGCAAGTCCTTATGCCAAAGACGGCAATACCCTATGTCGGCTGGATATCAAAGTTTTTAGACACTGAAGGGAATCTATTTTGTGCAATGCAATATGACAATGATGCAATATGACAAAACCAAAAGCAATTCATCCTGACTTTCAGTTTTTCTTGGACTTAAAAGACCAGGAAGTAATTGACCTGTTTAATGATATACGCCAATATATCCTGGATTTATATCCTGACAGCAATGAACTTCTGTATCATACCCACGCCTTGACAGCAGTATTTTCAATTTCAGACAAGCTAACAGATGCATTTTGTATGTTGCCGATCTATTCAAACCACCTGAATTTGGGATTTAATAAAGGGACACTTTTAAAAGATCCTAATAAACTTTTGATAGGAACTGGGAATTTGATAAGGCATGTAGATGTGAAAATGCCATCCGACTACAGAAACCCAAAAGTGAAGGCATTGATTGAAGAAGCAATTGAGTTTGCAATCCGTGATATGGACAAGCCTACAAAATTTACAGGGCAGACAATATCCAAGATAAAATTCAAATAGGGGTACAATGTACATTAAGCAAAATGCATTTCGAGGACACTACCCAATGCCAATCAGCAAGGGTTATAAATTGAGTATTATTCCTCTTTGTTAAATATTATACTCACCTTGGGATCATTTACCTGCATTTTATTCTCGATAAACGTATAAGTATACCCATCTTCCGCTAACCACATATTTTGTCCTATAAATTGTATCTGAAACTTATTTCCTCGGCTTTCAATAAATAGCTTCCCGTTTTCTTCAAAAACACTCATTTGTATTTTAATGCCCATAACCAACCCTATGTAACTGCCCGATAATTCTTCAATATTACCATCATAGGATTTAGCAACATTCTTATTTTGGATAAAGTAATCAGCAATAGTATTTGAAACATTCATTGGCTTTATTTTTCCCAGTGTGTTTATCAAAGTTACAATTATCAAATCGCTTTCGGGAAAATACCTCATATCAGATAAATATCCTTCGATCACTCCATTATGAGAAAACACTTCATTTCCATTGTATTGATTTATTTCAATACCGAGACCATATTTGGTGAAACCTCCATTTTGTAATTTATTGGCAGTTATCATAGTGTTATAGCTATTCTTTTCTAAAAGCTCATTTGATTTATGAAAAGCGATTTGCCAGTTTAGTAAGTCTTCAACTGTTGAACATATCGAGCCAGCACCTGTAGCCATTTGAAAATCTAATACTTCCGCTGCATTGAGGTTTCCTTCTCTGCTCAAATTATACCCATTAACAATTAAGTTTCCAGTTAATGAATAGCAGTTAGCAGTGCTTGTCATCGAAACAGGTTGAAAAATATTATCATTTAAAAATTGTTGATACGATAATCCGCTTACCTTTTCAATTATTATTGCCAAAAGGTAATACCCCGAGTTATTATAGTCCATTGCCTCGCCAGGCTTAAAATCAAACTCTTTTTCTTCTAATAGTTGGAGTAAGTTTTCCGATGAATATCCAATCTTTTGTAATTTGCTTGGTATATCTGATTCAGTATAGTCTTTAATTCCAGAAGTATGATTTAGCAGTTCTCTAACGGTAATTACATTGCCTTTTGTGTCAAAATCAATGAACTTTTCAATATTATCATCCAAATTGATTTGTCCTTTTTCTACTAGTTGCATTATTGCAATAGCAGTAAATGTTTTTGAAACTGATGCAATGGGAAAAACGGCATTTTTTTCTAACGAATTTTTTTTATTTAAATCAGAGAAACCGTAGGACTTAATAAGTTTAACCTCTCCTTTATGAGCCACCCCTACCACTGTTCCTGCAATTAAAGAATCTGAAATAAATGGTTTTACAATAGAATCAATTTGATATTCAATTGCACTTTGATTAACACTTTGATAATTAGATTTTTCATCATTACAAGAAAATATTACTAAACCAATTAATAAAAAGGAAAATAAAATAATTCGGTTTGATATACTCATTAATGTTGTTTTAATGTAATTAACTTGAAATATTAGGCCTTCTTTTGCTGTCAGTCTATTTTGCTTTTCTCCGCTCGTCGCTAAACTCTCGCTTCTAGCATATACCCGACCTTCTATCCTTCCTCCCTTCTTTACTCGCTCTTCAAACTCCTCACCGGATTCAGCATCGCTGCCCTAAACGCCTGTGAACTGATGGTGGCCAAAGCCACGATGACGGCAACCATTCCTGCCAATAGGTAAACCCACCAAGCAATTTCCACTTTATAAGCAAATCCTTCCAGCCATTTATTCATCGCATACCAAGTGATCGGGGTTGCAAGCACAATTGCCACCAATACAAGTTTGATGAAATCTTTGGACAGCAAAGTGACTATACTTGAAACCTCTGCACCAAGTACTTTTCTGATTCCTATTTCCTTGGTTCTGATTTCTGCCGTATAGGTAGCCAAACCGAACAATCCCAAACTGGCAATCAGTATCGCCAATACAGAAAATGCGGTAAAAATCTTCCTGAATTTGAAATCAGCTTGGTATTGTTTGTTAAAATCCTCATCCAAGAAACTGTATAAAAACGGTCTGTGAGGAGCGATACTCTTCCAAACCTCCTCCACTTCAGCTATGGTTTTCTGCAAATTGTCAGACTTTACTTTGAGTGAAAGGAACCTACTGGCATAGGCTACAAATGGCAGCGTCAATGGCTCGATGGTGCGGTGAAGGGAAATGAAATTGAAATCCTTCACCACTCCAATAACTTCTCCTGACCTTCCCCATTGGTCAAATTTCTTCCCAACAATATCAGCAGGATTGGCATAGCCATATTGACGGGCAGCAGCTTCGTTGACGACCAAGGCCGAAGTGGAATCAGAAGGGAAATCCCTTGAATAGGATCTTCCGGCCACCAACTCCATATCAAAATGATCTATAAAATCTATCCCAACCTGGAATATCGCCTGTCCGTCCATTTTCATTTCACCATCTGGATTTTCTATTTCAGTTCCGGCATTGGGGAAATAACCACCCGGAACACTCCTAGAGAAAGCTGCAGAAATAATTGCAGGATTTGTTTCCAGTTCGCTTTTGAGAGCACTTGACCTGCTGTTGACTATTTCATCATAATTATAATCAAGCACCAACATTTGTTCTTTATCAAAGCCCATGTCTTTGTCCAACAGGTGGTTCATTTGATTATACACTATGATGGTTCCTGCAATGAGGATAATGGACAAGCTGAACTGAAAAACCACAAGTCCTTTTCTTAGGCTGACCCCACTGCTATTAGCTACAGAAATCCCTTTTAGGATCTGAACAGGCCTAAATCCGGACAAGACAAAGGCGGGATACGATCCAGCTAAAATCCCAACTGCAAATAAAATCCCGACCAAAGCAGGAACAGTTTGCCAACTGATAAACCGGGCCAACTCCAGTTCCTTTCCGGTAATACCATTGATAAGTGGCATTGAAGAAGAAACTAAAATGATTGAAGCCAGCATTGCAAGAAACACGATGATGATGGATTCCCCGAGAAACTGGAATACCAGATGTTTTCTTCCAGCTCCTACAGACTTCCGGATTCCGACTTCCTTGGCACGCTCCATGGACCTGGCTGTGGACAGGTTCATAAAGTTGATCATGGCGATGACCAAAATGAAAATTCCAATCACCGAAAAAACATAAATATTGGACAAACTTCCTGTTTCGCCGGGTTGTCTATCAGCATCTGTTCTAAGGTAAAAATCCTTCAATGGCTCGACACGGATGGTATAGAGTGGATCATCTTGCCTTGCAGCTAGAAAATCAGGTATCTTTTGCTCAAAAGCTTCAAGGTCAAAATTCTCGTTGACCAAGAAATAAGTATAGAAATCTGCATAACCCCACCAATCAAATACTTCAGGCCTATATTGCCTAAATGTACTTAAGGATAACAGCATGTTGAATTTGAAATGGGAATTGGTAGGAACATCTTCAATAACCGCTGTTACGGTATAATCCCCGGCGTTTGACCTTCCTGGGGAGTCACTTCCTTTCATAGTTTTGCCGATCGGATCTTCGTTTCCAAAATACCTTTTGGCAGTACTTTCCGTCATCACCATACTGTATGGTGCGGTCAAGGCATTTTTGGAATCGCCTTTAACCACCTTCCAACTAAAAACATCAAAAGCTGTCGAATCCATAAAAAATACGCCCTCTTCCTGATAAGAATTTTCCCCATCAGTCAGCAGAATATCAGAACTACCGGAGAATTGGACCACTTTGTCTACTTCAGGAAAATAGCTTTTGAGAGCAGGTCCCACCGGTGCATTATTCCAAACCCAAAAAGGATTTGCTCCCGCATTTTCAGGTTGGTCTTTGGACGGAAGACTCCCATGTGTCACACGGTATATTCTATCTCCTTTTTCATGGTAAGTATCATAAGAAAGTTCATCCTGGACAAACATAAAAATCATGAAACAACAGGCCATTCCCAGTCCCAATCCAAATATATTGATAAAGGAATATGCTTTCTTTTTCAAAAGATTTCTAAAAGCGATTTTCAGGTAGTTTTTAATCATTTTTTTTATGGTTTTCTAAATCAGGAAAAAACTATTTGGATTCAAGTTTTTAATCTTTTTTCCAAAGGATAATTCCACTTTCATGCCAGTTCTAAACCCTCATTTGGCCCAAAAAAGTAACATTGCATGATAAAAACTTAATTATTACGGACAAAAACGTTCGGTAACGGACTATTTGGTTCTGTTTAATTAAAACTGATGAAATTTTCTAAAAGGATTACCTTTTATTTTCATATATATTCTGGTCATTTATCAATAAATAAATTTAAGGTTGTTAATTTATTTGGGAGAGAGTAGGAGGCTGATAAAAGGCTCAACAGGTTTTTACAATGATGTAATAAGGTTTTACGATAAATTTTTTAAATGAACGAATTAGGTAATGGAATTTCGTGAAAACAGAAAAAAAAGTAATTATTATTGATTAATGTCAAGATAAATTAATATTTTCGGATGACCAGAATGAGAAAGACCAATATAAATTCTATTGATCACTCTTTAACTAATTTCCCATTCATGGTTAATTCCTCAAACTCCCTAAAAATTATCTTGATTGATGATGATATAATACTGAATCTGATACATAGAAAGATTCTAAATTTTATTGGATTTAAAGGTGAAGTATTAGATTTTAATAATGGACTTCAGGCCCTCAATTACATCAACCAAGAATTTCAGACTACATCAACATTAAATTTAACTCCAACTTTAATAATTTTGGACTTAGAGATGCCTGTTTTAAATGGGTGGGAATTTCTGAAAAGTTTTGGAGCCTTGGATTCTTGCGTGAAAAAGCAATTCAAAATCATCGTATCCAGCAGTTCAACCAATGTCGAGGATATTAACAATGCTTTGCAATTTGAAATAGTAGATGAATATATTTCCAAACCATTGACAATCGAAATCATTCAAAGAATAGTTGGTGGTTGTAAGGATTGGTGAAATTTGTAGTGGGTTACTTGATTGACAGTGAAGTACTTCTAAGTCGCCGCCTATTGTGAGGTACCTTCAGACGTTATGCCTCATTGTTGAAAGACAAATAAAAAAAACAAAATGATAAAATTGAATTTTAAAACAATACTTCTCTGTTTGACAATTTTGACTTTAACAAATTGCACGACCAAGGCCAAACATTCTACAAACGAAGTAAAAATTGTTGGAGAGATGAAAAAAGTAATGTTGAATGGACAACTTTATGGAAACATAAACCTTGATACCATTGCAAACAAGACAAATTTATACGGACTTGGACCAGTCGAATACCTAGCAGGAGAAATTTTAATTATTGACGGTAAATCTTATAAATCAACCGTTACTTCTGACTCAACAATGAAAGTTGAGGAAACTTATGACATTAAAGCCCCATTTTTTGGTTATGCAAACATCTCGAAGTGGACAGAGCAGGCCTTACCCGATAGCATTCAAACAATTAAACAACTAGAAATATATCTCGACGATGTGACTAAGAACCTATCTCGACCATATATGTTTAAAATGGACGGAATAGTTGAACATGCGACAATCCATATCGTGAATTTGCCAAAAGGTTCAAATGTCAGTTCGCCGGAGGAAGCCCATAAAGGACAAGTGAATTATCAAGTAAACAATGAACAATCGGAATTAATCGGATTCTTCTCAACAGAGCATAAAGCAATTTTTACCCACCATGACACTTATCTGCATATGCACTTAATGACAACTGACCAACAAAAAATGGGGCATTTGGACGAAGTGTTGTTTAAAAAAGGAACGATGAAGCTTTTTTTGCCGGCAGAATGAAATAAAAACTATGGTTTATTAGAGGAGACCTCCGTGAGCCACAGGCTTTAATGCTAAAAGAGAAAAGGAGGCAATAAAGAGAAAAGCGACTTATGTAAACTCAGACGTTAATAAAACGACAAGACCGTTTTTTGGATAAAAAGGTTTAAAATCAATCACACCAAAGACAAACATTCGCTCTGATAAATTAGAAGATTTTATCTATGTCCATAATAAAAAAGAAAGGTTTCCACCTGGAATGCTAAAAGTAAAGTAGTATTGAAGTAAAATGAATAGCCTTATTGTATAAGATTCAATTTATGATGAAAAAAAACTGAGAGAAGATGTCAGGGTGACAAACTCAAGAGAAAAACTATCCAAAACAATCTATCTGAACAAATTCAAAAATTTTGAAAATAAACTTGGAGAGTATCATTTTAGCTGGCATCATGTTCGACCTCCTATAAACCCGATGAAAATAAATATGATATTTTGCTTATTTTAGATTGATTCGATGTGTTTAAGGAAGTTCGTCCGTAATTTTTGGGGACTAAGTCCAGTATATTTTTTTACAAACTTATTGAGCTCCGCAGGTGAATTAAAACTTAAAAAATAAGAGATTTCAGAAATAGTCATAGAAGTTTCAATCAACATTTGTTTGATCCTTCTAAGTAGGAATTTAAGAATTTCTGACTTTGCACTATGGCCTGTTTTTTTCTTTACAATCAGTGATAATTGCTGATTAGAAATAAATAAGTTGTCTGCGTAAAATTGAATTTTCCTTTCTTTAATATGATGAATAGTCAATAGTCTTTTAAAGGATAAATAAATATGGTCATCCCGACTAATAATTCTGTTTTCTGATTTCGATGAATTAGAAAAAAGAATCAATTCCTTGATAAAAATCCTGAAGTAATACATAAATAATATATTATTTTCCTTTGGACTTTGTAGGTCACTTAAGACCGAAATTATTGATATGATTCTTTTCATATCCTGTTCTTTAATAATCATTTCATCTATCCTATTATCCATAAATAAATGCTCTAATTCTGCGATAAAAGAAATTGGATAGGTTTCGGTATTTAGATTTTCGAGAGAAAAAGAAATAGATAATTCAAGAATTTCAGACAGGCCAATTTTAAATTCTTTATTTTTTCTTAAAACTTTAAAACAAATAGGCTCATCAAGATTAAAATGGTCAACCAAATTGATCAAAATTTGAGAAGAATTTTTTTTCTCTTTATTCAAAAGCTTAATAGTCTTAGTAAAAGATTGGTCCTGGATGAAGACTGTTGCTGAATTTGTTGATTTATTCATAAAATATTTTCATTAATTATAAAAGTAAATACCAAAAATCCTGCTGATATTGATTTTGCTTAAATTTTACAACAAACATGGTTTCACAGTTCCAAACACGAAAATCAAGAATTTTCAAAAGTGATAACTCCTTATTTTTCGTGGATATTTTCTTTGTTTTGATAGCATTTTAATAGATTTTGACATTTTTTATGATTCTAAGATTTTAGAATTTTGTTTTCAATAATTATAAAATAAAAATGAGCAGATACGATACGGAAAATACTGTTTTCTTATTGATAGATCATCAAGTAGGTACTATCAAACTGGCTAGAAATATCTCACATGAGCAATTGATCAAAAATGCAAGAGCTTTGGCAAGGACTGCTATAGAGTGTGGTATTCCACTGATTTTGACTACTAGTAATGAAAATAATTTTCAAGGCCCATTAATAAATGATTTTTTGGATATAGCCCCAAAAGAATATGAGACAAGGGTGAAAAGAACCGGGATGGTAAATGCATGGGAATATGCTGAATTCAAAAATGCGGTCTTAGCAACAGGAAAAAAAAATATTGTTTTAGCGGGACTTACAAATGATGTTTGTACAGTATTTCCAGCTATTAGTGCAGTAGAAGAAGGGTATCAAGTTCAGGTTGTTGTAGATGCTGGTGGATCTCCTACTCAGTTGGCAGACGAAACTGCATTGCGCCGAATGGAAAAACATGGAGTAATTTTAACTTCTACTAATCAATTAATGGCAGAAATTGCAAATGATTGGTCTACAGATAAAGGAAGGATAATATTAAATATAATGTACCAAGAGATTCTAGTCAATTTAATAAATTAAATCTGGTTAATGGGTTGATATTTCATAGTGCAAAAAGGTGGTGTCATGTTGATTCCGCTTTTTTTATTAATTGGTTTTTTCCTATTTTTTGACTTAGAATATCTTTTGCAAAAGGACAAATTGGAAATATTTTTAAACCCTCTTTTTGAGCAATATTTTCCAGTTTTGAAATTATTAAATTTCCGTAGCCTTCGTTTCTAAAATCAGGATTTACAAAAGTGTGGTCAATACATAAAAGCTTGTCATCCAAAATTCGATAATTTACCTCAGCTATCTGAATTTCATCATCAATTAATTGAGTGATTCCTCTTTTTGGGTTGTTAATCAGCTTTATAGTGGTATTTTTTTTCAACATTTTGAAGGATTTTTAATTTCAAATAATTGTATCTCCAAAGGTTTATCTAACAGTCCTTGAATCCCAAAATAAAATTTCCGGAAATACCATTGATTAAAATGAATTTCTCAAGAGACTCCACTATACATCCCTTCTCTTGTGTAAGGTGCATTTTGATCTAACTCGAACAGGACTAAATCGGAGACACTACCTGAATAAAGAGTAATTGATTCGTCCGAAAATATTAGACCATCACCTTTTTTTAATTTGATTCCCTCATTTTCTACTTGGCCGTCAAAAACAAAGAGTAAATAAAATTTATCTTTTTTGAAATGAATAGAAATAGAATCACCTTGAAGTCTGCAATCATAAACCAAAACGGCACTTTGAATAATTAATGCCGGTTTTGGAATATGATCTATTGGTCCTGCTACAACTCTCCATTTATTGATAGAATAGGCATTTCCAAGAGTTGAAAATTGAACTCTAGGTTCTAATCCAGGCCGTTCTGGTCGGATAAAAATCTGTAATAATTTTACATCTTTACCTGAATTGGGGATTGATTCTTGATGGTAAATCCCTTTACCAGCATTCATGAGCATTAAATTTGTTTCTGAAACCTGTTCGGTACCTCCTTCTGTATCCTCGTGAACCATGGTCCCCTCCCTAATATAGGTGAGAATTTCATCATCTCTGTGAGGGTGCATTCCAACAAAAACACCAGGTAACAAGTGCGCCATGTCAAACCTTCCCAATTGGAAAAGACCGTTAGGATCCGCAGGATTATTTATTGACAATCCCGGTAAGTAAATATCAATATTGAAAAGCCCCCTTCTGATTTTCTGCGAATTTTCAGCTTTAAGTTGTTTTTTCATAATTTCCCATTAAGATGTGATCTGAGCAACCAGGCATTTTTTTCATGTTTAACCAATAATCCGGTTACAAAATCCCCGGAACCAATGTCATTATATTTTTCAGTAAAGGTTTTCACTAAAGATCTGCATTGCATAATGATCTGTTCATGATCTTCAAGGAGTAATTCTACAAATCCTCGGACCGAGTTATCCTTTCTAGTCACTTCTGAAAGATGAGTCAGTTTCAGAAACATACTTAAAGTAGCAGGAGCAAAATGACCTAATGCTCTTATTCGTTCGGCTACTTCATCCAGGTTATCTTCAAGAAGTGAAAATTGTTTTTCAAAAAAAGTATGAAAATATGAGAAATTGCTCCCTTCAAGATTCCAATGTGCGTTTCTGGTTTTTGTAAAAAGGATAAATTCATCTGCGAGAAGTTTACTCAATTCAAGTGCTACAGAAGCTCTGTCTTCGTCCTTAATTCCAAGATTTGGTTTCATAATTTTAATATTTAAATTGTATAGTTAAGGCTGTAAAATTCAAATTCTTTCCTGGGGAAACTTCCTTTAAGAAATCTCCACTTTGAAAATATGTATGCTCTAAAGTTATAGTGAAGTGTGGTTGAAAATAATAATTTACAAACATGCCCAATTGGCTTCCGATATACCTTTCTTGAGCATTTACACCAGAAAAAATCGGCCTTACGTTAGGCCCGTAAATCCCGTCATTGGTGGAATGCCTCCAGAAAATGTCATAGTCTACATTTAGCCTAAAATTCTTCCATGGAAAAAATTGAATTGAAGGATGTATGTCAATAAGATTTGATGGTCCGATTAATGCCGCTAACCCAAAATATGCACCCATTGGGTATAAGGGATTAAATGTTCCCAAAACATCATCGTCAAGATTTTTATTACCACTAATTATTTCGGTTTTTAAACCAAAAATCAGTCGTTTATCATGAATACTTGATCGGTAATTTATATTTGTAGAAATTGTATAAGCTGAAATACTTCCCTCGTTAAATCTACCCCATTGATATATGAATTCTAAATCTCCACTAAATCTGTTTAACTCTCCAAATATTCTTGTGCCTACCGAATTTCTTTTTTCTGGCCCCCTCTCAGGATCAAATACAGCCAAATCATTTTCTACTCTTAAAAAATATAAATCAGCTCCCTTTTTTGAAGGATTTAAATGCCTGACTAAATAGAATCCATAGACACGGCTTTCAAAATTGAACCTTCCATCAAAAATCCCAGGGGTCTCTAATACGGGGTGATAATACAATAAATCAATATCCAGGAAATCAGAGCGAATGCCTGCTCTAATCCCATCAAAGCTTAGTCTGTTGTTTGGACCTTCTCTTGTTGCTATCAATCTTTGGGCACCCAGACTTGCTTCTTGCCTGCCTACTCTTACAAATGTTGGAATTCCTAAAATCTGAGTGTCCCATTCGGCGAAAAATTGATGCAAACCCAAAATGTTTTGATCAATGGATCTTATAGGATGAATTCTACTTTGAATGGTATTGTTTTTTATCTGACCAAAGAATCTTAGATTTTTCCCGTTGCTGATATTGAAATGTACAAGATTTCTGAAAAGAATAAATCCATCTGGATCATCTTCTAAAACACCCCATAATTCATTTGTGAAAAACTGATATTGAAATCTAAATTCCCCACCAACACTCATCCAGCCTTTACTTTTTTCTCCAAAATTGATGTATTTCAATTGCTCATAAGATGAGATAGGTTTAGATTCCTGAAACTTCTTAAAATCATCTTCAAACCTCAAGCTTTTGAAAACTGGATTAACTTGTCCAAACGCCTCCAGGGAGGAAAGGAAAAATGTAAAAAATAGAGCTGTTTTGGGTATAACCATTTTGTCCTGGTTTTTAAAATTTCCTTATTACTAAAACCCCTATAATAATCAGAACAACACCCCCCAACCTCTGCAATGAAAAGGTATGAGGTTGAAGAACAAGAATCTTGTAATGGTCCAGTAAGAGAGAAAGGAACAATTGTCCAGCGACCACCAATCCAAAAGTCAATGCAGCGCCCAATCTAGGAAAAGCCAATATGATTATTGTTACATAAATAGCTCCTAAAATTCCAGCCCCCCATGCCTCAATAGGAATGTTTTTGATTTCACTTGCTTGGAAATGGAGCCTACTGATCAAAACATACGTGAAGAGACCGATACTTCCTACCAAAAATGAAATCAAGGATGCATGAACTGGACTTTCAATTATCCGACCAACTTTAGCGTTCAATCCAGCTTGAACAGGTAGCATACCACCAGCTAAAAGGACTAAAATTATCCATATTATCTTTTGCATCTTAATTTCTGTTTTGATATCCGCCAAATGCATTGATGGGAGACCATTGTGGCATTGCAGCAGGTAACTCTTGCCAGTAGTGAATGAAATCTTGTTGAGCAAATACTATCTCTCCGTTAACAACTGTAACCAAAGCTTCAATTTCGAGGATTTTTTCAGCCTCAATCTGAAAGTAATCTTCAGATAGAATCACAAAATCGGCTATCATGCCTTTAGATATCGTACCTCTATCAGACAACCTCAATAAAGAGGCAGACCCTTTTGTATAAAGCTCCAGTGCTTTTTTTCTACTGAGAATGTTCTCCTGAAATAGTTGTTGATTTCCCCCAACTGTTTTTCCGGTACTTAACCAATACAATCCTACCCAAGGATTAAAACTACTTACCCTGGTACCATCAGAGCCCATTCCCAATGGAATTTCTAATTCTATTATTCTTGAAAGGGGAGGAGAGCCTCCGGCTAATTCTTTCCCATATCTTTTTATAAAACTTTCTCCCTGGTAGGCCATTCTGTGTTGTATGGCAATTCCTCCTCCCAGCGCTTTAATCCTTTGAAGACTATTTTCAGATACCGTTTCAGCGTGATCGATAAACCATAATAGACCGTCCAAAGGGATTTCACCATTTATTTCTTCAATGACATTTAAGAACCTATGAATACTTTCACCGTATGTTGCATGAAGTCTGAAGGGCCACCTGTTTGATATCAATAATTCTAAAACCTTTTTAAGCTGTGTTTCCATGGCAGGGGCTAATTCTGGTCTAGGTTGATCGAAATTCTCAAAATCAGCTGCACTTGCTACTAAGTTTTCTCCACCACCTTGCACATGATATTCAAGAAATCTTTTTCCAAAATGATTAGGGGTTGAGACATCTTCAATATCACATGAGGGGCCTATTTCCACCGATTGTATCCATTTTTGGTAATCATCAAATTCGCTTCCCGCATTTTGGGCAAAAAGATAATAGGGCATCCTTACAGTGAGTTCTTGTTTTTCATATAGTAAATCGGTAATGCCATAGTCCTCCGGGAAATTCTGAAAGCCACCACCCGCATCCACCACTGAGGTTATTCCCAACCTATTTAATTCCCACATATAATGTTTGGTAGAATTGATTTGCTCTTCTTGGCTTAATTCCGGCAGTTTCGCTAGTGTAGAATATAGGAGAAAAGCACTAGGTTCTGCAATCAAAAGTCCAGTTGGGTTTCCATCCAAATCTTTTTCAATTAATCCTCCTCTTGGGCTGGGAGTTGAAGAGTTTATATTTAAGGCTTTTAATCCAGCCTGATTTAGATATGCATGACCGTATAGATACAGCACAAACGTCGGTATATCCCCCGTTGCCTTATTGATTTCCTCAAGAGTTGGAAACCTTTGCTCTTCAAACTGGTACGGGGACCATCCACCTACAACCCTTACCCATTGTCCTGGAGGAGTTCTTTCAGCTTGGATTTTTAACATTTCCAATGCTCTCTCCAAAGTTCTCACACCATCCCACCTTAACTCAGTATTGTAAAATCTTCCACCTCGAATCACATGGTTATGCGAATCAAATAGGCCTGGAATGACAGTTTTTCCTTTTGCATCAATAATGATAGTTCCTGTGCCTTTACTTTTAAGGATATCTTTATTTTCCCCAACGGAAATAATCTTACCGTTTTTGACTGAGACCGATTCTGCTTGAGGTCTTTCATTATCAAGAGTAATGATCTTTGCATTGTGAAGTATAAGGTCAGGATAATCATGGCCAGAATTATTAACTCTGGCCTGTGAAAAACTTGTATGATGAATAAAGGAGAAGGTTAAGAATAACAATATATAAACCCTCATTTTTTCCCTTCTTGAGCATTGAACATTTCCTTTGCATACTTGATACCCAAGCCATAGCCGCCACCATGCTCTTTGGCAATTTCATTGACTACATCATACGTTTCCTGTCTGGCCCAATCCCGTTGAAGTTCCAATAAATATTGAATGCTTGTCATAGGTTGCGCTCCTGCCTGAATCATCCTGGCCACAGCCATGTCATGTGCTTCCTTGCTCACCCCGCCAGAGGCATCAGTGATAAAATAAACATCATATCCCTCACCAAGAGCACTTAAGACAGGACCTACAATACATACCTCAGTCCAAAGTCCTGCAAAAACCAACTTCTTTTTCCCTTTCCCTATAATTGCCTTATATGCAGCCGGATCTTCCCAAGTATTCATAGTTGTTCTGTCAATAACAGGCTCAGAAGGAAATACGTCTGTGATTTCTGAAAAAATGGGGCCACTAAATGACTTAGCGGCTACTGATGTAATCACCACCGATGACTTGAAGGCCTTAGCTGCCTTAGAAATCATGGCGGCATTGTTCCTAATCAGTTCTACACTATGTGACTGGGTTGCAAAAGCCATTTGAGGCTGATGGTCAATTAAAATCAACGTATGGTTATTTGGACTTAAAAGTTTGTCTCCGGGTTTTTGGGCATAAATTATATTCATGCTGATAAAAACCACAATGATTGTTAAAGTGATTCTTGCTTTCATTTTCATTTTGTTTTTGTTTTTGAACCAAAAACAAAATGGGATCCATGAAAAAAATAATTTATAAAATACTAATAATCAGTTGCTTAAAATTCTTTTAAATTATTTGATCAAAATTAATTTGAATTTCTCGGACTCAAAAATGGGGAATAACACGATAATCTCGTAGGTATTATTTAGAAATACTAAACGTATCGTTTACTAATTCCAAGTTTTTTAAGTTTTGATTCCAAAGTATTGGGATGAATGTCTAAAATTTCAGCGGCACCTCCTTCACCTCTAATTCTATATTTGGTGTTCTTTAAAGTTTCTAGAATATGATTTCTTTCCAATTCTAGAAGGTATTCATTCATTTGAACGATATTCTGTCCGAAAGAAAGTACTTCATGAGTACCATTTGAATTTTGTGATTTCTCCTTGGCTCTACTTTTAAAGTAAGCGTTACATTCAATAAGTTTACCTTCGGAGGTAATTATTGCCTGCTCAATCACATTTTGCAGTTCCCGTATATTGCCTGGCCATGAATGATTGTTTAAAAACTCTACTGATGATTTCGAAAATCCCTCAAAATGCTTCCCGATTTTTTTGGCAAATTTTCCGGAAAAATATTTACATAAATCGGCGATATCTTCCTTTCTATTTCTCAAAGGTGTAGAAACAATGGGAAAAACATTTAATCGGTAAAATAAGTCGGCTCTAAATGTTCCTTTTCTCACCTCCACTTCTAAGTCTCTATTTGTTGCTGCTACTATCCTCACATCGCAGGAAATACTTCCTGTTCCACCTACTCTTTCTATTTCCCTTTCTTGTAAAGCTCTCAACAGTTTTGGTTGGAGTTCTAAAGGCAGTTCCCCAATTTCATCCAAAAATAATGTGCCTTTATTCGCCAGTTCAAATTTACCTATCCTCCGATCAGTCGCCCCGGTAAATGATCCTTTTTCATGACCGAATAATTCTGATTCGATCAATTGAGGAGGAAGTGAAGCACAATTAACCTTGATCAAGGGCTTATCATTTCGATTTGATTGTTGATGAATCGCCCTCGCTATTAATTCTTTTCCGGTGCCAGTTTCCCCTTCAATCAATACAGTAGAATCAGTTTTGGCAACTTTCCCAATCGCTTTAAGTGTTTTCATTACAGCTTCACTGGTACCAATGATTTCACCAAAATTATTCCCATGCTGTACTTCCTCCATCAAATATTCCTTCTCTAATTCCAATCTACCTGATAGCTGCTTGATTTCATCATAAGCAAGACTTTTTTCGAGACATAACTTTAAAGTCGGCAAAATCCGTGTGACACACTCATAATGATCTTGACCCAAAATCTGTTCTTTGCTATTCAGAATAGTAAACTGGTAACTTTTTGATGGTGAAAGCCTGATAAATGAATTCATTAATGCATTTACCTTTTTTAGTTTTGATAAGAATCGAATTGGAGGATTTTCTACAAATAGATTTTGAAGCTCATTCTCCACAAAAATACCGTTGGGATGAATTGCAATAGATTTTTTTAATGCTTCGAACTGACTGAAGTTGATATCCAATATTTTCAAAAGCTCTTGCATTTCCAAAATCCTATATTCTTGGAAACCAATCATCTCTATTACAAACGTATTGTTTTCATCTTGATTATTAAATTGTACAATCAGTAAATCAAAAGGAATTAATTTATTTATTTCTTGGCCAAAGCCAACCCATTTTTCTTTCCAATCAATTTTTGCCGAAAAAATATTGTTAAAGGTTACCTGCATGGCCTTTTCTTTTTCTTTCGAGACTAACTGCTTGTGTTCAAGAATATTTTTTACTGCAATGGAAATTGAATGGCAGATTGATTGGAAAAATGAAAAATCTTCAGGATTAAAAAAATCTTTCTTTAAGGCATTCATACAAAAAAAACCACGAACCTCTCCATCAATTTTTAAATGATACCCAAGGCAATCCCTATATCCATAACCTAATACATCAAAATTAGTAAATTGAGGATAATCAGGATACAGTTTAATTAAGTCTGGAAAATCGATAACCACAGGGCTGTTTTCTTCACTAATTCTTTTTAATATATACTCGACTGGTGAATCTTTTTGTTTATATCTCTGAACTTTTAACCTCAGCATATTATTCCAGTCGCTTGGGCTTAAATCAATAATATCCACAGCCCAATCCTCATGGAAATCCTTTTTGCTATCCAAAACAAAAAGACCGCAGTCATGAAAATTAAAAAAAGGCTTTACTTTATTGATGATTATCTCAAGAAGACTTTCCGGGGTTTTAACTGTCGCTATTAATTCATTGACCTCAATCAACAATTGGCTTTCTCTTTCCTTTTTTAAAATGGTTTCATGGGAAAGAATATTAGACAATGCTGTTGCCAATTGTTCTGAAATAGATTTAAATAAGGGCTTATCATCTTCATGAAAAAAATCATCAGCTTTTGAGTTAAAGCATATTGCACCAATTTTTTGACCTTGAGAAACAAGCGGACCACCAATAAATGATTTCAACCCATATTCCAAACCTAAAATAAATTGCTCCTCCCATGGTTTACCAATTGAAAATTTCAATTCCTTTTCTATTTGATTAATTACGATATAATCTTTGATCCACCAACTTCTTGGATCTGATTCACTTAGTTTCCAAGGCCCTAACAAATTCTTACTTTTCAAGCCTTCTTGTAGTTCATCATAGGTGATGTTGTCATTAAAAACCTCACTCATTTGATCATTGACCACATCAATTAAATATAAACCTATGTTATCAAAAGGGAAAATTGGTTTGACTTTGTTTTCGATTAATTCAACCAAATCCTTGGTGCTTTTCACCAAAGTAATTCCACTGGAAATTTCTAAAAGTTTAGATTTTTCGTTTTCTTTTTCCTGTATAGACTCCTTGGAAATGATATTATCCACACCAATGGCGATTAATTCTGTAATACTTTTGGCTAGCTTTAATTTTTCTTCAGAAATAGGTTCAGAAAAGTGATAATGTTGAACACCAATCACCTTACCTCTGGATTTTAGTTTTATATAAAGATTATCGGTGATTCCCATACTTTTTAAAAGGGCCACCCTAGATCGGTTATAAATACCTGATTCTTCTCTTTCATCTATAGACAACATGCTAACATCTCCTTGATTAAGAACCCATAAATCTGAGGTACCTTCAAAGGAGAAATATTTATTCATAATTGAATCAATATTAAAACTTGAAACCTGATTGAAATTTCCGCTTGCGAGATAATATTTAAATTTGGTATAGTCATTATTATATAATGTAATAACCGATGCTTTAAAGCTTAATAAGGGCTCTATGTACTCTATTAAGGTATCCCAAAGTTCTTTCGAATTCTGTACTTTGGAAATTGATTTACTTATTTCTAATAAAATCGATTTTTCTCTTTCATTTTTCAAAACCCTTTCTTTATAAAGAATACTGTTTACTGCAATGGCTATCGAATTCCCTAAATAACCAAGATTGATTTTATCATCTGTCGAAAAACTACTTTTTTCTAAGGAATTTATGAAAAACACGCCAAAATCAATTCCATCAAATTTCAATAAAACGGCCATTCCCTCTTTGATATCTTTTGATTTTAAAATATCAAGTAGGGGGTGAGGAAAGGCATTGTTTAAGGATTCATAATCATAAATCTCAACTCCTTTAGATGTTAAATCCTTCATAATCCATTCAAGAGCAGATCCTTTATGGTTTATTCTATATAGACCCTTTTCCCTTAAAGTTTGTGTTGTATTGCTATTGCCTACTGCATCAATTTCAAGAAATAAATCGTAATGAAATTCTTTGGATTCGTCAACTATTGCTACTCCAATATCATGTAAATCAAAGATTTCAGAAGTTTTTTCTTTGAGAATAGAAAGTAACTTGACAGGATCTTGAGTGGAGGAAATTGCTTCAACTATGGACAAGATAGTAGAGGTGCTTTGGCTCGTCATGGGTATTTTTTTTGTGAATAAATCAAAATAAAAGCCAAAACACTTAACTTATTCAATACTAATGAGATAGCTTTTAATAAAAATACGAAAAAATCGTACATATCACATATTTTACATACGATAAATTAGTGTTTATCACTATTGATTTGGTTTACATTAATAATAACCTGTTGAAATAAAGTCAGTTAATTGACAACATTTAGGTCTTAAATTTTGCCTAATCAAAAAAAACAAAAAAGCAGAAATTTTTTAAATTAATGATTATCCGCTTCTTTATCAGTAACTCAATTTTTTACAATAAACAGGTCGGATTCAAAAAATGATAATTTTCAGGATGTGATAGCTCAAAAAGAAGAAATCGATTTTTAACCTGGTTTTTATTCAGTAATCTGATATAAAAAAAAATTAAATTTATTTGGATAAATGAACAATGTTCATTTATCTTTGGAAAAGATTTAAAAATCAATGGGTACTTCTGAACGCAAGGCAAAAGAAAAAGAAGAAATTAAAACTTTGATTTTGAATGCAGCAAAAAAATTATTTGTCAAAATAGGTAATGAACAAGTTACCATCAGGAAGATTGCGGAGGAAATTGAGTACAGCGTTGGTACGGTGTATGTTTATTTTAAGGATAAAAATGATATTCTTAATGAACTACACAGGCAGGGTTTCGGACAGTTAGGAAGTGCTATTGGAATTTTAAAAAGCGTTTCTGATCCTATGGAGAGATTAAAGGCACTCGGAAGAGTTTATTTTCACTTTGCTTTAGATAATCCAGATATGTATGACTTGATGTTCAACATGAAAGCACCCATGGAATTTCTAGAGGCCATGCAAAAAGAAGAATGGAATGAAGGGAAAGCCACATTTGATGTCTTGCGGAAAAACGTGGAGAAATGTATGGAAAGTGGACACTTTAAAGGACATCAATTAGAACCCCTTTCATTTGTAATTTGGAGTACAGTTCATGGTATGTGTTCATTACATATTAGTCAGAGAGTAAAAGGGGTGATTATTGAAAACCCTGAAAGTATAATAGAAAAAGCTTACGAAGAGTTTGTGGCATTAATTGATAAAGAATAATTTTTTTATTAGTTAATGAACAATATTCAATTAATAAACAATATTCACTATTCACTTTAAATAATATCTATATGTTAAAATCAATTTCAATTCTAATGCTGGCCATGCTGCCTATTTTCTCTAACTATCTAGAGTTATCCCTACCTAATGAAAAGGCCGATGCCATACTTGGTGATTGGGTAAATGAGGAGGGAAATGCAAAGTTTAACATTTACAAGTCCGACGGTAAGTACTTTGGGAAGATCACTTGGGGAACAGGTTTGGATACCAAAGATTCAAAAAATCCTGACCCCAAATTGAGAGGACAGGAATTAGTGGGATTGACTATTTTAAAAGACTTCAAGTTTGAGGGAAAAAACACATGGTCTGATGGGAGTATTTATGATCCTAATGACGGTAAAACCTATTCCTGCAAAATGACCTTAAAGTCCAATGGTCAGTTGGAAGTAAGAGGATATGTGGGAGTAAGCCTTTTTGGTAGGTCAGAAACATGGTCACGAATTAAATAATCAAACAACAAATTATCATGAAAGAATACATCTTGATTACAGGCGCTTCATCCGGAATAGGGTATGAAATGGCCAAAATGCTGGCTAAGGAAAAATACAATTTGATTTTGGTAGCCAGGAATATCGAAAAATTGGAAGAGCTTAAAAAATATTTGGTTGAAAGGCATCAGATAGATGTTCATTACATACCAAAAGACTTGGCTAATCCAAAAAACGCAATAGACCTCTACCATGAAATCAAATCTAAAGATATCATAGTTACACACTTGGTTAACAATGCCGGTTTTGGGGGATATGGAGATTTTGTAGAAACCTCTTTGGATCTTGAATTGGATATGGTTAATCTGAACATCAGCAGCCTGATAGCTCTATCAAAGTTGTTCGGGAGGGATATGGCCCGGCGTAAGTCTGGAAGAATCATGAATGTGGCCTCCATTGTGTCCTTTTTACCATTACCCTATTATTCGGTCTATTCAGCGACTAAGTCCTTTGTGCTGGCATTTTCCCAAACCATCGCAGCCGAATTGGAAGATACCAATGTTATCGTGACCACACTATGCCCAGGAACAGTTGAGACCCCATTTCATACTCCTGAAATGAGGAAAACCAATGTAATGAGCGCAAATAAGCCAATGCCACCACAAGAAGTGGCCAAAGAAGGAGTTCAACTTTTGTTGCATGGAAAAGGCAAGAAAGTAGTAGGTAAAATGAATTGGTTTTTGACTAACCTCCCTAGGATTACTCCAGGAGTCATCATGATGCGTATCAAGAAGAATTTGGCAAGTATCCCCACCTAAATAGATGAAAGATTTTCTCATGGAATTGAAGTTCAGGAATGAAACTTTATTCAGCTTCGGTTTGGTCTGTCTTGTTTTTGCTCTGATCTTTTTGACTATGACGAGGATCTCGCAAACACACCTTTATCAGGTAAATGCTTGGTATAAGCCATTTAAATTTGCCTTTTCCACCTTTTTGTTTGCATGGGCAATGGCTTGGTATTGCTACTATTTGCCATCATTCAATGTGCAGTTATTTAGTTGGGTGGTCATTATTCTATTGGGTTTTGAAATAGCATATATCGCCCTAAAAGCAAGTCAGGGACAACCTTCCCATTATAACAACAGTAGTTCGTTTCACTCTCTGATGTTTTCTATGATGGCACTCGCAGCTACTGGGGTTACTTTATATACAGCTTACATAGGATTGCTGTTTTTCATTCAGGACATCCCTAATCTAGAGAACCATTACCTGTGGGGTATCAGACTTGGAATATTGATTTTCGTCATTTTTGCCTTTGAGGGCTTCCTGATGGGAGGCAGAATGAGTCACACAATTGGACTGGAAAATGACAATTCCAATCTCTTCATTGTAGGTTGGAGCAGAAAAGTAGGAGATCTGAGGATTTCTCATTTCATAGGTATGCATGCTTTGCAGGTGTTGCCTATCTTTTCTTTTTATGCTCTAAAAAATTCCAAAGCTGTGGTTTTTGTGGGGATTCTCTATGGGGCTTTAGCAGCCGTCACTTTGCAGCAGGCACTCAAAGGGAAACCCTTTTGGCCAGAAAGCAAAAACAAGTTTCAAACAGAAATCAAAAAAAA
This sequence comes from Aquiflexum lacus, assembly GCF_015476655.1. Taxonomy (GTDB): domain Bacteria; phylum Bacteroidota; class Bacteroidia; order Cytophagales; family Cyclobacteriaceae; genus Aquiflexum; species Aquiflexum lacus. Next base: position 301,678 of record NZ_JABFHF010000001.1, read on the forward strand.
TTGAAATAAACTAAATGAAAACGACCTTAATAACAATTCTCTTGACCGAATTCATAAATGGTGTTTATGCCCAAACTAGTTCTAAGACAGCATTTGAAAGCAGGTTATCTCCCTTGGAGGTAAAAAATCCTATTGAGATGTTGAATTATTCAGAAGAAAGATGAGGCATTTCTCTGATTTAGTATTGAATAAATATTTCAAATTGGATGGAAACAGCCTTGCTTGGGTAATCATAGGAGGTCTGATCTCTTCTATGTTTCTCACACTTATCGTAGTGCCCTTCATCAATTACATCTTTGATCGGATCATGCAGAAAAGTTGGCAAGGAAGAAAAGAAAGAAATCCAGATTGAGGAAACCTCGGTGGAGGAATTTGAATCAGAGGCAGCTGCCTATGTATAAGACCTTGGGTATTGCCGGGAGGATTTTTCGGAACTCCCGGCACCAGGGCACAATTATATAAAATCAATCAACATTTTAGAAAACAGATATGAAGAATTTTAACAAACTAAAAAGGATGACCCATGTATTCCATCAATACGGGATCTACCTCACCGGAAAAAAGAGATTTGATGACTTATACGAAGTCCATAAAATGGATCAGATATTCGTAATGGGTCTGATCTATGAGCTTGAAATAGTCAGCCGTAACCACATGAAAGATGAAGATGCTTACCGGATCAAGGCTCCTGCACAGATCATTGAGTTGCTGATCGCCTGATTGGATTTTTAAGGAGGGCTCCGGATCAAAGGAGTGATTAAGTTAGATGATAAGGCTTTTTCTCCGGTTCCCTCCATTCTTCAGATTTAGTCTTGGCCTCAATTAAACACGGACAGTAAAGCATTTGATAAAAAATGAAACAGGTGATGAAAATCAATGATCGGTTTATGTTTCTGGAAGGATTCCTGAACAGACTTCCTTTTGTCTTCGGAGGCATGGACGGTTTGATTTTTAAAAAGAGGAACACAATCAAACTGCAAACCATTTCCGATCAAAAAGTGGTGATCAAGTCCTTTGAGAAAATTTATCTTGCCAATAGATTTATCTACAGGTTTTTCCGTGACAGCAAAGGTAAAAGAGCTTTTGAAAATGCGATCTATTTTCTTTCACAGGGGATAAATACACCGCAGCCCATAGCCTACCTGGATTGCTACAGTAATTGGTTTTTTAAATCGGGGTATTTCATCTGCGAATATTCCGATTTTCCGACACTGGAGAGCTTTCAGGATCTTGAGGGCACTGAAAAAAAGAAAGCGCTTTTTGATTTGGGGAATTTCATCATTGACTTACATCAAAAAGAGATCTATCACCTGGATTTTTCACTGAGCAATATACTTTTCAAGAAAATGGATGGTACCTACCGATTCTCTTTGGTGGACAACAACAGGGTAAAAATCAAACAGATTACGCTTAAAATGGGAGTGAAAAGCCTGATAAGACTCGGATTGCCCAATAATGATATGATTTTCCTGATTGAGTACTATGCCCAAAGAAGAGGACTCGATGAAAATAAAATCCTTAAAATATATTTTAAATATAAATATGATCAGGAAGTAAAATACAAGAGAAAAATTCTGCTTAAAAAACTCGCAAAACAACTTTTTCACTTTTCACTAAAGTCAAAGTCCAGTTTATAAATCAGTTTCGATCAGGAATGTCCAATTGTATCAACCAATCAGCTTTGCCCCAATGAAATACATTCTAAGTGCTCTTATTTTCTTATTTATGATTCCGGAGATAAAAGCCCAGAACAAATCTTTGGTCAGGAAGTATTTGGAAGGATTTGGAAACAACAGCCAAAATCTTTCCAGGCCCCAATTTTTGGTATATCCGACCATCGGTTATTCCCCGGAGACCAATACGGAATTCGGATTGAGCGGACTGTATTTATATTATGTCAATCAGGATACTTCAAACAGGCTGAGCGAGATCACGGCAAGGGGTTTTTATACCCTTGAAAACCAATACGGCGCCTTTGTCGAACATGCCCTGTACAGTGACAGAGACAAATGGTTTTTCCTTGGGAACCTCAGGTACCAGAGCTTCCCCTTATCCTTCTTCGGAATAGGGGCAAACAGTACCCTGGACGATGAGCAGATAGTTGCTGCCAACCAACTGTTGATCAAAGAACGGGTACTTAGGAGGTTGAAACGTAATTTCTATTTCGGTCTTGAACTGGAGTTGAACAATACCTCTCAGGTAAGTTTCAGTAAGCCGGAAAATTTTGAAGGTGAAAATCCAATAGTGGGAATGAACGGATTTACGACCTTTTCGACAGGAATCGGATTTGTGCTGGATTCCAGGCACAATGTGCTGAACGTGAGGGACGGGTACTTTTCAGAATTGGCCGTATTGGGATCTTTTGACAATTTGGGGAGTGATTATTCCTTTGGTTCGGTAATCAGTGATACGCGCTATTTTAAAAGTATAAGGAAAAACCAGGTCCTGGCCCTGCAGCTTTTGGGACAGTTTACCTGGGGCGATGTGCCGTTCAACCAGCTTCCCCAATTGGGCGGTCCGAATCTTTTGCGGGGCTATTATCAGGGCAGGTTCAGGGATAATAATCTGATGGCGGCCCAGGTGGAATATAGGTTTCTGCCATTCCCGTTAAAGTTTACAGAAAGGATAGGGGGTGCTGTATTTGCCTCGGTCGGCACTGTGTATGATCAGCCCCATAAAGTGGACTTCGGAAAAATGAAAGGTACAGCCGGTGCAGGTTTGAGATACCTGTTGTTTCCCCAGAAGGATATTTATGTCCGGTTGGATTATGCTTTTACGCGGGAAGGGAATGCTTTCTATATCTACATAGGGGAGGCTTTTTAGCAATCATCTGACAGGCAAGGATATGAAAATCAGAGCAATTATCGTTGACAATGATGTTTCGGCAATTAAAGAGTTGGAAACATTGCTAAGAAAGATTTCCCGGATAGATATAATCGCAAAAACCGAAAAGTCACATGAAGCGATCACACTGACAAATGAACTGAAGCCGGATCTTATTTTCCTGGATATCGATATGCCCGGGATGGACGGATTCGAACTGCTTGAAAATTTGGAGGACATTCCGGAAATTGTTTTTGTGACAAAAAACGAAAGGTCAGCCATCAGGGCATATGAATTCAGTGCGCTTGATTATTTGCTCAAGCCGGTTGATTTCCATCGTCTGTCGGAAGCGGTCTCCCGTTTCGAAATGTGGAAAGCAAAAGAGGAGAAAGCTGTAAAAGAGGAACGGCTAAAGCTAGAAAACAGGATACTGATAAAGGACAGTGAAAAGTGCTATTTTGTACCTGTGGGGGATATTTTCTTGTTTGAAAGTGAAGGGGATTATGTAAGGGTCCATTTCGGGGAGAATCAGCCTTTGCTCAACAAGACCCTCAGCTACCTGGAAAGCAGGTTGCCTAAAGATGTCTTTTTCCGAGCCAATAGACAGTTTATTTTCAATATCAACTATGTAAAAAAAATAGACAGCTACTTCAACAGTACTTTGATGATAGAATTGCAAAGTGGTCGCAAGATTGACCTGAGCCAAAGGCAGAGTGCTAAGTTTAGGGACAAAACAGGGTTTTGATAGAATTAAATTTGCAAAGGAATGGAGGTTTTTCCACCAAAACAAATACATCAAAATAATTGCAATGGGTTTGCTTTTTCATATGCTTTCAGACTATCAGGATTGCTTGTGGAATGAATTTATTAAATTGTAATGTTTAAAATTATGCCATTTTAAAATGAAACAATTAAAAGATTTAATTCCAACCCTTTCAATCAATGCATTCAGTCAACTTCATTTTTCTTCAAATCTTAACTCCTCATTAAATGAACTGATTGATCCGGAAGAGTTTCTGCTGCAGCGCTTAGAAGATACTGTTGCGTCTATCAAATTACCCATTCCACCGCATAGAAAGACAGTTTATGATTTTATTGTAATCAAAGAAGGGGAGGCCCAGCGAACTTTTGGACTTACTAATTATTTTTTGAAAACCAATCAGGTTTTTTTAATGCCTACCAATCAAATCACCTCAACTCCATATATCAGTGCTGATATAAGAGGATACTATTGTCACTTTACTCTTGGTTTTCTTGAAGGTTTGATTCCTTACTTTGATAAGCTTGCAATATTCAAAGACAATCAAGTAGTAATCGATTTGTCTCAGGGTGATATAGATTCAATTTGCAGTAAATTGAAAGTTTTGTGGGGTTTATCGAATACTGAGCTGAAGCATAAAAAAGCCCAATTGACACTGTCTTTAATGGCGGTTTTATTTGAAATCGAAAATCATGTTCCTGTTGTAGAAAATAAAAGGAGTGTTTCAGCTTCAGAGCGAATTAACGCTGATTTCAAAAAGTTGTTGAATGAACACATCAAGACTATGAGAAAGGTAAGTGATTATGCAGATCTTTTGAATATATCACCCAATCATCTCAATAAATGTATCAAATCTGTAAGTGGAAAGTCCGCCAACCAATGGATTTTGGATATGATGTTGTTGGAAAGTAAAACCATGTTGATTCAAAGTAAATGTTCGATCTCTGATATTTCCTTTTCCCTGAATTTTGATGATCCAAGTTACTTTAGCCGTTTTTTTAAAGCGTCGACAGGCTTATCTCCATTGCAATACCGTAAGCAAAATAAATTTTGAGGTATATGAGTCCAAATTGATTCAATTGGATTGATTATCACATTTTTTTGACGAGTTTATCCTAACTGAGAGGGTTATAGTGATTTAATTTTGCATAAAAATTAAGATTTATGCGACAATCAATGATCATCTTCTCTTTAATGTTATTCATCTTTTCAAACAGTAGCTACGCACAAGAGCAAGGGGCAGGAAGACCTCCTATGAGTCCACCAATTCAACCTGAGCTACACCTTGGGCATAACAAACTGGTTTTTCAAAATATAATGATTAAACCCTTGGATGAAGCGCATCGATGGGACTTTTTCAATATTACTTATTTTGATAGCCATTTTCAGGACCAGGACAAACCATTCAATGAAGGGCTGATCCAGACCTTTGTTGCTTACAATTTTCTAAAAGGCGTTGGGTTAGGTGTAGGAGGAACATATAATACATTTACTGGAGTCAACCCCAACTTAGTCGGACAGTTTGTCAATGCAGGTCCAGGCCATTTGGTGGTATTTTTTGTTGCGGCCCATCTGAAGTCTTCTCCTTCTTACGAGGCATTTACCCAAATCCAATACAGACCCAGAATATCAGAAAATACCAGACTCTTTACCCAGTTAATGGCGCTGACCAATTGGAATCAATTGGAAATCCACAGCCGTAGTTTTCAGCAATTGAGAGTGGGCTTGGATGTAAAAACCTATCAGTTTGGTATAGGAGCTGATTTTGATCAATACGGTCCTAATCGACAGTCAAAAACTAATATTGGTCTATTTGTAAGAACTGAAATATTCAATTGAAATGAAATTTAAGCCACAGCAAGCGCATATCGTATTTATTTTCCTGGTGTCTGTAATGATGACAGCAGTAATGTCATTTGCAATCTTGATGTTGAGAGTCGGATGGAGTTCAGATTTCATCCTTATTTGGTTAGCTGATTTTGCTATTGGATGCCTTTTTTCCATCCCTGCTGGATTTTTACTTGTTCCAATGATCAAAAGATGGATTGATAAAAGAACAGAAACTTAATCTTTGATATAAAACGTTGAATTCGATGAAAATCATAACAGAACGTCTCAACAAAATTCGTCCGCAATTTGAGACTGGAGGACAGTTTGAAAGATGGCACTATCTATTCAATATGATAGATACCATTTTGATAGTTCCCAATCATACTTCTGGTACTAGGGGAGTGCAAATAAGGGATGCCGTTGACTTGAAGAGATATATGATTACTGTAGTGTTTTCACTTTTGCCGGTCTTATTGTTCGGTATTTGGAATACAGGCCATCAGCATTTTTTAGCAATAGGGGAAGTTGTAAGCAATCAGGAAAAACTCCTTTTAGGCCTAAGGTTGGTTTTACCAATTATTCTCGTTTCATACACAGTAGGGGGTTTCGTAGAGGTTACCTTTGCATTGATCCGAAAGCATCCAGTCAATGAAGGTTTTCTGGTAACAGGAATGCTGATTCCATTGATTCTCCCGGTAACTATACCATTATGGCAAGTGGCCTTGGCCACTGCATTTGCCCTGGTAATTGCAAAGGAAGTTTTTGGAGGTACAGGTATGAACATTCTTAACGTTGCCATGACTGCAAGAGCATTTTTGTACTTTTCTTACCCTTCCCAAATATCAGGAGAAGTCTGGACCTATATCCCTGATTCTTCTCAAGTGGTAGAAGGGTATTCGGGTGCTACAGCCTTGGCTATTGCACAGGAATCGGATGGAGGTTTAACCGTAGTGCAAAGTCTTTCTCAAGCAGGTTTGTGGTCTGGCCAGGAGTTGTTTTCTTTTTGGAATATGTTTTGGGGAATTATTCCCGGCTCCATTGCAGAAACGTCAACCTTGGCTTGTCTCATAGGTGCAGCGATCTTAATCTTTACAGGTGTAGGAAGCTACAAAATCATTGTCAGTGTGTTTTCAGGAGCGTTTTTAATGGGATTATTCTTCAATTGGTTAGGGTATTTGGGTGTAGATTCATCCTTTATAGAACTTCCATCACATTATCATTTGGTCATGGGCGGATTGGCTTTTGCGGCTGTTTACATGGCCACCGACCCTGTGACGGCCACTCAAACTGAGTCAGGTAAGTGGATTTATGGATTCTTGATAGGTGTTTTGACTATTGTAATCAGGGTTTTTAATCCGGCTTATCCTGAGGGAGTAATGTTGGCAGTTTTATTTATGAATGTTTTTGCACCATTAATTGATTTTTACATTGTGAAACAAAACAAGAAAAAAAGGTTAAAAAGAATATTGAATTGATAATTGGATTAATTGTTGTGGATTTGCTCTCTTTTTGCCAGCGATTTTTAAATGTGACTTTGATTATTTTTATCTTCAACCTTATGTTTAAAAATTAATCAATATGATTATCATTTCAGAGCGAAGGGATATCGAACCTGAAGCTATTTTAGATTTATACCGGGCCAATAAATGGAGTTCTGCAGACAAGCCAAATGAGCTATACAATGGTTTGATAAATTCGCATTCATTGTTTTCCGCATGGGACCATGAAATTCTAGTAGGTATCGGCAATGCGATTTCAGATGGACACCTAGTGGTGTATTATCCTCATTTACTGGTTCATCCAGAATATCAGGGTAAAGGGATCGGACATTTGATCGTCAAGAAAATGCAAGAAAAATATGGCCATTTTCATATGCAGATGCTTACCGCTGACGGCAAAGCGATTGATTTCTATCATAAAGTTGGATTTGTAAGGGCCGGTAAGACTGAACCCATGTGGATTTATAAAGGTGACGAACATTGAGATGAATGTTTGAAACAGAAAGGGTTTTTAACATTTGGTAAATTGTCTTGGAGAAAAAAACTTTAAATTATCTGAAAATCAAACCTCCATGCAACAACTTATTGAAACCATCTTGCAATTTGGATCCTTAATCAATCAACAGATTAGAAAAACGTTCTATAAGCAGACCAACTTGCTTATTTTTTGAATTTTGGGCTTTTGTTCTAAATTAACTTCTACTGAAATTCTTTTAAAACCTGTATTGCGGAATCAATGGCACCATGTACTGTACCGTAATCAAAGCAGATGTTCATCGCCTCACCTGCAAAAAATATTTTGTTCCCTATAGGTTTTCTTACTATTTCCCTTGCTGATGTACCCCCGGGCTTGGTGTAGCTGTAAACACCATTGATGTAAGATTCAGCTCCCCAATCCTGAGCCAGATTATCAATGTAGTATTTAGAAGCCTGTCCATCAAAATTAGCATCAAGCTCTTTAAGATAATTTTCTATAGCTTTTTGAGGGTTTTCGTAATACATTTCTGCTTTAATTCCCATAATTAGAGAAGCTAACAGACCTTGAGATGAAGCTTCATTTTTAGTTGGGTCAATGTAATAGCCCGCATACTTCCCATTGAATATGCTGTGATTAAAAAACTGCTTCTCAAATTTTAGGAATAGTTTTAAGCCCTTGTCCATACCAATAAGCTCCAATGCCTTTTTCTTGTCATTTGGTAACAATGGGGCAAACTGAATGGCATTGGATTTTAGGACGGTAATTGGAACGGTGATGATAATTTTATCAAACTCATAGCTTTGGTTTTCTTTATTGGAAACTTTAATCAACGAGTTTGTATAATCAACACTTTTAACGGGGAAGTTAAAAACAATCTCCTCCTTCAAACCCTTCACAAATCTTTCTTGAAGAAAACCATACATGGTTGTATTTTTAAACTGATAGTCCACAGGGTCAAGTTGCTGTGTCATCTTTGAAACTTCATTGACTGAAAATCTCTCTGCTTTGGTTGTAGTATCTGTTAGCACGTTTTCAATCAACTCGATAAAGTCAGAATCATTGCTGAATTGCTTTGCATAATTTAAAACCGAAACATCATTTTGCAAAGGTGTTTTGAGCTGTAATTCATTTATGAATTGATAAAATTCTGATGGAAAATCGTCTAAAAGCAAGCCTTTGTAAAGAAATTTAATAGATTCATTTTTTTTGTCAACATAGGTGGGTGTTTTATTATTCTTGACGATTTTGTACATTTCATTATCGTGTCCGTGTATCCACTGTGCCCCCAAGTCAATAGGACTTGAATAAAACCCTTCATTTTCAAAAATTCTACCTCCTGCTCTATTTTTAGCCTCAAGTACAGTGACTTTATGTCCTTGTTTTTTGAGGATGTCTGCTAAATATAAGCCTGAAATACCTGCTCCAATCACTCCGATTTTTTGGCTAGGTTTCTTACCCTCCCCAAAAGTAAAACTTGGAAACATCATTGTGCATAGTCCTATTAGGGATACGTTCTTCATAAAATCTGATCTGTTCATTTTATGGCTATTGATGATCTATAAATTAAAATTCTTGATTTTTAAGACTATCGTAACGGTACCTTTCCATTAAGGTGTTATTCGTAAAAAGAGACCATAATTCTGGAAATTGCCTTGATTTTTAAAGAATTGGTTGAAGTCTGCACCTATGCCAAATTGAAATTTCTGTTTGAAGTCTAAACCTATCCTTAGAAGTTGAATACTTTGTTGATGCGCTGTAAATAAACCGAGAATATCCCTTTGAGGGCTAAAAGCTGTTCTATCAGTTAAAAGGTTTGTGCTGAAAATTAGCTGTGAAAAAATACCCCAAGTATCGTTTAGCTGCGGGGTATAGCCGACCAACCCGAGCATATTAAATGATTTGATGCTATCTAAAAGGATTGTGGGATATGTTTCAATAAATAAATCACCCTTTGTATTGGCATAACTTAGGTTTAATCCAATGGAAGGCACAAATGATTCACCTTCAAATCCTCCACCGGCAGAAATACCAAGCCAATTAGTTATTTGGTACGTCAGTTGTCCTTCAATAGAAAAGTTATTGTAAGCTTCATCTTGATAATCTATGGCAAACCTGCTTAAGGTGAAGAAGTTGAATCTACCATTGCTATCAATCTCTTTTTCCCAATAGTTAATATAATGAGTCTGCTTGTTACCTATTAGTACTTCCGTAGGGATTTGTCCAAAAGCATTGGACACGTACATTACCAAGATTATAAATATTAAATTTTTCATGATGCACTAACTGAGTTTATTTTGTTAGTGCAAAACTATGTATGCGGTTGCTTGATAAGTTTGACCTAAATCAAAAAGTGTTTTGACTTATATCAAAAAGATGGCTTTTCGTTCCTAATTCTGCTAAGGGTTTCTTGAGAAATATTGAGGTAAGAAGCGATATTGCCCAATGATACCCTTTGGGAGAATGATGGTTCTTTCTTTAATAGATTAAAATAGCGTTCGGTTGCATTCATAAATTGAAGTTCGTCAATTCTTTGTTCTATTTGGTGAAAATAGTTGTTTTCCAGCATCTTTATATACCAAATACAGAAAGCATGATGCTTTTGCTGAAGCTTTTGAACATCAGAATATGCAATTGCATATATGATGCTGTCTTCCAAAAGTTGTATGTTTTCTCTGGCGGGTTGTTGATTGAGCAGCGAGGGTATATCTGTCGTAAAGTTGTTTTCTACTGTAAACCAAGTGTTCCGCTCCTTACCTCTATCATCAACATAAAAATGTCTTGTCAATCCACTTTGGACAAACCAAATGTTATGACATATCATCCCCGACCTTAATAGGAAATAATTTTTAGGCAAATCATGGTATTTAAAAACGTTACAAACATCTTCCAATACCTCTTGAGGTAAATGCCAAATATGGTTTATGGAATTTTCTATCTGGATTGACATAGTGTTTGACTAAGATTTTATAAGTGCTAAAAATAAATGTTTTCATTTTAGTAGCAACTTTCTTAGAGTCGTAAAAATTATAGATTCCTAAAATTAACAACCAATTAATCAATTTATTGAATATGGTTTTGAGAGTTCTGGCTTCTACATATGGTGTTTTTATTGAAAATTGTTCAGGGTTTTGGGGCATACGCTTTAATACTTTTTTTAGGACTAATTATTTTCATGATAAAATCTGATCTTATTATCTTTCAACGCTTCAATTAATCAACAGTATCAGAAAAAATATTAGCTATTATCAAATAAGTTTTTGGAAATTAAAAATGTTTATTACATTTGTGACTGATTAGTCAATCACAATAGAAATGGATAAGAGAAGTCTCATAATAAATTCAGCGCTTAAACTGTTTGTAGAACATGGTTTTCACGGAACAGCGACAAGTAAAATTGCACAGGATGCCGGAGTAGCCAACGGGACACTTTTTCAATACTTCAAGACCAAGGAGGAATTGGTAATTTCATTATACATCCATTTCAAAGATGAGTTATCAGAATATATTTCTAAAAACACATCCGAGAATGCAGACATAAAAAAAGCCTTAAAAACACAAGTTTTATCTTCATTGATTTGGGCTTTGGATAATACAACTAAATTTCGTTTTATCCAGCAAGTACATACTTCTCCTTATATTACCCAAGTTGATCAAGATGTCCTGAAAAATCAGGTTGAGCCTCATTTATTTCTTATTCAGAAAGGTATTAAGGAAGGAATTTTAAAGCCTTTGCCTGTTGATCTAATTTATGCATTAATAAGTAGTCAGATTTTTGGTTTGTATCAATACCTGACTTCACAAAAACTTTCTAAAACAAAGCAAAATGAAACCATTGAAACAACATTTGAAATGCTTTGGAATATGTTGGCATAAAAAAATTTTATAACCAAAATAGACTGATTAGTCAATCATAAATTAAAACAAAAAACAATGAAAAAAATCAAATCAACAATCGTAATGGTATTTATTGCTATCACCAGCCTAATGGCTCAAAACAAGTCAGATGACATAATCGGCATCTGGGAAACAGAAACAAAAGATGCCAAGATGGAAATCTTTAAGGATGGTAGCATTTACTATGGAAAATTACTTTGGGGCGACAAAATTGTTGAATCCGACGGAAAGACTTCAAAAAAAGACAGTAAAAACACAGACGAAAAATTACGGAGCAGAGACATTATCGGAATAGTTAATCTTTATGGATTGAGGTATGAAAACGGCACCTATGTAGACGGCACAATATATGACCCACCAAGTGGTAAAACATACGATTGCAAAGCATGGATTGAAAATGGTAAACTTCAACTACGTGGTTACATAGGATTTTCTCTAATAGGACGTACAGCAACTTGGAATAAACTTTAAAACAAATAAAAAATGAGCAAAACAGTATTTATCACAGGAACAAGCTCTGGCTTTGGAAAAGCAATGGTGGAACTATTCGCAAGCAAAGGCTGGAATGTAGCAGCGACAGTAAGGAACAAATCGGAACATGCCGATTTGTTTAAAGGATTGCAAAATGTAAAAATCTATGAATTGGATATTTCGGACTACCGACAAGTTAATGAAGTTGGTAATGCCGTAATTTCTGACTTTAAGAAAATAGATGTAGTAGTTAACAATGCAGCTTATTGCCTTATGGGTCCAACCGAAACTACCACAATGGAACAAATTGAAAATCAATTTAAGACCAATGTTTTCGGATTGATGGCTGTTTCAAAAGCTTTTATTGCTCACTTCCGAGAATATAAAGAAGGCTTATTCATCAATATTGCTTCATCAAGCGCAAGGTTCAATTATCCATTTGTAGCAAGTTACGGAGGAAGTAAGTGGGCTGTTCGAGGAATAAGTGAAAGTTTGGGAATAGAACTGAAACCCTTTGGTATTGAAGTAAAGACCATCTATCCAGGCGTACATGCCACTAGAATCTTTACTAAACTGGATCTTGGAGTAAAAGCTGTAAACCAAGTTTATTCTGATATCTACAAAACTTATTTTGTTAATTTTCTTGGTGCCCAATCTTCCGTAACAAATGTTACTTCACCCGAGAGCATTGCAATGGAAGTCTACAAGGCTGCAATTAAACCAAAGGCAGGAAAGCTAAACATAGTTTCTGGAGGTGATGCCAAAATGTTTGATTTTATGAAAAAAATTCTCCCAGAAAGGGGCTTTCAACAACAATTACTCAATTCAATTCTCAACCCCATATCTGCCGGGCAAGTAAGAATGTTCAAATGGATATTGGGGAAAAATATAAAACCTCTATACACTAGTATTCCAGAAGAACTAACAAAGTAAAAATGGACTTTATACAACATACGACTAATTGGGTTAAAGGCGAAATATTTGAAGCGACCATTTTTGGAGCATTCGGCTTATTGACCATTATCTGCTCTCTACTGTTTTGGAAATTTGGCGAAACGCCAAATTCCAAAGCAGTAATTATTCCTTTTGCAGTAGTAGGGTTATTCTTTTTGGTAACAGCCGTTTCAGGAATTATAAGTAACAACAAGAGACTTGAAGAATATAACGAAGCATATCAAAAGAGCAAAGCCGAGTTTGTGATAAGCGAGAAAAAGAGAGTGGAAGACTTTCAGTATCTATACAAAATGACAATCATTATTGCTGCGGTATGCTTTGCCATTGCCGTTTGTTTTTTTCTGTTTACTAATAATCATATTTTAAGATCCATCGGACTTGCAATGATTATTTTCGGATTGACTGGACTCATCATTGACTACTTTTCAAAAGAGCGGGCGGATGACTATTATAAGGTAATTACAGCGCAAATTGAAAAAAACCATATTTTTGAAAATTGAAAAGATTTTGCAATTACATGGAATGAAAACAGACCACATAGATATTTGGATAAAAAAGGCATACAGAATTTTTGCCCTAAACGGACAAGAAGGGCTTAAAATTGAACGACTTGCTAAGGAAGTTGGAAAAAGCAAATCCTCCTTTTATCATCACTTTGCCGACCTTGATTTATTTATTGATACGCTATTGGAATATCATCTCGATCAATTACAAGTAATTACAGAAAAAGAAAATCAGGCACAATCCATTGATCCTGATCTAATTAATATTTTTATTGAGCATAAAATTGACTTTTTATTCTACAAACAATTGCTTGTGAATAAACATCAGGAAGTTTATCAAAAGACTTTACTCAAATCAAATAAGGTGATAGAAAAAGTATTTGAGATGAACTGGGTGAACGACATTAACCCTAAGCTTGAAAAAAGGCAAATAGATGCCATTTTATCCCTAATTGTGGAAAATTTCCTTTTGCAGAATACGGTTGATAATATGAACTACGATTCCTTATCCGAATATTTCACAAACCTAAAAAAGATAACCACTAACCTATTTTAATTAGAATTGGACGGTAGCGACTAAAACCTTCAACTCCCAAGACATATTTTTGAGGCTTAATATTTAAATCAGGCTTTAATTATGTCAGGTCATATTTTCTTTTTTCTAGGGCTCTCATTGCTCACGATGCATGAAATGGATGCGGTACGTTGCCAAGAATGGAGGATTTTTCCCGGTCTTTCTTATTTCAGCAGTGAATGGGGGTATAAAATTTTCATATTTCTGCATCTGCCGCTGTACTATTTCATCTTTTGGCAGCTAACCAACAGCCAAAACCCGAATGCCTTTATAAGTGGATTTAATGCTTTTATGATTGTCCATTTAGTACTTCACATACTCTTTTTATGCCACAAACATAACAAATTCAAAGATTGGATTTCTTGGTCATTAATAATTGGGGCAGCTTTATGTGGGGTAATTGATTTAATAATCAAAACATGAAATCGAGCCTGCCTACCGGACAGACAGGCATGATGCAGGCAACGTACGGAGGGATGATTATAATTGCGAGATTCCATGTGACCTTTGAAAAACAATTATAAACACATGAAAATGTAATACAATGAATAAAAAAATACTGGTGATAGGCTCAAATGGTATTTTGGGAAAGCATATCGTGGAAAAACTAATTCTTCAATTTGGAATTAGCCAGATAATAATATCTGATTATAAAGAAAAAAGGATACTAAAGCAGGAATCACAATTTGCCAGCAAGTTTGGTCAATCGCCCTTGTCAAGGGTGATTGATATTAATTCCATTGAGAGCATAAAGAAAGGAATATATGATGTTGCTCTGGTAGTTGTCGCCATCCAGCAAAAAAATCCCAATATTCAAAAACTCTGTCTTGAGAAAGGAATAAATAGCATTGAAGTGTCAGTAAATCCGGGCTTTATTGAAAAGGTGCTGGATTTGAATTCGGTAGAAAACCATTCGAGTTTACAAATTATCACAGGAGGTTTGTTTCCAGGGCTATCCGGAATTTTAGCAAAAGAAATATCGAAGAATGGATTAGTTGATGAAACAGTTGAAGTTGGTTTGCTTCAGTCTTCCAAGGGTACAAATGGCAAAACAGGAGTTTTGGATATGCTTAAAATATTCAACAGTAAGGTTAGGCTTTTTAAAACTAATTCCACAGCCGAATATGCAGGCTTTTCCCTAATAAAGAGGTTTCAATTCCCAATGCCCTTTGGAACCAAAGAACTACGTCTTGCTAATTTTATAGAAAGAGATTACCTCAAAGTAGCTGGAATTACCTCAAATTACTGGACTGCATTTGATAAACAATCTTTGAACAGCTTAATCTTTGTTTTTAGAAAACTTGGGATATTAAAATTAACGACAAATAAAATATTTGGAAACTTAATGGCTTCCATGATATCCAAGTCAAGCAAGAAAAGTATTGATGAAAGCATAGGTTTGATCGCAACTAATGATAGAAAAAGTATTGCACTCGTCTTAAGGTCAGATTACGAAGCAACAGCTGTCTGCATTGTAGCCTACTCAAAATCAATTCTGTCAAATAAAACTAGTATAACAGGAGTAAGATTCCCATTTGAGATATTTTCATTTTCTGAAATTGAACCTGATTTGAAAGATGTCATCAAAAAAAAAGCAAGGATCGAATCATAAAATCGAGCCTGCCTACCGGACAGGCAGGCATAACGCAGGCGACGCACGGCGGGGTGATTGTAATTGCGAGATTCCATGTGGCAACTGAAAAACAATTATAAACACATGAAAATAAACGATATGGATTATAAAAAATTCAGTCTATTTCTCGGATTTATGGTTTGGCTTATGGCAACAATTGCTTTTAGGTTTGCCGGGCAGTATTTCTTCCTCACAGACAACACGTTGGTAATGGTTGGTCTTTACATTTTGGTTGTACCTGTTCTGGGTGTTTTAGCAAATTGGGTCTTCAATAGTTATCAACTTGGCAGGTTGGAAAGTATTCAATCCGCTACATTAATCGTCCTTCCCGGAATGGCCTTTGATACTTTTATTATTATATTTTTCCCTGTTGTCTTGCCAAATTTACCACCGACGGACGCTCCAATTTTTGGCTCGTGGTTGATGTGGGCTTATGCCAGTGTGTTGGCATTTGGATTAACAAGAAAAGAAAGTAGCTAACTTCATAATTTTTCGTCTGTTTATATTTTGATTTTCAACGGTCAGATGGAATCTCGCAACGATAATCATCCCAGTGTGTGACGGTTACGTCATGCTCGATTTCATTTGGTAAATTAAATTTGTTCATAAATGGTTAATATTACTTGAAAATCAACTCGAAAACTGGTGGAGCTAAAATTCATTCAATGCTTCACACCGTTGAGCCTTGTAAAAACTTCGGTTGGACAGGAAAGACTTTCGGAATGTTTGCTATACACAATTGGACACTAACAGAACTCAATGGGCAAACCATTGTATCTGTGGACGAAAGTATGAAAGGCTTGCTTGCAAAGCTTTTAAAACGTTCATTCAATAAAAATTTAGAAAAAGGAATGCAGAACTGGTTGGACTTATTAAAACAGGAATGTGAAAAATAAACGACATATTCTACCATCTCTAAAATTGTGCTGGTACTTAATTAAAAGTTGTCGAAGAATTGTTTTTTTTGAATATTCAATTGGTTTTTACCATTTGGTAAATCAAGAAAAACAAGATAAACTTAACTTTGCCAATTAATAAAATGATATGCAACAGCTTATAGATACAATTTTACAGTTCGGTTCATTGACAAATCAACAAATAGAACTGATAAAGTCAAAGACTGAAACCCGAAAAATGAAAGCAGGAGACTACTTTTCTGAAGCAGGTAAAACAGCCAATCACGTTGGTTTTATAATCAATGGTATTTTCCGAGTTTGCTACTATAACAAGGACGGAAACGAGATAACACGGTATTTTATTGACGAAAATAATTTTTTGGTTGACTTGAATAGCTTTTCTTATCAGATACCTTCCAGTGAATACATTCAGGCGGTTACTGATGTTGAATTAGTCGTTTTTAAAAGAAGTAGCCTAACAGACTTAGCAAACACTATCGTAGGTTGGGATAAAATCACCAATCAAATTACCACAAAAGCCCTTTTAGACAAAGTGAGTCGAATCAGCCCAATGGTTGCGGAAGATGCAACTACACGTTATCAAAACTTTTTAGAGCAGTTTCCTGAAATGGCTCTGAGGATACCGCTTTCTTATTTAGCCTCTTACTTAGGCATCACACAACAGTCACTTAGCCGTATAAGAAAAAATATAAGCTAATATTACTTTTTACCATTTGGTAAATCTTCTGCCAAATGAAGTACCAACCTTTGCTGAGTAATTAATAAACAAATTAAAAGTTCAGCAATGAAGTACATTATTTCAGCATTAACAGTATTTCTGTTCGTAACCGCAGAAATTAAAGCCCAAACCATTGAAGGGACTTGGCAATATAAGGACGATCTTAGGGTTACTTATTTTCTTGATAAAGAAGGCAAACTATGCAATAAAATAGTTTGGCTAAAAGAAGCTAAGGATGAAAATGGCAATCCTAAACTTGATGCCAAAAACCCCGACAAGAGTTTGAGAAATAGACCTGTAATTGGAATGACTTCCATATCAGGTTTAAAATACAAAGGAAATAACATTTGGGAAGGTGGTTTCGCTTACGATTTCGAATCAGGCAGAACGTATAAATGCAAGTTGGAATTGGTTGATGCAAATACCATAAAACTCAGTGCTTATTTTTTAGGAATTCCTTTTTCAGCCGAACAGAAAAAGGTAAGTATTAACTAACTCAAATTATGGTACTAATGATAACTAAATTTACTATGGCGGCACTCTTAGCAACAATTGCCATTATAGGTACTGCGAATGCTCAACGTACTAAAAAATTTCCTGAAACCAAAGCGGAAATAATCATCAATGCACACATTGATACAGCCTTTAATTATATAGTGCCAGTTGATTTATCCTTGATTTTCAAAAGGTATAAACGACTCCCAGCGGTTGTAAAGACAGACGAAAATGAGATTTGGTTTAAACCTGGTTTAACCCGAACGGTCTATTTTGATGATGGGACAACCGCAAAAGAAACTTTACTAACTGTAGAACAATGCCAATCATTTACTTATAAAATCGAAGACTTCACCTCTCAATTGAGGTTTCTAGCCAAAAGAGTGGAAGGTAATTGGCAGTTTACCGCAATGGAAAATGGGCACACTTATATTGAATGGACCTATACCATCATTCCAAAAAACTTTATTACACGCTTTATTATCAGGCATTTTATCCTTAAAGATATCAATGGCCTGCTAAACAATGGCTTGTTGATTATTAAAGAAAATCTTGAAAATGAAGAATAAATATGTGTTGATCACCGGTGCCTCTTCCGGGATGGGGGAGGCTACCGCCATTTTGTTGGCAAATAGTGGCTATAAAGTATTTGCCGGAGTAAGATCAGTATCGGCAATTCAGAAGTTGAAAAATCTTCGGAACCCTAATATTATACCACTAAAATTAGATGTCACTAAGGAATGCGACATCACTGAGGCAGTTGATCAGATAAAAAGCATAGTTGACAGCTTTGGTCTTTTTGCCCTGATCAACAATGCCGGAAATAATTATAGTACGCCTACTGAATTGTACGAGGAGGAAAAAGCAAGAAACCTTATGGAGACCCATTTTTGGGGCATGGCATCCTTGACAAGACATTGTATTCCATTGCTACGGCTTTATGCAAAACAGTTTCCTGAAGGAGCAAGAGTCATAAGTGTGGGTTCAGTGGGGAGTATTTCTGCATTTCCTTTTATTCAGTTTTACAACGCAGCAAAGTTCGCCATACTTGGCTTTACTAAATCCCTTCGCTTTGAGTTGAAACCTCAAAATATACATCTGTCCGTGATTTTGCCGGGATCTGTCAAAACTGAGATTTGGAGAAGAACAGAAGAAACGATTCAGGAAACGCTGGGAAATTTAGAAGGTCACCAAGCGGATTTGTACAAGGAGAATATCTTAGCAGCTGCCAAACTGTCTTCAAGTCTTGAAAAAAACGGAGTAAGCTCAGAAAATGCAGGAAAGATTTTTAAAAAGGTATTGGAAACCCGAAGACCCAAACTCAAATACTTTATCGGAATGGATGCCAAAGCGGTGAATTTTATGGTGAAGTATCTTTCTGATACTGATAGACATTGGATCATGAACAAACAGTTAAAATTTAAGTGATTAATTATGGAAAACAAAAAAAGAATTTTGATCACAGGTGCAACAAGTGGAGTTGGTAAAGCAGCTGCCATGGCTCTAGCCGGAAGTGAAAATGAGTTGATTCTTATCGCCAGGAACGAAAAAAAGGGGGAAGCAATCAAAAGGGAGATACTAAATCTTAATCCATCCGCAAAGGTCTGCCTACTTTTTGGAGACCTCTCTTTGTTGCAAGATATCCGGAAAGTGGCAAGGCAATTTCAGAATAAATTCGAAAGCTTGGACGTGCTTATCAATTGTGCAGGTTTAGTATCAAGTGATAGGGTAGAAACTTCGGAGGGAATCGAACAAACGCTTGCAGTAAATTACCTATCGCATTATCTGCTTTCCAATTTACTCCTTCCGGAATTAAAAAAATCGAATCAAGGTAGGATTATCAATGTGGCATCTCTAATTCCTCCAATTGCAAAGGTTAATTTTGATGATCTTAATAGCGAAAAAAATTACAATGGAATTAAAGCATATCTTCAGTCCAAAGTGGCAGATGTAATGTTTACCTACGACCTGGCTGAGGAATTGAAACATACAAATGTGACAGTCAATGCAGTGCATCCTGGGGTAGTAAAGACGAATTTGGGAGTAAATACCTCCAAAGGTTTTCTTTACCTCTTTGTAAAATTCTCTGAAAAATTTGTGGCAATTACGCCAGAAAAATCTGCTAAAAGAATCGTTTACCTTGCTACGGATCCTGGACTTTCAAAAATTACAGGGAAGTATTTTAAAGGTGGTAAAAAACCTGTTGCCACCAACTCATTCTCAAATAATCCAGAAAATAAAAAAAAGCTGAAAAAATTAAGTATTCAGATGGCTGGTCTAGGTGAATCAGTTTAAATTTTATAATAATTATAATACATTGAATAACAAGTGTTTATATTACAAAGAATTATTAATTTCCGTTGAGGCATTAGGTCTTTGAGACAACAAAAAAATATAATGTAAAATATTTGGTTCTTTTTTTGGTGAACAAACAAAACCTTATTAATATTGCAGCGTTAAGAAACCAAAATAACTACTGAATGTCTTCATCATTAAGCGAAAGCCAAAAAGATCTAATTGAAAGAATTGGTGTTTACCATGAACAGCAGGGTATGCAACCATTAATGGGAAGGATCTTGGGACTATTGCTTATTCTTGATGATGCAGAAGCTACTTTCGAAGACATCATTGAGCATCTGAATGTCAGTAAAAGTGCAGTGAGTACGGCTCTAAATGTGATGCAAATCCAAAATAGAGTAGCGTATAGAACCAAACCTGGGGAGCGAAAAAGGTATTTTTATCTCAATATGGGTAATTGGGAAAAAGATATCGAAAAGGAATTACATGAAATTGCTAAAGTAGGGGAATTTGTACAAGAAGCTTTAACATTAAGAAGCAACAAAAAGACTGAGTTCAATAGTTACCTTCAAAATTTATGTCAGTTTATGGAATACTTTAAAAAACAGATACCACGATTGTTCAGGGATTTTGAGAATAGCAAATCTTAAAAAATTTACCCATTAAGTTCTTTTTTAACAGAACAAAAAGAAATAAATATAATAAACTGTATAGACTATTATGGAAAAACAAATAGTACTTGTGATTTGCCTTTTATTTTCCAATGTATCTGTCTTTGGTCAAACCACTGTCACGGAAACATCTGATCCAGTGAATCTAAAGACAGCCATTCGATTGGGATTGGAAAACAGCAGGATGCTAAAAAAGGCATACTTAGATGAAACGTCGGCCGGATTTCGGAGAAATGAAGTTCGAGGTGCCGGTCTACCTCAATTAAGCGCTTATGGGGATTACAATCACTTTATTGATGTATTTCCCCAAGCCGTACCCGGAGGGCTTTTTGGGCCTGGAGTGCCGGGTAGTATTGATGTCATTGCCTTAGGTATTCCCCATACGCTTAGAGGAGGATTGCAGATTAATCAGCTTTTATTTAATAGTTCCTTTATCATTGGATTGAAAGCTGCAAAGACTTCAGAAGAATTTTATCGGGTGATGTCTGCTCAGACTGAAGAAGAAGTGATCTATGACATTACCATGAATTATCTCGGAGCTTCGCAGATGGAACTGCAAAAAGAAAACCTCCTTGCCAATATTACCCAGTTGACCGGACTTGAAAAAATCCTTCAAGCACAAGTAGATAACGATATCGTCAGAAAAGTGGATTTGAATAGGGTGAAAGTAAGCCTAGCTTCATTGGAAAGTGAACTTGAAAATCTTGAAATAGACATATTTCAAAGGATAAGTTATTTGAAATTGATCATGGGAATTCCAATTCAAACTGCTCTCAGTCTTGATGTAAGCTCCGGATTCTCAGTTGAAAATGTCAAATTCTTTGAACTCAGCGATTTTTATCCTGAAATGAGAAAAGACATACAAGCGCTAAAAATCCAAAAGACACTCTTGGACTATGAAATAAAAAATTTTCAAGCAGCCAATCACCCTTCTCTGGTTGCTTTCGGAGATATTAACAGAAATGCATTTTCCAATGAGTTTGACTTTTTGAGTCAAGGCAAAGTCTGGTATCAAGGCTTTTTGGTAGGTATAAAACTTGAAGTGCCCATTTTTGACGGATTTGTAAACAGATCAAAAGTCGCTCAGTCAAAAGTAAGGATGAGTCAATTTGAAGAAGATATGAGATTGGCAGAAGATGCAGCCGAAATGGAATATACAAATGCACAAAAAAAATATTTCAATTCCATCAGGACACTTAGAGCATTGGAGGAAAATTTAAAGCTTTCCAACGAAGTCATGGAAGAAACCAAATTACTATACAATGAAAGTTTAAGTCCTTTGTCTGATCTTTTGGATGCTGAATCTGTCCAAAGACAAGCCCAAAGCAGCTACAATAACCAACTTATACAAGTTCAGATCGCCCAAGTTGAAATCTTGAAATCAACCGGCCGCATCAAATCGCTTCTATTATAACAAATAATCTTAATCAAAATGAAAAAATTTATCATTCTGCTATTGGTATTCTCAGGCATTGGTTCTGTAGCTTTTACCCTATTTAAAAATAAAAATGAAATGGCTGAAAGCATAGAATCAGCTATGAAAAGCGTGTCACATGTTCCTGTTACTATTGAAAAAGTAAGAAGAATGTCTTTGGAAAGGAATTTTGAATCCAATGGAGTTTTTGAAGCACATCAGGAAATTACCTTAATGTCAGAAACCGCCGGGGCAATTATACAGATTTTTAAGAAGAAAGGAGATTATGTGAAGAAAGGAGATCTGATTTTACAGATTGATGACCGACTGATTCAATCTGAATTAGCCATTGCAAAATTAAATCATGAAAAATTCGGTAAGGACCTGAATCGCTTTGTCAACCTTGCTGAAACTGAAGCGATTACAAAAAAGCAGCTAGAGGAGAGTGAAATGGATCTTAAAGTATCAGAAGCCCAACTCAAGGCCATTTATAAAAGAGCGGAAGACACCCAAATCAAAGCCCCGATTTCAGGCTATATCAATGAGGATTTTTATGAGACCGGAGTATTGGTAAGCCCTGGAATGCCACTAGCGAACATCATCAATAAGAATCCGCTGAAATTGAAACTATACGTTTCAGAATATGAAGTCGCTAAAGCAAAAATTGGTGAGGTCCTGCCAGTAAGGGTCAATGCTATCCCTAACAAAATGTTTGAAGGAGCTGTCAGTTTCATTTCAGACAAAGCAGACGGTTCATTCAAATATGAGGTAATCGTAACCCTCATAGGAGAAGACCTTGAAAGTATCAAACCTGGAATGTTTGGAACTGCTGAATTTACTTCCAAAGACACTTATTCCTCTTTGGTCATCAATAGACAGTCGCTGACAGGAGGACTTAAAAACCCGGGTGTGTTTGTGATTAACAATGATGTTGCGGTTTACAAACCTATAGCTGTAAGGGCTGTAAATATTTCTCTGTTAGAAGTCATTGATGGTTTGCAGGAAGGTGATGAAATCATTGCTTCGGGATTGCTCAATGTTAAGGAAGGTATCAAAGTAAAAGTACAATAAGATGCAAATCACTAAAATATCAATTAAAAGATCATCCATGGTGGTGGTGCTTTTTACGGTTCTGACGCTTTTGGGAATATTTTCTTACACACAATTATCCTATGAACTATTACCTAAGTTTAGTCCCAATATTGTCACAATTACCACATTTTATCCAGGGGCCTCACCTGAAGAGGTGGAGAATTCCCTTACAAAAGAATTGGAGGACGCCGTAGCATCTCTGGAGGGTATTGCATCGATACAATCTACATCACTTGAAAGTGTGTCTATTATTACCATTGAGTTGGCAGATGGTACTGATGTTGATCTGTCCATTCAAGATGCACAGCGTAAAATCAACTCCATACTTGGTAATCTTCCTGAAAGCATTGACCCTCCAAGTCTGGCAAAATTTGACCTGGGAGATTTGCCAATCATGCAGATGGCTGTGTATTCGAACCTTGCTACAGCCGATTTCTATGACCTTGTAAAGAATAGAATTCAACCATCATTGGCGCAATTGGAAGGAGTGGCCCAGGTAAATATGCTTGGAGGAACTGAAAGGGAAATCAAAATCAACCTCGACAGAAATAAACTTGAAGCTTATAAGATATCTTCTTTACAGGTAGTACAAGCTATCAGTACTTCAAATCTTGATTTTCCAACCGGTAGGATTAAAAACAATGAAGGCCAGATATTGATAAGGCTTGCAGGTAAATTTTCAACTTTAAAAGAAATGGAAGAACTGGTGATCAGTTACCTTCCTGACCAATCTCCCATCCGTATTAAAGATATAGCAGAAGTTCAGGATGACTTTAAGGAGGCAAGTATTATCAATCGTCTTAATGGAAACAATGCCATCGGTTTGACCATACAGAAGCAATCCGATGCCAATGCAGTGGATGTTGCGCATAAGGTACAATCAAATTTGCATGCACTTGAAGAAGTGTATCAAGCTCAGGAATTGAAATTCCAAATCTCCCAAGACAGTTCGGAGTTTACCTTGGAAGCTGCAAATGATGTCATCAAGGATCTTTTAATCGCAGTAGTTCTGGTTGCTATCATTATGCTTCTTTTTT
The DNA here is from genome assembly GCF_015476655.1 of Aquiflexum lacus. Classification (GTDB taxonomy): domain Bacteria; phylum Bacteroidota; class Bacteroidia; order Cytophagales; family Cyclobacteriaceae; genus Aquiflexum; species Aquiflexum lacus. Next base: position 325,739 of record NZ_JABFHF010000001.1, read on the forward strand.
TGCACAGTATTCGGAATGCTGTGATAGTCATGATTGCTGTACCGGCTTCAATTGTGGCCACCTTCACGGTCATGTTTCTAGCCGGATTCACACTCAACCTAATGAGCCTGCTAGCACTTTCTTTAGTTGTTGGGATACTGGTAGATGATGCAATAGTAGTAATTGAAAATATCTATCGGCATCTTGAAATGGGAAAATCCATTGCTCAGGCTTCTTACGACGGAATTCGTGAAATTGGTGCGACAGTGGTTTCCATTACACTGGTAATTGTGGTAGTTTTTGTTCCATTGGCTTTAACTGGTGGACTAATATCGGGCATTCTGACACAGTTCAGTATTACAGTTGCCACCGCCACTTTGATCAGCTTGCTGGTAGCATTTACTTTGATACCTCTTTTGACTTCCCGTTTTTCAAAATTAGAACACCTAAACAATAATTCCTTTTTTGGGAAAATTATAATAGTTTTTGAAAAAGGTTTAGATGCCTTTGTGGAATGGATAGTAAATATTTTAAGATGGGGCTTTGGTCATAAAATCGCTGTCCTATCAGCCACACTGCTATTATTCATTGCTTCATTGATGTTGGTAACTCAAGGCTTTGTTGGGAGTGAATTTATCAATGAAGGGGATAGAGGAGAATTTATTTTGAGATTAGAACTTCCAAAAGACGCTACTTTAGAGCAGACCAATTTTAAAACATTGGAAATTGAGGAATACTTATCCTCTTTGCCTGAAGTAACTGAAATTTTTACTACAGTCGGAATTTCAAGTGGGAGTTTTTCAGGGTCTCAGTCTGTGCCCTACACCTCAGAGGTTTCAGTTAAATTATTACCTAAAAAATCACGGGATTTAACAGGGCCCGAAATCGCTAGAAATATAGAGCGGTATTTGGAAGAAAACATCATCGGTGCAGAATATACAGCAATTCCAATATCCATTTTAGGAACTGCAAATGATGCTCCTATACAGGTAATAGTTTCAAGCCCTGACCAGGATAATTTATACAAAGCAGCCGAAATGGTCTTGGCTACTTTATCGGAAATAGAAGGGGTAAGAAAAATAGAAAGTTCTCTGGAAGATGGCAATCCTGAAATTCAGGTGAATGTAGACCGAATACTCATGAATGAGCTGGGACTTTCATTGGATGTAGTGGGAGGTACACTTCAGGTGGCATTTAATGGCAATGATGATTCCAAATTTAGAGATGGAGCATTTGAATATGACATCCTGGTCAAGTTAAATGAGTTTGACAGGAAATCCATTTCTGATGTTGAAAACATAACTTTCACAAATAATAGGGGGGAACTTATCAAGTTGAATCAATTTGCAGAAATCTCCCAATCAGAGGGTCCTACTAAACTGGAAAGAAGGAATAGAATTTCTTCAATAAAAATCCAATCTCAGGTTGCAGGTGTTCCTTCTGGCACAGTAGGCGCTGAATTACAGTCTAAGATTGCACTTTTAGATCTACCGGATCAGGTACAGATTACCTATGATGGTGATATGAAAAGCCAAAGTGAGGGTTTTGAGAGTTTGGGAATAGCTCTTTTGGCTTCCATTCTTCTCATTTACCTAATTATGGTGGCTTTGTACGATTCTTACATATACCCCTTAGTGGTTATGTTTTCACTTCCATTAGCCATTATAGGGGCTTTGCTTGCACTCGCACTGACCAAAGGTACATTGAGTATATTCAGCATTATGGGCCTGATCATGCTGATGGGACTCGTAGCCAAAAATGCCATTTTGTTGGTGGACTTCACCAATCAACTTAAAGCCGTAGGTGTACCTTTAAAAAAGGCTTTGGAAAAGGCAGTTACAATACGCTTTAGGCCAATTTTGATGACTACGCTTGCCATGGTGTTTGGAATGCTGCCGATCGCTTTGGCTGGTGGGGCAGGTGCTGAATGGAAAAACGGTCTTGCCTGGGTAATCATAGGAGGTCTGATATCTTCTATGTTTCTCACACTTATAGTGGTGCCTTTGATCTATTACATTTTTGATAGGATCATGCAAATTCTTGGGAAGGATAAAAAGAAGGAAATCCAGATTGAGGAAACCTCGGTGGAGGAATTTGAATCAGAGGCAGCTGCCTATGTATAAGACCTTGGGTATTGCCGGGAGGATTTTTCGGAACTCCCGGCACCAGGGCACAATTATATAAAATCAATCAACATTTTAGAAAACAGATATGAAGAATTTTAACAAACTAAAAAGGATGACCCATGTATTCCATCAATACGGGATCTACCTCACCGGAAAAAAGAGATTTGATGACTTATACGAAGTCCATAAAATGGATCAGATATTCGTAATGGGTCTGATCTATGAGCTTGAAATAGTCAGCCGTAACCACATGAAAGATGAAGATGCTTACCGGATCAAGGCTCCTGCACAGATCATTGAGTTGCTGATCGCCTGATTGGATTTTTAAGGAGGGCTCCGGATCAAAGGAGTGATTAAGTTAGATGATAAGGCTTTTTCTCCGGTTCCCTCCATTCTTCAGATTTAGTCTTGGCCTCAATTAAACACGGACAGTAAAGCATTTGATAAAAAATGAAACAGGTGATGAAAATCAATGATCGGTTTATGTTTCTGGAAGGATTCCTGAACAGACTTCCTTTTGTCTTCGGAGGCATGGACGGTTTGATTTTTAAAAAGAGGAACACAATCAAACTGCAAACCATTTCCGATCAAAAAGTGGTGATCAAGTCCTTTGAGAAAATTTATCTTGCCAATAGATTTATCTACAGGTTTTTCCGTGACAGCAAAGGTAAAAGAGCTTTTGAAAATGCGATCTATTTTCTTTCACAGGGGATAAATACACCGCAGCCCATAGCCTACCTGGATTGCTACAGTAATTGGTTTTTTAAATCGGGGTATTTCATCTGCGAATATTCCGATTTTCCGACACTGGAGAGCTTTCAGGATCTTGAGGGCACTGAAAAAAAGAAAGCGCTTTTTGATTTGGGGAATTTCATCATTGACTTACATCAAAAAGAGATCTATCACCTGGATTTTTCACTGAGCAATATACTTTTCAAGAAAATGGATGGTACCTACCGATTCTCTTTGGTGGACAACAACAGGGTAAAAATCAAACAGATTACGCTTAAAATGGGAGTGAAAAGCCTGATAAGACTCGGATTGCCCAATAATGATATGATTTTCCTGATTGAGTACTATGCCCAAAGAAGAGGACTCGATGAAAATAAAATCCTTAAAATATATTTTAAATATAAATATGATCAGGAAGTAAAATACAAGAGAAAAATTCTGCTTAAAAAACTCGCAAAACAACTTTTTCACTTTTCACTAAAGTCAAAGTCCAGTTTATAAATCAGTTTCGATCAGGAATGTCCAATTGTATCAACCAATCAGCTTTGCCCCAATGAAATACATTCTAAGTGCTCTTATTTTCTTATTTATGATTCCGGAGATAAAAGCCCAGAACAAATCTTTGGTCAGGAAGTATTTGGAAGGATTTGGAAACAACAGCCAAAATCTTTCCAGGCCCCAATTTTTGGTATATCCGACCATCGGTTATTCCCCGGAGACCAATACGGAATTCGGATTGAGCGGACTGTATTTATATTATGTCAATCAGGATACTTCAAACAGGCTGAGCGAGATCACGGCAAGGGGTTTTTATACCCTTGAAAACCAATACGGCGCCTTTGTCGAACATGCCCTGTACAGTGACAGAGACAAATGGTTTTTCCTTGGGAACCTCAGGTACCAGAGCTTCCCCTTATCCTTCTTCGGAATAGGGGCAAACAGTACCCTGGACGATGAGCAGATAGTTGCTGCCAACCAACTGTTGATCAAAGAACGGGTACTTAGGAGGTTGAAACGTAATTTCTATTTCGGTCTTGAACTGGAGTTGAACAATACCTCTCAGGTAAGTTTCAGTAAGCCGGAAAATTTTGAAGGTGAAAATCCAATAGTGGGAATGAACGGATTTACGACCTTTTCGACAGGAATCGGATTTGTGCTGGATTCCAGGCACAATGTGCTGAACGTGAGGGACGGGTACTTTTCAGAATTGGCCGTATTGGGATCTTTTGACAATTTGGGGAGTGATTATTCCTTTGGTTCGGTAATCAGTGATACGCGCTATTTTAAAAGTATAAGGAAAAACCAGGTCCTGGCCCTGCAGCTTTTGGGACAGTTTACCTGGGGCGATGTGCCGTTCAACCAGCTTCCCCAATTGGGCGGTCCGAATCTTTTGCGGGGCTATTATCAGGGCAGGTTCAGGGATAATAATCTGATGGCGGCCCAGGTGGAATATAGGTTTCTGCCATTCCCGTTAAAGTTTACAGAAAGGATAGGGGGTGCTGTATTTGCCTCGGTCGGCACTGTGTATGATCAGCCCCATAAAGTGGACTTCGGAAAAATGAAAGGTACAGCCGGTGCAGGTTTGAGATACCTGTTGTTTCCCCAGAAGGATATTTATGTCCGGTTGGATTATGCTTTTACGCGGGAAGGGAATGCTTTCTATATCTACATAGGGGAGGCTTTTTAGCAATCATCTGACAGGCAAGGATATGAAAATCAGAGCAATTATCGTTGACAATGATGTTTCGGCAATTAAAGAGTTGGAAACATTGCTAAGAAAGATTTCCCGGATAGATATAATCGCAAAAACCGAAAAGTCACATGAAGCGATCACACTGACAAATGAACTGAAGCCGGATCTTATTTTCCTGGATATCGATATGCCCGGGATGGACGGATTCGAACTGCTTGAAAATTTGGAGGACATTCCGGAAATTGTTTTTGTGACAAAAAACGAAAGGTCAGCCATCAGGGCATATGAATTCAGTGCGCTTGATTATTTGCTCAAGCCGGTTGATTTCCATCGTCTGTCGGAAGCGGTCTCCCGTTTCGAAATGTGGAAAGCAAAAGAGGAGAAAGCTGTAAAAGAGGAACGGCTAAAGCTAGAAAACAGGATACTGATAAAGGACAGTGAAAAGTGCTATTTTGTACCTGTGGGGGATATTTTCTTGTTTGAAAGTGAAGGGGATTATGTAAGGGTCCATTTCGGGGAGAATCAGCCTTTGCTCAACAAGACCCTCAGCTACCTGGAAAGCAGGTTGCCTAAAGATGTCTTTTTCCGAGCCAATAGACAGTTTATTTTCAATATCAACTATGTAAAAAAAATAGACAGCTACTTCAACAGTACTTTGATGATAGAATTGCAAAGTGGTCGCAAGATTGACCTGAGCCAAAGGCAGAGTGCTAAGTTTAGGGACAAAACAGGGTTTTGATAAATTGGTTTTGGATGGCTGAAGGTTAGAAATATTTAGATATTAGCCTCTACCGACACTTAGATTGTAAATTTGATTAAACATTTTCTGTCTTTTCCCTCTTTCTATGGTCAGTTTCATTACCAAAGAAATTGCTATCTTCTATTATTAGTCTTTAAATTGGGTTGAATAAAAAAATCCTTGTTTACTTCTGAATTGCTGTCAATTATTGTGCGATCTCGAAAACCTATCATTAAATCAATTTAAAATTTATATTTTGGACTCAAATCATATTCTTTATTGATTTCAAAAATAATCTCTTTCCCAAGTTCCTGAAGTGCTCTATACCGACCGAATAATTGAGGAGAAGGAATCAACGTTTTGGTTATGATTTTTCCTTTTGGAGCTATTATCAATTCTTTGTTGTTCAAGGTCCCATCTTCCTCATAAGATGTATTATCTAAAATATAATCTCTTAATCTTTGATGTACTCTTAACCAACCGTTTTCAGATGCTTTAATTCGTGGAAGTGCTTCTTGATAGAAATATAGGATATTAAACATTAAATCCTTGTTTTGAATGTTACTCAACTTTCCACTTGACTTAAAGCCCTCATACAAGCTTACATTGGGATTCAGCCAATCATTGCTTTGGATGGAGGTAAAGGCACTATCGAATTGCGTTTTTCTGAAGTCATCATTTAATTCAACCTCACTAAGGTAGATGTAAGTAGATTCAAAATACTGAAAATTGCCAATAAGCACATCAACCTCCATTACATCCTCATAAATTTGATCGCTAAGAGAAATCAAAAAGTCCTTGACCTCTTTCTGTTCAATGGATTTTGTATGGTAATCTGCTATGAGTGCCGCAAACAATACCCCGAAAAATACGATAGCAACCTCCAATACCACTTTTCTTATTTTTACCCATATTTCATTTACTTTTTTTTTGAATTGCATGATTCACCATTTTATTCTACTAATTTAATTTCTTAACAATAAAAATTTATTTTCTCTTTTACAGGAGAAGATTTCACCTGACCAATTCGAAAATTCGACACTTGAGTGCATTTTTAACTTTATACATTTATAATGATGACTAGACCAACTTGATATTCCATAAAATCAAAATGGAAACAAGCAAAAAAGAATCGAAATTCTTTTACTTGTTTCTAATAGTGAAATTCTGGAAAGTTCTTGGGAATTTGATTTTATCAATTAATTTCAGGATTACATATGATCTTTGAATAATCTGTTTATTTATTTAGACTTCGTTTTTTTTCCTTCATTTCATAAAAAAATATGCCTCCTGAAATAACTATAAAAACTGATAAAATATAAGTTATAGGTACACTTTTAGCCAAAATCAAATACCCAGGTAAGGTAAGGGCTAAAAATAACCCTGCAATTATTAAGATTTTTTGAAGGAGGTTATTTTTCACTTTGTTTTAATGGAGTTTGATTTTATGCGATTAATTTTTTAAAAATGGAGCTTTACAAAAAATACTAATTCCTAATGTTTCATTTATAAAAAAGTTAAATCTAGAAAAGTATCTAAAATTCTCAAAACTGTAAGGTCAACCCTAAATCTGAATTTCACTAAAGTTAATTGCAAATCATTTCCTATGATGGCTGATGAAGATTTTTCAGAATTCTAATTTAGATTATGTGTTTGAACTTAAAATTGAATAAACTGACCAATAATTTTTTCACCTCAATTAGAAAACAGAATCAAATCCAAACCTTATCTATTTTTCATATCATTTTCTTGGGCCTGGAGGGACATGAAAAAAAAGTAAATACCAGGAAGATTAGCGACTTTTTCATATATTAACTTTATTTTTTGAGAAATAAATTAAGCTTCTTTTTTGCTTTTACTCATCCTAAAGCCATGTTTAAAAATAATTATAGAATTCCTACAATAAAGATTTAAACAGGCTTTTTTAGAATGAGGGTTTAATAGATTGGGTAATAGTTATTAATTGATCAAATTCAATAAGGATTTTTCGGTTTTTTTAATTTTTAATTCAATTAATAATGATCTAAATTTCTCTCGATTTCACCTTTAGTCAATTTAATAATACATCAACGAAGAAAATTTCAGTTCAATGAAAAAAATGGGGAGATGGGTAATGGGCTAGATTTTTCATAAGTGTATATATTTACTTGAGATGTTCCGACTATTCGATTTACCTTTTATTTAGAAGTCCAATTAAGTTGTATCTTTTGTGATAGGCAATTATTGAAATCAACCCACAAAGTAGAATACCCATTGTTAAACCTGATATATCTTTAAATATTGCCAGTAATAAGATATTTACAATTACAGGTGTGATCAAAATAATAGCCAATACAACATACCTATTAATTAGAAACATGATACCTGCAATAAGCTCAATAAGTTTGACGACATGCATTAAATAACCTGTAGACCACAAGTTCTCCACGATATTGGCAGCCTCAATACCAATTCCCATTTCACTGGGTTTAAGAAAAAATGATATGAATGAACTGGGAATAAAAATTACTGCCAAAATTATTCTGGCTACATTGTAGGATGTGTTTGAATTGATTTTTTTCATTTTTCAGATGTTTTATACATCGCAAAACTCTGAACAAATGACTCTTGAAAAATTAAGGTAGTTTAAGAAATCATTTCGCTGAATTTTTTTTTCTTATTTCACAGAGATATTCTGGAGTGATTCCCAAATAAGAAGCAATCAATTTCAATTTAACTCTCTGCATTAAATTGGGATAAGATTGGATAAAATCTAAATATCTTTCTTCAGCGGTGGAAGATAGGAGGGATGTCAACTTTTTGTTAAGGGCAATTCTATTTTTTTGTCAATAGTTGCATTTGTTCAGGCAAGTCTCATTTGGATGAATGGGATTCTATGTTTTAAGCGAGAGATTTATGGCCAGCCTAAAGATTTTAAATTTGGATTTGACTTAAACACAAATCAACCTTTTACAAAAACAAAAGAGCCATTTTTTTCCAAGGCGCCAAAGATTTTTGTTAGTTTAGTAAGTAGATTTTATTTCTGAACAATGACAAATATTGCAATCTATAACTTTACAGAATTTGAAGACTTTCACAATATGAATAAGTCAGGATTAAAGTCTATTCATAATGATATCCATATCTATAACTTTAAAGATATTGGTGAAGAAAGAGTTGAAAAAACCCCGCTTTTTAAATCTAACTTTTTTCAAATTGGAGTTTTCAGTGATGTCTCATTTGATGTTAGTTATTTTGGGAAACAAAAAACTATTTTTCAAAAAAATGTGATTGTGATGTTTAAACCCGGACAAACGATTTCTTTCAGCAAAACATATTCTGAGTCCCAAAGCTATGTCGTCATTTTTAAAGAAAGTTTTATTGACTGGCGTGTGAATAATTCCAACACGATTAAAGATTTTTCAATTTTAAATCCGCTATCTGATTGTGTGTTATTTCTGGAATATGAACCATTTAAAGATTTGCTTGATATCGCTCAAAAAATGCACAAGGAGTATTTTCAGCTACTTAGCACTTCAAGTCTAAATATTTTGAAGCTGTATTGTCAGTTATTGATTGAAAAAATTAACCGACTAAATTTACAGACAGTTCAGCCTATTTTACATTCATTACATTACAAAACCACCCAAGATTTTAAAACATTGGTTTATCAAAATATACAAAATACTAAAAGTGTGGCAGAATATGCGGAAATGTTATTTATAACAGAAAAAACACTTACCAATCATTTTAAACTTATTACCGAGTCTACTCCCAAAGAATTTATTAATTCAGTAATTGTTGAAGAAAGCAAAGCGCTACTTCTGGATAATGCATCTGTTGGTCAAGTGGCTGACTATTTCAACTTTAATGACCCTGCACATTTTTCTAATTTCTTCAAGAAAAAAACTGGGCAAAGTCCAAACGATATAAAAAGCACTATTGAAATCAAATAAAGTTTCAATGATTAGAAAATATTGGGCGGATTTTTATGAGTGACATATTTGAAAATTTAAATACTAATAATATTGCAAAGGGGGTAATACTTTTGCATAAAGGCGACATGTGTAAGCATGCCTACAAGGTTATTTCGGGTTGTTTAAAAAGCTATGTAATTGATAAATCAGGTAAAGAGCATATTTTACAGTTTGCACCAGAAGATTGGTACATTTCAGACATGGATAGTTTTTTCAATTATAAGCCATCTCAAATTTTTATTGAAGCCATTGAAAAGACTGATTATATAAAAATAGGAAAAACTGAATTTGAAAATCTTTTGAATCTTGAAAGCAACTCAGCGCATGAACAGCAATTAAAGTTGATTAGGAATATAATATCTACAAATAAAAGACTGATTGGATTGCTCAGTTCAACTGCTGAAGAACGATATTCAGAATTCATAGAAACTTACCCATCACTTGTCCAAAGAATACCTTTAAAATTAATTGCATCATATATTGGTATTACACCAGAGTATCTCAGCGAACTTAGGAAAGAGATATCAAAAAAATAAGTATACGCTCATTTATTAAACTTTTTGTTATTGGACTGATGAACAAATAAGTGCTTTTAAAGACCGCAAAAAAGGATCACTGAAGTTTAGGTTAATTTTATCCAATTCGAAATTAATGGTGGTTTTTACAAATCATTTTCCCTTTACTACAAAGATTGTGCTTACAGAGGTATTTACATTTGAGTAATTCAATGTTTGATAAAAAACAAGTGCATAAGAATTAATGAAAAATATATGAGAACAGATCAATTAATGACCATTCAAATCTCAGAGAAATCATTCGAGTGGCTAAAAAGCAAATATACAGCAGTTGACACTATGAATGCTGAGGTATACCGCACCTTCCTTGCTGAGGATTGCCAATTGATGTTCGGCAACAACCCAATAGTACAATGCAATAATGAGATTATTGGTGGAATCAAACACTTTTGGGATACTATAGGAGGTTTAGACCATTCGTTTAAATCAATTTTAGGCTATGATCATCACTTTGCAGTGGAAGCATTAATTGACTATACTCGAAATGATAATCAAATAGTATCAATTCCCTGCGTTACGCTTATTGAACGCAATAATGAAGGTTTGGCAACATTTGTTAAAATCTTCATTGACATAACCCCCATTTTCCAATACTAACGTAGGTATGAAAAAGCCACCAAAATATAAAACAGCAATTTTAATTTGGATAGCCATTTACCCGACCATTAACCTTATCAATTTTGCTTTGAGTGATTGGTTGAATACGTTTCCAGCGCTTATCCGGACCTTTGTTCTAACAGCTATATTAGTCCCCTTAATGGTTTATATGCTGTTACCTTTTTTAAATAAAACATTTGCCAATTGGCTTAATAAATAATATAACATGAAAAATAAAATAACTGGCTTACATCACGTTACTGCATTGGCCTCCGACACAAAAAAAAACCTTGATTTTTATGCAGGAATTCTAGGTTTAAGAATGGTTAAAAAGACCATCAATTTTGACGCACCTGATGTCTATCATCTTTACTATGGTGATGAAGTAGGAAATCCAGGAACAATCATGACTTTCTTCCCTTACACGGGATTGGTGAGGGGAAGAAAGGGGAAAGGACAACTCACAGTGACATCCTTTTCCATTCCGGAAAATTCACTTGATTACTGGATGAAGCGACTTGAAAGATTTAATATCCCTTTTGAGAGTCCGCAACAAAGATTTGATAATGAAGTTTTCATTTATTTTGAGGATACTGACGGTTTAGGAATTGAATTGGTAGCCAATAATACCGATACTAGAAAGGGGTTTACTTATGGTCAAATCCCGATAGAATATGCAGTGAAAGGATTTTATGGTGTATCGCTTAGTGAAGAAGGTTATGAGAAAACCGCCAACTTATTAATGGATAAAATGGACCATAAACTCATAAGCCAAAAGGAAAATCTTTTCCGATTTTCGGCCAGTGGTAAGGCAGGAGATTTTGTAGATATTATTTGCTTACCTGATAGTTTACGTGGAGTAGGAGGAAGTGGGACAGTGCATCATTTGGCATTTGCAACAGAAAATGATCAAAGTCAAAAAGAAGTAAGAGAAAGGTTACTAACGAATGGATTGAATGTGACGCCTATGCTAGACCGTCAATATTTTCACTCTATATATTTTCGTGAGCCAGGAGGAATTTTATTTGAAGTGGCTACCAGTGATATTGGTTTCACACTCGATGAGCCGAAAGAACATTTAGGTGAATCTTTAAAACTTCCAAGTTGGGAAGAAAGTAATCGAAGTATAATTGAAAATGGACTTATTCCTATCCAGCTTAATATTGAAAAATTTCATGACTAATGCATAGTTATCAAATACTTGAAAAAGGCTCACCTTTGCATCAAGCTAAGAAAGCCATTATCCTACTTCACGGCCGCGGTGGAAGTGCACAAGATATTATTTCCCTCGCAGATGAATTTTGTGACGACACGTTTTATTTGGCAGCACCCCAGGCAACCAACAACTCTTGGTATCCATATAGCTTTTTAGCACCAGAAAACAGCAATGAGCCATGGTTATCAACTGCTGTAGAAATTGTTTCTAGACTTATAAATGAAACTTCATCCGTCATTGGAATTGAAAATATATACCTAATGGGTTTTTCGCAAGGCGCTTGTTTGACTTTAGAAGTCGCAGCACAACAAGCAAAGCCTTATGCTGGTATAGCCGCTTTCACAGGCGGATTAATTGGTTTGACTTTAAATTTAAAGAAGTATCAAGGAGATTTTTCGGGAGCGAAAGTGTTTATTGGAAATAGTGATATTGACCCTCATGTTCCTCTAATCCGAAGTGAAGAAAGTAAAAGTATTCTTAAAAAACTTGGGGCAGAAGTCATTTTAAAAGTGTATCCCAATATGCCTCATACCATTAATATTGATGAAATAGATATGGTCAAAAAAATAATGTTTTGATGAGTATTATGGACCGACGGATAGATCTAAGTTCAGAACCAATGACAAATGAAATGCTTTAAAAACTAAAAAAACTATTTTTTATAACGGATCAAGTGACGAACCCCTTCTAAAAAATAATTTCAAAATTTTATAAATTTTTTTTGAATAAAATTTGTAAATGAACAATGTTCATTTACATTTGTAAAATATTGTTGGATAACATGGGAGTTTCAGAAAGAAAAGCGAAAGAAAAGGAAGAACTTAAGTCTTTGATACTTAAAGCAGCTCAGAAACTGTTTTTAGAGAAGGGAATTGAGCAAACCTCCATAAGGAAAATTGCCAATGAAATTGAATACAGCCCAGGTACAGTTTATTTCTATTACAAGGATAAAAATGACATTCTTTATGATATTCATTCGCAGGGATTTCGGAAGCTTAGTCATGAATTGAAAGTTTTATTTAATGTTTCTGATCCCATGGAAAGAATTATAGCCCTAGGTCGTGTTTATTTGAATTTTGCCATTGAAAACCCTGATTTATATGATCTTATGTTTAATATGAAAGCTCCTATGGATTTTTTGAACTCTATACACCAACAGGATTGGAATGAAGGTATAGGGACGTTCGATGTTCTGAAGACAACAATCAATCAATGCATGGAAAAAGGATATTTCAAAGGTCATGAATTAGAAGCACTTTCATTTTCTGTCTGGAGTTTGGTTCACGGAATTGCTTCCTTAAATATTAGCCAGCGGATTAGGGGCGTTAATTTAAAAGAACCCGAAATGATGGTGATGAAAAGTTATGAGGAATTTATAATGTTATTATATAAAGGTAAAAAAATTTATTAGTTAATGAACATAGTTTATTTAAAAAACATCATTCAATGAATAAAAAATTAATACTATTGATATCTAGCTTGCTGGTTGTTAATACATCAAAAGGTCAGACTAATCTGGACCGGTACATAAAAGAAGGATTTGAAAACAATCAATCTATTCAGCAACAACAATTCTATTTAGATAAAAGCATATATGCTTTAAAGGAGGCAAAAAGCCTCTTTTTGCCAAATGTGAGTTTATTAGCTGATTATTTTCAGGCAGATGGTGGTAGAACGATAGATTTCCCCACAGGGGATTTGTTCAATCCCGTCTACAATTCTTTAAACCAAATTACAGGTTCCAATAATTTTCCATTATTGGAAAATCAAACAATATTACTTAACCCTGATAATTTTTACGATATAAAATTCAGGGCGACCCAACCTATATTGAACTTAGAAATTGAATTCAACCGAAGGATTAAGCGCAATCAAGTAACTATACAGCAGGTTGAAATTGATTTATACAAGCGGGAACTAGCAAAGGAAATTAAGTTAGGCTATTTCAAATATTTACAATCTGTAGAAGCCATAAAAATCTATGATATCGCACTTAGATTGGCAGAAGAAAATAAAAGAATTAATGAATCATTGTACAACAATGATAAAGTCAATAGGACAGTAGTATTAAGAGCTGAAAATGAAATCATCAGATTTAAAGCCTTAAGAGAAAGCGCTCAACAAACCTCAAATAATGCGAAAGCATACTTTAACTTTTTGTTAAACAAGGATTTAAAAAGTCCAATTTCTATAGATTCCATTTATCAGGCTGAAGCTGTGGATTATAGCGAAGTTGAAGGGATCTCTGGAAGAGAAGAGTTATTAAAACTTCAGGTATCAGAAAAAATAAACGAAAATCTTATAGGTTTATCAAAGTCATTTATAGTCCCAAAAATGAATGCCTTCATAGACTTAGGATCACAAGGATTTGATTGGCAATTTGACAATAAAACAAGCTATTATTTTTTAGGTGTTTCAATGCAGTGGAATCTATTTGCATCTGGAAGAAACCAACATAGGATTAAGCAAGCGCAAATCGATCAAAAGATTATCAATTCACAGACTGACTATGTTTCCTTACAACTTCAATTACAATTGACTAATGCGATTAACGATTACAAGGCAGCTCTATTTAACTATCAATCTGCAGTATTTGCCTATAATACATCAACTAAGTTTTACTCTGATATTTTGCGCTTGTACAAAGAAGGACAATCATTGTTTGTCGAGCTATTAGATGCACAGAACCAATTAGTTCAGTCAGAATTGCAAGTGAATATTTCACTCTATGATACTTACATAAAATCGGCTGAAATAGAAAGAGCAAATGCATCTTTTAACATTAATAATTAAAAACCATGAAACTTAAAAAACTAATACTAATTCTTATTTTCTCTTTAAACCTCCTTGGTTGCAAAAAAGAAGAAAATTCTGAAAATGAATTCAATGTATCCGAAACTATTGCTGTAAGTACCTTCAAAGTTGTACAATCAGAAAGTAGGGTAAAGATTAAAAGCACCGGAATGCTTACCACAGAGAATGAAGCAAAATATGGCTTTAAAATTGGAGGGGTTATAGACAGGATTTTAGTTAATGAAGGTGAGTATTTTAAAAAAGGAAAACTTTTGGCAACGCTCAAAACTGAGGAAATTGATGCAGGATTTGAGCAAGCCAAATTGGGACTGGAAAAAGCGGAACGAGATCTTAGAAGGTTATCAAATCTTTACAAAGACAGTGTTGCAACCCTGGAACAATTTCAAAATACAAAAACAGCTTTTGAAATATCCCAAAAGCAACTTGAGTCAGTTGCATTTGATAAAAAATACGCATTCATATATGCTACTTCCGATGGATTTGTAACCAAAAAAATAGCTAATGAAGGAGAAATTGTAGGAAGTGGCGTTCCTGTTTTAGCTATCAACGAAAATAAAAACAATGAATGGATTTTAAAGGTAGGATTATCTGACAAAGATTGGGCAATGGTAGAAACTGGTAACTCGGCCCAGATTTTCTTTGACTCCTTCCCCGATGAAATTTTTGATGGTGTTGTCTCAAGAAAATCTCTTGCTGCGGATATTGGAACAGGTTCCTTTCAGGTTGAGGTAAAGATTAACAGCAAAAATACAATTCCAGCAATAGGTATGTTTGGAAAGGCTGTAATTGAAACTAACGCTATACAGAAGTATAATTTAATTCCATACGATGCATTAATAGAAGCTGATGGAAAAAGTGCTTTCGTTTTTGTACCACTACCCGGTGGGAAAGTAAAGCGCCAAGCGATAGAAATCTCAAATTTTGACAATTACGGAGTTCAGGTAAAATCAGGCTTAATTGGAATAGATGAGATTGTTCTCACTAATTCGCCTTTCCTGAATGAAAGTTCAAAAATCACCATAATTAAATAAAGAGAATATGAATTTGACTAATTTCTCGGTAAAAAATTACCAGTTTACGCTTGTAGTTTTTGTAATGGTGGCAGTTGTTGGTTTGGTTACATTGTTGACTATGCCTAGGGCAGAAGATCCTCAAATTAACCCACCAACATATCCAATAATCATAGTATACCCTGGCACAAGTCCTCAGGACATGGAAGAGTTGGTGGTAAAACCCATTGAAAATAAGATTTATGAATTAGAAAATATTGACCGAATAGTTACTTCAATCGAGGATGGGTTAGCAGTTATTCGTGTAGAATTCAGATATGGGGTTGATATTGATAACAAATATCAGGAAGTAGTTAGAGAAATTAATGCGCTCCGAACAGATTTACCTGAAGATATATTAAGTATCGAAATAAGAAAAGTTGATCCAAGTGATGTAAATATCCTACAAGTTGCTTTGGTCAGTGAAAACGCATCGTATGCTGAGTTGAAAAACCAGGCAGATGATTTGAAAGATAGATTAGAGAAAGTTGTAGATCTTAAAAAAGTAAAAGTATCAGGTGTTTCTGACGAGGAAGTTAGAATTGATTTGCAACTGGATAAACTTGCAGAATATAATATACCTCTCAACCTTGTTCTGGCTAGTATTCAAAGTGAATCTGTAAATATTCCGGGAGGCCAGTTAACTGCAGGCAATAAAACCTTCAATGTAAAAACCAGTGGAAAATTTATTGACATAAATGATATAGAGGGTACAGTAATTTTCAATGCAAACGGAAAAATTATTTATCTGAAAGATGTTGCAGATGTTGGATTTAGAAATGAATCTGAGAAACATATTACCAGATTAAACGGATATCGCTCAGTTTTGGTAAATGCAGCACAAAAGGTCGGCACTAACATCAGTAGTACACAAGACAAATATCTTCCTATATTAAAAGAGTTTGAAGAAGCTTTACCATCCAATATTAAAATTGTAAACCATTTCGATCAGGCAGAAAATGTGAAGATCCGTTTATCTGGCTTAGGTGTTGATTTTTTAATAGCCATTGTACTTGTTCTTTTCACTTTATCCCCTTTAGGTGTTAGAGCTTCATTTGTAGTAATGCTTGCGATACCACTGTCCTTGGCTTTAGGTCTGGTTGGTTTGAATGCCTTTGGTATTTCACTTAATCAGTTGAGCATTGTAGGGTTAGTGGTTTCCCTAGGTTTACTGGTTGATGATAGCATTGTAGTCGTTGAAAACATTGAGCGTTGGTTGCGAGATGGGTTTTCACGTAATGAAGCGGCTATTAAGGCTACCAAGCAAATAACAATTCCTGTAATTGCAACGACTTCCACTTTGGTCATTGCTTTTTTACCACTTGTTTTCCTACCAGGTGGCCCTGGGGAATTTGTGAGGGGATTGCCATTAGCCGTAATTTCAACTGTTACTGCTTCCATGTTAGTTTCCCTGACTGTTGTCCCTTTTTTAGCGAGTAGGTTTCTTAAGGAACACGAAAATCCTGAAGGAAATTTTATTTTGAGATTAGTGAAAAGAGCTATTGCAGCAACTTATGCAAAAGTGATGAAACGTGCTTTGAAAAGGCCATTAGCAACCCTGGTGATTTCTGCTGTTTTGTTCTTTGGATCACTTATTCTCTTTCCAGTTATTGGATTTAAACTATTCCCGACTTCAGAAAAACCCATATTCTTAATTAATATTAAAATGCCACTTCAAACCAGTATATATGAAGGCAACAGGATTACTAAAATTGTTGAAGACAATCTCAAAACTAACGAACTTGTTAAGTATTTTACGACAAATGTAGGAAAAGGTAATCCTCAAATATATTATAATGTCCCCCAACAAGAAGAAAAGTTTGACTTTGCTCAAATTTTTGTTCAGCTTGATAACTATACCAAACCGGTAGTTAAAAATAAGCTTATCAATGATTTAAGGACACAGTTTAAGGATTTCCCTTATGCTAAAATAGAGATTATTGATTTTGAGCAAGGTCCTCCTATTGAAGCACCGATTTCTATTAGAGTATTTGGTGACAATTTAGACACATTGCGCAGGTTGTCTTTTGAAGTTGAAGAAATTCTTAGTGCCAATAAAGGGTCTATCTATGTAAATAATGAATTGAATACCTTAAAAACAGACATTAAAGTAAATATCAATAGAGAAAAAGCAAGAACCCTTGGCATTCTAACAGCTGATATCGATAGAACCATTCGACTTGCAGTTGCAGGTTTAAACCTGGGCACATATACAAATGATGATGGTGATGAGTATAATATAACTATTGGTGTTCCAAAGGAAAAATTTGCGACATTAAACTCTTTGGAGAATTTGTTTGTGAACAATTTGGCAGGTGCTGCAATTCCCCTAAATCAAATTGCAAGTATTGATTTCGAAACTTCACCAACTAGCATTAACCACTTTAATAAAAATCGGTTTGTGAAAGTTACATCTTCCACCCAAAAGGACGTTCTCGCAAATGATGTTTTGAAAGATGTTTTGCCTTTGCTGGATCAAATTAAATTCCCAAATGGATATTATTATAAGTTATCAGGTGAAGCGGAAAGTGAAGATGATGCTTTTGGTGGTAGTTTTATAACCGTAATTATTCTCACTGTTTTCCTTTTTATCGCAGTTTTAATTCTTCAGTTTAAAACTTTTAAAGGTTTGATTATTGTTCTGTCCGTTATTCCTTTGGGTGTCATTGGAGGGGTTACCATGCTATGGATTACAGGAAATCCCATGTCATTCATTGCTATCATTGGTTTCATTGGTTTGGCCGGAATAGAAGTGAAAAATTCAATTTTATTGGTTGATTTTACAGATCAACTCAGGAAAGAAGGTACAGAATTAAATTTAGCGATACAACAAGCAGGAGAGATTCGTTTTTTACCGGTCATTCTAACTGCAATTACTGCTATTGGTGGTTTGATACCATTAGCAATTAATCCAAATCCTCTAATTTCCCCTTTGGCGCTTGTTCTAATTGGTGGACTTTTGAGTTCTACACTACTTTCTAGGATCGTGACTCCGGTTATGTACAAATTAATACCACCCAATATAAATTCACTGAAATAAAAACCTTGGAAACTAAAAAAGACATACTCCTTCCAAATAACATTAAAGTACAAGGATAAGATTAATGAAGAGGTTTTGAAGGTGTTTCTTTGTTTGGACCAATCGAGGTATGGACTAGAGTAAAATAAAATTTAAAATCAAAAATAAAATAGGAATTCATTCTTGGTTAAAACTAAATAGAGCAAAAAAATGAAAAAAATTATTTTAACAATCCTAATATTGCTTACAACCAATATTTATCTTTTTTCTCAAGATAAAAAGGCTTCAAGTATGTATTTTGGAGCACTTACTGGAACAAAAATCAATGATTTCAACAATCATTTTGCGTTGGATGTAGACCCCTTACTGTATTCGTTTTCTATTGGAGCAGGCGCTGCATGGACAAAAAATAATTATGTTGTCGGGTTTGATTTTTTATACTCTGCAGCCCAGAATGATAACAGTGAAGGAGAAATTCAATATGTAGGATTTAGCAATACTTTGTCTCTTGGATATAATGTTTCTAAAAGTAAGATCTGGAAAATCGAACCAAATTTGGGAGTCGTGATAAATAATAATCAGTTAATAGTCCAAAATAAAAATAATACTATATTTCAAAATTTAGTTAATAACCAACTTTCTGGAAATATTGGATTGAATGTAAAAGCTGTTGGGAACAACGGACTTTTTACAGGCTTGAAAATAGGATATATAATTCCGTTCTCAGGAGAAACAGAATGGGAAAATAAAGTAGATGGTACTGCTAGCGGATTAAAGGATAATGTTGGTTCATTTTATGTCCAACTTAACTTAGGTGGATTATTAAATCTTAATAATGAAAAATAAATACACCTTACCATTTATGGTTTCCTTAATTGGCCTATTTTCCTGTAGTAAAGGATTGAATTATATAGCTGAAGATACTCCTATTGCTTTATCAGAAATATCAGAATTTAATCAAAAGCCCAAGATTGCATTAGTTTTGGGAAGTGGTGGTCCAAGAGGTTATGCCCATATAGGTATCTTAAAAGTTTTAGAAAAAAATAACATTCAGGTAGATTTAGTGATAGGTTCAAGTGTAGGAGCTTTGATTGGTGCATTTTGGGCTGCCGGTTACAGTGCTGAAGAAATTTCTAAAGTTGCTGCAGAAGGAGGTCCGTTAACGTTATTTGATTTTTCACCATTTCTAAATAAAGGATGGATCAAAGGTCAGCGCCTACAAGATTTTGTAAATAATCGTTTTGATAACATTGGCATACAAGATTTACAAAGGAAATTAATTGTCGTGGCCACGAGGGAAAGTGATGGGAAAGCTACATATTTTCAGCAAGGCAATCTAGGGGTTGCAATACGTGCATCAAGTGCTGTATTAAATGTTTTTCAACCTGTAGGCATCAACAATATTAGTTATATTGATGGTGACGAATCTCTGCCCGTTGCTGTTGAAGCCGCTTGTCAAGCAGGGGCGGAATTTATAATCGCAGTAGATGTATCTGCAAGAGAAGGGTCTGCTCCATCAGGTACTTCTAAAAAGCAAATGGAAAAAGATTTTAGGCGTAGGTCCCGTATCAATCCGCAGGTACAAATGGCTGATTTCTTATTTCACCCAGACTTGGAATATAATGCAGGTCCTTGGAGAAAATATTTTATCAATGCAGAACTTGAAGGTGAACGATATGCAAATAGTTTAATTGAAGAACTGAAAATTGCTTTGAATAAAAGTTTATAATCTTTTTTTCCTTTAGGAGAAACAGAGAGGTATATAAAGTATTTCCCCAAAGGCTAAGCAATTATTCTTTATCAAAAAATCTTATGAATTCATTATAAGCTTCATTGACCATTTCATCCTGATTTTCCAAGTTTACTCCTTTCAATCTTTGACTGATGTGTAGGGAACACATTCCATGTACGGTACTCCAAATAAGGAATGTAAGAGGTTCTAATTTGAAGCCAGGAAAGTGACCATTCTGAATGCATTCATTTACATTTTGATACAAAACATCAAAAGTGGCCTTTCCTTCATTCCATTCTTCTTTGTGTATGGACTCCAAAAATTCCATCGGAGCTTTCATATTAAACATCAGGTCATACATATCAGGGTTTTCAAGGGCAAAATCAATATAAACCCTGCCAATTGCTTTTAATCTTTCCATTGGATCGGAAACACTTTTTAAAATCCTCATGGCACCTCCCAACTGTCCGAAACCTTGTTTATGCAGTTCGTTTAGAATGGCATTTTTATCCGTAAAATATAAATAAACCGTCCCAACACTATACTCAATATCCTCTGCAATTTTCCTAATTGTTGTATGTTCAACACCTTTGTGAACGAATAGCTTTTTTGCGGCTTTTAAGATCGATGATTTAATATCTTCCTTTTCCTTTGCCTTACGATCAGAAATTCCCATTAATATTTAATATTTTTCAGAGTAAATACACATTTATTAAAATTCTAAAATATTCAAATAATTTAGAAAGGTGAAACTGGAAATTTTCGGCTCTATCCAATTATAAATTTTCCGCAATTTAACTTAATTTTTTTTAGTTTAAACTATAATTATGTACTCACATAATTATAGTGGAATCTCTTGGCTTGATTTTTTTCGCTGCTTAAAAAAAGGGCCTACAACAGCCCTTCATCTGAAAAGGAAAAGAATCCTTATTGAGTTACGATAATGTGATCTAATAAAGGCAGATCCAGAATTTGTCCTGCTTCTTTGACTTTTTGGGTCAACAGCTTATCATTGAATTCTTTTTTATTACTATTAAGCCAATGCATATAGCAAAATTTGATTCGGCCATAACCTTCCATTGATGGGATTTGTCTAATGCATCATTGAGGTTTAAAGCTTTAGCCTCTTGTTTTGAAAGTTTCTGATAACTGCAAAAGCCACAATGAATATTACCACCAAGCCTAAAAATATCAGTAAGACATAGTTTCGGACTGTCCAACGGGCAACGTTATAAATATTGTCTATACTTGACAATGTTCCTTTGGTTTGTAGAAATGTCGAAGTAATTTTCTTGTCCAAATTCAAAGCTTTTGGGCTATCCTCCGAAAACTCCTGCCATTGGGGTAATTCTTTACCGTTTGGGTCTCCATATTTGGCAAAGTTGGTCCAATATTTCACCATCGAAGCAGACAGTTGATAATCCTCTTGACTCCATTCCCAACTGTATTGATCAAGATTCCCGAAAACATAACTCAAATCACTCCCATGGGAAGCTCCCCACCCAGCTTGATCAGAATCACTGGGGAAAGGAGGAGCTTTGGCAAACTGGTATACATATACCTTATTGGTTGCATCATTAGAAGCCAGTTTTGCCCAAGTCCACATATTCCATTTAAACCTGATATCTCCCTGAAATGAAACAGCATTTTTAATGGCTTCCTCATCCGTTTCTCCGGGATTGGGAGCTGTCATCCATACCAGCCAGGCAGGAAAATGTTTTTTAAGTTCTTTTTGATAAGATTCCCTGGTGATGCTCAAATCTGCAATAAATTCCTGACCCTCATCTTTTGTGTTGCCTAACAGAACTGATACCCTGTTATTTTCATTGTTCCTGTAAGCCTCAAAAGGGGACTGATTTAATACATATCCATCAATATTAATGGAAGTATGTACGGGGACTTTAATAAGGTCCTCAGCAGGGATTTTTCGCAATTCTTTTATTGAAGATACACCTGCACGTTCGGCAAATCTTTCTCCAGCCTGCTCTAGAATGGAAAGATTAAATCCATCATCCAATTCTATGGGCTCAAAAAGGCCTCCACTTTGAGCGATTGCTTTATGAAAAAGACCTCCTGCCAAAGGAGAAGCTACCAACGCACTTATAGAAATCGCACCTGAGGACTGTCCAAAGACAGTTACGTTGTCTGGATCTCCGCCAAAAGATTTGATATTATCCTGTATCCATTGTAAGGCTGCAATCATGTCTAAAAGACCATAATTTCCGGAGCTGTTGTATGCTGCCTCTTTTGATAATTCAGGGTGTGCGAGAAAACCCAAAGCCCCAAGCCTGTAATTTGCCGTGATTACCATGACCTCCTGTTTTGCCAGGTTTTTTCCATCATAAAGTGGAATGGAAGCTGAACCATTTACAAGGCCTCCGCCATAAAACCATAGCATTACTGGGAGTTGGTCTTGCAAAGATGCCTGAGGTCTCCAAATATTAAGATATAAACAATCTTCGCTCATTTCTTCTATTGGAGAATCTTTTGGATACATTCTGGTTTGTAAGCAAATGGGAGAAAGTGTATCTGCCATACGAACGCCGTTCCAAGACTCGGGAAGAGTAGGGGCTTTCCACCTTAAATGACCGACTGGTGAAGCTGCGAATGGAATTCCTTTAAATACTTCTATTTCATTTTCAATAGCACCTTTTAAAAAGCCATACTTAGTTTCGACTTCCTGAGCATGAAGCACTATGATACAACCCAGCAATATTGCTTTGGTACAAATCACTTTTAGGGTCACATGGTTTATCATTTATTTTTAGGAAGTGGCTATTCTCCAATATTTCTTATAAACAAAAATCTATTGAATATGTGTGTTAAGGGCTGGTGTCAGAAAATGCAGCTATTTTATGAAATTATTTTCCAACTACCTTGCCATCAAACAAAAGCTCGTTGAAAGCTTTGATTCGGGTCTTTGTTAAAATGTAAATCCCCGAAACCGAACAAGGTCAGACCGTATTCGGACAAATGAGACTTAGTTTTTTTTTTTAGAGAGCAACAGGAGCTTTCATTTTTCATCGGTCAGAATTGAATTTTTTAAAATTTCAAATTCAAAATAAAAGCCAAAAAGCATTTTTATTATTTTTTACAGTAGTACTTAAATAGTCCTCGAAAATTCCATCCCTCTTTAAATCTCTTTTTCAAAATTCGTATCTGTACAATTTCCCCAACTAAGTCAGAATTAGTTTTGTCCACTGTATATATTATATGACAGGCTATGAAAAGAAAAGATGATTTAATTCTGATCACAAGTGATTCCACTCTTTAGAAAGGGCAATCTTATACCTCAGTCAGGAAATTCAGTCTAATTTATTCAGATAGCCTCCCAGTATTTTTATCGAATGAAATTTCTTTGGATTCTATTATTTGTATTTGTCTGTTTCCCTTATCTCTCGGAAGGGCAGGACGATAACCAAAATCTGAAACTCAGAACAGCGGTTTCGTTTCCTTATTTGATAATGAGTGGAACGGAAAGATTGACAATTTTTGATAATCCCCAGATTGTTACGCCTGTTGGTATTACAAGGCAATTCAATAACCAAATGTATTTTGATCTTGAGTTTGCACCAATAATGTCATCCTATCAGATATCGGAATTTGTTTTCAATCCGGGAATAGGAATTTCCTTACCCTATAATTTTTTACTGGATACTAGGATTTCATTCAGGCTTTTGGAAGAAAAAAATACAGCATGGGGTGTTTCATTCAATAAATTGTTCAAGCTGATCGATAGAAGTGACAATAGTTTGTTTTTGGTTTGTGGGATAGCTTTTCCAACCACACTAGGCGAATTGGAAATCAATCAGCCACGAACTGATACAGTCTTATATCTACAGGTTTCATTTGGATTTTAATCCTTTTTTTGATTCTTTATAAAGTTCGCTTCTATACAATTTTTCCATTTTACACAGAATTACTTTTACATTCAGTTACATAAACAAATAGGTGAATTATGAGAAATGACATACCCGTTACAGGACTCCTGATCTTCTGTCTGATAATGCTTTCATGCAATAAGCCTACTAATGAATTGACTGAATCTGATGTAAAGTCAGAAAGTGTCTTGATTAAAAAGACGGTGAATGATGAGACGAAAGCTGCATTTCAGAGGGAATATGAGCAGTGGAGCGAATTTTGGGTTCATGAAAATTATGTTACCAAAACCTATATCAATTTTGGGGACTCCTCTATGTCTGAAAATATTGGATGGTCGGAAATTGATTCTTTTATCAAAGAATTTTTCGTTTTGAATCCTGATCCCGATTCTGTTCCCGTGGTCATTAATGATATGGACATCAGATTTTTTGGAAATGGAGCTTTGGTAAATTTTGAACAACATGATCCGGAAAGGGGACTGAAAAGAGAAAGCAGGTTAATGGAAAAAATAGATGGTAAATGGAAAATAGCGGGAATGCATACAACCATTTATGGTTTGAAACATTAGTCAAAAAAATATGAAGTATAATACGATAGGAAAAAGTGGCTTGATCACCTCCAACCTCACTTTGGGTACCATGATTTTTGGGGAAAATTCAGAAAGAGGTACTCCTAAATCCGAAGCAATCAGACTTATTGATCAATTTCTTGATTCCGGAGGAAATCATATTGATACCGCAGATGTATATGCAAACGGGGAATCAGAAAAGATAGTGGGGGAGGCCCTTAGAAAAAAAAGACCTGATGTGATTATTTCGACCAAGATAAGGTTTCGCACAGAGTCAAACCCGAATGCAGAGGGTTTATCCCGATGGAATCTTATCCAAGGGGTAGAAAAAAGTCTGATGCGCTTGGAAACAGATTATATAGATATACTCTACCTTCATTGTTTTGACCATGTAACTCCTTTGGAAGAAACAATCGCTACTTTGATAAACCTTATAGAATCAGGAAAGGTAAGGTATGTTGGTATTTCCAACTTTAAGGCATGGCAGCTTATGAAATCCCAGGGAATGTTAAATCAGCTTGGTAATTTCAGGTTCATTGCTGCCCAATACCAATACAGCCTGGTAAAAAGGGATTTGGAATATGAGTTCTTTGATTTGTTTGCGGACCAAGGTCTTGGACTTCTTCCTTGGGGCCCCTTGGGTGGAGGGTTCTTAACGGGTAAGTATTCAAAACAAGGTCCTCTTGAAGGCAGGATTGCCACTTCATCTCCACAGACCGAAGAATCGTGGAATCGGCGAAACAAGGAAAAAAACTGGTTAATCATGGATGAAATTACTTCTTTGGCCACAGGTTATGGTGCGACAGCTTCCCAAATAGCCATAGCGTGGATTTTATCCAAAAAAGTTGTGAATTCAACAATTATTGGAGCTAGAACCTGCGATCAGTTATCGGACAATTTAGGGGCAAATAGCATAAGACTTTCTTTGGAAGATATCAGTAAGCTGGATCAACCCAGTGAACCTGAGGAATTATATCCCTACCGAATGATTGCAGACTATGGAAATCGGACTTTTTAAATCATTGTCACTATTAAGTACTTTTACTTAAAAAAACCATAAATAGATGATTTTACAGTTTTGGAGATGCCAAAACCAAGATGAACGAATTTGTAAATAATTGGCATTAAAAGTATATTGTAAAAAGGTAATCTAAATTCTATTATGAAAGATTCCAGCAAACTCACCTTAAATTATTTTCCCCCGTCACGGGTTCTACAGCCTTTTATAAAATGTTATTATATATTGGAAGGTGACTTTGGAAGGAAAACACGTGATGTTTTTTTTGCTGACGGTTGCATTGAAATGATTTTCAATTTTGATGTTGACTTTTATAGGAATGGCAAAAAAGAATATTGGGCAAAAGTAATTGGTCAGATTACTGAGCCTCTGGAGGTGATGGCAGTAGGTAAAGGTAAATGCTTTGGGATATGGTTTCATCCTCATGGTTTCTCAAATTTTTCCAATATTCCCGTAGGACATTTCACAGATAAAGCGATACAGTTAAACGATTTTTTTGAAGCCCCTTTTTTGAGTCGGATTCAGGAATTGAATTTTAAAGGCGATGTAAATCAATTGATCACATTTATAAATGCTTTTTTTGAAAGAAAACTGGTTGCCCATACCTATGAACCTAAAAATAAGTTGTTGGAATTTGCCATGTCAAAATTGACATCAGAAACTCCTTTGGATATTTCCATTCTTTGTGATGAACTAAATATCAGCAGAAGGTATCTTGAATTGATCTTTGCGGAAAAAATCGGACTAAGCCCTAAGCTCTTCCAAAGGATTTTGAAATTTCAGAAGGCACTTTCAGAAGTTAAGGCCAATAGGCAGAAACTGACTGAAATAGCTTATGAATTCAATTATTTCGATCAGCCTCATTTTATCAGAGAGTTTAAAAAATTCACAGATGAACTGCCATCCCATTACTCAAAAAGACAAAATCCAATAAGCTGCCT
Source organism: Aquiflexum lacus (assembly GCF_015476655.1). Classification (GTDB taxonomy): domain Bacteria; phylum Bacteroidota; class Bacteroidia; order Cytophagales; family Cyclobacteriaceae; genus Aquiflexum; species Aquiflexum lacus. Next base: position 352,375 of record NZ_JABFHF010000001.1, read on the forward strand.
TTTTTTAATCTGAAAGTAAAGATGGATTTACTGAATCTCCCTGATCAGCTTCATTAGATTTCAAATTTTTTAAAATAAATTAATACTGGCTTTTAGAGATTCTGTGACTAAAATCCGGATAAAATATAACAAAGCCGTCCTGATCTACTAAAATAACTTCTCTATAACCATTATCCAGATTTTCATAAAGATATAGCCCATTGCCCAAGTTACTGTACCTTTGATTCACAGGGAAAAACTTGTTATTGGGAAGATCAATATACACTACTTTGATTTCTTCAGACTCCCCTTCGTTAAGTTTAAGTCTGTTTATTGGGAGTGAATTAGTAAAGGGCGTAACAGTAATGTCAATATCGGTACACCCTTCAAGCTGGTCAATAATTTCGCCATTGGAGTCACTCCATTTTCCATCATCTTTTCTACTAAGCCTAATTTCAAAATTGTCTTTTGATTTGAAATGAATATAGACTTCCCTGACCTGCCATTGATGGTCTACTTCTAACTTATACTCAACATTAAGAGGAATACCAAAACCTTGACCTGTAACCTGACTGTTGATATTGATGTATTCCGCAAATTCCACATGATTGAATTCAATTGTTTTCATGGAAGTACCTTCCCATAAATTGATGAACTGTTGGGCACTTGCGGAATTCAGAGCTCCCCATGAAAAAAGGAAAAACAAAAGAAGTTTTTTTTTCATGACATTATGTTTTCATCTACTGTTTTTGGATATAAAATTTATTTAACCCCATCCATGAAATCCAGCATCAGCCTCAGCTGTGCCTTTAACATATGGATTCCCTGATGAATTTGGCAGCCTTTTTTTTGAGCTTCAATTAAGGTGGAGGTCATCTCCGGTTTAATAATAACTTCTGCCACCAAAGTGTCACTGGTAATCCTATCGATAGATATGGGAGGTTTGTCCGTTAAATTCATACCTAAAGATGTAGCGTTGATTAAAATGTCAGTCTTTTCATCAGGTTCGTCGGAGAGTTCTATGTTCTTATGCGGAAAATATTGATCTATTTTCCCTTTCAGGATTTCTGCCTTCCTTTTTGATCTATTATAAATTTTAAGGATATTCACCCCGTTTTTGCACAAAGAAAATGCTATTCCTGTAGCTGCACCACCTGCCCCGATTAGAAATATATTCTTATTCCGCACTTCATGACCCTGCTGGATTAATCCGGATACAAACCCTTCACCATCCAACATATGGCCATGTAATTCTCCGTTTTCGCTTCTTCTAATGACATTGCATGCCTGGGATTGAACCACCTCTTCACTCATTTTATCCAAATATGGTACGATTGCCGCTTTATGGGGCATAGTGATTACTGCTCCTTTGAAATTCTTGATTTTTTGTAATCCTAATACCACCTCTTTCAAAGACTTTGAATCTGAATGAATTGGAATCAGAACCTTGTTGTGTTGCTTTTCACTGAATATCGTATTGATTAACCCTGGAGTAGATGTTTGAATGATAGGATCTCCCAATATTGCAAAAAACTGGGTTGAGCCGTTGATATTATTAATTTCCATGTTCAAAAATAGCTAATTAGTTTTTTTTTGAAGCTTTTTACACCATTTCAGCAGAGGAAGAGGGTATTAAAATATAAAGCAAAATGTGTCTTGATAACCTCCAAATTTCTTCTAAGTTCCCTCATATTGCTGAGCTTTTCATTAGAAAGTGTGCAATCGATCAAATGGTAAGTTCAATGATGTTTCTTTCAGGATCAAAAAATACACTTTCATAATATCCGTCTCCGGTCATCCTAGGGCCTTCAAGTTTTTCAAAACCATCACTGATGAGTTTTTCGGTCATGTTATCCACCGCCTCCCTAGAACCTAAAGAAAAAGCGATGTGGGCATAACCTCCTGTGAATCTATCGTGATGCTGTCTCTCAACATTCAACTTTTCTGAATGCATGAGTTCTAATCTGCATCCATCAGGAAAAGATAAAAAATAGGAACTGAATCCCTTTTTCTCATTGACGTATTTTTGATTGCAGTCGAAACCAAAATAAGTCTGATAAAAGGATCGCATGGCTTCCAAGTCAACTGTCCAAATAGCTATATGTTCTATTTTCACATGTTTCATGCTTAAAATTAAATTGAAACCTCAAGTTAAATTTTAACAGGATTATCAACTGTTGGACAAAAATTATCCATCCTATCGCCAACAATTGGAAATTTGAATTAAATTTTCAATAAGTAGTATGAATTTATCAGAAACATGAATCTATTTTGTCCTTTAAAAGTATTTTTTCCAAACTTGGGGTATGGTAAAACTAAAAAATGAATCCAATCACAAAGAACTGGATAATGATTATGTGTTAAAAAAATTCGATATTTTCCAAAGATGCGAGTTCCATATGATCCATTTCCATAATTTCTGGGAGGTAGTTTACTGCACCCAAGGAGCAGGGGACTTTCTGATGGACGGGTTTACGACAGACTTTAAAAATGGATTGTTTTTGGTTATTCCTCCTGATCGGCTTCACAGGATAAAATATAACAATGAAAGAAAGGGTGAAGAATTTGTGCTTCATATCAATTCGGGTTTTTTGGAAAGACTATCAAACCTTGGAGCCTTGACAACAGGTATTCATTCATTTTCGGCAAAGGCAAGCGGAGGACTTTTGTTTTTGGATTTTCCCGCAACTACAGTTTCTCCAATTGTTGAGAATCTGTATGTGGCTGAAGGATCCGATAAGCTTTCTTTATTTGTCAAGCTCCTAGCGCTGCTTTCTGAAATTCAATCCTATCAGGTGCTTGATATTACCGGTCAGGTTGAGGATGGCCTGGATTTTCAAAAAAAACGTTTTCAAAAAATTTTGGAAATTGTTGAAACACGGTATCAGGAAAATTTGACGACTGAAGAAATTTCCTCCGAAATTGCCATGACCCAAACCTCCTTTTGTAGGTTTTTTAAGGCATTTACCAATAAAACGTTTAAAGAGTTCTTAAATAATTTTAGGATTCAGGAAGCCAAAAGACTACTCATCAATTCAGATCTTCACATGTCTGAAATTGCGTTTTTGACTGGTTTTTCTAGCCTTTCATATTTTGATAGAACGTTCAAGAAATTGGAAGGAAAAAGTCCTAATGTTTTTCGCAGAAAGTATCTGTATTAAAATGGGTAATCTTTCTTTGAATTAAGTGGGTATAGATGTTCTATTCTGGCATTTCAACCTATTTATACTTGTTCGGATTTGAGTTAACTTAGAATTGATTAAAATTAAATTTCAATCTATTGCATCAAATAATCTCTTGACCCGTCACATGTTTAAATTCTAAATAGTGAATCGCAATCCATAAATATCAACACCGATATAAATTTCCCCCAATTGACCTCCTCAATGTTATAAGAAATCTTACATCTAATTTGGAGTATCGAATAGTGAAGTGACTGATTTTAAGATTACCCACAACAAACAAATTTTAAATTTAAAAGAGTTGATTTGTACTATGAACATCGTTATAAAAAATTTAGAAAATCAATTCAGGTACTATAAATCGCTGGGTGAAAAAGCGATAGATCAAGTCTCTGACAATCAACTATTTCATATTTCTAATAAAGGATCAAACAGCATCGCAATAATTGTAAATCATTTATCTGGAAATATGTTATCCAGATGGACTGATTTTTTGACTACAGATGGTGAAAAGAAGTGGAGAGACAGAGATTCAGAATTTGAAATATCATTTAATTCCAGGAAGGATGTTTTGGATATTTGGGATAAAGGCTGGGATTGCCTTTTTGCTACCATCACTGAATTGAAGGATGAAGACTTGAATAAAATAATATATGTAAGAAACCAAGGTCATACGGTTCTGGAAGCACTTAACCGTCAGCTCGCTCACTACTCATATCATGTTGGTCAAATAGTGTATATCTCTAAGGTGAGTGTAGGGGAAAAGTGGGAAAGTCTGAGTATTGCCCCGGGCAAGTCTAAAACATATAATCATGCTAAATTCAAAAAATCTAAAGCCTTAAAACATTATACAGAGGAATTTCTAAATAAAAAATAATCATTTCTCGCTCGACCCTTTTAAGGTAGAAAGTATTCAAGTGGAAATGCCTTGTAGATTCTTTTTTTGAAAAATCCGACTGTCATATGACAATTTTATATTCATTATTCTCTTGATAAACCTCTGCATGTTGCGGGTAATTATAAGTTGTTTTCTCATCCCGCCTGTCCATTTGGGCGGGCTTTTTTTGAGCAATTTTATTGCATCATTTTCTTTTTTCACCGTCTCATTATAAGAGAATTTAAGTGATGATTAAAAATTTCCCACGCTGCAAAAGTTGGTCACAAAGTGGCACTAAACCAATAGCAAATATTATATCAGTGATGCCCACCGTTATGGCTTCTATTGCCATGTCCGTAGGAGGGATGGCTGATGCATTTCTGTATGCTTATCTCCCTGTTTACGCTCCCGGACTCGGGTTGGGTAATATCTCGTTGGGAATAATCCTGAGTGTTAATAAATTCGTCCGTTTATTTTTCAATCGCTGGGTTAATGTACTTGCCCATACTTTGGGGCTCAGAAACATCCTTATAGCAGCTTTACTTCTAGGAGCAATCACCTCTTTTACCTACCAATTAAACATGCCATTGTGGTTATGGATAATTAGTAGAATTTCATGGGGAGCTGCCTATGCAATGTTCCGTTTTTCCTCTATTCAATATTCCGCCTTAGCACCATCAAAAGGTCAAGCCATTGGTTTAATCACGGCCCTGCGCGAAATAGGCCCAATTACAGCCTATCTTATTGGCCCACTAATTCTTTCCATATACGGTCCCGAAGTCACCTTCGCAGCCTCATCTATCTTAACCCTGGCATTCATACCACTTGTGGTAAACCTGCCATTAATGAAATCACAGAGTGGTCATCATCATTCCTTCAGCATTCAAAAAGTAAATTGTCTCGACCTTTGGACATTTTTATCTGGATTTATTGTGGATGGCTTAATAGTAGTATCTATCAGCTTGTTGATTGACTTCAAAGAACATCACCCTACCAACAGCATATTGGTTTTCACTGCCGGATTAATTTCTTTGAGGAGAGTGCTGCAAATTGTAATTGCACCAATATCCGGTTGGTTAGTTCAAAAAATCGGATACAAGGCTACCTTTTTATGGTCATCCTTTGCTTTCATTCCTGGCTTATTGTTACTAACCACGGGAAATTCTACAATCGGCATAGTTTTACTTTCAACAGCTGCTGTGGTAAACAACGTTACCCTTCCGCTTTTTGCCCTTTTTGCTAAAAATACAATAGATAATTACAACACCTTCACCAAGCTAGTCACAGCCAAAGATATAGGGGGCGCATTGGGGGCTCTCTCAGGGGTATATCTAATTCAACAGATGGATTACTCCATCCTGTTTACCATATTGTTGATTTTCATATCAACCACTTTATTTAAAACATTTAAATTTGTAAAACACTATGGAGCAAATTCAACAAATTCATAACCAATTTGGGGACCACCTTAAAAATTTCATTCGATCCAAAGTCATGAATGAAGATGATGTTTTGGATATTTACCAAAATGTCATATTTAAAATCATAAATGGGATTGACACGCTCAAGCAACACGAAAGTCTTAAAAGTTGGCTTTTTACCATTACCAACAATCAAATAATTGATTTTTACAGAAGTCAAAATAAAGATAAATTGGAATTGTTAGCCCTTGAAAAAGATGGTGGAATGGAAGATAATTCTGAAAGTAATTCCTATCAAATAATGGAAGGTTGTATTCATGACTTAATAAAGGAACTTCCTGAGGATTATAAAAAAATTATAACATTATCGGAAATAGAGCAAAAAAGCCAAAAAGAAATTGCAAAACTTCTTGGTGTAAAGTATGTAACATTACGGTCAAAAGTCCAACGAGGACGCAACAAATTGAAAATCATGCTTCAAGATCGATGTAAAATAGAGCAGGGTGTTGCTGGAAATGTAACTGATTGCATACCAAAACTCAAACCTACAAATTGCTGTGATGAACAGAATTTAAATTGTGGACAACATTAACCAATTTTAGATAGGTAAGTCGTGTGAATGACCAAACTTTTAGAATAAGGGATTTTCCGATTTGGGACTTTAAGTTTCCTAAAAATATCTAAAAAATAAGAAGGTAAATTATCAGCAGTGCCACATCGCCTTCTACCTTGGCATGACATCAGAAATGCTCAGCAAACTCCGATCCCGAAGAACTAATTCTCAATCTTGAACCAGTTCAATTTTTTACAGTCCCACCTCTCACCTCACATTAAAACCAGCGCCCACTACTTGGCGTGGATGCCATAAACCTGCATCACGTAGTTTTCGAGTATAAAAAGCTCGATATGTTGCACCTAAAAAAATTCAAAAAATTTTGAGTCAAAGTAGCATCATTAAGGCTGGTTCGCCGTCTCCAATAAAAACTAATAATTATGAAAAAAACACTTATGATTTTTGCTTTTGTCGCCGCAGCTTTTACAGTTAGCGGACAAACAAGTAGCTCGACCAGCTTTCCGAAAAAGACAGGATGCGAACCAGGTTCTTGTGGACCTAAGAACACCAAAATTGAGGAGTCGAATGCGGTTTTTGAATTGCGTAACAATCTTCAGAAACAGATTTCACAACTCAATAGTAGCTCCTTAGCTCTCAAAAGTGAGCTTAAGAACTATGAAATCCCAAAAGGAAAAAATGAAGAAGAGAGCTTGCTCATTATCATGCAAACTGTTTTGTTAATAAAAGCTGAGATTCTGAAAAAAGCATCTCAAGATGAAATCCTGCCGGAACTCCAGGTTGCCCTCACAGCCATGCCGAATGGAACCAGACAAACCATGGTGTATCTTGTCAAGGAAACTGAATTGCTAGCCGAACAAATACAGAAACTGTTGTGACCAATAAAAGGATCATGGTAAGCTTGCTCCTGGCTTGCTCATTTTTAGTGCTAGCAGTAAGTGGTGTATGGATGTTTTTCAGTGCTTATTCTAAAGGGCTGGAAATCATCCATTACACATTCGGTTTCTTATTTTCAATCGTGGCTGTATTTCACCTAGTGAATAACAGTAGAGCGTTAGTGCAATATCTAAAAAAACCAAGACGCCAATGAGAGCCTCAGCAATTGTAATATTAATTTTTAGTGCATTGCTTGTCGTAGCATCCTATAATTCAATAGGTCCGTTTCACTTCCTGTCCGAGTGGAGAGCCAAATATAAATCAGGATTGAGGAGATCAGTTGATAAAATGGAGTACCAAATTTATGATTGCTCAGACAATTTGGATCCGTTTATTACCATTGATTTCTTGAAAGGAGCTCATTTTTGGCATCCGCAAGTGGCTATTTGGATTGAAAGCGTGGAAGGCGAATACATCAAGAGCCTTCTTGTAACTACATCAACTGCAAAAGGAATTTTTTACGGAGGAAGAACTGCAGAAAACTTTAAAGATTTTGACCAACATAAATCAGGTTCACATGATGAAGTACGAAGGGTAAATGCACTTCCACATTGGGCATTTACCCGAAATGTAAAAGCCAAGGACGGACTTTACGCACCACACCCTGATGAACCCTTACCTGATGGAATCACCGGAGCCACGCCCTCAGGTAATTTCCGTTTTTTTGCCGAAAGGCATGTCCCAACTACTTTGGATAGCTTTGTAGTGAAAATGGAAATCAATGTAGCATTTGATGAAAACAAATTCTATTCGGCATACGACTATTTAGATGATGATGCTTACCATAGCGGGACGGGCTTACTTGGCCAGCCATCACTTATTTATTCTTCCACAGTAATTAAGCAGAACCCGAGTGCTTATTATCTGATGGAATTGATAGGACATGGTCACCATTCTGGGCAGAATGGTGCAGTGTACAATGACTTAAGTCAGATCACTACGGCTAAAGAAATTGTAGAAAGAATCCTTGTGAAAATGAACTGGTAAGTCTGCATCATTGCACTCCTTTCTCCGTCTTCAGTCTAAAACAAGCTTAAAACTGAAATGGAAAAACTAAAATCAAAAAATCCTGTAGCGATCATAGGCGCTGGTCCAATCGGACTTGCAGCGGCTGCGCATTTGGCAGGACGTCAAATACCCTTTGTGGTGTTTGAAGCATCAACTGAAATTGGAGCCAACTTATTGGATTGGGGGCACGTAAGGGTATTTACTCCTTGGAAGTATATAATTGACAAGGCTGCAGAGGATTTGCTGACCCAAATGAATTGGGAGAAACCCGATGAGGATGGACTCCCCAGCGGCAGAGAAATTGTCAAAGAATACCTGGAGCCACTGAGTAAACATCCTTCAATGCAAGGCCGTATCCTACTTAACGCTCCAGTTTTGGCCATTACTAAAAAGGCCCTGAGCAAAATTCAAACCCCAAACCGAGAGAATCATCCATTTATTGTAAAATTTGTCCATGAAGGCGTCGAACAAAGGTTTGAATCCTCTACCATCATTGATGCATCAGGTACATGGCAAAACCACAGTCCTATCGGAGCCGGTGGGGTTTTCGCTGTTGGAGAATTGGATAATGAGGAAAGAATCGCTTATCGAATACCTGATATCAAAGGACTCGAAAAGGAGCGATATGCTAATAAATCGGTAGCTGTTGTGGGAGGTGGTCATTCAGCTATCAATTCTCTTTTGGACCTGGCCGATTTAAAAAAGGACTATCCCCATACTACCTTACATTGGATCTTACAAAATCCCGATTTGACTAGAATATATGGTGGCCGAGATGCTGATGATTTGAAAGCAAGAGGAGCTTTGGGTATCAGAATTGAGGCATTGGTGAATCAAAAAGCTTTGCACATACACACGCCTGTATTTATTCATAAAATTAAACGAAGTCATGAAAAGCTAAAACTGGTAGGTGAAAATGGAACCTTGGATTGGAGTTTAGATCACCTGGATGAAATAATAGCCAATACCGGAGGCCGTCCTGATTTTAGCTTTCTGAGAGAAATTCGCTACCAGGCCGATCCAATTTTAGAATCGGTACCTGGTCTGGCAGAGCATATAGACCCTAACAAGCACAGTTGTGGTTCCGTTAAACCTCACGGCGAATTAGAGCTGAAGCAACCCGAAACCAATTTTTACATAGTTGGTGTGAAGAGTTATGGCAGAGCGCCTACATTCCTCCTGCCTACTGGTTATGAGCAGGTACGCAGCATCGCAGCTTGGTTGGCTGGTGATGAAGAAGCTGCCCGAAGAGTTGAGTTGGACCTACCTGAAACAGGCGTTTGCAATTCCGATTTTTCAACGGTCGGCACCTGTTGCGGACCAGCAGATGAAAAGGAAAATGCACCTGCTGGTGCATGCTGCGCCCCGACATCGGCGAAGAAAGTACATAAAGTATCAGTATCACAGTTGGCTGATGTACCAACATTGCAAAAGGAATCGGTTGTTCGTTCTTCCTCGTGCTGTGGGCCAGCTGCGGCACCTGCCAAAGAAAAGGCAGTGAAAAGTTCCTGCTGCGGTTAATTTAAGTGTTAATGCTTCTACAAAAGGAAGCTCCCTCACAGGGTAGCTTCCTTTCTTTGATTAGACTTTCCCAGAAGAAAATAGTAGAAAATTGCTATACCCGAAAATACTTGCAGTCAGATTAGCTTCCGCCCCTCCACTTGTAAAAATGCCGTCAATTTTTTCTGAACTGTTTGAGTTAATTCTTGTCGATCAAATGCAGTAAGGTCAAAATTATTCATGTTTTAAAGTGTTACCTTCTTTATACCTTTTTTAGTAAAATTCAGGATTACATTGGTAATTCAAAATCCGAATCTTGCTTAAATTATTATTTTTTTGATAATAGCGAGGGTAACAATACGACTAACAAACTACTGAACCAGATTATTCAATTTCAAATATTGAAGCAACATAATGGTTTTGCCATCACAAATTTCCCCGGTGCCAATCATAACATAAGCTTCCGAAAAGGGAATTTCCAACACCTCAATGTTTTCCTGTTCTTCTTTGACCCCACCTCCACCGGATATTTTCATTTCCTCGGTGTATTCAGCTACGAAAAAATGCAGGATTTCTGTCACAGAACCAGGGGACATATAGGCTTTGAATACTTTTTGAACTGATCTGATCTGGTAACCTGTTTCTTCCTCAGTCTCTTTTCTGATGCAGTCTTCCGGGTTGTCCCTGTCCAGTAATCCGGCGCAGGCTTCGATCAGCATGCCTGTTAGGTTACCGTTCAGATAGGTAGGTAGACGGAATTGCCTAGTAAGGATAACAGTCTTTTTTGATATGTTGTAAAGGAGTATGGTAGCTCCATTGCCACGGTCATAAGCCTCTCTGGTTTGGGATTCCCACCTGCCATTACCTAATTGGTAATCAAAAGTTACCTTTTCCAAACGGTACCAATTGTCAGAAAGCAGTTCTTTCTTAAGGTTTTTTACCCGTTTATTCTGCATCAGGAATATCTTTGATGTGGTAGTATACTTTTAGACCTCTTGCTTTTGCTATTTCAACATCTTTATCAGCACCCTTGGATTCACCGGGAATTCTCAGGACGGCATCACATTTTTCGAGTAGCCGATGTGCGACAGGATATTGGATCTCGTCCCAGACAGCATCACCCGGCTTTTGAGATCCGGCAAGATGAAGTAAGGGCAAGGCCACCCATTCCCCAATCATGGGAACATGCCCTTTTCTGAAAATAGGCAGTGCCATAGCTTCAAGTTTGTTAAGGTTTTCTTTGATGAGAATGGGATCATCATTGGTGCCACTTCGATATGGCCCTGCAATTAGGATTAGCATAATGTTTTTTTTTCAAATTAATATCTTCTTAAGCCTTAAAAAAATAAGATATATTAAGAAATTGAATTCATTCTTCAATCATTCTTTGCCCTGATTGCACTTAGAAACTCCGGGGTGATGCCCAAATAAGAGGCAATTTGTTTCAGTGCAACGGCATTGGCGATGTGTGGGTATTTTTTGATAAATTGCTCATATCGCTCCAAAGCAGGCAAGGAAAGGTTTTGTATTGTCCTTAACTGTTCCCTACAATAGGCATTCTGCATCAGAATTCTAAAAAACTTATTGAACCTTGGTATTTCATCATATAGTTTGTCAAGATTATTTTTTGACAATTTCAAAACACTGCAGGGCGCCACAACCTGGATATTAACCATTGACGGAAGAACATTTAAGAAACAATGCATATCTGTGATCCACCAATCTTTCACAGCAAACATCACTGTAGAATCTTTTCCCTCCTGATTGATATGGAAGGCCCTAAGTATTCCTGAATTGACAAAGTAGATATGATTGCAGGATTCACCCTGACTAAGAAGAAACTCTTTTTTGCTCAAATTCTCTTCCTCCAACAGACTTAGAAAATAGTCCTTTTCCACAGGGGATAATGAGATGTATTGACAGATATTGGAAAGAATATGGTCAGATTTCAAGTCAGAGTATTTGGTTAAACATGTTGTTCAAATAAGTAACCATCAAGCTTTGGAATTGATGTATCTATTTTCTTAATCAATAGGTTTTACTTTATATGTTTTCATAGCACTTTCAATTTGGGATTGTTCAGTCTTATCCGGATATAAAAAATAGCTGGGGGCCTGAATCTGATCTACCTTTTTTACATTCACTTCTATCACGGATATGATTGGAAAATTATCCGTAAACAAATCTGTCAGGAGCTTTGCTTTTTTTTCAAATCCGGCATCCTTTTTTTCAATTACCCTGGCCGTTCCTTTTATTTTAAATCCTTTCTGAATAAAGACATCAATAAAGCTTACACAGACATTTGGGTTTTCCCGGATATTTTTGATACTGACAGGAGATGCAATGTTAGCAATGAGCAGGGTATGCTCACCATCATAAGTAAAAACTTCTTTTGGCGAGACATTTGGCTCATTTAACTCATTAACGGTAGCCAGCCAGCATAACACGCTTTTGTCTATATATTTTTTTACTTCACTATTGATCATGCTCTTTCTGTTATCCTGTTACTATTAACAGTAAGGAATACTTGGCATTATTCTTTTAAATTCAGGTATAGGATTTTTATTCCGGTACAGTTTCCCCAGGTTCCATCAATTCCGGTTCTCCACCTGATTTTTCTTTGACGGCACAGAAGGTAGCAAAACACATGTTTTTATGCAATATCTCAACGTAAGCAAATCCTGCCTCATTCAGTTTTCTTTGCTGAAACTCATAGCTTCTTGGGCTGTCTTCTTCTACAATGTAGGCAAACACATCTTTTTGATAGGCTTCTCCATTAAGACTTATCAGGTAGTCAGCATACCTTTCCCACATGAGTTTATTCAATGGTTTGAGTGTTTGCACTACGAGGTCTGAAATAAGCAAAACTCCTCCTGGCTTTAACAGCGTAAACAATTTCTTGAATACAGCTTCCCATTCCGACTCATCGCGCAGATGATGGAGCACAGCCCCGGCAGTTATGATGTCAAAACATTCCTCATTACCGGGGAAATCTCTTACATCCGTGGGAGAGCATATTACTTCACCATCCGTAGCATTTGAAACCCGTTCTCGTGCTTTGTCCAGCATGGGTTGGCTTAAATCTATCAGGGTACAATTCAGATTGGGAATCTTTTCCAATATTTTGAGAGTGTAGTTACCTGCTCCACACCCTATATCCAAAATATCCCGGGCTTCGGGGCATAGGTATTTTGCCGAATCTGACAATATTTCCAATGATGCCACTGCATCCACAGTGGATGTCTGCCCTTTTTGTAGATTACTGAACCTTTCCACATCTTTATCGAAACGTGTTCTGATTTCTTTAACTGTTGATTTTTTCATAGTTTCCTGAATGTTACTAAAGATTGATTTCTTCTATTTCAGAGATTCCATTGGACTGATCCCCGTTGGTCCATTGCCAGACTTCCTTCAGTCTGAGAATTCCATTTTCTGTAAAATAAGGAGTCGATTTACATTTGCCTGTCCGTATCTCTCCCTGTTTGTTGATATGCTGATAAACCATTTCGATTTGTCCGGCATCATCAACTTTTCCCAAAATATGACCTCTCTCTATTTCTCCACCATGGTATTCGGCATGAAGTGTAATTCCTTCCTGACGGTAATGAAAAATAGTTGAGGCTGATGATTCACCGTTTTCGGTATTTTCTACAACCTTGAATTTTTTATTGTTAAAGTTCATTTTCAATGGAATTTACCAAGTCCTAAATCTAAACTATTTAAAGCAAATGACCCTTTCAAAATCTAAGTAGGCAATCAGGTATTTTGTCAAAAATCAACATAAAAATCAGATGGAAATTGTACGATTCCGAAATCCTTGAAATTTGATTGAATAAATATTTTTGAAAAGATTTTCTCATCCATTTATTTAGGATGTAATCGAGAACCTCCTAGGAAAAGAATTGAATTTATCAGTGGTTTATCTTTAAGCTTTTAAGATTTGGACTTTATGATTCAAAAAAACATGAAATTGATGAACAATATTCTAGTGACAGGTTCTTCTGGGCAATTAGGGGAAGAGGTCGTCCTACAACTGAGGTCAAAGGGATATTCTGTTACAGGTATAGATATCATTCCGTCTCGGACTACAGATAAAATTGTTGATATCAGTAATCCTTTTGAAGTTCAAAATGCCATAGGAGAAATGGGTGGTGTCATCCATACCGCAGCTATTCACGGTAAACATTATGCTTTGGATTTCCCCAGAGAAGATTTTATCAGAACAAATATTAACGGAACGTTTAATTTATTACAAGCCAGTCTTGAAAATAAAATTGAAAAATTTGTTTCCATCAGTACAACTTCAATTTACGGCAATGCCATGGTGGATTCAAAAAATGCAGTTTGGGTTGATGAAATGCTTACCCCAAATCCAAGAGATATTTATGATATCACAAAACTCACCTCTGAATTACTTTGCAGGGATTATTTTGAAAAGGAAGGCTTGGAATCAGTAGTTTTGAGAGTGTCAAGGTTTCTCCCTGAACCTGATAACCTAAAGGCCAATCACAGGCTTTACCGGGGATTGGATGAAAGGGATGGAGCTGCTGCTGTAATTCTTGCTCTTGAGAAAAAGTTTAAGGACTTTGAGATTTTTAATATTTCCAACTTGAGCCCTTTCCAAAAAGAGGACCTGACGGAAATAAAGAAAAATCCAAAAGCCGTAATTCTAAAATATTATCCTGAAGCAGGGGAGGTGTATGCCCGGCAAGGATGGGAGTTTCCAAAAGAAATAGACAGGGTATATTGTATTGATAAAGCTAGGGAGATGTTTAATTACAAACCAAAATTTAATTTTGATATTTTTTTAAGGTAACAACAATATTCATAAGGATTTAAAGGTTATGCCAAAGAATAGGAAGGGGTATCAAAAAAATGATTTTACTCATTGCACCATACTTTCAACTCTAATAAAAACAAACTCAATCCCCTGCTTAAAAAAAAGGGCCTAAAGCAGCCCCTCATCCGAAAAGGAAAAGAACCCTTCTTGGGTTACGATAATGTGATCTAATAAAGGCAGGTCCAGAATTTGTCCCGCTTCTTTGACTTTTTGGGTCAGCAACTTGTCTTGGTTCGATGGCATCAGATTTCCTGAAGGATGGTTGTGGCTGATGATGATTCCGGAAGCATTACATTTCATGGCGGTGAACATGATCAGCTTCACATCTACTGTAACACCTGCCACACTTCCTGTTCCCAAAAGCAGCACACCGATAACTCTGTTTGCCTTGTTCAAAACCATGACTTTGAACTGTTCCACAAATTCTATTTTGTCCTTGTCCCAGCCTTCCAGCAAAACACTGTAAGCCTGTCGTGAGCAAGCAATTTTTGGACATTGGGAAAGGCTGACTTTGGACCTGTAAGACAGTTGGATTTCAGCAACTTGGGATAAGGAATTGATTTTTGAAGTTTCCATAACATTTCATGTTTTAGTGAGAAATTGTTTATGGTACCCTCCCGGGATGTGGGCAATCAAGACCAAGAGGCAAAGGAATAAATGGCTATGCGAGGGCAGGGTAGCGGGTTATGCCGGAAGCTCTTGGTCGCCCCAGCAGCACACATCCTAACTTGTGCCATGAATCAATTGAATGATATGAGATTTTCAGGCAGGTACTTTACATTGGTTTATTTTGGATGGAGGAATTGGGAATGAGCAGAATGCAGTTGCACAGAAAGTTAAAAGCAATGACAAAACTTTCCCCAGGATCTTTTATCCGGATGATGCGTTTAAAAAAGGGCTGCCGAAATATTATCAAAAGGAGGAGGTAACGTTGCGGAGGTTTCATGGCAAGTTGGATTTCAGGGCCCTCCTATTTTAGCAAATGCTTCCTGAAACAATATGGAAAAAAGCCCTCAGAGTATGTTTCCCAAGCGGATATGCATTAGCGGTTTAAGCAACTTTTACACTCATCCAAGTTGCTTCAAATATACGTAATCCATCCATATAGGCAACACCACTTTGTTTGATAATGCTTCTGCTGATCCGAAGGTTTTGGATGACATACTTCACTTCTTTGTTGAATAATGCAGGGGCAAAAAATCTGACTTGTTCTATAGTAGTCAGTGCAAATATTCCCTCAGCCAATTCCATCAATTTAATCCCAGCACCGCCACATTGCGCTATTGATTCTACCAAAATCATTCCAGGGATGATACCTGAATCAGGAAAACTTCCTTTTAACCACTGGTCATTTTCGTTGAAGGTTTTAATACCTATGATTTCATCAGTATTCGCAGACAGGATGTTTTCTACAAATAAAAATGGTGCCCTATGGGGAAGCAATTCAGATATGTTAATTTTTCGAGGTTTCATAGGTTTGTTAATTTGCTGCATTATAGAATATCAAGAGACCTTCCTCTGGAATTTCCATTGTTTGTCAGTAATCGCTAAGATAATGAAAATCCGCTTTTAATACGTAAATATCACATTATCCTATCCTTCCTAATGCTTAACACTCCCTGACATCTACATCGCTTGAAAACTTCCAATCCGCTTTTTTTCCCATTCTCCTTTACCCTTTCACCATAAGGCCGCAACAGGTCGCTTTCGATGGAATCCTTAAATCCTGATGGCAAGATCAGTGAAGGTAAAAGCAGATGTTTCATTTTCATACTAACTATTCAGATTTCAAACTATCCACAGGGTTTGTCAAAGCTGTTCTTAATGAATGGGAGGACACTATAATCAATGTCATCATGAAGACAATCCCAAAAGGAATGGCAAACATCCACCAGGATAAAGTGATGTGAAAGGCAAAATTCTCCAGCCACCGAACGGCAAACCAATAGGCAAACGGCGTTACCAAACCTAATGCACAAACCAACAATATTATATATTCTTTAGAAATCAAGGCAAGAATACTCAAAACTGATGCACCTAGAACTTTTCTGATCCCAATTTCCTTGTTTCGCTTGGATAAACTGAGAGAGACAAGGCCAAAGACCCCCATCAGAACAATTATAAGCATAAGTACAGTAGCCATTGAAGAGCCTTTTTTCAGTTGAAGTTCTGTGGTGTATAACATTTCCAGACGCTCATCAGCAAAAGCATAAGAAAAAGCATCATCCGGAAAAACTTGTTTCCATATTTTCTCAATTTCCTGAACTGAACTCAAGAGATTCCCATCTTCCAATTTGAATGAAAAGTACCTGAATGCCATAAAGTCCTGATTGTGCATAAAGGCCACTGGTTTTACCGTATTATGCAGCGACTCGAAATTAAAATCATCCATAATGCCGATAATCGAGTATTCGGTATCTCCAAAATTCTGGATACCCACTTTGTCGCCGACCTGCAGTTGCATTGCTCCTTGTGCAGCTTTGTTGATAACAATCGTATTTGGGATCCGGCCTCCCTCACTGGCCGATAGGAATTTTCCATCTATCATGTCTATTTCGAATACATTAAGATAATCCTCATCTACTGAACTGATAGCTGTTCTTATTCCTTCATCCGGTGATTTACCGATAAGGTGCATTTTGGCATCCACCGGACTAAGCCCAAAGCCCGGAGCACCCCAGGATAATGATGCAGACTGAATGCTATTTGAACGAAGAAACTCCTGCTTTGCGGATTCCATTTTTTGAAAGCCCGATTCAGAAAAATTCCGGGGTACGGAATCCACTACCAGCACACGGGATTTGTTATAACCCAGGTCCTTTTCAAGAAAAAAAGAAACCTGTTGTTTCAAAATAATGGCTGATATAAAAATAAAGATGGTGATGGCAAACTGAATTACAATAAGGCTTCTCGAAAACCGGATTGTTCCTTCTATTGAATCAAACTTTCCCTTCAATGATTCGGTTGGCTTTGCCAGCGACAAATAAAATGATGGATAAATACCTGCCAGAACACCAATGAGCAAAATCCCCATTGAAATCATCATCCAAAGGAGAAAGGGGAATTCTGTCACTGAAAGCAAAGTAGAACCCAGTACATCCCCAAAATAACCATGTGACAGTTGATAAAACAATATTGCCCCAATACCTGAAATAAAACTTAACACGGTCGATTCACACAGAAACTGAACAACCACATGATGCTTTATGCCACCCATGACTTTTCGGACTCCTATTTCCCTCAGACGGGAAATCGAACCTGCAATAGAGATGTTGATGAAATTAACTATTGCCAGCAACAAAATGAAAAATGCTATGGCGGCAAGAGAAATAACCAACTTCTGCACCGATCCGTTATTGACCTTCAGATAAAAGTTCTGAAGGGGGTTGAGTTCAATTCTCCTCCGCTCTGAATCCTGAGGGGCATGTTCTTTTAAAAGTACATCGATAATCGAATTTGCTTCATGTTGGGAAGCATCTTTTGTAAGTCTCAGGTAAGATATGATATCAGTTGCCCAATTATCGGTATCCGTCTGGTTTAAAAAATCCCTGATGTTTTCAAGCGAAAGAAAAACCTGTGCATCCATCATCATGAAATCGGAGACAGCATTTTTCTTTTGCATGTCAGCGATGACTGCCGTGATTTGAAATTCCTTTAATCCATTTTGTTCGGTTGAAACGAGCAACGTCTCACCTAGCACATCCGTTTTGCCAAAATAAAGACGGGCAATTTTTTCTGTAACGACTATCGCATTCGGTGTGGTCAAAGCAGTTCTGGCATCCCCATGAAGGATTGGAAAACCAAAAAGTGGCAATAAAGAGGAATCTCCTATCATACTTTGGATACGAAAGTGTTTGTCCTCTTTAAAAATTGTAATGTTTCGATCATAAAAGCGATAGTATCCATCAAAAACCGTTGGATATTGCTCTACAGCCTGCACAACCAATGGTGCCGGTGAATACCATTCAAAATTCTCGTGCCCTGCCCGATACTTGCTCTCCAGCAGATACAGTTGGTCCACATTTTTTAAATTCTGATTGACCTGAAGTTCCCCATATATAAATACCCCAATCAAAAGGGCAAAGGATATTCCTATTGTCAATCCTAATATGTGGATGGACGAATACATCTTGTTTCGGAAAATCACACGGGATGCGATTTTAAAATAGCTCTTGTACATACCGTTATTATTTACAGGTTGATATTCATCCATTTTTTTGATAATTCCCGGGCGGAAAAGAAGCAATACATCTTTTACAAACATCCAATCGGCTTTTCTCTTTCCAATCTCTCTGACTCTTTCTCCATACAACTCCATCAGGTCACCCTCAATAGAATCCCTCAGATTCCGATGGCAAAACCAGCGGAAAAAGCGGAGGGGGAGTTTGGGTGGATGGGGTTGAGGCATTTTTTGTAATAGTTTTACCAATCGGGGAATTATTCACTTCTAAGACTCTTTACAGGATTCATATATGCTGCTTTCAAAGCTTGGACACTCACTGTAAGCAATGTGATGATTATTGCTCCGATTCCTGTCACAAAAAAAACCCATAAGGAAATTTCAGTACGATACTCAAAATTCTGAAGCCATTCACTCATAATAAAATAGCTTGCAGGTACTGCCAATAGACAAGAAATGAAAACCAAGAGCACAAAGTCTTTCGATAACATTTTCCAAAGACCTTGTATTGAAGCCCCTAGGATTTTTCTTATACCAATCTCTTTGGTACGTTGCTCAGCTACGAAAGAAGATAATCCCAATAAACCTATACTACTAATGAAAATTGCAAGTATTGCAAATAAAGAAATTAAATTTGCGATCCGCTCTTCTTTGGCAAATTTTGTAGCATATTCCTCATCCACAAACTTGAATTCAAAAGGAAAAGAAGGGGCAATATTTTTGAATACTGCTTCAATTTTTGGAAGTGCCTCGCTTACACTTGAATGAGGATTTATTTTTACGTTAATCCAGTTGGTTGAGCCATTGAGTCCTTTTAAGAAAAACATAGTGGGTTTAATGGGCTCATATGGTGAATCCATCACCATATCTTTAATTACTCCCAGAATTTTATAATTCATTACCAGACTCTTATCAGACCACCATTCCCAACTCACTGGTTCTCCGATAGGATTAGGAAGGCCAATAACTTTTGCGGCAGATTCATTAATAATAAGCCCTGAAGAATCACTTGATATGGAAAGATCAAAATCCCGTCCTTCAATAAATTGCCATCCTGCAGTTTTGCCATGAGTATGGGATACTGCAAGCGTAGCAAAATTCTCATCAATATTTGGATTGCGGCCTTCCCAGTCCCAACCATTATTTCCTGAGTACACTTCGGTGACTGCCCCCATTGATTCAGAAACTTCCGTTACCACCCCAGTATTCAATAACTCATTTCGCAGTACCTCATATTTTCCATCTAAGTCAGCTGACCTTTTATATATCATGATTAACCCATCTCTATTGTACCCGACGGGTCGGTTTTTAGCGAACTGAATTTGCTGATAAATTACAGCTGTTCCAATAATCAACATAATGGAAATCGAGAATTGAAATACCACCAATACTTGACGTGGACGCGAAGCAGATTTTCCTAGGTGAATTGATCCTTTTAACGCTTTGATCGGATGGAAAGAAGAAAGGTAAAGTGCAGGATAACTTCCGGCCAATACACTTGTTATGAGTATAAAACTAAATCCTGATAACCAAAACCAAACATTCTTCCATGGCATTACAACGTTCTTGTCGGCGATGATATTAAACCATGGTAAGAAAAAACTTGCTAAAAAAAGACCCAAAATAAAAGCAAATAATACAACAAGAAATGACTCTGTATAGAATTGATTTATTAACTGGCTCCGAACGGAACCAATAGTCTTTCTTATCCCTACTTCTTTTGCACGGTTTTCAGAACGAGCCGTACTTAAATTCATAAAGTTAATGCAGGCTAAAAATAGAACGAACGCACCGATTGTTCCCACAAGCCCAATCATCGCAATCGGGTTATAATTATTTATCTGATATGATGGAGGATATAAATGCCAACGACTCATCGGATATAGATATAATTCCTTATTCTCCTTTGAAGCACGTTCCTGATCAGAAGGATCAAATTTCAATGCACTTTTTACCTTCGCATTAACTTCTTCGAAAGAAGTTCCATGATCAATCTCAACATATATCTGGATGAAATGATTTCTCCAGTCGGTAGCCGCACTTTCTTCTATCCATTTGTTTTCAGATAAAAACAAACTCCATGGTGCAAAGAATCTCATTCCATGAAATTCGGTGTTCGATGGAAAGTCTTCGTAAACCCCAGTGACGATTACATCAGATTTATTATTTATGCGTAAGGTTTGATTAATCGGATCGTCTGTACCAAAAATCGATTGTGCAATCGATTCTGAAATAAGTATTGATGACATATTTTTTAACCCTGCCCTAGTGCCCTTGATCATTTTGAAGGTGAGCATCTCAGGCATTGTCTCGTCGGAATAAAATCCTTTTACTGACATCATCTTTTCTCCATTTGAAAGTATGCCATCAACTTCCCAAGATAAGCGTGCTATTCTTTTGAAGTTTTGATTGTAATTTTCCATCAGTTCTGTACTCAACGGATAGGTCATTGTTAAACCAATCGATCTTCCGCCTTCGATAGGGTCTATGCCAGTTTCAGCTACTTGGGCAATACGATCATAGTTTGTGAAATACTTGTCATGCGAAAACTCATCCCAAATCCAAAGTCCATTGAGTAAAGCAACGGCCATTCCAAGAGCAAGTCCACCAATATTAATCAATGAATACCCTTTTTTTCTTACCAGATTCCTCCATCCAATTTTAAAATAGCTTTTGTACATAGCTGTGTTGTTTACAGGTTGATATCCTTCCATTTGTTTGATAATCCCTGGCCGGAAAAGCAGCAATACATCCTTTGTAAACTTCCAATCGGCTTTTCTTTTACCTAATTCTCTCGCTCTTTCTCCATACAGCTCCATCAGGTCTCCTTCGATAGAATCTCTCAGCTCCCGATGGCAAAACCAGCGGAAGAAGCGGAGGGGGAGTTTAGGGGGATGTGGTCGGGACATGTTTTGTTTATTTGTATTTCAGTTTTCAGTAAAAAAAGGTCAGTTTTCAGTAGGCTGTTTTCAGTGTTCAGTAGGTAGTTTTCCAGTAGGCAGTGTTCAGTAGGCAGTTTGCAGTAGCGTTTTTTCAGTAAGAGGTAGGCAGTGAGCAGTTTTTGTTGAACTGCACACTGAACACTGTAAACTGAGACTGAAAATCACTTTCCCAAAAACTTCCCATCAAGGGCAATTTTTGGAATCGCATTCCAAAGCTCTTCCCTCATGGTTTTGTTATATTCCAAAGCCCTTTTGCCCAAAGCTGTGATTTGAAAGAATTTCTTGGGCCTGCCTGCCCTTTCTTCTGTAGCCTCTCCTTCCCTTGAGCGGAGGTAACCTTTTTCTTCCAACCTTTTGAGGGCTGTTTGCAATGCGCCAACACTGACCCCACGTTCCAAGCGGTCTTCGATTTCCTTTTTGATGGATACCCCATAAGCCTCGTCATACAAGACCCCTACAGTCAACATGACGACTTCTTCAAATTCTCCCAACTGGTATTTCCTCATATGCTAGACATTTTTTCCTATTTGTAGTAATAACCTTGCCAAAACAAAATAGTGCTTTATTGGGCAGTATGGAGGTATTTGTATTTTTTGGCTTGTTCGGATCGGTACTAAATCGTCCGAATTTGGGATAGTTTTTGAATTAAGCTATTAGCTAATCTTTACCGAACACTAGCTATAGAATCTGAATATTGTAAGGGTTTTCTTTACCAACCAAAAGAATTCCAAGGTCAAAAATATACGCATAGGTAGGTTCGGGCACTTGAAAACAAAAAACTTTACCTTAAGCTCTTGGTCGCCTCAGCAGCCCACATCCTACCTTGTGCCATGAATCAATTGAAAAAAAAATGAGTAATCATTTTTTATAAGGAGGCTGTAAACTTATTCTGAGTATATGGTCTCTTACACTTAACCAAATATTGTATTCTCAACCTTGATAATTTCGAAATGCCACTTATATAGTTACTTTTTTTCTTGACAAAAAAAGTAACCAAAAAAGTCAAGACTGCGGAATCCTATCAACGCGCAAGGCCTATGCCGGCCCGGTCCGCAGTCATTACCACCCTCAGCACCCTCAAAGCCTTAAGCAAGTTCCAGAGTTCTGGTTAACCAAACCTACATGCATAATTGCAGATACTCAAAAAACTTTTTTAAAACAGTCGGAAAGGTCCTATCGGCGGAGTAATTACACAAACTGCTAACTGCGACTGCCTACTGTAAACTGTTATACTTCAACTTCGGACTTCCAACTTCCCTACTTCTCCCTACTTCTCCCTACTTCCCCTTCACCAATATCAAATGCTTCAACCCCGGATCATCCGAAAGTCTTTGAAGCTCCGAATGGATAATATCCTGTATGTCCTGCTTGATCTGGGAATAGTTTTTCTGCACAAGTATATTGTCAATTTTCCTGATTTCAGGAATGTCCATATACCCGGATTCCTCTGATTGAATGGCCTGATGGTCATTGATGATTTCACAGTGAAAAGCTTTCAGGGCAATCTTACAATCAGGATTGTCAGCCACCAAACCGACAAACTCCCCGGAAGAAAGGGAGGCTATTTTGGAAGGTGGAACGGCAGCATCTAGTTGCTTGGATTTGCTGATGGAAGTATCTCCGCTGTTGATGGAAAGGCTCTGCCTGTCCTGCATGATTTTGCCGATCCTGTCCGAAAGTTGTCTGGCCGAATCCCCTGTCACCTGTCCCGAAATGATATTGCCCACGATGCCCATAATGACATCTGCCTGTTCCCTGCCATAGTCTTTTCGAAGTTGGCTCAGGTCCTGAATCCCCAATATGGTGGACACTTTGTTGCTTCTTGCTGTGGCGATAAGACTGTCAATCCCGTTGAGGTAAATGGTGGGAAACTCATCGAATATCAAACTGGATTTTAGCTTTCCTTTTTGATTGACCAGCTTCACCAAGCGGTTGACATAAAGGGAGAGAACAGCGCCATAGGTCTGGATTTTCTGGGGATTGTTGCCCATACAGACGATCTTCGGTTCATCGGGATTGTTGATGTCCAGGGTAAAATCATTGCCCGATAACACATAGTACAACTGTGGGGAAGAGAGCCTGGCCATGGATATTTTGGCTGAGGCAATCTGCCCTTCCAATTGTTCCATCACATCATTGAGATAGGCATTGACAAAGGGATTGATCAGCACATCGATTTCCTTTTCCAGTCTCAGTAAGGTGAAAAGATGGTCATATTCTGCCTGCATCAGTTCAATGACATGGGGCAAGGTGCAGTACTCTCCATCCCTGTATTTTCTTAGAAACCAGATCACAGCTGTCAAAAAATTAATGGGGGATTCGACAAAGAAATCCCCCTGCTTTTTGATCCATTCCCGATTGAGTCCCATCAGAATGGTCCTGGCGGATTCCGCAGCATCGGTGATGTCGGTCATGGATTCAGGTACCAAAGGATTACAGCGGTGGGTTCTGGACAGTGCATCAAAATTGATCACAAAGAACTTTGGGGTGACCTTATAACTTCCCTTGTTTTTCAGCCAACAATTGTAAACAATCTTAGACAAATCATCAAATTTGAAGTCATACACAAACATGGAAAAGCCCTTTTCAATATGCTGGGTAATTGCATGGCGGATCACAAAATAACTCTTTCCCGCTCCGGGTGTTCCCAATACCAACAATGCCCTGAAGGGGTTAATGATATTGATCCAACTGTTTCGTTGATTTCCCTTCAGGTAGTATTTGGAAGGAAGGTTAACGGAAAATTCATTGCACAGCTTTCTTTCTTCCTGGGGAAAAGTTTCATTTTCACGGTTGAAAATATCACCTTCCAATCTTTGTCTGATAATCTTGGAGAGCACGGTCCCACCTGATAGTATCATCAGAAATCCCAAACCTGTGGTACCCATATACAGGATGCCAAGGCTTTCCTGATCCAATGATAAGCCGAACAAAAACTGGCTCAAAAAGTATATGAGAATTCCCGGTATGATCAAATAAATGGCATGGCGATAGGTTGATTTTTCATCTTTCCTTCCTTTAGCTCCCAGCAAAGAAATCAACAACATCCCCAATGCAATCAGCTTTGAAAAATTGAAATTCCTATACAAACCTGTCCCGACAACATTACCCAATAGGTTGTCCGAAAACGGGGATACCAATCCCCAAAGTGCAAATGTCCCATAACAATAATAATAGAAATGCAGGGTCAGTACTGCAATCCCCATCATCCTGGTCATATCCAGAATCTTCCTCAAAGCCTGTTCATTCTCTCCTGTCTGCATCTCCTGGTAATTTGATTTTAAGGTTTTTTCATCCCTTTCTTCTTCTTTTTCTTCCGCTTTTTCCAATCAAATGGAACATAACTGTAACTTCCTTCCGGAGACATCAATTTTTCCAATAACCCTGATTCACTCCCATCTGATCCAGTTATATTTAGCGGCAATTCATTGGTATTTTTTTCATTTTGTGACTTGCTTAGGTTGGAAGCCAGCTCATTTTTTTCCTTGTTCACAGGAGCTTTTGGGGTAGGGGAGTGACCGACTCCAAGTGCATCCGTCAGACCCTTGGCACTGTATTTTTTGCCCAAGTTACTGCCATTGAAAACTGTTCGGTTCCTATGATCGACATAGGTAATCCCATAAATTCTGCCCTCTTTGTTTTGTCTGATCACCAAACTGATTCCCTTTTTGTCAAGGGCATCTTTCAGCTCCGAAAGTCCTTTTATATCCATCCTGATAAGACTCATGTCAATAACAGATTTAAGATGCTGTGCATGTTTTTGCCTGGCCAACTCATTGCCAACAAACTTGGATTCAATAAATGGCAGGGTGGCCTTAAAGGCATAAAGACTGGCTTTGATGGGCACGCCAACCTTGGTTCCATCACTGTCCAAAACCCGGTAATACAAGCCCTTGTGCTTAAACAACCTAGATTCTTCACTGCCCCTGTCAGCAGTGATATTGTAACATTTCAGTACTGCATTCAACTCAGGAAGGGAAGTGAATTTGTAGTTGTTCAATACATGCTGCACCACATTGCCTATGGCCTTTTTGGTCTCAGATTTCCCATATTCCGCCTGCCTGACATGTATGGGATCCGGGATATATAATTGTCGTTTTTGATCTTCGGCCCTCACCAACCCAAACTGTTTCTCGATGGATTTTCGGACCTGTTCGGATTTGGTTTTTCCGATATTGTGGAGGGGAATTCTTTTGCCATCAAGTTGAATATTGGTGGTGACGATATGCAGGTGGGGATGACCTGCATCATGGTGCTGATAGACCAGGTAAGGTTGGTTTCCAAAACCGATACCTTCCATATAGCTCCTTGAAATCTCCTTCAAGGTTTCCTGTTCCAGCTTTTCCTCAGGAGAAAAATTCAGAGAAATATGCACTGCATTGACCTTGGATCGGTCGTTTTGGGAAGCTTGTTTCAAAAGAAAACTAAGGCTGTTTTCAGGGCTTAACTGCTCTGTCGAAAGCGGGAAATTCTCAGCCATTATCCTGTTGGCCACACCCTCTGCTACCTTGTTTTCATTATAGTGAAAAGGCCTTCTCAGGGAACTCCCGGACTTTATGACCGCAACCATTTTTCAGCGGTTTGGTGCAGGTAATGTTCTAAAACTGTCAGGGATTCCAGTACTTTTTTATGCTCCGATTCCAATCCGGGAACCAACTTTTTTGCTTCCAAAGAACCCAATGCATTCAGTTTCCTGACCGTTTGGTTGTAGTTGTTGGCAATGCCATGGATATCTTTTTTAAGGGCTGAAAGTTCCCCGATGATATCCTTGAGGGCAGGGTTTTGATAAACTCCGATAATGGGTTTTCGGAGCAGCATGGCCCGGGCATAGTCACTGATTCTTTGGTGGACGGTACCGGAAAATGCCTTATGAATCTTGTCATATTCAGCTTCTGTCAGGCGGACATGCAGCCATTTATTTCTGTTGTTTTTAATATCCTTCATCACGTTTTCTACTTCACATTTCAAACATCAGGGATTTTAGGCAGCAAGGCCCACGACTCCGGAGTAAGGGCCAAAGTCCCGGTTGTGATACAACCGTACATCTTGCCGATTTCGGAGGACACAGGAAATCTCCTTTAGCCTGTGATACGAACATAGTCAGAAGTATCCACAATGACCTAACCTGTTTAAATTCTAAATAGGATGCTTTGAGGCTGTATTGATAGATTTGTTGAAGTTTTATTGTAAACCATAAATACCAAAAAGATGAATGCAGCCGATCTTGAAAAAGTCTATGAAACCTTGTTGAGTGTTCCCGGAATGAACGACCCTGTCAAAGTCGATCTGAAGATCCCCCGGAAAACCGTTTTGCTACTGACCGAAGTCCTGCGCAAAGGCATGTCACCCGAAATCCAAAACAAAGGTTTCGGCATGGCCGACAGCCTATCCGAAAACACCAAAAATGAACTGAATGCCATCATCGAAGAAAGCCTGGAAAAAGCCGGTTTGATGGAGTTGAGTGGGAGGTTAAGGGGGTTGGGGTGAATCTTCCCTTGCATAACATTTAAAAGTATAAGGTTGGAGGGAAATATGTTAATACAATCCTATTTTTATTATTATGTTTCCTGGGCTTTGATTCTACCGGATTTTGTTGGAGAACTTGGTTTGCCTTATGAAAAGGAATTTGAATTTGCAAAAAATTTTATATCCTTATGAACTGTCCGAGATGCAATTGTGAATTGAAGGAATTTGAGAAAAACAACGAAAAATTGTTTATTGTATTGAATGCTGGGGATTCATAAACTATAAATTTTCAATTTGTGATAATCACGACCTTAGAATGGTAAGAGTGAATTATCAGAATGGATCGACTTACCTACGTCAACAATGCCTAAAATGTGGCCAAATGGAAACAACCAATTTCAAAAAATCTGAAATTGAGAACTGGCAAAACCTCCCTCTTGTGGATATTGAATCTCCATCTTCAGATTTTTACAGTAAGCATGATGAAATAGTTCAGAAGTATCATAAGAAAGGAATGGAGGCCAAAAGGTTTAAAAATTTTGACAACTTCCTGGGTGAACACCATGATTTTTAAATTCAATTGAATGGAAAAACAAAAGGCAAAAAGTATTACAAAGAGATAATCATTTGTGCCAAGCATGCCTCGAAAGTAAAGCCAAAGAGGTTCACCATAAAACATACCGCTTTTGGAAAAATGAGCCTCTATTCGATTTAGTTAGTGTTTGTATTCCTTGCCATGAAAAAATCACCCAACAGACTCGGCAGATATTTGATATGGACAAATTTGTAAAGGGAGGAAATTCCTTTTATTCGTAAAGTTGAAAAGAGTTTATCTTCCCACTTTTTTATTGAATCCTATGAAATAGAATGTTCTAATGTTCTATTAACATATTTAATAGACACGTTATCAATTCCCAGAAAGATCTTCAAGGAAAGTTTGAAAAATGTTGTCTAATTGCTTTCAAAATTACAATAACTGTTTTAAAGATTTTTCATGGAAGGAATAGCACTTCATACTCTGTTGAACAAGGTCCTCTTAGATGACAAGGAAGAGGATTTAGGAGAGTTCCTATCCCAATTTAAATTTTCTCATTGTCTTGTCGTTGGGGATGGGTACAGTATAGAACTTTTATATTCCAATAAACATATGTTAGTCTATTACTACCATCGACAAAGGAAAGAAGCTTACATTTCTATTCTTGGTATTGTTGACTGGAAAATTGAAATGATGAGATTTTTAGCCAGAATTTATCAAATTTATAGGATTGATGTTTTTGAGTTGGAGGAGAGGATTTTGAATGAAGTTGAACAGGTTTACAATGAACAAGAACTGATATAAAATTTTTCCATTCTCTGAAGATGATCTCACTCTTCAAATTAATTAAATACTTGTGCTAATGAGAATTTAGGGAAAAATTTTGAGGAGAAAGAGTGATTGATAATAGGTGTTTGATCAATCAATCCTGAAATTCTGTCTATGTTGACCAATTGTTGGGGTGGTCAGGATGGCCGGATTGACAGTGGCCAAGATCACAGGAATTTTATCCCTCGAAGATGAAATTGGACCTAAAAGGGGTGGTCAACATCATCGGAAAAAAGTGGTCAACATCACCGGAACAGGTGGTCAAGATTGATCGGAATATACATATATTAAACAAAAATTGCTATCAAATCACTTTTAACTTCTTTTAGGATTTTAAAAGCTTTAATAAGGAATTCACCAAACGTATAACTTGAATTTTTTGAATATTCAATATTTGATAACAGCAATTGAATACTAATTTTATCGATAATGCTATCCTCTTTACCTCTCAATTTAGTCTCTGCAATTGCCATAATAGATACCACCTTGCGAAAGCAATCAAGTTTAGTATAATTATTTTGCCCAATAAAGGGTACGAACAATGTTTTTTTCGAAAATGCAATATTATCAAAAATTAGTAATCCGGGAATAGTTATGTTTATTTTAGAGTCAAAAAAGGATTTAACAATTTCCTTGTTTAGGTTCCTCTCTGTTCTTACTTCCATGAAATCAAAAAGATCATTTTCTTTTACAAGCGTAGGTGAATTTAATATTTTGTTTATTATGTATAGTACCATAAATTCCTCACCTGATTCGCCTGCCAACGCCCCGGTTTCAATGTACTCAAAAATATCTTTATCAACACTTGCATCAAAAGCTAAAAAAGAAAAAAAAGCACTATGATTTTGCCGAAGTAATTCTATTGTATTTACGTCGAGCAATGACTCCCAGTCTTCAATTAAACCTGTTGCATTCTTCACTTTTTGAGATCTTTGCTGCGCCGAAATGATGAATTTGCTAATGGGTATAATATTCATTTCTGTTTTTCATTTAGTATATTACAAATGCTATTAACAACTTCCCATGATTTAAAAAGCTTTAAATTTCTAACAATTACACGTAAACTTTCCCATAATAATAGGTTATTAAAATCTAGTAAAATTCCTTTCAATATTGCGTCAAGCGCCTTTGAATGATTCAAGTTTATATCCCAAAGGTAAGCAACCTGCTGTTTGACGATCGAAGAATAAGGATAAAGCAATTCAAATTGACGACTTAATTCAATCTTTTCTTGGATTGCTATAATCTCTTGAGAGTTCGATTTCAATAGCTTTAATAATTTTCTTTGACAAAGCTCATTGTGTGTTGAAATAATAGCATGCTTTATATCCTTTTCTAAATTATCAATTGCACTAGGACTTAATTTAATATATTTATAATAAATATCCTCAGAGTATGTGCCATAATTGTTATATATAGTTTCGAATTCATTGGCATCAAAAAAGTCATTCCTTAAAAACTGTGGTTTAATATTTTTAATCAAATAAAGCGGCATAATTATTCGTTCGTCTAAATCAGAATATTTTAAATTAATTTCCTCAAGAATTTGATCTGTTGTAGCTAAATTCAAATCTTGTGAATAGATAAATGTTAATACCCTTTTTGATAAAAATATTCTTTCCTTTGACAATAGAAGAAGTTTTTCCATATTCATTTTTTCAGACCGTGAATCAAAAGTCGCACTAAAAATTATCCAATGAATGTAAGAAGGGCATTTGAAATATGAAAATTCACTCATTTTTAGAGCCATGCAATCACAGTGTATTTCTTCAAAAAAATCTTTGGAAATGGATAACTGCCAATTTTGCATTAGACCATATTCGCTAGCTATTTTTCGAATCAGACCGACTAAACCTATTAATTTTGCATGAGATAGAATTATTTCAGTTTCATCATTTGATGCTAAACATTCATTTAGCTTGGCGTAACAAAAGTTAATTAAAGCTTGATAAGACTGTATTACAATTTTCTCGTTCTTTTTTTTAAATAAAGTATCAACATTAAATATACTTTCAAGAAACTTATTAATAGACACACTTTCTATGTTTCGGTTTTCTGACAGAAAGATAAATAACCGTATTCGACCCAAAAATAAATTTTTTAAAACGTCATCTCCCAAAATATACCCGTAATAATACTGGTCAAAAAGCTCATTCAAGAACACATTAATTGTATTGCTTTTACAATACTTGTTGTAAAGTTTAAAAATAGCGAGATTTAATAAACCCTGGTAGCTTGAATTTTTTGTCGAAATTAGTTTAAGCGCATGAATGTTCCCAAAGCTTTGCCAATAGAAAATATATGCTAAATAGAAATCCGATAGCGACATATCCTTTTTAACAGAGGGTGTATATCTAGCAATTAAATCTGACAAATTTTCATAGCTACGTGTATGGGTTAAACCTTCCTCTATTTCTGTAACATTTAGGTCAACACTAAATGTAGTTTTTATAGTATAGGAAAAATTCTTTTCTACTAATTTCAATAATTCAATTAACGTTTCGTTTTCCTGAGATATCCGATCTATAATAATGACTTCAGATGATTTTTTAATCGCTAATAGGTTTGCCATGTTACCTAAATACCCTATCTGATTTAATTTTTGTGAAATCAGTTTTGCTATCAATGGTATTTTTTCAATTTCTATTTCAACCTGACAATTCATTATTTGTAGAATTTCCTTTGACCTAAATAACTATCTCTTATTTTAGATTTTGTCTAACATTTATAATTCTCCCTTTTGTTGGACCAAAAGTATCAGTTGTTAATTTAATTGTTTGTTAACTAACCTTTATTTCATATCGCAAGTTTTACCTCGCCCCGATGACGTTCTTCTTGTTTCCGTTTGGTGGTAAAATGTACTTTCGATTATAATATTCGAAATGGGTCTGTATTCCTTTTACAAGTTCAAAACTGTAATTGCATCGGTTCAGGTAGATGCAATCATACTTGATGGATTTCCAGAACCTCTCAATCAACACATTGTCCAAAGCCCGTTCCTTTCCATCCATTGAAACTTAGACGTTTATTAAAATAGAAGATTAAATATAAAAATTTCCATAAAAATGGGAATAAAAATGTTTAAAAAATCATTTGATTGTGTTGAAATTTTTATACATCGATAGATTTTTATGTTCTTTTTAAGAAAGTTGAATAAACTGACACTATTATTTAATTCCAAATACTTACCAATTCCTTTACCTTATATTGAATGTGAGAATTGTCCCGTATATCTGGTTTATCAACTATTAACTCAATTTCTGAATTAATTTTTTCAAAATCAACTACTTTAGTTTCTAGGCAGTTCCCACATTCATAGTCTGTGCAAATTATCTTATATTGAATATCCTTTGTCCAATAATACAAGTCTACCATAAATGATTTATTTCCTCCAATCTCTAAATATCTATTTTTATCTATGAAATTTGAATTCGCTGTATTTCCTTCTTCAAAATATTTAACAGCTGGTAACATCTTAATTTCCCTTAATTCAGGAAGATCTTCATCTTGGGGACCTTTATATAATGGATTAAAACCTGCTCCAAGACATTTATTTAAAAATAATTCATCAGATTTAAAAATATCTCTAACCGAAACCTGATGGATAATAAGTGGTCTATTATCGTTTAAATAATTTACAATTTGAAGTCGAACCTTCATTTCTTTATAAGTAGTATTAAGTACAAAGTGTAAAGTGTCTTTAAAACCGTACTGAATATCTTCATAATAAAGTTCTTCAGGCAAAATTATGTTGTACACCGTATCTGTCTTGGAAAAGGAATTTAATACCTCTCTGTCAGCTATTTGGTAATGGATTCTTCCGCTTTTTTTTTAGCTAATTCAAGGTAACCCCTTGACTCCTTTAGTTGTTCTAAAGCTTTTGTATATAACTCAGGAGTATTATAATATCCAGCATCAATTTCTCTTTGAACTGAACAATATGATCGAGCAGCAACTTCTATGGAATGCCAAACATCCTTATCCCAAACAGTTTCTTTATACTTTTTTTTCTTTGTAGTTTTATCTAAATTCCAACTTAAATTGAGTTTAGCCTCACCACTTGCTTTTCCAATAACATCATCTAATTTATCTACATCTGCGTTTACGGATGCAATTAATTCTGTTAATGCATTAACTTGGGAATTTACATCAGCCCCAGAAATAGTAGTTTGCCACTTACTAGCTCTGTCCATAAAACACTTTTTGCTACATCCAAAAAGTGTTATTATAAAAATTGGAATTAATACTAAAGATTTTTTCATAGAGGAAAATTTGGATTAATATTATTAAGTTGTTGATAAAATTAACTTTTATTTTGATATTTCAAATTAGCCATGTGTAATATTTTTATTTTTTTTTTATCTTCAGAATTTCAGTCTTTTTGCTATTGACTTCAAATCTTTTCACAAAAATAAATTTTGTATCTTCTTTCCTAACAGAATAGAACTCAATTTTTTCGATCTGTTTATTTTGCCTTAACAGTCAGTACTTTGTTTTACAGTTTTTGTGCAAAAAAAAGTTTTTCTTTCCCCAAAAGCCAAAGCTTCGGGAGAAAAGATATGTTCTCATTTGATATTGACTTCTGAATATTTTAGCCACTTTTTGTAGTGAAGTAGCCCATGCCCCTTCGTCAGAATTCTGTTCCGAGGTAGGAATTGATTTTTCAAATAGCCCGCTAGGACAGCTTTATAGCCTCTCGTGAAATGTGGCACTTAAACAGAGCTATCTAAAATAAAAAAGGCGCTTAATCACCGTATGCCTTATCTAAGTACCAGTTTTCTCGAGTTTTACTAATACCACCAACTTCATTTCTCGTGAAATGTGGCACTTAATTTAGATCACAATTTGGGGGTCAATTTCTTCTGGAATACCTTTGCTTGATATGATCTATAATAAAACAGCTTTAAAGCCACTTTTTGTAGTGTAGTCAATACCTCTCCTCCAGTACCTTGTTTCCCCAAGGATTTGATGATTAATGGGTTCAGGCCTTCTGTATCTAATTTGATGAATAAACATTTTAAAAATTGTCCGCCTCTGCATTGTTTCATAGATTTAGAGGTTATTTCCTGAATGGGACATTGAGTATGCAGATAAAATTCAAAAGGGACACCTTTCTTTCAAAATTATTTCCCGAGATTGATCTATCCGAAGACGAGAGTTTAATTTCAACTATCTGGAATGAATACCTTCCACATGATGTGAATGTGATTTTGAGAGGTGATGAAGTCATCATTACATTTAAGGACAAGCCAAATTCCAATCCCAATTACTTTTTCAGGGCAACCGAGTTGTGCCGTGCAGGTAGGTATCTTGAGGCCATTCCCATCTTTGAAAGCTTAAGGCGAACACTGCCAACTGACTCTGAATATTACAGGAATTATGCACAGGCTTATGAGGAAATTGGAGAATATGACAAAGCAATTGACCTCCTGATAGAGGCATTGAGGTTTGATCCGCAGAACAAGTGGGCACTGCTCCTGATGGGTAATATTTATGTAAGGCATCATGGAGAAATAGAAACCGCCTACACCTTTTTTGAAAAGGTAATGGAATCTGACCCCAAAAACCACATAGTCTTATCCAACATAGGCGGTATCTTTTTGAAAGCTGAGAAATACAAGCTTGCAGAAAGATTCTTTAAAAAAGCTCTTGAAGCTTTTCCTGCTTTCCCAAATGCCCTACATGGCTTGGCTTTGATTTCTCATCATGAAGGAAATCTTCTAAAGGCTTTTGATCTGGGGTGTGATGCATTTAAGAATGCTGATAATAATGATCAGAGAAAAGTGTTTTCCGGGTTCATGACGAATGTGGCTTCTGAGTATATTAAAAAAGGACTTGGGCACGATCAATTGAAGGAATATCTTGATTCAATCCATAAACTTTCAGGAAGGGAAATCCGGATAAAAGCCGATAACAGCATTCAGACTGAGGCAAAACTTGAGATCGCGGAGAACTATCAAAGAGATCATCATCTGGTTCTTTACAGGGAGAATGTGCCCTTTGTGGACCATTTGGTAGCGCATGAACTCACCCACCTGAAATACATAGAAGAAGCAAGAAAAGACGGTTCCAATATACTTTTCACCAGTGGCATTCTTGAAAGGAAAAGATTCCATGAATTGATGGAA
Source organism: Aquiflexum lacus (assembly GCF_015476655.1). Lineage (GTDB taxonomy): Bacteria > Bacteroidota > Bacteroidia > Cytophagales > Cyclobacteriaceae > Aquiflexum > Aquiflexum lacus. Next base: position 386,768 of record NZ_JABFHF010000001.1, read on the forward strand.
CCAATAAAAAAGAAACTGATCAACAAAGTCTTGAAGTGGAAAAGATCAAAGGTTTCATTGACATGGTGTTTCATGGCACCAACAGCAGGATTTACAATGCTCCTATTGATTTGTTCATTGAGGACTATATCTACTTCAATATCCCGGCACTACGGCCCCAGCAATACCTATCCCTTCAGCAACTTGGCAAACTAGCACTACAGGCCGTCACAGACCCGTCTATTCTGGACATGACACCTGCTAGTATTATCAGCAAAGTCAAAGTTTATAATGCCCTCTCGGCAAGACTTTTTGATGAACTCTATGGAGAAAGTTCTGAGGCGGCATATCCTGTTTCCAAACAGGAAAAGGAACTGGTAGATCAATTCTGGGAAGAGTTTAACGAATATCGTCAGGACCGTGAACCGGGGGAAGAATATGAACTGATACAGAATTGGGCAGATGATCTTGAACTGAGCATGTTTTTTAAGCTTCAGGGGGAAGTGGTGAAAAACTATGGAGGCGATGAATCAGACTCTGGGAAAAGTGTAGAGATGGATGAAGCTTCAGTCGGACTCAATCAGGAAGTGGTAAAGCATATGGTGGAAGCCTTGGCTTACTTCAAGGACAAGGATATCTCCAAGGTCGAAGCTGTCGCATTCGAAACTGCAATGAAGGCAAAGGGAGGAATCAATCAAAACCAGCACGGGATAATGCTTGAATCTATTCCAGGAACAGATTTTTCCGGAATAATGCTCATCTCATATTATTATGTTTCCTGGGCTTTGTTTAAACCGGATTTTGTTGGAGAACTTGGTTTGCATTATGAAAAGGAATTTGCAGCAGCAAGTTCAATTTCAGCAACTTAATTGGACTTACGACAATGGATGGAAAAGATTTAAAGGATCTCCTCAACAAAGTGCTCTTGGAAGATAGCGAGGAGGATTATCAAGAGTTCATGGCCCAGTTTGACTATAACCATTGTCTTGTGGATGGGGACGGGTACAGTATAGAACTTTTATATTCCAATAAACATATGGCAGTCTATTACTACCATCGACAAAGGAAAGAAGCTTACATTTCTATTCTCGGAATCGTTGACTGGAAAATTGAAATTATGAGATTTTTAGCCAGAATTTATCAAATTTATAGGATTGATGTTTTTGAGTTGGAGGAAAGGATTTTGAATGAAGTTGAACAGGTTTACAATGAACAAAAACTGATATAAAATTTTTCGCACCTCTGATGATTAGCTCACTCTTCAAAACTTGAATCAAAAGAGGGCTTTGGTAGAAATATCCCCATCTCTAAGGAATTTAACTAAGTATCAGAAACGTCACGTTTTTCCTGAGGTATTATTTTTGGAATTTCTCTTTGCTTTTTTGTCGTAACCGATTTGCCAAAAATACATATCCAGTATTTTCATTAGCGGATAATGTCTTTGGGTTTCAGTTTTTATAAGTTTTTGTGCTTCGTCAATTTCATTTTTGTTGTTGTCTATGAAGTTGAAGAGTTCGTTTAATGATGCCTCATTAAAACCTGTATGTTTCATTTTCGTTTCTTTTAAGCCGTCTATGAAATACCTGTCGTAAGCAGGAACACAGCCCAATGTGCCAAGTATAATTTTGCTCAATAAAGTGTCTGTTGGTGAAATGGGTTTTGGCTTGTCTTCTCCTTTGGTGAAATAAATACTCCTGTAATGTTTTGCCAATTCATCTTTCACTGCAATAATGTCTTTAATTTTTTCTCGTTTTATTTCGGTGGTTTGGTTGCATTTGAGTTTTTGACTGGTCTTTGAAAATATGATGTCAACTGCTCCTTTGTGAATTAAATGATTCTTTTGAAGCAACCCGCCTGAACCTCTATACATTCCCCAACTTGCCAAATAGAAAGCTAACTCCAAAATCTGAATTTCTGATTTTGTTGAAGAACTAAAGGAATGAAAGCAATTGTCCCAAGATTTATATCTGTGGAATTCATCTGCCGTAATGCCTGATAGATACTTCTTAATTATTTCAACAATACTTGCTTTCATATTCTACATATAAAATGCATAAGATTCTTTTGGTTGTTCATTTTCTCCAAGGTATTTCATTATTTCCCCAACCCGTCTGGCACAGCCAATTGTAATAGGGTATTTGTTGTCGAATTGGGTGTTGTTCCAGTTCATTTTTGTTAACCCGAGAACTTCCTTACAAACTGTCTTTACAGAAGAAACAGATTCTACGATTCGCACTTCTAAAGGAGCAGGAATATACATTCCGGGATATGTCTGATATTGATGAACTGAACCTCTTGTATAAAGTATGTGTCTGTTCTCTGTCAATGAAAAAACAGAGCCTCTTACTGGTGGATAAAGATTGTTTCTAAAAAAACGCAAGTCGGTTTCCATAACAGTTACAATGTCATATTCAGTAATGCCTAAATCTTGCATTGCTTGTATAAAGCCGTCTAACTCGTCTTCATAATATTTTGAAGTTTTGTGTAGAACTACTCGACCTGGTAATGTTCCTGTTGCAAACTTGTATTTAGTTAAAGCATCTTTCAGAAGACTTAATGATTGGTCATAACTCAGGTGAGGCTTTCTATCATCCTTGTCTTCCATTACAGGTGTTCCCCGAAGTATTACGCCTTTACCGTTCTCATTGAAAATTTGGGCTAAACTGGTCTGAATTGTTTTCTTATCCCTGCTTCTATAAAAACCAATGCCCACAAAGCAAACCTTTGGTTTGTTTTCGTCAACATCCAATTTCCAAGGAATAGTTTGAAGTCCTTTGTAATAAAGTGCTGTGCAAAAGTTCCAAGCCTTTGTGGCTGCATCTTGAGATTTGTTATTGTCGTGCAAAACATACTCTCTCAATAACTGAATAGGGGTGTTGTATTTCATTGCACGAGCTTTTAAAGCACGTCTAAAGTTCAATTCCAATTCAGGCTCTCCGCTATCTTCCGCATCTTGTTCTACAGGTTCATCATCTTTATTTTCCTTTACAATTTTACCTTCAAAACTTTTTGGAATGATGCAAATGATAACATCACAATTTTTAATGTCTGATAGAAAGCCAATGTTCTCACCAAATAATTCGACTGCATCCAATACTTTCTGATCCCTGTTAGGTTCTTTTAGAATCTTCTTAATGTCGTTTGGCGAAAGAATTCTTTCATAATTTGTATCGTAAATTAATTTGGCACAGAATCCTTTATCTTGATTAAATCCCGAAAATGGTTTGAACAAACCTTTCTGTTTGCCTTTGGGGTTAGCAGGAATATAACTTTCAAAACGCTTTAACCAACCTTTCAAATTCTCAACATCTTCTTCGATACCTATTATACCGAGTAATAATTGATTTTTTCTTGCTTCTATGACTGTGTCATAAACATTTAACTCTGCTATACCTTCTCTTGGACAAATACTTTTGCCTTTGCCAAATAATAAAAAAGGTTCTTGTATATAGTCCGCTTTCATAGGCCAAATAAATCTACGTCCCCATCCACGTCTTTTAGTTTTTTCTGTGCTCCAATTGCTTCTAAACTGTTCCAAACTGTGTCAGGAACAATAGGGGCAAAGTCAAACTTTTCAATTTTCTCCAACTTTAAAAATGGATAATCTCTATATTCTGTGAACAATGATTCCGTTTGTGAAGGTTGGAGGTAACGAAGGATGAAGTTAAAATGATTAAATACGTGCATATTCCGTTCGGTCTTTTTCAACCACTGAATGTTTTTGAAAGCATAATCGCAAACTCGCAAATCATTCCAAAGAAAAATCCATTCTGGTTTTAAAGAGATATACCAATCGTTATCAAAGTTTTCAAATCCTGTTCTAAAAGCATTACACCGCAAATTGAAAACTTTGGTTGTATCTTTTAAATCATACTTAACATCAACAACTTTTCTTGTGGCACTTTTTTTTGTTTTCGTCCAAGAATGTGAACGAGGTTGCCATCTGTCCAAGTCATCTTTTTGTATGGGTAGAAAGGCAAATAATCTTTCATCTTTAAACCATTTGATTTTGAGTTTGTGGAGTTTAGTTTCAAGGCATTTCTTTAAAAGATATTTAAACTGCGATAAGTGGTCTGCTGATGTTTCATAAAACTCATCACAGGAAAATGGTTCTGCTGTTCCTCTATCAATTATTTTGGTTAAGCCTACCGAATCATCTTGCAGATTATGAAAAGTGATGATTTTTCCATCCCAAACTAACCAGTCGTGAGGAAAAGAAATATCCTGCATATACAAGGCAGAAACAGCGTAATCGTGAAGGCTCGGTTTAAAAAATGGTCGCTTTATTTCTTTATTGTATTGCTTAACCGCCTTCTTATCAATATCCAAATCGGCAATGTATAAATGACTGGGAAACTGAATTTTTACAAGGTTGGTGTAAACTGGCTCTGTTCTATTGAAGTATTCATTTTGCTTCTTATCAATTTCAGTTTTTAATGCTTTTTCTAGTTCCTTTTCCAATTCAAAAGCATCTGAAACTGTTTTACGGAAATAGTTTGGCTCAACCTGTCCTTCAAATTCCTTTTGTAATGGGTCTTTTGGATAAGTTGTATTGATTACCAATACTGGAATATTTTGGCTTCTTGCCGTTTGATATTCAAGTTCAGTAATGGATTCTTTGCCTTCGGGTTGCCAACCATACCGACCGCCTATAATCAAAACATAAATATCCGATTCCATTACTTTGCTCAAACAAGCAGTTAGTGAATCTGTGCTTTGTGCTTCCATCGTCTTTTCAGACATTACAGGAAAACCACCAACCTTATTCACGGCATTGTATGCAGCGGTTCTCTCATTTGGCAAATCCCAAATGGTGCTACTAATGAATATTTTAGGTTGGGTGATGAACATCTTTCTAAATTGTTATTCCTATTTTTTCAATCAAATCTTTTAAAGTCCAAACGCTATCAATAATTTTGGTATTTAAATCAAACATTTCGCTATCAATATCAAGCGGAACTGCAACGTTCGCAATATGTCGAGCTTTTATTTGATCAAGTCTTTGTTCAATTTGTTTCGCTGGAATTTTAGCAGCATTCTCTTGAAAATCCCAAAATCCAGTGCCGTTGTATTGCCATTTAGTTACTCCGCATTTTGGAAATTTAGGCGTCATTACACCTGCTAATTCATCCACATAAAAATCAGATAACAGTTCGAAATCTAAAGTGTAGTTTTCTGTTGGGTGTTTGAATTGTAATTTCATTCCTTTGGTCAGAAGTAATGTAAATTTCGGTATCGGATAATTGGTTTTGAGGTCTGTAATTAAATCAAAAGCTTTTTCCAACTCTACCTTGTATATCGGCATTGAAATATGTTGAAAATGTGCTTGTGGGTTCAAAACCATAAGTTTGGTTTCATCAAAACTCTTTTTAATGTCCTCTGAAACTAGTTTTCCCAATGCTAAATACCGATTTATCATATTGCCCCAGAGTGTTTGTAATGAAAGAAAAGTGCCGTCCGACTTATATTTTAGTTCAGCAGGAAGCCTTTCATTCACTATTTTTTCAAGTTCTTTTCTGATATAGATAGATGCAGCAGTATAGTCTTTTGCATCAAAATATTTTTTGGCTTTGTCAATAAACTCCAAATCGCTTTCAATTAGGATAGGATATTCCTTTTTACTTGCAACATCTTTTCCAGCATACATCTCTTTGAAAACCCATTCGGCAGGGTCGTGAAGTTTTTTGATTTTAAAGGAAACAAAATCAAACAGATTTTTGTCGTGAGTTAAAAAAAGTAACTGATAATCTTTAGTGAAATTATTTTCCTCATCTAACAAAAAGTCAATCAGCTTGTCTCGGTTATTCATATCCAAGCTAATCATCACATCATCAAACACGATAAATTTCAAAACATCAGGTGCTTCTTCATTTACTCGTTTCTTTAAAATAGTTAACCGAATGGCAATTGCAATAGCTGTAATTTTAGCCTCATTTAAGAATGATTGCGGACGATGGATGTCGATTTTCTTTCCTAAATAAGAAGTGATTTTCAAGTCAATTTTAAAAGGTTGGAATGAGTATGTGGTATCTTTCTTTCTATGTGAATGCCTATGATATTTTAATTCAAAGTCAATGTCATACCCCAATTTTTTAAGCATATCGGGAGCATTGGCATTGATGAAATCAATAAGGTTTTGAAACTCGTCATTAAAATGTTTAGCAAATTTTTCAAATTGTTTGTTCTCGTTGCTGTATTTGTAAACTTGAATAGTTTTTCCTTTCGAATTTGTTGTAGTTCCTGGGCCATTTTGAATTTCCTGCCACATTTCAAAAGCACTTGTTCTTGGCTGTAATGTTCCATCACGCCAAAGGCTATATTCTGCAAACCGAACATAAGGCAAAACATATCCCTCAAAAATCTTGGCTAAATCAATAGGTTGTCCGTTCCAAAAGTCTTGAAACTTATACAACACCTTGTAATTGATAAAGTCTGAGGCTTGATTTACTTCAACTGCATCTGGATTGCCACTTATGTCTGTCTTTAATAATGAAACTTCATAATCAATAGCAGGGTTATCTGTTGTTTTTACTTTGATGAATGAATTGTAATGTTCCTTTCCATCTGCTTCTGTTACTTTATCAGCATAGATGTTAATTAAAGACTGGTTGTGTTCATCCTGATGTTTGAAATACTTTTCAATATCTTCTTTGTCATATTTTACAGCACATTCAAACAATGTATATAAAGCCCAATACACAGAGCTTTTACCGCTTCCGTTTTCTCCGTATAACAGCAAATGTTTTCCTGTTTCTCCTAATTCAATAGCAGGTTGCTCATCAAAAAACTTGAAGTTGTGTATGTGTATGGATTTTATTCTGCTCATTGCTGTATGTTTTTATTTATTACCGCAATGATTTCTTTGCTTCGGGTATCAACTAATAGCATACGTTGCCTTACAGGATTTTCAGGCTTTTGATACCACAAATAGAAATTTTGAATTACCTCTTCCTTGTCTTTGTTATTCTCTAAATCCGAGATAGTCTTTGGCGAAATGAATTGTAAAACATTTAATCCAGCTTCTTTCATATGTTCTTCAAAATACAATTCATACACCATCATATCGATAACATCTTCTAAGTGGCCAACTATTCTTTCATTTTCAGTATGGCTAAAAAGTGGTTTCGATTTATTTTCTTTCAAAAACAAGATGTAATCCACAAGTATTGCAAATGGCTCTTGATGGTTTGTCTTAATTAAAGGCAATTCAATCAAAGGACCTTTGTCAACTTGATATTGGAAGCCTTGCATTTTACCTTTATACTTTAGCCAGAAAGCAATGAGTTTTGAATTCAGTAAAGCCGTTAAGTATTTCTGATTTACTCGCTTGGTTTTGATTACAAAGTATGTTTGTGAAACATAACAATCAAAGTCTGTATAGGTGAATGTAGGTTTGGCACATTTTCGAAGCGAAATGATTTTTTCCTCAATAAAGAAATGTTCATTTCTTGCCCTATGTAATCCATAGGGTTTATTGTCAGATGTAATAACTTTTTGAAATCTGTCTAAATGGTTTTTTAGATTTGGGTAAGGTTGTATTGCATAAGGGTTCTTAAAGGATGAATCCGTATAAATTACCCAATACTTATTTTCACTATTGCCATAGTATCTTTCTAACTCTGTAGTTGTATAAAATGGCTTCACAAGTTTCTGTTCGTCAGGACTTAGGTTTAGTTTGTTTTTCTCTTTATCTGATAGGTAGAATATACCTTCATTTAATTCTACATTATTGCCAAGTTCTTCCAAACTTGCTTTATTTACAAAATCTTGAGGTGCTACAATTCCTTGAGCTATTTCTAATCTTGCATCAAGTTGAAAGTTTGATGCGTTCAAAATATCATTCAAAATATTATCAATTCCTCCTTCACTAAACAGAAATGATTTGTCTTTTAAAAGCTCCCTGTTAAAAGTTGGGTTAAGCAGTTGTATTTTGCTGTTCTTTTCTCCATTAAATAATAAAACAACATCATCTAAATCAATCTGTGTATCAATTATTCTTCTGTAGTCAAATTCATATTCATCTTGCTTTTTGTTTGCTTTAAACAGCATTATCATTGTTTGAATATCAGCACTTTCAAATATTTTGTAGTTGCCAAAATCAATCAATTGAAGTATTTGAGCATCTTCAACAACTTTGTTTCTGAATTTTGATGCACCTGCATTAGTTACCCAGTTATTGGTAGCAATAAAAGTTAGAATACCTGTATGGCTTTTTAAATTGTCAAGCATCACACAAGCAAATCCATACCACAAATCCATTTTACCTTGGTAATATTTGGTTTTTCTAAACCCGTCAAAAGCCTTTCTACTTGTTGGCTCTTTGATGTAAGGTGGATTTCCTATGACAATATCAAAACCTTGTTTAATACCAAACATCCACCAAGCATCAAACCAAGAGCAAGGAGCAGATTCAAAATCGAAAGGGTTAAATCCGTAAAGTTTAGTGTAAAAGTCATAGTTGTCTTTGGTTGTCAATTCACGCAAACTCAATAAATCCGTTTGCACCTTTTTAAACCGTCTTTCCAGTTGTAGCTTTTCTTCGCTGCTGACGTTAAAAAAGTCGTGGCGTATTTTTTCTAACTCTTTTACTGCCAAACTGGCTTTGGCATCCATATCAAGCTCATTAATCTTACCAAGTGGAATAAGTGTGTTAGCACAAATAATTTTAAAGTCAAGGTTTGGTAAGGGTTGTGGTTCCGGTTCATCTACCACCAAACTCAACCAGAAGCGCAAACGGGCAATGTCAACCGCACCGCTATCAATGTCCACTCCATAAATGCTTTCCTCAATAATGTGCTTTTTGATGTCAGCATCTGAAACCCCTTTTTTAAATCCTTTGAGTTCTTGTAAATAAATCAGGGCATTAAAAATCTCTTGCAATAATCCCATAGGGAAAGCCCCCGAACCAATAGCCGGGTCGCAAACCTTTACTTGCTCTAATGCTCCAATAATTTTATAGGCATTCTTTTCAGCGAATTGCTTTTCATCATAATTCAATTCTTGTTGCTGAATGATTTTATCAATGGCTTGTTTAGCCAATTCGTTATTTCCAAAATGATTTTCGTCTTGAGCAAAAAGATAAGCCTTCAAACTCTCTTTGCACATATAATGCACGATTTCTTTCGGGGTGTAAAATGCTCCTTTGTCTTTGTTGTCTTCCAGTAAGTTTTCAAAGATGTGTCCGAGCATTTCAGGGTCAACGGCTACCGTATGTTCATCAGGTGCATCTTCATAAATGGTAAAGTTGTAATTATTGAAAGTTTCAAAAAGATTTTGAAAAATACGCTCTGGCATATAGAGTTTGTTGTATTTTCTGTCCTGACTGTCGTCAAACAAACCACCATTCAAGTATGGAAACCTAAAATCATTGTTTGCTTTTTCATAATCAGGATTGCACAAGGTTCTAAAGAACAATGACACTAACTCTTGATGATAAAAATCCTCTTTGTGTTTCGATTTGGTAAAAAGGTCGTATAAATAATCAGGATTGCCTTCGCCCCATTTTTTGCCTTTAGCCACTGCCAACCAGCCTTTCTTTTGAATGAAATAGAGAAATACAATACGCCCCATCATTCGCTTGCAGAAATCACGAGCTTGTTTTTCGTCTTTATTGAAAAGGGCTGTTAATTGCCAGTCGGGTTCGTGAATGACTTGTTCCACATACTTGTTTCCTTTCTTTCCGTATCGCTTACCCGTAAGGAATTGTACAAAATCTTCATAGGCTTCTTTATAGTTTTTGAAAAACTCTTTGCTCAGTTTCTCAACAGAGAAAGCCTCTTCAAAATCATCTAATGTAAGAAACTGAAAAATATTTTCTTGCTGCTTTTGAATGAGTTTATCAAAGCGAATTGCTGCCGTTAATGCTTTTTCATTTTTACCAAATAGGTATGTGTAGCGTTTTGGTGCTGTTTCCTTATCTTGAATTTCGTTGGTCGCTGTGTTTTTTACTTTTCGTTTACTGATGTAGCTAAAACGCCATTTATCACCCTGCACAAATACCACCATTGCCCCTGCAACTTGTTTGGTCAAGTCTTTTAACAAGTTTCTAAGTGCAACACGATTTCGGGTGATGTTTACTTTCTCATTCAGTTCTACTTCAAAAATACCGATTTTGGTGTATTCGTTTATTTCATAGTTACCCAAACTCAAACATTGTTTGCTCAATGTTTTGTCAGACAATGAAATCACACGGTCTTCTGCATTCAGTTTGTTATTGGTAAACTGTGTTTGCAAAAAGCCTTTCCACACTTTTCTATCGTATGGACTTTCGAGAATATGTCTTATTTCTGATACTGTCATTGTTCAGTTCTTTTATGAAACAAAAGTTTCGGATATGATAATTTTTGGTTGCAAGGGTTCTAAGTCCTTTTTTGCTTCACGTTTAATTTTGGAAGTATATTTCCTAGATAGTTTTATCAATTCCATTTCCAATTTCATTGGATTTGTTTCGTTTCTTAATTTGTAAACTTCATTGGTTAAGTTGGTGTAAGTTCCATTTTTTAGCAAAGGCAATAAATTTGTCCCTGCTTCAATGCTTTCAGGTGATGAAAGAATTTGATTGGCTAACCAATTATTCAAATCATTCAATGCTTTGTTTGACCTTACGTCCAATTTATCTTCATTCCCTCCAATCATTTCGGGAGTTGTGATGTCTCTCTCAAACTGTTCCAAAATATGATTTATGTGTTTGTAATGCACATCAGGAACAGGCAAAATACCTTCTTCTGATTTTGGTGCTTCAAAAATCTTTACTGCCTTTTCAAATGGAACAGAAAATGATTTCCCCTCTGACTGAATATAGATATTCTTATGGTCTCCATTTTTTACAAAGGCAATGCTGCTTTCAATTTCAGACGCTTTGCGAATGCAACGGACTTTTAAAGGCATTTTCCGAATAGCATTGAAATGTTCTTCGTTTTGCTCCCTGTATTTTCGTAGCCACTCCAAATATTCCGTTCTCAGGTCTTTGTCTTCTTCTTTTTCCTCAAACATTCTGAACTGGTCAATTATCTCGTCCAGCGTGTATATTTTATTATCTTCTCCAAATGTGCTGTGGCTACTTTGAAGTTTTACTAATGATTTTTGGCGAAGGTTAATTCTATCGTCTCCGTGTTCAGAAGGGTAGAAGTTGTAATTGTAAATGAACTGGGCTTTTGTTCCAATTCGATTGATACGTCCAAGGCGTTGAATTAACCTTGTCGGATTCCAAGGTGTGTCATAGTTTACAATTACATTGGCTCTATGCAAGTTGATTCCTTCTGCCAAAACATCTGTTGTTAGAATGATGTCGTAATCATTTCTAAAAGTGCCTTCATAGTTGGCATCAAAGTTTTCGCGAATGGTTTCAAATTCTTTGTTTCTGTTTTCAGAAGTGATGCTTAAAACTTTGTATGTTGTTTCCTTTTTCAGTCGGGAAGTCAGATATTTTAATGTGTCTGCCGATTCCGTGAAGATTACCAATTTGCCTAACTCGTTTTTGTCCTTGTTGAAATATTCGTTTTCAAGCAACTCAATAAACACATTCCACTTCGGGTCGTTGTGTTCTTCAATGGCTTGCCATCTTTCATTTAAAGAAAGTAAGTTTTCATAGTCTCTGCGTAATCCTTCAATAAAGCCCGCTTTGAAATCGGATTGTTTGAATTTTTTGTTCTTTGGCTTGTCATCATCAATTTTCAGAATTTCAATTTCAATTTCTTCATCTGTATAGCCCTTGTTCAACAAATCTGAAATGTCTAAATCAGGAGCTATGAAAACACTATCTCTTTCATACATTTCAATCATTTGCTTTGTGGAAGCAGTGATTTTGCTCAACGAGTTTTTGAAAGCATAAAAGCTACTTTCCAAACGCTTGATTAGCTGCGTTTGCATAATGAAAGCCAATGAACGAGAAATCGTTTGTGCACTCTGATAAAGACCATTGTTTGCTTCGTCTGTCAAATATGCAATTGCCTGATAGCGGAAAAAGTCAACTTTATTTTTGTCAATAATGCTGTTTGCAGTATCAAGAAATAAAGTCGCTAAATCGTGGGGCAATTCATATTCATTTGCAAAAGGGTCTGCAACTTGAGGAAAAATAATTCCTTGTTCTTGCAAGTCTTTTCTGTAACGCTCATTTTTAGTTAAGTCAGTCCTTGTTCTGCGAATTGTAATGTCTTTTACAACTTTATCCCTGATGTCAGTAAAAATGTCTTGAATTGCTTGCAGGTCAAGCGGTGTTTGCTGAATTAAAGTTTTGTAGCGGATAATGTGAGGATAAAAATACTTCTGCAAATTGGTTTCAGCCAAATTGCTATTTCTGATGTCTTGGAATAAAGAAATCAAATAGTAAATATCTTCGGGCTTGTTATTTAATGGTGTTGCAGAAATCAATACTACCTTTTTTTCAAATCCTTCAATACCACCAATATTTTCACGCCCCGATTTGCAAATCACTTGCAAGTTTTCAAACTGTTGGCTTTTATGGTTTCTAAACTTGTGAGCTTCATCAACTAGAATTAAATCGTAGCGTTCTTTTTCAGCATAATTGTGGTCGCCCTCAACAATTTTGTTCAAACTTCCATTGGCAATGAAATGGCATTTTTCGTCAATTCTGAATTCCTTAAAAGTGCTTTTCCAGTTTTTTTCAAGCGTTGGTGGGTAAACAACAAGAATTTTTGATTTAGGGCCATTATTGATAATGAACTTCTTTGCGAGTAAAGCAGCCATTACCGTTTTTCCTGTTCCAACAACATCAGCTAAAAAGAAACCATTATGCTTTAACAGCAATTCGTAGCCTTGATTTACTGCGTCAATCTGATAGCTGAGTTTTTTAAACTTCTTTAGCGGAATATCGCTAATGCTATCAGGGTCGTATTCAATATTCTTCCCGAAAAATTCGATTAAGAACTTTACATACAATTCAAACGGAGTTGGATTTAATTCTAAATAAGTCTTCTTTATCAATGCAGGTGCATCAACTGGAAGTATTGGTGTGCTTTGTTCCCAAAGCTTTTCAAATTCAGTATCAGCAAAATTTACATTTTCATAATCTCTCAACTCAACATTCATTTCGTAATTATACTCCACTGCTTCAAGTCCAAGTCCTTGAGCAGAAAGATTAGACGAACCCATTATCACCATTCCGTTTGGATTGTGTTCGTTAAAATTGGGTGAAAGAAAAATGTAAAATTTAGAATGTAGTTTTTTTGAATTGTGTGCTCTTATTTCTATTCGTCCTTCGGCAATGTCACCAATCAATTGAATGATTCCTGATTCAATGTCCTTTCCATATTTTGCATTGATTATGTCTTGCTGAATTGATTCTATGAATGATTCTCTAGTGTCTTTAGCGTTAAGATTGAATAAAAGTCCCTGTTTTTGAGCTAAAGCAATGAAAGGGTCAACATTGATTCCAGCAATGATTTTTACTTTTAAGTTGTCAGGGAAATGTTTGCGAATAGCGAAATATCCAGAAGCTCTAAAATAACCAATAACCGATTTAAAGTATTCTATATTTTTCATATGCTCAAACACACCTACAAATTTCTTGTAGAGTGTATTCTCGCCTTGATTAGTAAAAAAGTTTGATGCCATTTATTTTCCCTTTTTAATTTTCTTAGTTACTGACTTTAATGCCTCATCTGCAAATTGTTCGTCTTTTATCACATCCATTACTTGGTCAGCTAACCAGAGTGTAAGAAGTTCTTGTTTGTCAGCATTTAATATTTCAGCCAAAGTTGCAACCTGCTCTTTCTTGATTGGTCTTTCACCTCTTTCCATTTTACTAATGATAGAAGTGTCAACGTCAAGTTTAGAAGCCACCTGTCTTAAAAGAAGGTTTTGCTTTGTTCTAAGCTCTCTAATTTTGTCTCCGAGTTGTGGTGCCATTATAAAATTCTTGTCTTGACAAATATTGGCTAATATAATAAGATTAAAATGTGATTTCCTTAAATAATTAAAGCCAAATTCGAGATGACTTAATAAAGAGTGGCAGGGAAAGAATAAAAAAACATAGGGTCTGTCAACAAGGCAACTTTGTTGCTGTCTCGTTGTTATATTTTTGATTATCTGAAAAATGATTTACCTTTTCTTGTTTTAGGAACTTGATTATTGGATTGGTATATTCTGTGATTTAAAAGAACTCCCAATATTAACCAAGAAAATATACACAAGCACAAAAAGTGATTACCACTGAATTGCCACTTTTTGATGGGTGATGTAGCCGCAATAGATATTTCTTAGATTATGAAAGGTCATTGTGTAACAGTAAATTGAAAGGATGTCCCAAGTCTGACTGGATAATTATCAACAATTAATGCCGGTTCAGCCTCAACAATATATGTTCGCGCCGGAGTTGAAAACGAACCATATCGCGGAAACGCATAATATGGGATAGTTGAGTACCAACCCAAATTGATAATTTCTTGAGTAGTTGAAATTGTAGGTGTTGAAGAAATTGCTTGACCTGATTGTAAACTATATCCTGGAAGAAATCCCGGCAACGGAGTCCTTCTTCCACTAGGATCAATTAAATAGTAATAAATAATAATTTGAGCCGAACTTCCAATGTTATTAGGGACTGAAACTAGACCACTGACTGTCATAATTCTATTTTGAGGTAGAATTTGTGGATGAGTATAACTATTCATATGTTGGACAAAATTAACACTTAGGTTTAGTCCTATATTAATATCATTACTATTTAAAGTGTTTCTGTTTTCTTTTACAATAGTATTTACCATTTCCGGTTTTGTGAAGGATGGCTTCATTGTAAAAGCTTGTTTAACTACGCCATTAAAAATAGAATAATTTATCCATCCAAATCCATCATTGCCCCATCTCCTACCATAAGAGTTAAGAAACTTAAAAGCTTGACGATTGTCGTCATATCCGACAATAAGGATAGCGTGTCCCATTCTTGGGTTAAAACTTCCTATAGTTGTCCATACATACGGATTGTTTGGATTATTCCCATAACCCCCTCTAAGGTAATTTATATCAGAAATAGCGCTAGCAATAACAGGATGTGAATTAGCCAATTGTTCTTTTACATCAGAAAGTAAATCTTGTCTTTCACCAAGCCTAAAATAGCGCTCAATTTTAAAATTACCTGCTTGTTCTTTTGCTGTTTGAGTTGGAGAAGACCGAAAATCATTATCAAAATAAGGCATCGAACTCCAGGTACAAACTCCTTGATCTTTAAGCAAGTTTAATGCTTCAATATAACTACTACCCTCATCAACACCTCTATTTATTTGATTATAAACAAAACTAGGAGAAAAGATATTATCATAATTCAATTGTCCAGTATTATTTATATAAGTCCATATATCTTTGCCTTTTTTTGCATAATAAGTTTGTGCACCATATGCGATTGCGAAAGCTACACATGAATTCTGATTACCTTGGTCACCAACAGGTGGCAGATACTCTGATAAGTCAATCGAGTAAGGTAGATCTGCAACAGGTGTTTGAGGTAAGTTTCCAGCAATTCCTGCATATTCTGATTCCTCAATTAAGATTGATCCGGTAAAAACATCTTGTCCAGAAGCGTATAAGAAATGAAATAATAGTATGATAGTAAAAAAGCAGGTTCTCATATTAAGGTTTTTATCAAATATTAATTTTACAAATAGGTTGTATTAATTCCGGCTGTAAGAGCGATTTTATCTTATGAATTTATAGTTAGTTTTTTGTTTCTCAGAATTTCCTTCATTGATTTTTATTTTCGAATCTTTTGTATTTTGGATAACTACAATTTTGTCGCCCGTTAACTTCGATTTATTTTTCATGTCATTATTTTAAATTTGTTCTAACTCTCATATTTATCATCACAGTTAACTAGTGATATCATTTATCCTACAATTCAAACCTAACTATATCTCCATTCATAAAAAATACCCTAAACAGGGTATTTTTTAAGTTTAATAGTCAAAAATGTATTAAAAAGTGACTATTCCCCCCAAAAGCCAAAGCTTCGGGGGGAGAAAATCTAGATTTCACCTTTGTCACTTGCAGTCCTTGCACTTTTTGCAGGGATTCATTTAATTACTTGGAATTGATGATTTTCAGAGAAAAGGACTGCAATTTAACTGCATTGACTGCAAGTTGAATTAATCATTTTCACATCTCTTGGACTTCCAGTTTTCACTAACTAAAAATTTGTTTTGGCTGGATGTGCAGTAAATGCTTTAATTCTTTTTGGTGACATTGATTGATGTTGACCGGAAATTTTCAAAATGATCCTTTGCCTGTGAAATTATTTTGCTGATATTATTAACATAAAAATGTTTAAAATATTAACAATGGATGTTTTCGAGATTTTAGCGAAACTAGAACAGAAAGAAGCCAGCATAGGGGAGAAGCTTCACAAGCTCACTACTGCCAATTTAAATCCGTTTCCAATGGAAAGGATAAAGAAAGGAAAGCTTTTGCTTAAGTTGATCTATGAATTCAAAAAGCATGTAGAAGCTGATGAATTCATTCTTGCTGGCATGAAGCTGAGGGATTTAGAAATGGAAGGACTGAGGGTCCTGCCTGAGAGTAAATAGAAACAGTTAATGTAAATACTTATAACAATTTTAGCTACAGTTTTCATCAGTAGGGTCTTACCTCCTGCCTCCAAAGCACCCACTTCGGTAGATGTTTGGACGCTTGACCAATCATTGACCAATCAATTTCCATTGAAACACCATTTTCCCTTCAATAATTTTTTTGGTATTGGAGCTAGAGCATCTCGCCTGAGACCAGATTTAACTGCCGTATTGAGTAGTTTCAAATTAAATTTTATATATTAAGTTCTTATTACATGATTGTACGCAATGATGCCAATAAAATGGTAATTCAATAAAATCCTTGTCTGGAAACTGGTATGTTCGGTACATCGGACATCCGACATCGGACATCCGACATGTTTTTAATAGAAAATTGGTTTACTACCAAAAAAGCGATAACCATTCCTAAATTTCAACCTTTTTCTTATGGCAAAAGTAATTGAGTCAACCGCAGGGATATTTAATGGAAAAATTGGCGGTATTGTTTATTATCAGGTAGGAGGGAAGACTTATGTCCGAAAGGCACCTCCAAAACAAACGAAAGCCCAAAAAAAGAACGTTTCTCCACTTAAGAAACTCTATCAAAACAAGATGACTTTAACACAGAGCTACCTGAAACCGCTCACCAAAGCCATTGCTTTTGGATTTCAGGAATTTGAGAATGGGGCAAGGAGACCTTTCCATGCCTGTGTTTCCTACACCTTGAACAATTGCTTTGTCTCTGATGGACTGAAATTTGCGATTGACCCCTCCTTATTTAAAATAAGCCAAGGAAGCTTATTGCCTCCCGAAAATGCCAAAGCAGAAAAAGTGGAAGATGGGATTGAAATTTCCTGGAATAACGACTCCCAAACATCAAATGCCAAACCTTGGGACAAAGCCTTCATAGTCCTCCATAATCCGGAGCGAAATTTGGCTACCTACATCATGCTTGGCAATGACAGATCATCCAAAAGCCAATTCATACCACTTGCTTCCAAGAAATTAAATTCCAATTGGCATGTCTATCTGGCTTTCAGTCAGGAACAGTCCCACAATGGAAAAATGCTGGTATCAGATTCGGTTTATTTGGGTTGTTTGTAGTATTTTTTAGCCAGAGGTAAAAATCATATTTGTTATCTTCAAAGCCTATTGCCAAAAATCCCTTCCAAGCCTTCCAATAATAACCTGATTTTCCGGCAAGTGGCTGCACAATCACCTTGTCCATACTGCCTGTTCCGAAGTATGAGGAAGTGGCAGGAGGTAGCTATAGGCCCTTCAGCATTTTCAGCACCATACTGTTTTTAATGGCATCATCCAGGAATCCGTTGTTGTCTTTTTCCATATACATGATCACGCTCAGCAATTTGAGGATTTTGAAAGGGCTGATATCCGGTATCTTCCTGATGCCCTGCACGATTTCCAATCCTTCGGTCCATTCCTCCCAGGCAAAATCTATCAGCAGACCAGAATACATCAAGTGTTTCTTAAGCTCCTGACCCACAATATCAAAATCCATATAGCGCTTTCTGGCTTCCTCTGTCAGGGTTACAGGAACGGCTTTTTTCACCCTTTGGAATTCTTCTTCCATCGGTGAGATAAAAGTCTTTAAAGTTGAAAGGGCATTTTTTCCTTTTTCGGATCCAAGATAACTTTCAAAGTTCTCAATGGGGGTATGGACAGGTTTCATCACCTTTCAAGATATCCCAAAATTCTGGTTTCCTCAAAGCCTATTGCCGAAAATCCCTTTGACCGAAAAGGGATTTTACGGCAAGTGGCTGAACCGTAGGCCTGTCCATGCTGTCTATTCCGAAGTATGAGGAAGTGGCAGGGTGGTCAGGTTCAATATAAATGGGCTATCAAATTTGATAGGTCTAAATTAGAAAGCTTATAAAGAAAACATTCAATGGAGTTTGTTTTCTTTCTCAATACAAATCCAAACCTAGATGCTTTTGTAAAGCCAATTTTCTTACATCTTTTTGTTAATACTAAAGGCTTATTTTTTTTAGAAAATCTTCATCTTCAAGATTTACATCTTTTGCATTTGCCCATATATTCTCAAAATGCTCATCGACTCTTTTGTACAGGACACTCCCTATTCCACTTACTTTTATCTGTACGCCCTCTTCAGATAATCTATTATGTAGGTACAAACCCATGATGTAACTTGTACCATAACCGTAGATTGGGACGGATATAAACGAATCATATAATCTGACTTTAAAATTTTCTTTTTTCTCAATCCGTTTAAATATAGATTTGCATCTCCTTAAATTTTTGATGATTTCCTCTTTGATTTGGTCTTTATCATAATCTTTAAGTGATTTAGCCCTTTTGTCTATTGCTTCTTCACAACATGGATTGAGAAGGTTAATCCTAAATGCCACATTACGGTTTTCAATAGAATTTATAATTGTAGATTCCAATAAATTCAGTGTAGGTGTATAAATTTTAAGAATTTTAAATTCAGTGTTTTCAAGTTTCTCAATTTTTTGCCTTAATCTTTCCATTTCTAAAAAATCATAAGTATCTACGATACCAACTCTTTTTATATTTGAATATTTTGGCGGAATAGCTTCTTCAATAATACCTCTTAAATTCTTTTCAATACCGATTTTTTCTTTTTCATAGTAATCGAAAAGTTTAATTTTTTCATCCTCAACGTACTTTTCAATTTTTGCTTTTTCAATTTTCAAAAGTTCATTGGACTTTTGCTTTTCATCCAAAAAAATCCTCTGAATACTTTGTTGGGTTACATTAATAAAACTTCTCCTTAACAACACTTCATAAAGAAGTGAAATAA
Source organism: Aquiflexum lacus (assembly GCF_015476655.1). Classification (GTDB taxonomy): domain Bacteria; phylum Bacteroidota; class Bacteroidia; order Cytophagales; family Cyclobacteriaceae; genus Aquiflexum; species Aquiflexum lacus. The sequence continues at coordinate 406,061 of NZ_JABFHF010000001.1, forward strand.
TTCCAACGGTTAAAATTGTTGTACCTATAGACCCTATAGCGAATATGAATAATGGATCATAATCATATTTTTGAAAAATATAAGAAACTACTAATAGTCCTACCCCAAAAAAACCAAGTAATAAACTTACAATTACTGTCCTAAGGTTATATACCTCTAATTCTGCATTTTTATTTTCCATCAATTTGGATTTTTAGATTCAAACAAAATTATTTCAGTGTTAATCAAACAATCTATGAAAAAATTAAGGGATTTAAAGCATTTAAGCAAATTAAAAGCAAGATTTAAAAATCAAAAAACAGATTCTGATTTTCCAAATTTTAGGAACTTGACCTTCTATCAAGAACTAAATGTTTTTCTTCAACAATCATAGACATTGACAGTATCCTCTGTTGAACCTTGGTTTCCTGAATTATTTGTTATTCCATCAGAATTTGAAAATTCAATTCCTATAATAGCCGAACTTGTCAGGTTTGTTTGAAGAGATACTTAAATTTAATGAAAAGACAGATCATCCAAAAGCCAATTCATACCACTTGCTTCCAAGAAATTAAATTCCAATTGGCATGTCTATCTTGCTTTCAGTCAGGAACAGCCCCACAATGGTAAAATGCTGGTATCAGATTCGTTTTACTTGGGTTGTTTGTAGTATTTTTTAGTCAGGGATAAAAATCTAATTTGTTATCCTCAAAGCCTCTTGCCGAAAATCCCTTCCAATCCTTCCAATAATTACTTGATTTTCCGGTAAGTGGCTGCACAGTCGCTTTGACCCAACTGCCTGTTCCGAAGAATGAGGAAGTGGTAGGAGGGGAGGCTAAAACAATCCCTTCACCAATTTCAGCACCATACCGTTTTTAATGGAATCATCCAGAAAACTGTTGTTGTCTTTTTCCATATACATGATCACACTCAACAATTTGAGGATTTTGAAAGGACTGATACCAGGTATTTTCCTGATGCCCTGCACAATTTCCAATCCTTCGGTCCATTCCTCCCAAGCAAATTCTATCAGCAGCCCTGAATACATCAAGTGTTTCTTAAGTTCCTGCCCAACAATATCAAAATCCATATAGCGCTTCCTGGCTTCCTCAGTCAGGGTTACGGGAACGGCTTTTTTGACCCTTTGGAATTCTTCTTCCATCGGGAGGATAAAAGTCCTTAAAGTTGCAAGGGCATTTTTTCCTTTTTCGGATCCAAGAAAACTTTCAAAGTTCTCAAGGGGAGTATGTACAGGTTTCATCACCTTCCAAGATATCCCAAAATTCCGGTTTCCTCAAAGCCTCTTGCCGAAAATTCCTTTGACCGAAAAGGGATTTTACGGCAAGTGGCTGAACCTTATGTCTGTACATGATGCCTGTTCCGAAGTATGAGGAAGTGGCAGCTTGTCTTCCTTCAATACATTTTAAACCTATTGGTCTAAAAGCAACTTTGAATAATAAAAAAATTGCATCCCAGAATATGGGAATGACCTCAAACCATATCATTCATCAAGTGAAGTTGGAATTTGGAAAGTTCAATACTTAATCCTTGATTTTTTTAATGATTTTCCTATGATTAGTTTGGAAGTAAGATACCGATTGGTATCTTTGTTTATGCGTAATCCAGAATTGACAAAAGAAAAGATCATAAGTATTTCAGCAGGACTTTTTAATACGCAAGGGTATAAGGCTACATCGATCAGTGATATCACCAAAGCTACGGGTTTGACAAAAGGTGCAATCTATCGGCACTTTACAGATAAGGAGGATTTGGAAGAAAGTACCTTTCACTTTATGGCAGAAAAGATGAAAGGTAAGTTCCGAGAGGTCATTAAAAAAGAAATGACAGCTCCGGAAAAGTTGCTTGCGATAGCAGTGTTTTTCCGGACCTATGTGTTTACACCTGTGATTCAAGGAGGATGTCCGATTCTGAATGCAGGGGTGGAAACTGATGATACAAGACCAGAGCTCAATAAAAGTGTGAGAGACTTGTTAAATACGCTTCAATCCTCTGTAGAACATATTTTACAAAAGGGAATAAGCTATGGTCAAATTAAAGAAGATATTGAGGTTGAAAGGTTTGCATCAGTTTTCATAGCGACTTTGGAAGGTGGCGTTTTGTTGAGTAAAATCCGTCAGAGTCCAAAAGACCTATTTTGGGTAATTGAGGATTTGGAACAAAGAATTAAGAGTATATCGGCATAAAAAAATTTACCATATATGATACCGATTGGTATCTTAATTTAAATAATATGAAACGGATAATTTATCAATCTATTGGCCTGTACTTAAATACCCTCAATAAAATCAGCCCCAAGAAAGGTGGAGAAGTAGGGTATAGGTTATTTTGTAAACCCGGCAGGTCGAAACTCAAGAGGCAACACAAGGAGTTTTTCGATACTTCCGATCAGGAGGATTTTGATTTTAATGGGGTTAACATTAGGCTATATTCTTGGGGGCAAGGTCCTAAAAAAGTACTTTTTGTTCATGGTTGGCAAAGCCATAGCTATAGGTGGAAACAGTTTATTGCATTACTTCCCAAGGATGAATATACTTTGATTGCCTTCGATGCACCAGGGCATGGCCAAAGTGGAGGAGATCAGTTTCATGTACCCATGAATGCTTTTTTGATTTCTTTGTTGGTTGAAAAGTATGGTGGTTTTGATGCAGTTGTAGCCCACTCCATTGGAAGTTTTTCGGTGCTTTATGCCAAAACATATTACCATATCAACAAAATAGGCAAATTTGTTTCTATGGCCTCTCCAAGTCGTGCTGCTGAATTTTTTGCCTTTTATTCTTCTGCTTTACAATTGAAAAAGCATACCATGGATAATGTGACCAATGTTTTCCAAATGCAGGTAAGACATAAGGTTGAAGATATTTCTCTGGCCACATTTGCAAGATTCCTTGATATTCCGGGACTGATTATCCATGACAAAAATGACCCTGAAACCCCATATGCAAATGCCTTGGAGATGGCAGAGGTTTGGGTAAATTCTGAACTCATCACTACTAATGGATTTGGACACAATCTGAAGTCTCCAAATGTAGTAAGGTTAGTGGTTGATTATTTAAGGTAAAAAACAAGCTGAATGATTTATTTATTGGTCTCCTAACACCTATTCCATTTTGAGCATTTTAAAGTCAAACGTTTTTAATCGTTTTATGGTGTTTTGTAATTTTAGTATGTGTCCAATTCTGGATTTATTGTTTTTATTTCAAAACAATATCATTTCCCTAAAAACTATACTATCAGCCTGATTTTGTATAGTCATTTAGGTTTTCCGGAATCACAACTTTGTAGCATCATTTTAAAACAAAAATATGCTACAGATTAAAATAATTAAATGGGTATGTAAGGCCATAGTTGTTATGGGTTTGGCAATGAACTTTGGTTGGGTAAATGCCCAAGACCCCGTTAAACCAAAAACGGTGCTTGTTACAGGTGCTGCGAATGGCATAGGAAAAGCTACTGCAATTGCCTTTGCACAAAAAGGCTACATTACCTATGCTACTGACAAAAACATCTCGAAGATGCAGGATTTAACAGACCTTGGCTGTAGAGTGAGGTACATTGATGTTACCATTGATTCTATCATGGTCTCTGAAATTCGAGCCATAGAAGCCGAAACAGGAGGCATTGATATACTCGTAAACAATGCCGGATACGGACAAAATGGGTTTTTAGAAGAATTGTCAATCGAAAAAATTCAACAACAATTTGATGTGAACGTCTTTGGATTGATTCGAATGACACAGTTGGTCTTGCCTTTAATGCGGGAGCGGAAATCAGGTAGAATCATCAATATAGGTTCTGTTGGAGGTGAGTTCACTACTCCGGGGGCAACTGCCTATCACGCTTCAAAATGGGCTTTGGAAAGTATCACTGATGGATTTAGAGGAGAACTTCGTCCTTTTGGGATTGAAGTTGTACTGATCAAGCCTGGTGGAGTTTACACAAATTTCATGAGCACTGCTAATCAGCTGTATCCTGAACCTATGCCTGAAAGTCCTTACATGGAGATGCGAGAGAAATTTTTGGCTCAATCTAATGCGATGTTTGATCTTGAAAACCGCACATATGGTATTTTGACTCCAGAAAAAGTAGCAGAAGTGATTGTAAAATCAGCTGAAAAAAGAAAGCCCAAAACCCGATACCGCATTGGCGCCCTGGCCAAAATCACTCCTCGTATACGGGGATTAAAAAGTGATCGGGGTTTCGATAAGTTTATGTTGCGCCAATTCAATGTCAGCACTGAAAAAGGAGAATCAGTCTTTTAAAAAATTTAGGTTATGAAAACTGTATTAATAACAGGAGCTTCTTCAGGAATTGGAAAAGAGACCGCTAAGCTATTTAGAGACAAAGGATTTCAGGTAATTGCCACATCCCGGAGGGTAGAAAATATGGTAGACTTGGAAGAAATAGGCTGTTTCGTTCTGTCAATGGATGTTACTAAGGAAGTAAGTATTGAAAATGCATTTCAAAAAATCTTCTCCAAAACGAAGCAAATAGATATTTTGGTCAATAATGCCGGTTATTGTCAGAATGGTTTTGTAGAAGAATTGACCATGGAAAACCTACATTATCAGTTTGATGTTAATGTTTTCGGATTGATCCGGGTTACCCAAAAGGTTTTACCCTTGATGCGAAAAAATAGAAATGGGAGAATCATCAATATTGGTTCCGTAGGTGGTGATTTTACATCTGCAGGAGCAAGTGCCTATCATGCATCAAAGTATGCATTGGAAAGCTTTAGCGATGGGCTTAGGCAGGAGTTGGCACCATTTGGTATTCAAGTGGTTTTAGTAAAACCAGGAGGAGTCGAAACAGATTTCCTTAATCATAGCAAAGTGTTTTACCCTGAGCCTTTGGAAGGAAATCCATATGGTAAAATGAGGACTAACTTCGGAAAAATGATAGATTCGATTTTGAATAGTTCAAATAGCGCTTTTCCCATTTTAAAACCTAAAGTAGTAGCCGAAATAATTGTGCAAAGTAGCGTTTTAAATAAACCAAAATCCAGAATCAGGATAGGTCGAACGGCTAAGATAATGCCAGTAATGAAAAGACTTTTGAGTGATCAGGCTTTTGATAAAATGATCTTAAACCAATTAGGACTTTTGAAATGATTGATTTTGCAGAAACAGTACTTTGGTATTACAAAAGCGAGCGCAATGAAGCATTGTGGCTAACTGGTTTTGGAGTGATGGTTGTGATTATTGATGCTAAGATCTTGCTTAACATGAATTCAAATGATATGTTGAGAGGATTGTTTTATCCCTTGCTATTTTTGGGTTTGCTCGGGCTATTTGCCGGAGGATTTAACGCTATAAACAATCAAAAAAGGCTGGCGGAACTTCCTTTAGAATTTGCGAAAGATCTAAGGTCTTTTAAAATAAAAGAAGCAGAACGATTTGAGAAGTCAGGAGGAGTTAATAGCTGGTGGATGCCCTTAAAAATCATTTGGACAGGTATATTGTTGGTTGGAATTTTTCTTGGATTTTGGGGCGTGGGCGATTGGTGGTACGGCTTAGCCATTGGACTTCTCCTTTGGGGGGTATTTGGTTGGGTGGTCGATGGATTTGCCCATCAACGTGCAAGGATTTATACTATCGAACTCATAAAACCATGAAAGAAATTAAACATCTACGTTCCATTAGTCAATTGCACCAAATGCTGGGATTTGACAAACCAAAGCATCCTCTTATAACGGTGCTGGACTATAACCAAATCCATATCCAACCGGATTATTTAAACATTCGATTAGTCAATGATTTCTATTTGATAAGTCTTAAAACCCCATCCCCACCTTCTTTGCGCTATGGGAGACAATCCTATGATTTTGAGGAAGGCACCCTGATGTTTTTGGCTCCAGGTCAGGTTTTCTCAGTAGGTGATCTAAATGAGGATGTAAGCTTCCAGGGATGGGGCTTGTTTTTCCATCCTGACCTAATTTTACCTACATCTTTGGGTAAAAAAATCAAAGAATTTGGTTTTTTTAGCTACAGTGTGAACGAAGCCCTGCATGTCTCGGATGAAGAACAGAAAATGTTGAATATGCTCATCAAAAGCATCCAATTGGAATACCAGAGCAAACTCGACCGGCAAAGCCATGCGGTAATCTGTACCGCCATTGAGCAACTCTTGAACTACTCTCAGCGGTTTTATGGACGACAGTTTATCACCCGACAAAAACAAAACCTAGATGTCATTTCACGCTTTGAAAAGCTAGTGCGAGAATATCTAGATTCAAATGCAATTGCTGAAAATGGTATACCACAAGTAGATTTTTTCTCTGAACAACTGCATTTGTCTTCGGGCTATTTGAGTGATCTGCTGAAAAAAGAGACAGGGAAAACCATCAAAGAATATTTAAACCTTGAAATCATCGAAATTGCAAAATACCGATTGCTTAATACCAATGATACGGTCTATGAAATTGCCTACGGATTGGGTTTTGAGTACCCGCAGTATTTCTTTCGCATGTTTAAGTCTAAAGTGGGGATGACGCCATTGGCATTTAGAAGTTTGAATTGATTGACAAGACAAATAAGACTTGACCTATTTTGGAATTCGCAATTTTCCATTATCACAATTTAATTGGTTTAGAAGGAATAGAATATTGTCAACGCTGCCTTATGAGGTAAAAAGAGGTAGAAGCATTACCTCCATAATATCCGTTTCAATCTAATATTCTGAAAGCAACTCTAAAAATAATTTATTAAACTCCGTACCGGAATACGGATTTTGACTGCTGACCAAATTTCGGTCTCTGACAGCATAACCCTTTCCGGGTCTTCCTTTTTCATAAATCAATCCAAGTTTCTTTAGCTGACCTGCAATTTTCCGGTTTTCCGGTTTCCCTTTCATTATAAATCTCTCTATATAAAATTCTTCCACAGGGCTTACCGAATTGACCCTGTATCCGACAAATGGATTTTCATCTTTGGGTATGGTAGTGATCAAAACAGGGGCATGACAAATGAGACCCATCGCGCTATTGTTATTTGCAAATGCTTTCAACAATATGGGAATATTAGGGTCATGGTAAAGGTCAACCATTAGACCCTGTCCTCCTGGAATAACCAATCCGATATATTCCCCGGATCGGTCAATTGCATTTTCCAAAGTTATTGGATTTGAAAAATTTTGATTCTTTTCCCAAAAATCCATTGCCTCTTGTTTTAAGGCCGGATTTTCTTTCCAGTAATCATCTTCAAGGCTTTCCTGATCGATGGTCGCCTTTCGTCCATTAGGTGTTGCAAAGTCCACCTCATATCCTTCTGTAGCAATTGCTTTGTAAGCGTAGTAAAATTCATTGAGGAAAACCCCCGTTTGTCTTTCTTTTTTGCTGCTATTGAGTAAAAGAGTATCCTCCGCACTCAAAACAAAAAGTATCTTTTTGTTTTGACCCTGAACAGTGAAATTCGAATAGAACATAATAATTGTGAATAAAATGATTGACTTTTTCATTTGATTTGTTTTTAGAGTTCGTTTGATTTTTTATATTTCCTGAATGCATACCAGCCCAATCCTAGAAAAGCATAGATAGAAAGTGATGCGTAGATCGCAGGATTTGGATTATTCAGACTGCTGATAGACCCTGAATATGAGGCTATCAAAGCATACGGCATTGTATTTAGACACCAATACTGTAAGAATTTTCTAAAATCCATTCCGGTCATCCCTGCCAAGCATGCAGAGACTTCCGGTAAAATAGGAGATACCCTACTTAGCAGAATCATTACGGTGCCATAGTTGTTAAAGCTGATGATTGCCTCCTTCCTCTTACTTTCAATCGGAACAATTTTCTTTAAAACCCTATCTCCGAATTTTTTACTGATCGTATATCCTGCAATTCCAGCCATCAGCATTCCCGTGACAGCTGCCAATCCACCATAGCCAAAGCCAAGAAAGTGTCCCGAAAGTACCGTAACGGTCAATGTAGGTATGGCAATAAACAGGTCAATGAACAAGATGAGAACTACCAGGATGAAAAGGTATATGGGATTTATTTCCTGGGCTTTTTCTAACCATTCAAGGATGTCTTCCAGACTGAATATCCCAGTAAACCGGGCAATTAGAAATGTAGAAGCAAAAAATAGGGTTAGGATAAATATTATTTTTAGGATAGCCCTCATTATTCCCCTCCGTTTTTCATGATGTATTCTGCCAATGCTGGACTTATCCGATTGATAATCTTCAATAGTTTTACCTTACCGATGTTGATCTCATAATGGTCTTTCTTAAAGGAGGTAATAAATTCCTCAACAAGTTTTTCTGGACTGATTTTACCTTTTCCCCTTCCTGCTGTCATTTGGGTGTCTACCAAAGGAGGGATGATTTCAAAAACCTTGACATTATTAAGCTGATAACGAAGTGCTTTGGTAAAAATATGTAAACCTGCTTTGGTACCACAGTATACCGGTGCCTGCTTTTTGGGGACCAATCCCAGACCTGAAGATACATTGACAATCGCCGCATTGGGGTTTAACTGAAGAGTTGGCAAAAAGAGACTTATCAATTTGATGGGAGCCAGAAAATTGATGTTGATTTCCTGTTCGATTTTCCCTAAATGAGCATCTTCTTCTTCAAAATAATAGTTATGTTGAATACCTGCATTATTGATTAAAATGTTTGTGTCCGGATGTTCCTGTTCTATAAATAGGATCAGTCTATCCAATTCTTCTGATTGGGAAATATCGCAGGGGAATGGAATTATTCGGTTGTTTTTCAGGGCAAGTTGATTGAGCTTTTCTTTATTCCTCCCTAATGCAATAACCTGATTATCTAGTCTGATAAATGTATTGAGCAATGCTTCCCCTATTCCTGATGTTGCTCCTGTAATAAGGATTTTATTTCCCTTCAGCTTCATGATCCTGATTATTTAATTCAGTACAAATTTGATGGCTTAATGGAAGGTTTCCATTTACATATGTAAAGGAATAATAGGAAAGGAAAATTATTTTTGGCTTCTAATCCGACTCAGCTGAGTCGGGGTTACCCCAAGATAGGAGGCGATTTGATATTGGGGAATAAGCTGTTCTAAATCCGGATGTTCTTTTTGAAAAATGGTATAGCGCTCTTTAGCTTCAAGTGTGGCGAGTTCGATTTCCCTTTTTTCTTTATTCACAAAAAAACGCTCTGCCAGGATTCGGGCCAACCGCTCAACAAGAGGATATTGATCATATAGGCTTTGAATGCTTTCAAAGGAGGCAATCCAAACCGTACAATCTGTCAAACAGTCAATATCTATTAAATTACTTTGACCTGTTACCAGAGAAGAGTAAGCGCCCACAAAAGATCCGTGAGTGAAAAAAGTTTTGTTGTATTGTTCCCCATTGTTCATCGAAAAATAAGCCCTTAACACACCAGATTCTACAAAACCTATCTGTTTTGAAAATTCCCCCTTTTTGGCGAAAACAGAACTTTTCGCTAGTTGTACCTTGGAGAATTTAGAAACTATTAGATCCAAAGTTTCGGGATCAAAATTGACGAGGGATTTTAATGAGTTTTTGAGCAATGACATTTTTAAAATTAAATTAATTTTTAAATTAAATTGTTTGAAATTTAATGTTGGGGAGTTTTGGTAGTATTATACCTAAAAAAGACTATTTCTATCAGGGTAGATTGGGAAATGAAATTACAACTGAACAAGGATTCAAGGCTATGGAGTTGTACGCGCTAAATGTTCTTGCTCAAATAGATAAAAAGGTTGGCTTTGATAAAATCATTGGATTGAATCACATTGGACTAGTATCTGGGGAGTGGTATCATTCATTTCTATTTTGAAGTCTCATGAAATTTTCATCAATGAATTCTTTTTCAATGAAATAGGTTACAAAACATCTCTGATATCCGGATTTTTTTTAAAAATGCTCTTGGCGAATGGGCACAATGGGATAATTTTTATTCCTTTTTCTCTAGCAAATTCTACAGCTTTTAAAACCATTTGTTTGCCAGCATTTTTACCTTTTAATGGTTCATTGACTTCTGTATGGTCAATAATAATTTTATCCCTACCAACCCATATATAGGACATCATTGCCTCTTGAATTTTATTTTCAAGAATGTAGAATTCACCTTTGTTTCCATTATCTTTTCTTAAGATTTCCATTTATAAGTAATAGGATTAATTGAAATTTGATTTATTAGATTTTTTGATAGGGGAGATCATAGCTCTGAAAAGCAAGTATAATTTTATATCTATATTTGAGGAACCAGTCTAAAAAATAACCTTGTTGATTGTTTAATAAATGTCATACAATCAATTCTTTTAGGCTGATTGTTTGGATGGCCACCAACTCTCAAATTGACATTAGTATTTAAACCCTCATTTAATGGTTTGGCTGAACTCATTACTGATTCTGCCCTGTGGAGTCACTATGATGTACCGTAGTGTAAGAGGACCATGTTCTTTTCTTGTTACCGGAGCCAAAAATGGACTGGTGTATAACATTCCGGTAGGATCTGCTTTGTAACTGTCCACCGTATAATACACTTGACTTTTATCTACGAGCGATTCTATGCTGATTCGATGTCTGCCAGTTGCCATGTCCCTGCTGATGGTGACTTCTGCTTCCGGAATTCTAAAGAAAACGTTTGATTTTTCCAGTTCTGCCAATCGTTTTGGCAACCTTTTTTTGCTGAATTCACCATAGTCTTTTTTGTTCCCCGGGGTCCAAGCTACTTCTGATAAAGCAAGCATCCTTGGAAAAATGAAATATTCCAACTTGTTGTTGGTAGAGATATATTCTGTCCAAAGATTCCCTTGAACACCCAAAATGAATTTTTGTTCTTCAATACTTAAGGCTGTTGGTCTAGGAGAATAGCCATATACCTTTTCCAAGGGCAGAAATCCATGAATAGCCAAGGGTTCAGTGGTTTGATCTTCGGCATAGTAATGGTCAAAATACATATGGGTATTTGGAGACATGATTACATCATGGCCCATTTTGGCGGCTGCAATTCCCCCGTCTTCACCCCTCCAGCTCATCACTGTTGCATTTGGGGCCAACCCACCTTCAAGTATTTCATCCCATCCGATCAGGTTTCTTCCGTTTTTGTTAAGGAACTTTTCAATTCTTCTGATAAAATAACTTTGCAGTTCATGTTCATCCTTTAATTTTTCCTTCTTGATCACTTTTTGGGCTATTTCGGAGGTTTTCCAGTGGTCTTTGGGGACCTCATCACCTCCAATGTGAATGTACTTACTTGGAAATATGTCCATCACTTCTGTCAATACATCCTCCAGAAAAGTGAAAGCAGCGTCCGTAGGACCAAAAATATTATATTGTACGCCCCAAAAACCAGGAACTGAAATACTCAAATCATTGTCTAAAGGTTCACCTTTTTCATTGGTCCCCGAAATTGTTCCTGCTTGAGGAACCCCATTGACCAAAGGGAAACTTCCAAGTTCTGGATATGCTGCCAATACGGCTGAGCTATGTCCGGGGAGTTCTATTTCAGGAATTACAATAATTTGCCTTTCTGCGGCGTAACGTACGATTTCTCGGGCCTCATCCTGGGTATAGAATCCCCCATGAGGTTTACCGTCATAAATCAAAAGTTCCCTGTCATACTGTTTACCGATGATGGTGGAATCCCTCCAAGCAGAGATTTCGGTCAACTTGGGATATTTTTTGATTTCCAATCTCCAACCCTGATCTTCAGTCAGGTGCCAATGGAGACGGTTAAGTTTATAGTGAGCCATCAAATCAATGATTTTTTTGATCTGATCCACAGGAAAATAGTGCCTTGCCACATCCAACATCAAACCCCTGTAATCAAATTCGGGCTTATCTTCAATCCTCATGGCCGGTATCGTCAACCCACCATCTTTTACTTCTATTAATTGCAAGGTGGATTGTAACCCATAGAAAATACCCGCTTCCCCTCCTTTAATTTCAATTTTATCAAAATGTATATCCAAAAGATATCCTTCAGGATTATCACCCCGTACCGAAGTCAATATAATATGTGGTCCGGATTGTGGGATCTGTGTAATGAAAAGTCTGAATCCATGCCTTTTCTCTAAAAAATCATTGAACAACTCTGCTGATTTTCGGCTGTCTTGGCTTTTGGCTAAAATGGGTATGCCTGCATTTAAATTGAATTCTCCTATCCCTTCAATCACATTCATAGGCTTGGGAATAATGCCCTGTGCCATTGAAGAATAGATGAAAAGAACCATTAATAATTGGGAGAGGAACATGCCACCCATTTTTTTTCTAATAAATTTTGGAAAATACATGCAGGTTATAAATTGGAGTGTTGGATAAATAGGATTTATTTAATTATTGAAAGAAAATTAACTGTAATTTTTGGGAGCATCTGATCCAAACATCCTCATTGAGCCACAGTTTAATTGAAAGTTACTTTTAGGCAATTCAGGCAACAAGTGAAATATTTCTGAATATCATTAAAAAAGGATGATCGATGAAAATCGACCTTTAAGTGATAAAACAAAATGTCCGTTCAATTCCAAAATAACCTGCTTGATTTGCTAGGGGCTTAATTTGATTGACTGCCAACATTTTCAACTTTCAGGTTTGCCACCCTTCAGATTTTTCAAGGATCCTTGCAGAATCTCAGCCATATGAAACCAATTTAGATCCCCTTGGGTGGAATCGATGCAGTAATTAATTTTTGTATTTTTCTACTAATTTTCCAAAGTTTACGTTTTAAGTGTTTTGTCCGTATTTTGAAATGATTCGGGGTAATTTGATTCATTTCCAAATTCTTCAAAATGTTCTTTGGTCTTATCATTATGGACTTTCATTTTGAATAACTAGCAATAACGACTCCTCACAGCTATCTCTAGATCTTCCAATGGGTAATTAAATGATAAGGAATTAAAAATATAATTGATTGATAATCCTTTTCTATTTTACATGTACTATGCTTAAATTTAATGTTGTTGTTATCTTTTATTTGGTAGTTAATGCTTTAAGTATTCACTTTTTGTCGGCTCAAGACACAGACTCAAATTCGTTTGCTCTGAAAGATTCATTGATTTTGTCAAGGCATGAGAAAGGGCTTCCAATCAATATATTCCATGTTAAGAATTGGAAATTTTCCATTGAAGACAAACCTGAGTTTGCACAGCCGGATTTTAATGATTCTGGATGGCCAAGTACGAATGTAGCCGGTTTTATGGACTCTCTTTCTTATACCATGGATTGGGATCAATTTGTATGGCTTCGGCTGACAATCTTCACGGACTCTTCTTTTTATAACCTCCCATGGTGGATCTACTATTACTCCGTTTCTCCTGGGGAAATATATCTAGATGGCAAATTGCTGGTTGCATTTGGCCAACCTACTACTGATAAGAAGGCAGAGATAACACCCGTTTTTTATCCAAATGAGCCACCTTTTGTCATGTTTCCCATTCTAGAAAAAAAAGATAAAATTGTGTTGGCAATACGCTGGTCGGCACATCAGACCATCAAAATCACGGATATGTTTCCCGGTACTTTCAAGGAATATGGTCCAAATGTGGTTTTGAAATCAACAGATTTTGCACCTAACTGGTACGAGGAAATCAATCAATCATACCTTCGGGTATTTTTTGGGGCAGGGTTACTTTTATTGGTAATTGCCATTCAGGCATTTAGCTGGTGGTATACAGGAAACAGCCTGAACAGGGGTATCTTCTTTGTTTCTCTCTTTTTATTAATCCATTTATTTTCTTCACATCCCTATATCTTTGGGTACTCGGTCAAAAGTTTATTGATTGACACCCTATTGTTCAACCCTTTGTTTCTCTTGCTTTTTATGTTTTTCCCTTGGTTGGCTTCATCCATGCTTGGATTGCCTTTTCCATTGAGTAATAAGAAATTCAATTTCTTGATCGCAATTGTACTTATAGCAATTATTGGAGCTGTCCTTTTTTTGGGTACAACCTTCTGGGGATATTGGGTTTTGTTTTTTGGAATAATGGCTATTTCACTTGGATGGTTAATACAAATTATCGGTAAGGCTTTTAAGCTGAAAATTAAATATCGATGGATTGTTGCAATTACTTATGTTACGCCTATTGGTATTGTTTTTTTTGGTTCGACTATTCAAATTCTTGGGAGCTATTTGAGTTTTGATTTAAATAGTTTTCTCGATGAAAACAAATTGTTTAGTCTCGTAATTATTTCAGTTTATGTTGCAATACCAGTATTTACGACATTCTATATTGCAAGGCAAAACATTGATTTATTAAAGAATTTGTCATTTTTGGTCAAGGAACGAACCAATGAATTAGAAAAATCACTTTTTGAGCTCAAGTCCACCCAAGCCCAACTCATTCAATCAGAAAAGATGGCCTCTCTTGGAGAACTCACCGCAGGTATTGCCCATGAGATCCAGAATCCGTTGAATTTTGTAAATAACTTTAGTGAGGTAAGTGCTGAAATGATACAAGAGATTGAGGTAGAAAGAACGAAGAACCAGAACCTGAGAGATGAGGATTTAGTCAATGAATTACTAGGTGATGTCAAAGTGAATTTAGGGAAAATCAAACACCATGGCATGCGTGCTGATTTGATAGTAAAGGGAATGTTGGAACACAGCAGGTCGGGTTCTGGAGAAAAGGAATTTACGAATCTCAATGAATTGACCAAAGAATTTTTAAATCTTGCCTATCAAAGTTATAAGTCAAAAAACAAAGACATTGAGATTGTTTTGATCACTGAATTAGATCAAAATCTTCCAAAAATAAGCGTTGTCCGTTCAGAAATAGGGAAGGTTTTGATGAATATTTTAAATAACGCATTTTACGCTTGTCATAATCCGGATTTCAACCCCAAGACCCAAGTGGATTTGGTTTCAAGTTATAAACCCAAGGTAATCGTAGCCACCAAAAGCTTTCCACACAAGATCGAGTTGTCAATTAAAGATAATGGTTCTGGAATTTCTGATAAAATTAAAGATAAAATCTTCCAGCCTTTTTTTACTACCAAGCCCACTGGAAAAGGAACGGGATTGGGATTAAGTCTGAGTTATGATATTATAAAAGCACATGGAGGAGAGATTAAGGTTGAAAGCCCAATAGCAATGACCTCAATGCATTCAGGAGTTCAGGAATTTGTTGGGGGAATAGGTACTGATTTTATAATTATTTTACCTATCTAATGATTAAATTTTAGCAGATCATAATTTAGTTATCAATTCCATAGTGCATTATGAAAAAGGTAAACGATAAAACACGCTAAGTGAATGTCTTTTAGAAATTCAAATTATCTGACTGATAGCTGTTCGACACTTTTTTACAAAAACTGGAATTTAGCCTTACCTTTACCATTGTTTATAGCAGAAATTAACCTTTATGAAAAGAACCTCGGAAAGAAAAGAAAGAGAAAAGGAAAATAGGAAGAATGATATTCTGAAGGCTGCTGAAAATATCATGAAAAAAAATGGTCTGCACGGATTAAATGTGGATCAAATTGCTGAGGACACTTCCTTGGCAAAAGGTACCATCTATCTCTACTTTAAAAGCAAAGAGGAAATCTTAGGGAACCTTACCGTAAAAGCCAGAAAATTATTGCTTAAAGAGTTTGTCAAAATTGATAAAATGGACTTAAATCCGATAGATAAACTCAGGGAAATCATCATAGCCAACTATAAATTTTATCGCAAGAATACCCTTTATTATGATTTAGTTTCCCTCTATGAAGCCAATCACACTTTGGAGGAAACGGATGAAATGTATGGCTCCAGCAATGCCATTACTGAACTTGTTTCCAAGATCGCCTTTGAAGCCAAAGAAAAAGGTGAATTAAATGAAAATCTTGATCCCTTACATTTCACCATGATTCTTTGGGGCACAACAGTAGGGATTTTACAGATGCTAAAAGTTCGCGGGGCACTCATTGAGAGCAAATTAAATATCACTGAAAATCAGATACTTGATTCATTTTTGGAATTATTTTTTCAAGGAGTCAAAAAAAAATAGCAAAAACCCAAACTTTTTAATTCTACATTTGTTCTGATTGAACTATTATTCATAATATGACTAACAGTCATTATTTATAACTGTTAACCAACTAAAAACAGAGAGTAAGCTTAAATCACTGAGAATAATCCTTGGCTGACTTTCTCTTTTTTTTGGAATATTTATGACTACTAGTCATTTTATGACCTTAATTTATAAAAACAAATGAATGCAAGAAGTAACACTTTATTGAACAATGATCAATGGATTACCCGCTATGGAAAAATACTTATCAAGAGAAAATGGTGGTTTATTTTATTTTCCATTGCAATTGTCGGGATTGCAGCAACAGGGTTTGAAAAATTGCGGTTTAACGCAGATTCAAAAGTATTTTTTAGTGAGGATAACCCCCAACTTGTCGCTTATGAAAAAATAGAACAAATCTATTCTGATGATGACAATATCCTGATTGTCATCAAGGAAAAGAATAATGAGTTGTTTACCTCAAAATCTCTTGAGGCAGTCAAGCAATTGGTGGAAAATGCATGGCAAACTCCATTCTCATTCCGGGTAGATGCCATTACCAATTTTCAATATACAAGAGCTGATGGCGATGACCTGTTGGTTACAGATCTTGTTGAAGAAACAAGCATGTTGACCAAAGACGAATTGGTACAAATAAGAGAAGTGGCTTTAAAAGAGCCCTTACTCTTGAATCGTCTGATTAACGAAGACGGTTCCGTTACAGGAATCAATATTTCATGTAAACTGCCAAATGACAATGATGCAACACCTGAAGTAGTAGCATTTATAAGAAACATGACTTCCGAATGGATAGCACGAAACCCAAATATGGAGGTCTTTTTGTCCGGGAATATTATGTTGGAAAATGCTTTTGCAGAAACCGCCCAAAAGGATGGCCAACTGTTGGTTCCTTTGGTATTTGTGATTTTTCTAATCATGATCTTTATTTCTACAAGGTCAATAGGAAGTACGGTCAGCTCTTTTGTTGTTATCATTTTTTCTATAGCATCAGCCTTGGGGACCGCGGCACTTTTGGGCATTGATCTTACTTCGGCTTCTTCCAACGCCCCTATTGTGATCAGTACCTTAGCCATTGCAGATTGCATCCATATCACGATTTCATTTCTCAAATTGCTGAGGGAAGGTTGGGGAAAAGAAGATGCGATTGTTGAAAGCCTTAGGATCAACTTTATTCCAGTAAGTATCACCACCCTGACTACAATCATTGGATTTCTTTCTTTGAATACAGGAGATGTTCCACCCTATGCGGACTTCGGAAATATTTCAGCGATAGGTATGGCATTCGCGTACTTTTTTTCACTCATCACCCTTCCTGCTCTATTGGCTGTATTTCCCATAAAAGTCCAAGCAGTATCTACCAAAGAGTCCAAACTGGGTTTTACTTCTGCAAGGTATGTTGATTTTTTATTTAGGTACAAAAATCCCATTCTGTACAGTTCAATAATTATGACCCTTTTAGGTGGGTATTTCACCACAAAGAATCAGCTCAATGATGAGTTCATAAAATACTTTAATGAAACAATTGATTTTAGGAAAGATACGGATTTCATCAATGCCAATCTCACAGGCATTTACAATTTAGAATTTTCAATCCCTTCCGAGAGAGATGGAGGTATCAATGATCCCATCTACTTGCAAAAATTAGAAGAATTTACAAATTACGTGGCTTCCCAACCTGAGGTAATTCATGTGAATTCTTTTACCGATGTAGCAAAGCGGGTAAATAAAGCCATGCATGATGATGATCCTGAATATTATCGTATTCCAGAAAGTCAGGAAGAAGCAGCTCAATATTTATTGCTCTACGAACTTTCGCTTCCTTACGGCTTGGATTTGAACAATCAGGTGAATAATGCCAAATCTGAAACAAGATTTACAGTCACTTTAAAAGAAATTCCTTCCCGCCAAATGATTGATTTTTCAGATCGGTTGAAGGGCTGGCTTAAAAAAAATGGGACTGAGAGCATGGTTGCTGATGGAGCCTCCCTGACACTGATGTTCGCTCATATAGGCGAACGGCAAGTAAACGGCTTGATCAAAGGTGCCATCATCTCTGCACTTGTGATCACACTCATTCTGATGATCACCTTCAGAAGCGTTAAATACGGCGCATTGAGCATGATATCAAATGTTGTTCCCGCGCTATTGGGTTTTGGGATCTGGTATTTTGTGTTGGGATATGTGAACTTGGGAATGACTGCAGTATTTGGGATGACCCTAGGCATTATTGTAGACAATACCATTCATTTCATCTCCAAATATCTAAGGGCTCGTGATGAAAAGCTGTTGTCTGGAAAGCAAGCCATCATTTACGCTTTTGATAAAGTGGGTACTGCAATTATAGCTACCACGGTCATTCTTTGTGTTGGTTTTTTTGTACTTACTCAATCAGCCTTTTTGATCAACTCTTCACTCGCATTAATTACAATATTCATTCTCATTGCATCGGTATTGGTTTGTTTAACCTTACTTCCCATTCTTCTGATAATCATTGAAAACATAAACTTAAAAAAGAACAAAATAACAATTATGAAAACGCAAACCGTCATTAAAACCTTGGTCTTATTCACAATCCTGTTTGGTTCATTGGGTGCAAACGCACAAAACAAAGGCTTAGAAATAGCACAGAAAGCCAAAAATGCTGATAGGGGATTTACAAGTTATGAAGTGGAAACCAAAATGGAACTGATCAACAGAAACGGTCAAACCACCACCAATTTGCTTACTAACAAAACCTTGGAAGTAGAAGGGGATGGTGAAAAATCTTTAATCAGTTTCAATAGCCCAAAAGATGTAAACGGAACAAAAACACTGACTTATACCCACAGAACCACAGATGATGATCAGTGGATTTATTTGCCCGCTGTTGCCCGTGTCAAAAGACTGGCATCTTCCAACAAGTCAGGGCCATTTATGGGAAGTGAGTTTGCTTTTGAGGACCTCACTTCTTTTGAAGTAGAGAAATTCGATTTCAAATTTATAAAAGAAGAAATACTCAATGGAAATAAGGTGGCATTGGTTGAACTGAATCCTAAGGATCCAAAAAGTGGATACTCCAAGAAAATAACCTACTATAATCTTGAAAAAAATTACCGGGTTGAAAAGGTTGAATATTTTGATAGAAAGGGTTCGCCATTAAAGACACTGAATTTTGAAGGCTACAGACTTTATCTTGACAAATATTGGAAAGCAGACAAATTGAGTATGGTCAACCTCCAAAATGGAAAAAAAACTGACTTGATATTCAGCAATTATAGGTTTAAAACAGGATTGAAAGCATCAGATCTTACTGAAGAAAGCCTAAAAAATTAAGTATGAGATTACTTATTCTTTGTTTAGGCCTGACGTGGTCAGTATCGGCCTTTTCTCAAAATGATTCGATCAAATGGGAATCAGAATTTCTTCTGGAATTTGAAGTTGAGCACCAATATTTTCCAAATGAAGGGGCTTTCCCATACCAACTGAATCACTTCACTTCCGGAGCTATTAAGCCAAAGTTCAGCACCATCAGTAAATCCAAAAAACATCAATTCGTTTTTGAAGTTTTTCTGAGAGGTAGTTTGAATGATGCCAAAAGATCCCATTTTGATATCAGAGAGGCTTATTATCGTTACAATCGGGATAAGTGGGCTGTTTCTGTTGGTGCCAAGAAAATTTTTTGGGGAGTAACGGAATCCGCGCATTTGGTCGACGTGATTAATCAAGCTGACCAAGTAGAAGCATTTGACGGTTCAGAGAAATTGGGACAACCCATGGTACAATTCACCCTAAGTTCCTTTATCGGATCCTTTGAATTCTATTATCTGCCCATTGCACGGAGAAGACAATTTCCCGGGCAAAATGGGCGGTATAGGTTTCCAGAAGTTCTCCAGAGGGAAGAAATTCCATTCACGACTTCTTTGGAAGAATGGCATCCTTCATTAGCGGGCAGATGGTATGAAACATTCAATAAGTTGGATTTAGGACTTTCCTATTTCTATGGGGTAGCTAGAGAGCCGATGTTCCTAGGTTTTGATCCATCATTAGGTTTGGATTTATCTTATCCTATTATTCATCAAATAGGTTTTGATGCCCAATATACTGTCGGGGCATTGATTCTTAAATTAGAAGCAATTAACAGGAAAACTGAAAGGCAAGAATTCTTTGCGCTTGCTACTGGCTTTGAATATACATTGGGTAATGTTGCCAATTCAGGTGTGGATATCGGAATCGTCAGTGAGTATCTATACGATAGTAGGGGAGTACTTACATTTTCCGGTCTTGACAATGATCTTTTTATCGGCAGTAGAATAAGCTTGAATGATATCAGAGGTACTACTTTTCTTTTCGGTTCGATTGTCGACCTAAACAGAACCACTACGCTTTTCAGATTTGAAGGGTCAAGGAGATTTAAAGGTAACTGGAAAGCCGACCTTCTAATCTCAGCCCTGAATAATGTATCTAATGAGGAAATCCTGTACAATTTCCGGCAAGATGACTTGCTTCAAATGCGCATTTCAAAATTTCTCTAAAATAAAATCTTTATAAAATGAAAACTATTAAAATTTCAACACTTGAATTCCTTGAAAACCTCAGCCAAAACAATCATAAAGAATGGTTTCAGGCTAATAAAAGTAAATGGGATCAGGCAAAGGAAAACTTCATTGAATTCATTGGATCGGTGCTACATGAAATCACCGCTAAAGAAAATATCATTTTTGATGAACCCAAAAAGTATATTGGCAGGATTAACAGAGATATTCGGTTTTCAAATGATAAAAGTCCTTACAATGATTACATCACTTCAATGATATTTCGAGATCCTCATAAAAATACTACACCTTTTTACATCAGAATCCAAAATGGAAATAGTCTCATGGGTTGCGGAATAAAATCACCTGATAGTGGTTTGCTAAAAAAAATAAGGCAATATATTGATTTGAATGGTGAAGAACTTAATCAAATCTTAGAAGACTCGGCAATCAAAGCCACTTTTGGTGATCTCGAAGGTGATGTGCTCAAAAGACCTCCTCAGGGTTTTGATGCCGATCATCCACATTTGATTTTCTTATTAAAAAAAGAGTTTCTTTTGACCACTTCGATTCCCAATGAGACGCTGATTAGTAATGAGTTACATAAAAATATTTTATCTGGTTACCAAACAGCTTTACCATTTATGAAGTTTATGGATCGAGCTATTGGTGTTTAGGTTTCCTGATGTAGTTGTAGTAAAAACAGAAAACTTCCGAAAAGTCAAAGTGTCTTCCAGTCAGGAACTGAGAGCCTGGCTGGAACAGCACCATGGCCAAAAAGAAAGCGTATGGCTGGTCGCCTTTAAGAAAACGGTTCCGGATAAATACCTTTCCACTACTGAGGTTCTTGACGAGTTGTTATGTTTTGGTTGGATAGATGGTATAATAAGAAAGCTGGATGACAATCGAACAATGCAAATGATCTCACCACGGAAGGTGGAGCATTGGGCAAAGACTTACAAGGACCGAGCAGCTAAATTAATTGAAGAAGGGAAAATGCAGGAAGCCGGTTTTCGATCCATTGAGCTTTCTAAACAGGCTGGCTTGTGGGATTTTATGGACGATGTAGACAATTTGGTTGTTCCCGAAGACCTGCAAAAAGCATTGAAGAAATATGAAGGAGCCACTGAATTTTTCAATGCCATTAATGATTCAAGTAAAAGGTTTGTATTGCGGTACATCAAATTGGTAAAAACCAAGAAAACCAGAGTCTCAAGAATTGGACAAATTGCAATCCTTGCTTCAAGGGGTGAGAAATTAAAAGGGAGTTGATAAATAGAAATGAATGCGGGTATTCGGATTTATTCCTTTTGCTGGAATACACTATTTATTTATCGAGAAAATCGATGACCAAAACCACACCATCGTTACCAAAGAATGGGATAGGGGAGCCAAGGTCTGTAATCACACTATATTAATGAAAGACCTAGGAGAAGGAAGCATATATTATGAAGACTCCATCAAAATAGAAAAAAGACAAAATCGATAGTAAAATGTAAAGAAAGGGCAGCAGCTAACTAACAATTGGTAAATTTATTCAATTTATACTTATTTCATTTTAGATTTGGATTCGAAATAAGCGAGGCTTCAATAAGCTAATGTCTTGAATTTGTACAGATTAGTGCAACAAACATTTGCATTTAAACAAGTGGCCGTCATTGTAAGAAGACATCATACAAAAATTGACAATGGAGTTAAATCCGAAAACATATGAGCCAAATATCGAACTGAGAGAGTTTGTCAAACGGTATTGGACATTAGATGGTGAAAAGGAAAACATACCGCTCAAAAACACCATCGTACCAGACGGAACAATGAAATTGATTTTTCATTATGGCGACACTTACAAACATCATTCACAAAATGGTGAGATAACAGTTCTACCGAAATGCTTTTTGATCGGTCAATTGACAAAGCCCTATGTGATTGAACCCGTAGGAGTAACAGGTAGTTTTGTTGTGCAATTCAAGCCAAATGGATTTTTACCGTTTACGCCTATTCCAATCAAAGAAATGGAAAACACTGCGGTGCCATTGGACATATTATTTGGAGAAGACGGTATAAAACTTGGCGAACAAATCTTAAATGCAAACTCTACATCTGAAAGAATTCAAATTATCGAGACCTTTCTTTTCAAAGAATTAGCCGATAAAAGAACAATTGACAATATCGTAAAATCAACAGTTGAAACAATCTTCAACGGAAATGGACAGTTTTCTGTAAATGAATTTTCAAAGAGCAATAATATTAACCGAAGACAATTGGCTAGGAAATTTTCTTCAGTCATCGGTTTAAGTCCAAAACAACTAGCAAAAACAATTAGAATTCAGACAACCTTGAAGATATTGCTTAATGAAGAGATTTCAAGCCTAACTGACTTGGCTTATGAAAACGAATATTTTGACCAAGCCCATTTTATAAAAGAATTCAAGGAATTTACAGGATTGACACCAAAGGAGTTTTTCGGAGACGACTTAAAGATGTCTTTGATTTTTGACAAAAAATAGCCTTGTCCCATTTTTACAATTTTGCCGATTCTTTGGATTCTTACTTTGCATTGCAATAGTGCAAAAACTTAAAATTCATATAAAGATGGTAAATTTAAATCCAGTTGGTTGGTTTGACCTCCATGTAGCAAACTTAGACCGAGCAAAAAAATTCTACGAAACGGTTTTCAATGTAACGCTAACTGACGCTCCCATTGAATGGGGCAAGCAATCATTTTTTCCTTTTAGCCCTGAAAGCCACGACATATCAGGTGCATTGGTGGAGAAAACCGATTTTGTTCCAAGTAGTAACAACACGATTATCTATTTTGAAACCGAAGATTGCGTTGCAGAAGAACAAAGAATTGAAGCAGCAGGTGGAAAAGTGGTACAACCAAAAATGAATATTGGAGAATTTGGCTTCGTCTCAATTTTTATTGACACAGAAGGCAATACAGTAGGACTTCATTCAAGGAAATAATTTTCAATTATGACTTACGACACAAATCTTGCAAACAGCGTTAGGGAATATCTTGCTGAAATACCAGGCTTAGACATTGAAGAAAAAGAAATGTTCAATGTGCTAAACTTTATGGTGAATGGCAAGACTTGTGTTTGTGTTAGCGGTGAAAATTTGATGTTACGTTTCGACCCAAGCCGGCATGAAGAACTTTCGGAAAAAGATGGTTATGAGACAATGCTGATGAAAGGCAAAGAATACAAAGGCTACTGTTATATAAATCCAGACGGGTTTAAAAACAGAAAAGACTTTGAATTTTTCTTAAACTTATGCCTTGAGTATAACAAAGTCGCCAAGTCATCAAAGGAACGAAAGACGAAGTAAAACATCGAACGGCCAAAACGGTTTTGCGTCAGTCGGAGTTTACCACTTCGACTGACGCTTAGTTTGATTCCAAACCGCTTTATCGATCCCTCTACTTTCTACCTATGGCACTGATATTCAATAAAAACCGAACCAAAAAAGTGGACAAAAAGAAATAAATCAAAAATCCGATCTTCATTCATTACTGCAATTTCAGTTCATGCTTATGGCAATCTAAGCGTAAATCTTCTTTGCCTAACTTAATCTTTTTATAATCAATAATTTAATGCCACTACTGCCATTTTAGAGATCATTAGTTTGTGATTCTAATATAAATTATTTTATTTAGCATACTAAACGTTCAGTATTATGCCATTACACAAAACCACACCGGAAGAAATTATCAAGCAAAGCATTAATGTGTTCAGAACTAATGGATACTACAGAACTACTATGAATGATTTAGCCAAGGCCACTGGATTAACAAAAGGGGCTTTCTATCATCATTTCAAGAGCAAGGAGGAGGTAATGCAAAAATCTTTACAAGCCACTTCATTTTGGTTTGATAGAAAGGTGTTTGCAATTGCCTATGATGAGGCACTGCCAAAAAAAGAAAGACTGAAAAATATGGTTGATGTGCTTTATGAAGCATTCACCAAAAGTAATGGAGGTTGTTTTTTTGCCAATACTATTTTAGAAACAGCCCATGTTGAGGATACTTTTCTAGCAGAGATCAATCAATTTTTTAAGATGTTTGAAAATGCCTTATCGAGTGTTTTCAATGATAAGTATTCAGAAAAAGAAATGATTGAAATAACCTACGAGATCATAGCAGACATTGAAGGCTCAATTATAATCATGCAACTTAAGAAGGATCCTAAAATCCTTAGAAAAGCTTTGAACAGAGTAAAAGATAGATTGTAATACTTTTTTTTACCAAATTACATACCAAACGTTTAGTATTTATAAATAATTCATTATTTAACGAGAATAGAAATGGAAGATTTAAATGAAATCAAAAGAGAAAGTTTCCAAGCAATATGCTCAGATGGTGTGGTTTTAAAAGGAATCTTAATGATCCCCGAAAAAGCCAAAGCTGTAGTTCAGTTTAATGGAGGAACAGCAGCCAAAAAAGAGTTCTATCTTCCATTTTTAGAATTTTTAGCCACAGAAGGTTTTATCTGTTGTTTGTGGGATTATCGCGGCAGTGGTGATTCTGCTCCTGATAATCTTAAAAACTGCAATTTTACTTTTTCAGACTATGGACTTAAAGATATGCCTACCATAAAAGATTATCTAAACTCAAGATTTCCACAGTTTCCATATTTAATTTTTGGACACAGTGTAGGTGGTCAACAAATAGGCTTTATGGATAATCTTTCAAATGTAAAGGGCATGGTAAATTTTGCGGTTTCTACAGGATACCAACCAAATATGCCCTTCAGCTACCGTTTATTGTTTTTTTACTTTTTCTATATCTTCACTCCGCTAAGTATTTTGTTAACAGGATATCTGAGTGCAAAACAGTTTGGCATAATGGAGGATTTGCCGAAAAACGTAGTACTTGAATGGAGAAATTGGTGTTCAAAAAAAGATTATTTCTTTGATCCTGCCTTTTATGGAAAAAGTGTTCCGGAAGGTAATTTTAAAAAGTTTGATTTCCCTATTCATACATTTTGGGCTACGGACGACACTATTTCTAATGAAAAGAACACCAAGAGCTATTGGAAACATGTTGAAAGTAAAAAGCCAATCACCTTTTATGAGATTAATCCATCTGAATTAGGTGAAAAGGAAGTTGGACACTTCGGATTCTTCAAAAAAAGATTGAAAGAGAAATTATGGGGCAAGGCATTGGCTAAGCTTGAGGAGTTTATATAGCACTAAGGCATCTATAAATGAATCGCTAAACCGATATACCACTTTCGAAAAATTTCGCAGTAACTGTCACACTTCAAGATTTTGAGTATCTAACTGTCAATCGTTAAAAAGTGGACATTATGAATAAATTAATTTTCATCGGACTTGCATCGGTATTAATGACAGCTTGCAATCCTTCAACTCAAAATCAAACAGAAATGACGACAAAAGAGAAAAAAACAGGAATGGTGGAAATTACCACTTTCAAACTCAATCAAGGAGTAACGGAAAAAGACTTTGGAAAATCGGCCCTTGCTATGCAAAAGGAGTTTTTAGAAAAGCAAAGTGGGTTTATAAAACGGACGTTGACTGTTTCACAAGATAATGTTTGGACAGATATTGTTTATTGGCGGGATCAACAAAGTTTTGAGACGACAATGAAACTTGCCGAAACATCTGAGCCTGTTTTACCTTTTTGGAGAAAATAGATTTCAATTCAGTAAAGATGAATCAAACAATTCCAATAATTTTAGGGGATGAATGTTGATCAATTGGAAAAATGGATATTGGATAACTATCAAGGTGTAACTGTGAAGGATGCTTACCGTGAGCGGAGTTTTTTTTATAACCCCGATGGTTCTCTGCCAAAAGGGATATACTTTGCTACTATAAAAGAGAGTGACGGGCCTCACGACAAGTCTTCCAATTTAGTCAGAGAAGGAATATATCGATTAAGTATTGGTGTGGGTAAAAAGCAGTATCAACAATTATTTGGCGATGTCCCCAAACGACCAGCCAAAGGTGAAATCGTGAACCTTGATTTTGATTTCTCAGCTTTAGGAACGTGTATGCCACATCCTATCTATGCTTGGATGGGTTGGGTTTGCATCAACAATCCGAATATTCAAAATGCAGATTTATTGAAAAACCTTTTAGATATTTCTTATCAGAACGTATTGATGAAATTTGCCAAGAAAAAATGAGTAATCCTTTTCAAATAACATATCAAGACAAAGACGATAGTCAACTTATTGTCCAATCACGAGAAGGTCAAAAAAAAGAAACACTGATAAAAAAGCATGCCAAAACGCTATTTAGCAGCTTAAAATACAATTTTTCAAAAAATTTCGTATAATTTTTTTGATTCAAATATAACGGTGTTATATTTGAAATTAATTGAACAAAGCAATGGATAAAAAAGAAATCTTGGATAAGGCACTTGAAATGGCAATAGACAGAGGTTGGAAAAATACCTCAGTCAGAGAACTATCAAAGGCTATAGGTTACTCCACCATCAAAATTTATTCAGAATTTGAAAGTAAAGAGAACCTTCTGCTTGAAATTCAGCGGAATGGATTTGAACAACTAAAATCAGCTTATTTAAATGCTATTAAATCTCTGCCTTCAGACAAGGACAAACTCATTGCCATAACGATAGAGCATTATCTTTTTTCAAAAAAGAATAAAGCCCTATATGATTTGATGTTTCAGATGGATGGTGCACCATGTTCTTTGCCAAGTAGGGCAATTTTGGAAAATACGAGTGAACCTATCAGGCATATTCTAACCAATATTGCAGGTAAATTGGACAAGTCTCTTTTTTTCCATTGGTGGGCTATTGCACACGGTTTCGTAAACATCGCACATTCCGACAAAGTCAGTGAAAAAGAAGCCCTTGAAATGCTTAACTCCATTATGTCAAATTTCATCAAAGGAATAACCCCATAAAAAAATTTTCTCACAAAAATAACAGTGTTATATGAACTCACTTATCATTTATGCACATCCAAACCCTCTAAGCTTTAATGCGAGTATTTTAAAAACTGTACAATCTACTTTAGAAGAAAGGGGCAGCGATATCATTATTAGAGACTTGAACAAGTTCTTCAATCCTATTCTCTCGGGTGAAGAACTTCAATCTGTTTTTACAGGTAATGGCTCATTTGATGATGTTACTGAGGAACAGTTGCTCGTGCAAGAAGCGGACTTGCTAATTTTTATTTATCCGATTTGGTGGTTGGGACCTCCAGCCATTTTGAAAGGATATTTAGATCGGGTTTTGACGAATGGCTTTGCATTTCAACATACATCAACTGGCGTGGTGCCGAAACTCACAGGGAAAAAAGCACTTGTCATTATGACAGGCGGCAATAGTCCAGTGGACTACAAAAGACTTGGATTGGAAAATACTCCGCAAGACAGTTTTGAAAAAGGTGTTCTCCAATTTGTAGGGATCGAAACAAAATTACTGTCACTTCTTTCAGTACCTCAATCTTCTTCTGAAGAAAGGATAAAGTTTTTAGATCTTATAAACAAACAATTAAATCATGTATTAAACAACTAAAAAAAATGAAAAAGAATATCTTAATCACGGGAGCAACATCCGGCATTGGATATGCCATTGCCAAAGATTTATTGTCAAAAGGACATCGGTTAATCATCACAGGCAGAAATGAAATGAGCGCCAAAAAAGCTGTAGATGAATTAAAGATCGCTACAAAAAGTGAAGATATTGACTACATCCTATGTGATATGTCGCAATCAGACGCTGTATTTGAACTGACAAATAAGGTCAAGCAGAAGTTTGAAAAGTTAGACGTACTGATAAACAACGCAGGAACTTTGCACGGTAGGAGAGCAGAGACGAATGATGGTTATGAATCACATCTTGCCATCAATCACATCTTGCCCGCATTGCTTTCCACCCAGTTGAAGCCATTGTTGATGAAAAGTAATGATGCACGAATTGTGTTTTTGACCACCATGGGGCACAGGTTTTCAAAAGTAAACCTTGATGACTTGCAGAGTAAAAAAAGGTTCTATGGTTTTGAAGCTTACGGAATGAGTAAATTGATGCACCTCATGTGGAATTATGCAATGGCAGAAGAATGGATGGAAGATGGCATAAAGGTTTTTGCAGCAGATCCGGGCGGAGCAAAAACATCAATGACAAATAAGATGGATGCCTCCTATATGCCTTTTCCTTTCAAGTTGTTTTTACCATTGATGAAATTGACCGTTGGCGGTTCTCCTGAAAAAGCAGCCCAATCAGCAATTAATCTTGCAACTGATGAACAATTTGAAAAGATGACAGCCATCTATCTCAACTATAAAGGGAAAGTAATAAAATCCTCTAAATATTCATACAACAAAGATATTCAATCAAAAGTAAAAGATCTGACATTGAAATGGCTACAGGATTTAGATAAGAAAATGTCAACAGCTTTATGATTTACAAATAACTCCCACAACTGTAAACTTTGGGAGTTATTATTTTCTAAAGAAATTCACAAAATCTCTCGTTACTTTATATCCCTTCCATTTTCGTGCTTTGAATACACTATCCAATTCTGTCTCAAAGACATGATTGACGTAATTGCTGATGGTCTTAACTGATATCGCCAGGATAATGCTCAAAATATGTTGCTCTGAATAGCCTGCCTTCAAAAATTTCTGAACATCATCTTCTGAAGGGAGACCTCTTTTATTCACCATTACGCTTGTAAATTCCGAAAGCACCTTAAATTTTTCCTGCGGTATTTCCGTATTGTCTCGGATAGCTTCAGTCACCTCCACCGGAACTTTAGCTACTGTGTCTGCCAATAAACTATGTGCACCCATGCAATAAGTACACTGGTTCTCTGCACTGATCGTCAAAAATACTACTTCCTGTTCTGCCGGTGAAAAAATCCTGTCTGTTTTAAACTTTTTGTAGCCGTGCATATAGGTATCAAGTAATGCCGGTGAATTGGCCATTGCTTTGTACATGTTAGGTATCATCTTATTCTCTTTTTTGGCAGTGTCTAAGAGATTTTTTTGAACTTCATCTGCGGTAGCCATTTCTACCAACGGGGATTTCATTTTATAATTCTTCATGATTTTAGAGATTACGGGTTAAGAATGTTTGTCTTAAATATTTTTATGATTACTTTTACAAACCTAGTATCTAAAAGTAACTATAACAATACGTTTCCATGGAGAAATCAAGTAACCAAACAGAAAATATAATTGATTATCAAGCAGTTGAAGTCAAAAAAAAGTTGGAAAAAATTTTCAATTATGATTCTTTGGTACCAATTGAGACTTGCCCTATTAGAGATGTGCTGTCCGTAGCCTCTGATAAATGGAGTATTTTGATCGTATTATTTCTTGGAGGGCATGAAGTCTTGAGGTTCGGCGATTTGAAAAGTTTAATTCATGGAATATCCGCTAAAGTTTTAACTGAAAGACTCAGGACTTTAGAGAAAGATGGCTATTTAAGCAGACAAGTTTTCCCGGAAGTTCCGCTGAGAGTAGAATACAAACTGACCGCATTTGGGCTGAGATATTTGGAAAAACTATTGGTAATTTCGGAATGGATAAGTGAGGAAATGGATTATGTGATTCAATCACGCTTTCGATACGATAATAATAAGACCTGACATACATCATAAAGCCAATCCTTAACAAAGACTATATGCAACAATTAAGATCTTATTTTTCTAAACTCACCAAGTTGACGGATAAGGAATGGGCAGATTATGCTGACTGCCTCGTCAAAGAAAGTTATCCCAAAAAATCCTTTCTTTTGGAAGAAGGTGGTGCATGCGATTTTATTGCTTTTGTTGAAGAAGGGGTCTTTCGTTTTTATCACGAGGTGGAAGGGGAAGAAAAGATCACTGCTTTCTTTTTTTCAGGAGATTTTGTGACCAATTACCGCAGTTTTCTTACTGGTGGACCCTCCGAGCATTATATTCAAGTGTTACAAGATGCCACTATTTACAAAATCAGTAAGAAAGACCTTCATGAGCTTTATAATAAACACAGATCTATAGAACGCCTCGGGAGGCTAATAGCAGAAAACCTTTACCTGATGGTGGCCAAGCGTCTGGATGCCTTCCATTCATCTAGTCCTGAAGAGCGCTATTATGAACTCGTAAACAGAAACTCCAAGCTTCTTCAAGAAATCCCTCAATACATGATTGCCTCTTATCTTGGGATCAAACCAGAGACATTGAGCCGAATAAGGGCTCGTAAGTAATTTTTATTCAAGATCATTTATTGACTTTGGTCAACGAAAAGTAGAACTGCCCTTGCCCACCTTTGTATCATATTTTAACATTTAAAAATTGATACAAATGAAAAGGATATTATTACTTCTAGTTGTGACAGCCCTTACATTAATTGATGTTTTGGCACAAAATGAAATCTCGACTAAACCTAGGATGTTTTTTTCTGCTGGGTTTGTA
>NZ_JABFHF010000020.1 GCF_015476655.1 Aquiflexum lacus
GATGTAGGGGCATCATTGCTCAGTCCGCCATCAGGAATGTCTCCCGTAAAGGTGGCTATGCCAAGATCCACATTGTTTGCTTCACAGATTCCCTTGTCGGTATCCACGAGGATATCGGCGGGAGCAGTGACAGTCGGAAGATCCGTTTCTGTATCCGCAGGAAGCACGGTTACAGTCTGTGTATCCGTTGCGGTATTGCCGTTGACATCGGTCACTGTCCAGATTATGGTTGTAGGACCTACTGGGAAAGTTGTCGGTGCATCATTGCTTACTTCTGCCACGCCACAGTTATCCGAAGTTGTTGGGGTTCCGAGTTCCACATCAGTGGAGGTTTCCTCTCCTACCAGCAATTGTATTGTTATATTGGCTGGGGCAGTGATCTGTGGTGCTTCGGTATCCTCAACGGTTACGGTCTGAACCACTTCTTCCGCCTCATTACCAGAGGCATCGGTTGCTGTCCAGGTAATTTGGGTATTGCCTACAGGATACGGAGCATCTAGGGCAAAGCCGTCACTTCGTGTGCCTTTTGCTATTGGACTGTCACAGTTATCGCTTACTGCCGGAGCTGTTATTTCAATTTCCGCTTCACAGGTTCCTGAATCGTTGGACCGGATGATTTCGGAGACAGCTGCAATGACGGGGTTCTCCCTGTCCTCTACGGTCACGGTCTGCTGGGCGGTGGCTGTGTTTCCATTTCCGTCGGTTACATTCCACGTCACTATGGTCGTGCCCACAGGGAATGTTGCTGGAGCATCGTTGCTGATGCCATCAGATGGGATATCCTCTCCTGTAACCGAAGGTGTACCGAGATCAATTCCTGTGGCTGCACAAGTTCCGGCATCTGCCGAAATGGTTATGTCAGACGGTGCTGCAATTGTTGGCAAAACTTCTCTCGTTACTGTGACGGTCTGTTCTGCTGTGGCTTCATTGCCACTTCCATCCCGGATGGTCCAGGTTACAATAGTAGTACCCACAGGCAAACTGCTTGTCGCATTGTTGCTTACCTCATCGATGCTGCAGTTATCTGAGACAGTGGGCTGTCCAAGTTCCACATCCTCTGCTGAATCTTCATCGGCTTCTATCCTGATGGTGATGTTCGCAGGGGCTGTGATCAGCGGCAGTTCTTCATCCACCACAATCACGGTCTGTTCTGCGGTGGCCTCATTGCCATTGACGTCAATCACTGTCCAAATTACTGTGCTTGTGCCCAACGGGAAGGCCTCAGGGGCATTATTGCTCACTTCAGCAATTTCACAGTTGTCAGAAACCTCTGGTTCGCCAAGATCAATCTCTCCTGACTCGCAGGCATTGGCCACGGTTAGGGTATTGACTGTAGGCGGTGCGATGATTGTCGGAGCCTCGTTGTCCACCACGGTTACGGTCTGTATCGCAGTGGCTGTATTTCCTCTGCCGTCAATGACTGTCCATACCACATTGGTGGTACCCACAGGGTAGGTTTCAAGGGCGGTATTTGTAATGCCATCGGCAGGTATATCCTCACCGGTCACTGAAGGTGTTCCGAGTTCAATGCCTGATGCGCCGCAGGTGCCAGGGTCATTGTTGACCGTAATGGCAGGTGGTGCGGTGATGGTGGGCAGGATTTCCCTGGTCACTGTAACGGTCTGTGTGGCCGTGGCCGTATTGCCGCTTTCGTCCCTGACGGTCCATGTCACCGTGGTTGTTCCTACAGGGAAGCTGTCCTCTGCATCATTACTGAATCCTTCTACTGCACAATTGTCGGCAACTTCAGGAGTTCCAAGCTCTACATTGGTGGCGAAATCCTCGCTTTCTCCGATGACCACGATGACATCAGCAGGAGCACTTATGGTCGGTGCTTCGTTGTCACTGACAATTACATTGAAGCTTCTTGTGGTCGAATTTCCGGTGGCATCGGTGGCAGTCCAGGTCACTACGGTTGTGCCCAATGGGAATTCCTCAGGTGCATCATTGGTCAGGGAAGTAATGCCGCAATTATCGGTTGCCACAGGTGGTGTCAGGGTTACTCCTGTAGCCGAACAGGCATCGGTGTCGGTGCTGATTTCCAAGTTAGGAATTTCAGGGATTGCCGGTGCCTCGGTATCAACTGCTGTGATAACCACCGGATCTGAGACAGCACTGCAGCCGTTCTCATCAGTTGTGGTGACTGTATATTCACCTATGCCAACTTCAACGGTTTGGGTGGTAGCCCCATTGCTCCAAAGGTAACTTTCAGCTTCATCGGTACTGAGGATCACGATTCCTCCCGGACAGGTCTCTGTTTCATCGGCAAAAATGACCGGCGCGATTGTACTTTCACACGGATCGGCAGTTTTGGTCAATATGACAGCATTGGAAGTAGTTTCGATGCTGTAGCCATCCGGTAGATTGATTGTATTAAAGTTGCCGTCGATGGTGCCCGAACTCAGCTGAATAATAGTGTACGTCCCACCTGGAACACCACCTATTTCGGAAACATTGAGTGTACCTGCTAAAGTAAGCGCTCCGGACCTTGCCAACTGATCGTTCCCAGTTCCCGGCCCTGAATTGTCCTGAATCTCTATTTCGAGGGTGCTTACTGTACTTAAAGGTTGCACACCATTTATGGTAAGGATACCTGGTGAAGTGCCAGGTGAAATTGTTCCGTTATTGGTGAAAACAGAACTAAAAGAAATAACACCGCCGCTTCCACTTATCACACCATTATTAATAAAAGGCAATGTCCCCGATACCGTCCAAGTGCCAGTTCCATTCTTTACTATTGTTCCATTATTTATAAAATTGCCTGTTCCTCCCTGGGCATTGGCCTGGGGCAAATCGCTATCGGAATCAAAAATAAAATTAGCACCCTCCTCGATGGTCAGGTTACCATCTAATCCAATGTTGATTAAACCTTCTGTCCAGGTTGTATTCCCTTGTAGAAACAATGTTTTTGTGAAAAGATTTTTGTTTGTATTGAAAAACTCTCCATCACCACTTACAGTGAAACTTCCGGCACCTTCTATAGTTCCTCCTAACCAACGAAACAGATTACTTACTTCTATAGGATTTGCAGTATTCACAACTCCACCAAATACTACCAACCTTGCTAAATTGGTTAATTCAGCCCCATTTTGGATTTGGCCCCCGTTTATCTGGATGAATCCATCCCCCGTTGAAGTAGCTCCATCAAAATTATGTGTACCTCCTGTAATCAGAAAAAGACTTCCGTTGGCGACTTCAAATGCACCTGTATGATTGCTGCTTGAATTTGAGCAATTAATCCAGGCTTCGTTTATTACCGCTCCACCTGCATTGTTAAATTGCAATCCGCCTGAAATATTCCAATTTCCAGTTCCATTCTTTACTATAGTTCCGTTATTGATAAAATTCCCTGTTCCTCCCTGGGCATTGGTCATGGTGAGATCCTCATTTGAATCAGCTGAAAAAGTACCCCCTGTATCAACAGTTAGGTTGCCATCTAATCCAATGTTGATTAGACCTTCTGTCCAGGTGGTATTCCCTTGCAGAAACATTGTTTTTGTGAATAGATTTTTGTTTGTGTTCAAAAACTCCCCATCACCACTTACATTGAAACTTCCGGCACCTTCTATAGTTCCTCCTGACCAACGAAACAGATTACTTACTTCTATAGGATTTGCAGTATTCACAACTCCACCAAATACTACCAACCTTGCTAAATTGGTTAATTCAGTTCCATTTTGGATTTGGCCGCCGTTTATCTGAATAAACCCGGTTCCTGAAGAACTAGCTCCATCAAAAAGATGGGTTCCGCCTGTAATTAGAAATAGACTTCCACTTGAGACTTCAAATGTACCTGTATGATTGCTATTTGAATTTGAACAATTGATCCAGGCATCGTTAACAACTACATTTCCGGCATTGCTAAACAATAATCCACCTGAAATATTCCAATTCCCTGTTCCATTCTTTACTATAGTTCCGTTATTGATAAAATTACCCGTTCCTCCCTGTGCATTTGTCATTGTCAATTCACTGTTGGAATCGTATGTAAAAGTGCCTTCCTCCCCTACAGTCAGGTTTCCATCTAATCCAATGTTGATTAAACCTTCTGTCCAGGTTGTATTCCCTTGCAGAAACAATGTTTTTGTGAAAAGATTTTTGTTTGTGTTCAAAAACTCTCCATCACCACTTACATTGAAGCTTCCGGCACCTTCTATAGTTCCTCCTGACCAACGAAACAGATTACTTACTTCTATAGGATTTGCAGTATTCACAACTCCACCAAATACTACCAACCTTGCTAAATTGGTTAATTCAGTTCCATTTTGGATTTGGCCCCCGTTTATCTGAATAAACCCGGTTCCCGAAGAACTAGCTCCATCAAAAAGATGGGTTCCGCCTGTAATTAGAAATAGACTTTCACTTGAGACTTCAAATGAACCTGTATGATTGCTATTTGAATTTGAACAATTGATCCAGGCATCGTTTATTACTGCCGAACCTGCATTGTTAAATTGCAGTCCACCTGATATATTCCAATTTCCAGTTCCACTCTTTACTATAGTTCCGTTATTGATAAAATTACCTGTTCCTCCCTGGGCATTTGTCATTGTCAATTCACTGTTGGAATTGTATGTAAAAGTGCCTACCTCCCCTACAGTCAGGTTTCCGTCTAATCCAATGTTGATTAAACCTTCTGTCCAAGTGGTATTGCCTTGCAGAAACAGTGTTTTGGTAAAAAGATTTTTGTTCGTATTCAGAAATTCCGAATCACCACTTACAGTGAAATCTCCGGAACCATCCATTGTTCCCCCTGCCCAATTGAAGGTACTACCCATCCCAGTTTCTGTCTGCCCGCTGCCATTAAGGGTTCCACTGCTAAGGGTGAATTCACCAAGAACCGAAAGATCTGTGTTGGGTCCATCATTGATTGTAAGCATTCCGCCTGCAAGATTTAAGGCACCTCCAACTTCTACCACAGTTTGATCAATTGTCCGTGCATCATTTACCGTCACAGTATGACCTTCCCTAATAGTGATATCATCATCAGTTGAAGATGGCACGACGGTAGCAGCTATCCAATCAGTGCCATTAAATCGCTGCCAAGTGGAGGTTGCATTCCAATTGCCTGTTTGAGCGGAGCGGTATGAATTCAAGGATTCAGGTTCGGGAGAATTTTCATTAAACTCAGCCAAAACTTCCTCTGCTGTCAAAGAAACATCATAGATTTTAACATCGTCAATTGCTCCTTCAAATGGAGCTACACTATTATCATTTAGAGCTCCAATAAATGCATTTTGTGTTGGAACAATTGGTGCATTGTTAAACGTGTTTGGGCATTGTATCCCATTCAAATAAAGTTTTGAAACGCCTGCTTCTCTCACCAACACAGCAAATTCCCATCCAATGCTTTGATCTGGACATCCCGCAACAGGAGCAATAACTGCATGAAAATTTGCACTTAGAGAACCTCCCCCTGTTCCATAGCTGTAGCCGTCATACAAGTTTGCAGGAAAGCTATCTCCTGGGTTACGACCATTACTAACAATTTGTCCTCCTGAAGTTATCAGGAATTTTCTAACCCATGCAGAAATGGTAAAATTATCGATTGCTGTGGTGAATGGATTTGCATAAGAAATAACATCATCCACCCCATCAAAAAGATACGCACTATTGGCATTTCCAAAGCGGTCAGTGGTTAGGGATGCGCCATTTACGGTGCCATTGTTTGTGCCGATGGCATCATTGGCATTTCCGTTAAAAGGGTAATAGGCTACTGGGGTTTGTGCCATGGCAATTGTAAAGGCACAAATGGATAACAGGGTCAATAAAAATCGTAATGTTTTCATTTTGTATTTATCTAGAATGTTCTAAAGAATATGTATGGTAAATAGGAATGGAGCGGGTCAATAGTTAAAAGTGCTAATCATGCTTGATTTGGAAATTGAATGAACTTAACAATACAGCTTTCCCAAATACATACTGGGCGCAACCTTTTATTACTTTTGACTTAGATTTCCTTGAAAATATTTTTGGTGCAGTTGTTGGCAGTGAAATACCTGCCTCTGAGCTTTTTGATGGTTACTTAGTAACAAAAGTTTGTAGCGTGTTTTCATAGCTTTTCAATTTCAAGTGGAGAAAGTGTTATCTATATCAATGGTGTATTTGTCCTCAAAGTCAACTACTAAATTTCACCATAATCCCACCCATAAAAAATACCCTAGAAGTAGTATTGTTAACTAGGTTTTAGTTGTCGAAATACTACTTTGGGGGTAGGTTTTTGAGAATTTTGGATGGTTTTTGGAAAAAAGGGAAGATTTTATTTTAAAAGCGAAAGGAGCAAGAGTCAAGAACCAAGAACCAAGAATCAAGACTAGAAAAATAGAGGCTGGATAAGTTTTAAGCCAAGAATTTCGAGGGAAGAGAAACAATTAGAGAATGGAAAAAATCTAGGTTTTTTCAAATTTATTTCCTCTTAAAAGTTGTATTTCCCCTTGATAAAAAAGTTAAGCTATAAATTAGGTGTCTCCAATTCCAAATAGGTAAACTAAGATCTAAGAAGCCAAGAAACCTGTTCCCTGTGACGGTCAAGATGGAAACGAAGGAATTCAAGTCGCTGATGAAAGTCCAAAGGTCCTGAGATGGGATGAGGCTGCGCCTGTATTCTTAATTCCTCTTCTTGCATTTCTTCACCAAAAGCCTCTAGGACAAATTGAAGACTATTTAGGGAATGTTTCCAAAATGATAATGGGCCACCAAGTCGGGGAACTGCAACAGCAGGCACTTTTTCCTTAGCCTGCCATGTAATATTGATTATTTGTTCTATGGGCATATTCTTATGAGGGGATTCATAAGTACGAACGATAATGCCGTTCCTGATGGCATGGAGGGTTTTCCACATACCAAAAATCCCAGATTGTTCAGCCCAAAAAAGATGTTCGGTTATCTCTATTACATTCCAAACTTCAGGATCAGGTTTCCATATTGCCTGCGCTTCTGATATATTGGCCAATTGATCGAGGTATAGACTTCGGGATGTTGATACCTCTTGAAGGAGTTTTTGAATAGTTTTCATACCAACCCTTCAAAGCCCCGGATGTTCTTTTATCAGACCAAGTAAACCTGCCACATTATGAACTTTTAGTTTTCTGAAGATATTTTTTCTGTGAGTTTTGACGGTCAAAGGACTTAAATTCAGGTTTTTCGCAATTTGCTTGGTCTCAATTTGGTTGAGAATCAATTGGATGATTTCAGTTTCCCTATCGGAGAGGGAATACTCCACACGTAGTTTTTGATACAGACAGTTTCTGTGGCCGTTTTGGATATTTTTATTTATGGACAAGGGTTGAAAATACTCCCCACCATCGGCAATAACTTCTATAGCTTCCTGAAAAGCCTCAAAACAAGCATCTTTTCCTACAAATCCATTAACACCAAGGTTTCTGCAGATTTCCATTGTAGATTGGGTATGATGGGCACTGAGCACCATTTTTTTAAGATCAGGATAGTTTCTATTCAGGTAAGAAAGCAGTTGCATCCCATCCATGACAGGCATATTGAGGTCAAGTACCAAAACATCCACCTGATTTTCCTTTTCCAAATACAGGATAACTTCCCGCCCATTCTGCATATGACCTACCATTTCATAGTCCGGCATGGTCTCCAGAATTTTCTTTATCCCTAAGGCAATAAGGGCGTGATCATCAGCTAACAATATTGAAATTCCCATGGCTGCAATTTTGAATTTTAAAGAATAGGATACTGATCATTTAGAGTTATTGAATACCTGTAAAAAGACTTACAGGGTTCAATAGACGAACATTCTGTCGCTATCTACAGATAGTTGAAGTAATACTTTTGGCATTGCAAACTCAGCAGGCTTGTCTTTTAAATCTGCCTCATTAACACCACGGGACTTCCCAGACATACCGGACAAATAAAATTTTCCTCCACCATTTACAATCGTATCATAATGATCTTTCAATTTGCCGGTACCAAGTCCCGCCAAATTATCAAGAACATCATTACGGAGTAAATGCACCGCATCACCGGCAAGGAACAGTGTTACCGCATACCCTTCCTCTATGGCCGTTTTCGCTACTAGGAAACCTAGTGCTGCCTTCGTTGGGTTTTCGGGACCGTTTGTAATATGAATCAATACTTTCATTTTTTCCTCACTCTTGGTTTCTGTTTGAGCCAGCACATCTAAACCACATGCAACAATTGTCACTATCAGGATAAATTTAAATGTCATTTTAACTTTCATACAATTAGATGTTTAGGAGATAAAAACTGAGATATGCTCGGGTTTTTCTCCTTAAACATAAATCCAAATTTTAAGAATAGTGTGTATCAAAAGATACTTATCTCAAAATAAACATTTGTATTTGTGATTTAAACGGATTCAAAATCTGTTTGAAAATATCTATCGCTATGGTTTAGACTTTTAATTGTATATACCCACGGTATAGTTTTACCAGTTTTTCCTGCTCCATTTGTTTGAGGATTCTGGATATTACCACCCGTGTAGTGCCCAATTCGTTAGCGAGGGTTTGATGGGAAATTGGAATTTTATTTGAACTCTCATTTTTGACATATTCTGTGAGGTATTCCTTCACCCGAACATGGATGGGTTTGAAGGCCACACTTCCAAAAGCATTGAGCAGTTCATCGTATCTGCTTTTGTATGTATTGATAATAAACTTATTCCATGATGGGTATTTAAGTTGCCATTCGGCAATCAGGTGGGCAGGCAACACAAGAATCTCAGATGGCTCCATGGCTATTCCATTGGCAGTGCTGTAGTAATCAAAGTATGCTGATGACAATGACATCATGCAAGTTTGCTCCGGGCCCACGTAGTAAAGCAATATTTCCCGGTCTTCATTCTGTTGATATACCCTCAACAATCCATCAATGACTATGGGCAGGAAATTCAGGTATTGCCCTTCCTTAATAAGAATATCGCCCTTATTGGCTTTAAGAAATTTTGCGTGCTTTAGAATTTCCGTTTGAAGTTCGGGTTCAGAAAAGGATTTCAATTTTTTAAATAAATCATGAGTTGTTTCCATTGTAGCAGGATTAATTCTTTCTAAAAATATTGAAAACGAATAATTTAAAGTTGTAAAAAAGCGAAAAGGGAAAATATATTTTGCTTTTTATCTGGAAAGTTTATTTCTGACTTCCTTTTCAACAATTGCATTGACATTGTTGATCAATCTTAAGTATTTGAGTGGAGTCATTCCCACAAACTCCTTAAAATCCTTATATAAATGAGGTTTGTCAGCGTAGCCGAACTGAACTGCAAAATCCAAAATATCCGCAGCGGGTACCGCATCCAAAGCCTGTAAAAGGAAATTGAACCTCGTAATCCTACAAAATAGCTTTGGGGAAATCCCTATCACATTTTTAAAATGGAGCTGAAAAGTCCTGTTGTTGATGCCTAGATTTTCGACCAAAGACTCAAGATTAACTATTCCTTTTTTCATATGGATTTGATGGATAACAGAAGGGATAAATTCAGAAATTTTTTTCTTGGGCATGGAAATGAAATGATCAATGAGGTATTTATTGACCTGTTCCAAGCAAGATTCAATTTCGGTATGTGTTTCAAATAAATTTCTTAGCTTTTTGTGTAATTCAGATAGTCCCAATCTATCAAGTCGCATAACCCGATCCGTCATCTGTACCGCAGGACCATCCAAAAAATGAAAAAGTCCGATAGGTGTAAATACGATAACAAAAAAATCAAACCGACCCTGTATTTCGGAAACACCCAATTTGCTCATTTGTCCAAATAGGAAAGGAACAAATTTTTCGAAATATATTTTCGAGGTTTTGTCCGGATACATGAGATATGAATTGGGATTGATTTCCAAAGGGATAGTTATCGCAGCTGTGCCTTTGGGTGTATAGAATTGATTTGCAGATTTATCAAATTGATTTATCGCATAAAAATAGCCACTGATATACGCTGAAAGGGACTCGTCAGGCTTAAATGAAACAATCTTATTCATATTCAAAAACTTACCTCAATAATACTAAAACTAAAATAGAAAATTACTGCAAAAAATAAATATTTATTCTTTAAAAGTTTACAAATATTGTTCCTGCAAAATGGTAATGAAATCTACTTTTCACTGACCGTATTCTACCTAAAGTGAATCCCTATTCAAAAGATTGCATTGCTACAAAAAGGTGTACAATATTATACGCCGGCGAATACCTACACCTGGTCTTTGAATAAGTGCTGCATTCCAATCTTTGCAGGTCCAATGATTTTTCTCTATCAAAATTCAATTTTTTAAGCAATTTATTATTTTCCAATCCCCAAAAAACAACCCCCTCCAGATCTCTCCGGAAGGGGTTGTCCAATTTTCAAAGCCAAAAACTGTTATTCTTCTTTGACCAGTCTACCAGTCATCACCTCATTGCCGGACTGTACCACGACCTGGTACATGCCCGAACTCAGGCCTTTCAGGTCAACGTTGCGGACAAAGCTGCCCTCCTGATGTCCCTGTTCTTCGTACACGAGCCTGCCTGCGGTATCGAATATCCTGATACCCACTGTTCCCGCGCCTGATAGTTGGACAAGGATATTGGTTTCCTGTTTGGCTGGATTAGGATAGATCAGGATTTCTCCCGGAGGAAGCTCTCTGTGCAAGGTGATCTCCCTGCTGATGGTCTGTCCGGCCCTGTCGGTGCTGTGGACGGTGACGGTCATCTCTGCATCAGGGGTTCCAGTTCCTCTCCAGACCAGCACGTTCTTCTCGATATAGAAGTTGGGATGCTCGTCCATGCTGTAGGTATGGATATTGTCAACAGGATCCAAGGTGTTCAGGCTGCCGATGATCTCGCCGTTCCTTACTTTGGTGGAAACCTTGTTCCTGCTGATCATAATATCCTCCGCAAGCGGTTTGTCCAGTACGATCACAGGGATATCCAGCGATACGTTCCAACCTTCGAAGCCTTCGTTCTCCACGGATGCCGTTATCCTGTACAGGCCGGGTCTCAGCGGATCGTAATCGTTCATCTGCCAGTTTATCCTACTGATGTATTCAGGATCACTGCCTTCCTCGAAGACGATGCCCTCGCTTATAGCTTTGTCGAACGGCGTATTCCATGGAACTATCAGCATATCGGAAAGCTCCTGCTCCCCTGTCGTCCTGCCGTTTTTGTTCGGCACTTTGCATTTGAAGACCAGCAGGTTGAACTTGAACTTGTCGGTTGCCTTATTGCCCGAAGCATCTTTGGCCTCGAATTCCACAAAGCTGTTCTCAGGTTTCCTGAACTTGGTTCCGGGTTCAGGACACTGATGAAGCTCAAAGCCGCAGTTGTCGGATGCTTCCACCCTGTCCCTGAAGTCAGGCATGGTAAAGGTGTCCCCTTTTCTCATCATCCAGACAAAGGCGCTCTTCTCAACTTTGATTTTTGGTTTGCTTTCATCCACTACAATCACCTTGAATTCTACTTCGTCCCTGTTGCCTTTGGCATCTTTGGCTATGAGCTTGACGCTGTTCTCTCCTAAATCCTCACAGGTAAAGTCGCACTTGCTCAGGTCGAGTATCAGGGTACCACAGGATGCTGTTGAACCGTCATCGGCCATATCAGGGTTAAGTCTTGCCTTGCCCTGACTGTTGAGTTTCAGTGTCACCACAGGTTTGGCTTTGGCAGTCACTTCACATGCTCCTTCGGTAAGATTGACTGTAACACGCTGCCTGGCGGTACATTCGTTGCCGCTGCCGTCGATGACCGTCCAGGTCACTGTGGTAGTTCCAATAGGGAATATCGCAGGGGCATTGTTCCTCAACTCGGCAATGCTGCAGTTGTCGGATGTTTCCGGTTCACCAAGATCAACCTCGGAGGAAGAGATTCCGCCGCTTGTTGCGCTCAGTACCAGATTGGCAGGGGCCTTGATATCCGGTAGTTCCCTGTCCCTGACCGTTACCTTCTGTACCGCAGTGGCCGAATTGCCGCTTCTGTCTGTTACCGTCCAGGTGACAATGGTCTCACCTAGCGTGAAGGATGTAGGGGCATCATTGCTCAGTCCGCCATCAGGAATGTCTCCCGTAAAGGTGGCTATGCCAAGATCCACATTGTTTGCTTCACAGATTCCCTTGTCGGTATCCACCAGGATATCGGCAGGAGCAGTGACTGTCGGAAGATCCGTTTCTGTATCCGCAGGAAGTACGGTCACTGTCTGTGTATCCCTTGCCGTATTGCCGCTGTCGTCGCTTACCAACCAGGTAACAATGGTGGTTCCTATCGGGAAGGACGTCGGTGCATCGTTGGTTACTTCTGCCACACCACAGTTGTCTGAAGTTGTCGGGGTTCCGAGTTCCACATCAGTGGCGGATTCCTGACCCGGTTGCAATTGTATGGTGATGTTGGCAGGGGCGGTGATGACAGGTGCTTCGTTGTCTTCTACGGTTACGGTCTGCACCACTTCTTCCGCTTCGTTGCCCAAAGCATCGGTTGCTGTCCAGGTGATCTGGGTATTGCCCACAGGATATGGTGCATCGAGGGCAAGGCCATCGCTTCTGTTACCTGTTGCTGTTGGTGTGTCGCAGTTATCGCTTACTGCCGGAGCTGATATTTCAATTTCAGCTTCACAGGTTCTCATGTCTGTTGACCGGGTGATATCGGAGACAGCTGCAATTACAGGTTTCTCGTTGTCTTCAACGGTCACGGTCTGTTGGGCGGTGGCTGTGCTGCCGTTGCCGTCAATCACGGTCCATGTGACAATAGTTGCTCCTATCGGGAAGCTTTCTGGTGCATCGTTGCTGATGCCGTCAGATGGGATGTCCTCACCGGTCACTATTGGTTTACCGAGTTCAATGCCTGAGACCCCACAGGTGCCGGGGTCATTGTTGACCGTTATGGCAGGTGGTGCGATGATGATAGGCAGGATTTCTCTGGTCACTGTTACTGTCTGATTAGCTGTTGCTGTATTGCCGTTGACGTCGGTCACTGTCCAAATCACTGTTGTAGGGCCTACAGGGAAAGTTGCAGGGGCATCATTGCTGACATCTTCCACTCCGCAGTTATCGGAAGTTGTTGGGGTTCCGAGTTCCACATCATTGGCGAAATCTTCACTTTCCTCTATCTGTATGCTGATGTTGGAAGGAGCGGCAATTTCTGGTGCTTCGGTATCCTCAACGGTCACGATCTGTACCACTTCCTCCGCCTCATTGCCGGAGGCATCGGAAGCTGCCCAGGTGATCTGGGTTGAGCCCACAGGATAAGGTGCATCTAGTTCTAGCCCGTCGCTTCTTGTACCTGTTGCTATTGGACTGTCACAATTATCGCTTACTGCCGGTGCTGTTATTTCAATATCCGCTTCACAGGTTCCTGAATCGTTGGACCGGATGATTTCGGAGACAGCTGCAATGACAGGGTTCTCCCTGTCCTCAACGGTCACGGTCTGTTCTGCGGTGGCTGTGTTGCCGTTACCGTCGGTTACAGTCCAGATGACGATTGTCCTGCCGATAGTGAAGATGGAAGGTGCATCATTTGTAATGCCGTCAGCGGGGATGTCCTCTCCTGTTACCTCCGGAGTTCCAAGTGAAACTCCTGTGGCTTCGCAACTTCCTTCGTTTGTTGCAACTGTGATATCAGCAGGAGCAGAAATAGTTGGGAGAACTTCCTGTGTTACTGTCACAGTCTGTTCTGCCGTTGCTGTATTGCCGCTGTCATCGGTCACGGTCCATATTACTGTAGTTGGTCCTACAGGGAAAGTTTCCGGTGCGTCATTGCTGACATCTTCCACCCCACAGTTGTCGGACGTTGTCGGAGTCCCAAGTTCCACATCAGAGGCTGAGTTCTCGTTTTCCCCGATCTGAATGCTGATGTTGGCAGGGGCAGTAATGACAGGTGCTTGGTTGTCTTCTACAATGACATTGAAGCTTCTTGAGGTTAGATTTCCGGTTGCATCGATAGCAGTCCATGTCACAACCGTTGTGCCCAATGGGAATTCTTCAGGAGCATCGTTGGTCAGG
This sequence comes from Aquiflexum lacus, assembly GCF_015476655.1. Classification (GTDB taxonomy): domain Bacteria; phylum Bacteroidota; class Bacteroidia; order Cytophagales; family Cyclobacteriaceae; genus Aquiflexum; species Aquiflexum lacus. Next base: position 13,938 of record NZ_JABFHF010000020.1, read on the forward strand.
GAAGCAATGCCGCAATTATCGGTTGCCACAGGTGGAGTCAGGGTTACTCCTGTTGCCGAACAGGCATCCGTATCGGTGCTGATTTCCAAGTCAGGAATTTCAGGGATTGCAGGTGCCTCTGTATCGACTGCTGTGAGAACCACCGGATCAGAAACAGCACTGCAGCCGTTTTCGTCGGTTGTTGTGACTGTATATTCGCCAGGACCAACTTCCACCGTTTGAGTTGTAGCCCCATTGCTCCACAGGTAACTTTCAGCTTCATTGGTACTGAGTAACACGATTCCTCCAGGACAGGTCTCGGTTTCATCGGCAAAGATGACCGGGGCAATTGTATTTTCGCACGGATCGGCAGTTTTGGTCAATATAACAGCATTGGAAGTGGTTTCGATGCTGTAGCCATCCGGTAGATTGATTGTACTGAAGTTGCCACTGATGGCACCAGAACTGAGTTCCACAATGGTGTACGACCCACCTGGAACACTGCCGATTTCAGATACACTGAGTGTACCGGCCAAGGTAAGTGCTCCGGCCCTAGACAGTTGGTCGTGACCTGTACCTGGACCGGAATTGTCCTGAATTTCGATTTCAAGGGTGCTGTTTGATGAAAGCGGCTGCAATCCATTGATTGCCAAAATTCCGGTTGGAAGTCCGGGTTCTATAATTCCTTGATTGTTAAATACAGAATTGAAGGTTAGGCCTCCAATACCTGTAATTGTTCCGGTATTATTATATGTTAAAGTTATGTTAGCTAAAACAGAACCGCTTTTTCTTGTTGTTCCAGCATTGTTAAAGGTCCCGGTCCCCCCGTTGTTCGTAATAAACCTGTTACCCTCTCCCGAGATGTTGAAGTCCCCGTTGTTGTTGACCGTGAAACTGCTGCTGAAAAACACCGAACCTTCCGGCCAGTTGACGGTCCCGTTATTGTTGAGGATGCCCGGTGAGGTGGCAAAAATCTTATTGCTGACCGTTTGAAGGTTAAGTACACCCCCTGAGCTTATATCAATGGTACCAGGGCCACTTACCGTGCCGCTGTTCCAGTTCCAGATTCCGCCGATGGCAAACGTCCTTCCGTCTGCCACCACTAGGCTTGCTGCCTGGGTAAACACAATGCCGCTGCCAAAACTGACATCCGTGTTGATGTTGGTCGTGCCTGAGGTCTGAATATAAAGCCCAGTTCCCGACAGTCCCGAACCCTCGTTGAAGTTGAAGGTTACTGTATTAACTAAGCTCACTCCTGCCGTAAAGGAAATATCTTCTGCATTGTTGAACGTTCCGTTGTTCTGAACTGTGCCCTGGTTAAGATTGAATGAGGAACCGGAAAGGTTGTTGAAAGTCAGATTCAGGTTGGTTGTAGTGGATCCGTTTTTCGTTATGGTCCCGCTATTGTTAAAGGTCCCGGTCCCCCCGTTGTTCGTAATAAACCTGTTACCCTCTCCCGAGATGTTGAAGTCCCCGTTGTTGTTGACCGTGAAACTGCTGCTGAAAAACACCGAACCTTCCGGCCAGTTGACGGTCCCGTTATTGTTGAGGATGCCCGGTGAGGTGGCAAAAATCTTATTGCTGACCGTTTGAAGGTTAAGTACACCCCCTGAGCTTATATCAATGGTACCAGGGCCACTTACCGTGCCGCTGTTCCAGTTCCAGATTCCATTAATTATTAAATCCTCCCCTGCACCATCAGCTACATTGAGGATGCCACTTAATACAAGAGATCCACCTGCTTCAACCACAGTCTGGTCAATGGTCCTTGTATCGCTTATTGTAATTGTATGGCCATTCCGGATGGTGATGTCTTCATCTGCAGATGAAGGCACGGAAGTAGCTGCAATCCAAGCACTGCCATCAAACCGCTCCCAGGTTGCTGTTGCATTCCAATTGCCAGTTTGGACAGTTCGGTAGGCGTTTAACACCTGTGATTGTGCTGAAGCAATGGTAAAGGCACATAAAGTAATAAGGGTCAGTAAAAATCGTATAGTTTTCATCATAAAATTGGTTTTAAAACATATAAATTTGGTATAAAAAGAGACGGAGTACCATAGCTAAATCTAGCTATCCAATTGATTTTTAGGTTTTTGATTTCGGAGAATATCCGATCTGATAGAAATCAAAAATCTTGAATTGTTCTATTTTAGAATAGCGTGAGCGGAGAGGTTCACTTGGGCGAAGACATCCTTTCACCTTGGTCCGAAAAAGGTCTTGAAATATATTATATCACCTGCTAGATTTGATTAAATGATTGAAAATATCCGGCAGAAGGGTTTGCGTTTATTTTGGAAAAAAGGTGGTAGGTCGAAATTGTTTATGTAGATTACCATTAATAGTAGATTCCATTAATAAAGATAAGAAAATGGAGAACCAAGGCACGCCACCGGCACATCCGGGAGAAGTATTAAAGGGTCTATACCTTGATCCTATGAACAAGTCGATTACCCATGCCGCCGAAGACTTAGGCGTATCCCGCCGCACACTATCTATGCTAGTAAATGGGCACTTGGGTGTGAGTGCGGAAATGGCATTGAGTTTGAGCAAGGCACTTGGAACCACACCAGAGTCATGGCTGAACATACAGCAGAGCTTCGATTTGTGGGAAGCACGTCAAAAAATAAAGAATATCCGTGTCAATATAATGTACAAGCCTGACGAACAAGTAAAGGCCGGCTAAGTAAAAAAACTTCTTTTCTTCCAGCCCTTAAAACCTTCGAGGTCAAAAAAAGACCTCAAAGGTTCACTGGGCAGCCCCCTTACCTTTGCGCCTTAGCGACTTTGCGGGAACCCTAACAAACAATAAAATTGCGGGCCAATTTTTTCAATTATCTCCTCTTACCATCTTTCAACCCTCAAAACTTTCGAGTACACCGCGGCGCACTCAAAAGTTCACTGGGCAGCCCCCCTACCTTTGCGCCTTCGCGGGAAACCCTTTTCACAACAACCTCTTCTTATACGCCAGCGCCACTGCCTCTCCAAGTGAGTGCACATGGAGCTTTTCGTAAATCTTCTTGACATGGTTGTTGACTGTGAAGTAGCTGATGCCTAATTCATCGGCAATCATTTTGTAACTAAGTCCTTCAGCGAGTTTTTTGAGGACTTCGGATTCTTTGGGTGTCAGTTGGTAATCTTCTTGTTTCTCTTTGGGGATTTCCCCGAAATAACGCATGACCTTTAGGGCAATGGAAGGACTCATGCTTGCTCCGCCTTTATTGACTTCGTCTATGCTTTGGGTGATTTGGGAGACGGAAGCGGATTTGAGGATATAGCCTTCTGCCCCGGCCTGAAGTGCGGCAAAAACCTTTTCATCATCATCAAAGGAAGTCTGTACTATGATCTTGATATATGGTGCGTATTGTTTGGCTATTTTGATCCCATCAATTCCATTGACCACAGGCATTTCCAGGTCCATGAGGATGATGTCCGGTCGGCTTTCATCTATGTCTTTTTTGATAGTTGCACAGTTTTGAAAGGATCCCACCCATTCCAATTCGGGTACCAAACCGATCAAAGCCTGCAAACTCTCCCTGCGGGCTGAATTATCGTCATATATGGCTACCCGTATCATGGTTTAAAGTTATGGGGATTCGGTTCCATCTACAATACTAAATGTAGCCATGGGAATAGAACAGGTCAGGGTAGTTCCACTCCCATTTTGGCTTCCAATGCGCAATGTTCCGTTCATTTGCTTACACCGCTTTTCCATATTTCCCAATCCATTCCCTTTTTGGGCTTTCAGCAAATCCAATCCGCTGCCATTGTCATTGATTTTGAGGATCAACTGACCTTCTTTTTCATAAAGCATCAGCCTGACCCGGGTAGCATGGCTGTGTTTGGCGATATTGTTCATGGCCTCTTTGACTACCAAAAGCAGGTTTCTCCTCAGCTCAGGCTGTACGATTTTTTCATCCAAATCTGAGGCAAGCACATCTGCAAACAGAATTTCTCTGGAAGCCAGCAATTCATTGGCATAATTTCGGATCCTGGAACGTAGGGAATATTTCTCGTTTTTGGGATCCTTCATACTCCAGACAATATCGCTCATACGGCCCATCAGTTCTTTGGATTGGTCCCTTATTTTATCCACCATTTCTCTTCCTATTTCCGGTTGGGAATCCCATACTTTTCCTGCCAAATCTCCGTAGATATGCAGGGTGCTGAGCGTAGCGCCTACGTCATCATGGAGGTCAGCGATAATCCTTTCCCGTTCTTTGGTTACCGATAAGGCCTGTTCAGCTTTCAGTTGCATGATTTTATTTTCTTGTTGAAGCCTGTACATTCGCCGGGAAAGCATCATCCTATAAATAAGATAAATCAGAAAAAGTCCAAATAGGATAAAAGCCAATCTGAACCACCAACTTGCATACCAAACCTGATGGATCACAAAATCATAGCTGGCAATCTCCGGTTGATTGGCAATCTTGACCTGAAAACTATAGGAGCCGGGCGGAAGATTGGGGAAATGGACTATGTTGGAGTAATTCAGGTCTTGCCAATCTTTCTCCGAGCCAACCAAGCGGTACTCATAAGTCAATGTAGAAGCCATCCAAATTGGGTTCGCGGAAATATAAAAATCAAAATGGTTTTCATCATGTGCAAATTCAAATTGTGACTTAAGGTTGACCATATTGTCATTGTTGTGGATATGGGCGATAAATGGCTTTGGTTTTTCCAACATTTCCTCAATCTCATCCGGATCAAAGAGGTCAATTCCGCCCATCCCGCCCATCATCATCCTACCATCTGGTAGTAATATGGCTGAGTTTCGGTTGTATTCGCTGTTGACCAAGCCGTCAGCTTTGGTGAAATTGGTGAAGGATTTATATAAAGTATCAAATCTTGAAAGTCCGTTGCCTGTCCCTATCCAAAGATGTCCTTTTCGGTCAAAGGCCATACTATAAATCCTGTTATCCACGAGTCCTTCCTGGGTACGGTAGGTTTGGAATTTTCCGGATTTTTTATTGAAAAATGACAAACCGTTTCCGGTTCCCAACCAAAGATTTCCATCAGAGACAGGAATTACCGCATGCACCCGGTTGGCGGGCATGCTTTCTGAAATTCCTGGGTCAGAAAGCCATTGCCGTATCTGTCCACTTGGCGTATGCAAGGCCACCAATCCTTCACTTTCGGTCCCGATCCAAACGGTATCTCCCTGTTGCGCATATTGAAGCGGGGAAATTCTGGGAAAAACCATTTTGTTTTCCGATATGCGCCATAGCTGATTTCCTAAATCAAACTCATCCGGGGGGTAAATAAAATAATCATAGGACTTGCCATCGGATATAAACATTCTTGTAAATGGATTGGTATTCGGATTGTTGGGGAAAAAATTGTGAATATGTTTGCCATTCTTCAAAATCCAACTTTTAGGATCGCCATGCCATCGGGTTTCCCAATATTCCATTAATTCAAAAATCATGGATATTTCGTCTCTTTGTGCAGGTGTCACTACTCCGGACCGCAAATCAAAAAAGCTATAGTATAGATCCGTAAAATCATGCTTGATGATCAATCGGTTTTCATCGAATGGATAAATCCCTAGGATAAAGTTGCTAAAGAGGCTTGAGTTTTCCTTTGTAATGGAATTGAACTTGGATGAATTCGGCCTAATATTTGAAATTCCTGCTCTATTCCAAATCCATAGTGTTTTTCCGAGATCGAAAAAATTGACTACATCCGACCGCTCCAATTCAGGAAGTTCCTCCGAAAGGAACCTAGGTTTCTCACTTTCTTTTTCCCAAAACACAACTCCCTTATTAGTAATTAACCAAGTAAAATCCGGCTGGGTAAGTAGGTAATGAATTATAATTCCTTCAAAGGGAGCCAGATATTTCTGACTAACATTTTTTCCCAAAGTATCTTCCACTATCCAGTCCATCTCAAACATATGCCTATACCAGGTGTTTCCTTTACTATCTGCATTGTATTTATAATATCCTTTTTTATTCCTATTTGTAACAAAAAAATCTGACTCAACTTTTTGAACATATTCACCTTTTTTGCCTGAGGGAACAACTTCAACAGGAAGTCCGTCTAAATAACTAAAAAATTCACGAGTTAAACCGTTGAGCTTTACCGTATCGGATTTTATGTAACCCTCATTATCTACAAATACCATTGGAATAATCCGAAGCGATTCTCTATCTACCAAATGAAATTTTATCGGATCATGAATATAAAGCTGATCCCCAACGCTTGAAAAAGTGGAAAACAAATTCGAAGGTTGGGTTTTGAGCGGCGAATATACCTTGGAATAAATATCATAGATACCCATTGTACGGTCAAGCTTAAGCCAATATCTCCCATCGGAAGATTGTACCAATTGGTTGACAATGCCATTAAAAGATGTTTTTCCATCCGGCTCCAAAATCGGGGATTTATAGGCCCTAAATCCATCAAAATAAAAAAGACCGTTGTAGGTACAAATCCAGATCAGCTCATTCTGATCCCGGAACACGCCATAAATCACTGCACTTTCTATCCCATGGGCCTGTCCCCAAGAGCGGATCTGAATGTCTGTTTGTGCAAAGACATGACCAAATACCAGGCTGGAAAAAAATATCCAAACGATATAGCATGCACTTTTCATTTTATTCCATTTTTAAAAACGAGTCTATAGCAAAAATTCAGATGAAATAATAATTGGTTTACTTCCAAAAGTACTAATTTTTCTTGAAATATAATAAAATCAAGAATAAAGATGCGAGAACCGAGACCTGCCTGCCGGCAGGCAAGGCCGAGAAATTAGACCTAGGTAACGTGCTTCACTCATGAACTTGGGGCAGGCATTGATTGTTGACTTCTGACTACCCAAGTTTTCAAAATTGGCATTTACAGAATGGGTAATGACATCAGGTTCCTCGTCATTCAGAGCCGCAGCTTGCTAAGGCGAAGAATCTCCCATACCTCAGGAGATGCCCTGAAGGAATCGGGATCTGCATGAAACTCTGAAAACCTGCCAATTGAAGTCTTCCGAACAAGCTATATGTTTCTAACCTCTCGCATCTCCCTTTTTGTTTCCAACCTCTCGCCTCTCACTTCTCGCTTCTTGACTCTTGTCTCTTGATTCTTGTTTCTTGGCTCTTGATTCTTGTCTCTTGTCTCTTGACTTGGTCTAAAATTCAAAAAAAAGCCACCCAAACACCCGGATGGCTTTTTGGATAAAACATACGAACAAGCTCATTAAGGGTTAATCCCGAAGTACTCGCAGACGGCTTGGTAATCATCAAAATCAAAAGGGTATTTTATCCTACCACTACCGCTTGAGGGCGGGATGACAATATACCTGACAGATGCATTTGGAAACGCAGTGCTCGCTCCAGAAAGACCATCAGAAGGGACGCCATGAAAAACCAATAAATTTCCAATTCGAATAGAATAATCGATAATGTAACCAAGTACACCAGTTGTAGTATTATAAACCGGCGTTGGCATCAATTTTATGGAGGTACTGGTTGATGTAGTCCTCCAATATGCCAAAACTGTTCCCTGATTTAATACGTTTTCGGTAATTTCATTTGCAATTACAGTGCTTGTGGAAAATGGAGGGGATTCAGTCCATGTTAGACTTTCCCATTCGCTTGCAATGACATTTGCAGCACCTATCGGACCCTGAGGTCCTGCCGGGCCCTGCGGGCCCGGTGTTCCTATGGCACCGGCCACTCCTTGGGGTCCTGCCTGACCTGTTGCACCCGCCGGGCCCTCAGGGCCTTCACAGGATACCAATACATAACAGACAAATGCAGCAAGCATCAATCTTAAAAAAACAAAAGTGTTTAAGTTCAAGGGCTTCATAATTTAATAATTTGATTTTTCGGTTAAAATGATGGATTCAATTTCCTGATTATACCATTTGGATAAAATACCCCAAAAGGAGTATTTATGAAAAATTGTGTTAAAAAAAACAAAAAAAGAAGCCCACTTAAGGATTAAATAGTTGTTCGCTTCAAAACCTTGGTTGGTCATTCACCAAAGCTACCAACCCGGTCAGATTCCGAACGCCAAGTTTTCTGAAAATATTCTTACGGTGCGTCTTCACCGTCAATGGACTCAAAAACAGTTTCTCAGCTATCTCATTGCTTTCGTATTGGTTGAGGATCAATTGGATGATGTCTACTTCCCTTTTGGTTAGGTTATATTCCAGCATCAGCCTTTCGTAAAATCCCGAACCCGATTCGGTCGATACTTCTTGGAAGACATCCTGAAAATATTCTCCACCTTCAAGGATTTCCTCAACCCCATTCAAAAGGGTTTTTAAATGTGAATCCTTACTGATAAACCCTTTAGCGCCCAGTTTTTTACATAAATTGACTGAAGATTCCGTTTGGTGCATACTCACAATCAGCACCTTTACCAATGGGTAATTTCTTTGTAAACAAGTCAATAATTGAATCCCGTCCATCACGGGCATATTCAGGTCCAATACCAAAAGGTCAGCCTGCCCTGCATCATCAAAAAAATCCTGCACTTCCCTCCCATTTTTAAAATGAGATATCACCAAGTAATCCGGATTTCTGCATAAAAGGCTTTCCAATCCTGAGGAGAATAATTCATGGTCATCTGCAATCAAAATGCGCTTACTCATATATCTACTTTTTCGAAAGGAACGGTGACAATAACTGTTGTTCCGTTTTTGTTTACATCAAAATGTAGTTGCCCTTTGAGGTAATTGACTCTTTTTTGAAGGTTGGATAAGCCCATTCCTCCATTGGGGTTTTTGATAAATTCATCAGGAATTCCTTTTCCATTATCTGAGACCATTAGGGTAATGCTGTCATCATAGTTATCAAAGAAAACCTGTATATCTGCTTCCGAAGCTTCCGAATGCTTGATGATATTGTTTAAGAGTTCTTTGATGATCCTGAAAAGATTGATTTTGGTATCAATATTCAAATAAGGAATATCCCCTATATCATAGGAGATTTTGATTTTGTTCTGCACCTTGACCAAGTCAAGTACTTCTGAGACCATGGTTTTCAGCCTTTTCTCGGCTGCTTCCAAAGGCATCAGTTCATGGGCGATAAACCTCAGGTCATGGCAGGCCATCTGCATCAGTTTTTGGGTTTCTTCGAGGGAAGTCTTATTGTCACCGTTTTCTTTTTGATTCAACAAAATGCTATCAATCTTCAATTTGATCATGGCCAACAGTCCCCCAAGGTCATCATGAAGGTCTTTGGCAATACGCTGTCTTTCCTTTTCCTGTGCCTGAATGATACTTTGCGCTGTTTTTCTTTCTTGTTCCAGCATCTGAACAGTTAACCTGTCCTTATCTCTTCTGATCTGATAATACCTGTGAGAAAGACCGATGGTCAGGACAATGACATTGACTATGGAGCCAAAAATCAATCCATTGGGCTTCAGAGGATGCCAGTCCGTAATTCCCTGCAGATTCAAAACATAATTGGAAAATCCAAAAATCAATACGGCAAGGGCAGCAAAAATAAAATAGGTGATCTTTCCTTTCTTTTTGAATTGACTAAAGGTCAAATACAAAACCAACATCATATTGATAAATGACAGTAAAAGCGCAAAGCCATTTACATACCTGTTGAAACTATAGCTTTCAGTTAAAAAGAAGGTGAGAAACACCAATAAAGCATAAAGATAAATGGCGTAGAATAGTGGAACAGATTTCCCTTTGATAAAAAATCCATAGGGTGTAATCCTAAAAAAGTAATGTATAAACTGTAACAAAAATACTGACATTAAAACCGAAAACAATGGTATAATAATAGCAGATAGTTCACCAAGATATTCACCGTAAACCCAAAGAAATAAAAAACCATCCTCCTCTAAAATCAAAATTAAACTGGAAATCAAATATCCTGCAAATGCCAGGTACATGGACTCCTTGAAATAAAACCAAAAAAACAATCCCAAACCGGTAGCCATCAACAAAATGCCGGTGACAGTTCCATAGATAGAAGTTCTTTTTACCTCATATTCCCAATATTCATTGACACCATCCAAATAAAAAGGAATATAGGTATTAAGGCCCCTGCTGTCCACTTTAAGCAAAAAAAACCTTTGGGTAAGCGGAGGAAGGATTACCTGATATGAATTTATCCGGCTGTTCATATCTCTCTCTGATCCTGCATACAAGAATCCAGAATACTGTTCCAGTAATAACTCCCCATTTTCGTCAAAAGTATACAGGATGCCTTCTTTGATGGCTGCACCTACAGGACTAAAAATCACCTTATTGTTTTCATCCAAGCTGTTTTCCAAGACAAAAGCAAACCACCAAATGGATTCTGTATAGCCTCTGTTGAAAAGTCTTGCTTCACCAAATGAGGTGAATTCACCATTCAGAAATTTCTTCAGCACCTGATCGGGACTGTTTTCACCAACCTCTTCCCAATAAAACATATGAGATCCTAACAATTCCTCATTGGGGTAGACAACAGGAAAAGGTTGAATTTGGAAACTTTCGGCAAAAACCTCTCCGACCCAAAAAATAGCGCCCCAAACCACCACAAACCAAAGGTATCTATTGCAAGGTTTCATTTGTTAAAAATCATCTATTGAAATATAAAAAAAAATACCCCAAAAAGAGTATTTTCTAAAAAAAATACCCCTCCGACCGAAGTCAGAGAGGGATAATTGTAATCAACACCATTAGATTAATCTTTAACCAATCGCTTGGTCATGATCTACAGTTTTCAAGATTTTGATATACCAACAAAAAAAGGGAGACGCTCGCCTCCCTTCTTTCCATTAAAGGTAAATCTTACTTCGATACCTTTTCCACTTCTGCCTTGGCTTTTTTGGCCAATTTATCGACCTCATCACTGACGTCAGATACTTTTTTGGTTAAAGTGTCAAAGAAGGTATTTAGTTTGCTAGTGGCATCATCAAGATACTCTCCGCTCTTTTTAGAAATTTTCTTTCTGGTCACTTCACCTTTTTCAGGTGCTACCAATATTCCAATTTGTACGCCAATAGCGGCGCCAACTAATGCTCCTAAAACAAATTTTGTTGAACTCATAGATCTAGTTTTTTAAGGTTAGAAAATATTAAAAGATATTTTTGTTGAATATTCTATATTTAATCAATAATCAATCCAAAATATTCAACAGGTCTATATTAAGTTACGAAATTGGAGTTTTGTTGTTGTGAGAATTGGAGATTAAGAATTAAGATATAAGACTTAAGACAAAAGATTCAAGACTGTACATCTTGATTTATTGAAGACTTAGAAAAGCAACGGGAGAGAAGATGCGACAAGAATGATAAGAGATGGTAAAGTTCTGGATTTAAATTCGTTACCATCACACTTTTGTGCTTATAGCCCTGGTAAATCCTCTACAGCAAAAAATGTTTTACCTCAGCGGGATAATAAAAAACTGATAATCCTATTTCTCGACACTATGTACCTGACAACTAAAGTATTGAAGATTCAGTGGATATAGCTGACAACTCGACAACCTTGTGCTTTTTTAACTGACAGTCTGACAATCTTCAAAACTCCTTGTTCCCTATTTTACTGAACTCTTCACAACAATAGTCCTGACAGGGTTTAAAGGGTCATTGCTGAAAATGGAGATATGTTTGTGATCTATGCCTTTTCTACCTTTGGGATCAAAAGTAAATTTCAGGTCTGTTCTCTCTCCAGGTTCCAGTTGGTCTTTCTCTAAGTCGAGAACCACACAGGAACAGTTGGTCATAATTTTTCTGATCAGTAAAAGTTCTTTACCCATATTGGTAAAAGTGATGGACCTGCTTACCTTAGAATTGGCCGAAATATCCCTCAAATCAATATCTGTTTCAGAAATTCCTAGCTTGGGGACCATGTCTTCCATGCTTTTTGGTACAGGTGAAAAATATTCGTATACTACAGACATCACTCTCAATTCAAGTTCTTGGTCACCTTTCAATTTTAATTGAACCCTTTCATCAAAATAGCCCAAGTCATTTTTTCTTTCACCATCATAGGAGAATATAAGTAAACCCCTTTGACCCGGATTGAGAATTTCGGGCTCCATAGAAACCTGAAGGTAGGAAGGTAGACTATCCTGTACCTTTTGTAGTGAAACTTCCGCCCGCCCAAAATTATGGAATTCTATATATTTTATTTTTGGCTCATTGGTAAAAACATGTCCCATATTAACCGCAGAAAGCTTGAACCCAAGATCACCAATTCTGTGGGGATAAGCCATTTCAATATTTTCCGGAATTGGCATATTGATACCCTCCAAGTAAAGCGTATCACCATAGATATCCTGATTTGTCCTTACAATGATTAATTTTGAAAATTCCCCACCTCTATGGTCAGGGTCAAATTGTACTTTGACAGAAGCAATTCCATCTCTATTCAGGGTATCCTTTGAAAAATCCACTGAAGTACATCCACAATCCGTAATCACATCAGTAATAAAGATCGAATCCTGATGGTTATTGACAGCATAAAACTCGGCCTGAACAGGTCCTTTTTCTTCTAAAACAGCCCCAATATCAATTTTCTTTTGATCCCATGCCAGGGTTTTTCTGTCAAGTGTTTGAGCACCAAGTGGTAAGCTTAATAGTCCCGAAAAGGATACGATAAGACTTAAAAACATACAATTCTTCATACGGGCAAATAACGTCAAAAATCAAGCGAATTGTACTTGGAATTATTTATTTTGCGCCAAATTTTAAAATAATGGCAAGAATTCTGACAGGTATTCAAAGTTCAGGCAAACCTCATTTGGGAAATATCCTTGGTGCCATAGCACCTGCAGTGGAATTAACCAAAAAAGAAGAAAATGAATCATTTATCTTTATTGCGGACCTTCATTCTTTGACATCTATCAAAGATGGGGAGCAAAGGAAAGAAAATACTTTAGCGGTAGCAGCTGCATGGCTTGCATTTGGATTGGATATTGAGAGAACAGTTTTTTACAGACAATCTATGATTCCTGAGGTAACAGAACTAACCTGGTATTTGAGTTGCTTTACCCCCTACCCGATGCTGGCCAATGCCCATAGCTTTAAGGATAAATCAGATCGCTTGGCAGATGTCAATGCCGGTCTGTTTATCTATCCTGTTTTAATGGCTTGCGATATTCTATTATATAGTGCTGATATTGTGCCTGTTGGAAAGGATCAGTTACAGCATCTTGAAATGGCACGAGACATTGCGACCTCATTCAACCATAAGATGGAAGCGGATATTCTGACCATTCCTGAACCAAGGATCTCTGAATCTGTCATGACCATTCCAGGTACTGATGGCCAAAAAATGAGTAAGTCATACAATAACTATATTGATATTTTCTTACCTGAAAAGGAATTGAAAAAGAACATCAATAGTATTATTACAGATAGCACACCTTTGGAAGAACCCAAAGATCCTGATACTTGCAATGTCTTCAAGTTGTACTCCCTTGTAGCAAATGAACAACAAACTGCACAACTAAGAGCTAAATATCTTGCCGGAAATTTCGGTTATGGTCATGCAAAAAAAGAGTTTATGGACCTCATTCTCGCTAAATATTCCGAAGAAAGAAAGTTGTACGATCATTTCATGAACAATCCAAAGGAATTGGCAGCAAAACTGGAAGCAGGGGAAGCCCGGGCTAGGGCCATCTCAAAAGATATTTTGGGGAAAGTCAGGGGGAAATTGGGGTTCAATTAATTGATTATTCTAGCCTTTCAGGGCTAAGAATATAAACCACTGCCTAAATAATATTCAATTACCTAAATTTAACTCAGAACCAAGGCCTGAAAGGCCTGCATGACAAAGGGATGGGCAGCGCCCATTCTTACAAGGACAACTATTAAACCTTATTCCCGGGCCTGAAGGGCACGGATATCTAAAACTGTACGGAATCCGGTAAATCTTTATCCCAGCCTTTCAGGCCTGGTAATCTACCTCTTGACCTTTCATTAAACGTTGGGCTTTACCCAACGCTTTGATATGTCGCCTCCCGATGCTCGGGACAGGCTTTTCAGGGCTAAGAATTTAAACCACTGCCTAAATAATATTCAATTCCCCAAATTTAACTCAGAACCAAGGCCTGAAAGGCATTAATAACGAGGGAATGGGCAGCGCCCATTCTTACAAGGACAACTATTAAACCTTATTCCCGGGCCTGAAGGGCACGGATATTTAAAACTGTACGGAATCCGGTAAATCATTATCCCAGCCTTTCAGGCCTGGTAATCTACCTGTTGAACTTTCATTAAACGTTGGGCTGTACCCAACGCTTTGATATCCCGCCCTTTCAGGGCTGAAATAAGAGATAGTTAATTGTAAACCATCCACTTTTTCGATTGACATGAAATCATGGGCCTGAAAGGCCTAAATCGAATTTAACCGTTTAATTTCCACTTCAAACTTTCGTTCCCCGTTTTCTTCCATTAATTTCATTTTCAGGTTTTTACTTCTTGAAAAAACCTTCTTTTAAAACTTTTAAATGAATTAGTTATGGGACAGTCACATGCAAAAAACTATCTGCATATCATTTTCAGCACCAAAAACAGAGAACCATTTATTTTACCGGAATATGAAGATGCCCTTTTCCGGTATTTAGGAGGAATATGTAGAAATAATGAATCCCCATCTTTGATAATTGGAGGATATCTGGATCATATTCATGTGCTTTGTCTTCTTTCCAAAAAGCTACCACTCATTAAGTTGGTTGAAAATCTCAAAACGGAGTCTTCCAAATGGATGAAAACTCAATCTGATAGCTTAAAGAAATTTTATTGGCAGGATGGATATGGTGCATTTTCCGTAAGTCCAGCACAGATAGATATAGTGCGGAAATATATTGAATATCAAAAGCAACATCATCAAAAAAAAACATTCCAAGATGAGTTTAGGGCATTTTTAAAAAAATACAAAGTTGACTATGATGAGAGGTATGTTTGGGATTGATGGTTTTTATGTAATTTATTTTTATCCCAGCCTTTCAGGCCTGGTAATCTACCTGTTGACCTTTTATTAAACGTCGGGCTGCACCCAACGCTTTGAAATATCACCTCCCGATGCTCGGGACAGGCTATTCAGGGCTGATAGGTGTAAATCTTATGCTAATTACAATACGCCTTTTTTAACTGTATGCAGACCTGTCTAAAGTAAAACAGTTTCACAAGTTATCAGGAATATTCCAAAAAGAGGGAAAATTGCTGAATACCCTCAATACCCTCAAAAATCAAACAGTATAAAAACCTACCCTCTCGCCACCCAAAGGTCTTTCATAGACTTCCCGTTGATTCTTAAAACAAACCTTGTAGGATTAGGGATAATGACCAATCTTACATCCATTTTGTCAAACTGCTCTGATTCAATGGGTACGCCCTCACTTCCTTTGACTTCATAAGTAACTTTACCAAAAGCATCAGGTTTCATGGGATGGTAGACATTGGCAAGGTAAGCTGAGGGTAAAAGCACCTCATTGTCAGACTTCAATTGAACATAAATCTTTTCCAAGGCTGACTCCAATTCGTCTCCGAAATCCTCATTGAAGTCATCCTCCAAATCATGAAGTTCTTCTTCAATATCATCATATGATTCATCTGAATAGGGTATTTGGCTGAGAGCTATTCTTTTTTCAACGATTGTCGTTAGGTCAGCATCAAGTTTTTTGAAATCCATGAGTCTTATTTGATTAAAACACGAAGGTATTAATTATGGTCAGGCTTTCCAAAAAGACCAAACCGTAATCTTATTTAAAAAATAATGTCTGAATTCACCATCAATTTTGATATTTGAAACCTTTAAGGCTAAATTTCTGACAAAATCATCTTTTATACTTTATTTGTTATGCAAAATTACAAAAACCACACCCGCTATTTTCCCTTACACCATTTTGTAGTGACTCCCTTGACTTTGATCATTATGGCCTGGTCCTTGGTTAACCTTTTTACGGTTTGGGGCACTGAAGAATTATCCCAAGCATGGTATTTTTTGGCCATAGCATTTGTATTGTTACTCTTACCGGTAATTGCCAGAATATACGCGCTCAAATCCCAGGATAGGATTATTCGATTGGAAATGAGGCAAAGGTATTTCGAGTTAACTGGTAAATCGTTTTTGAAACTTGAAAATAAACTAAGGCTTTCACAAATCATTGCGTTGAGATTTGCCGGTGATGAAGAGTTGTTGCCATTAATGGATAAAGCCATCAAGGATAAATTAAAATCCAAAGAAATCAAAAAATCAATCAAAAACTGGCAGGAGGACACAAGACGTGTATAAATACATTCTATTAATAATAATCGCATTGCCGAGTATGCATGCATCCGCCCAAAATGAAATTGAAATCATTGCTGAGAAATTGGCACAGGAACAACTGGATGCTTATAATAATCGGGACATAGAGGCCTTTGTGCTGCCCTATGCAGAAAATGTAAAGGTATTCAATTTCCCCTCTGAGTTGCTCTATGAAGGCCGGGAAAAAATGTATGATCTGTATGGAAGGATGTTTGCCCGTACCCCGGATCTCTATTGCAAATTGGTCAATAGAATGGTCATGGGCAACACAGTCATCGACCAAGAAGAAGTCACCATCACCAAAAATGAACCTCCCATGCGGGCCATCGCCATTTACAAGATAGTAGATGGCAAAATAGCTGAAGTTTATTTTGTGAGGGAGTGAAATATGAGGTTTTCCTGACTCTTCCCGAAGCTTCTTGGAGTTGGTGTGAAAGCATTTTTTATCTTTTGTCCTACTATTGGGATCTAGGTGACTTGCATAAGCACTTGTTTTGGAATACAGAAATGGATTCAAATCTGCAAAGGTTTTTTTTGACATATCCAGTCTCCAACATTTTTAAAATGTTTAGAATAGGGTATGACAATTGTTTTCACGCAGTGTCCGTTGCGAATTCGCTGCGAGTGCTGCGTGAAACATTTAACGAGTCATTGGTAGTTTTTAAAATTTGGCATTTACAGAAAGGAAATGACATCAAAGGGGCAGCAGACCTCTCCTTACGTCGAGGTGACAAGGCAAAGTTTTATTATAGATTTAATGCTATTTGTAGGACTAAACCCTCGATTTCAAATTCTGTCATTGGTAGTTATGAAAATTAGCATTTACAGAAAAGGTTGTGACATCTAGGTGGGCTGCAGACCTCTCCTGACGTCGAGGTGACAAGGCAAAGTTAATTTCAATTTTACACATTTTGACAGGTCAATACGTATCAACACGTCCTAAATTAACTTAACACTCTAACTCATTTACCTTCAATACTCAGCGGTGCTTCAAAGGTCAATCGGACCCAAGTCTCAAGTCTTTTGTCTCACGTCTCATGTCTAAAATTACCAACTCCTCAACCTATCAATACATCCCTGCATGGCCCTGAATTGATGGTAATTGGCTTTCCAGACATGTCCCTTATCGCCTGTTTTTAATTGCGGCTGCTTGTCCAATCCTCCTGCAAACCAATCGCCATGCTCATGATCAATGAGATAATCCTGATTGTATTGCCATAGTGCCTCAAACTTTCCAAAATAATCCCAAGGATCATCCGGAAAAAGTTCTGCCATCATCAGTAGGGTGTTCATGCCCTCTGACTGCGCCCACCAGTTTTTTGAGTCTTTGATTATTCTTGGCTTTTCTTCTCCGGGAAAATAGTATCCCTCATCAAAAAAACCGGCCTTATCCTTGTCCCAACCATGTTCCAAGGCGTGATCCACCATTTTCTTTGCGATGGTCAAAGTGACCTCATCATTTTCCCAACCTAGTACATGAGAACTTTCCAAAATTAAATAGGCAGTTTCCACATCGTGCCCATAGGACACATGGTCAAGGCTTTTATGTTTCATAATTTCCGCTTCACCTTGATCCTGAAAGGATACAGGAGTCCAATCAGGCTGTAAAAACAATACCAAGGACCCTTTTTCATTGACAATGGTATCCCTGACCAACAAAAGCATTTCCTCTAAGCGTTCTTTGAGCAAAGGATCTTTCCAAACTTCGTACAATTCCGTCAAGGCTTCCAACAAATGAATGGAACTGTTCTGATCCTTATATCCCAAATCCGAGGTGGAGGGGGTATCAGCAGGCCGGATAATGGGAGTACCGTCTTGGGCAAGATGCTGAAAATAACCTTTATGTACCGGGTCATGGCTTTTTTCTTCCAACCAATGAAAAGCCTTGATAACCAGGTCAAGACCAGCAGAATCTCCCGTTGCTCCGAAATAAGCAGCAAGCGCATATATACCAAAACTATTGCCATAGGCAGTTTTAAAGGGAGACTTTTCCAATAAAGGTTGACCTGACCTACTGACCAATTGGTAAAAACCACCGTGTTCATGGTCCCACATTTTATCCCTCAAAAATTCAAATCCATGTTTTGCTCCTTCCTTATAATGGGCTTCTTCTGGATACCTTTTGGCAGCTTTGGAGTTGGACCAAAGGTGACGTGCCTGGGTGACTATCATCTTTTCCTGACTGTTGTCCTTGATCTGAAAATCAGGGGTAAAATTGCTGAAATAGCCTCCTGAATCCAGGTCAATGGCTTTGGGATACCAAGTTCCCAAAAGGTTCTCTTTTAGGGATTTTTCCATTTGGTCGGCAATCTCAGCATAATTGATTGTTGACACCTCCTTTTCTTGACAAGACAGGAATGATAAAAGGAATGATGAAAGCAAAATTGTTTTTAAATTCATAGGTTAAGAATTTTGGGTCAGCTTAAATTTAGCAGAAAAATAAATCAGAAGTTTACCTTTAATAAAAATTATCAGACTATATTGTTAGGCAAATTTATAATTAGAATATGTCCACAATTACATTTATCCTTGGGACACTTTTCAACCAACTCTCGTCTCCTCATAATTGAAGAAATTATTATGAATAAAAAAACTTCACTTTTAACAATAGTCTTTTCTTTATTGGCTTTTTCACAAATCTACGGGCAGGTCGGATTGATGGTGGGACCAAATTATTCAAATGTCAGGCACAATGGCATTCTTGAAAATTCCAGAGGGAAATTAAATTTTCACTATGGGGTCATTTTGGCTTTCCATCCTTTTGCCAACACGCCTGAACTCAGTTTCAAGACTGACCTGATGGTACTCACCAAAGGCTACCAACAAAACCTTTCAGGTGAAGATTTTAATCTCAACCTCAGTTTCTTATCATTTGCACCTATGGTTCGATATGAACTATCAGAAGGATTCCATGTTCATACCGGAATTGAATTGAATATACTCGCAGGTTCAAATGTAAACGAAGGATTGCAGACTTATCGAAATTCCGAAAGGGCAGTTTTTCTCGGTTTAGATCTGTTTTCAGATAAATTCCTCTCCATATTCACCCGGGCATCCTTTGGACTAAGTCCTATGTTGGATTATTATGAGATCCATCCCATCGATGGGATCCAAGGTCAATTGCGGGACATTTATACTACAACTGTACTTATCGGCATCCAATTAAATATTTACAATGAAAAAATCAGGTTTTAAAATGGTATTAAATACCAGCTTGATGGTGTTTATGTTGGTGTCCTGCGAAACATTTGTTCCGGATCCGATCGACCCCAGATTGCCTATCTATTCTGAAATCGGTAGAAATATAGCAGGTGTAAAGGTCGGAAATCAGTTTTTTAATAATGACATAAGACCTTTGTATTTATTTTGCTGTGCAAGTGAACGACAATACTTTGATGAAAATCATACCCAGTTGGTATTAGATATCAATGTCTGGAATCAAAGTCAAAATCTAAGGTTCGTTTTTGAACTGAATGGGCTTACGGATGAGGATTGGGATGACATGGAAAAGGGATTTGGCAAAAAATTCGTTTTTAATGAAACAAACAAAGTCACTTTATCAGAATTGGAAAAAGAGGATTTCGTTTCCGTTCCCTTCGAAGGTCAGATCACTGTCAAGTTGCTTAAGAATGAAAAGATTGTTTCCGGCACATTTGGTTTTAAAGCCAGAGATTCTTCAGATAGAGAAATCTTGGTTACTTTCGGAAGGTATGATTATAGCTATTACAGCTTTTGAAAAACTTCCAATTTTGATCATATAATGCTTTCCTATAATACTGAAAGTTAATCTATCCCTTTAATATCAGATCTGAAGCCTTCTCCCCTATCATAATACAAGCGGCATTGGTATTTCCCGAAATGATGGTCGGCATGATGGAGGCATCAGCAACCCGAAGGCCTTTGATTCCTTTAACCTTAAGCTCATTATCCACTACTGCCATTTCATCAAGTCCCATCTTGCAGGTGCCAACAGGATGATAAAGGGTTTCAAGACTTTTTTTGATATGGTCTTCAAGGTTTTTTGTATCAAAACCGATCGGAAGAAATATTTCACCTTCTTGATATTTTTTCAATGGCTCAGCATCCATCACTTTCTTTGCCAAATGCATTCCTTTTACCAATCTTTCAAAATCCCGATTATCAGAAAAAAAGTTGGGCTGAATCAAAGGTGCATCCATTGGATTTGCTGATTTCAAACCTATAAATCCTTTACTCTCAGGTCGGATAAGGATAACCATAATACTGAAACCACTTTTTGTCGGATAGGTATCGAGGTTATAGATATCAGTGCTATAGTCCCCTGAAATAGCACTGGGAACAAAATGAAACTGTAAATCCGGCCTGTCCCTTCCTTCTTCAGAAGCCAAAAAAGCATTGGCTGTTAAAGGACTGTTTCCAAACGGTCCTTTTTTGAATAAAAAGTGGTTCAGAAGACCTTTGACCTGAGAGAGCGGTTTAATCTCTTCATTATTGGTTTTGATGGAAGACCAAGTACTCACACCAGACCAAACATGGTCAATCAAATTTTGTCCTACACCAGGGAGATGATAAACTGACGGGATTCCAAACTTTGATAAATAATCTTTATTTCCTATTCCCGAAAGCATCAGAATTTGGGGAGATTGTATTGCCCCTACACTCAAAATTACTTCTTTGTTGCAATGATAAGTTTGACTACTACCTTTTTTATCGATTGTCTCCACTCCTTTGGCAACCCCATTTTCCACCAAAATTTTCGACACCTGCGTACCTGTTTTAACCGTAAGGTTTTCCCTTTTCAAAACTGGCTTTAAAAAGGCAGTAGCTGTACTTTGGCGAACGTTATTTTTGATCGTGAACTGAAGCATGGAAGCTCCAAACTGCGTTGCTGCATTGTACTCTTCATTATGTGGAATACCAGCTGACTCGCAAGCTTCAATGAAACAGTGTCCCAAGGAATGCGGTTGACGGGAATAAGATACATGAAGGGGTCCTTTCTCGCCATAATACCTCCCCTTAAAATCTTCATTATGTTCTGACTTATTGAAATAAGGAAGCACCTTTTCATAAGACCAACCTTTATTGCCCAAAGCTTCCCATTCATCAAAATCCAACCTATTACCCCTGACATAGGCCATAGCATTGGTACTGCTGCTGCCACCTAGGGTTTTGCCACGCGGGATAAAAATTTTTCTTCCGTCCAGATGTTTTTGTGGTTCTGTCCAAAAAGCCCAATCCACTTCAGACCTGTGCAATTTGGTGTATCCGCCCGGAATAGCAATCTCCATTTTCTTGTCAGGCCCCCCGGCTTCCACCAAAAGGATGGTATTTTTTGGATCCTCGGATAAGCGATTGGCCAAAACACATCCTGCTGAACCAGCACCAATTATGATGTAATCATATATCATATTTTAAATGATTATAGGTTGAAATCGAAACGAAGTGAAGGTCCCGAGAGCGAGATTGATCGGGGATATTTGGTTGATATTAATTGATATTAGAGGATATTGATGGATACTCCTAGATATTGAATCAGGTGGAAATCAAATGAGAGCAGAGCTCTAAAGAGCTTCATCGATTTGGGAGAAAGAAATTTACCAGCTCTATTTTTTTTATGAAAGAAATGCTGAAAACTAAGAAATTTTTCAATATTCCAATCTTCCAATCTCAATATAAACCAACCTCAATGATTGCCCCTTTTTAAAAGAATGCCGGTGGGAATCCGGCACTCCCTATCTTTTATATATCAACGAGCAACTGTCTTTTCGTGCATTTCTTTTATTTTTCGTCTTAGAATTTTCCCCACATTTGTTTTGGGCAATTCATCGGCAAAATACACCTCTCTTGGCACTTTGTAGCTTGTCAACTGTTCCCTGCAATGGGCAATCAGTTCTTCAGGAGTGAGCGATTTGTCTTTAGAAACCACATAGGCAACTACCTTTTCGGTGGATTTATCATCGGGCATACCTATGACGCCTGTTTCCAATACTTTGGGATGCATGGCAATGGCGTTCTCCACCTCATTGGGATAGACATTGAATCCTGAAACGAGAATCATTTCTTTTTTCCTGTCCACAATTTTCACAAATCCATCTTTGTCAATCACAGCAATATCCCCGGTCTTGAACCAATCTCCATCCATCACCTTGGCGGTTTCGTCAGGTCTATTCCAGTATCCTTTCATCACCTGAGGACCTTTGATACAAATCTCGCCTTTTTCACCAACTTGAACATCTTTCCCATCATCATCAATGATTTTGACATCCGTATTGGGGAGAGGAATTCCGATTGTTCCAATTCTTTCAGTTCCATCTATTGCATTACAGGTTGCTACCGGAGAGGTTTCTGTCAAACCATAGCCTTCAGCCAATGGCACGCCGGTGATTTTCTGCCATTTTTCTGCTGTGGCCTGCTGCACTGCCATCCCCCCACCAACTGCAACTTTCAGAGAGGAAAAATCCAATTTGGAAAAAGCTTCATTGTTCATCAATCCATTGAACAATGTATTGACTCCTGTAATAACTGTGAATTTATGTTTACCTAATTCTTTGATAAAGCCAGGCATATCTCTTGGATTGGTTATCAATACATTATGGGCACCAATTTTCATCATCGCAAGACAGTTGACCGTCAATGCAAAAATGTGATAAAGTGGCAAAGCAGTTATTACAATTTCTTCTTTTTCTTTCAATTTAGGCTTCATCCATTCGGAGATCTGCTGCATATTGGCCACGATATTGGCATGGGTCAATTCAGCACCTTTGGAAACCCCCGTGGTTCCTCCTGTATATTGTAAAAAAGCAGGATCTTCCAAAGTCATCTCCTCCCTTTTATAGGGTTTGGAAGCGCCTCTTAACATGACCTTTTTCCAAGTTATGGCCCTGGGAAGGTGGTAGGCTGGAACCATTTTTTTCACATGTTTCACTACAAGGTTCACAATTGTACCTTTCAAGCCTCCAAGCATATCTCCCAATTCGGTAACAATCACATGCTGGGCTTTGATCTCCTGTCTGATTTTTTCAAGGTTAGAGGCAAAATTTGCAAGTATGACAATTGCATCTGCACCTGCATCTTCGAACTGATGCTTCATTTCCCTTGGAGTATAAAGTGGATTGGCATTGACTACGACCATTCCTGCTCTCAGGACACCAAACATAACTACTGGATATTGAAGGCAGTTTGGCATCTGTATGGCTACCCTGTCCCCTTTTTTCATATTGAGTTCATGCTGTAGGTAGGATGCAAAATGTTGGGAAAGCCGATCAACATCATTAAAAGTGATGGTTTTTCCCATACATTCATAGGCTATGGCGTCTCCGTATTTCCGGACACTTTCCTCAAAAAGATTGACTACAGAACTATAAGCTTTAACATTAATTTCAGTTTCTACTCCTTCAGGGTAAAACTTGAACCAAGGGAAATTATGCATAGAGGATTATTTATTTTGGGTTTGAAATAATTTAGGGCCTGCCTGCCGGCAGGTTTTTAATCTAAAATTTAAGATCACTAAATATAAAAGAATAATGCATTTTAAAAAAGTTGGGATAAGGAAGTTTACAGTCGCAGTGGGCAGTTTTCAGTAGGCTGCAGAGGGTAGCAGGCTTTTTGGGTATTAGGCAGTTTGGAACAATCGCCGTGTGACAGTCAGTATGCAGTGAGCTGCCACCGGACAAGTCGCATGAACAAGGAATCAAGAATAAAATCGTTCGGGATCTACGCACCGCTGCGATTTCAATATCAACAAGTATCCTCTAATATCGCATCAATTTCTTGAATTTAAATCACTTTCGGTATCTACACCATTCTCCGGTTTCTATTTTATTTCAGGGGTTTTAAAAATCATAATTTTAAAATTTAATCTAAATCACCCCAATATCTTCCTGGCAATCAATTCCTTCATAATCTCATTGGTGCCCGCATAAATCCGCTGTACCCTTGCATCTGCAAAAGCCCTGGCTACAGCATAATCCCACATATAGCCATAGCCGCCGTGAAGTTGCACACATTCATCAGAAACATTGCATTGAAGTTCGGACATGAGGTATTTTGCCGAAGAGGCCATTGCCCCATCTACTTTCTTGTCATTGTGCAACATCACCAAGTGAT
Source organism: Aquiflexum lacus (assembly GCF_015476655.1). Taxonomy (GTDB): domain Bacteria; phylum Bacteroidota; class Bacteroidia; order Cytophagales; family Cyclobacteriaceae; genus Aquiflexum; species Aquiflexum lacus. The sequence goes on from NZ_JABFHF010000020.1 coordinate 38,206, forward strand.
CCACATAGATTCTACCCTGCTCCAATTTAGCTCCCATTTCAGCCAATTTGAAGCGGGTATTCTGGAAATCAGAAACCATTTTCCCAAATGCTGCCCTGTTTTTGACATATTCTATGGTGGATAAAAAAGTCGATTCTGCCAATGCCACAGCAGCCAATGCTACGATCAACCTTTCCTGGGCCAATTCAGTCATCAGGTATTTGAACCCTTCTCCTACTTTGCCCAAGAGATTTTCTTTTGGCACCTTCACGTCTTCGAAAAACAATTCACAGGTATCCTGTGCATGGAGACCTACTTTTTCAAATGGCACTCCTTTGGAAAAACCATCCATATCCTTGTCCACAATAAACAAGCTGATTCCTTTCGCTCCTTTGGTAGGGTCGGTCTTAGCGGCAACCACTGCAATATCACAGAGGAAGCCATTGGTGATAAAAGTCTTTGATCCATTGATCAGATAGTGGTCTCCTTTATCTTCTGCTGTCGACCTGATCGCTTGAAGATCTGAACCTGCTCCGGGTTCTGTCATGGCTATGGCACCTATCAAATCCCCGCTGACCATACCTGGTATGTATTTGGATTTGGCTGCTTCAGTTCCGTAATGTTGGATATAAGGAAAAACGATATCACTGTGCAGTGGATAACCTATCGCCGGTCCGGAACAACCTGAAAGCCCTAGTTCTTCGATGAAAATGGCATTGAACCTGAAATCCTGAATTCCCATACCTCCATAGGTTTCTGATGCCTGAAGACAGAGGAATCCATTGTCGCCGAGTTTTTTCCATGATTCTCTGCTCACCATTTTGCTTTTTTCCCAATCGGCATTGTTGGGAATAATTTCCTTAGCAATAAAATCCCTTACGGACTGTCGAAAGAGTTCATGCTCTTCGTTAAAAATCGTTCTTGTAACTTGATACATTGTATATTTGGGTTTGTGGGTTTCAAAACAATAATTGGGGAAATAAAATTACAAATCGAATTTATCCTGAAATATACCAATTTTATAAGCAATCTTAAATTTATATTCTGTTTACGGCAGAAATATCCTTTTATGGAAAGGGTATTTATCTAAATTAAATCAATGTCTCTCCTTTATTAACTGATATCAAATACAATCGTTGTCTTCCTTGACAATAAAAAAAGGGGTAGCAAATTCAGCTTCCCCTAATATAATCTTTTTGAATCTTTACGCTTAGCTTCTTCAAACATGATTTTTTAATCTTTATCTATCCCAACATCCGTCATCGGACAACGGACAAAAATTCAATCCATTAATAGAAACGGAAGACAAATCCCAGAAAATATGTCATGAGGACTATATTAATCCCAAGGCTTTCTTGGCAATTTTTCAGGCCTTTGGTCAGTATGGTAAATCATAGAAGCAATGATAACGGCTGCTTGGGTCATGTCACTCAACTGCATCCTTTCATACACATCCATATTGGTATGGTAGCCTTTTCCATAGTCAATGGGATCCTGTATAAACTGAAATCCTGGTACACCCACAGCCTCAAATGCAACGTGGTCAGTTGAACCTGTATTTCTCAAAGTAATGGTTTTGGCACCCATGTCATGAAAAGGCTCAAACCATTTTTCAAAGACAGGGACCAATTGGTCATTTCCTTCCAGGTAAATTCCCCTGATTTTACCTGAACCATTATCCAAATTATAATATGCGGAAATCTTGTCCCATTCCGCCTTTTTTTCTTTGGAATTCCTGTCTGCCACATACTTCTGTACATAACCCCTTGAACCAAAAAGTCCCTGTTCTTCTTCACCCCAAAGCGCAATTCTGATCGTCCTTTTTGGTTGGTAATTCAATGCTTTCAATATCCTGATGGCTTCCATCATCACTGCAACTCCGGCAGCGTTATCATTGCCTCCTGTACCTGCATGCCAACTGTCCAAATGTGCTCCCAACATCACTATTTCAGGTTTCAGGTTCTTGTCTGTTCCCGGGATTTCTGCGAGTACATTGTAACCGCTGTAGTCATCATCCAACCATTCCACTTCTATCTCAGCTTCAATTTTAACTGACTTTCCGTTTTTCAATAACCTATAAATCCTTCCATGGTGTTCCGAGGAGATTTCCATTTCGGGAACAGTTTTATTTTTCTCTTTACTAAAAGAACCTGCCCTTGTGTGGAATACGGTTCCAAAACTCCCCCTCGTTCCGGTAAGTCTCAGTCCTACCTCTTCTTCCAATAAAAAAGCTGTTAGCCTCTGGTCCAAATCTCGCTCCGCTCTCAACTGGGCCAACATCTCCGGAGTATATCTTCCTCCGCCACCGCCTATGTTGATGACTTTTCTATCTTCCAATTCCTGGTCTGTCAATCTCTTGGCCTCTGCTTCAAATGCAGGGTTGTTTGTCAGGTTTGCAGGAGTGATCACCACCTTGCCTTTCAGCTTTCCTTTGTACTTGACAAAATCATCAGCAGTGGAGATTTCCAATAGCATCACCTCAGTATCCAATAATCCCGCTGTCCCATCTGTCCAAGCCTTTGGGTAGCCAATGACCTGGGCATAATATGGCTCTTTCATGGCGATATAGGATTTCTTGACATTCCATCCCCTACCAAAATCCCCATAAGAATCAATCCTCACATTGCTCAATCCCCAATCCCTGAATTTATCCACCGCCCAATTTCTGGCATTCCTAAGGTTGGTAGATCCTGACAACCTTGGTCCGAGGTAATCAGTCAAATGAAACGAAAGGTCCTGAATTTGAGAGTTACCGATACCTTCAGATTTGATTTTGTAAACCATATTGAGGTCTACTTTTTCCTGTGCCATCAAATTGACTGACCACAGCATCAGGGTAATCGTCAATAGCGTAAATTGATTTTTGAATTTCATAAGCTTTGTCTGATCATTAATCATTATTTGGGTTTACTTCTAGAATTGAACATTCAAAAATGTAAAAAAAATCTAGTTGGTTTAGGCCGTTGGTGTAAAAAAAAAGCCCCGAAGCATCAACTCCGGGGCTAAGGTTAAAATAGTGGTTAAGTTTACAGGTAAAGATTTTTGGTTCTTCCAATTTTATCGGTCACTTTGATGGATACATCTTTGGTGGTCAAGTTATCAAGGTGATACACTTTTGAAAAACCTTCTGCCTGATTGATATTTTCGGTGAAAATAGTTCTCCCTTTTTGATCAAAGATCTCTACCTGAACCCCAGGCTCATCCAATCCGATTACCAATAGTTTGAAAGAATCATTGTCAATTACTTTACCATAGGCTACTAAAGGGTATGATGAAATACTCTCTTTAGTTTCTACGGTAAAAATGGCAACATCATGACTTGGTTCTTTGATATTACTTTCAATCATCACCTGATATTCTCCTGCCGGAAGCTGTGATAAATCATAAGGAACCATTACATCATTTGTGACTTTTACAAATTGTTGATGAAGCTTTTTGCCATCACTGTTTAAAATTGCCAGTCTGACTTTTCCAAGACCTTCTCTCAAGGTAATGCTGACCTTCTTTTCCGTTGCTTTTACAGATGAGGTTGTTTTAAAATCTTCATTTGAAGCGTTTGCTAAGGTGGCCACACCTAGTGTAGCGGCCAAAGCGAGTGTGAGTAATTTTTTCATAATTGTAGTTGTTTAAGTTGGTACTCTCCATTATCCATTATCTGTACCAACCAGCATCCACATGCCCATTTGGACATAGGTCAACTGCTATGAAAATTAAATAATTGTTAAAACCCAGATTGCCCCCTAAACCTAAATGAAATAAATAACCCAAAAACCTGTATCACCAAAGTACACTTGATTCCGACATTGTTCAGAAAGCGGACAGGTTTTGGTAAAAACCGCAGATATCCTGATATCTAAAAGGTTGCATCCTTATCCACTTTTTATAAAAATTTAATCTGAATATTTTTTTCAGTAAGATGTGCCAAAAATCTATACCAAAAAAAACCTGTACGCTAGTGTACAGGTTCCGTTCTCTATCGAGCAAGAATGGGCTAAATCAACTTTCCAGCAATTTTGATTTCAGACTTTTCACCCTGTCTTTGATGGTCATGTTTGAAATATCAAGGTTTTCTGAGGTCGCTTTAAGAAACTCCAGGATACTTCCCAAGTGATCTGTGGATTTCCCTTCCTTGAGGGTAACATAGCGCATCGTGGTCCAAAGCACAGTTTTAAGTTCCTTTTTGGTATCGTCGGTCATGTAATATTCGACAACCACCGTATTTTCATTATACCATAGCAACCTGCTCATGATTCTCACCCACTCTCCTACCTGTGCAGGCCTGACATAGGATATGTTGTGGTTATAGACTACCCAGGCAGCTTTGTACTTTTGAATCATGTCAAACATTTCTACGCCATATAATTTGGGGACTTGGTCTTCCCGGGCATTGAAGAAGTAATCAAAATATTTGGCATTATTCAGGTGTCTTAGAGGATCGCAATCCTGAAATCGAATGACTACCCGGCTTTCAGTTTCTTTGGGATAATGTTTGTCTGGATTAAATTCGAACATAGAATTATTGGTTTTTGGTTATACTCATCTTTGCTGCCAGTGACCTAATATGATATTACAATCAGGACGGAAGTCTGAAGACAGAAGTACCATAAATTTCCTTCTTCCATCTTCGCCCTGATAGCTACCGGGATTCTAGCCATTTTCATAGAAAGAGTTCTCAACTTGCATGAGGCTGGTATTCATATTTTAGACTTATTTGATAAAACCACCAAAATAAAATTGAGGAATTAATTCCTAAATTTACCATAATGAACAGACAAAACTTCCCTTTTGATATTAATTGTGATTTGGGAGAGGGCCTTTCCAATGATGAGCTCTTGATGCCATATTTAGAAAGTTGCAACATTGCCTGTGGTGGACATGCAGGAAATGATCAAACGATCAAAGAAACCATCAGACTTGCCAAAAAGCATCAGGTAAAAATCGGTGCCCACCCCTCCTACCCCGATCTACCTAATTTTGGGAGATTGAAGATGGATATAACCCTGGAATTATTGAAAAGGAGTTTGAGTTCTCAATTGACTCTTTTTCAGAATCTGGTTAAAGCGCAAAACACAAAAATCCACCATATCAAACTACACGGGGCCTTGTATAATTTCTCGGCCGCGGACCTTTTGACTGCCTCCATGATTCTGGATGTTGTCGAAGATCAATTTACAGGATCTAATCTCTATTGTCCTCCAAAGTCCTTGATATTACAATTGGCTGAAGAAAGGGGTATCCCCATCAAAAGAGAAGTTTTCGCTGACAGGAATTATAACGACGATGGAAGCTTGGTCAGCAGGACTGAATCCAATGCAGTGATTACTGATCCTGATAAAGTCCTAGAACATGTTAAGTCAATGGTAGAACAGGCAAAAATCAGAACTGTAACAGGGAATACGATTTCTGTTCAGGCTGACACCATCTGTATTCACGGTGACAATCCAAACGCCTTGGAGATTTTGAAAAACATCTATAAATACTTTAACTTGTAGCGATGCAGCTCAAAATTTTTAGGATTCATAAAAAACTGATTGAAATATCATGGCCACAGGAAATTTCTGATTCTATCTTGGGAGAACAGCTTTTGGTCAAGGATTTTTTATGGAAAGAATATGGTGAAGGAATAAGGGAAATAAGGATGGGATTCAATACCCTTTCCCTAAAACTAAAAATTGAAATCACTGCAACTGATTGTGATGACATCCTTGAAGAAATCACACAATTACCTAAATCAGTTAAATGCCACTCATTTAAAACTTGGGGAATCCCTGTTTGTTATGATCCTTCTTTTGGGAAAGATTTGGAGAAGCTCGCAAACTTGCACCAATTGAGTATAGAAGAGGTCATAAAGATCCATTCAGCAGGAAGCTATACTTTGCATTTTTATGGATTCTTACCAGGCTTCATGTATTTGGCTGGCTTGGATTCCAGATTACATACGCCAAGAAAAGATCTTCCTGAAAGATTGATTCAGACAGGTACTGTTGCCATTGGCGGAAAACAGACGGGAATTTATCCCATGGACAGTCCCGGTGGCTGGTACGCCATAGGTAGATCGCCTCTTCAGTTTTTTTCAACGAACAATTTTAAGGAAAAATTTCCAAGCATCGGTGACAAAATCAAGTTCCAACCCATTTCTGTGGAAGAATATAAAAACATGATTTCCAAACCAAAGGCAGGTATACAGCTAATCAAATCATGATAAAGACACCGGCATATATCCATTTCCATCAACCTGGCATGATGACATCTGTGCAGGATTGGGCCAGATATGACATGGTGCACTTTGGAGTTCCTTATGCAGGAGTGATGGATCGGATTTCGATGACTTTGGTCAATCACTTGCTTCACAATCCGGAAAATGCAGCTGTACTCGAAATGGCACATGTAGGACCGAAAATGATTTTTGAAATGCCAACTAGGATTGCCTTTGCTGGCGCAGAAGCGGATATCTATCTCAATGAAAAACCCATAAAATTGGGCAAAGTGTACGAAATTGGTGAAGACAGTATCGTTGAGGTGAAAAAATTCAGAAGAAGACAATGGCTGTACATGGGAGTGCAGGGAGGTTTAGAATCAGAAATGGTCGGAAAAAGCCGAAGTTGGTATCCTGGTGTGACCCCTAGAGATAAAGTGGTCAAAGGGGATACCATCACCTACTTGTATGAGGACCGGTATTTTCCTCCTGAGAATTCACATTCCAAAATTAAAGCCAATTGGTACAAAGAAAGTGACATCAAAGTTTTTGCAGGACCGGAATGGGACCAACTTCCCAAGCTTTTGCATAATAGAATCTTGAGTAAAACATTTACCGTATCTGAAATGATCAACAGGATGGCTTATCAGTTGGAAGAAACCATTGAAAATGATATACCGCCTATTTTGACCTCCCCGGTTTATCCAGGAACGGTGCAATTGACTCCCTCAGGCAATCTCATTGTTTTGATGCGGGATGCACAGGTTACAGGAGGCTATCCACGGATTCTTCAGGTTGATATACATTCTCTAAATATTTTAGCCCAAAAAAGATCCGGTGAAAAAATAAAGTTTAGTATAATTGTGGATGAATGAAATTTTTAGGCAAGAATTTTATTATTTGAAGCAAGTCTTTCATCAAAATAGGATTCAAAGGTTTAAAGGCGATAATTGGGAAAAAGCCTTTGATTAAGCCATTTCCAATGTATATATTAAAGGTTTTAAAACAATAAATACAAAACCATGGATGCAAAGCTAGAAAAGCAAATATTAGATCAGGGCATGTCACTTGAAAACGTAAAGGAACAGCTGACCAACTTTAAGGAAGGTTTTCCTTTTTTATCCATAGTAGGAGCTGCCACAATTGGCGACGGAATTAAGGCCTTGACAGAAACTGAACTCAAACATTATTTAGATACTTATCCCAAAACAGCTGCTCAAAAAGAGGTGGTGAAATTTGTCCCTGCCAGTGGTGCTGCTTCAAGGATGTTCAAGGACCTGTTTTCATTCCTGGAAGGGGATGGAGATATTTCCAAAAGCAGTTTTGTTCAGAAATTTTTCCAACAGATTGAAAAATTTGCCTTTTACGATGACCTCAACAAAAGCTTGGAAAAAGCAGGAAGCAGTATCAAAAAAGCCATGGAATCAGGACAGCACCAAATGGTGATTTCGCATCTTTTGAATGAAGAAGGCCTCGGCTACGGTCAATTGCCAAAAGGTTTGTTGAAATTCCATCATTACTCAGACCACGACAGGACACCTACCTATGAGCATTTTATGGAAGGGATTCTTTATGGATTGGGTAAAGGGAATACCGTTAGGCTGCACTTTACCGTTTCGCCCGAACATGAGTCAAAATTCAAAGAAGAAGTTGCGCAGGTACAGCCAAAGCTTGAGAAGGAATACAGAGTGAAATTTGAAGTTTCTTATTCCCAGCAGAAAAAGTCAACAGATACCATTGCAGTGAATATGGACAATACGCCTTTTAGGGAAGAAGACGGAAGCATCCTGTTCAGACCCGCAGGCCATGGAGCCTTGTTGGAAAATCTCAATGAAATTGACGGAGATGTGATTTTCATCAAAAATATTGACAACGAAGTACCTGATAGATTGAAAAGCCCCACAAAAGAATATAAAACTGCTATCGGTGGCTTGCTATTGGAGGTTCAGGAAAAAGTATTCGAAGCTTTGAAAAAGCTCGATGTTGATTCTGGAGAAAATGCCATTGCACAAGCTGAATCAGTTATTACCCAAGACTTGGGCGGAAAATTGCCCAAGAGTTACCATGGTTTGACTTCGGAGGAAAAACATAAGTATTTGCATAAAAAGCTTAACAGGCCATTGAGAGTCTGTGGTATGGTGAAAAATACCGGAGAGCCTGGAGGTGGTCCATTTTGGGTTAAAGAGGATGACGGGACCTTATCTTTACAGATAGCCGAAACAGCCCAAATAGATTTGGACAATCCCGAACAAAAAGAAATATTCAAATCTTCCACCCATTTCAACCCTGTGGACTTGGTCTGTGCTACCAAAAACTACAAAGGTGAAAAGTTTGATCTGCTCAAATTCAGGGATATGCGTACTGGCTTTATCACCGAAAAATCAAAAAGTGGACGTGACCTCAAAGCTTTGGAACTCCCCGGACTTTGGAACGGTGCCATGGCAGGTTGGAATACGGTCTTTGTAGAAGTTCCTTTGATCACCTTTAATCCGGTGAAGACGGTGAATGATTTGCTGAGGGATGAGCATCAGGGATAAGGAAAGGATGAAGGAGAAAGGATGAAGGGAAAATGTACCAAGTACAATGAACCAAGTACAATGAACCAAGTACCAAGTATGGGGTAAGCGGGATGTTGGAGACAATTGATAAATCCATGGAATAAAGCTTTTCCTTGTCAATTTGAACGTAGAGAGAAATCTGTTCAGCTTTTGAGTTCAAGACCTCTCTCCACGATAGCTATCGGGATCGAGGTGACAAGGCAAAGTCTTTATTTAATAGCTTTCCTTGTTTTGATGGATAGCTACTGGCAATTACTTTGATTGCTTTTATTCAAAATTTGTATCAATTGCTTTTCCCAATTTCAACCTTATATAAAGTAACCACATCCTCCTCTACACCAAAATATTCCTGGTCTTTGAGGGCAATGATTTGACCTTTATTGTTGACAACAGTGGAAAAAATCATTCCTTTGGGCAATGGAATGTCTTTTTGCAGCATTTGGTGGGATTTATCCAAAACCGCAGCATATCGTGGAATGCGATTGATAAATTCCGCCCGCTCTTGCATATTTTCCGAATAATTGGTTCTCGCGATATCTTCAGGAACACCTTTGGTGTAGACCACCAAAATCTCCTCATCAAGCGCATAGAGACGTTCAATTCTCCCAAAAACATTGAACTTTGACTTTTCATAGTAATCTTCCCAATTTTCGATAGGTACTCCTATTGTGTTCACCGCATTGGCAATATCGAGATCTATTGTTTTTTGATACACCAACTCCCAAGCTTCTTTATGATAAACATGATATTTCCTTTCTGCCAAGAAGTAAATCAACCATTCCTCTTCAGACACCTTGACCAAGCTCGGAAAGGTCCATTGGTAAAAATTCCCATCCTCATATATAGTTCCCGGTGGAAATTCCATGGTATTTCTAATGGTTTTTGTTTTGAGATCAAAAATCTCAAGTAAAGGACTTTGATACAATTTTTTGAAAAATGAAATCGGATTTTCCAAACTAACCTCCCCTCTTTCAGGTCGGTAATACATCAGTTCTTCCCCAAACCAATTTGCGACACCATTCAAACCATTGATGTAGAAATATTCTTTGGGAATATCAATCTGATGAACGATTTCACCATCATTGCTAAACTGAATAATTCCTTTATTTGAATCCATTACCGTAAACTTGCTATCCAGAAAACCTACACCTTGAGCCATTGAAATGGCATTTGGACCATCTTGCTGAAGGTTAAAACGGTGGAGAATAGATCCAAAGTCATCTAAAAACAAATATTCCTCTGTTCTATTGTTCCTTGCAAGAAATAGACCTGACTCAGGTTCAAAATCCAGCATAAAGAAGTTGCCCTGATAGTCTATCCGGATGGAATCCTTAATTATAAAATGGTAGTCAGAAATTAAATTTCCACTATCTGACTTTGAACTACAAGCAGATAGAATTGCAAAAAGCCAGAAAATTTGAAAAAGGTATTTCATCCTTTGAAAATACCGAAAATCTTCTTTGGCCTAAATTAAAAATTGTTAAGAATTAAAAAATCTGATTGAGATTGTCTATGTTAAATAGGATTTCGTGGGTCTTTTCTGAAATGAGAAAAAATTTATTTAACTCTTAAAAGTCCTCCTTTATTTCAATACCCTCAAAATCCTAACTTTTCAATCTGCTCATTCAAATATTCTTTCAACTCCTCTCCTTCTATCACCTTAATTTCCCCCGGCAATCCCAAGATAAACCTTGCCAAACCCGGCAACTGGGGGATTTCACCTTCAAAGTAATATTGGTTGCGGTTTTTGATATATGTCAGTGGCTTGGCGTCAGGATATTCTTCCATCATCAGCTGATAGGCTTTTTTGCTGAGTTTGAGATGTATATAAAATTGGTTCTTACCTGAAAATCCGAACAATCCTTGTTCTAAAGATTGATGCAAAGATTGAAACCTATAAGGTTTTGAAGTCAACAGCACCTCCCCAATCCTTTCGATCTTGAACATTTTCATCTCTTTGCTTTCTACTTCCAAAGCATAGATAGAGTCAAAGTTCTTGTTGAAAGCAACAGGTTCTATCAACCTATCTGTCACTGAATCAGAACTCAAAGAATAATAGTCCCTCAAAATTACTTGGTTTTGGTCTTTAATAGATCTTGATAAAAGATCCACAAAAACACCAAGGTTGGCATTGAACAACTGCTCCACACTATGTCGGAAGTCCGACCTGATATTGATTTTTTGTAGTATGGAATCCTTCAGAAGATTTTTCTTACTGCTTTTCTGAATGAGCTCATTCATCAATTGGATCTCTTCCTCATTGAAAGTACCGTAAGCATACTCATTGGGACTTTCCACTCGGTCTACAATCCTAAACTTGGAATGCTTTTTTTCAATCTCAAATCCCAAGGCTTCCAACAATTTGAAATATCTGTAGATTGTCCTAGGATCAGTATCAAGTGACTCTGCGAGTCGGTGAACGGGTTTCCCGATATTACCTCGAAGTAAATTAATCAGTTTGAAAACCCTTAAAATTTTTTGTTGTTCAATAGTATTTGCCTGCGCCATAATTCAATAATTATGGCAAAAGATAGAAAATTCCTTTTACATCATCTTTCCAAATGACAAAGAGTGTCGCAAAAATTATTACTTACTTTTTCTTCTTCCCGTCGCAAAAACCCTGTTCACATTAAAACCAATCCTAAAACCTTCACCAGGCACTCCGTTTCCTCCTGCCAACAGGTATTGTTCATTTAGCGCTTGGGAAGTCACAAAATACATTTGGAACACATGACCGCCCGCTTCCAAGTCAATACCAACTCCGAGGTTATTTCTAAGGTTATTATTTAGGTTAGGAATCCATTGTAGGGTCAGGGAAGATTTACCGGAGATTTTGTATTTACCACTAAATCCAAGTGCCAAATAAAGATTTTGGTCACCTTCTATCAGAAAGATGGGATTAGGGTCAACAAAATAGGCCAGCATTGGGCTGACCTGAACACTGATTCTATCAGTGAACTTTCTCGCTCCCATCATCTGAAAAGCAAAGGAACTTCTCTCCGCAAAAGTTGGATTACTTTCCTGCAAAAAGCTGTAATTGGAAGTATTTACACCTGCCCCACCCATCAACGAAAGTGAAAAAGGCATTTTATTATCCTGTGTTTGCTTCAGGATGTGGTATCTGCCATAAAGATTGTAAATCTTATCCCTACTTTGTCTTGCGGCTCCCAAAGAGAATTTATCATTTAATGCATATTCAAAACTGAACTGAATATTTGCACCGTTGTCCAAACCATAAAGATTCTGAATACCACCGTCCAAGGTTCCAAAAGTGTGCATGATGGCAAATTGGAGCGTTTTCTTATCCAATGGCTCTACGGTCAACAAATTGATATGTCTAGGTGCATGGAATATCAATTCAACATCTTGTACATCAGTCGCAGGCTTTCTTTCCAATTGAGCTTTCACCAAGAGTGGCAAACAACTGATTATCAAAAATAATATAGTCTTTTTCATCTTTATTTTTTAAGTATGGCTCTAATAGACACAATTTGATCTTCTGCCAATTCATAAAACACAACCGTTGGAATATCGATATTATAATCACTGAGCAATACGGTAAACTTAGCTTCCAATTGTAGTTCAGAATCTGAAATAGCGGTTAATTTTCCAGGTACTTCAATTTCTCTTTCTACCCCGTGTATTTTGAATTTCCCTTTTGCGATTACACTTTTGCTTTGACCAACGACAAGATTTATTTCGGTGCCAATTTTACCCGTAAATTCTGCATAAGGATATTTTTTTGTTTCCAGGTAATTTTCTCTCATATGTCTGTCCCTAAGCCCTATACCTGTTCTTAAGGTATTCAGATCAATAAAGAAGTCCAGCAAGTTTTTCTCCAAATCCACCAATCCGTTAAGGTCTGATGATTTCCCTGTAAATTCGTTCAGGGAGGCTTTGGAAAGAAATTCCACATTGCCTTTTTCAGTTTTAAATACTTGGCTTAGGACTTTTTCTGGGAAAATTAGAAACGAAAGAATCGAGAATAAATAAATACGCTTTTTCATTATCCTAAATCTACGGTCAGCACATTATTGGTGACTGTTGCAGGATAAGATCTCAAAGCTTGTGTTGCAGGTCCATTGACAACAGATCCATTTGTATTGAACCTCGACCCATGACAGGTACAAGTGAATACATCATTGGTAAAGGTCCAATTTCTATCGCATTGCGAGTGGGTACAAACCGAAGTGAGGGCATTAAAATTATTGTTGCCCATATTGACAATCAAAACTCTTGCTGCAGTGACCAATGCCCATCCTCCTGTAGCAGCAAGATTCGAAGCAACGGCCAAATCCACAGTCACAGCCTCGGCTGTCACATTGATACCATTCCCTGTAGCGGGGGGAGTAGTGGGTGATCCCATATCAGGATCCATATCATCGGAGGAACAAGAGGTGAAAAATGCTACTCCGAACATGGACATTACTGCTAAGGAACCTGACTTTTTTAGAAAATCTCTTCTGGCTTCAGAAAGGGATCCCGATTTAATGTTGATAGTTGTTTTCATAATTGGATATACGGTATAGTGAACTTGATTGGATTTTATGTTTTTTTAAAATCACAAAAAAATAACAGGTTTTCATATAGTTTGTTTTTGAAAAAGTCAATATCAATAGACAAACCTAAAGATTGGAAAAAATCAGTCTATGTAAAAAAATAGCATTAAAAGACTAACCTAGTCACTTGTTCGCAGGCCTTAAGATTTAAAAATAAATGATGAAGATGTTTAAAATTTTTTTCTGTTCAATATCTCACTTAAGACCACAGCATCTTTAATGGTTGCAGGGTTACTGAGCATTTCAGCATATCTGCTTCTTGTTTTAGTGGTCTTTATTCTATCAGTAGTAATACTTGATTTGATACCTTCTACGGATGCCGTAAGACTCACCTGTTCATCCAAGGTTTTTATCTTTGGCTTTTCGATTTCAGCCCCTGTACCTTCATAGTCACCATAAGCTTTGGAACGGGGCCTGTCACCTCTCATAATGTCTCTTTGAGGTTCAAATTCTCTATTTACAGTAGCTTGCTGAGGTACGGGTTTAGTTTGGGCGGATGTTCCCTGTCCTGTTTGCTGTAGATCTTTTTTTCTTTCTTGCTGACCGGACCTGATTTCTTTTAGGAGATCTTCAAAAGAAACAGGTTTCCTTTCATTTTGGGTATCAGTAGGCAAATTATCTTGGCCTTCCAAATCCTGAGGCTTTTGTCCCTTTTTGACAGCAGTATAGATAAAATAAATAATGATTGCGATAATGTAAATAATATTGCCTGCGTCCACTGTGGTAAATTTTAGTGCTTCTAAAGATAGGTAGATTTTTCAACACTAGAAACCCTAGGTCCTATCCATACATCACTAAAGAAGCTACAACTCCAATTCTTTTCTGTCAATGGTATCCAATAGTCCTTGGGGAAATCTGGAAAATTTTTGGAATTCGGTCCATGAGTAGTCAGGAAAGTCCATATAATTTAATCTTTTATATTCCCCTGAAGTCACTGCCCCTCCCACTATTAAATTGATTGGCAAAGTGAAAATCAATAACATACCATTGCTAAGTGTAAATAATGAGTTGACACCTGTCCAAATAGCGTAGTTATCTGCTTTGGTGTTATAAAAAACCATTCTGGCATTTTGAATATTGTTTTGGGAATAAGACAATAATTTCTGGTTGCTTAAAACAAACAATGAATCGTCCTTAAATCCAATGAGTTCACCCGAAATTTCTTGACTGCCATCATAAAAAGTCAACCAACCACCGTTGGCAGTTTCAGAAATTTTATCCAAAGTCGGTACCGAACCTTTGGGTGCTTTGATCGCACTGCCACAGGCTAATAATCCAAAAGCCATCAATAATATGGCTAAATTCTTCAATATTTGTTCAGTATACATAACGGCTGTTCCAAAATGCTTCTTCCATGACAGGTTCTACTCTTTTGTACTCTTTAGCAACCTTCTTCAAGTAAATTGAAGGGTTGTTGACCATTTGGTTCAGTTTCCTGAAATTCTGCTCTTTTATCCAATCTTCTCTTATCCACTCCAAGTAAAAACCCTTGGAATCCAAGAATAGCTCAGCATGATCGAAAGGCAATCGATAGTTAATCAAAAACTTTTCGCCCGGATAAGTCACAAGAAATTCTTCGGGATCCATGAGTTTGGACAAGGGCTCTTTCTCCTTACCATGTATATTTTCAGCAGCATAAGGACTCACAACTGTTGGCTCAACCTGAGAATCTATGTCTACTAAAGTAAGATAATCTATTCTCCATAAACCTTTGTTCATCAGTAATTTAATCTTTAATTTTCCTTGAGGAACTTCACCGATTTCAACCATATTAAAATCAGTCGCAATCGGGCCTGTTTCATTTACCTCTCCTGCATATTCCCATTCCAAATTCTGATTTTGAAAATAAATTTCAACGCCACCCAACATTTCAAAAATCCCCGGCTTTTTTTCCATATTTCCAAGTTCATGTTGTGCCAAAAAATAAGAAACCGATTTACCCATATAAGCCAATCCTTGATACAGCAAATAGGTAGTCATCATGGTCTGCCGCTTTCCAAGAACCAATCCAAAATTTCCAGGCTTCTCAATATCAAAATCCAAAATCAGCTCTTCTTTTGAATGGAGGTTGGTCGGGTCGCTTTCCGAAAAGTACTCTTTGTGGTCCAATAGCTTTACCTCTTCCAAGCAATCACCTTGGGGACTTTTACAATCCTTTGGGATTCTGGAGTTTTCAGTGAGGAAAAAGTCACCCTTAGGACTTGCAAAGACCCTTTGATGTGCCTCTTTTTCAAAACACAGAATATTGGCATATCTTATCGAGTGGGTTTCCAATGCTTCATTGGTCAGTGTCAGTTGAAAATCTTTTTTGTATTTTGCCTCATACAGCATGTCGACATCATTTTTTTCAAGAGATGGTAAGATGCTTGTTGAAAAACCTTCTGCCAAAATCCTTAATGTATCATCAGTCTCTGCATAAAAAGTCGGACAAGAACCAAAACAGGTCTTGGGGCTAAGAATGCAAAGTACAGCAACACCTCCTATAAGGGCTGTGGTAAAACCAAGACCACCTCCCAAGGAATTTCCAGGGTCATTAGTTTCTACAAGTGCTACCTCATCAAGTGAAAAAGTAAAAGGATCTACTATTTCTTTTCTGTTGTCTGGCCTTATCCTCCTTTCAACAACCCTTCTCTGAATATTTAGTAGTTCGCCATAACCTGAAAGATTATTTTGCACGTCATCCAAAAACCAAAAATTCAAAATAAACACACTTCCATCCTTCATATGGACTTTCATGAATTTATTTTCAGGGTTCAGGTATTGGATTTGAGCTGTGGAATTAATTTCTCTTCTGACGGGTGCGGTTTTACAGGAGGAAACCAAAAAACATATAGTCAATATCCAAAAAAGAAACATTTTCATTTTCTTGAATTTATGAAATCTCCTGAAGCCTCTATTCATAAAATTGATGTCTAAAATGTTATAGAAAAACATTTAAATTTTCAGTTGGAATTTAGAAAATTTGAAGTCTCCATAAAAATTGAAAAATGCAAAAACCCAAATTAAATTGGGGAAAATCAATAAATGAAGAAATAGTTGATCTTATTGAGGCAAGTTACTTTGGAAAAAAGGTCCTTAGAAAGAATCCTGACTTTCCCTAAAAGATTCCTCACTTCGCTAAAGCGTCACAGAAAAAATAGGGATACGAAAAGCCCGTTCTGAAAGAAGATGCATTAATCCTTCATCCTTTCTCCTCCATCCTTGCTTAATTTCTGAATTAAAGTAAATTTGTCTGGTATTCAATTTCAACAATTACAGGATGCTGCTGAGTAAGCTGGAGATTAAGGGATTTAAAAGTTTTGGTGACCGGATGGTCATACATTTTGACAAGGGGATTACTGGAGTTGTAGGGCCAAACGGCTGTGGCAAGTCCAATGTGGTAGATGCCATTAGATGGGTCTTGGGTGAGCAAAAGTCAAGGATGCTCCGGTCAGACAAAATGGAAAATGTGATTTTTAACGGAACAAAAAACCGTAAGCCCACCAACCTTGCTGAGGTTTCCCTCACTTTCGAGAACACCAAAAACCTACTTCCAACTGAATACACGCACGTTACCATTACCCGCAGGTATTATCGAAGTGGAGAAAGTGAATACCTGCTTAATGGTGTTACCTGCAGGCTGAAGGACATTACCAACCTATTTATGGATACGGGCATCAACTCCAACAGCTACGCCATCATAGAGTTGAAAATGATCGATGAATTGCTCAATGACAAGAACAATTCAAGAAGAGAGCTTTTTGAGGAAGCAGCCGGAATATCCAAATTCAAAACCAGAAAAAAGGAAACACTCAGAAAGTTAGAGGATACGGATGCGGATCTGGAGCGTGTTGAGGATGTACTTTTTGAAATTGAAAAAAACCTGAAGAGTCTTGAAAAACAGGCAAAACAGACTGCAAGGTATTTTGAAATCAAACAGGAATATAAAGAGGCAAGTATCAACCTAGCCAAAAAATCTGTGCAAAAACACAGTGATTCCCTGATTTCAATTCATAAAAAAGTTCAGGAAGAAACTGACCGGAAATTAGAAATTAACACCAAAATCGCTGAAAAAGAAGCCTTTTTGGAGCATAATAAATCGGAATTGATTCTAAAGGAAAAACTCCTTTCTTCCAGACAAAAGACATTGAATGAGCATGTCAATAAAATCCGGCAATTTGAAAGTGATAAAAAAATCAAGAATGAAAGGCTGAGATTTTTGGAGGACAGGTCCCAAAAACTCAGGGAACAAATTGATGCTGACCGCAAGTCAAATGACCGGGCAGGTTTCAGCATCCGATCTTTGGAACAGGAAAAAGAAAGTGCTGCAAAATTATTGGCAGAAAAGGAATTTGTTGTAGAAGAACTCAGAAGGGATTACGAATCACAAAAAAACCAACAGACTACTACACAGGAAAAGCAGAAAGTGCTTTCCCGTCAGTTTTCAGAATCAAAAGACAAAGTTTACCAACTTTCAAAAGACCTTGAAATCAAGCAAATCCAGCTTTCCACCTTAAAACAGGAACTTGAAAAAACAGCTTCTGATGACAACAGTCAGGAAGCAAGTTTGTCTGATTTTGAAGATAAATTGGTCATATTGAGAGCGCAGCTGGAGAATAAAACCAAGAAGCTCAGTATCATTAAGGCAAAAGAAGAAGACCAATCCCAGAAAATTGAGGAATCCAACAGGATCATAGATATGATTCGGGAAGAGATTACGCAGACGTCTAGGAAACTTGATGCCAAACAAAATGAGTTTAACCTGACCAAATCACTGGTTGAAAATTTGGAAGGCTTTCCTGAAGCCATCAAATTCCTAAAGAAAAATTCCGATTGGGGAAAAAACACCCCGCTCCTATCCGATATCCTGACCACGGAAGAAAAATACCGGGTGACCATCGAAAACTATCTGGAAACCTACATGAATTATTATGTAGTCGAGACAGAAGCCCAAGCCATCGCAGCAGTTAACTTATTGAGCGATGCCGCCAAAGGCAAAGCCAATTTTTTTGTCCTTGAACATTTCAATAGCTTTCATCCTACCCAAACCAAGCTTTTTGCCAATGCCATACCGGCAACAGAAATCATTGAGTATGATGAAAAATATGCCAAACTGATTGGTTTCATCTTGGATGATGTCTACATCGTCAAAGGAGAATATCAGGACTTTCCTCAAGACAAAACCGCAATTTTCATCACGGAAAACGGAAAGTTTACCAAAAGAAAATTCAGTATTTCAGGAGGTTCTGTAGGTTTATTTGAAGGAAAAAGGATTGGTAGAGCAAAGAACCTGGAAAAGCTGGAGAAAGAGATCAAAGAACTGAACAAGAAGGTTTCTGCGACTAGATCCAATTTGGACGGAAAAATCAGTGATCTTTTGAAACTGAAAGAGGTCAGTTTCAAATCTGCCATAGAGAAGATCCAACAGGAATTCAATGAGGTCAATCAGGAGTTTATTTCTATCCGTACCCGAAAAGAACAGTTGAGTGAATTACTTTCCTCCAATGCCAATAAACGGGAGGATATTCTTGAAAGAATAGAGACCATTCAGGAAAGCCTGGAGTTTATCGGGCCAGAACTCGAAAAAGAAAAATCACTATTCGCATCAGTGGAAGAAGAACTGGAAGTAGTCAATGAACAACTACAAACTGAAAGTGAAAGTCTCAGCCAAAAATCTTCTGCCTTCAATCAGGAAAATATCCTCTACCATCAGCACAACAATAGGGTCAACAGCCTCAATCAGGAAATTGAATTTAAGCAATCTGCCTTTGAAAGCAGTAAGGAAAGGATTGAAAAATCCCAAATGGAACAGAGCGCCATCGATCTTGAGATCAAAGGATTGTTGGACAACAATGAAATCAAAGATGATGAGCTGATTGAGCTTTATGCAGAAAAAGAAGGCATTGAAAAAGGGGTTACAGAGGCAGAAAAGGATTATTACGCCTGCCGGGGAGAAATAGACAATACTGATAAACAGATCCGAGAACTTCAGAAATCCAAAGAATCCTTGGATACCTTGATCCAAGAATTTCAACAGGCCCTCAATGAGGTCAAACTCAAATTGACCAGTCTAAAAGAAAGATTGAGTGTAGAATTTGAAATTGACTTGGATACCTTGATGGAAGAAAATCCTGATTTGGATGAAGCCTATCTTGAAATGTCTGATGCTGATATGCGGGAAATTGTCCAAAAGGCCAAAGACCGTCTGGAAAGAATTGGTCCTATCAATCCGATGGCAATGGAAGCTTATGATGAAATCAAACTTCGCCATACTTTCATCACTGAACAAAAAGAGGATTTGGTAAAAGCTAAAAACTCCTTGGTGGAAACCATCAAAGAAATCGATCAGGTAGCCAAGGAAACTTTTCTCGATGCTTTTGGGAAAATCAAGGAAAACTTTATCAAGGTATTCCGTTCCCTGTTTACCGATGAAGACCAATGTGACCTGACTTTGGTCGATCCGGATAATCCTTTGGAAAGTCCAATAGAAATTATGGCCAAACCAAAAGGCAAACGACCCTTGACCATCAATCAACTTTCAGGTGGTGAAAAAACCTTGACAGCGACCTCACTGCTTTTTGCAATTTACCTGCTGAAGCCTGCACCTTTCTGTATTTTTGATGAAGTGGATGCCCCATTGGATGATGCCAACATTGACAAGTTCAACAACATCATTCAGACTTTTTCGAAGGAGTCCCAATTTATCATCGTCACACATAATAAGCGCACCATGGCAAGCACGGACATCATTTATGGCATTACCATGATTGAAGCAGGAGTCTCCAGGGTGGTTCCTGTTGATTTGAGGGAGTTGGCTTAGGGTGATTCGTGCCATGACTTTGAGTTATGGCATGAATAGGCTTTTAACTTGAAGTTATGGTATAAACAAAAATTTTGTCCATACTTAGGTTATGATTTAGCTTTTTGAGAACGTGATTCAGCTTGGAGACGTGGGGCATCTCGGAGCGATTACCTGTCCGCCATTGCTAAAGTTAGTTCGGGGAACCATCCTTTCCGTCACCACTGACCGCCCCATGTTTTCTTAGGTGCTATTATATGCGGTTTTCCTCCTTTCGGGCAAGTAACACCTTAAATTTTTATATTTAGTTCAAGTTTTCCGCCGAAACCAAGTTCTATGATTTTTTGGAGTGTTGAAATTCGTGCTTCCTTAATGTTGTTCTCGATTTTTGAAATGTAGGATTTTGTAGTTCCAACTTTTTCTGCAAGCTGTTCTTGTGTCATTCCCATTTCAATCCGAGTATCGTGAATTAAAGCCCCGATTTTGAAGGCTTCATAACCTGCTTCCAGTTCGTCACGCTCTTTTGTCCCTCGTTTGCCGTAGTTCTTTTCTTTAAACTCTTCAAGAGTCATTAAATTTTTATTTTTCGCTTTCATATTCTACTTTTATTTTAAGTGCCTTTTCTATTTCTCTCTTGGGGGTCTTTCGTGTTTTCTTTTGAAACCCGTTTGCTAATACAACCAATTGCCCTTGGTCAAAAAAACAGAAAATTCTAAAAATGTCGCTTCCTAGTTGAACTCGAATTTCATAAAGACCATCGGTATTCTCTATGTGTTTGAGATATGTTTCCGGAATTCTTTGTAACTCCTCAATTAAATCAAAAGTCCAAACAATTTTTGCCTTTACTTTTTTAGTTTGTCTGGAAAAGAAGTCTTGAAAGTAGTTCTTGTAAAACGTTATCTTCCTATGCTTCTGATTTTTATCCACATTACAAAATTACAAAGGTTTCCCTATAGTGAAACAAAAAAGTTGATTTATTTTTTACAAAATGTCTTCTTGTTGGGGTTCTGGTAATCGCATATATCGATTTGCCTTCCGCCACATATGGCGCTAATGATTCCTATAGGTAACGTTGGCGCCATAAATGGCGGATATATTTGAATTATCTAAACTTAAAACTAATATTCTAAATATCCAATCTGCCCAAGGGGCTATTTATTTGATAAAAGCCTTTGGTTGTGATATTTGCATATGGCAGAAAGGCTTCAAATATTTTTTCAAAAAATTTTCTTTGTATTATTTCAGCTAAACGTTTAATACTTTATCTTTAGGTCTATTAGTTTAGATTACATGATTTCTTCCCATTCACCAATATTTTTAACGAACCACATAAAGCCATGAAAAAACAAACCTTGTTATCCCTCATTATCCTCATAGCCTTCTTTTCCTGTTCGGAAAAAGAAAAAGACATCAACACAACCATCACGATTGCAGGTAAACTGGAAAACCATACGGGTCCGGTAATAAAAGTATCCCTCGAAGATGAATTGTCTGTAGATTCCCTTCAAAGCGACGGTTCATTTTTGTTAAAATTTGATTACGAGGAAACTGAATTGTTTTTGGTCCAAAATGCTGACCTCAGGTTTAGTCTATATTTAAGCCCGGGCGACAGTATTTATCTGACTGGAGATGCGGAGGAATTTGGTGCCACTTTTCTGGCAAGCGGAGATAAGGCTGGTGAAAATTCATACCTCCGCAAGAAAATGAAATCCATGAATGAAAGTGGGCTGAACAACATCATGGAATTGATGGCCTTGAAACAGGATGAATATTTTATGAAGAAAGACAGCATGTTGAATGTTGTCAAAACCAATTACAACGAATTGAATAATACTGAAGGAATTGACCCTGAATTTTTGGAATTGGAAAATTCGTTTTTCACCTATCAAAGTCTATTTATGGATCAGATATACCCTATGTATCATGGGTATATCACCAAAACGAATCAGGACTCAGTAGATTTCCCACGTGAAAGAATTCAGGCAGAAATAGAAAATGTACCATTAGACCGAAAGGAATTATTGGCCGTAGCCCCTTACAAGAATATCGTTGATTCAAGAATCCAGAAATTATCTTCGGCCTTGATGAAAGAAGATTCCACTTTAACTTCCTACGAAGACGCTTCCAACTTGGCAATAGATTCATTGCTTAAGGATGCTGAGATGAGGGATTATTTTAAATATGAAAACATAAAAATGAACATGGAATACAGGGGACCTGTCCATGTGGAGGAGCAGTACAAAAAATTCCTGGCGGAAAACTCAACTCCAAAATTTGTTGAAAAACTCGAAAAAATCAAGGCAAAATGGGAACCTATCAGTCCCGGAAAAGAAGTCCCTGATTTCTCATTTGTAGATATTGATGGCAATGCTGTAAAAATGAGCGACCTGAAAGGTAAACTTGTATACATCGATATTTGGGCAACTTGGTGCGGGCCATGCATTGCAGAACATCCTCATTGGGATAAAATGAAAGAGGAATACAAAGACAAACCTGTTGCTTTCCTCACAGTTTCAATTGACGATACCAAAGAACCTTGGGAGAAAATGGTCAAAAACAAAAAAATGGATGGTCTTCAATGGTTTGCTGAAAACGCTTGGCAATCAGAACTCACTCAGTTTTTCATGGTCAATGCTATCCCAAGGTTCTTACTTTTGGATACCGAAGGCAAAATTTTAGATCCTTCAGCTGACAGGCCTTCAGGTGATATTAGGGAAACATTGGACAAACACTTGGAAGGGTTGGTTTGAAACTGATAGTGATTTTTAATTGAGGAGGATTCAGTCATAAATATCTTATACATGGGCATTAGGCAGGATTCTGACTTTAAATCACTTTGGCTGATTCATGCCATGACTTGGAGTCATGGCATGAATCAAGATTTCATCAAAGCTTGATCACATGCAAGGTATGTCTCCTATTCCCATCCATCACTCTCAGTATATATTTGCCGGGAGGATACATGGATAAGTCGATAATCTTTGTAAACTGTCGTTCTGAAGTATTGCCCTCAAACAACATTCCCACACTTGATCCTTTGACATCTATCAAGTCAATCCTGACTTTCCCGGACCATACATCAAGTTTTATCGTGGCAAAATCCTGAACAGGGTTCGGGAATAATTTCAATGTACTAGGTTCCTCTCTTTCTATCGAAGTCACTAATGCATTTTTGACAACAGGAATTTGTTCAAAACTTCCTCTAGTTGCAGATTGAATACTACTATTTCCGGCATCAAACCATTGACTCAGCAAAGAAGTATACACTTGTCTGAAATCAGTCTGAAAAGGAATATTGTCCCTATATACCTCATTTCCTGTAATGATCGGAGCTGTACCCTGCGAACCGCCATGTGACATGTTTCCAAAAATAAATAATGGTGCAGCCGAGCCGTGGTCTGTACCCATACTGGCATTAGAAACAATTTTCCTTCCAAATTCCGAAAAAGTCATTCCCATCACCCTTTCCGCACAGCCCTGAAATTCAAGGTCATTCATAAATGCCATGACAGCATCACTAAGGTTTTGAAGCAGGTTTGCATGTTTGCCTATACTATGGTCTCCCCCTTCCACTTGGTTGTCATGGGTATCAAATCCACCCATTCTTACCAAATACAATGGTGTTTTCAACCCACCTGAAATCAATCGGGATACTATTCTCAATTGATTTCCAAGTCTCGTGTCAGGGTAGATTTTCTGTTGGGTAACTTTCTCAGCTGCACGCTTGACGATCATGCCATATTTTTGGGATTGTTGGGCTATCAAGCGGATGTATTTCAATTTGTCCCCTGCAATGGTATCCGGAGTATCTTCTATGGCATTATTCAAAATCTGATAAAATGAATTGGGGTTATTGATTACCATACTGAAATTGGCCCTTTCCCCTTGAAACAACATGGAAGAACCATTTCCGATTTCCACTGCCATTGGATCGGGATGATCAGGGTTGGGATAAGCATCCGGAAATTGGGGATGATTGGATTCCAAGTAACGGCCTGTCCACCCTGAGGGGACCAACTCATCGGACCGGGAACCACTCATCCAGATATCATGGGATTTGAAGTGAGAATGGCTTTGTTGAGGATAACCAACTGAATGAACCACCTGAAGCCTTCCTTCTTCATAAAGAGACTTAAAACCTGAAAGTGAAGGGTGGAGTGCAAAATCCGTGGAATCAATGGGCAATAATTTGTTTTCAGGCAAAATGACATGTGGCCTTACTTTATTGAGTTCACTCAAATGAGATAATGGGATCACTGTATTTAACCCATCATTACCTCCTTCAAGATAGATTAAAACCAAAACCCTGTCTGTTTCATTGGCCAAATTCAGTAACCGATCAATGGTTTGCCCGAAACTTTGGTTGTTCATAGCGCCCAAAAAACTTGGAATTGCCAGGCTGTGCGCTGCATGTTTGATGAAAGACCGTCTTTTCATATAATTACATCAATTGCGATTCACCCATCTGTAACAACAGTTGAAAAGCTGGTTTAAGTCTATTTAAAACAACTGTGGCATTGGACTCATCGTTTGGATTTGCCATATATGTCAGCCAGGCTCCTGTCCAATAGTAATCCTGTTCCTGCCCATTCAGTAAAATGTTTTTTGCCATTTCAATTTGTTGTGGACTCAAAGCTGGCCCAAGATTCAAAAGAACAAATTCAGATATGAGGGAATTGGGATCCTCAGGATTTTCAAATCCTTTGACATATTCCAGCAAGTCTGCGGCAACATTTACCGAATTTGATATCCAATAGCCCCAAAATATCATGGAATCCGAGGCGAGGGCTCTTTTGGTGATAGAGTCAGTATTGATCCATATTTTATCATAATTAGGAGCCTGATAGTAGGGTGGCCAACCGGCTACATTTGGTGGATCGCCAACTTCCTGACCGATACCTCCCATGTTCCAAAGAATAGCAGCATAAAAATCTTTTTCGCCTAGTGGATTTTGGGCCGCAGGCATATCGAAATTTCTCCAAAGACCCAAAATAAAATCCATCGGACTTTTGATCATGGAACCCATGATTTCGGCATGAAAGAAATGGGCAGAACTCAATAGCGCTTTCAGGGCAGGCCGGATATTGTAATTATTTCCTTTGATGATGGCAGCCAATGGCGTAATCACATTTGTTTCCGCGAGATCGGATATCTCAGCCGCTACAAAAAAGGTGTAGAGTTTTCTGGCGATAAATTTGGATGATTCATTCGTAGCAAAGATCATTTCCAATAACTCGTCCAACTCCCCTGCTCCAGCTTCTCCTTCTTTTCCTTCAATGACTTTATTACCATAGAAAGCTGAAAACGTCTTATTCCCTGTATGATGCATTTCAGGGTTAAAATATGAAATTGGAGGTCCCTCTGAATGAATACTTTCCCAATTGACCGTCCATCCTGTCAATACTCTGGCTGCAGCACGAACATCCTCCTCCTGATATCCTGCATCTTTTCCTTTTCCGATGCAAAACAATTCCTGTATTTCCCTAGCATAATTTTCATCAGGGTTTTCTTTGTTGTTGAATGCACCACTTAAAAAAACCAACATTGCCGGATCCATGGTCAGGTCCTTGATCAGTTCCTTAAAATTGCCGAAGACATGTCGATTGAGCATTTGTATATAACCATAGCAGGATTTGGCTATAAAAACATCCCACAATTTGATGGGTAAAAAATTCCACCAAAATAACAGCATCTTTTCCTGTATACCTGAGTTAGGACTAATTATCCTACCGATTAGCCAAGTTTTCAACGCAATAATCCGATCTCCTTCAAAATCCTCATCGAATGCGGCATTAACAAATGAAGCTCCTAGGGGTACATTTAGGTCAATTTTACCTTCACTTGGCTTATTATAGTTGTTGATAGGCTCAGGGTAATCCAATGAAACCACCAGGATTTCATCCAAAATAGCTGACAAGGATTTGTTTCTGAAAGTTTTGATTTCTTTCATGGTAGTCCCAAACCTTGTCCTTTTCAAAAGGTGAGCAAGATGTTGGTCAGTCAACGTACCCGAAAAAGGTTCAATGCCCTCCCCTATTTCATGGATTCTGGCATTAACTGCGAAATTTTGGCTTTTACCGAATTCTTGGCTTTTTGCAAAGTCAGGAGGAAAAACTTCCCTGTAAAGGGGCTCTAGGTGCCTATACTGCCCAGGTCTGATTGGAAACATGTATCGATAATTTAAAAAGAAATTTTGTTAAACAGTTTCAATTCAAATTCAATAGATTAATCTACTCGAATTTGATAACGCTCTGTACTTCAATATATTCCTCTATCATTTTTTTTGATAGAAGGAACATGCAATAGGTGAATTCTGCTTTTGTTAGATTTTGGGTGATATAACAAATGTTCGGAAAAGATAAAAATTTATCCCAACAGTACAAAAATATTTTTTAAAGTAATTTTTTGTTAAAAGTTATATGTTTTTGATGTTAAAAATTTTGTTTTTCACATCAAAAAATTAACATACGAATCGATCCCACATACCAAAAGATTGGAAAAGATGTTTGATCAAGGATTTTTGTCATTCCAACACTGCTTCTTATATTTCAAGGAAAATTCATCCCAAAAAATGCAAGAAGCACTCGATACCAGTAAACTTAATTTCAATCAAGATTCACTTTTATTGCTGAATCTATCTTTGGCGATCATTATGTTTGGGGTGGCTCTAGACCTTAAATCAACGGACTTCAGGTACATTTTTCAAAACCCCAAATCCTTTGGATTAGGAATACTTTCCCAATTCTTTTTTCTCCCCTTATTGACACTGATCTTGGTCAATATTATTAATCCACCTCCATCTGTAGCTTTGGGCATGTTTTTGGTAGCTGCTTGCCCCGGGGGAAATGTATCAAATTTCATGACCCATTTGGCAAAGGGGAACACAGCTTTATCAGTGTCACTTACCGCCTTTTCAACAGCCTTCTCCA
This sequence comes from Aquiflexum lacus, assembly GCF_015476655.1. Lineage (GTDB taxonomy): Bacteria > Bacteroidota > Bacteroidia > Cytophagales > Cyclobacteriaceae > Aquiflexum > Aquiflexum lacus. The sequence goes on from NZ_JABFHF010000020.1 coordinate 65,205, forward strand.
TATTTTTGACACCTTTCAATTTCGCGCTATGGGCGGGGTTTTATGGTCCTTCGGCTAATTTGCTTAAAGAAATTTCCCTTTCCTATTTTGAAGTTTTCCAGACCGTTGCCTTGATTTTGGGATTACCCTTGATGATCGGGATGTATATTAACAGCAGGTATCCCATTTGGGCATCAAAAGCCACTAGCATATTGAAACCGCTCAGTATTTTAATTTTTGCAGGATTTGTAATTATAGCATTCATAGGGAATTATGACTTATTCCTGAAATTTATTGGACTCATATTCCTATGGGTCTTGGCCCACAACTTTGTAGCATTGTTCTCTGGTTTTTCATTGGCCAAAATCGGAGGTTTAAATCTAGCTGATACCAAAACCTTGACCATTGAAACAGGCATCCAAAACTCAGGGCTGGCTTTGGTTCTTATATTTACCTATTTTGAAGGATTGGGCGGAATGGCCATCATTGCTGCGTGGTGGGGCATTTGGCATATTATCTCGGGTATGACCATTTCCTCCATCTGGATGCGTTTTTCCAGTTCTGAAATACCATCTTTTAGCGAAAAATAGACACTCAATGCAAGATCTTTTCAATTATTTCCTTAGACTAAAAGTCAAAATTGCGCTTCATTTCTATTTCTTTAAAATCAATGTTACAGGGAAGGATTATATTCCAAAAGGAAAGGCAGTTCTTGTCGTTTCTAATCATCAGAATGCTTTGATTGATCCAATACTGATTGCGACCCATACGCGGCTTAATCCATACTTTTTAACAAGGGCCTCTGTTTTTAAGAAATCCATAATTGCCAAAATGCTGGATTTTATCCGTATGATTCCGATCTATCGAGTAAGAGATGGAATAAACAACATGGAGAAAAATAAGGAGACCTTTGATAAAAGCACTCATGTACTATTGAACAAAGGTGCCATGGTGATTTTTGGAGAAGGTAATCATAGTATCCATAGAAACCTCAGACCATTGAGAAAAGGCTTCGCAAGGATTGCCTATCAAGCCCTCGAAAAAGACCCTGATCTTGAATTGGTTATATTACCAGTAGGAATCAATTACAGCAATCATCAAAAATCAGGCAGTAAAGTCCATATCATTTTTGGGCCAACAATTGACCCAAAAAACCATTATCCAAATTTTGATAGCCTTATCAAGGATACTCAACAAAGTTTGAAGCCGTTGGTAAGTCACATTCCCGAAGAAGGCTATCATGAAAAGTTAGAAGAGTTGGTGGAAAATCGGATTGACCTCACTGCTCCTGAAAAAGTTGCCAACTTTTTTAACAACAGCGAGAATAAAAAGTCAAAGAAATTCAGTTCCCCGCCCTATTTTACCAATAAAGTCATGAAGTTATTCCACTTTCCGGTTTTTTTGAATTGGTTGTTTGTAGCCCCTAAAGTCAAAGATCCTGCATTTACGGCAACATTTAAATTTGTGATCGGGTTGGTAACTGTGCCTTTATGGTACATCTTCTTGTTGTTGGGGCAGCCGATACATGGACAGGCCTCATGGGCTTTATCTTTTACATTTTTAGGATTTATATTTCTTTTGGCCAACCGAAGCGGACAAGCCTAAATTTGAATTTGGGAAATAACTGCGAAAAATGGCGTTAAGGTAATTGGCACTCCGCGAACCCTGCAGAAGATCGAAAAAACCGGCACTGAGTGCAATTATTAGTATATTTGGAACTGAAAGAATTAAACCCAAAAATAATTTTACTATGGAACAGGATTTTCTTCCTATAAACGGGACGGATTATATTGAATTGTACGTTGGCAATGCCAAACAATCCGCTTTATTTTATCAATATGCCTTTGGTTATGAACTCATCGCCTATGCAGGTCCAGAAACAGGAATCCGAGATAAAGCATCTTATGTGCTAAAACAAGACAAAATCAGATTGGTGCTGACTACGCCATTATTGGAAGACCATCCGATTGCTGATCATATCAAAAAACATGGTGATGGAGTGAAAGTCTTGGCCCTTTGGGTAGATGATGCAGCACAGTCTTTTATTGAAACAGTCACCCGGGGTGCTGTCCCCTACGAGGAACCAAAAGTATCCTCCGATGAATTTGGAGAAGTGGTCACTGCATCCATCAGAACTTATGGTGAAACGGTCCATACTTTTGTAGAAAGAAAAAATTATAAAGGTATTTTCCTTCCGGGATATAAACCTAGGAAAAGCGAGTATAGACCTGTTCCTATAGGTTTGAAATATATTGACCATTGTGTGGGAAATGTAGGTTGGGGAGAAATGAATAAATGGGTGGACTTTTATGAAAATGTGATGGGATTCAAACTTTTGATCACATTTGACGACAAAGACATATCGACCGAATATTCCGCATTGATGTCCAAAGTGGTTTCAAATGGAAATGGTTATATCAAGTTTCCAATCAATGAACCTGCAGAAGGGAAAAAGAAATCACAGATAGAAGAATACCTTGATTTTTACAAGGGTCCCGGTGTTCAGCATATGGCCATTGCGACTGATGACATCGTGCATACCGTATCAGAATTAAGGAAAAGAGGTGTTGAATTTTTGGAAGTTCCTTCCTCCTACTATGATGACCTCTTGGACCGTGTGGGTAAGATAGATGAAGACTTACAGCCACTCAAAGATATGAATATCCTAGTGGACAGAGATGACGAAGGTTATCTTTTACAGATTTTCACAAAACCGGTTCAGGACCGCCCTACTCTTTTTTATGAAATCATTCAGAGAAAAGGTGCCCGTTCCTTTGGAAAAGGGAATTTTAAAGCGCTGTTTGAAGCAATCGAAAGGGAACAGGAGTTGAGAGGAAATCTATAATCAAATTTTATTAATCTTATTGGCCTCTTATTATGGCTATTTTTGTTGAATTATCTATCTTAGAAAATCATTAAAACTTTTTCCAAAATGACAACAATAGAACCATTAATTGCCGCCAAAGCTGAAAGCTGGCTGAACAGTAATATTGATGAACAGAGTAAAGCAGAGATACGTGCTCTCTTGGATTCGCCGGACAAAACTGAATTAATAGATTCCTTTTACAGGGATTTGGAATTCGGGACAGGAGGATTAAGGGGAATCATGGGTGTTGGCTCTAACAGGTTGAATGTGTATACCGTCGCAATGGCTACCCAAGGCCTTGCCAATTATCTCCTGAAGTGCTTTCCCAATGAAGAAATCAAGGTAGCCATCACACATGATTGCCGGATCAATAATACTTTATTTGCAGGTACCACTGCCAATGTCTTTACAGCAAACGGCATTAAAGTAAAATACTTCAGAGAACTTCGACCCACTCCAATGCTATCCTTTGCCATCAGGCATTTTGGATGCAAAAGTGGCGTGATGGTAACTGCCTCACACAACCCCAAAGAGTACAACGGGTATAAAGCATATTGGGATGATGGTGGTCAGGTAGTCGCACCACATGATAAAAACATCATTGAAGAAGTGCAAAAAATCAATTCCATCGACGATGTCAATTGGAACAAGAATGACAATTTGATTGAATATATAGAAGAGGATTTTGATTTGATTTATCTAAATCTTGTCAAAAAACTAAGTCTATCTCCGAATGAAATAATGCTTCAAAGGGCAATGCCAATCGTGTTTTCCCCTATCCACGGTGCTTCCGGGAAGATGGTTCCCGCTTCTTTAAAAGTATTTGGATTTGAAAATATTCATGTAGTCAAAGAACAGGCAGAGCCCGATGGAACATTCCCAACGGTCATATATCCTAACCCTGAGGAGGCTGAGGCATTGAACATGTCTATTGAACTGGGCAAAAAGATCGGAGCTGAACTTGTTTTGGCCTGTGATCCGGATGGAGATCGTTATGCAGCTTGTATCCCTGACGGAAAAGGGGATTTTGAATTACTGAACGGTAATCAAACGGGGGCATTGCTAACCTATTACCTCCTAAGTAAATGGAGGGAACATGGGAAACTGACCGGAGATCAGTTTATGGTAAATACCATCGTTACTACAGAATTGATTGATGAAATCTGTAAGGGCTTTGAAGTAACCTGCTATTCAGTACTTACAGGATTTAAAAACATCGCTGAAATAATCAGGAATCTTGAAGGAAAGAAAGAGTTTATAGGCGGTGGAGAAGAGAGTTATGGGTATTTGGTCGGGGATTTTGTGAGAGACAAAGACGGAAACTCTGCCTGTGCCATGGTTGCTGAAATTGTTGCTTACTACAAGACAAAAGGTAAATCCATTCAGGATGTACTTGCTGAAATCTATATGCAGTTTGGGTTTTACAAAGAATCTCTCATTTCTGTGACCAAAAAAGGAAAAGACGGAGCAGAACAAATCCAAAACCTCATGTCTGGTTTCAGAACCAACAAACCCACAGAAATGAACGGCATCAAAGTCGTAAAAATTGTCGATGTAAAGGAAAGTAAGATTTATGACCTGATCAATGGTACAGAATCCGAATTGAAAATGGATAAATCAAATGTGATCCAATTTTATTTAGAAGATGGCAGTAAAATTTCAGCCAGGCCATCAGGTACTGAACCAAAGATTAAGTATTATTTCTCTGTAAATGAAAAACTTCCGAACCGGGAGGCCTATCAAGCTGTGCAGGAATCTCTTGATGAGAAAATAGAAGGGTTAAAAAAATATTTTGCTTAATGAATAGATGATTCCGATAAAAAGCCCTCTCAGATATTTGAGAGGGCTTTTTATCTGAATCTTAAAATAATCTGATTTTTAACCTATTTTTGTGAGTCGGATTGTAACCCCTACAATCCATAAAACCGTTAAAAAATCAAAACCAACTCATTATAAAATGAAAATTCCTAAAATCCTTCTCCTGTGCCTTTTTGTTGTCTTCGCATTTTCTTCCTGCGATAAAGAAGACCCAAGACCCAACTATAATTATAAATTCAAAGTCAACGGTGTGGAAAAAGAATTTAGTGGCAGCAATGATGCCAACATAGTATTTATCGAAGATCCCAATTCAAGTAACCGATTTACGATTTTCACTTTTGTAACAGGAAATGACCCCAATAAAAATGCAATTATCATTTCATTGAGAACAAATGTCACTCCCGAATTTGGTGTCAATTATGAAATGCAAAATCCGATTTTGGTGAATGATCAACCTGCACCGTCGCTTACCCTCATTTATTTAGATGAAAACGGTAAAGAATATGGAGCAGTATTGTTGCAAAGCCTAAATCCAGGTGCTATGGACAATGCTTCTTTGATGCTTACCGAACTTACTACAGAAGGTTCCTATGGAACTTTCGAGGCAGTTGCTTTTGATTTAAATCAAACAGGAGAACTAAGCCAAAGAACTCCGCTCAATATCACCGATGGTGAATTTTTTATGCCGAATGTGGTCTCCTTGAGATAAACCAAAAGTTCAGATAAAAGCCGGGAATCCCCGGCTTTTTTATTTCAAATAATTCTATTTTATGCATTTGATCAGACCTGTCAATTCAAGTCTGCTGTAACTGAAATCAAATAATGTAAATTTGGGATCCTGTTTGATATTTTTTTTTAAACTCTTCCAACATGAACGATTGCATCCCCTGCGTTGACAACAGGATTGTTGTTCAATCCTACAACATGACCGTTATTGGTAGCTTTCACAGGTACTTTTACCTGACCATAAGGGTCGGTGATTTTTGCAATGATCTGTCCTTTTTTGACTTCATCTCCCAATTTTACATTTGAAGAAAAAATTCCGGAAACCTTAGCCCTTACCCAAGAGCTTTCCTTGATCATAATCGTAGGTTTTGAGAGCACTTCACCGGGCAGCATATCCAAATAATTCAACATCCTTTTGGTACCCAAAATCGCTTCCTCTACTGCATAATCGTCCAATCTCATAGATTCACCTCCTTCATAGACCAGTATATGCTTTCTTCTTTTATAAGCCTCTTTCCTAAATGATTTATCTATATGAGGTGAATTGAGAATAAAATGCGTTCCGAAAGCATTAGCCAACTCTAGTCCTCTTTTGTCTTTATAATCTACCCGGACCTGTGGAAAATTGGAAAGCATTCTCCCGCCTGTATGAAAATCTATCCCGTAATCAATTATCGGAATGATTTCATTTGAAAGAATAAAGGCAATCTGCGAAGCTAGTGAACCTTTTTTGCTTCCGGGGAAACTCCTATTGAGATCTCTTCCATCAGGAAATGTTCTCGAGCTACTCAAAAACCCATAGACATTCACCAAAGGCATAAATATAATAGTCCCTTTGGTTGGCACTATTATTTCTTCCTCAAGCATTTTTCTTACAGCCACTATTCCATTGATTTCATCTCCATGAATTCCTCCGGAAATCAAAACCACAGGTCCGTCCTCCTTGGCCCTTTTGATGAAAACAGGTAAATCAATCAATGTATGTGTGGGAAGTCTTGCGATCGCAATATCTATATTCAATGATTGACCGGGTCTGATCCGGATACCATTTATGACCATTTCTTTCATAATAATCTTACTTTGTAAATATGGGTATTAAGATGTTAAGCTTTCAATTTGGCCAAATTCTTCCTTAATTCGCAAGTACAATTTCGCAGCATGAATATACAAGAAAACATCTCTCTTCAGCCATTCAATACATTTGGAATAGATAAAAAGGCAAATTTTTTTGTAAAAGTTAAAACAGAGGATGATGTCAAAAAAGCGCTTGTTTTTGCGAAAGAATCCAAACTTCCGGTTTTCATTTTAGGTGGTGGGAGTAACATCTTACTGACAAAGGATCTCGATGCTTTGGTAATAAAAATTGAAATATCTGGCATAAAAGTTCTTGAAGAAAGTGAAGATGAGGTCATTGTAGAAGTTGGAGCAGGAGAAAATTGGCATACATTTGTGCTGCATTGTATAGAAAATGATTGGGCGGGAGCTGAAAACCTATCTCTCATTCCAGGAACCGTGGGAGCCTCACCCATGCAGAACATTGGCGCCTATGGTATAGAAATCAAAGAAATCTTCAAATCACTCCATGCTATTCACAGGGATACTTTGCATGAAAAGACTTTTGATGCTCAAGATTGTAGGTTTGGATACAGGGAGAGTGTTTTCAAAAGTGACCTGAAAGACCAATATATAATCACCAAAGTGGTTTTTATTTTAAAAAAGAAACCAACATTTCATATTGAATATGGTGCCATCAAACAGACTTTGGAGGAAATGGGGATAGAGGAACCAAGCTTAAGATCCATCAGTCAGGCTGTCATCCAAATAAGGCTGAGTAAGCTACCTGACCCAAAAGAAATCGGTAATGCAGGTAGTTTTTTTAAGAACCCAACAGTTCCCCTTGAGTTTTTTGAATCATTAAAAAAAACCTATCCGGAAATGCCTTCATTTCCAAATGAACAGGGCGTAAAAATCCCTGCGGCTTGGTTGATTGAAAAAACAGGTTGGAAAGGAAAAACCTTCGGTAGTATCGGAGTGCATAAAAATCAGCCATTGGTTCTGGTAAATTATGGCGGAGGTGATGGCAATGAAATCAAGTTGCTCAGTGAGAATATTCAGCAATCGGTTTTTCGAAAATTTGGTATCATGCTGCATCCTGAAGTGAACTTCCTTTAAATCAAAGGATCTTCAAAAGCTATTTCCTTAGAATACTTCATCACCTCTACTCCAAACTTGGACAGGAAGTCTATCCCTTCATCCGATGGCAATCCCTTATACTCGGCATAAGAATACATGTAAACCAATTTAACAATTCCCATCGAAAAAATAATTCTGGCACAGGCCAAGCAGGGCGCAAGCGTCACATACAAGGTAGAACCTTCCACTGAGGTATTATTTTTGACTGCATACAAAATGGCATTCTGCTCTGCATGAAGTGCCAAAGTACAGCTACCTTTGCTATCTCGTGCGCAGCCATGTTCGGGAAACTCCTCATCACAGTTATGGGTTCCTGAAGGTGGCCCATTGTAGCCTATCGAAATTATTCTTGTTTCTTTGGTCAGAACGGCACCCACATGTTTTTTAATACAATGGGATCTTTTGGCAAGATTCACAGCCAATTCCATAAAAATGTCATCAAAATTCGGTCTACTCATCATCTCATTTCAAAACTTAAGTGACTATTTTCTATAGGGTTCTATTGGGAAAAGATAAATAGTCAGGCCCAAAAGTAATCAAAGTCAAAAATTTATAACACCACCACAACCAAATTTCATCAATTTGTGTAAATCGTTACAAAGAGAAAGATGTTTTTTACCGATATTTGAACCAAATTCAAATACAATGGCTGAAGAAAATTTTACAGAAAACGAACTTATTGTAAGAGATTACCTGGCAAGGCAACGTACGCACCTTGCAAATGACCGCACGCTTTTATCCTATATCAGAACAGCTTTATACTTCTTGGTCAGTGGAACTGCCCTTATGGAAGTCAATGCATTGTCGCATATCAGGCAATTGGGCTACTTGGGATTTGCATTGAGTTTGGGCATGTTATTGTTGGGATTCTATAATTTTTTTAGAATAAAGAAAAAACTCCGAAAGCACTATTATCAAAAAATGTAGAAACAATATCCGGTAGCAATTTGAATTGCTAAGTAATTCGATTTCGCAACAATTTCTTACAGAAGCAAAGTCTAATTGATAAAAGCGGATTAAAGTTATTTTTGGTTCAAAAAGCCTTGAATATCACGGCTTTTTGAACCAAAATTTAAACCAGTTTCACGGTCAATACATCCTCAGATTTGACATCAAAAAATTCCTTGTGAACGTTAAATTCTTCTTCATCCACTTGGGGGATTTTTAATACGTAGGTTCCATCTTCCAGCATTCTATAGGCATTGACATTATCCTTCAGGTTAAAGGATAAGATATTCATCAATTGTTTTTCAAGCAATGGATCTTCGACCCTAAATAGAGATTCAAGCCTTTTATCAAAACTTCTAACCATCATATCTGCACTTCCAGCATATGTTCTAGTCACTCCGTTATTGTGAAAATGATAAATTCTTGAATGTTCCAGAAAATCCCCTACCAAGGATAAAACTTCAATGTTTTCACTTAGTCCAGCCCTGCCAGGTCTCAGACAGCAAATACCTCTGATGATCAGCTTTACGGTCACACCCGATTGAGAAGCTCTATATAATGCATAAATAATCTCAGAATCCTCTAAAGAATTGACTTTGATAAATATCCCGGAGGGTAATCCATTGCGAGCGTTTTCTGCTTCTTGTTCAATAAACGCTATTAATTGATTTCGCATATCCCGGGGTGCTGTGATCAAATTCTGATATGTCATGGGCATAGAATGGCCTGTGATGACATTAAAGAATTCTGATACATCATTTGCCAAGATTTCATTGGTAGTCAAAAGGCCAATATCTGTATACAACCTTGAGGTATCCTCATTGTAATTCCCTGTCCCTAAATGCACATACCGTGTTACATAATTTTCATCCTTTTTGACAATCAGCAATAACTTTGTATGTGTTTTCACATTGCTGATTCCATATATTACAAAGCAACCTGCTTTCTGAAGTTTTTTGGCTTCTCTGATATTGTTTTCTTCATCAAATCTCGCTTTTACCTCAAACAATACCGAAACGTGTTTGCCATTTTCCGCAGCCCTTAGTAATGCTTTGGTAATCCTGGAATCCTTTGCCAATCTGTAGATTGTCATTTTGATGGCCATCACATTTGAATCTTCGACAGCTTTTTCGATAAGTTCAAGGATAGGGTCAATATTGTTGTAAGGATGGTGCAATAAGATATCCCTTCCCTTCAAAACCTGAAATATATCATCTGTACCGTCTTCGGGGTATGATATCGGAGGAACCGGTAATGGAATCTGCGGTAATTTATCTTTGAAGCGTTTGTTTCCAATAAATTGCCAAAGACCGTTAAAGTCCATCATACTGGCTCTCTCAACTTTAAAGATACTGTCATCCTGAATATTCCATCTTTCCTTAAGCAAGTTGATCATCCATCTGCTATATCCCTCCTCTATTTCAATTCTGACAACCCTTCCCGTTTTCCTTTCATTCAATTTTCTTTTTACCTCTTCAAGGAAGTTGGCATCCATATCTTCACTTTCCTCAAGGGTAAAATCACCATTTCGTGTAATTCGGAATAGGTTAATGGATTCGATATTCACATTTCGGAACAATGTCACTATGTTCTCCCTTATCACTTCCTCGATAGGTATAAACAACACCATATCCTCCCGCTCTATTTCAAAAAACCTTGGAATATTGGCTGGAATTTGAACAAATGACAATTTCTTATTTTCTTTTTTATCGCCTGGAGCTAAAGTGACCACACCAAAAACCAAAAGTTTATTCATCAAAATAGGAAAGGTCCTATATCCATCAAAAACCATAGGCGTGAGCATGGGATACACAGCTTTCATAAAATATGATTTTATGTATTCCCTTTCATCAGGTTCCAGATTTTTTACATTACTAAGTATAAAGCCTGATTCTGACATATTGGGCAAGAGGTTATTCAGAAAATGTTCCTGTTGGCGCTTATGGAATTGCTGGCATTCCAGCATCAGTTTGATTTTGAAAGGCTCTTCTCTCAATCCTGAATAATCTACCCTTTCTTTATCATAATCGAGGTAATTGTACAGAGAACCCACTCTGATCATAAAAAACTCATCGAGATTGGAAGCTGTTATGGCCAAAAATTTCAACTTTTCAAAAATTGATCTTCCTTCTTTTTTGGACTGATCCAATACTCTTTCATTGAATTTTATCCAACTCAAATCCCTACTGACCAAGTCACTGCTTTCAACAATACTGTCAAATTTATCTTTTGAGGCTACTTTCATATTGGGCTAAAACAACGGTAAAACTAAGCAATTTCGAATTGCTGAAATCATTTATAATTTTAACAATTTATTAATAAATAAAAAAAAAAGGGGCAAATGCCCCTTTTAAATTTTGGATTATCAGGAGTCAATTTTGGCATATTTTGCATTCTTTTCTATGAAATCCCTCCTGGGAGCTACTTCATCACCCATCAACATAGAAAACAAATGATCCGCTTCAGCAGCTGAATCAATGGTAACTTGTTTCAAAGTACGTGTATTAGGATCCATGGTTGTGGTCCACAATTGTTCCGGGTTCATTTCTCCTAGTCCTTTATAGCGCTGAAGATTAATACTGTCTTCTTTACCTTCACCCACCATTTCGACAGCTATGATTTTTCTTTCCTCTTCATTGTAGGCATACCTTTCATCTTTACCCTTTTTGAGCAAATACAAAGGTGGTTGTGCTATATAAACATATCCGTTTTCGATTAACAATCTCATGTACCTGAAAAACAACGTCAGGATTAAAGTCCTGATATGTGAACCATCAATATCAGCATCCGTCATGATGATAATTTTGTGATATCGAAGATGAGAAAGATCCAACTCTTTGTCATCATTTACGGTTCCAAACTTTACGCCAAGAGCTGTTAGAATGTTCTTGATCTCATCATTATCATAAATTTTATGTTCATGGGCTTTTTCAACATTCAAAATTTTACCTTTCAATGGTAAAATGGCTTGAAATTCTCTATCTCTGCCTTGCTTGGCTGAACCGCCAGCAGAGTCCCCTTCGACCAAATACAATTCACAAACAGTTGGATCTGAGTTGGCACAATCAGCAAGTTTTCCAGGAAGTCCTCCACCACCCAAAATATTTTTACGCTGAACCATTTCCCTAGCTTTTCTAGCTGCATGTCTCGCCTGGGCAGCCAGAATTACCTTTCCAACAATGGTTTTTGCTTCTTTGGGATGCTCTTCCAGCCATATTTGAAGAACTTCGGAAACCGAACTATCCACAGCACCCACCACATCAGAATTACCAAGCTTGGTTTTTGTCTGCCCTTCAAATTGGGGTTCTGCCACTTTAACCGAAATGACAGCAGTCAATCCTTCTCTAAAGTCATCACCTGATACTTCAAGCTTCAGTTTATCAAGCATCCCGGATTTATCAGCGTAACTTTTCAGTGTTCTGGTAAGGGCCCTTCTGAAGCCGGAAACATGCGAACCCCCTTCATAAGTGTTGATGGTATTCACATAAGAAACCACATTTTCTGAATAGGAGGAATTATAGTTCATGGCTACCTGAACAGGGACACCGTTTTTCTCTGATTCTATATAGATTGGATATTCAATTATCTTTTCTTTGTTTTCATCAAGGTACTGAACAAACTCTACCAATCCCCCTTCAGAATAAAACTCATCAGACCTTGGCGTACCATCTTCATCTAACTCTCTCAAGTCAGTAAGAAAAATTCTTATCCCTGCATTCAAGAAAGACATTTCTCTCATTCTTGTTGCAATGGTTTCGTATTTGAATTCCGTTATGACAAAAATACTAGCATCCGGTTTGAAATGTATGGTGGTCCCACGTTTTTCAGTAGTTCCTATCTCTCTGACAGGATATTGGGGAACACCAATGTTATATTCCTGTTCAAAGACCTTACCGTTCCTATGCACAGTCGCTTTAAGCATAGTGGATAAAGCATTGACACAGGAAACACCGACGCCATGCAAGCCTCCCGAAACCTTATAAGTATCTTTGTCAAACTTACCTCCGGCGTGCAAAACTGTCATGACAACTTCTAATGCCGACTTTTTCTCTTTTTGATGCATATCAGTAGGGATTCCCCTACCGTTATCCTCCACGGTCACTGAATTGTCTTCATTGATAGTAACCCGAATAGTATCACAATGACCCGCAAGGGCTTCATCAATAGAATTATCTACAACTTCCCATATTAAATGATGTAAGCCTCTTACTCCAATATCACCGATATACATTGCCGGCCTTTTTCTTACTGCTTCTAATCCCTCTAAAACCTGAATATTGCCAGCCGAATAATCATGCTTGTTTACTTCTTTATTTTCGCTCATATAATGTTTAAAACGCCTTTTTATTTCTCAAAAAAGAGATTTTTATAACTGTTTTTCAAACCGTAATAATACGCAAAAAAATTGAGAGGACATACCCAAAAGAAATGATAAAGCCAACCTTTTACAAGTAAATGCAGCGTAGATACAATTGTTGAATTTCAATTCTTATATAATGAAGAACAATTTCTTCAAATCTCTGTGTATATAATTAATACCAGTTTTAAGTAGTTCAATTAACAAAACAGGCTGTTTGTTTACATTTGTTTACTTTTTAAGGCAAAAGATTAAACAAAATTTACTCTATCGTACTTGTAATGCTGTTAAATGCATCCAAATAAAATTTCTCTAAAACAAACACATCTAAAATCAATTAACTATGAACAGCATCCTAACAGCTGATTTGATCGGTCTTGACAAACTTATCAACAGCGACCCAGTAGCCATCACATTCTTTATAGGATATATGGCGATGTTTGCTTCAGCAGTTTTCTTTTTCGTAGAAAGAAGCTCTGTAAGTGACAAATGGAAAACTTCTTTATTGGTATCAGGTTTGATCACCGGTATAGCAGCAGTCCACTATTATTACATGAGAGATTTTTATCTCCAGACAGGCCAGAGTCCAACAGCATTTAGATATGTTGATTGGACTTTAACAGTTCCACTAATGTGTGTGGAATTTTATTTGTTAACCAAGCCGTTTGGAGCTAAAACCAGTACGCTTACAAAACTTATCCTTGCTTCTTTACTCATGCTTATCACTGGTTACATCGGTGAAACTTCGGGAATTGAAAATAACGTGATGTGGGGAATCGCCTCTACAATAGGTTATTTGTACATAGTCTATGAAGTATTCGCAGGTGACGTTGCCAAATTGGCAAGAGGTTCAGAAAGCCCTGCTCTCAACAGAGCAATGTTTCTATTGAAAATATTCATCACTCTAGGATGGTCAATTTATCCTATTGGTTACATGGTTCTTCCTGGAAACCTGCTTTCAGGTGCTTTCGAAGTAAGTAGTATAGATTTATTCTACAACTTGGCTGATGCCATCAATAAAATTGGATTCGGATTAGTAATTTACTCAGTTGCTATCTCTGAAACCAATAAAAACAAGAAAGTAATAGCTGCTTAATAATCAATTAGATAGGCTGTCCGAATAACTGGGCAGCCTTTTCTATTTAATCCTCACGAGCCCATGATAACTTATGATTTTATAGTGACGGGACTTGGATGTGCCGGAATGAGCTTGATGTATTATTTACTTGATAGTCCATTAAAGGATAAAAAAATCCTTTTGATTGATTATTCTTCAAAATCCAAAAATGACAGAACTTGGTGTTATTGGGCTGAAAAACCTCTTCCGATACATCCTAAAAACAGTCCTTTGGTTTATTGGGAAAATATTAATATCGTGAAAGCTGAGGAGAAAATCCAAAGTAAACTTGGAGATTACAAGTACTTTCACATCAAATCTTCTGATTTCTACAATGAAGTCAGTGAAAAAATCAAAAAATTTCCGAATGTTACTTTTATTAAAGATCACATTGCTTCATTAGATCAAATAGGTAATGATAAGGTAATCGTAAAAACAGAGAACAATGGTTCTTTTTACGGTTCCAAAGTCTTTAACAGTATACCACTTGATCAACCTACCACTAAAAAGTCCATCCTAAATCAAACATTTGTAGGATGGAAAATAAAATGTAAAGGTGCCTGTTTTGAGAAAAGCTCGGCTACGCTCATGCATTTCCCAGAAATAAACAGAAACGAATCTGAGTTTTTTTACATCCTTCCATACAATGAGTCTGAAGCACTTGTTGAGTATACCCTGTATACCAAAAATAAAGTTAGCACCGAATTATTGGAAAAAAAGTTGGAAGTCTATCTTAAAAACAACTTAGGAATAGATGAATTCGAAATTCTTTTTGAAGAATCAGGGACTATACCCATGACGACTCAAAAATTTGAAGCAAAAAAAGAATCCAATATCATTTCGATTGGTACTTTGGCCGGTTGCACAAAACCTTCTACAGGTTATACTTTTTACGATATCCAAAAACATAGCCAACAGATATTAAATCAATTATTGGAAGAAAATATTCAACCAAAATACAAATGGATCAGAAAAAAAAGATTTTCGTTTTATGACAATATCTTACTAAATATTGCAGTAAAGTGGCCCTCTGAATTACCTCGAATTTTTAAAGAAATGTTCGAAAAAAACCAAGGGCAGCAGGTCTTAAGATTTTTAAATGAAGAAAGCAGTTTCTGGGAGGAATTGAAATTATTGGGAAGCTTAAAATATGGGATATTTATCAAGTCACTCCTTCATTATGAAAAACATTGAAACGATAGGAAAAGTCCTCGGACTTTTAATTGGCTGTGTTTTTCTTGCATTTTTTGAGGGGAGTGAAGCCTATCAGTGGATTTGGTTTGTGGTTATCATGATTACCATCGGAATCCCTCATGGAGCCATAGATCATTTATTGGCTAATCCTCAAATTGAAAAAAAAGAACTTTATTACTTTATCGGCAAGTATCTGTTGATTATTGCAACTTATGTTTTGGTATGGTTTTTCCTTCCTAAGATTGCACTTCTTTTATTTATTTTGATGTCAGCCTACCATTTTGGTCAGAGTCATTTTATCAAAAATAAAATCTATCTATATAAAAGCATCACCTATTTTGGATTAGGAGCTTTTTATTTGTGCGTAATTTTTTGGGGTGATTTTGAAACAACTGCCTCAATCTTGGGAAGTACAATCAATCTTGAAAATTGGAAAAATATAGGTTGGTTTGTTATACCCGGATTATTTTTCCTGAATACTTTAATGCTATTATATTTTCAAAAGAAAAAGAAATTGATGATTTGGGCCGAAATGATTATTCTAGGCTTAATATTATATTCAGTTCCGTTGCTTTTAGGCTTTATTATATATTTTGGTTTTTGGCACGCTTTACCCAGTATGCTAATTGAATATAAAGTTTTGAAAAATCATTTTACTGGAAATAAAATAGCTTCGTTTGTTTCAAGCTTGCTTCCTTTCAGTTTGATTAGTCTTGTTGGAATTGGAATTATTTTGTTTGTTTTCTCCAATCAAATGAAGGAAGAAGATCTAACTATGATGTTTTTTATTTTGGTAGCCTTGATATCGGCCCCTCATATTTGGTTCATGAACATATTTTTGGAGGCAAAAAAATCTTAATACTGTCCTGTACTCAATAACACCAAATTACATGCAGCACATACTTGGATGCCTTTTTCTTTGGCCATTTTCATAAATTCATGATTTTCTGTTCCTGGATTAAAGATTATCCTTTGTGGGTTTAAAGAAATGATGTAATCGTACCATTCTACCTGATTATCAGGTCCAAGATATAGTGTAACCGTATGAACATCATGGATGTTTGGCTTGATCCTGAGGTCTAAAATTTCTTCTCCAAAGAGCTTTCCTTTTTTGATACCAACTGGCACAAAGGGAATTGCTCGTTCTGAAAACATTCTTGCAGCCACATAAGAATACCTACTAGGGTTATTTGATGCTCCGATTATAACAGTTTTTTTCATCGGTTTCCAAACACCCTATCTCGCTCAAAGGTTTCCATATGCCTATGTTTTTTGCTATCATAGATATCTTTGATGGTAATCATGATACCTGTTTCCTCTACAGCCCCAAATTCATCATTTAAAGCTGTACCAAAAGTTTTCATTGTTGGGGACAGGTTCATATAGGTATTGATCAATGGAGGGATATTTTCACCACAAGACCTGATCCGGCTATTTAGAAGCTTATATCCTTCTTTGTAATCCAATCCATCAAAAATCTCAAGAAGGTAGGTTACATCTGTCTCATACGTCAAAGTAAGATGTTCTAAAGGTTTCACCAACCCATCCTTATCAGGAAAATAATAGTGCATAAAAAACAACAATAAGTCCCTCGCTTCTCTATTGTAGTGAGGATACATGGTTACTTTGCCGAATAGATACTTGACATCTGGGTTTAACATAACGATTGCCCCTAATCCATCCCAAAGGTTGTCCAGTGAAAAAAGACCTTTCCTGTTATTGATACTTGGCTGGTATTTAGGTTGTACAAATGACCTGCCGAGTTCTATTGTATATGGAATATAATTGTCTACGAAATTTTTGGAAAACTCAAACAGATGTGCTGTTGAGAGGTTAATATTTCCAACAGAATCAATACCTGCTTCTTTACAATGAATCAATCTATACCCTGCTACTATTTCATCTTCTTCCGGGTTCCAGGTAATCAATTGCTTGTAACAGTTATCTGATGTGTCATTTTCATCAATGTCCAAAGAAAGTCCCGTACCCCCTCCTGCAGTCCTAAATGTCAATTCTCTTAACCTTCCGATTTCCTGAATGGTATTGGGCGCATTATGATAATCGACCAAATAGATATGATTGTCACCATTATTGGCATACCTAAGAAATCTCTCGGGATTGAGTTCTTTCTTTAAGAGTTCTTTGTCAACAGCGGGTATTATTGTTTGCATAAAATTAATTTTTTAGGCCATTTGGTAAACTATCGATTTCACCTCTTCCGCCCATAATTTCTCATTTTTGGATTGATCAAAATACTTGTAAGAAATAGGTTTTCCTACATGAATTACTACTTTTTTACCCCTTTGGGCAAACATTTCGTCTGCCAGATAAAACATCTCTATATTGGCCTTTATACCAATCATTTTTCGAAATTTGGCCAAATTATAAAAAAAACTCGAGTTTCTGCCTTCGATATAAACAGGAACTACATCCCGTTTATATTTCTTGGATTTACTGATAAAACTCTTTTTCCATTCCAAGTCCATAATCCCTACAGATTGTTTCCTGGAAACCAATCCAGCCGGAAAAACCAAGAGCGCATTATCACTTGCATAAGTCTCTTCGATGAGTTGGGTAACCTGACGACTGTTTGACCCATGTTTATTGACCGGAATAAACATGGGTTCAAAATTCTTTATGTTGGTTAGAATATCATTGACCAAAACCCGAATATCAGACCTATACTTTCCCAATGCATGCATGAACGCTACCCCGTCCATCCCTCCAAGAGGGTGATTGGATGCAAAAATCACTGAGCCCTCTAAAGGAATATTTTCTTCACCTTCCAGTGTTACCTCGACACCAAATTCACCAATCAGGGCATCGACAAAATCCAGCCCCTGAAGGTGACCGATTTTTGCCATGACCGCATTGACATCACTTTCATGAACTATCCTTTTGATATAGGTCAATGCAAAACCCGGAAGCCACCTATGCAGATTGGCGTTTTTATCTTTTAGGATTTTTTCAATGTCAATAAATTTGGCTTTCTCTTTCACTTATAAGTCCTGTAATTGATGACAAGCAATTGTTTGGTTTCTATTAACACCCTGACCAGTAAAGTTGTCTTGGAATTTGCTATTAGATAAAGTTTCCTGATTCCTAATGTTTTATTATTTGCAGGTGTTAAAAATACAAATTTTTACGTATCCATAGTGCGATTTATCAAATTGCAGAATTTTATTTTCAGATGGTTTTGGAAACTTTATCTATACAATTGGGTTTCAATAAGAAACAATTTAGATATGATTCTAGCGATAACCGGTCCTACTTCAGGAATAGGGAGTGAAACTTTAAAAGCCTTGGTTTCTGATTATGAAAAGACATTGATTTTAGCACGAAATCCCAAAAAAGCCAAAATTTTAATAGCGTCTCTCCCAAGTAATTTACAACCAAGAGCAATTTTCATCCCTGTTGACTTATCTGATATGGAATCCGTTTCCAAAGCAGCTGTATTAGTGAAACAGGAAGTTGCTCAAATTGATGTGCTTATTAACAATGCCGGCGGGATATTCCAGAATAAGGAAGTAACTGTAGATGGTTTCGAACTAACTTATTCGGCCAATCATTTAGGCCATTTTTTGCTTACCAATCTGCTGATGCCACTTTTGTTGAATTCAAGTTTACCAAGAGTAATCAATGTCAGTTCCGAAGCCCACCGTGTTGCAAGACCTGATTTCACTGATCTTCAATATGAAAAAAAGGAATACAGTTCATTCAATGCCTATGCAAATGTCAAACTGTTCAACATCCTTTTCACAAAATCACTTGTTGACCGGTTCGGAGATCAGGGGCTCAGCTCTTATGCCCTTCACCCCGGTGTGGTTAAATCTAATTTTGGTATGGATACTTCGGGCATATTCAAGATTTTTTGGAAACTCGCAAAGCCTTTTATGATTTCTCCAAGGGAAGGTGCAAAAACAAGTATCTTTCTAGCTAAATCAAAAATAGATAAATCCCATAACGGATATTATTTCAAAAAACGCAAACCCAACAAGCCTTCATCAGAAGCCATGTCCAAAAAATTGAGGGACAGACTTTGGGAGGCAAGTGAAAAGTCAGTGGAAAAATGGATGTGATCAAAATTGATTCCAGTCCCATTCTTCATTGATCTGACTGATGGCGTGATGTGCAGTGAGATCATATTGGCAAGGTACTATTGAAATGTAATTATTGGCAATAGCCCACTCATCATTATCCTCTCCTTTGTCAAAATTGACAAAATTTCCTGCCATCCAAAAGTACTTTCTGCCATTGGGATCAAATCTTTCAGAAAATTCTTCCTGCCATTTTGCATGGGCTTGACGGCACACTTTCACACCCCTTATCGACTCATTTCTTTTTGGAGGAAAATTTACATTTAATGCCACACCTTTTGACATCCCCTTTTCCAATACTTGCTTGGCTATTTTATAAACATATTCTTCAGTATGGCTGAAATCAGCTTTAGAACTATAATCACACAAACTGAATCCGATAGAAGGTAAGCCTTCCAAAGCGCCTTCTATCGCTGCGGACATCGTTCCTGAGTAAAGAACTGAAATTGAAGTATTGCTACCATGATTGATACCACTGACAACAAGATCAGGTTTTCTATCTTTAAGCACATAGTGCTTAGCAAGTTTAACACAATCTGCCGGAGTCCCACTTGACTTATAGGCCATAACATCAGGGAAAATCTCCTCTTCATAAAGTCTAAGTGTTTCACCAATGGTTATGGCGTGTCCCATACCTGACTGAGGACTATCGGGTGCTACGACCACTACATCCCCCAATTGTTTCATAATATTGACCAATACCCTGATGCCTTTGGAGGTGATTCCATCATCATTGGAAACCAAAATCAATGGTTTTTTTGACATAAAAATTATTTTATCTGATTATAATATGCTGTAATACGGAGTAAATCTCCTCTTTTGTCATGCGAAAGTCTATTTTTTCTCATATAAAGCTCAACTTCATCTGACCTGTCTCCAAGAATATCCAACAATTCTTTTTTCTTCTGTGCGTAGCGTTGGATTTTACCATCCTTAAGAAAATAATAGTTAAATGCCAATTTATATGCACCTGCCATGGGCGGTCCCCACAATGGATTCATGGCCATAGGTCCATACATCCCCATTGCTCTGTTGTCAGTGGTGATAAATTCTCTGCACATCAATACTATATCTGTACCTTCTGTCAGAATTTCAAAGAAAACAGGGGTTTCATAATCCCCTGCCAATGGGTATGGAAGAGAGAAAAAGTTTCTAATGCCACCGTATTGTTCATCATAAATTTCGAATTGCAAAACATTGGATGCGCCAAAGGTTTCAACTCCATTTTGCTGCAACTGCACAATGTTATTGTCAATGTCATACTTTACCAATCCCTGATAAACTTGACCGCTGACCGTCACAATCTGCCCCTTATGCCATACCTGAGAAGGAAACTGACCATTCTGGGCAATAGCAGTTATACTGACAAAAAATATGAAAATGGCAACTAAGCATATGTTTTTCATATTGATTATATTAGGTTCAATTGAATAACGAATCTAGAATGCAATTGGTTAATACATTTCAGCTTTTGTAATAGAAAGTGCTGTAATTCAACGGTGAAATCATTAACTCATTTAAGGTTTTTTAGAATTGTATGACCCATCTTATCTCTTTTTGTTGATAAATATTTTTCATTATGAGGATTTGGTACAATTTCAATAGGAATCTGTTCCACTATTTCCAGTCCATATCCCAATAGCCCTACTCTTTTTGTGGGGTTATTGGAAATCAATCTTATTTTACTGACATCCAAATCCCTGAGAATCTGTGCTCCTACACCATAATCCCTTTTATCCATTGGCAATCCCAAAGCCAAATTTGCCTGGACCGTATCCATCCCCTGTTCTTGAAGCTTATATGCCTTCAGTTTATTGAGTAGACCAATCCCCCTACCCTCTTGATTCATATAAAGCACAACTCCTTTACCTTCCTTTTCAACCATTTGCATGGCTGTATGAAGCTGAGGGCCGCAATCACACCTGCAACTCCCGAAAATATCACCTGTGATACAGGAAGAGTGGACCCTTACCATAATTGATTCATCTTTTTCCCAAGATCCTTTGATTAATGCCAAATGGATGTCCTCGGTATTTGTCTGCCGAAATGCTATCAGGTCAAAATCTCCCCAAGTTGTTGGAAGGTTAACACCAATTTCTCTTTTGATAAGGCTCTCATTTTTTAATCTATAAGCAATGAGATCCTTGATTGAGACCAATTTTAGGTCAAACCGTTTGGCCACTTCCACTAAATCCGGCAATCTGGCCATAGAACCATCTTCATTCATAATCTCTACCAGGACTCCTGCAGGTGAGAGACCTGCCAATCTCGCAAAATCTATGGCTGCTTCTGTATGTCCTGTACGTCGCAAAACTCCACCTCTTTTTGCTTTTAGGGGGAAAATATGACCTGGCTTTCCCAATTCATCCGGATGGATGGAATCATCTACCAATGCTTTGATGGTTTTAGCCCTATCAATTGCTGAAATGCCCGTGGTGCATCCATGACCAATAAGGTCAACTGAAACTGTAAATGGGGTTTCGAAAGCAGCGGTATTATTACCTACCATCAATTGAAGACCTAGCTTTTCACATCTGTCTTCAATCAAAGGTGCACAGATCAATCCCCTACCATGGGTTGCCATAAAATTGACAATTTCAGGAGTCACTTTTTCTGCAGCACAAATAAAATCACCTTCATTTTCTCTATCCTCATCATCCACAACGATAATAACCTCACCATTTTTAATGGCCTCAATCGCTTCTTCTATGGTATGGAGTACAATATCTTTTGACATATTTTTTTTCTGAATACTTATAATTCTGGGTTCAAAATTACAATCCTTTGGTTTACAAAACAGGTTTTGACCAATTTATGTTTGGTTTAATAACTCACAACTATTCCAAGTTGCCTGTCAATTTCAGTTTGGAATTTTTTTAGCTCCATGTAAATTTCCAATCTTTCAGAAATGATTGATTCTTCCAATTTCTGATTTTCAGCCTCTTTAATTTTTTGGCGTGCCTCTTCCAACAATTTTTTGATCACTTTTTTCTTCAAATGCAGTACGTTGTCATATACCGTTTTGGCCAAGTCGTCTGCTTCATGGTGGGTAAATATCTGATGTCTGCTCTCCCATAATGTGGAGAGTTCATATTTACGGGTAATCATGCCGATAATCTCCTTTTTGACTTCCTGATCCTCAGAAGAAAGAAAAAAATCCGGTTGCGGAATAATACGGTTTCCAAGTGCTGTCTGATATAAATCAAGGATTTTCCTGAAAACGGGTGTTTCAAAACTCAACTCGGATGTTTCCTGCAGTAGGTATTCACACACAGACGTTTGTTCGGAAACCATCTCAAACCCATAGTTTACCAAGAGTCGCATCATTTCTCTTTCTTGAATATAAATCAAGGAAGCATGCGACAATGCTGTTTCAATAGTTGAAAAAGTATCTTCTAATTTAGTTTCAACTGTATTTTCTCTTTGATCTTTATAGTATTTATCCTTGTCACCTTTGATGAAGATTTTGTTCAGTTCTGTTTGGATAATCTCCTCTTCAATATCCAACAAAGATGCTGATTGGCGAACATAAACCGTACGGATGATGGGATCAGGGATTTTAGCCAAGCTACTAACCACCTGTCTAATCAGATCAGCCTGTTTGATGGGGTCTTTAGCAGCTTCCTCAGCGTAAAGTCCGATTTTGAAGGCAATAAAATCCTGTGCTTTTTGGGTCAGGTAATCTGCAAAAGCCTGTGAACCAACTTTTCTGGCATAACTGTCAGGATCCTCTCCTTGAGGAAAAACTACTGCTTTAACATTAAGTCCCCCCTCCAATATCATATCAATCCCACGCAGAGAGGCTTTGATACCAGCTGAATCTCCATCGTATAGAACGGTAACATTATCGGTAAACCTCTTGATCAATTTGATCTGATTTTCTGTAAGAGATGTACCGGAAGAAGCCACCACATTTTCTATTCCAGCCAAATGCATGGAAATGACATCAGTATATCCTTCTACCAAATAACAATTATCCTTTTCCCTGATAGATTTTTTAGCTTGAAATACACCATAAAGCGTATCACTTTTGTGGTAAACCTCTGTTTCAGGGGTATTGATGTATTTGGGCTGTTTTTTGTCCTGGGTCAAAATCCTTGCCCCAAAACCTATCGGCTTACCGCCTAAATTATGGATAGTAAAAGTCACCCTACCCCTAAACCTGTCATATCGCCTTTCAGGATCTCCTTCTTTTTGAAGAATAAGCCCTGCCTTTAACATTAAGTCTTCGGAATGGCCTGCCTCTTTTCCGGCCTTTAAAAAATGATCCCAACCATCAAGCGCATAGCCTAAATCAAATTTGTCAATAATACTTTGATTGAACCCTCTTTCCTTGAAATAACTTAGCCCAATCGAACGTCCTTCTTCTGTTTTGAGATTATTTTGAAAGAATTCTTTGGCAAAATTCAGTACAATGTAAAGGCTTTCACGCTCATTATATGCCTGTATAGCTTCGGGTGTTTCTTGCTTTTCTTCTTCAATTTCAATTCCATATTTCTTAGCCAGATGTCTAATAGCTTCATTAAAGCCAATACCCTCAATGTCCATGACAAATTGGATGGGATCCCCAGCCTTTCCACATCCGAAGCACTTGTATATCTGTTTTGGAGGAGAAACTGAGAACGAAGGTGTACTTTCATTATGAAAGGGGCAACAGGCCCAAAGGTTCTGTCCTTTCTTTTTCAAAGGCACATAATCATTGACCACATCTTCTATATCTGCTCTTTCTTTTACTTTCTCGGTGGTAGTTCTGCTGATCACTGTTTTTGGAATTAGAAACTCAAAGATAAAAAGTATTACTGCAAAACATATCCAAAGTCAAACCTGAAACTATTCGGATAATATGAAGGTTAAAATAAAGTCGATAAATTGACGAAAACAATCAAAGTTTTTCCATTTAGAATAATTATAAACTAATTTGCAGAGAAATTGACAACATAATAAATGACACTAAACCACGAAAATATATTGAAATCCCTTTCCAGAGTTGAGGATCCTGATTTGAAAAAGGATTTAGTGACTTTGGGAATGATTCAAAATCTTGAAATCGAAAATAATAAAGTCAGTTTTAAGGTAATATTGACCACTCCCGCATGTCCACTCAAAGAGGTGATTAAGAATAATTGTCTAGAAGCACTGAAAGAGGATTTTGGAAAAAATATTGATTTGGATATTATCATGACCTCCAATGTGACCACTAGTAGGTCAAATACCCCGCTTCTTCCAAACGTGAAAAATATCATTGCAATTGCATCAGGAAAAGGGGGTGTAGGTAAGTCTACCACTGCTTCCAATTTAGCAGTAGCATTGGCCAATGCGGGAGCGAAAGTAGGATTGATAGATGCAGATATTTCAGGGCCATCTATTCCTATCATGTTCAACGTAGAAGGAGAACAGCCCAGTGTCAAACAAGTAGATGGGAAAAATATCATTATGCCTATTGTACAGTACGGGGTTAAATTGATGTCAATTGGATTTCTGACTCCTGCAGATGCAGCTGTTGTTTGGAGAGGACCAATGGCAAGTTCAGCACTCAAACAATTTATTGGAGATGTAGAATGGGGTGAATTGGATTATCTGCTCATTGACCTTCCCCCAGGTACTTCGGACATCCACCTTACTATGGTGCAAACTGTCCCGGTAACAGGTGTAGTGATTGTTACTACTCCACAAAAAGTGGCATTAGGTGATGCAACGAAGGGTTTGACTATGTTTAGGCAACCCCAGATAAATGTTCCCGTTTTAGGTGTTGTCGAAAATATGGCCTATTTTACACCAGAAGAATTGCCCGATAACAAATATTATTTATTCGGAAAAGAAGGCGGAAAAAAATTGGCAGCGAAATTTGAGGTGCCTTTATTGGGTGAAATACCCATTGTACAAAGTATTCGTGAAAGTGGAGATACAGGTTATCCTGCTGTTTTTAAATCCGGAATAACAGAAATTGCGTATTCATCATTGGCGGAAGCAGTGGCCAGGCAAGTCGCCATCAGAAATGCTGAAAAAAATAAAACAGAAATAGTACAAATTAATTGAAAAAATGGGCGCTACATTGATAGATAGAGTTGAATTGGCTTTGGATGGTATTAGACCATATTTGGAAGCTGATGGCGGAAATGTGAAGATCGTTGAAATCACCGAAGATTTGGTTTTAAAATTGGAATTGACCGGAACATGTAGCTCCTGCCCAATGTCCACTATGACCCTCAAGGCCGGGGTAGAAGAAGCTGT
The DNA here is from genome assembly GCF_015476655.1 of Aquiflexum lacus. GTDB lineage: Bacteria > Bacteroidota > Bacteroidia > Cytophagales > Cyclobacteriaceae > Aquiflexum > Aquiflexum lacus. Next base: position 90,731 of record NZ_JABFHF010000020.1, read on the forward strand.
AAAACGAGCTGTTCCTGAAATCATAAAGGTTGAGGCTATTAACGTAGTCATCGCTTAATATAAATTGAATGAAAATTAAATCTTTTGGTACAGGAATCAGGTTTACACTACTCCTGATTTTTATTTTTAATTGCGCAGATACTTTTTCCCAGAATTTTTTCGGAAAACCATTACAGCATCAACATGATGAAAAGTGTGGTGCTGTTTACATGGAAAAACTTCAAGAAGAAAAATTGGGTATTCATGGATCCAAAGAATATTTTGAATCATGGATGAAAGAAAATATCGAGGATAGAAAAAACAGACCTCAAGCAATCCAACGCCAACAAAATGATGTCCGGGTTATTCCTGTTGTCGTACACGTAATTCACAATGGAACAAATATAGGTCAGGGTGCCAATATCCCTTTGTCTCAAATTGAAGCTCAAATCAGGATTTTGAATGAGGATTTCAGGAGACTTAATCCAGACGCCAATCAGACCGCCGCGGAATTCCTTCCTGTGGCAGCAGATTCTAATATTGAATTTGTTTTGGCCAAACAGGATGTTCGTGGTTTCCCGACAGATGGTATCAACAGAATCTTAGGACCTAAAACTACTTATGGAACAAGTGACCTTTTATCTATAGGTCAGATAGCACTTTGGCCGCCAGAAGAATATTTGAATATCTGGGTATTACCGTTTACGTCCCCGATTATTGGGGTAGCCTCTCCCCCCATTACAAATCTGCCGGGCTGGAATGTAAACCCCTGGCCTCGGGAAATCGACGGGATTTGGGTTGATTACAGGTATTTTGGTGAGGGAGGTAGTGCCGTTTCTGGTTCTACCGGGAGAACCGCTACACATGAAATAGGGCATTTTTTTGGTTTAAGGCATATTTGGGGAGATGGAGGTTGTGAAGTGGATGATTTTGTAGAAGATACACCATTACAAGCGGGGTCAAATAGCGTATGTAGAATAAATAACCCAAGATTTACATGTGAATCGAGAGATATGAATGAAAATTACATGGATTATACTGTTGATGCATGTATGAACATTTTTACATTAGGACAGGTGGAGAGAATGAACGTTGTCTTGGAAGAAAGCCCCCGCAGGGCCTCATTGGTCAATAATAGGGCGACAATTGTTCCCATATTTCAACCGAATGATCTTGCATTTGAAAGGGCTATCGACCCGCAGAATTTCATCTGTAGTCTTACCTTTTCGCCCCAGTTTGAGTTGCTTAACGCAGGCAATAATCGGATCACTTCGGCAAGGATTGAAATTAAAAATAACGAATCTGTACTTCAAAGTAGAACTTTCAATTTCGATATAGGTTCTGGAGAGACCACCATGGTAACTTTTGACCCTATCACACTTAATCCCAACGGCAACAATTTCGAGGCTACAATCATATTGGTAAATGGTACTACAGATCCAAATCCAAGTAACAATACTTTTACTTCTACCCCTGTCATTCAGCCTTCTTTAACTTTACCTTATTCTCTGGACTTTGACACGTTCACACAGACTTGGGAAATTCAAAATCCAGATGAAGAATTCACATGGGAGGAAACAGAAGTTTTAATTGATGGGATTCCGGAAAAAACCATATTTATCAGAAACTATGAATATGAGGGATTAGGCGAACAGGATTTCTTAGTTTCACCCCAATTTGATCTAAGCCAGGTCTCCAATGCACAGCTAACTTTTAATATGGCCCATGGTCCTTACGATGCCCAAGGATTTGGGGATTTTCTGGTGATTGCCGTTTCAACTGATTGTGGTAACACCTTTGAAATTTCTGAAGCTAGCTACGACAAAAATGTTGATTTTCTGCAAACCACTGCTTCAACGTTAGATGAATTCATACCTTCTTCATCAAACCAATTCAGAAGAGAAATAGTCAATTTGAGCAAATATGCAGGATTATCAAATGTCAGATTAGCATTTATTGCCATCAATGGATATGGTAATAATATCTACCTTAAAGACATCGAAATACTGACACAGGAAGAATATAGATATGATGCGATAATGACTGAACTTGTCACACCAGGCCCTATCGCCAATAATAAGCATGAAAATGAGAACATTTCGCTGACAAATACCGGGAATTTACCAATCACTGGTTTTGCCTTTAATCGGATTATCAATGGAATCTCACAGAGTTTCTTAGCAAGAGGCACGGCACTCCAACCTGGAGAAACCACAAATATTTCATTACCAAAATCCACCAATCCAGGACTAAACCGACTCGAGTTCAACCTTTTGTATCCAAGTTTTGACCAAAATGAAAGAGCACCGATCAGTCTGAGAAGGTTTGTAGTAATTGATTCCGAAATTATATTGGCACCTTGGAGACAGAATTTCAATAACATGACTTCTCTGAGTCCTTGGATTTCACTGAATCCTGAAAACAATCTTAATTCTTGGGTTCTTTCTGCAACACAGACGGGAGATACGGGTTCCAGTGTAGCTAAAATTGAACCCATTGTGATCAATAACAGCTTCTGGCTTGGTTCTCCAATTTTCGACTTGACAGGTAGCAGTCAGGCTAGCGTTTTCTTTGATCGAGCCGCCGGAACGATGAGTGAAAATGCAGTATTCAAAGTAATGGCCAGCAGTGATGGCGGAAGTTCCTATCAAGAAGTATACCGAGCAACAGGAACTGAAATCACTACCGTCCAATCACCTGTAGCAAATCCCAATAACAACGATGAATTTGTCAGAGATTATATCAATTTGACAGCATATGCTGGGGCCAATAAAAGTATGATTCGTTTGGCTTTTGTCTTTGAAAATGACGATTTAGGCAATGGACCGGTTTTCCTTGATAACTTAGAACTTTTCCTATCAGCCAACGATCAGCCAGTAGATCCGGGATTAGGCAACACGACTATCTTCCCTAATCCGACTGATGACCTTTTCAATATCGTATTCAATTTCGACGAATTTGAGACTGTCAATATTCAAATATTTTCTCCGACGGGTGCCTTGGTCCAAAATGTGGATTACCCTAATACCTTGAACCAAACATATACCTTTACTTCAAGACAGTTTTCCAAAGGATTGTTCATCATCAAAATAACAAGTAGAAGTATCACTGAGACAAGAAAACTATTCATAAGATAATACTCAGTAAATTTGAAAAAATCAGAATCAGCTTTTCAGATGATTAAAAAAAATTGAAAGGCGATTGCTTATGGACTGAAATTTGAGGTCAGGTGATTTTCTCCACATTGACAAATACCTCAAAATTAACACAATGGACGTCTAAATCAGATTTAAAAATGGTAAAATAAAGATCAAAAAAGTATGTTTATTTTTTTTATAAAAATCATATTGGCAAATTGAGCTAAATACCCCTGATAAACATTATTTGGGCAAAATAGAATCCTATTGCAGATATTTGTTGCTCTCAAAACAAATATAATTTTACCTTTATACGTTACTTTACATAATACAATTAATACATGGGTCATTTTAAGGAATCATTGAAAAAAATCACCGTCCATATTGCATTGGTTCTTGGCATTTTAATACTGATTACCGTTCTATTTTTAAAAGTTTATCTTCCTTCATATACCAATCATGGACAAACGGTCACGGTTCCCGACATTGAAGGTTTTGAATTTCATGAACTTGAGTCCTATTTACAGGCCAGAGATCTTACTTTTGAGGTTACATTAGACAGTGGATTCAATGCAGAATTAAAACCATTGAGTGTATTAAAACAAAACCCCAAACCTACAAGTAAGGTGAAGAGTGGAAGAAAAATATACGTCACGCTCAATTCCAAGAATGCTCCTTTACTCAAAATGCCTAACTTGGTGAACAGCCAATTGAAAAATGCCCAAGAGATCTTGGGAAATATTGGATTGATTAGGGGTGAAATCATCTATGTTCCGGATATTGGGATCAATGTGGTTTTAGAACAGAAATATCGTGGAAGAAATATTCCAGAAGGTTTTGAAATACCAAAAGGTTCTCAGATAGACTTAGTCGTGGGTGATGGTTTGGGTAATCAGATCTTGGATGTGCCTAATCTTATTGGGATGGATGATATTGATGCAGAATTTTTAATCATCGGTTCAGGACTCCGAATGGGTAGGATTAATTATGTTGAGACTGATAGTGTGCCTTCAGGGATTATAATCAGACAAATGCCCCCTTCAGGTGCAACTGTGAAAACAGGTGAACCCATTGACTTATGGATTTCTGAATCCAATGACAATAGAAATAATTTTTAATGGGCAGGTTCAAATCCATATTGAACAAATTCTTACTAGTGCTTTTAATGCCACCAATGTTGGTCTATGGGCAATTTCAACAGTTACCAACACCAATTTGGGAAAATACCATGATCAAAAGTGGGGCCTCCCATAGGATTATGGAGGGGCCTTTAAAGCTTCCTTTTTGGGATGATTTTTCCAGTTCAGGTGTAGACAGTACAAAATGGATTAGCGAAGGGGCTACCCAATCATTTACAGTTGGTAATTCGGCACCGACTTTGGGAGTGGTTCTCTTAGATGGTGTGGATCAAAGTGGTAGGCCTTATTCCAATGTTCAGTTCGAGCAGGGATTTACGGACCGGATTACTTCCCAACCCATAGATTTATCAGCTCTTCCCCCCACTGAATCAAACACAGTATATTTAAGCTTTTTTTGGCAGGCCGGTGGTAAAGGAGAACTTCCTGACCCAAATGATGAAATCAGCCTACAGTTTCTTAATCCCGAGGGCTTTTGGCTACCGGTGTGGGAAAAGTCAGGAGGTTTGACTGCAGAGCAGTTTTTTTTTACTCAGGAAATCATTCAAGTCGACCCTGAGTTTCATCATGATGCATTTCAGTTTCGGTTTCAAATAAGGGGTAGAAGTTCAGGGCCTTTTGACAGTTGGTTATTGGATTATGTTTTTCTAAACAAAAACAGAACACCGACTGACATTAATTTTCAGGATCGTGCACTGACAGAATTGAATGCGAGACCTTTTGAAAAATATACCGCCGTCCCCCTTTTTGTATTGCAAAAAAATCCTAATGGATTTTGGAACAGGACTGCTAATGAGTTCAAAAATTTGGACAATACATTCAGAGCTATGGAATATTCCATCGAAATCAGGGAATCTTCCGACCAAAACCTGATCAAATCCATCAATAGTAATACGCCATTTAATCCAGTTCCTACGGCACAGGAGCGGCGTTCGTTCAATAGTAATCCATTTTCGGAAATACCGGTACCCGAAAACGAAACAGATTATGAATTGGTCACTTACTTGGTAACAGGTGACGATGCCCTCACCGTACTGGAAAACGGACAAAGTGTAAGCTATCCAGATATTGATTTTAGGATTAATGATACAGTCAGGACGATTATTTCCATTAGAGACTACTTTGCTTACGATGATGGAAGTGTAGATTATTCCGCAGGCATCAACCAAAGATCCGGAATGCTGGCGACTAAATATGAGGTGGATGATCCTTTTTACCTTAAAGGAATCAGTATAAATTTCACAAACTTTACACAAATTGGAAGGGTAATAGATCTCACCGTTTGGACGGACCTTGATGAGGAGCCGGTGTATGTAAAAGAAGTATTTATACCCGATAAAAATGAACTGAACGAATTTGCTTATTTTGAAATTGACCAAAACTTATTGCTGGATAGTACCTTTTATATCGGCTTTTCACAGTTTACAAATGATTTTGTCTATGTAGGGCTGGACAAGACTTTTGACAATGGACAGGAGATATTTTTTAACGTAGCGGGTGCTTGGGTTCAAAACCAAACCGTAGAAGGATCTTTGATGATGCGACCACATCTCTCGGTATTAGCTCCCGTAGAATTAGATGCTGATGGCGTTATACGTGGTAAAGTCTATCCTAACCCAGTTACAGAAAGACTTTATGTTGAAGGCGATTTTGAGAATTTTGAAATATTTGACCCAATGGGAAGATTATTAAGTCTTCCCATGGAAGAATACGAAAAGGGAAAAATCATTAATTTTGTGGGACAGCAAAAAGGTATTTACCTTTTAAAGACCTGGAACGGTCAAAAGCAACAGAAATCAATTAGAATTTTAGTCAAATAAACAACATGGAAGACATTACAGTATCGGAACTTCAGGATAAACTGAAAAAAAATGAAGAATTTGTTTTTATTGATGTCAGGGAGGAATGGGAATATGAAGAGGACAACCTTGGAGCCCTCAACATTCCTTTAGGCCAATTGCCTCATCAACTCAAAGATTTCATGGAATTTAGGAACAAAGAAATTGTTGTTCAATGCAGATCAGGAGCAAGAAGCGGAAATGCGAAGAAATTTATGGAAACTCAGGGTTTTTCCAAAGTTAGAAATCTCCTTGGTGGGATTCTAGCTTACAGGGCCATGGAAGAAGAGGAAGATTGAGATAAACTATTAAAAAATTTAGGCAGCATTTGAATAACCTAAATGCTGCATTTTTTTTACAATGACAAAGAGTTTGTTTTGTAATGTATATGATTATATTTTCAAAAGCTATGAAGAATAAAAAATCAATATTTTGCCTATTGGCAACAATAATTTCACTTTCTGTTTCAGCTCAAAATGCTAAGAAAACAATTGAATCAAATTTCAATGAAAGGGAGTCCATTTCCCATTTTAGGTATTTGGCTTCCGATGAAATGATGGGAAGAGATCCTATCCGTCCCGAGATAGAATTAGCTTCAAGATATATTGCTGAGCAATTTTGGAAATATGGGGCAAAAGAAATTCCCGGTGCAAATGGGTATTACCAAGAAATTCCATTTAGAATCTCCGGTCCTCCCACAGTGGGAAGAGTTTCGTTGGGCAGCAACACATTCAGTCAGGGTGACAACCTGCTGGTTTTGGATGGTCCTTCTTTTTCGGGCAATTTTGAATTAATAGTCGTTGGTTACGGATTAGAAGAGGATTATTCCGGAAAGGATGTCGAGGGTAAAGTAGTAATTACCAACGTTGGAGCACCAAATAAATTAAGCCCTGCAGACCTATTCAGTTCGGGAAGAGAAAAGATTAAGTTAGCCCAATCAAAAGGCGCGATCGGATTGATCGAAATGTACAATGTGCCAACTGTTCCATGGAACCTAGTCGCAAATTTCCTTAACAGGACTCAATTGACAGTTGACAATACCAATGGTGAAGAAAGTCTTCCTTATTTTTGGTTAAGAGACCTAAATAATGAATACATAAATGCCATTGGTAATGGTGAAATCAAAAACACCGAAATACTTGTTGAGGGAAAAATTAACCGCAGCATCGTAGGAAAAAACGTGGTAGCAGTAATTGAAGGAACAGACCCCAAACTTAAAAATGAATATGTGATGCTATCTGCACACTATGATCATGTAGGGGTTGGTACACCAAATGCTGAAGGAGACTCCATATATAATGGCGCCAGAGACAATGCTGTAGGAACTGTTGCTGTTATCAATGCAGCGAGGCATTTTTCCAAAAACCCTCCTAAACGCTCCATCTTACTCTGTGCTTGGACAGCAGAGGAAAAAGGGTTGATTGGTTCTGCTTATTTTGCTGACAACCCTTTAATACCACTTAAGCAAATAATTTACAACCTGAATATTGATAATGCAGGATATAATGACACCTCATTAGTAACTGTGATTGGATTGGGAAGAACTTCTGCCGACCCACTTTTAGAAAAAGCTGCAGCTGAATTTGGATTGAAAGCTATTGCAGACCCTGCACCTGAGCAAAATCTTTATGACAGGTCTGACAATGTGAGTTTTGCAAAAAAAGGAATTCCTGCTCCTACATATAGTACGGGCTTTACTGCATTTGATGATGAAATCACCAAATACTATCACCAAGCCTCAGATCAAGTAGATAATTTTGATTTGGATTATGCATTACTCTATTGGAAATCCTATATCCTTGCGGCTGAAAATATCGCCAATTGGAATGAAAGACCTGTTTGGAAAAGCGGTGACAAATATGAGGCCATTGGCAAAGAACTTTATGGAATCAAATAGACTGAGCCAACCGCCAAGTTGAAACCATTCTTTTTCTCATTTAGTCCATATAAATCTTAATTAATTATTAAAGTTATTTTCTTTTTTGAATTAACTTAAAAAATAAAACCATTCATGAATTGATTCCAATTCTAATAAGGTAGAAATATTTTCAAAATTTTTTAAAAGTGCTATCATTTTATGGTTAGCACTTTTTTTTGTCATAATCTTCAAAGAAACCCTCTCTATATCCTCATAAAGGCTTTTTTTTGTTTTTTTATTGAATAAATACTAGTAAGTATATTTGAATTAATATGCAAAATTTTACTTTTTAAATTAAAAAAAACGTATTTCAAAAAATTATTTTAGACTTTTATTTGGATATGAAATACATTTTGCTCTATATTTACAGCATAATAATGTATTTGTCTACTCATAACAGCAATACATTTTTAAAAACTCTAAACAATATCGAATCTGCAAACCAGATTCATCACCCTAAAACAAAAATGTTATGAAAACGACTTTAAGAATTTTCGGACTTTCTTTTGCTTTTACTTTATTAACAGCATCAATTTCTTTTGGCCAACAATTGCCACAATTCAGCCAGTACATCTTTAACGGCCTACACATCAATCCAGCATATGCAGGATACAAAAATGAAGGCTATGTACAAAGTACCTACAGAAGTCAATGGGTAGGTTTTGAAGGTGCCCCTAAAACTTTCACCGTAACTGCAGACCTTAGTGCTAATGAAGGCTTGATGGGATTTGGAGCATCTGTAATGTCAGATAAAATTGGTCCTACCAGCACAACGACTGGTTTACTTACCTATGCATACAGAATCCAAACAGGTAGAGAATCATTCTTTTCATTGGGTGCCAGCGCAGGAGTTTCTCAATATATGATTGATGGGGACATGTTGAATCCTTTACACCAGAATGACCCCAATCTTCCTTCAGGTGTACAAAATATGATGACACCAAACATGAACTTGGGACTTTTCTATCATACCAATAAATTCTATGCAGGTATAAGTGCCTACAACCTTATCGGTAAATCTGCTCTGGAAAGAGAAGATGTCGCCTTAGCTTACCATGATGTTCATTTTTATCTGACAGCAGGTGTGTTGATACCTGTTACTGAAAATGTTCAGTTCAAGCCATCCTTCTTGGTAAAAGAAGTAAAAGGAGCTCCTACAAACTATGATTTGAATGGAATGGTATTGTTTATGGATAGACTTTGGTTAGGTGCTTCTTACCGGTCAAATGTTAAAATCTGGAATGAGAACCTAGAAGCTAGCAGTCCTACTTTGAGCAATAGAAATGCAGTTGCATTCATTACTGAATTCTTTGCAACGCCAAATCTTAGAATAGGATATGCTTATGATCAAAACCTGAATGTTCTTCAGGATATGAGAACAAACTCACACGAAATATCTCTTGGCTACTACCTTTCTTCAAGAAAAGTGAATATGAAAAACCCAAGGTATTTCTAAAAGACACAAAGCGAGAAAAAGAAACAACTCTTCAATTATCGATTGGATAAAAGAAATTATCCAATCCCCCATCAAAGTCCGGGGAATCCCGGACCACATGAGAAACGCTCACTAAAGCGGTTATCATACAAAGAGATTTTTTAAGTTTAGAGTCTATAAATTCAAAAGGCTGCCTGGGGTGATTCACCTTACTAGGCAGCTTTTTTTTATGTCTATTGATAAATCATACTTAGAATCCCATTAGAAAAATACTAAACAATAATCATAATAAATTGAAATAAAACAGATTAACGGGGGAATCTTAATGAATACCTACATAATTAGTATTAACAAAATCAATATAAAAAAGCACCTAACTATCAGAATTCTGCTTTGTACATCAAAAGTTTTTTTAATTGAAATAAAAATAAAAATTTTGAGAAACCCTAGTAAGTGTTTATCACCCATTTTAGGTAGGTTATTATCTATCTATTGATTTTCTCAAATTCCTGATCACCCAAGATACTGGATTTTGTAAAATAAATGTTTGTAAAATATTTTATTGTACATCCTGAATTATCAGTTGTGCAATAACAATGTTTTAAGACTTTTCTGTATTCCCAAGTAGGAATCTGAATTTTTGAAAATCAATACTTAGGCTATAATCGCCATACTCTTCAATTATTAATAAAAAGGCAATGAAAAAAACAATTACCTACTTCGCCAATCTGGCTTTACTTTTGGTATGGAATTTTTTGGCAATACCAAATGAGGTTTACGCGCAAAATCAGCCAAATTTATTGGATTTAAGGACATGTGACAACTCATGCTCCTCCAATAACTTCACAATAAAAGAAGTGTATTTGAGTGATGCGAATGGAGTTCCATTATCAAGCTCCTTTGCGACCTGTACTCCAGGAGTTCAACAGACATCTTTTATATCCTTTGTATACAGTTCAAATGCGGGATCGAATACCAGCAATACCAGACTTTTTGCGGATTTGAGCATAGGGAATAACACTGAATATATAAATATCTGGATCGGGAATCTCCCCTCAGCCAAAAATGCAGACAGGGTAGTCACACTCAACCACTCTTTTACCTGGACATGTGGGGCTGAAGTAAGTCTGGACTCTCCAACATTGGCATGGACTACTTCCGGATCGGCCAATTTATTTTCCAGTTATCAGTGTAATAGTTATCCCAGTGCACAATGCCAATTTGGGGCAGATATAGTAGTAAACGCACCATTGGCTGTTCAATTTGATTTTACCGCATGTACAGTTGATGGAAACACTACTGTTAATTTCACTTCAACCACCAATGGCGGTAGCCAACCATACCAATACAATTGGAATTTTGGCAATAATGCCAATCCTACCACTTCCAATTTACCAAATCCAACAGTCACATACTCTTCGGCAGGTTCTGCTACGTTGACTGTTACAGATTCAAAAGGTGTTACCAATACCTTTACAAAAAATATTACAATACCAACTGAATTATCCGTCAGTTCCACAACCACACAACCTACCCCAGGAAATAATGATGGATCCATCTTAATAAGCACCACAGGCGGAACAGGGAATATTTCGGTTTCTTGGAATGATGGCAGCACAGACCTGGAAAGAACTGGATTGGCAGCAGGAACATATATCGCCACTGTTACAGATGAATTCAATTGTCAAAAGACAATTACCATAAACCTGACTAGTCCAGAACCAAACATTAGCCTGATTAAATCGGGGGTCTATGAAGATACCAATGGCGATGGTTCACAAAATGTAGGAGACAAAATTAATTATACTTTTTTAGTTACAAATACAGGTAATTTCCCATTGAGCAACGTAACGGTCACTGACCCCTTGATCAATTTAACAGGTTCCTCTTTTTCACTTCCTGTCGGAGAATCAAATAATATTGCTTTTTCCGGTTCTTATACTTTAACCCAACAAGATATTGAGAATGGGTTTTTTACAAATTCCGCAACTGTCACGGCAGATGCTGGAAGTATTCAAGTCACTGACAACGACAGCCATACTGAAAACTTTGCTCAATTACCAAGTCTGAAAGTTGAAAAGAACCAAATCGACGGACCCAATCCCGTCACAGTTTCTGGTCAGCAATTAACTTATGAAATTACAGTAGAGAATACAGGAAATATCAATATTTCGAATGTTGTGGCTACTGATTTTTTACCAGGAAGTTCTTCAGGAGTTGTTCTAAATGTTATCAATGGAGATAACCAAAACCCAGGCATTTTAGATGTCGGAGAAATCTGGGTTTATTCTATTGTTTATACAGTTGAACAAAACATTTTTGATACAGGGGACAATTTGGTCAATGTTGTAAATGTAAGTTCAACACAAGTCCCTGGTCCTATTGTAGCTTCCGCAGTTACCCCGACTATTCTTTCACCTTCTCTTGAAATCAGCAAGGCAATAACTGAAACAACCTTTGCAGCTCCGGGGGATGAACTCAATTATACCATTACAGTATCCAATACAGGAAATACTACTTTGGAGAACATCTCGGTTGTCGATCCTTTGACAGGTCTGAACAACACCATCACCGTACTTGCTCCGGGTGCTTCACAGGACATCAACACGA
>NZ_JABFHF010000021.1 GCF_015476655.1 Aquiflexum lacus
TATATAGGTTTACAATTTTAAATTAAATTGTGTCAACCTATTTCAGTACACGACCTGCGAAGCGAGAGACAAAGCCTGTCCCGATGCATATCGGGGAACCAAGAACCAAGAATTACAACAGGTCCGAAAATCAGGGATACAAGAACTGCTGTTGACATTTGATCATTGTGGAGTTTGGAATCCTTGGATTCCTGCATTCGAAACGAACATAAACCTTTAATTACCATGAATCAACAAGAACAGGAAAAGATCAGGTTGATTATTGTTGAGAAAATCAAAGAGTTGGAGTTGGAGACAGAGGGTCTGCGTGAATCGACCAAGCCCCAAGGTCTGGATTCTGCAATTGGTAGGATCAGCAGGATGGATTATATCAACAACAAATCGATTAATGAGGCGCAGATCAAGAAAAATGAAAACAAGCTCAGAGGGCTCAACAATTGGTTGGGTAAATTGGGAACCTCTGATTTTGGGAAATGTATCCGTTGCGGTAATGAAATTAACATCAACCGTCTTTTGTTTTTGCCGGAAAGCAATCATTGTATAAATTGCGCATCAAGAAGATAGGGGAATATTTTATTGTAGATTTGTATCTGATTTAGAAATATTCTTTTTCATCAATCTATTTGCCATTGAACTATCTTCAGTTTGTCAGAAAAAATACTGTTATGGTCATTTTTGGGATCATCATGACAGCCTTATCGAGCTTTGGGCAGACATTTTTATTGGCGCTGTATGTACCTTTTCTGATGGATGAGTTCACACTTTCCAATGGGCTGATTTCCACATTTTACGGCGTAGCGACCATTGTCAGCGCAGCCATGTTGCCCAAGGTTGGCAAACTGATCGATACCATTCCATTAAAAACATTCACTTTAGGGACAACAGGATTATTTGTCCTGTCCCTATTGTTTTTAAGTGCTTCGCAGGCTTGGTGGTATATTCCTGTGGCTTTTTTTGGGCTTAGGTTGGCCGGGCAGGGTTTATATTCCCATATCGCGATTACTTCCATGTCTCGTTATTTTGATGTGAACAGGGGAAAGGCCATCTCCTTGGCTTCCTTGGGCCATCCTTTGGGACAGGCTATTTTACCTGCCCTTATTCTGATTTTGATTGGGATTGTGGGATGGAGGGAATCTCTTTGGCTTAATGCAGGATTGGTGTCCTTTGTGGTCATATTGTTCACGATTTTTGTACTAAAGTCTGAGCATTTGAAACCTGAAACAGATGAATTGTCTCGGGATGATGTGACAGAAAATAAGGTGATTAAAGTCCGACAAAGGGATATTATGAGGTCCAAAGAGTTTTGGCTGTTGGCCCCGAATATTTTTTTTATTCCCTTTGCCATCACCGGACTTTTCTTTTATCAATTCGCCATTGTCGAGTTTAAAGGATGGAGTCAGGGGATCATTGCAGGAGGGTTGACTTCCTTTGCTTTGGCGAGTGCCTTCAGTATATTGACGGCGGGACCGATGATCGATAAATACAACGCAAGAACATTTTTCCCTTTTTACCTGATTCCCTACTTTGTCGCCATAATGGTGATTTGGCTAGTCCCCAATACTTGGGGCATGTATGTGTATATGGTGATGATGGGCCTATCTGTGGGATTTGGCAGTGCTACTGTGGCAGCCTTACAGGTGGAGTTTTTTGGTAAAAAATACATCGGTACGGTTAGAAGCCTTTTTACTTCCGTGATGGTGTTGAGTTCTGCAGTGGGTCCGGCTCTTTTTGGGATAATATTAGATGCGGGTTGGGGATTTCAAACAGTTTTTCCAGTATCATTGGTGATGTTGGCTTTGATTATTTTCCAGTCCATGCGGTCAATTCCAAAGTATTCAAGGGCCAAGTGGAAGTTCAAGTTGAAAAGAATCGTGAAAAAACAGAATCTTAAAAAGCCCAAAGAGGAATGAAAATAATAACAGATGATCTGTACACTTTGCAATAGTAAACTGACCATTAGGCTGGGCCAAAAATATTTTGCCTGTCAAACCTGTGATGCCAAGTTGATGGACAGTAAATTCTGGTCTTCCAAAAAAGAGGAAAAAAAACATTATGAGAGCCATAACAATGACATCGATGATCCTAGATATCAAAAGTTCACTTCTCCGATTTCAAATTATGTATTGAAGAATTTCACCACTGATTCACTTGGGTTGGATTTTGGTTCGGGCACGGGACCTGTGATTTCTAAAGTACTGCAGGATTTGGGGTATCGAATATGCCAATACGATCCGTTTTTTGCAGTGGACCCTGCTGCCCTTCAAAATCAATATGATTATATTGTTTCCTGTGAAGTGATTGAACATTTTTACAAACCTCAAAAGGAATTTGAGACTTTTAAAAAACTGTTAAAACCCTATGGAAAATTGATCTGTATGACCTTGCTTTATAAGGAAGGAGTAGATTTTGAAAATTGGTACTATAAAAATGATCCAACCCATGTTTTTTTTTACAGCGAAAAGACAGTGGAATTCATCAAGAATAAATTCAAGTTTGAATCTTATGAAATCTATAGTGATAGAATGGTTGTTTGGGAAACATGAAGAAAGGGTGTATTTAGCTGTGGTTTTTCCCCAACATTCTGGCTTAATTTAGGGAAAGAGGCTAAAACTCCTTTTTCTTCCGTCTTCCGTCTCCCGTCTCCTGTCTTAAAAACTCCACCTCTAAGGAAAGTACATCCCCAAATCACAAATTCCCCCTGTTCAACATCTGAATAACCTTCAAGATTTCCTCATCCATTTCTTTGTTTTTATCAGCATATTTTTCTTTTGAAGTCACACCACCTTTGATACTGATGTAATAGGTCATCTTGGATTCTGTAGGAGCAAATGTAACGGACAGATTATTGGTCGATTCCATTTTCAGTACATTCTCTTTACTGCCTGGGAAGGAGTTGACCTTATCGGTCATGATGCTGACTTTACTTCCTTTTCTGTAATCAGTGATGGTATTCAAAGGAAAAATGGACTCTAGGTATTTTGGATTTTTCCTTATTTTGTCCATGATAGAAAGAAGATGAGATTTCTGGGTTTTTGAACTGATATCAACCGTGATGGTTTTTTCTTTATAAAAGCCGAATTCCTGATAGATTTCCAAGAGGTAATCAAATAGAGTCAATCCGGATTCCCTCAATTCAAGTTCTTTTTGGGCAATTGAAATGATGATATCTGAAAATTCAAGATCGGTATGAAAAACCTGTTGGTCAATATTGAAACCGCAAATCGGTTCATTTTCAGCGGTTTTCTGTACTTCCCTGACAGCCTCTTTCAATTCTCCTGGTTCAATGATTTCATTGAAACAATTTAATCCTGATTTGATGGCCATATATTCAATCAGGTCAGAAGTGTGAATAGATTTGACACAGATCAGATTTTCATATTTGCCCGAATCCATCCATATTTTCAACAAAATGGCTGCTACTTGATGGCTGTTCAATACCATAAAAGCACCCTTTTTGTATTTTCTTACTGCCAAAGCAATCCTTTCGATACTGGGTTCCACTCCAATAATCAAACCATGTTCTTCCTCCATGGCTTGGTTGATGGCTGGTTTTAAGGTCAAAAAATTGAATAAATTGTCTACTTCATCCTCTTTTCTTTCCAAATATGTCCAATCTGATTCCAATCCGGAGTCATTAATTTTGCCAGTCAGATTCTTATCTTTAAGATATGAGGCTATTAATACTCTATTATTGACGGGAGTTTGTTCTTCTTCCAGAAGCTCGTTTATTTGTTCCATTTGAGGTTCATTCATAGTTTTTTTTCAGTAAAGTGAATAAATGTGCGGTTACCACATGATTACCAAGTCAGTAAATTTTGAAGGATATTCGGATAGCCTAAAAAGTTATTATCCCAACTAACCGTTACAATCAAAAAATATGTTCAGATCTTTACATGCCACAAAGATATTGAAACAAAGCCTGACATAAAAGGAAAAATAGATGTTTGGAAAATCAAATGGTATAATCTTGATGAAAAAGGCCTTTTTTTCTGTGTTTGATGAGATAGTTCTGGCAATTTGCCTAAATCAAAAAATAATTCAGGGTTTTGATTTTCTTTTTATTGAACTTAGGAGGTGTACAGAACCTGAAGAAGCCCTTTAAGATTTCTATCATATACAATTTTATACTGCATTCTTCCAAATGAGATTATATTTTTGAGCTTTGTTAATATCCATAGGCTTTTGCTGTTGGGATAGCGTTTTTAAAATTGTATTTTCAATCTTAAATAATATATTCTATGTCTTTATTCCCCACCAAAGCCAGATTGGCTCATATCGTTTTTGAGCACAATGACAAGGCCTCTAAGAATTTCGATTTAGCTGTCCTTGTTTTGATTTTGGCAAGTTTGATTGTCGTAATTTTGGATTCTGAACCAAGCCTCAACATAAAATATCATAGGGAATTTTTGATTTTGGAATGGGTATTCACCATTATGTTTGCCGTAGAATATGGCTTGAGACTTTGGTTGAGCAAGAAAAAATGGGGATATGTTTTCAGCTTTTATGGGGTCGTAGATTTGTTGGCCATCATACCGACGTTTTTGAGTTTATTTTTAGCAAATACCCAATTTTTGGTAGTCATTAGGGGACTAAGGCTGTTGCGTGTTGTAAGAATTCTAAAGTTGGGCAGGTATATGAAAGAGGCGGAAACCCTGAAAACTGCCATGAGAAACAGCCGAACTAAAATTCAACTTTTTTTGGGGTCAGTGATGACTATTGTTTTGATTATGGGTACTGTAATGTTTATCGTGGAGGGACCGAGTAATGGATTTACAAGTATTGGGATGTCCATGTATTGGGCCATAGTCACACTCACGACAGTTGGATTTGGTGACATTACTCCCATTACTCCTTGGGGCAAATTTTTTGCATCGGTGATCATGTTGCTTGGTTATGCTATTATTGCCGTGCCGACAGGCATAGTAACTTCTGAACTGACATCCGCAAGATTTAAGGAAGATAAAATAAGAGAAAAAGAATGCAAGTCATGCAACCAATCCGGACATGATAAGGATGCAGCTTATTGTAAGTATTGTGGGGAGAAATTATAAAAATGCTTTATGATTTATTTTTTTATTCTTCTTCCAAAGCCAAAAACACCATTCGCTCATTGGCGGTGTTACCATATAAGTACAATTTGTTACTTTCAATATGGTAAACTTTTGTGTTGTTCAGGGAATTAATCAAATGTTCATTGAAGGACAATACCGGCAAGACAGAAGAACCTGCCAAATATTCAATGGACTCCTCCAAAATATATAGGGATATTCCGTCAAAACCGTCCTGATAGCATCCTGAAAACCTACTTGAAATACTTTCCACCTGAAATGTCAATGCCTGTCCACAGGCATCTGACTTTAGGTCCTCGCTGAAAATCAGGGTGATTTTTTGCATGTCTTCCAATGCTTCTCCCTTCTGTGATAAATCCGCGGCCCTTGCCATACAGGTCAATTGATCAAATTTTTTGGTGTTGACATGTTGGAACCCAACAAACTCCCATGTGGTAAACAGACTGAAATCCCCTGCTACATCCGCAAGGTCAAATTCACAAAAATCAACCTTTTCGGTTTCACCTGGATTTTCAATAATGATTTCTTCCACTTCTGCCAAATCCTCGCTGAGACAGGAAGAAAAAAATACCAAAGAAAATACAATTAGGAATCGTTTCATGACAAGGGAAATATGAATAACAACGTCAAATTAAATCTAAATATTTTATCCAGCAACCCTATCCTTAAATAGCGTTTTCAAACACTCAATCCAACCTTGGCAAACTTAATTTATATTTGACCGCTATCAACCGGATACTGATGATGACTGATATTGAAATCAGCAAATTGTAATCCCGCTCCAGTCCAAAATAGTTTAAAACCAAATAAAGAATCGCCCCTGTCAGGCAGGCAGAGGCATATATTTCTTTGCTGAACAAAATCGGAATTTCATTGGTCAGCGTATCCCGAATCACCCCGCCCATCACCGCGGTAAACATCCCCATAATGGCGGCAATTTCTGGCCTGACACCCAGACTGAGCGCTTTTTCAACTCCAAGAACCGTGAAAAAAGCAATCCCCAAAGTATCAAACAAAAACATGGTTTTCCTCAGTTTGAGCAAAAATCCTGGAAATATAAATGCCGCCAAAACCCCCAACAAAATCGCATACAAAAAATGGATGTCCCCGATCCAGACCAAAGGATAAGATCCCAGAAGGACATCCCGCAGTGTACCGCCACCTATGGCTGTAATAAACCCGGTGAAGCCTGCCCCAAAAAGGTCATGTTCCCTATCCCTGACGGCAAGGGCACCGGATATTGCAAACACAAATGTCCCGATCAGTTCAAGCGGATATTGTAAATCCATATAATAATTTTATCCATTCAAAGGAAATTGTTTTTTGAATGCTATAAAAGCACATCCCTCTTTTTTGATATTCTTTGCTAATTATCTATCTTATTGCAAAATATCACCATAGCACAACAATCTAATGAAAGAAAGATTAAATACTTCGATACAATCCCTAAGCCTAATTTTAGTCGCAGCAGGTCTTGCATGGGTAGTGTGGTCCAATGATACCACAATGAAGGATATGTTGACTTACCTGATTTTTGTGACATTGGTGATTGAGGCATCTAGTCTCTATCTCATCGGTAAAGTTTATCCGGAAAGTCATACCACTTACAAAATTGGCATCATTGCCTCATTACTGATTTTACTGGGGGTTAAAAGCATGCTTCCTGACTTTTTCATTCCACTGACCATTTTGGTTTTTGCTGTCAATTTTATGTATAATTTCTATACCAACAACAAAAGACGGAAAGGAGCTTTTAAAAGAAGAGATAACAAAAAGTTGAGGTCTAGATAGGGTTTGTTTTTTCGGCATGTATTTTGAAAAGATAATATTGAATTGGGTAAAATTTGATAGAACTAGTCCATGTTGTTTTTTTGATAAAAAAATTGGAACAAAGGCATAAAGTTCTTTTTCAATTCATATTACCTAAATCTTCAAAATATCAAATGTTTCAAGAAATCATGTTCAAGATATACTTTATAGCGCTCTTGTTTATTATCCCCTCAATGGCTTTTGGCCAAGCAAAGTTGGATAGAATGCTTCAAGAGCGAGAAAGCATGCACAGAGAATGGAAAGCCTCAGAATCAAAAAAAACGGGGATTTTCGGTAACAGAACCAAGAAAGACATGATAGAAACCAATGAATGGATGCAACGCATCATTCAAAAGGATAATCAAATCATGGAGGAACTCAGGTTGATGAGTGAAATCGAAAAGACAGAGATCACTTACGAAAAGAATGATTACAAATTCATTTCTCAAAAACAGGAAAGAGAAATTGCCTTACTCAAAAGGGCATTGGAAGAAAAAGACCTTCAGGTAGTCGAAAAGAAATCGGGCCAAAGAATCTTTGAATGGACCACTTTTATTTTTGTACTCAGCACTTTAGGCCTAGGATATTTGTATTGGAAAAAAGTCAGGAGCTGATTTGCTGCTGTTGCCGCTATTCGCCATTTGTAATGGCGAATCCAGATAGACAGGTTTTGTAATCCTGGTATCAGTTCGGTTTGAGAAACTGGAATTACAAATTCCATTCATCTGTCCTCGCGATTACAAATCCCGAGGAGCATTGATCTAAATACCCATTAGTTTTGAACAGTTAGATTTTTAAATAAAAATCCCGAAATTGGAAGGATGCATCCCTTACTTAGGCAATATTTTAAGCAACATACCAATGCCGATGACTTGGCTTTAGAAAAAATTGCGCCATATTTTGTAGAAGAGACCTTTAAGAAAAACACCTTTCTACTACGTGAAGGAGAAGTATGTAAATACAACTACTTTGTTGTTACCGGATGTATGCGGCTTTTTTCTACCAATAAAGATGGTGTTGAAAACACAAGATACTTTGCATTTGAGGGGAAATTTGGAACCAGTTTCACGAGCCTGATTACAGGTCAGCCCGCTTTTGAAAATATTCAAACTTTGGAAAAAACTACAGTACTAAGAATTTACACGGAAGACTTTTATCACTTGGTAGAAACTGAACCTGCGGTCAATAAAGTCTACAGGAACATTTTGGAATCAGCCTATATCACTACCCAAAAGCGGATTTATGACTTTCAGGGTGCCGACAGTTTGGAAAGGGTAAAGTGGCTGTTAGAACATCAGCCGAAAATCCTCAGCAGACTTTCGAATAAGGTAGTGGCAAGCTACTTAGGCATCACGCCTTATACACTGAGTAGGCTTAAGTCAAGTCTATAAAAGTTAAAACCTTGACATAGAGCAATATTTAATTTCTTAAGAAGCCTGAGATTTGTAGAAATAAAACCATACAAGTCTCATGAACATTCTTAAATCATTAAAATTCAGGCAAATTCAATTTTTTCTGGGTATCAGTATAGCAACAGGCTTTACCTCCCAAGCATATTCCCAAACCTCTGCCCCCAAAGTACCCACTCCTATAGAATTGATGGCCGGTCACCAAAGGTTGTTTTTCCAAATGGTGGTAAAAAAGAAATTTACCCCTGACAGCAAATTTGGATTTTTGTCAGTATCCACTTTTTCTTCGGATTATGGGAATGACTTAGATGACCTGGATTTGGTGATGCCGGTGCTGATCAATTACAATTTTTATAAAAACTTCAGTGTTGTAACCGGAACTACCATTAATAACAATGTTGGACTGTCTCCATTAGTAGGTTTGCAGCATTCGATTGCTACTAAAGAATGGGTAGCCGTTTCTATTGCATCACTTTTTCTCAATTCAAGTCGGAATATTGAGCTTTTTGGCATTTATGAATACAAACCACAGATCAGTGCCAAACTTAACATCTACAGCAGGCTTCAGTACCTATATATTCATAATACAGCAGAAAACCTTCACGCAAGAAGCTTCCTACAATTGCGGGCAGGATTAAAGAAGGATGCTTTTAGTTTCGGCTTGGGTGCAAATTTAGACCAATATGGACCCGAAAAAGAGTTTAAGCCTAACTATGGTATTTTTGTGGGTTGGGCTTTTCAATAAAAAAAGACCATTAAGTGCTGTGGAATTTGTACTGAAATTACAAATTCCATTCATCTGTACCCGAGATTACAAATCTCGAGGAGCCACAAGTCTCAAAAAATTACTTTAACCTTGCAATCGGTGTACTTCCACCCTTGGTTTTTTCATTTATGGTTACCAATACTTCTGCATCCAAAGGAAGAAAAACATCTACCCTGGATCCGAATTTGATAAATCCGAATTCTCCACCTTGTGCCAGCGGAGTACCTTCTTTTACATACCATTTGATTCTTCTTGCCATCGCTCCTGCGATCTGCCTGACCAAGATTTTAACACCACTTGGATGCTTCAGCACCATGGTTGTCCTTTCGTTTTCGAGACTGGATTTTGGATGCCATGCCACCAGGTATTTTCCGGGGTGGTATTTGAAATATTCCACTATGCCTTTGATGGGGGAGCGATTGACATGGACATTGATGGGGGACATAAATATGGATATCTGTTTCCTTCTTTCGTTAAGATATTCATTTTCGTTAGTTTCTTCTATGACCACTACCTTTCCGTCCGCCGGTGCAAAGACTAGTTTATCTTCATTAGGAAGCTGAATGTACGGATTCCTAAAAAACTGAAGGATAAGAATATAAAACACAACGCTTGTCAGCAGTATAATATTCAATACGGTTTCCTGGTCAGGAATGATCTGTGAGAGTCCAAAGTTGATGGCCGTAAGAATAATTAGCAGCCAAAACAGTATTTTTCTTCCTTCTTTATGTATAGACATGATGGTAAATTTAAAGGGCTGTGAATGTTTCCATCCACAGCCCAAATATAAGAAACTTTCTTTTCAGGCCGGATTAGAATCCTCCCCTGAAGGTATAGGTTTTCGCAACTTTGTCAATGGCAACGATATAAGCGGCAATTCTCATTGGCACATCATATTTGACTGAGGCTTCATAAACATGGTCAAAAGCATCCTTCATGATCCTGTCTGACCTTCTGTTCACCCTTTCTGCAGTCCACTTGTAGCCCAATCGGTTTTGCACCCATTCAAAATAGGAAACAGTCACTCCACCTGCATTGGCCAGAATATCGGGTACTGCCATGATACCTTTTTCATTGATGATGGCATCCGCTTTCGCAGAAGTTGGTCCATTGGCACCTTCTACAATTAGCTTGGCTTTGATTTTATCAACATTTTTTATGGTGATTACATCTTCTACAGCTGCCGGTACAAGTACATCCACATCCAACTCCAACAATTCCATTGGATCAGAAAGAATTTCAGCACCCTTGAACCCTTCTAATGTCCCTTTATTACTATCTCTGTAGGCAATGGCATCTTGAATATTGATCCCATTTTTATTGTGATATGCACCTGAGATATCAGAAATAGCCACAATTCTTAAACCTCTTTCTTCTAAAAGTTGTGCGGCCCAAGATCCCACATTTCCAAATCCCTGAACAGCACAGGTCGCTTGAAAAGGGTTGATTTTAAGTTTTTGCATTGCAGCAAGGGCAGTGACCATTACTCCACGTCCTGTGGCCTCTGTTCTACCCAATGAACCGCCCAAAACCAATGGTTTGCCAGTGACTACCGCATTGACAGTCATGCCATGTGCTTTGGAGTATTCATCCATCAACCAGGCCATTTCCCTAGGTCCTGTGCCCATATCCGGTGCAGGTATATCCTTGTCCGGTCCGAATACATCAATCATGGCCAAGGTATAAGCCCTCATCAATCTTTCAATTTCACCGGCAGACATTTCTCTTGGATTGCAACGCACACCTCCTTTGCCTCCTCCATAAGGTATATCCACCACAGCGCATTTCCAAGTCATCCAAGCCGCAAGCGCCCTTACCTCATCAAGATGGACATCAGGGGCAAATCGGATACCGCCTTTTGCTGGTCCAAGGATATTGGAGTGAATCACACGAATCCCCTCAAATACCTGAATTTTGCCATTGTCCATGGTGATTGGCAATGAAACGATAACTTGCTTTGCAGGATTTTTCAGCACATTGTACACCTCGCTGGAGAGGCCAAGTTTTTCTGCTGCGATGTTAAATCTTTCCATCATTGACTCCAAAGGATTTTCTTTGTCTTTGATGGGTGCCGGTTCAATGTAAGCCATATTGGGTTTATTTAGTTGACTTTGATATCTAGTACAATATTAAGGAGTTTTTATAATAACCAAGGGTTAATTTTAGAAGATTTTCAAAAACGCAGCTATAAATGGGGCTGATAATAACAAACCGTCAAAACGATCCATAAAGCCTCCATGGCCGGGGAGAGATTTGCCCGAATCTTTGATCTCTATACTTCTTTTAAACAAAGATTCAATCAGGTCTCCATAGGTCCCAGCAATAATAATAATTGTGGCCACCCCTAACCACTGCCATTCGGGTATTGAGTTAAAATATTTACCCAGAAAATAGGCAATCAGATATGCTGAAGCCGCTCCGCCTAAGAACCCTTCCCATGATTTTTTTGGTGAAACCCTTTCAAACAGCTTTGTCTTACCAAATTTGGTTCCTGCAAAATATGCTCCGGAATCACTTGCCCAAAGAATTAAAAGTGACCCTATGATGATCTCATAATGAAAGGATCCATCAACAGAGAAAGCAGCAACATTTAGTAAAGAGAAAGGCACCGCAACATAAAAAATTCCTAAAAAGGTAAATGCAATTCCCGTAAATGGTTTCCTGTCTGATTTGCGATAAAGCTTGATGAAAAAAACCAATGAAGCTAAGGGAAAAATCAGGAAGTAATATTGCTCTTCCAAACGTTCCATTCCGATAAAAAAGGAAAGTGTAAATATGGTTACGCCTAGAAAAGTCCCAAAACTTTTAAGAGGCAACATGCCATCCAACCCGGATAATTTATAAAATTCCATTTGGGCAAAACCCAAAATCAGTGCAAAAATGATAAAATACAGCCATGGGCTGTAATATGAACCTGCCACAATAGCTCCCGCTCCAATCAGACCTGTAATGACCCTTTGGCCCAAATTACTGTAATTGTTGATATTGAAGCGTTCCCTCATCCTAAAAGGAGATCTCATACTTTACGATGTTTAGCGCTTTAAGAAATTCGTTTTTTGGAACCATCACTTCATATTGGCCATGAATCTGATATACAGATTCTTTTTTATTCAAGACCACCGCGGCAATTTCATTTTCTTCCAATACCGACTTTACGATCTCAGCCCTTACAGGGGAACCATCGGAAAACACTTTTTGCCAATTACTCATGAGCAGGAATTTTTTTGTTTTTTTCTTTGAAAACTTGCATGCCGACAATCAATAGCACCAATCCTAACAAGGCAAAAGGTAAAGAAACTTGCTCTGACTCTTCAATGTTGAATTCAATTTTTCCCAATTTATTCAAATAAACCAACATTACAGTAAATGCATTGTTCAGGATATGGGCAATGATGGGATATAGTAAACTGCCCGAATAATAATATAAATACCCGAAAATTGCTCCCAGCAACATTCTTGGAAACAAGCCATAAAACTGTAAATGTATGGCTGAAAATATAAAAGCCGCCAGCCAAATTCCTACATGTGCATTGCCAGTGTAAAATTGGAGCTTGGGCTGCAGTACTCCTCGAAAAAGGAATTCCTCTCCCAATCCTGCAAGGACACCTATGACCAACAATCCCATCAAAAATTCTGCGGGATTGTCAAAATCAGTCAAGTATTTGGTCATCACCATAAGTTCATCCTCCTTTTCCCTCATGGTCCTCTCAATGTCGCTTAAAAAATCCGGGAACTTGATTCCTGCATTCCATTCGATCAAGATGCCATTGAATAGTATTCCCCCGATCATCACCACAATGGTAATTGCAAAGCCTATGAACTTAAATCGATCTATTTGTTGTTGCCATCCAAGGTCTGCTTTGTCCACCAATTTGGCAATGACTAGGGCAGCAACAAAGAAACCCAAACCACTGCCCAGACCTTGTACAAAAAGAAAAGCCATTCTCCCATTGGGGTTATTTGATTGTCCTGTTAACAGCGCCATCAATTCATCAAGAGGAATGCCAAAAAGAGGATTGATCAGTAAAACACCAATGCCTTGTAACAAGAAAAGTACTCCAATGGTGATCAAAACCATTACAACAAAAGACAAAAGCCAATTACTTTTGGAAGCAATGGGGGTTTGGGTTTTATAAATCTGCATAATTGCGGTAAATTTACACGAAAATTATAATTACGAAGTGGTAAAAATAGGAAACTTGGATTTAGGTGAATTCCCTTTGCTTTTGGCACCGATGGAAGATGTCAGTGATCCACCGTTCAGAGCAGTCTGTAAAGAAAACGGTGCGGACCTGATGTACACTGAATTTATCAGTTCAGAAGGACTGATCAGGGATGCTGTCAAAAGTGTGCAAAAGCTGGATATTTTTGAATATGAAAGGCCTATAGGCATTCAGATTTTTGGAAATGAAATCGAATCCATGCGTGAAGCTGCAAGCATTGTAGAAGAAGCAGGACCGGATATGTTGGATATCAACTATGGTTGTCCTGTCAATAAAGTTGCCTGCAAAGGGGCGGGTGCAGGGATTTTGTTGGACATTGACAAAATGGTCAGAATGACTGCTGAAATTGTCAAAAGTGTAAATATTCCTGTAACTGTGAAAACCCGGTTAGGATGGTCCCAAGATACCATCAGGATTGTGGAAGTGGCAGAAAGGTTACAAGATGTGGGTATTCAGGCCATCAGTATTCATGCCCGTACACGTCAACAGATGTATAAAGGAGAAGCAGATTGGTCTTATTTGAACCTGGTCAAAGACAATCCCAGGTTACATATTCCTGTTTTTGGAAACGGGGATATTGATACGCCGGAAAGAGCCAAGGAATACCGTGAAAAATATAATGTCGATGGGATGATGATTGGAAGGGCTTCTATAGGATATCCATGGATTTTTAATGAAATCAAGCATTACTTTGAAACAGGTGAAAAGCTTGCAGGACCCGATCTTGCAGAAAGAATCCGTGTGACAAAAAAACACCTTGATTTTTCAGTGGAATGGAAAGGAGAAAAGCAGGGAATCCTGGAAATGAGAAGACACTATACCAACTACTTCCGAGGGATGCCTAATTTCAAACCATTCCGTACACAGATGGTTACAGCAGAAAGTTATCAGGAAGTAGCTGCGCTTTTGGAAGAGGTGGGAGCGGTCTATGCTGATTATCAGTTTTGAGGAGAGGCGAGATAGGTTAGAGGCGAGAAGCGAGATACGAGAGTTTAGAGCCAAGAACAAAGAACCAAGAATCAAGAGACGAAGCCCGTTTAGTGTCTCACAATGAAAAATTTGAAAATTGATAGTTTAGAACTGCAAATAGCATTGAAGACTTGAAAGAACCTTGCCTTGTCACCTCGATCCCCCCGATAGCTATCGGGGCTATCGTGGAGAGAGGTCTGCTGCCCGTCTTGATGTCATTCCTTTTCTGAACATTTTCAAAATGTTGGGGGCTACCGATGACAGAATTTGAGATTTATACCCTTGAACTGAAAAATGCATTCAAGACTATAAAGAACTTTGCCTTGTCACCTCGACGTCAGGAGAGGTCTGCAGCCCGCCTTGATGTCATTTTCCTTTCTGTAAATGCGAAATTTTAATTACTACCAATGACGGCTACCTGCCTTAGATAGGAAAAACCCAATTTCATTAACATTTCTGAACATTTAATTAACGTATTGATAAAATGCAAAAACAATCACCCAAGGCCTAAATGGATAGAGACATACAATCAGAGAGTGCCCTGAAAGCATGGGGATTTCTTGTAATTTTGGCTTTAGTTTGGGGTAGTTCTTTTATTCTGATCAAAAGAGGATTGGAAGTCTATTCACCGGGTGAAGTCGGTGCCCTGAGGATTGTATTTGCAGGCATGGTCTTGTTGCCGCTTTCATTGCCTAGGCTGAAAGGTTTGAATAAGCGACAGGTCAAAAATCTCATTATTGTAGGTTTGGTGGGTAGTTTTATTCCGGCATTTTTATTTGCCAAAGCCCAAACCCAACTTAGTAGTTCACTTACAGGTGTATTCAATGCCATGACTCCGCTTTTTGTGGTGATCATTGGAGCTTTGTTTTTTAATTCCAGGATTACGAGAAGAAATGGAATAGGGCTGATTATAGCATTCATTGGGGTAGTAATCCTATTGATGGTCAAAGAAGGCGGTCTTGGGAATTTTTCCGAAATAAATGCCTATGCACTATTGGTATTATTGGCTTGCGCCTGTTATGGGCTTAACCTGAACATCATCAAATTTCGATTTGTGGAATTAAAACCTGTCGCAATCACGGCCATTTCTTTATCCATAGTACTGCCTTTGGCCCTGATTTATCTTTTCACTTCCACTCAATTTTCTTTCAAATTGCTGCATGTAGAAGGTGCAGTTCAGGCAGCGGGATATATTGCCATATTGGGAATTGTAGGCACTGCATTGGCCTTGATTCTGTTTAATGTGATGGTGAAAGTGGCCACTCCTGTATTTGCAAGTTCGGTCACTTACCTGATCCCCGTTGTTGCCATTATGTGGGGATTGCTGGATGGAGAAGTTTTGTTGGCAGGACACTATTTTGGGATCATTGCTGTTATTTTTGGAGTTTGGGTGGGGAATAGGAGGTGAAGCAATCTATACTCTTGTGGGAATTTAGCCCTCTTCCCTATGAGACAGAAGACGGGAGACGGGAGACGGAAGAGGAATCGTATTATCTAAAATTGGGAAGTAAATTCAATTGGATTTTGAAATTATCTTGGATTCGATTCATGTATAGAACCTCAGGT
This sequence comes from Aquiflexum lacus, assembly GCF_015476655.1. GTDB lineage: Bacteria > Bacteroidota > Bacteroidia > Cytophagales > Cyclobacteriaceae > Aquiflexum > Aquiflexum lacus. Next base: position 15,812 of record NZ_JABFHF010000021.1, read on the forward strand.
AGTGTTATTTCAAGTGTTCGGTCTCCTGTTTTCCGTCTTCCGTCAATCAAAATTGAATTTACGTTTGAATTATATTACTTATAATTATTCAAGACAAAAACCATGAAACTCAACTTTAAAAAATCCGGTAGCGGCGTACCCCTGATTATTTTACATGGTCTTTTTGGTTCTGCCGACAATTGGTTCAGTGTAGCCAAAGAACTGGAAAAATATTTTACCCTTTATCTCATAGACCAAAGAAACCATGGAGATTCTCCACATAGTGGGGATTGGAATTATGAGGTAATGGCTGAAGATATCAAAGAATTGATGGATGATGAAAAGCTTGGGTCTGCTAACCTGATGGGGCATTCCATGGGTGGTAAGACAGTGATGAAATTTGCTTTCAAATACCCTGAAAAAGTCAATAAATTGATTGTAGCGGATATAGCGCCGAGGTTTTACCCTGTGCACCATCAAGGAATCTTGGCAGGCTTGAATGCCATTCCCATCAATGATCTGAAGTCAAGAAAAGAGGCGGACGACATTCTTTCTGAATATATTGAGATAACAGGTATTCGTCAGTTTTTGCTTAAAAGCCTTGGAAGAAATGAATCAGGTGGATTTGTGTGGAAAATTAACCTTCCTGTGATTACAGAGAAAATAGATAATGTAGGAGAGGAAATTGTTTCAGATAAGACCTTTGACAAACCAACGCTTTTTATGGGAGGTGAAAACTCTGATTATATTACCGATAAGGACAAAGAAGAAATTTCAGAAATGTTTCCAAACAGCCACATCATTTTCATCAAGAATGCTGGACATTGGCTACATGCCGAGCAACCTGCTGCAGTCGTTGAAACGGTAAGGTCTTTTCTACGTTAATCTTTGAGATTTTTTTGATCCCGAAGGTGTTTTCTGGAATCAGTAATAATGATTTTTTTACCACATATTCCGGTTGCATACATAGATCTATGGGAAAATAAATTAGACTGAAAAACTATTTGCTCTCCTATGATTCTATGTGGTAAATGATAGATCCAACCCTAAAAAACCTTAGAGTCCGCCGCCGCGGACCCTAAGGTTTAAATGCTTCTATTTAAGGTTTAAAACCTTCGGGGTCAAAAAAAGACCCAAAAAGGTTTGCCGAAGATTTACTGTCCGACAAAGAAAACTGCATTGGAAATCAAGAGCTTGCCGCTTTCCCAGAAGGAACGGAACATGGGGTTATCTGCCATGTAGACGATTTGTCCGCGTCCTTGATTCTCTACACCATAGACCATGGATTGGGCCATTTTAGGTTTGATTTTGTTACCAATGTACCCGAACCTATAAGCTTCGTTGTCAGGGATAATTCCCACATTGACTCCTTTGTTAAGATAAGAATACCTGGAGCCGTTGTTTTTCAGCGTATAGAACTTTCCGCCCAAACCAAATCCAAGCGGATGGGATTCATCGATTTTCAATTCATAAATAGCCCCTGCTGCTGTGGTGGAAATGCCCATCCTTTCTCTTTCCTGATAGGGCTCCAATCTTTCTACGTTTATGATTTCTTTTTGCTCTTTTTCAGCCGCCTTTTTCTCCTCCTCGGTATCATACCTGCTTAGGTCGAAACCGTCTTTGTCTGCAAAAGCATTCAGTGCATTTTCAAATGCGATGAGTTTTCCACCTGCCTTTACCCATTCCATCACTTTTTTAAGGTTGTTTTCAGATATGGAGCCACCACGGCTTGAAGGCATCATAATGACATCGTATTTGCTCAAATCAAATCTAACCAAGTTGTTGGCATCCAGAATACTGATCGGATAATCAAGTTCCTGTTCAAAGAAATACCACAGTTCCCCGAAGTTCAATGAAGAAACCGCATCACCGCCTAAAAGTGCCACTTTAGGTGCAACAATTGCTTTGACATCAGAGGAACCGAAATCTTTCCCTTTGTCCACCAAAGCGGAATTGGTTGGATTTAAACGGATTTCAAATTTGTTTGCAGCAGCTATGACTTTACTGTCATAATCCGGTACATATTGATTTCCATTTCTATGGATAATCAAGGTGCCGGATGGATAACTTTTCCCTTCCAATTCAAAAGCATATTCCGCAAATCTTACACGAATACCTTCATTCAAAAGGGCAGCCAAAAACTTTGAATGTTTGGTGGCATTCCAAGGAGCAAGGTATGCTAATGGCTTTCCAGAGACTGTATTGGCATTGAAGGCTGTTTTTTCATATTTCTTGGCAGCATCCAATCGGGTCTCAAGTGCATAAGCCTGTAAACCATAAGAATAAGGCAACGCCCAACTCGTAATGTCATAGGTAATGCTGTCCTGAAGCGTTGCCTCTGGCTCAAACAAGATCTGGGTCAATACAGATTTAGGTTGGTAAGCATTCACTATGATGTCCTTGTCAGTAGTGGAGAAGGTAGCGGTTTTTCCACTGGAATAATCGAGCCCTTTGAGTCCTGAACGGTTACCCGCAAAACCATACTGGATTTTGTTTTTGTCCAAAAGTTCCAAAAGCGCATTCACCCTTTCCGGATTTTGGTCTCCTTTGATGACAAAGCTTTTGTATTTAGCGCTTGGGCTGCTGCTGTTTGATTTGAAGTAATTGGTAAATTCGTCGGCCAATCTACTAGCGTTTTGAGCGGTGATTTCCACTGCGGAAATACCTGCAACATGCTGATGTTCTATTCTTTCTTTTAAAGTGACGGTATCACCAAGGGAATTTAACATGCCCAAACCTGCACGGCCCGAACCGCCTTTTTCGATCGTCATCCCAATGGCACCATTATAAGTTGGCCAGGTATCTCCATAAGCGGGATAAAGCAGGTCAAATCTTTCTTTGGTAAAATAAAACCATCCTTGTTCGTCAAACTTAGCCGCTGTATTTTTGCCGTAAAGTGTTTGAAATTCAAGTTGGAATGGAGAAAGTTGCTCATGCAATGGCTTTGCAGCAGGAGCAAAATAAAACGGTGAGTCAATTCCTTGCTCATGGTAGTCCACAAACAGGTGTGGCATCCATTGATGATATAGTTCGATACGCTGTACAGTTTCTTTTTGGGTCTGCCAAGCCCAATCACGGTTCAGGTCCATCATATAATGATTTGGTCTTCCACCCGGCCAAGGCTCAAAGTGCTCCATAGACTGTGGGTCAGGCTGCAATCTTGCGTTTTGCTTTTGGTTGTACCAAACCGTATATCTGTCTTTTCCATCAGGATTGGCGCAAGGGTCAATGATCAATACCTGGTTTTGAAGCCATTCTTTGGATTGGTTATTGGAGGGATCGGCAATTTGCCAGAAAGTAGTCATTGCCGCTTCAGTCGCCACAGCCTCATTCCCATGCACATTGTACTGCATCCAATTCAGGGCAACTTTGGTGGATGGGGTTCCTTCTACCATTCCAGTTCTCATGAGGTTGTCCATTCGGATATTTTCCAGATTTCCCATGTTTTCGGGAGTGGATACGATGGCTATAAAAAGCGGTCTGTTTTCATAAGTTTCACCATAATAAACTAATTTGACATTGGGCAAGGTAGACGCCAAATGCTCAAAATAATCCACTACCCGGTGATGTGGGGTAAATCGGTCTCCCATATTATAACCCAGAAATTCTTCCGGGCTTTTTTGGGCAAAGGTTGTCACTGCCATAAAAAGGGCAAAAACCAAGCTGTATATTTTTTTCATAGAATTAGATATTTGAGTCCGGAAGTTAAGAGTATTTGCCAAACCCTCCAAGGTATTTGAAGTGGGGATGGATGGATTGGGGGATGGGTGGTGGTTTAGGTAGATTTGGCTTGGGGGTTATGGAAGTGATTTGATTTAATAATAAAGAACTTGAATTGCTCAAACTCTGCACTGCACTTATACTTGATCATTTTGGCTCAATTTACCAAAGAATGCAAATCAATTCCATGAATTTTTGAGCCAAATTAATTATATTATTGAGCCATAAATTAGATATGATTTCCTAATCCAAAGAGAAACATAAATATCAATGAAGAAAGACACAGAAATAAAAGTTTTTGAAGATAAAAAAGTCCGGACCCTCTGGGATGCTGAAAATGAAAAATGGTATATGTCCGTTGTTGATGTGGTGGCTGTTCTAACAGAAAGGGTTGATCCTAATGCCTATTGGAGAAAGCTAAAGCAACGCATTAAAGAAGAAGGAAATCAAATCGTGACGAATTGTCACGGTTTGAAAAGCCAACTACTAACGGAAAAATGAGAATGACAGATGTTGCCGATAATGAACAACTTTTTCGCTTGATACAATCCATCCCATCTCCTAAATTAGAACCCTTTAAATATGAAAGACAATCCTGAGGACATCCAGAATTTCTTAGAAGGAATTCCTGACAAGTTTGACATTCTGGAAGAGGGAGTCGACCTTCAAACACAAAATGAATACCTAGACTACTCCCATTCATTTGACCTTGGTGAACTGACCGAGGCTGAGACCATCAATCTGGGTAACATTCTCTGTGACACCCGGACAGAAATAGATGGAAAGAAAAAAGTATTGACGCTGTTAGCCCATCTGGGGACAATTACTGCCTACCGACAAATTGAGAGATATTACCAGCATCCCGACCGAGAGCTGAGAAAGTGGGCTGTTATGGCAATACAAGAATGCAGAATGCTACTTGAAAGCATGTTGACGGATGAAAACACAGGCTTTATCATCAGTGGACTCGGTGGACTAAAAGACAAACTGAGATTCTATTTCCTCATGCTGCCAGCTTCGGACAAACCTTTTACCACCGCACAAAAGAAAATAATAAAAGAAGAGGTAACCAATGTGGCAAGAGACTTAAACTGCATTGTGGAAGCCGTAGACCCGGAAGACACTTTTGTAGGGCTGACCGTGTTGGTGCCAATGGACGTTGCCGTGGGAACATTCATGGAAACAGGAATAAGAAAGTGCAATGATATGGGTGAGTTTGTGTTTGAACATTACTATGCTACAAACATGGACATTCCAGACTTGAAAGAAATTGAGGATATCATTAAAATCGTGCGGGAATGAAAATTACCCAGCAAAGACCTTTTCAATTTTTGACATGGATAAAAACATTTTACCGGAATCTGGAAGCAAAGTGAATCCATACTTCTCATAAAAGTTTTTGGCTTCTTCATCCAAAGGGTCTACCACAACAGCCATTGAACCAAGAGCGCTTTTTGATATTTCCAGCGCTCTTCTGAGTGCGTCTAATAATAAATATTCTCCATATCCCTTTCCTTTTAATTCTCTATCTAAGGCCAATCTGCCAAGTAAAGTAACCGGAATCCTAGAATAAGATTTTGGAAGTTTTTTAGCATATTCCACTGGTATTTCTTCCTGCTGAATACTATAATTGGATAAGGTATTGTAGGCTTTTACCTCGTTAGCATCATTAACGATCACAAAACATACTGTTAGGTTTCTTTTGGAATCCTGGCCTACTTGGGTTTTAATGTAATTATCCAACAGTGGTTTGCCACAATTAAATGCTGCTTTCTGGTGCTTTTTTTCCAAAAGTACAATTTTCGAATACTTCATTGATTCGATATTTCTTTATAGCGTGATGCAGCTTCTTTTAACTTTTGATTGGGTTCCATATTTGTGAGGATAGCTTCAAAAAAAATCTCCTTATCCCTATCTGAAACCAATATCCTTTCATTTTCCTTTATGATTTCCTGTGCTTCTTTCTTTAAAGTGGCAGATACAAATCCAGCCAATGATGAATATCCTTTTATTTCGGAGGCTTTTTCAAATAGTAATTTATCCTCATTTGATAACCTCATCTCAAAACGGGATTTTTTTACATTTTCCATTTTATTGTTTTTTTTGGAGAAACTTACTGACCCTATATGTAAATGTCCGTAATTATTACGTACAAAAAAAAATTCAACCAACTTTTAAAATTATGATGACGGTATTAATCTCACCATCTCATTTTTTCCTCAGAAATCAAAAGTTTACACGATAGGGGCCCAAAGGTCCATAATATCTCGGGGTGAATTTGTCACCAGTTTTTTTAAGAAGATAATCTTTGAGTTAAAAAATTTAAGATGAATCGTGGGAGTCAAATCTGAAATCTAAAATTTCACATCTAAAATCAAAAAACGTGGGACCTAAGGGATTCGAACCCATGACCTCTGCTCTGTCAAAGCAGCGCTCTAAACCAACTGAGCTAAGATCCCGATAATAAATTTGCAGCACTCTTAAACCATTTGAGGATGCTAAATTCAGGAATGATTTTGGGATTTCAAAGGGTGGAGGAGCCAATCTTCCAATTTTAAAATTTTCCAATCCGCCACGGCGGACAAGTTCTTCCAATCAATCGCCCAACTTCCTTCCCAATCATCCCTTCTCCCAAACAAAAACCCCCATCGCCCTCAGCCCATGAACAAGAACAGACTTGGGTGGTTCGAGATAGGTTAGGTTATATTTTGCAACAATCTTTCTTTCCAATTCGGATGTCAAAAGAAACCTTTCTGTCCCATCCGGAAGCAGGTAAACCCCTTCACCTAAGTCAGGCGACTTTTCCAAAATCCCTCCCTGTGCAGTTGTCATTCTTAGAAAGAAGATTCCTCCAGTTTTCAATACCCGCATCATCTCATCCATCATTTTATAGAAATGCCCCTCACTTTTGGCAAAATGCAGCACTGCCGAACTGATAAGGGCATCAAAGGCACCTTGATGAAAGGGCATATCTTCAATGATGGAAGTTTGAAACCGATAAATATCATAATCCTTTTTAATGGTCTGTGCATAGATTCTTGCCATCTGTATGGCTATTGGATTGCTGTCCACACCGAATATTTGATAGCCCTCATTCAAAAAATAAATTATATTCCGGCCTTCCCCACAACCGGCATCCAGAATTTTCATTGATTTGTTGAACCTCCCTTTCAGGACCTGATCCAAAAGGTAGATGTCCACATTCCCTAGAAGTTGATTCAGTTCTTTAATGTTCATTTTCAAATCGCTCTAGGGCCTTTAGGGTTTTTTGTTTCCCAATTTCAATCATTTCCGATGCCCTATGGAATTCAAGGGTCTTGGCTTGGATTCTTGAAATTTCTACAATAATATCCACTTGGTGTTTTTCCAATACCAATTCGGAAAATTTATCTTGTAAAATATCAAAGGAATAGTTCATCAAGTCTATAAAACCCATCCCTTTGGGTTTTTCATCTTTTTCAAATGTGGAAAAATAAGCTGAAAATTTCTTTTGGTAATCTATCATCCAATTTGGCATTTTGCTAAATGTGGAGGGCAAGACTATTTTATCTTTCTCCTCCATTAAATCTACAAATGCCTCTTTTGGACCATTAAGGTCTACAGCTAACACTATTTCCCCGCGTTTTTCCTTTGGCAAAAGGCTCAGGGGAATGGGGTTCAAAATGCCTCCATCTATATATTCCTTTCCATGGATTTTTGCAGGAGTGAGTACTGTAGGAATTGAAACTGAGGCCCGAATTGCGGCATATAAGCTTCCTTTTCTGAACACATGTTCTTTTCCGGAAGGAATTTCCACCGCTGTACAGACAAAAGGAATGCTCAAATCTTCAATATGGCAATCTGCAATCAGTTTTTTGAGTTCTCCAAAAACTTTCTCCCCTTTGATAAAACCCCGGCTTGAAATGGTGAAATCCATCAGAGAAAAAACATCAATTCGGTCCAGATTGCATATCCAATCCTTAAACTTAGGAAGGTTACCGGCAGCATACATTCCGCCTATCAAGGCCCCTGCTGAGCAACCTGCAATGGAGATAATTTCATAGCCTGATTCTTCCAATGCCTCGATCACACCTATATGCGCCATTCCCCGGGCACCACCACTCGATAATACCAGTGAAACTGTTTTTTTGGTCATGGTTTGAAATTAATAGTTAGAAGTCCGAAGTATGAAGTCCGAAGTAGCGTGAAATCTGGTGTTTGAGAAATAGTCAGTTGGTTTTAGCATTTAATAGTATCATGACGGATAATTATGAAAATAATTATTAAAACCCGATCTTTCCAATTCAACCGCAATACGAAATTAATCAATTATGAGTCAATTCAAGCCTTTTCATCTTGCATTTCCCATCAGGGACATTGAGGAAACCCGAAAGTTCTACGGAGACCTGTTAGGTTGTGATATCGGTAGAAGTACTGAAAAATGGATAGATTTCAATTTTTTTGGGCATCAGTTGTCCGCACATGTCAAACCTGAAGAATTGAATTTGGCCAAGGCAAATGAAGTAGACGGCAAAAATGTTCCTGTGAGGCATTTTGGAGCGATCTTACCTTGGGAAGAATGGCATGCCTTGGCAGATAAGCTGAAAGACCATGGAATGGAATTTGTCATCGAACCTTACATCAGGTTCAAAGGTGAAGTAGGGGAGCAGGCAACCATGTTTTTTCTCGATCCTTCGGGCAATGCACTCGAATTCAAATCCTTTCAGGATCAGGGGCAGATTTTTGCGAAGTGAGGGCTTGTTTAGTCACAGCAACAGTCAAAAATGGATAAAGTTAAAATGTGCTTTTGAATGCTTTTGATGGACAATAGGGCTCAAGGCTTCTCTTTGTCATATCGAACGTAGATAGATATCTGTTCTGGCATGGAGGGTTTTTAGACCTCTCTTCCCGTCGAGGTGACAAGGATAAGTTTTGTTAGTAATTGATTGCTTTGATGGATAATAGTGTCCCTAGGCTTTTCCTTGTCATATCGAACGTAGAGAGATATCTGTTCTGGCATGGAGGGTTTTTAGACCTCTCTTCCCGGCGAGGTGACAAGGGTAAGTTTTGTTTGTAATTGATTGCTTTTGATGGATAATAGTGTCCCTAGGCTTTTCTTTGTCATATCGAACGTAGAGAGATATCTGTGGAGGGTAACCTCTCCTGCCTTGAGGTGACAAAGTAAAGTTAAAATTTGCTCTTATATTTTTTTGAGGGCTATCGGGGGAGAAATCTATTCTGCCTTGGAGGTTTATCAGACCTCTCCTGCCGTCGAGGTGACAAGGACAAGTTCTGTTTGTAATTGATTGCGTTTATTGGATCGATAGTTTTAAAAGCTCCTACTTGAAGAGCTTCTCTCCTAAGAATTAGGAGAGTCTTCAATTCCCGTTAGCTAACGGCATAGGCAATACCTAGGACTCAGGATGACGCATAGCCAAATAGTCAACTCCATTTTTTTACTGAAAAGACTCCCTCAAATACTTCCCGGTAAAATTCCCTTCGGTTTCCATTAGGGCTTCGGGAGTGCCTTCGAAGGTGACATGACCTCCTTTTTCTCCACCCTCAGGGCCTAGGTCAATGACCCAATCGGCTGCTTTGATTACTTCGGTATTGTGCTCGATGATAATGACCGAGTGACCCTGTTCTATCAATGCATTGATGGAATGTAGGAGTTTACGGATATCATGGAAGTGTAGTCCTGTGGTGGGTTCATCAAAAATGAACAGGATATGGTCACCGGATTTGGTTCCACCTTTACCTAGAAATGAAGCCAATTTAACCCGTTGTGCTTCACCTCCTGAGAGGGTATTGGAGGATTGACCCATACCAATGTATCCTAGACCGACTTCCTGCAGGGGCTGAAGTTTGTTGATGATCTGGGTTTTGCCTTTAAAAAAGTCCATGGCTTCATCAATGGTCATGTCTAGGATGTCAGCAATGTCTTTGTCCTTGTATTTGACTTCAAGGATTTCATTTTTGAAGCGTCTCCCTTTGCAGGACTCACAGGTCAAATGGATATCGGCCATAAATTGCATTTCCACAGTTACGGTGCCTTCTCCTTGACAGGCTTCGCACCTGCCTCCATCCACATTGAAACTGAAAAATGCCGGTTTATATCCCCGTTGTTTTGAAAGTGTCTGATCAGAATATAATGTTCTGATGGCATCGTAAGCTTTGACATAGGTTACGGGGTTGGATCGGGAGGATTTTCCGATTGGGTTTTGATCTACAAATTCCACTTGAGTGACTTTTTTGTAATCCCCATCCAATTTGTCAAACTTCCCGGTTTCGTCTATCACAGTACCCAAGGTTTTTCCCAAAGCTGGATATAGCACCTTTTTGACCAAGGTGGATTTACCGGATCCACTTACTCCTGTAACCACCGTCATGGTATGCAGCGGGAATTTAACGGTCAGATTTTTAAGGTTATTTTCACGGGCGCCTTTGACCGAGACCGAGTCTTTCCATTTCCTATTGAAATCCTTCGCCTGAATTTTTTCTTCTCCTTTTAAGTATTGAGCTGTATAACTTTTTCCATGAATCAGTAATTCATGAAGGTCTCCTTGAAAAACCAAATGCCCACCTTTAACACCTGCATCGGGACCTATGTCAATGATCTGATCTGCGGCTTTCATGACTTTTTCCTCGTGCTCGACCACAATCACGGTATTGCCAAGATCACGTAAAGTTTTTAACACCTCAATCAATCGGTCTGTATCTCTCGGATGCAGTCCTATACTCGGTTCATCCAAAATATACATGGAACCCACCAAAGCGGAACCCAATGATGTTGCCAATTTGATTCTTTGGAATTCGCCTCCTGAAAGCGAAGAGGTCAAGCGGTTTAAGGTCAGATAACCCAAACCTACCTTGTCTATATATTCCAATCTGTTCAGGATTTCTTTCAAAAGCCTGTTGGCCACTTTCTTCTCGGAATCTGAAATCTCGATTTCCTGAAAGAAGCTTAAAGCTTTTTCGATAGGAAGTAGTACAATGTCCGTGATGGACCTGCCATTAATTCTTACAAATGAGGCATCTTTCCTCAACCTAGTTCCTCTACAATCCGGGCAAGTCGTCCTTCCTCTGAACCTGGATAGCATGACCCTGTATTGGATTTTATGGGTTTTGGTTTCCAGGTCAGCAAAGAAATCATTCAGTCCTTTGAAATGTTTGTTTCCTGTCCAAATGAGTTCCTTTTGTGCTTCATCCAAATCCTCATAGGCCCGATGGATTGGGAAATCAAAATAGATTCCTTTTTTGACTAAAGGTTCCAGCCATTTGGAAGAACTTTCCCCTCTCCAAGGGGCGATGGCACCTTCATAAACAGACATGCTTTTATCAGGAATCACCAAGTCGGGGTCGATTCCCAAGACAGAACCAAACCCTTCGCAGGTTTTACAGGCACCATAGGGATTGTTGAAACTGAAAAAATTAACCGTTGGCAACTCGAAACTCATTCCATCGAGTTCAAAGCGATCTGTAAAGGTTCTTTTGGTTTTTTCAGGGATCAAAATGGTGCAATCTCCATGACCTTCAAAGAAAGCTGTTTGGACAGAATCAGCTATTCTAAACTGATTGTCTTCGTCTTCCTTTTGAATGGAAACCCTGTCAATCAAAATTTCATATTCACCTTTTGGCAAATCGGGACTTCCTACCAGGTCTTCCAGAAAATAGGCATCTCCATTGACCAAGACTCTGGTAAAGCCCTTTTGGAGCAATAATTCCAATTCCTGTTTCTTTGATCTGCCTTGAGTCAAATGAAGTGGGCATGAAATCATGACTTTATCCCCTTCCTCATAACTGTGGATATAATCGACAACATCTGTTACCGTATGGTGCTTCACTTCATCACCGCTGACAGGGGATATGGTTCTGCCTATCCTACTGAACAGTAGTTTGAGGTAATCATATATTTCAGTAGTAGTCCCAACTGTTGAGCGGGGATTTTTAGTGCTTACCTTTTGTTGGATGGCGATGGCTGGAGAAACACCTTTGATGTATTCTACGTCGGGCTTTTCCATTCTACCCAAAAATTGACGGGCATAACTACTGAGGCTTTCGACATACATCCGCTGTCCTTCTGCAAAAAGTGTATCAAATGCCAATGAAGACTTTCCTGAACCCGAAAGTCCGGTAATCACTACCAGTTTATTCCTGGGGATGGCCACGCTAAGGCTTTTGAGATTATTGACCTTGGCATTTTTGATGATAATATATTCCTTGGGATCAAGGGTATCTACGGAAGGGGACTCGAATTCAGTGCTTACACTCATAACCTGCAAATTTACCCAATCAACAGATGAAATGGTAATTTGTTGGAAAGATTAGGCTTCAATTTTGTATAAAACATAAGCGTAAACAAAAAACCTTACGATTCTGAGTAGGCTGTACCATAGATACTTTTTTTTGTCCATCCCGCCTGCACCGGCAAGTAGAGAGATGGCTGAGAAGGGAAGAGGACTAACACAGGCAACAATAACCAGATGCGTCCCATATTTTTGAAAAAGTATCCTGTACTTTCGAATGATCTTGTTACTGCCATTTAGAATTCTACTTTTATCCTTTGCAAAAGTTCCAATGGTGAAGTTGGTAAAACCCGCGAGGTAAGAAATAATTGAAAGTAGTCCTATACTCACGAAATAGCTTCCTATCAAACCTGTTTTAAGAGACCAAAGCATAAATACTTCAGGAGGAATGATGCCAAAGAGAATCTCTGAAGCAATAAAAATAGACATGACCAACGGCACATTGTCATAAATATCCCCAAACCATTCCATTCGTTCCTGTTCTGAAAAATAGCTTTTGATGAGTAAAAAAATAACTATCAAAATGGCCAGATAAAGAAATCCTTTCAGAATATTCCTGATCAAAAAGCGTGTTTTATCGTCTAAAAATACTTTCTTTTCCATAGAGTAGGTTTTGTAAGTTAAATATAGAAGAAAGTTGGGGCCTATCCATTTAAGGAACTTCGATTCTTAAGATTTTTGGAAATCCCTATAAAATATTGGTGAACAGGAACTCAATGATTCATTTTTCACTTTCTTTGAATACCAATTGTCAACCGAGAAAATCATGAAAATAGAGAAAAATAAAGTAGTCGCGATCAGCTATGAACTGCACGTAGATGATGGAGAAAATGGAAAAGTGTTTTTTGAAAGAGTAAAAAAGGATCAGGCATTCTATTTTCTTTTTGGGACAGGTCATGTACTGCCGGCCTTGGAAGCGGCATTTCAGGGTAAGGAAGCGGGAGATCAGTTTGAGGTGTTTATTGATTTTGAAAATGGCTACGGCGATTATGATGAGAGCAAAAAAGTGATTGTGCCTAAGGCCAATTTTAAAGAAGATGGCAAAAAGGCAAAGGACTTGTTGAAAGTTGGAAAGGTAATCACAATGAAGGATGACCAAAGGAATCAGATGCGAGGGGAAATCCTAAAGGTAGATTACAAGGGAGTTCACATGGATTTCAATTCACCATTGGCCGGATTTGACTTGTATTTTTCTGGTGAAATAGTCTCTGTAAGGGATGCAGAACCTGAAGAAATCGATCATGGGCATGTGCACGGAAAAGGGGGGCATCAGCATTAAAAAGGCAATTGAGATTTGATATTATCTTTAATGGCTGTTCAGTCTTTGTTAAATTTTATTCCATAGGAATGATTTTCCATTGAATTATTGTAAATTTCTAAAGTTCAAAAATTGAATCATGATCTCAGAAACCCAAAGACGTAAAAGACTTGCAAAGAAAATTCAGGAAGTTTCAACAGACAAACTTGTTGAAATAGAAAGGTTTGTTTTATCCTTGGAGGCCAGTCTAGATAAATCTAAAGAAATTTTATCTTTTGCAGGATCGTGGAAAAATATCGATGATGAATTGTTTTTTGATTTAACAGAAAATTTGCCTTTGAGAAGAGAAAAGAATAAAAGAAGATCTGATGAATAAAGCACTTTTTGATACAGACATAATTTCATTTTTTCTTAAAGGGGAAGAGTTGGTCGTAAAGAATGTGAATCTTTACCTTCGCCATTTCGGATACCTTAATATTAGTATCATAACTTATTATGAAATTGTAAGTGGGCTTCTCGCTAAGAAAGCAGTTCAACAACTAAATATTTTTGAAAAATTCATATCGAAAAACCGAATAATATTTCTCACAGAAAGCTCTGCAAATATTGCATCTGAAATTTATGCTTCTTTAAGAGTTTCTGGGAATACTGTTGATGATATAGATCTTCTGATTGCTGGAATAGCAATTGAGAATGAATTGGTTTTAATAACAAATAATGAAAAACACTTCAGCCGTATTCATAATTTAAAGATTGAAAATTGGAGGAAGATTGAGATCCAAGAGTAATGATTAAAAGCTGTTTTTAACCCTAAAAAGGCAATTTCCCCAAATCTACATTTCCCCCCGAAAGTATAATCCCTACTTTTTGACCTTTGAACTTTTCTTTGTTTTTCAAGAGAGCGGCTAGCGGTACGGCACAGCTAGGCTCGATTACGATTTTCATTCTTTCATAAATCAAGCGCATGGCTTCAATGATTTCCTGGTCACTGACAGTCAGAATATCATCTACGTACTGCATGATGATCTCAAAATTGATTTTTCCTACAGAAGTCAATAAGCCATCTGCGATGGTTTTAGGGCCTACCATGGGGATCAGTTTTTTGGCTTTGAAAGAGCGGGAAGCATCATCAGCGCCTTCAGGTTCCCCTGCGATTACTTTGGTATTTGGTGAAATATATTTAGTGGTCAATGCCGTACCTCCCAATAAGCCTCCGCCTCCGACAGGGGCCATGATGGTATCAAAAGCTATCCCTTCTTCCCACATTTCCAATGCACAAGTGGCCTGTCCCTCTATCACATCCAAAAAATCGTAAGGCGGAATAAAAACAGCACCTGTTCTATCAACCACTTCTTGAAGTGTTGTTTCCCTCGCTTCCAGGGTTGGTACACACTCGATGATTTCTCCGCCATAGCCTTTTACAGCCTTCTTCTTGATCTCCGGGGCATTGGATGGCATGACAATGTAGGATTTGATGCCGGCTACTGATGCTGCCCTTGCCAAAGCAGCGGCGTGGTTTCCACTCGAATGAGTGGCTACTCCATTGGCTTTTTGGTCATCCGTCAGTTTCATCACTGCATTGGCAGCACCCCGGGCTTTGAAGGCGCCTACTTTTTGGAAGTTTTCGCACTTGAAATAAATCTGACATCCTGCAATTTTATCAATAGCTTCTGAAGTCAATATGGGTGTTTTATGGATAAAGGGCTGAATGCGTTGCTGTGCCGCTTTGATATCTTCTAGGGTAGGGAAATTCATTTTTTCATTCATGGATTTAAAGATAAGGGAAGGTATGAAAACGGACAAAATATTTAACTTGCAAGCCATGAAAATCAGACCTTCTCTTGAAATACTCCTTGAGGGAGTAGCTATTTTTCCTTTGATGGGAGAACATTTAGATCAGTCCAATACGTTAGACATGGATTTTACTCCTGCCAATCTCGAATTGAAGCATATCAAGCTTTCAGATACCGTGGAATTCAACCAATATGTTTTTGAAAAACTGGCCAACTCCCAAAAGAAATATGGCATTGGTGGATATTTTGAACACCGTGCCATCTATCAACGGAGTGAGGTTTTTGCGACTGATCTCGAGGATTTCAGAAATATTCATTTAGGAGTGGACGTATGGGCGGAGGCGGGAACAGCAGTTTATGCCCCATTGGAAGGAAAAGTATATTCCTTTCAAAATAACCATGGTTTTGGTGATTATGGTCCTACCATCATTTTGGAACACCAACTCAAAGGGGAGACGCTTTACAGTTTGTATGGCCATCTCAAACTTTCCGATTTGGATAAACTGGAAGTTGGAAAGACAATTGCTAAAGGAGAAAAATTTTGTCATTTGGGACCTTTTCCTGAGAATGGAGATTGGCCACCACATATACATTTTCAGTTGATGTGGGATTTATTGGGAAATTGGGGGGATTTTCCTGGTGTCTGTTCCCATAGGGAAATCGAAAAATTCAAAAATATTTGCCCGGACCCGAATCTTATGGTTGGATATTCTTCAAGGTAATCAATCTGATTCCCTCCAAAGTCAGGTTCCTGTCCACGAGTTCGAAAGAATCTTTTAAAGTTGTCAGAATTGAAGACAAACCACCTGTTGCAATCACCCGACATTGATGGCCTACCTCCTGTTGGATGGTTTCCAGCATACCTTTGACTAATCCTGTATAGCCATACAATATCCCGGCCTGAATCGAATGGATGGTGTTTTTGCCCAAAGCTGATTGCGGCATTTTCAATTCGACCTCAGGAAGCTTGGAAGTGTTGGTAAATAGCGATTTGATGGCGGTTTTAAGCCCGGGAACTATATTTACCCCAAGAATTTTTCCGTCATTTCCTATTACTGTAAATGTCAAAGCAGTCCCAAAATCGACAATGATACAACCAGTTTGAAATTTTTCATATGCAGCGGCAACATTACACATCAGGTCAGACCCGATTTCGTTAGGCCTTGCGGTAGAAACTTTGAGTTTGCTATAACTCCTGCCACTGATCAGGTAGCAATCTTTTTCCAGATATTCCTTACAAAATTGTTGAATAACAGAATTGATCTCAGGCACTACAGAGGATATTCCGACATACAGGATTTCATCGGTCTTAATGTCATTTTCCAAAAAGAACAGATGGATATCCTTTTCCAGCTTTAAAACAGAAATCCCTTTTTGGGTATTGATTCTGAATTCATGGATCCACTTCCTCTGATTTTCATCATAAAAGCCGAAAACAATATTGGAATTACCAGCATCAATTGCTAAAAACATATTTTCTCAGTATAGTCAAAGGTTCGGGAAAGAAGGGGTTTTGATCTTTCTTGATTGTGCCAAATATATAAATTGATTTTTTGCTTTTCTGTTTTTTGGTAATTTTCCATTATGTATACAATTAGAAAGGGAAAAATTGAGGACTTGCCAAGAGTATTGGAATTGGTGAGAGAATTGGCTGTTTATGAAAAAGCACCGGAACAAGTCACGAATACCGTTCAAATGATGGAAGAGGATGGCTTTGGTCCAAATTCAGTATTTGGTTTTTTTGTGGCGATTAAGGACAGCACGGAGAAAATCATTGGCATTTCAATTTATTATTATCGATACAGCACCTGGAAAGGTAGGCGACTTTATTTGGAGGATATTGTCGTGACTGAAACAGAAAGGGGCAATGGGGCCGGTAAACTGCTTTTTGACAGGACCATGCTCAAATGTCTTGAAGATGGCTGCACCGGAATGATGTGGCAGGTTTTGGATTGGAATACACCGGCTATCAATTTTTATCAAAAATACGGTGCAGACCTTGATGAGGGATGGATCAATTGTAACTTACAAGCTGACGAAATTAAGGAGATTTTGGGAAAATAATTGCAAATGCAATATTAATATATTGCGAATAAGATAAAATATATATATATTTATGTGGTAATTAATAATCCTCGTTATGGCCGTCAAGTATTCCATCAAAAAACTGAATTCCGAATATCACCCTGCGATTCTTGATATTCAGGAACTTCAATATTTCTTTAAGACCCGGACTGACATAGTTTCAGAGCCTAATCCATATCTGGATGGTACTATGTCGTTTTCTGAGACCAAGGTTTTGTTTGATTTTTTGGGTTACAGTCAGCATGATGTGGCGGAGGTGATGGAGGTGGATCCAAGTACGCTTTTCCGTTGGAAAAAGGAAGACAAATTATTGACCAGATTATTGACCAAGACCATCAAAGATATGGATAAAGTGATTGCCAAAGGTGTCAGAATATTTGGGACAGAGGCACTGTTTTCAGAGTGGCTTTACATCCCTAATCATGCCATGGGTCATAAGAAGCCGGCTGATCTGATGAGAGATCCTTATGGTCTTGAATTGGTTGACCAAGCTTTGGAAGCCCTTTCATGGGGTAATTTCCTTTAACCCCGAACAGTTTGAAAGTCTTCAGGTTGATTGAAAACATTGCAGGGAGATCCTCATTGGGTTTTGGGATGGGTGCAGGAAGGTGGAATCTTTATGGGACTCCAATGATTTACTGTTGTAGTGTTGCCTCCCTTAATTTCTTGGAACTACTTAGCATCAAAGGTCCGGTTGTCAGCAAATCAGCATGGATATTGGTCACATTGGAAGTCATTGATGATATTCCATTTCTGGATTCAGCTGAGCTACCCCAAGAATGGAAAAGAAGACCATATCCAACTTCTACACAACAGATTGGTACCGAATGGGCCAAAGCGATGATTTCCCCGATATTAAAAGTACCTTCTTGTAGAATCCCATTAAACAACTATTCGGAAGAATATAACCTATTGATCAACCCTCTTCATCCGGGATTTCATAAATCTATCAAACTTTTGAAAACAGAAGATGTGAGTTTTGAAGTTAACCATTAGAATTGAAATATGAATATCGACCTAAAAAACCAAAGAATTCTTGTCACCGGTGCATCCACAGGAATCGGCAGGGCCATATCGGAACAGTTGTCCAAGTCGGGGGCTGAAGTGCTGATTCATTTTAACAAAAATCTAGAAGAGGCAAAAAGTCTGCAATTGAGTTTACCGAACCCTTCTCATCTGACGCCATGTGATTTATCCAATCTGGAATTGGTTTCAGGATGGATTCCAGAATTGGTGAATACTTATGGAAAAATTGATGCGGTGGTGAATAATGCAGGCATTGCAATCAGTGTAGCAGATAATGCACCGACTTCTGATTGGTTGGAAGTCTGGAATAAAACCATGGATGTCAACATCAATGCATTGGCCATCATCTCCAAGGAATTTATAGAACATGCCCGCAAAAACAAAAACGGCAGATTGGTCAATATTTCATCCCGGGCAGCATTTAGGGGAGACACACCTGATTATTTGGCTTACGCTGCTTCCAAAGCTGCTGTTGTTAGCTACACGCGATCCATTGCCAGATATTATGGAAAAGAAGGAATCAAGGCTTTTATTATCGCCCCCGGTTTTACAAGGACAGATATGGCACAGGACTTTATGGATCAGTATGGCGAAGAATACGCCTTAAATGACATTGCGCTCAATCAATTGACAGAACCAAAGGATATAGCCCCAATGATCACATTACTTTGTTCAGGATTGGCAGACCATGCCACGGGATGTACCATCGACATCAATGCGGGGTCTTATGTGCATTAATAAATCTTTATCTGCTTCTTTGCCAGTAACCCTATATTCTACTACAGGCAGGACGCCTGCCTGTCCGGTAGGCAGGGAAGACCGAAGTACCTCAAATGTCAGTTTCCAGCCAAGAATTATATTGATTGTCAATTTACTGGCATCATTGCCTACATACATTAATCTTAATGGCAAATAAACAAAATGATACCTTTTCCCCTGAAATGAAAAGAATCCTAAAAATCTTTGGGATAGGGTCATTGGTTTTTGTGTTGATCATGTCATTTTTTAATGAGAGAAGGGCCAATAATTCTGGTAAAGAAGAAAGTCCAATGAGTATCACTGATGCGGACAGGTTGTATTTCAAAAATGTTAGGGCAGCTTACTATGATATTGAGGATCGAAAAGATGCAAAAATGACCATTTACCGACATGGAAAAAGGGCTAATACGGAAGATGTTATTTCAGTCGGATTGTCCATTCTTCTGAACAGAGTCAAAGACGAAGCGTATATATTTGTCGAATCCACTACTGAAGCCTTGCCTATAAAAATCCGATGGTCTAACTTGGAAGAAGAAAGTAGAAACGGGGAATTGGTCTTTGAAGGTGGTGATAAATATTCACACTTTGCATTTGTAGAAGAATTGTATCCTTTATTACTTGAAAACACCATACTTGAGTTATGGCATGAAGGTAAATATGTTCCGATATTGGAAGGAGAAGTCGATAAAGATGCGCTTAGGATTACCATTATTGACTATTATAAATTGATCAACAACCCAAAATAAAACCAAATGGAACTCCCAAGGATAGACAATTTATGGAAGTTTCTCGGCATCAAAAACAACCTTAAAGTCAACACTTTCTTGGAAAATGGCATAAAATACCATTTTGTAGAAGGAAGCCAAGAACTAATCCACCATTTCAATCCAAAATTCCTGCAACAATCCACCTTGTGCATTAGGGAAAGAAAATTTCAAAACCATTTGGTTTCCAATAATTTCACAGCTCAAAAACAGAGGTTTGGAGTGAAAAAAAAGCATTATTCCCCGGCAACTTCTGTGATTTTTTTTCCTACAGCGTTGTTACCGCTTCAATATTCTTTTGACCTTAAAATAGAAAAGGACCAAATGGGTCATTTTCAAGTGCTGATTTCTCCCTTCAACCCCAAAAGTGTTTATGACATTTTGAATTCGGTCAATCTTATACACAGGACGCTTTGGGGCAAAAATTTTTTTGCAGAAGGAATTAGAAATTGATTTTATTATTTTTCCAAAAAAATGACCCTATGACAAATTTTATCATAGGGTCTACTTATGCATCCTTATTAGGGGAATACAGAATAGATTTTTAACTGAAAATTTTAAAACCTCACTTTTACCCCCGCTAAGAAATTGGTCCCTGCTTGTGGATAATAGAAGTTTTCAGTCACAAGTTCTCTTCCTGAGGCCCCTTCACCTGGAAGGAAGTAGCTGAAAGTATATCCATTTGGTTCATACATCTGATTGAAGATATTGTTGACCAAAACGGTGAATTCAAGATTTTTTACAAACCTTGGTCTCAGGGAATAATTTAACCTGATATCGTTGGTAAAGAAGGCATTCAGCTTTCTGTTGTCATTTTGGGTGTTATCCATAAACTGATCCCCCACATATTTATTCAGAAGACTGATTTCAAAATTTTTGAAAGGCCTGTAATCGATAATGGCTGCCGCAATCACATTTGGAGAGAAAGCGATATCAGTATCTGTATGGACGATTACCTCTTGTCTGAATTCAGGCGCTGCATAATCATCAATGTACTCTGTGAATTCTGCAATTTTGTTTCTGCTTAAGGCCAGGTTACCGCCAAAAGTCCATTTATCTGAAACCCGATAGGCACCGTCCAACTCGATCCCAGCCCTGTAAGAATTAGCCACATTTTCACGGATATATGCTCCCACATCATTCAACTGTCCGGTAAGGACCAATTGATCCCTATAATTCATAGAGAAGAAATTGGCATTGTAAGTCAGATTTCCTTTTTGGGTTCTGATACCTGCTTCTATGTTTTGCAAGGTTTCGTGTCTTGGTGTTTCCAAGATGGGGCTGTCTGTGAAATCCCTTCTAACAGGTTCTCTATTG
Source organism: Aquiflexum lacus (assembly GCF_015476655.1). GTDB lineage: Bacteria > Bacteroidota > Bacteroidia > Cytophagales > Cyclobacteriaceae > Aquiflexum > Aquiflexum lacus. The sequence continues at coordinate 36,798 of NZ_JABFHF010000021.1, forward strand.
GCCACTGCATAGGACGCATACCATGTTTTTCCTTTTTCTGTTTCATATGAAAAACCAAGCTTGGGATTGAAGAACCTGTATTGATGCTCTCCGCTGACTTCTCTGAGGTCGTTGTTGATCCCGGCAATGGAATAGTCTATCCCCCTGTACTGCATATCTGCAAATAGGAAGAGCCCTCTTGTCGCTTCAAAGGTTCCTTTGGCATAAAGGTTCAAATCGTCCTTGACAGCATTGTTGTCATAATATCGGTCCCTGATTTGGGTTCCACCACTTGTTCCCATCCAGATGATTTCTCCAAAATGGTCACCATCATACCTGTTGGCGCCACCGCCAAATACAGCATCCCATCTACCATCGTCAGAAATGTAGTTCAATGAGAACACAGCACCAAAAAAGTCATTGTCCAGCCATCTTCTTCTGATGATATCTGTTCTTGCGATGGTTTCTTCGCCGATAACAATTGGTTGTAAGGCATAATTCGATAGTCGGTCATTTTCTCTGAACTGTTCAAAATAGCCCCTTCCATAAGTATAATGTAATGCGCCATTGGCCTTCCAGTTTGGATTTATGTTACCGGTGTAGATAAATTGATAGTGGTCTTGAGTATAGTTATCAACCTGATTGTCGTAGGTATAGGGGTTGAAAGTCCTGTTGGTTTGAAGTAGTGCTTCGGGAACTCCCTCCCAAGCCTGATAGGTCTGTTGACTTCCTGAAAAGATATTCAGCTTGAAGTTATGGTTTTCTCCAAAGTACCCTCCGGACAAGAAATAAGATCTCATATCCGAAGAAGCCCGGTCTATAAATCCATCTGATGTGATCTGTGATAATCTTGCATCCACTGACCACCTGTTATTGATCAATCCTGTCCCTACTTTGACCATATGTCTATTGGTATTGAATGATCCAAAAGAGTTGTCAACCTCAGCAAAAGCTTCTTCTTGATGGGTATCCGTTTGAATATTCAAGCTTGCTCCAAAAGTAGCAGCCCCATTTGTAGAAGTACCTACACCACGTTGGATCTGAATGTTGTCTACTGATGAAGCAAAATCAGGTTTGTTGACCCAAAAAACCCCATGTGATTCTGCATCATTGAGTGGTATCCCGTTAACAGTGACGTTGATACGGGTCTGATCAGATCCCCGGATTCTGAGTCCTGTATAGCCAACACCCGCACCTGCATCAGAGAAACTGACCACAGAAGGTGTGAAATTGAGCAATACAGGGATATCCTGTCCCAGATTAAGCTTGGCGATATCTGACCTGTCTATCATCTTGAATGTGGTTGGGGTCCTGTCTGTTGCTCTTGTTGCATAGACGATAAACTCCTCAGTCAAAAGACTGCTAGGATTTAATTCGATCTGAATTCCATCAGTAGATGGCACATTAATTTCGGTAGTGAAACTTTCAAAACCTAGGTATGTAGCCCTCAGTGTGTAAGATCCTGTAGGAATATTTCTGATCTCGAAATTACCGTTTAGATCGGCTGTCGCTCCGCGACCTGTACCGACCAAAACTATATTGGCACCGACCAATTCCTCATCGGTATTTGCGTTTTTGATGCTTCCGCGAATACTGCTTTGGCCATAGGCCATCACTCCAACCAGCCACAAGGCCAGTAATAAAATTGATTTTTTCATGTTGATTGTAAATCTGCCATTTGCTGGCCTTTGGTTAAACATCAGAAAATCAGGGGAGATTTTCTGTTTGAAGTTTACCCGTTACCGATAAATATAAAAACCAATGATGATTGCATGCATTGCCCGGAATTAATCCCGGTGGACTTAAGTCCTCATGGTAATTGTATTATATTGGCTACTCATTTCCCTTCGCCGGCACTACCCGGATCAGGTATTGTGGGTATGATCTCAGCCCGTTGTTTTAAGGCACCCCTAATGATCTTGACGCAAATGTAAATGGAAATGGCAATGAAGCAAAAAAAATGGCCAAAGAATTAATTCTTTGGCCAAAACTTAGTCAGGATTATTGGTAAATCAAGGTCTTTTCCCCAACTCCCTTAAGTGGTTGATATGGGATGCAAAAGCCAATCTCATCTTTGGATGTTCCAAATAAGGAATTCCGTATTCCCTACATGTTTCCTTGATGATTTTACTAATCTCAGGGTAATGAATATGAGAGATGTTTGGAAAAAGGTGGTGTTCTACCTGAAAATTCAATCCTCCCACAAGCCATGAAAGGACTTTATTGTCTGTAGCAAAATTTGCAGTGGTTTTTAATTGATGTATTGCCCAATCATTTTCCAATTTATTTTTTTCATCCGGCAGTGGAAATGAAGTTTCCTCTAAAGAATGTGCAAGTTGGAATACTACGCTGAGGAAAATTCCGGTTGATACTCCAAAAACCAAGAAGCCTACCAACCATGGCAAAAAGCCCACCATATAAATCGGTAAAGCAACAAAAAGAAGCAGGTTTGTCACTTTGAATCCCCAAAATGAAGTGTGTTCTTTCCAACCCATTTTTTGAATAGGCACAGAACCTACTCTTTTTTGTACATATTTCTTATAATCTGTTACAAATACCCAATACAGATATAATAATCCATAAACAAAAAGAAAATAATGATGCTGGTATTTATGAATTTTAAAGTGCTTTTGTGTTTGGTTCAATCTTAAGAAAGGCCTGGCATTCATGTCATCATCATGGTCTGCTACATTAGTGAAGGAATGATGGGCCACATTGTGCTTGGTCTTCCACATAAATACATTTGCTCCAAGAAAATTGATAGAAGAACCTGCAAGTTCATTGACCCAACTTTTCCTGCTAAAACTTCCATGCGCACCATCATGCATCACATTAAATCCTATCGCTGATGCGAGACCCCCGAGAAGGATTGCCTCTAGAACTCCAATGGCCCAAAATGGTGTAAAGAAAACCAAATGGACATATACCGCAATAAAAGCAATCACAAATAGGATTGCTTTGAAATACAGGGAAGAATTTCCTGTTTGTTTTACATTTTTTTCAGTAAAATAATTTTTGATTCTTTCCTTCAACTCTGAATGGAAAGTAGTGGCATTGTTAAATCTTGGGGCACGCATCATTTTGATATTGAGATTACTATGATTTTATTTAGATTGTATGACATATCGGGTGATTAGCATACAGTCTAGCTACAAAGGTAGCTTAAATTAAATATCTATGATTGTAATATGTGAAGTATGGTATAATTAAAGTAAGAATTAACATATTTTAAAATGCTATACCCAATTGAAGCGCTAATTTTAAGGAAGTAGGATTGTCATTACCAAACCTGATTGGCACAGGAATGGTCATGAACCAAGAAGTAAACTCGCCGACCCTTAAAGTCTTGCTGATTACAGGCGTCAATCCGTATCTCCCTGAAGTTTCAAATGACAACAATTGGTTGAAATTCCACCCTTTAGGGAAGTGAAACTGAATTCCAGGGTTGAAAACAAGATTGTCCATCCTGCTGCTACCTTCCTTGAAAACTATGATGGGCACTAACTCAAATATAAACCCATAGCGGTTGCTATTTGTTCGATAAATCAATCCGGTAGGAAAACCCATGGCATAGCCGTTACTGAAGTTGTTGATAGTTTCGCCTCCACTGAATTTTACAAGGGGATTGAGGTAACTGAAATACCCGATGATTTTGGCCGGGTCATCTTCATTGGGCTTGTCCTGTGCTTTGGATATTGAAACTAAAAAGAAAAGGAACAAGAAGGAAAATACACAAAATTTTTTCATGCTGTGTTGGGTTTATTATCGTTGGAAAATTCCTAAAAAATTATGTAAAGAAAGCCTGAATTCAAAATTGGTAAATGAAATAAATGTTAATTGAAGAGGGGGATTTTTTCTTCTATAAATTGAACTGAATCATTCAATCTTTCCCCGATTGATCCCGAGATAACTTTAAACGGTAATCCTGAATCCATCACAATGCTTCTATAGATTTCAAAAAAGTGGTTTCGCTGCTCGGGTTCCGGATGTTCTCTTAGAGGATCATTTTCCCATGGAATATCAATGTCTGTCAATAAATACAAGTCATATTTTCTTTCTGTTATTTGTTGCGCTATCCAAGGATGTACTTTCCCGAATTTGTGTTCGCTCCATACCTTGATGACATGTAGGTCAGTATCGCAAATTAGAAGGTCTTCAGATATCACTATTGCCTCTTCCTCTTCATTAATTTGACCTTTGGCAATTTCAAGCAAGTCGTCATATTCGTAAGGTCTGTCCAATCTTTCAATATATTCCCTGGCATATTCTGGAACCCAAGGGCAATTGAAATATTCTGCAAGACTTTTTGACAAAGTGCTCTTTCCGGTTGATTCAGGACCTAAGACTACGATTTTATGCGGCATATTGCTCCTCTTTTACTTTTGCGGATTTTATCCATTCTATCAATCCAATGGTTGCCAGCACTGTAAAAAACAAGAATTGAAATGAGGTAAGCATCAAGCCTTTGTAAAAATATAATGGCACAGAAACAATGTCAGTGATAATCCAGGCTATCCAGTTTTCTACTTTCTTTTTAGCCATCAGCCACATCCCCACAAAAGCCGAAGCAGTGGTGAAAGAATCCCAATAGGGTACGTCGCTATCCGTGAAATTTGCCAACACAAGGTAAAGGGTGCCATAAGAAGCTAAAAAAAGCAACAGTGCCTGAATAATGCCTTTATTGTTCAACCAGGTAACGGGTAGGTCGGGGCTACCATTGGTAGGGCGGCTCCATAAGTACCAACCATAAATGGACATCGCAAAATAATAGGCGTTGATACCCATGTCTGCGTAGAGCTTGTATTTCAGGCAGATATAAACATAAATGATGGTGCTGATCATTCCGGTAGGGAAAACCAAGATGTTTTTCTTGATTGAATAAAATACGCTTGCAATGCCAAAAAAAACTGCCACAGCCTCTAGCCAACTCATTGCTGCCACTCCTTCTTTAATGCCTTCCCATATCCATTGTAAGTCCATAATTAATTTTTCTTAGGATATTTCCTTATTTCTAGCAGGTTTTCATGAATAAGGAATTCCGAAGCCACTTTTTGGATCCTTTCCTGATTTACAGCTTGAATATTTTCAGTTGCCTCCAAAATGACTTCCCAATCAAATCCATAAGTCCGGACTGCCGAGAGCTGCCCATTCCAATATTGGTTTCTTTTTAGATTTTCGGACAAAGCAATTCTTCTTTTTTCTTTTACTTTATTGAGGTCTTCTTCAGTAGGTCCGTTTTCCTGTATTTTTCTAACTTCAGCCCATGCAGCTTCTATCAACTGATCCACCATGTCAGGACTGCAAGGGAATCCAATTGAAAAAGAAAAATTTCCGACAGGTTGTATGCCCATACTGCCATTTGCGCCGACGCCATACACCCCCCCAATTTCTTCTCTGAGTGTCTCTATCAGCTTAATGGTCAGTATTTCTCCCAAATAGGAAATATCAGTGGCTTTTTTTCTATCATATTTTGTTTCTCCGGAAAAGTACAGGATCACCTGACTCTTCTCGTCGGTGCCTACTTCTATGGTCTCTGTTTTGCCTCTTGGTGCCCGGATTCCTAAATCTACAAATTGGTCAATATTTGATTTATCCGAAGGCAAGCTTCCTATATATTGTTCTAATAGTGGCTTAAAGATTTCGAGGTCTATGTTTCCGGTAAAGAAAAATTCAAAATTGGCAGCGTTGCCAAATCTATCTGTATAAATCTCCAAACCCCTTTCCATATCCACTTTGTCCAAATCCTCTGGGTCATAAATACTCATGGCCCTGATGTTATCATTGGCAATAATCCTGTTCAAATGCTTGGAAAACTGAAAATCTGGGTTGGCTTGTGCAGAAGCCAATTGTGTTTTTTGGTTGTTCATATATACATCAAAAAGTTCCTGATCTTTTCTAGGTTGGGTAAAGTAGAGGTGTATCAACTGCATGGCTGTTTCCAGATCTTTGGGAGAAGAGGAGCCTGCTATATTCTGAGAATAGGTGCCGATATTGGGAGTTACAGACACGCTTTTTCCGGCTAATATTTTTCTCAGATCAGAAGGAGAAAAGTCACTGATTCCCATGATATTAACTAAAACGCCGGCATAACTAGCTGAATAATGATCTTCAGTACCATATAATGAAACCCCACCTTTTCCAGTAGCTGAAAAGACGATTTCATCATTTTTGAAATCTGTTGTTTTTACAAATACTTTGACGCCATTGGATAAGGTAATTTCGGATACATCAATGGATTCAATCTTTGAAATTTTCTCGATTTTACCTGGATTCGGTAAGTCTTCAATCAGATTCTCTGCCAATAGCTTCTCTTCATAAGGGCTGAGCATCATGTTGTCCACTTCGCCTATCAAGGCGAGGATATTTTCCTCGGAAGGCAGATTGTCTTTTTCAGCATCTGGGCCAGTGACTATGATAACCCTATTTTCACTTCGAACAAGTTGTTTTGCCAAGTCATTAATTTCCTGTAAGCTAATATTAGGAAGGATTTCTTTGTAGAATTCGTATTTCCAAGCCTCTCCTTCAGCAAATTTCCCATCCAGAAAATGATTGACATATCTGCCTACTATTGTACGGGATTCTGTTTTATCCATTTCTTTGAATGCTCTTTCTGCATTATTCAATACTGCTTTTTTTACCCGCTCCAATTCCGGTCCTGTAAATCCAAATTGGGCAACCCTTTCATTTTCTACGATCAATGATTGAATGCCTGCCTCGACCTTTCCGGGGGCAACGACTCCTGAAGCTGAAAAATAATCCAAGTCTCTGACAAAATTTCCATATCCTGTGCCCGCAAAAATAAATGGTGCATCAGGCTTCTGTCTGATTTCATCCAACCTCTGTGTTAACATTCCCCCATACAAAGTTCTCAAAACAACATTTCGATAATCTTTTTGGGTTTGGCTGGGAAGGGCTTTGTGCTTATAAAACAATTGAATCTGAATACCGGGAGCTTCCTCATCGGTAAGTATGCTTACAAAGGTCTCTTCATGTTCAGGTACTTCAAAATATTTTCTTTCAGGATATTTTTTAGGGTTTTCCAAAACCCCGAAATATTCGTGGATCAGGTCCTGAAGTTTATCAGGGTCTACATCTCCTACAGCAATTACCGCCATATTGTTGGGTCTATACCAGTCTGTGTAGAATTTACGGATGGTTTCGTATTCAAAATTTTCAACAATATCCATTTTCCCAATGGGCAGGCGTTCGGCGTACTTACTGTTGTAAAGCATCAAAGGAAGATATTTATCCTGCATCCTTTGGCTGTAGCCTTGCCCGGTTCGCCATTCTTCGACAATGATTCCTCTTTCCCCATCAATGTCAGCTTCCTCCATCAAAATCCCTCCTGCCCAATCACTCATGACCAGAAAGCCACTTCTCAACTTTTCTTCATCTTCAGATGGGATTGGAAGGATATAGACAGTTTCGTCAAACCCAGTGTAAGCATTCAGATCCCTTCCAAATGACACCCCAATAGATTGCAGATAAGAAACCAGTTCGTTTTTTTTGAAATTTTTGGTGCCATTGAAGGCCATATGTTCTGTGAAATGCGCCAATCCCTGTTGGTCATCCCCCTCCAATATCGACCCAGCATTCACCGCCAACCTGAGTTCCACCTTGTTTTCGGGTTTGGGGTTTTGCTGTATGTAATAGGTAAGTCCATTCTCCAATTTTCCCATTCGGACCCGTGGATCAAGGGGTACTTTTTGGTCTAAATCTGTTTGGGCAAGACCGGATAGGATAAATCCTATTATGAAAAGAAAATTGAGAAAAATCCTGGGTAGCGTCATTGTAGTTGGTTTTGAATTCTAATAATGTCAACAAATTAAAATCAATTTTAAGCAACTTGTTCGGGTAATCTGGAAATTTATATAAATATTAGCCCTAGTCAATTTTAAAATAACATAAAAAAATCAAAAAGAGATTTCATCAATCCATTTAAATATGAAACAAATCATCTTGGTTGGGATAGGGGGGGGAGTTGGTAGTATATTAAGATACCTCGTCAAAGTAGCGACAGATAAATTTTATGGAAGTAGTTTTCCATTGGCCACATTCACTGCCAATATGGTAGGTTGCCTTTTGATAGGTCTTCTATTGGGATATTTCACAAAAAATCAAAACATCCCCGCTGATTGGTCGCTTTTATTGATTACAGGTTTTTGTGGTGGTTTTACCACATTCTCAACCTTTTCTTCTGAAAACCTTGGCCTGATTCAATCAGGAAACTATTTTACTGCATTGGCATACATATTGGGTAGTTTGATGCTTGGAGTCTTAGCGGTATTTGTTGGTTTTGAGTTGGTCAAATAAAAAGATCTTCAACCTATTTGGGAGCTCTTGGTTATAACATAAAGATTTGATGATGAAAAAAATATTGATTACAGGTGGTTCGGGATTAGTGGGAAAGAAAATCACAGGCTTGTTGGAAAAAAACGGCTATGAAGTCGCATGGCTTAGCAGAAGTCCGGAAAAGTACAAGCAAAAGTCTTTTGCCTGGGATGTGGATAAACAAAGCATTGATTCGGAAGCCTTACAATGGGCAGATGGAATTATTCATCTGGCAGGGGAGGGAGTCGCTGATAAAAGATGGACAGCTGAGAGAAAGCAGGCAATCCTGCAGAGCAGGACACAAAGTACATTACTCCTGAAACACGCCATTGAAAAATCTGATAAAAAGCCTGATGTATTCGTTTCTGCGTCAGCCGTTGGTTATTATGGTTTCAATACAGGAGAGAACTTAATGGATGAAAACGGAAAACCGGGCAGTGATTTTTTGTCGCAGGTAGTAGCGGCATGGGAAAGTGAAGTGGAAAATATTGCAGACCATGGAATACGAACAGTAATGCTACGAATTGGGATTGTTTTGGACAATAAAGGAGGCGCTTTGGTAGAAATGCTAAAACCACCTGTTGCCGCACCTCTTGGAAAAGGACAACAATGGATGAGTTGGATTGCTATTGATGATTTGGCGCAGATGTTTCTCTTTACCATTGAAAATAAGGAAATGAACGGTATCTATAATGCAGTAGGGCCAAATCCCGCTAGAAATGCTGACCTTACAAAAGCAGCTGCTAAGAAAGCTGGGAAAATGTTTATAGATATAGGTGTTCCGGGATTAGCATTGAAAATATTTTTGGGTGAAATGGCCCAAATGGTACTCGGTGGAAATAAGGTCTCAGCCAAGAAAATCGAAAAAGCAGGTTTTGAATTCAGATATCCAGTATTAAAAGAAGCCTTAGAAAAAATCTACAATTCATAAAGTAGATTTCCGGCCAATCAAAAACCAGAGAATAGTTCCTAAAAACGGTAAAAAAATTACAACCAAAACCCATACGATCTTATCATTTTGTCCACCAAAATTACTGGAAACGACATCATAGATAGTGTATGCATAAATGGCTAAGCCAATGATTCCAAGTCCAAACATTATCTCCTTAGGTTAAAGTATTTTCTCTGATTTATTTTTTGTCCTTTAGATATTATAAAATAAATAAAAGGGCCAATGGGATTGGCAAAAACAACCACAACCGCCCAGATTAATTTCATGTTAGGATTTTTGAAATCAGATTTGAGAAGGTCAATAAGTGCCCAAATCCAAAGCACAGCGTAAAGAAATCCGAATAATAAAAAGATAAAATTTGGAATTGATGATAGCATAGTGGTTTTTTAAATTTGCCCTATCAACGAAAGTAATAAATTATTTTTTAAACTTAAGACATAAATGAATTTCAATTGAAAAGCAGGCGCTTATTAAGCTTGGGTTTTGGTGGATAACTTCTTAGTTTATGGAAGGCATTAATATGAGCAATTTCGAAGATTTACTTATAGTTGACAAGTGATTTTATTTTTAGTAGCATCTGGGCAAAAAAAGCTAGAAAGGGGATTAATCAATCATCTCAGACATGATTTTTGCAGAAAGAAGACATAGTGGGATTCCCCCGCCTGGATGAACACTTCCCCCGCAAAAAAAGAGGTTTTTAATATTTGAGGAGTAATTTGCATGTCTTAAAAAGGCAGCATATCTATTGTTGGAACTGTTTCCATATAATGCCCCGTTAGCGCTTGATGTTTTGCTTTCGATGGTTCTTGGTTCCAGGATTTCTTCAACTTCAATCAGAGACTCGATATCGGTTTTTAGGATGCGGTTTACTTTTTGGATTATAGATTTTCTTGCTTCAAGGATAAGTTTGTCCCAGTCCTGACCTTGGTTATTGGGGACATTGATCATCGTAAACCAGTTCATGCAGCCTTCGGGTGCATCATCAGGTTTGTAAACGGAGGTAATATTTATATAGACAGTAGGATCGTTGTAAATGCTTTTATGGTGGAAAATATGATCAAATTCCGCTTTATAGTTATCCGAAAAAAGTATATTGTGAAGGTCCAATTCAGGGAAAACTTTTTTGACCCCCCAATAGAAGATCAAAGCAGAACTTGATTTGGGCTGGTCAAGTAGTTTGGTCGGTTGCTTTTGTTTTCTTAAAATGGTCTTGTAGGCATTGACCATGTCCATATTGTTGACTATCAAATCTGCATAGACTTTCTGGCCATTTACAAATACCCCGATAGCCTTGCCCTTTTCAACCAAAATTTCTTCGACATTGGAATTAAAATTAAATTTTACTCCCAGTTCTTTTGCCAAATGAAACAAACTTAAGGTAATATCATGCATGCCTTTTTTAGGAAAGAAGGCGCCAATATTAAATTCAAGGTGGGGGATAATATTTAAGGTAGCAGGGGTTTCATAAGGATTTGACCCATTGTAGGTGGCATATCTGTTAAAAAGCTGTACCAATTTCGGATGTTCAAAATTCTTGGAATTGGTATGATGCATGGTGCTGAAAATCCCAAGTTTCCCCATCTTTAGGTAGGATTTTAATGCCTCTTTGTTTGTCCAGGTTCCAAATTTATGCAGTGACCTATGCATAAATAGCGGTGCCAGATGGTCGTATATATAAGATGATTTTTTTAGTGCCTTTCTGATATTTTCTGCTGGTTCTCCGAGTTTGGTTTCTACTTCATCGGCAAACTTATTGATATCTGCCCAAGTCTTTATATGTTTTCCATCTTCCCAAAAATAATGACAGGCCACCGGAAGTTTGATATAATCAAAATGCTTCTTTGGGTTTTTTCCGGAAAGGAGAAACAATTCCTCCATTTGCTCAGGGAGTGTAAATAATGAAGGGCCTGCATCGAAGCGGTAGCCTTTGAGGGTTATTTCTGAGAGTTTTCCTCCTGGGTACGGATTAGCTTCAAAAACGGATACTTCAAAACCTTTATTGATAAGCCGGATGGCAGCTGCGAGTCCTGCTATTCCTGACCCAATGACGATGGCATTTTTGGACATAAATTAATAACTGATGATTGATATAGATGTTGGAAATTAATCTTTAATAAGAATCATATCCAAGGTTATCATTATTCAATGTCAATTTAAAATGTTTGGGAAGAATTTTTCATTATTGAAAAGATAGGTATGGTATATTTCATATTTAAATATTTAAAATATAAGTTTTCAATTTTACTTTTATTTTACTGATTTATATTACTTGGGTGGAAGCTAAAAATAGATTGAATTACCTAAAAAATATATTAAAATGAATTTCATAAATAAAAAATTGTATTTCATTTGCTTTTTTATTTTTGAGTGTATACTTTTACAAAAAACGTATTTACGTATATGAAAAATAATTCACCCTTCACCCTAGCCTTAGGAATTTGGCTATTTGCGATTTTGATCTTGGTACTTTCTTGAGTTTTAAAAAGAAACAAATTTTGTTGGTAGATATCGGCTATCAAGAATTACCATTTTTTTATCTCAGATTTAAATGGCAAAAATTCAATTTTCACAGATTTTTGGAATCAACAGAGTTGATTTCAAACCAATAGGCTAAAGCAGATAACCCCAAGAACTTTTTTTTCTTGGGGTTATCTGCTTTAGGATTTAAATCTTTTCGAATATTCTTCTAAAGCTACATTCCTTACTCAACCTTCCATGAAGGTCCGAAATGGCTACTCTTTCCTGTTTGGTAGTATCTCTGTGGCGGATAGTAACGGTATTGTCCTCGAGTGTCTGATGGTCTACTGCAATGCAATAGGGTGTACCGATCAAATCCTGTCGTGCATATCGCTTCCCAATGGAAGCTGAATCCTCATAAATGATATTGAAATCATATTTCAAGGCATCAAAGATTTCTTTTCCTTTTTCAGGTAATCCATCTTTTTTGGTCAAAGGTAGAATAGCAGCTTTTACAGGCGCTATAGCAGGGTGTAGTTTCAGATAAACCCTTTGTTTGCCATCTACCTCCTCATCTACATAGGCATTGCATAGCGTCATTAGAAAAAGCCTGTCAGCACCGATTGATGTCTCAATTACATAAGGAATATAGTTTTGATTGATTTCAGGATCAAAGTATTGCTGTTTCTTTTTAGAGAATTCCTGATGGCTTTTTAGGTCAAAATCTGTTCTTGAATGGATTCCCTCCACTTCTTTGAAACCAAAGGGGAATTGATATTCTATGTCCATGGCGGCATTGGCATAGTGGGCCAACTTCTCGTGGTCGTGTCGTCTCAGCTTTTCTTCAGGAATTCCCAAGGCCCGGTGCCATTTCGTTCTGGTTTCTGCCCATTCCTTATACCATTCTAACTCAGTGCCAGGCCTGACAAAAAACTGCATCTCCATCTGTTCAAATTCTCGCATCCTGAAGATAAACTGACGGGCAACAATTTCATTTCTAAAAGCCTTTCCTATCTGTGCAATGCCAAATGGAACTTTCATTCGGGCTGTCTTCTGAACATTCAGGAAATTGACAAAAATTCCCTGTGCTGTTTCAGGTCTAAGATAAATCGTAGAAGAATCTTCTGCCACTGATCCCACTTGCGTTGAAAACATCAGGTTAAACTGACGGACCTCTGTCCAATTGGAAGTGCCACTGATCGGGCAAGATATGTTTTCATTGACAATCAATTCACGAACCCCGGCAAGATCTTCTGCTTCCAGTAGTCTTGCCATGGCATTCAGGAGATTTTGGGCAGTGTCTTTGTCTCCTGAGTTTTCATAGAAAGCAGCTTTTTCCTCTATCAGGACATCCGCACGATAGCGCTTCTTGCTGTCCTTATTGTCAATCATCGGGTCATTGAAGCTATCCACATGGCCGGAAGCTTTCCAAGTGGTGGGATGCATAAAAATGGAGGCATCAATTCCCACTATATTGTCATTGAGACGGGTCATAGTCTCCCACCAAAGTCTCTTGAGGTTGTTTTTTAGTTCCACCCCATAAGCTCCATAATCATAAACTGCCTGAAGGCCATCATAGATTTCGGATGAGGGGTAAACAAAGCCATACTCTTTGGCATGGGCGATAATATCTTTTAATTGCGCATTCTCTGCAGTAATGTCATTTTTTGCCATGGGCGCAAAATTAAAGAAATAGATCGAATCACAAGAATGTAAAGTGATAATTAATGTTTTTTATATCGTCTTTGCCCTAGGCACTTTAGGCCCCAATCCTTTAAATCCGGCAATAAATTATCGGGTTATTTTCCTGGTCATGCCAACTTACGGGAGGAAATCCTAAGGCATTTTTACCCCTAGATCCAAACTGTCACTTTTCATCTGTCGATTCTTCATCCCTCCTTCTTCATCCCTCCAATTCCACCCTTCTCCCTTCCTCATTGCTTCTAAATGCCGCTTCAATGATCTGAAGAACCAGGATGGCTTCTTCCATTTTTACTTTTAATGATGCTTTTCCGTGAATAGAATCGGCAATGTTTTGATAAAAAAATCTGTAATCACCTCTCTCAGTTGGGTATGAACCGGATGAATTTTCTAGGTGCATTTGACCCCATGCTTCTGAAGCTTCAAGACCCCAATTGACTCCCTGAGGTATTTCTTCTGCCTTGAAGGCTTTTTCCTGTACATCCAATCCATATTTTATATAACTGCCCTTTTCTCCAAGAACCAAAAATTTTGGAAGAGGTGCATTCACAAGTACACTTGCAGTCAACCTGGCTTTGATGCCTTCATACATCAGCGTGATGTCAAAAAAATCATCCGCCACGGCATTGCTTCTTTGCTTGAGGATCTCGGCATAGACCCATTTTGGTTTGCCAAAAAGCATCACAGCCTGATCAATAAGGTGTGTACCCAAATCATAGGTAATCCCATTTCCGGGCACTTCTTTCTCTCTCCAATTATCAGCTAAATGAGGCCTGAAGCGGTCAAAATGGGATTCAAAATGAACAATTCTCCCCAAGACATCCTCAGCCAGTATTTTTTGGATAGTTCGGAAATCCCCATCCCATCTCCGGTTTTGATAAACAGATAGTACCAAACCCTTTTCATCTGCAATTCTCTTCAGTTCGAGGGCTTCCTTGGAATGAACCGTGACAGGCTTGTCCACCACTACATGCTTTCCTGCTTCCAATGCTTTTTTTGCCTGTGGAAAATGATACTCATTTGGGGTAACGATGACTATCAGTTCAGCAATATCTGATTCAAGCAAATCATCGAAACTCCTGAATATTTCAATATGGGGGTATTTTTCCCGCGATTTTTCATTGTTGCGTTCTACCACGGCGACAAATTCCAGGTCTTCACATACTGAAATCAACTGGGCGTGCATTTTTTCACCCACTGACCCAAATCCTACAAGAGCCGTTTTTATTTTTTTCATAATTTCATGTCGACTGCTTTTTTGATCAATTCCGCTATTGAGCTGACCCCAAGCTTATGATGAATTTTTTTTCTATGGGCCTCCACGGTATGTATACTCAAATGAAGATTTAGAGAGACATCTCTATTGGTCATCCCATTTTTTATCATTCTAAGGATCTGTAATTCTCTTTTGGACAGCTTGAATTTCTCTTTATAAATGTCAGCGTATAGATCGTCTTGATTTTGCTGAAGGACTTTTTGGAAACTCATGATATGGGAACCATCAAAAACTTCTCTGATAGTATATATAAGTTCATCGGGATCCACATTTTTGAGTACATAGGCACTTGCTCCGAGTTTTTGACACTTTTGAAAAATGGCTTCATCATCATACATGGACAAGACAATGATTTTTGGGTATGGCCTTAGTTTCCTGACGGCTTCGATCACCCCCGCACCATCCATGATCGGCATATTCATATCAGTCAGGATTACATCTACAGTTTTTAATTTCAAAAAATTCAACAATTCCAATCCGTTTGAAAAAACGCCAAGGATATTGAAATCATCCTCTTCTTCCAAAAGACCTGCGATACCCTTGGCAAACATTTTATGGTCATCAGCTAAAGCTATATTGATCATTTCTTTGATTATTTATTCAATTGGTTGATGTGGTAATACTAATTTTATCTCAGTTCCTTTTCCAATTTTTGAAAGGATCTGGAGTTCTCCTCCTATTGTGGTCATTCTGTTTTTCAGATTATACATTCCTGAGCCCTCAGAATTTTTAC
The DNA here is from genome assembly GCF_015476655.1 of Aquiflexum lacus. GTDB lineage: Bacteria > Bacteroidota > Bacteroidia > Cytophagales > Cyclobacteriaceae > Aquiflexum > Aquiflexum lacus. The sequence continues at coordinate 52,227 of NZ_JABFHF010000021.1, forward strand.
TGACATCAAATCCCTTACCATCATCTTTTATCATTATTTCTGATTTTGATGCGTCTGAACTGACCCTGATATCAATCAGGGAAGGTTGGGCGTGTTTGATGGCGTTGTTCAAACATTCCTGAATAATTCTGATCAACACAAGCTTTTTTTCCTTGTTTAACTGAAGGGGCTGCCCATTACTTTGATAGGTGACTTCACAAAACTCAGCATTTTCAAGCTTACCCAGTTCTTTTTTGATGAATTCCTCCAAAGTGATGGATTCCACCCAATCCAAATTCAATGATTTGGACAAAGATCTTACCTCCCTGATGATTTCATTGATCAAAACTTTTCCTTCGTGGACTTTTTCTGTTTTGCTGCTAGAAAGGTTCAGCTTCGCCAAAGAAAGCAACTGCCCAACATTGTCATGAAGTTCACGACCCACATGACCAAGGATATCTTCCCTGATTTCTTTCTCTACATTCAAGATGGTATTTTCATAAGTGGCTTTTATGGATTCCACTTTTTGCTGGTTTTGGATTTGCCGCTGCCTATGGTAGATGACCATGATGATGATGAATGACACCATGAACAGCATCAGGAAAAAACCTAAAAGGATGATTACAAACAGGTCAGATCCGTTGTTCTCCATTTAATTAAATACCTATAGTTATCTGGTTGAAATTCTTGGGATAGCTTTTGGTGACAGGCCAAGAATGGACTAAGATACATGAATGATCCAATAATTCCAGCCTATGCCATCAATTTTGCTTTTAGGTATTTTTTTTGCTGCATTTTAAAATGAAGAGAATGCTTTGTCATTCGACTTCGCTTCTAAAAATATGTGGTGCATAAAATGCCAAACCCATCACTAAATACATGACACTACCCATAATCTTGATCAGAAAATTCAATTGCAGGTATAAAGCCATGTCCATTCTTTCTTCATAAAAGGTGAAAGAGATGAAGTATAGAAATGAGCTTGCATAGAAAAACATCAAAAAGGAAACGATCCAAAACTCGGGAATGGAAATCAGGTTTTTATTTTCAAACTGACTTTTTGAAAAAAGGCCAAAAAAGAAATATAAGCACATTCCGATAATCAACAAACTACCCAATGCCCATGAATAATTTTGGAAAGTAGTTGCTATGGGCTGGAAAAAAATTGAATTGATAATGATCCATCCCATGTAGATAATCCAAAAGTAAAGCGGTTTTTTACTTTGGTTCAGGGTCAAATAGAAAAAAAGGAATAAAAGGGATATACCTATGATGATATAACCTGTGTTGACAACCAAAGTATTGTTGATTTTCAAAAGTTGAAGTTGCCTGGCCCTAACTTCCACAACGCTTGTACAAACCAAGATCAAAAAGATGAGAAGGTGTTTTTTTTGGTACTCCTTCTCCGATAAAAAGAAATATGGGATACTTACCAGCATCCCAATAGCGATCAATCCATTATACCATGTAATCGCTTCCATATCTTAAAACTCAATGAAATTGTAAGATAAAAATCGAATTCAGTAAAACCAATCTGAATTTTCAATATGCAGTTTCTTTAAACAATCGCGGCGCATAAAATGCCAAGCCCATTACCATGTACATAGTGGCCCCAATAATCTGAATCAAAAAATTAAGTTTGAGTAAAAGTTCAATTTCCATTCTTTCTGTTAAAAAGCTAAATGAAATAAAATATAAAAGTGAAGCAGAATAAAAAAACATCAAAAAAGAAATTATCCAAAACTCAGGCACGGCGAGCAAATTCATTTCAAGATACCAATTTTTAAAAAATATTCCGTAAAAATAAAAAAAACAAAGGGCAATAATCATTAAGCTTCCAAAAGCCAAAGAATAGTGATGGAATACGTCAAAAGTCTGGTAGAATAGAGAATTTATGACACACCAAATGATAAATGATGTCATCAGGAATAAAACTAACCGCTTCACCTTTTTTTCTTGGAATACCAGATAAAAGAAAAATATTTTCAAGGAAAGGCCAATTAACACATAGCCAATATTGTAAATGAAGGTATTGTTCTCACCTAAAAGTTGTTTATACTTACCGAATATTTCCACAATGGTTATCAGCAGCAAAATCAGAAAAATAATCAAAAACTTTTTTTGGTTTCGATTATCTCCAACAAAAAAATAAGGAATGCTTAGCAACATTCCTAAAAAAATCAAACTATTATACCAAAAAAAAGGCTGCATAGCGATTACTTATGGGACGCAAATTGGTGGGCAAACACTCCCGGCATTTACTGGACTATCACCATTTCCACTACTCATCAGCATCATTTTCGAAGCATCCTGCGTTTCATTTGAACGGGAATAGATGTCTTCGAATTCGGTCTCAGTTTTGTTGCATGCCATCAACGCAAGGGAAACCCTGCCCACGAAATCATGTTTTTTTCTCATATCTTCTGGCAGCATTTCTACATTTTTCTGGTCATATTGGCCAAAATAGATTTTAATTCCGCCTTTTTCAGGGTCGGTCATTTCCAATAGTTTTTGGATGGTATCACGGTCAAACCAAACCCAATCAGATTGTTCGTTGATAAGTTCTCCTTTTTTGTTTTTGGCTTTTTTACTTTTTTTTGCAGATTTTTGATAGGCCGCTCTAAATGCTTCTAATTCGTCTCTTGTCATTTTTTAAATGTTTATGTGTTCAAAAATATAAAGGAAATATTTGAAATTAATAAAAGGAATACCAATCCTATTTTCAGAATATTGGAATTTTTTGATAAATGGGGGAAAATAAAGGATATCCCAAAGAAGATATACATCAAACCGGCCATAAATTTATTGAATGCAAATAAAACAATTACGTTTTCTACGACAAATTCCGGATTAAATTGATAGGTTCCAAACAGTAACAGGGCCTCCAAGTAGAAAAACAAAACCGTACTACTGATCCAAAAATGTGGTATGGCCATCAGATTTTGGTCTGGGAATAGTTGAAGATTCAATAAGTTTTTTAATAGGCGGATTGCCAGAAAAATGATAAATGCTGCAAATGGCAAAAGGGAGTAATATTGTAAGGAAAGGGCAATGGGTTGTAAAAATATACTGTTGACAACACCCCAAGCTATAATTATCAAACTGGTTTGAATGATTCTTTTTTTGAATTGTTGACTTTTTTCAAGAATGTAAAAATAGGAAATCAAGAGGAGTGATTCGACATTCACCCACGATACATTATACAATAGAGAGTTGTTGATTCCCTTTCTTGAAGTGATCAGACCGTAAGACTCAAAAGCCAATACCCAAGCTAGAATAACCAAGATCAAAATGTGAATAGATCGGACTTCCTTCTTAGTGACAAACACACTAATAAAGGAAATGAATAAACTTAAAGCTATCACGGTGTGATAAATACTTCCTAACATTTATCAGATTTTTGAACTTGCAAGGTATCCTTAATAAAAGAGCAAAAAAATCCCGTAAACAGGGTATTTTTTCAGAAAAAACACAAAAAAAGGGAGATGTTTGGCACATCTCCCTTGATTTTTTCGAAAATAATTGAATTATGCTGTCTTTTTTGCCGGATCTTGTAAGTTTTCGGCTTCCAGTTCTTTCTTCATCAAATCCACTACAATTGGTGAAGCAATATAGATGGAAGAGTAAGTACCGACCAATACACCGATGAACAAGGCGAATGAAAATCCTCTTAAAACTTCACCACCGAATACCAATAATACCAATACAACTATCAAAGTTGTGGCAGAAGTGATCAAAGTCCGCGCCATGGTCTGATTGATGGCATCGTTGAACATAGTCACCAGTTTTGAGGTTCCTCTGTATTCCATGTTTTCCCTGATCCTATCAAATACAATCACGGTATCATTGATGGAATAACCTACCACCGTTAGCATAGCAGCAATAAAGACCTGATCAATCTCGAATGTTGCTCCAAGCGCACTCGCAATGGCAAATGCTGCGATTACAAAGAATACATCGTGAACCAATGCAATGATCGACCCCAAGGAGAACTGCCACTTACGGAATCTCAAAAGGATATATAGGAATATCGCAACCAATGCAAAGAACATGGCTTCGGCGGAAGACTTTTTGATATCATCTGCCACTGTAGCACCTACTTTTGAGGAACCTCTGATGACAAATTGTCCATCACCGATTTCAGTTCCTGTTGTAAGTGCTAACCCTGTTATCTTGGCAATTCCCTCCTTCACTTTGTTTTCAACTTCTGCATTGGAGTCATCATCATCTTCATTGATTAGATACGAGGTGGTTATTTTTACGATGTTGTTTCCTCCAAAAGTCTTCACTTCCACAGAACCATCAAATTCACCATCAAGCCCAACCTTCAAATCGGACTCTACCACAGGTTGGGAGAATTCTACGATGTAGGAACGTCCGCCTGTAAAATCCACACCAAATTTCAATCCGTTGATGGCGGCAATAGCCAAACCGATTATAATTATGGATGATGAAATGATATAGGCGATTTTTCTTTTGCTCAGGAAGTCTATATTCAGATTGCCCAATAGATTTCTTGCCCAAGGCGTAGAGAACGAAATATTGCTCTTGTCACCTTTTTTTGTTGACCAATGTACAATCACCCTGGTAATAAATACGGAGGAGAAGAATGAAGAGGCAATACCGATCATCAATACTATTGCAAATCCTTTTACAGGACCTTGGCCTAAGGCATATAATATAGCACCGGTAAGGAATGTTGTGACGTTGGAGTCAAGGATAGCTGAGAATGCTTTCTTGTAACCTTCATTGATGGCAGCAATCAATCCTGCACCGTTTCGGATTTCTTCTTTGATCCTTTCAAATATCAAGACGTTGGCATCGATCGACATACCAATGGTCAATACAATACCTGCAATACCGGGTAAAGTCAACGCTGCACCCAATTGGGCCAAAATCCCCAAGATAAAGAAGATGTTGAAGACCAAAGCAGCAATGGCTACAAATCCACCTTTAGCATAATAAGCTACCATAAACAAGACCACCAAAACCAAACCGGCCACCATTGAAATGATACCTTGGTTTTGTGCTTCTTTACCCAATGTTGGGCCGATGATGGCTTCTTCTACGATTTTGGTAGGGGCAGGCAATGAACCTGATTTCAGGATATTGGCCAAATCTTTGGCTTCTTCCATACTAAAGTTACCGGTGATCTCTGATTGGCCTGACGGAATTTCTCCCTGTACCATTGGAGCGGTATAAACAAAATCATCAAGAACAACCGCAATCCTTCTTCCAATGTTTTCGGAAGTCAGTTTTCGCCATTTTCTGGCACCGTCTGCGTTCATCTGCATGCTGACAGCAGGTCTAGAAGTCTGATCCAAAGTCTGACGTGCATCTGTCACCACATCCCCTTCCAAAGGTGCCTGATCACTTGTTCGGCTGATTTTGATGGCATGAAGCTCCAATAATTCCAGGTCATCTGATTTCTGAGGCTTCACAGACCATAAAAATTTAATGTTTCTTGGAAGTAAAGATTTTACATCTTCACGTGCAAAAATCCTGTTGATTGCAACCGTATCTCTAATTTCATAAACCAATCCCGCATTGGACTTGGTCAGCGAGAAAATTGGTGAAACCTGAGATGAAAAATCATCCGGATCTGTGGTTTCCGCTAACTGTCTTTCAAGTTCACTTGCCAAATCCTCTCCTTCCAGTTCCGTTGCTACCGAATCAGGAGTAGTTTCAGTTTTCGTAGCTTGGGATTCTGCTACCAATAGACTGTTTACAGATTCCAATTCTGCAAGGTACTCGTTTACCTCAGCTACTTCCCAAAACTGCAACTTTGCAACTCCTTGTAGCAGGTTTCTTACCCTTTCCGGATTATCCACTCCTGGCAATTCGATCTGAATTCTACCGGATCCTTGGATTCTTTGGATATTTGGCTGAGATGTTCCGAATCTATCCACCCTTGTTCTTAGGATATTGAAAGATCTTTCAATGGCATTTTCTACTTCCGTATCAATGATTTTGAGAATGTCAGTGTCTGAAGTCTCAAGGGAAATTCTGCCTCGGTTGGCGGCGGTAGCAAATACACCGCTCAATTTTTGACCAGCAGCTTTATCTTGCCACGAATTGTAAAAGAGGTCAACAAATTTCTCATTGGTGGTTTTGGAAGCTTCTGTTGCCTCTTCAAGGGCAGCATTGAAGGCTACATCTTTACTGTTACCGGAAAGTCCTTTGACGATTTCCACAGGAGAAACCTCCAAAGTAACATGCATACCACCTTGCAAATCAAGACCTAGTCCCAATTCTGTTTCTTTGATTTCCTTATAGGTGAATTTGGCACCTAGGAAATTGTAAACCGGCTCTCTGTAAATGGAATCCAGGTAAGCCTGTTTTTTGGCAAACTCAACGTTGCCAGTCTCATCTGTGGCAAATTCCACAGCTTTTTGGTTAATATTATTGGATACAAATGTGAATGACAGGTAATACAGACACAATGCTGTGACCACCACTGTCAGAAACACGATAACACCTTGGTTACGCATATGATTAATTGTTTTGTTTGATTACGATTGATTATTGAAAGCTCTTTGGGGCTTTGGGAAATGAGGGATTAAAAAAAATCAGGGTGCGTTGGGCGATATGATCCTTTCCAACAGAATTTCCCAATAGGGAAGATTGACCGGAAAGGCTACTCCTAGCTCAGATACAGTTGGTTTTTCAAAAACAAGGTTTTCATAGATCAAATAGAATACCTGTTGGGAAAGTACAGTTACAAAAGGAACTACCGCATCTATCGCAATATTCAAAAAAGTCTGATTGTCGGGAGATTGGTCAGCTTTGTTGGACTGTTCCTTACTTACAGGAGATTTTTCCTGTTCGTGATGCGGCAGATATTCAGTTCCTGCTACAATCATGCAAAACAACATCGTCAACATCAAGGTGACGCGTTGTTTCCAGAGGTTCATATCTTTCGCTTTTTTTCTCACGGGCAGCAAATATAGAAATAATTGGAAAGACAAACATATTTTGTTCGAATAAAAACCGAATTCGGTGTTTTTATTTGATAATCAGGTTTATACAGATTGTGTTTTTGAGAAATTTAAAATAGGATGGGTCTATTTTTAACCTTTTGATGTAAATTTTAATATAAAATTCACGTGAAAATTTCCTTTCATCCAAAAAAATCCAAAAATAATTTTTGCATTTTTTTTAAATAAATGTAGTTGATTATAAACAAAATGTAATTCGAGTCATTATATTAGAAGATATTATTTTGTTAACCACTAAAATAAATTATTATGAAAAAACACATTTACCCGATTGCAATCATACTGTCATTGGGATTCTTCTCCTGTCAAAATGAAGATATTCAAAATGGTTTGGAAATCGAAGAATTCTTGGACGGCCACCCTGTAGTATATTCTGAGCAGAGATTTGATCCAGTTCCTGTTCAGCCTGTGAATGAATCAGCAAGATTGAATTCTGACAATCTCCATGACATGGTATTAGTGAGTGCTACATATATCACTGCCGAAGAAAGCAACGAGGTGGGAAGAACTCTGATATTTTCAGATCGTGGAAATAAACAACTGATTTTTGATTGGGCACCCAATTTAAGAATATCCGGGGAAACAGATATTTCATACTATATTGACAGATTTAGACCAGCTGCACCTTCCGGATTAACTGTGGATGATACTGAACCTGTAATTGAAAGTGCGATATCAACTTGGGAAAATGCAAGATGTTCTACCATTGGACTAAATAGAATTGGAAATATCCCAGTTGCTGTGGGTGTTGTAGCAGCACAATTTGGATTTGGAGGGGCAGCAGGATATATCGCTGATATCAACCATGCAGGTTGGATGCCAGCTGGATTTTTTGATCAGATAGTACCTAATGGATCGAATTTTATCTTGGGTGTAACATTCACTTTTGCATTTAGAGATGCAGATGGGAATCTTGTGGACACCAACAATGATGGCAAATTTGATGTAGCATTAAGAGAAATTTATTACAACAATAGATTTCTTTGGACTACTACGGGTGCACCGGGAACGGCAGATGTCGAAACAATAGTACTTCATGAGATGGGACACGGATTAAGTCAGGAACATTTTGGAGCGGCATTTTTAGCAAGAAATGGTCGACTTAGGTTCAGTCCTAGGGCGGTTATGAATGCTTCTTATTCTGGACCACAAAGACAATTAGCAGGCACCGACAATGCCGGTCACTGTTCCATATGGGGCAATTGGCCCAATAATTGATAAAATTCTCTTTCAAAAAAGCTGTCCCGGATTGGTGACAGCTTTTTTTTTATCCAAAGCTTAGATTTTAAAAAAAACAGATAGTATCCTCTTTAGATTTTTTTATTTGATTTTCGATCTCAAATAATTTCTAATCAAATCCAAAGCCCTGTCAAAATTACTGTTGTTCGGTACAATGATGTCCGCATCGTGTTTGAAAGGCTCAATGTATTTTTCATAAGTTGGCATCACGTGCATTTCATATCGGTAAAGCACATCATCCAAATCATAGCCTCTTTCTACTTTATCACGTACTATTCTTCGCTTTAATTTGATGTATTCTTTGGCATCTATAAAAACCTTCAAGTCCAGCAAGTCCGCCAGTTCGGGATAATACAACACAAAAATCCCCTCTACCACCACTACCGGGGAAGGAGCAAACTCCAGTGTTTTGGGTTTTTTATTGGGATTGTTGAAAGTATACTCTTGGCGATAGACGGTTTCTCCGCTTTGGATTTTTTTGATGTCTTCAGCATACTGAGAAAAGTCAATGGAATTTGGGGTGTCAAAATTGTGGACACCCTTTTCGTCCATAGGCTGCTGGTGTCGGGGTCTATAGTAATTGTCCTGAGAAATCAAACAAACCTGCCCAGGTTCAAAAGAATGTAATAATTTGTCCAAAAAAAGTGTCTTCCCGGAGGCGCTACCTCCTGTAATTCCTACAATAAATGGTTTGCTCATGGAGGCTAAAATTAATAAATTATTTGAGAAAGTCTGCCAAAGCCTTCACAGCTTTGCCTCTATGACTGATCTCATTTTTTTCCTCCATGCTCAGTTGGGCAAAAGTCTTGTCATAATCATCGGGCCTAAAAATCGGGTCATATCCGAAACCTCCCGATCCTATTAGTTCATGGATGATCTCACCCTCAGCAATTCCCTCAAAAGCATATTCTTTCCCTTCTAAAACCAACGCAATGACTGTTTTGAACTTGGCTTTTCTATTGGATTGACCCTTCATATTTTCCAATAACAATTCAATATTGCTGGAATCACTCCTCGGTTCACCGGCATATCTTCCGGAATACACTCCCGGTTCGCCATCCAAGGCCTCTACTTCCAATCCGGTATCATCTGCAAAGCAATCAACTCCATAATGTTCGCGAACATACCGGGCTTTTTGAAAAGCATTGTGATGGAGGGTATCCCCAGTCTCGGGCAGTTCTTCATGACACCCTATTTCTTCCAGAGAAACAATAGTAAAATCAGGTCCAAGAGCAGATTTTACTTCTTCAATTTTCTTTTTATTGTTTGTAGCAAAGCAGATTTTCATATTCCCAAAAATAGAATTTTAAAATTATATATACATTGTAGAATTGACGGTAATGATGTAAGTGATCTGGTTTCCTTTGCTTATTGTGGCTGAAGTTGAAAGTCCGAAGTAGGAGGTTGACGCGTCATTGCGAGCCTGCCTGCCGATTTTGGTAGGAAGCACTTGGGAAACTTTGATATTTTGAACAGTCCTTACTGCGACGTGGCAATCTCATTGGATGAAGGGGTGAAACAAATTAAAAATAATAAAAAAAGTGTCAAGTAATTACAGGACATGACATAGCCCGAAATGACAGTTTAACCATCTATTGATTTAATTTACACCTATACTTATACTGATAAGAAATTGGCTTCTAAAAATACATTGCGGTTAAATTCTTTTCGGATTATCCAGCTTCTTATACCCAATTCAAGAATTGATTATATAATTTTCCCAACTTCGGACTTCGGACTTCCATGCATTTCATAAAAAAAGTGTATTATTAAAAATAAAGCGCTGAATCAATTTAAACTTCTTCAAAAAACCCCAAATATGAAAAAAATCACTGTTTACTGCGGATCCAATAAAGGTAAAAATCCGGCCTATGAACAAGGTGTTCTGGCATTGGCCAAGGAAATGATCAAAAGAGATTTGGCTTTGGTCTATGGGGCAGGGAATGTGGGTTTGATGGGGGTAATCGCTGATGCTATGCTGGTTGCCGGGAAAAAGGTTTACGGGATTATTCCCCAAAAATTGGTTGACATTGAGGTGGCACATAATGGATGTACCGAACTTACCGTAGTAGAAACCATGCGTGATAGAAAATGGCTGATGGCCGAGCGGGGTGATGGTTTTATTGCCATGCCGGGAGGTATTGGCACCTTTGAGGAGCTATTTGAAATCATGACACTCAACCAATTGGCCTACATCCAAAAACCTCTAGCCCTGTACAATGTCAATGGGTATTATGATGGATTGATTGCATTTTTGAGCCATGCTGTACAAGAGGGATTTTTACACAAAGCGCAATTGGATCTGTTGATTGTGAGCAGCAACCCTGTTGAGTTATTGGATAAAATGGCAGGATTTGAGCCAAAGTCCATTGAGAAGTGGGAGGTGAAGTAGTCTCAGTAGGCAGTTTTCGGTAGGCAGTTCAGGGTACGACAACCTTTGAGGTCTTTTTTTAGACCTTGAAGGTTTTTTTGATAGTAAAGGTATAAACAATGAAAGTCCTGTATACTGGAAAGACCTTCGAGGTTTTGGAAACCTCAAAGGTTTTTTTGATAGTAAAGGTATAAACAATGAAAGTCCTGTATACTGGAAAGACCTTCGAGGTTTTGGAAACCTCAAAGGTCAGGTGCCGCTAACCTTTGAGGTCTTTTTTTAGACCTCGAAGGTTTTTCACCTTGAGCAACTTAGGAGGTTTGTTTATTATTAGTAAGTTTTCAGTGGGCAGTTACATCAGGTTACTCGTCATCCCGAGTCTTTAACATTTTTAAAATGTTCAGAAAGGGAATGACATCGAAGCTGGCAGCAGACCTCTCCTGACGTCGAGGTGACAAGGCAAAGTTCTGTAATAGATTTGAATGCTATTTGTAGTTCTGTACCATCAATTTTCAAATCTGTCATTGGTAGTAATGAAAATTGACATTTACAGAAAAGAAAACGGCATTCAGTAATTAAACACTTTCATCTAAAAGCTGCATCAACTTTTCCAAATAGGTGACATCATCCTGATCAAAATCATCAAGCTTGTCACTGTCCACATCAAGGACTATCCAAACCTTGTCTTCTTTGAATCCCGGAACGACAATTTCTGATTTTGAAGCCGAACTGCAGGCAATGTGGCCGGGAAATGCATCCACATCCGGGACCAATTGTGTTTTGCCATCTTTCCATGCGGTACCGCATACCCCTTTGCCAAAAGCAATACGGGCACAGGCCACAGGCCCCTGAAAAGGGCCAAGTACCAATTGTTCACCTTTGACCAGGTAAAACCCTACCCAAAAAAACCCAAAAGCTTCTTTCAAAACTGCGGCCACATTGGCCAAGTTGGCATATAAATCTGTCTCAGAAGAAATCAAGGCTTCAATTTGAGGAAGGATTGCTTGGTATTTTTCTGCTTTGGTCGCAGTGGTAGGTATGTATATAGTTTCAGACATTCTACTTAGTATCAATTAAATTAAAAAATCTTTCTTTTGCTTCGATAAGCGTGATGGTCTTTCCATCCAAAGAATCTTTCATTCCAATTTCAACTTTTTGGATGAAAAGCAGTCTTTCCACCAAATCCTCAATATCAAACTCATTTGGCATCTTTTCCAAGATTTCCTTAACCTGTTCTTTTTTCATTATCTCAGAATTATATATCCAAATTTAAACTATTTCTTGAAATTATTAGCTTGTCTTTCATAATGTCAAGATCTTCAATTTGAATTCTATTTAGTTGGGGTGCCGGAATACCACTTCCAAATTGAACCTGTCCGGTAAAAACCCTAGCCTCATCCCAAAGGTTCTCCTGAATAAATTTATTCAGCAATTGGGCGCCACCTTCCACAATCAGACTTTGGATTTTTCTTTCATACAGATCTTCCAGGATTTCACCAATATTGAATCCTTCAGGAAGTTTGACATGTTCCAGATTATCTGCCTTTTGTGTCTTAACCTGATTGTAACATAAAGTTGATTGGCTTTGGTCGAAGAGATGTAGACCGGGATCAAGGGTCAGTTTTCGGTCAACTACTATCCTGATGGGATTTTTCGCTACCCACTCACGTACATTCAATTGAGGGTTGTCATATTTGGCAGTCAAAGTACCTACCATAATGGCATCTTCTTCTGATCTCCATCGATGGACCAATTGACGACTATAGGGATTGCTGATCCATTTGGAATCATAATTTTCTCTGGCAATAAAGCCATCTTTGGTCTGAGCCCATTTCAGGATAACATAAGGACGCTTCTTCTCCATAAAAGTAAAAAACCTCTTATTCTGCTCCCTTACCTTTTTATCCAATACACCTGTAACTACCTCTATTCCCGCATCTTTTAAAATCTGAATGCCTTTGCCCCCTACAAGTGGGTTGGTGTCTACTGTTCCTATGACTACCTTTCTTACCTTTTTCTCCACCAAAAGATTGGCGCAGGGGGCTGTTTTTCCCCAATGGGCACAAGGTTCCAATGTGACATATACCGTGGAAAAAGGAAGCAATTCAGGATTTTTGAGGGATGATATGGCATTAGGTTCTGCGTGGGCTTGGCCATATTCTTCATGATAGCCCTCACCTATGATTTCATCCTTATGGACAATCACACAACCAACCATTGGATTAGGGCTGACAGAACCTAAACCCAATAAAGCGAGTTCCAATGCCCGAAGCATATATTTTTCGTCCTGACTCATGTTATGGAATTGGCCGGAGATTTATTTCTCCCAGTTGGGTTCTCTGACGAGGTTCAACAAGGACATTGTTTACTGTATCGGGTAAAAAGCTATCGCTAAAGGGATAGATAAAAACCGTTACCTCACCATTTAATCCCCTGATCAGAAAATTCCCTTGAGGGTTTTGGGTAGTACTGGCGAGGGTATCAAGACCCTGAATGGCAAGTATCAACGATTTTTGGGTCTGAGGACGAATGATGCCTGCAATGTCCCCCGTGTTGATGCTGGAGAATGCCCTGAAATCAGGGGCCAATAAAAACTCACCTTGAGTTCCTCCTGTGAACAATATAGATTCCAAAGTATTGAAATCAATAAAAATATCATGGGAAATACCGCCATCTAAAGGAATACTAACAGGCATAACAGGGTTTTCAGCAGCGTTATCTACAAACCTTGGCACAAACCTATCACCTCCAAGGATGACGTAGTTATCATCACCCAAGCTGAGTTTGAGCTCAGTAATGGCACCCACCAAAAATTCCCCTCTACCAATCAGATATTGTCCGGTATTGACCAAAGTGGATAAGTTGGCCTGTTGATTGGCCTGAAGGTTCGATAAAAAAACCGCCTCAGCATTATCCTGCCCCCTTGTTCCGGTTACTTGTACCTCCACTCCCAATATTTCGATTCCCACTTCCTCAAAAAAACCAGGAGTACCTACCAAGAAAACATTGACAAGGGCAGTGGACCTTTCTTCGGTACCTGAACAGCCAAAATTTAGGTACAGGAGCAATAAAATAAGCAGTTGTTTGATTTTCACATTTCAAAAATAGAAAAGATAGAGGAAAGATAAGTTAATATATCGCTTGAATAAAAAAAAAGCCCAGGAAGCCATGTCCTGAGCATATACGGGGAACTAAAGTGTCACCATTTGTCACCCAAAAAATATTAATCTTCAGATATAGTTGGTTCAATTTTCATTCAATAATTAATCAATCATTGTGCCAATTCGGCTTCTCTATATTTTTTTCACCCAAGATTAGCCTGTAAACAATTAGCTTTAGTAATTTTGGCCATGATGCAATGGGAAAAATTATTGGCCTCGGGAAGATTTGATCCGACCAAAAAGAAAAGTACGGTACATGATTCTTTTAGAAGTGAATTTGAAATTGACTACGATAGAATCATCTTTTCTGCACCTTTTCGAAATCTCCAGGACAAAACACAGGTATTCCCTTTACCTGAACATGATTTTGTCCATACCAGACTGACTCATAGCCTCGAAGTCTCCAGTGTTGGCCGGTCTTTAGGCAAATCAGTCGGTGAATACTTGGTGGATAAATATCCCGACCTATTTGAAATTGGTATCCATTCCTCAGACATAGGGGCAATTGTAGCTGCCGCAGCGCTGACCCATGATATTGGCAATCCGCCTTTCGGTCATGCGGGAGAGGAAGCCATCTCCGATTTTTTTAAACACCATCCCTATGGAATAGTCTGGCAGGGACAGGTCAAACCTGTAGAATGGACTGATTTATGCAATTTCGAAGGTAATGCACAAGGATTTCGCATGTTGGTGGCACATAATAATGGATTGAAGCTTTCCTATGCCACGTTGGCTTCCTTTACCAAATACCCCAGACCCGCACAGGTATTTGAAAGGGATAAGAAAAGGCGAAGCCAAAAGAAATTTGGGTTTTTTGCTGATCAGATACAAGACTACGCCCACCTGTCGAAGGTTTTGGGATTGGGTAAATCCAGTCCGGAATGTTGGTCGAGACATCCTTTGGCGTTTTTGGTGGAGGCTGCAGATGATATTTGTTACAGTATTATTGATTTGGAAGATGGCTGCACCTTGGGTTTGGTTTCTTTTGAGCAGAGCAGAGACCTGATGGTTGAGATCCTCAGAGAAAGATTCAAGCCTGAAAAGCTAGAAAAATATACTACCCAAACACAGAAACTTGCCATCCTGAGGGCAATGACCATCGGGAAGTTAGTGGAGGAATGCGTCATTGCATTTTGTCAAAAAGAGGAGGAGATGCTGACAGGAGATTTTGATCAAGCACTTACGGAAATTATTCCTTCTGCCGCAGCGCTGTCCAAAATATCTGATCTTTCTGTTCAAAAAATCTATCGCTCAAAACCCGTTCTGGAAAAAGAAGCAGCAGGATTTCAGGTTTTGGAGGGTTTACTTGAGGTTTTTTCTATGGCACTGAATCATAAGTTTTATCAAACAGAACTTTATTCAGGAAGAGACAAAAGTATCCTGAGATTATTGCCCGAGGATTTTCCTTTGGAAGGGTGGGGAGAACACGTCAACCCATATCCCATGCTGCGGGCTTTGATTGATTTTATTTCAGGAATGACAGATAAATATGCTTTGGCACTTTATAGAAAAGTAAAAGGAATTAGCTTGCCTGGGGCTTAAACTCAAAATTGGATTCTTTCCCCATCCTTAAGTCCTCGGTAAAGCGTTCCGTTTTCTACAATCAGCACCTCACCATCCACACCGTTTTTGACACTGGAATCCACTCCGATAACTTTACCTCCAAAATGGCTGCTGACAGTCTCAAAGGAGGTATGCCCAACTATGATATGTTTTGATTTGAAATAGGCTAAAATTTCATCTACAGCTGGATCGCTGATTTCTCCCTGATTGAAATAGCCACGATACCATACGGGGCCATTGGATTCCATCAAAAACCAAAAATCATCTTCTTTTTTCTCTTTAGGAGGATAAGGTCCCAAGATATTTTCAAAAAACATTTTATTGACACTTTTTGCGGTCATCTTTCTTTGTATTAGTTCGGGTGATATTCCGGCATGAACAAATAATAAATCATTGATGGTAGTGATGGCGGGTCTTTGACGAATCCAATGGCCCAATACGGAATTGAAGCCATAGAGCTCTCCTACAGTAATCCCCATGATTTCAGCCGCTTTTACATACTTTTCATGTAGATACCTCAGGTCATCCCGGGTAACCATCAGTTCATGGTTACCGACCAAAAAATGAAGCTTTCCGCCGGCTTTCAGGGCTTGATTTTCAAGCTTGTAGGCAAGCCACAATATTTCGGTTACTTTATCCCCCCGGTCCATAATGTCCCCATTGATGACAAGATGGCCTTTGCCAAAATTCCAGTTCAGTTTTTCGTTGATTACTCCATGGTTTTTCAATAATTCGACCATGAGGTCATATTGGCCATGGATATCGGAAATCACAACAATATTTGAAACGCCCTTATATTTTTGAGCGGTGCGTGGTCTGCTGATCAAGTTGCTTCTGAACAGGTCTGTATCCACGCCCAATCCCAATTCTTTATCAGGAAAATCCACATTGATGTCTTCTTCCGTTTTCAATTGTCCATTTTCTACCCATTTGGCATTGAAGGCACCGTCTTGCCAAAAAATATAAGGTCCTTCGGAAACCGGACCTTTGATTTCCTGAGCTATTACGCTGGGTAAATATGCCAACGATAAAAAGAGTAAAAGAAAAATTTTGAAGTATTTCTGCATAGGACTTGATTAAAGATAGGAAGATTTTATAATTATCTCCAAAGAAACCACTGAGTTAATTGCATCAGGGAAATTTAAATCTTATTCCATTGATTGAACCACGAAAGAGTTCACCGTTTTCAATGATCAATATCTCCCCACCCCTGCCGTTTTTGATGCTGGAATCCACAGCCAATACCCTACCACCAAAAAGAGGAGTGATCATGTCTACCGAAGTATGGCCTACAATTATTCTTTGGGAACCAAAATAATCCAAGATATAGTCTAAATCAGTCAGATTGATGTTATTTTCATCAAAGTAACCCCTGTACCAAATCGGTCCTTTGGGACTGGTCAGGAATGAAATGTCCTTGCTTCTATCGCTGCGGTTTTTGGAGGGATTCAGAATATTTTCATAAAACAGCTGATTCACGTCATGGGCAGTTAATTCCCGGTCTACAAACTCCAGAGAGATGCCTGCATGTGTTATCAGAAGGCTGTCAATGCTTATGATGACAGGTCTTTTCCGTAGCCAGTTGCCCAATACAGATTCATTGTCGTGCATTTTTTTTACTGACATTTTCATCATCCTTGAGGTTCGGACATATTTTTGATTCAGGTACCGTAAATCATTTTCCAGCAACATCAGTTCATGATTGCCCAATAGGAAATGGAGTCTACCCCCTGCCGCTATGGCCTGATCTTCAAGAATATAGGCTAGCCACAAGGCTTCTGTAACTTTATCTCCTCTTCCCAAAATATCACCATTGATGACCAAATGTCCTTTTCCAAAACTCCAGTTCAGTTTATCATCAATAACACCATGGCTTCTCAGCAGTTCGACCATGAGGTCAAATTGACCATGAATATCTGAGATAACAACCAATTCTGTGACCCCTTTGTAATTTTGATAAAAATCAGGAGTCTGCTGCATTTTCTTTTTTACTAATACCGGATCCAAGTGAAGACCAAATTCACTTTCTATAAATTCAGGGCTTAAAGACTTATCGCTTTTGGAAGTCCCGTTGTCAATCCAATTTACCTGTAATCGGTCCTCCTTTAGAAATATATATGGACCAGTGGAGAAACTTGGTTTCTGCGCAAAATTGTTTTTTGGTAAAAAGACAAATAATAGGATTGCTATTAAATTATTAAAAATGAAGGATTTGGTCATCTTGTGAAGATAGATTCTTTTCAGATAAATTTCAAAACAAAAAATCATACGTATTAAGCTTGGCTTACGCTCACCATTATTTTTTTTGAAACTTCAATGTTGCAGATGTAAATCAAGTAGGGTTTTTTTACATTTACGTCCTATGAAGAAAAAAATAGCTATTGTTACCGGAGGCTATACCGGAGAGTCGGTGGTTTCGCTCAAAAGTGCTGCTGTAGTCGAAAAAACCATCGATACGGATAGGTATGATGTTTTTAAGATTTTGATATATCCGCACAATTGGTATTATGAAACAGCAGCAGGAGAAAAAATTCTCATAGATCTGAATGACTTTTCTATTTTATTAAATGGTCAGAAAATCACATTTGATGGAGTTTTTAATATTCTGCATGGATCGCCGGGAGAAGATGGGAAATTGGCCGGATATTTTGATCTCTTGGGAATACCCTACACCACCTGCGATGCACTGACTTCTTCGATTACCATGAACAAGGGTTATACCAAGGCAATTGTTCAGAATATTCCCGAACTGTTTGTGGCAAGGTCTGTTCAGCTATTCAAAAACTCTGAAGCAAATACAGCTAAGATCTTAAAAGAGCTTCGCCTACCTTTGTTTATCAAACCTAATAATGGTGGTAGTAGCATTGGTATGAGCAAGGTAAAAGTCCCTAAAGAATTACAGGAAGCATTAGACAAGGCATTTGCGGAAGACAGTCAGGTTTTGGTAGAAGAATTTGTAAGTGGTAGGGAATTTTCCATAGGAGTGTATCACGCCAAAGGTAAAACGACCGTCTTGCCCGCAACCGAAATTGTCAGCAGCAAAGAATTTTTTGATTTTGAGGCTAAATATTCTCCCGGGGTGACTGAAGAAATTACACCAGGAAGGATGAGTGAAGAGGAAGTAAATAGAGTTAACCGGATCATTGAAAAAGTTTACACCAAACTTAATTGCAAAGGAGCTGTTCGGATTGATTATTTTCTGGAACACGAAACAGATAAATTTTATTTCATTGAAATCAATACCGTTCCCGGCCAAACCGAAACCAGCCTGATTTCCCAACAGGTCAGGGCCATTGGCATGGAAGTCAGGGATTTTTATAATGAACTGATTGAGGAGATGTTTGTGGAGGAGACTTGAGCCGTGAGATGTTAGATATTAGAAACAAAGGCTGCCCCGAGTATTGGGGAATCAAGACGGGAGAAACGAGACCTTTCTGCCGACAGGTAGGAATTAGAGACGAGAGTTTAGAGACAAGAATAACTGCCTGCCCCAGATTGGGGTGCAAGTGAGAGTTAAGAATCAAAAAATAAGGCCTATAGACTTACGAAAGCTCATTTACATGAAGGCACCCTACTTCTAACTCATGTACTTAACCTTCACCCACAAAGCCAATTCTAAAACCTACCTTCCGATAGGCAGGTCTAAAATCTAAAATCTACCCTTCATCCTTCTTCCATTATCCTTCCCTTCACCCCCCTCACCATTTCTTTTTTCCCGGGAGGGCCGGGGAGGGTTTCGACTTCCAGGCCGAGGTCTTGTAAATCCCGTTTCAATTGCCCTTTGGCACAGTAAGTTGTAAAAACCGCACCAGGGTTCATGGTGTCAGTAACTTTGGCCAGTATTTCTTTGGTCCATAGTTCGGGTTGCTTATTGGGCGCAAAGGCATCAAAAAAGACCACATCAGTAGGGTAGAGGACGGCTTCTTCCAAAGTCACAAGGTCTTTTTTCATATTAAAATACTCTGAAATTATAGTCCCTTCATTCCAAGGTGCGGTATGCAACCTATTGAAATAAGAAGCATAATGGTATATACTCGTATCTACTTCTGTATAGTTGAGCTTGGAATAAATCTCTTTTTCCAAAGGAAATGGTTCAATGGTATGGTACAGAACCGGAACCTTATACTGTTCGGCCCAAACCAAAGTTAACCAAGCATTAAGCCCTGTTCCAAATCCTACCTCAAATATCCGGATAGGGTACCTTTCAGGATTACGCATGTGCCAAGTCTCCAGACCATACAGCATAAATACATGGATGGATTCCCGGTAAGCCCCATGAAAAGAATGATAGCTTTCATTCAATTCGGGCAGGAACAAGGAATGTGAACCGTCTTCAGTGGTGATGATCTTTACTTCCCGGGACATCTTATATGGTATAAATTAATGCCACACAATAAGCAGAGACTCCCTCTTCCCTGCCCACAAAACCCAAGTTTTCTGTAGTAGTAGCCTTAATGGAAATATTTCTTTCCTCAACCTCCATGACCTCGGAAAGGCATTTTTTCATGGCCACGATATGCGGATTGACTTTAGGTATTTGGAGACAGACTGTGGTGTCAATATTGCCAACTTCATAGCCCTCATTCCTGAGTAGAAGCATTACCTCTTTCAAAAGTATTTTACTATCAATCCCTTTATACTTCGGGTCTTTATCCGAAAAATGGTAACCGATATCCCGGAGATTGGCTGCACCCAACAAGGCGTCACAGATCACATGGATCAGTACATCTGCATCTGAATGGCCTACAGCCCCTTTTTCATGTTCAAGTTTAATGCCCCCAAGCCAAAAATCATATCCTAGCTGTAGCTGATGAACATCGTAACCGAAACCTATTCTGAAGTTTGACATTTTGAATTTAGATTTTAGTCGTGAGACATGAGACGTGAGACTTGAAAACCTTTGGGGTTTTTAAAACCCCGAAGGTTTCGCTTAAGGAGGATCAAAACCTGCCCTGAGTCAAAGGGAGTTCACAAACAAGAACCAAAGCCTGTCCCGATGAAAATCGGGGAATCAAGGGCAAGGAAATAAGAGCCACAGCTTAGCCCAATGCATATCGGGAAAACAAGAAACTACACTTTATTACCAATTCTCCAATTTTTCTAATAACCCATACTTGGTTCATTGTACTTGGTACCTTGTACAATTATCCTTAAGTCCCCTTATAATACAAAACCGACGAATTCTCTTCCCTCAAGATATTTCTGGCCCAATCCAGTATTTGATCTGCCGGGATTTGGGTTTTCTTTTCGTATTCAGTTTGGTACAAATCCGCATCGCCCAAATGGGCATAATAGGCCAAACTCATTGCCCTGTTTAGAATCTGTACCGACTCATAGGTTTTCATGGCTTCTGCCTGATTTTTGACCTTGGTCAGGGTTTCATTGGAAATGCTGGACTCCAAAAAAGCCTGAACCACTTCATCCAATGCCTTCTCAGCATTTTCAGCAGTCTGACCTTTTTCCATTTTTCCTGAAAACACCATCAGTCCCGGATCAACAGTCCCATAAATATAGGCTCCTATAGAGGCAAAGATATTACCGTTTTTTACCAATTGCTGTTCCAGAATGGAAGAGCGGCCGAAGCCAATGATATCCGTGATCAGATCAGATTCCAAGTAACCATCCTGCATTTTGGCAGGCATATGATATACCTTGTATAGCGCATCCGTAGGGACATCCGCCTGTACTGTAGCTGTTTTTTTGCTTGCTTGCGGCAATTCCTGATTGATGGTTTTCTTGGGAATTTGCCCGGATGGAATGTCTCCAAACCATTTTTCGGCCAAGTGCTTGACCTGTTCCAAAGTGACATCCCCTGCTACCACCATGACGGCATTGTCAGGACGGTAATGGGTGAAATAGAATTCCTCCACATCTTCACGCTTGTAGTTGATGATGTCTTCAAGGTTAGCACCTATGGTCGGCCATTGATAGGGATGCGTGTCATAGGCAAGCTTCCGGATATGGTGATGAACATCGCCATAAGGTTGGTTGAGGTACCGTTGTTTGAATTCCTCAATGACCACTTTCCTTTGGGTCTCAATGGTTTTTTCACTGAGATTGAGTTGGAGCATCCTGTCGGATTCCAGCCAAAAAGCCGTTTCAATATTGGCAGCGGGAAGGGTAATGTAGAAGTTGGTAATGTCTGTATTGGTGAATGCATTGCAGGATCCACCGACTTTTTCCAATGCCGTGTCAAAAACAGGAACATTTTTGGAACTGCCGAACATCAGGTGTTCAAAGTAATGGGCCAAACCGGTTTTGCCTTTGATCTCGTTTCGGGAACCTACTTTATACAGGATATTCAATACGGCTATCTTGGTGCCGTGGTCCTCATGGACCAGTACCTGCAGGCCATTATCCAGTACAAATTTTTGGTAGTTGATCATCGAAAATTTTGGGCAAAGCTAATAAATTAAAGCAAATTTGGCTTGAATTGTTTCAGGAAATGATTTCTCCCTTATAGCCTGATTTTTCCAGGGCTTCAACTACTTTACTTTGATTCATTTCACCAGTCACGGTCAGAATCCTTTCAGGATGGGTAAGATCCACTGTCCAGGATTCAGCAGATAATTTTTCCATTTCAGGAGTGATGGCTGCTACACATGCGCCACATTTTACGTTTGTTTTGAATTTTAAGGATTTCATTTTCTTTGAATTTAGACGTTAGATTTGAGACATAAGACGTGAGACAAGAGCCGAGAACCTAGAGACGAGAAGTGAGACAATTGATTAAAGATAAGGTTGGTGCAATTTTTAATGATGCTAACTGAAGTAGTAGCGATGTCTAGGCAAATTGGCTTTTCCTTGTCACCTCGACGTAGGAGAGGTCTATTTGCCAAAGTTAGGGAAATAGATTTCTCTCCCTTACTTTTTCGGGATACCAAAGACAGATTTGGAAATTCCCTCTCGGCAACCCCATTCCTACCTACCCCCTCCTCAACCTCAGACTATTCCCCACCACAGACACGGAACTAAGCGCCATGGCGGCACCTGCGAGCATGGGATTGAGCAGGAAGCCGAAGGCGGGATATAAGACGCCCGCGGCAATCGGAATGCCAATGACATTATATATAAATGCCCAAAACAGATTTTGTTTGATAATACTGACTGTTTTTCGGGTCAATTGTATGGTTTTGGGGATTTGGTTCAGATCGGAATTGACCAAGGTCACCTCTGCTACCTCCATGGCAATATCCGTCCCATGGCCCATAGCTATACTCAGGTCTGCAAGACTCAAGGCTTCGCTGTCATTGATACCATCTCCGGCCATGGCGACTTTTTTGCCTTTGGCCTGTAGGTCTTTGATATAACTGGCCTTGTCCTGGGGAAGCATTCCCGAACCGAACTCCTCAATTCCAACCTCTTTTGCAATCCAAGCAGCTGTCATTTGCTGATCTCCCGTCAACATGTGAACATCGATTCCCATGCTCTTTATTTTCCGGATGGCTTCTTTTGAACCTGATTTGATAGGATCAGCTATTTTAAAGACTCCTAAAAGCGCTGTATCCTTTGCCGCTAAAACCACCACAGCACCTTGTTGAAGATATTCTTTAGATCTCTCTATGATTTCAGCATTGATTTCTACGCCTTCTTCTTCCAGCCATTTCTGATTGCCTATCCTGTATGCACTTTCTTCAGATTTTCCCCAAACGCCTTTGCCTGTGGTACTTTTAAATTCGAGTAGGTTTCCCGGTCTGTGCTTCTCTGAGAGAAACTGACTGATGGCTTTGGCCAAAGGATGTTCGCTTTTGGATTCAAGGGCTAATAAATATCCCAAATCAGCAGGCTGAATGTTGTCTGAAAAGTAAGATTCAGTGACTTTGGGATTACCTTCAGTGATGGTGCCTGTTTTGTCAAGAATCAGGGTATCAATTTTTTTTCCTTTTTCCAGGCTTTCAGCATTCTTGATCAGTATACCCATTTCGGCACCCTTGCCCATGGCGGTCATGATTGCAGTTGGTGTGGCCAATCCCAATGCACAGGGACAGGCGATGACCCAAACGGTCACCAAAGCCAACATACCCCTAAGCCAGGAATCTTCTACGCCACTAAAGCCCCAAATAAAGAATGTCAGCAAGCCGATCAAAAGGACTATCGGTACAAATATCCCTGCTACCTGATCCACTAATTTTTGCACGGGGGCTTTGGAACCCTGTGCCGCTTTTACCCGAAGGATAATTTGTGACAATAAGGTATCGTTGCCCACCTGCAATGCAGTAAACTCGAAACTTCCTTCCTGATTGACAGTGCCGGCAAAAACCTTTGTCCCCTTTTCTTTCAAAACAGGTAATGGTTCTCCGGTCAACATGCTTTCGTTGACATAAGAAGAACCTTGCAGTACTTTGCCGTCTAAAGGGATCTTCTGTCCCGGTTTGATCAGGATCGTTTCACCGGCTTTTACTTCTGAGGTTTTTTTTATGATTTCAGAGCCGTTTTCCAAGACCACCAATTCCTGGGGCTGTAATCCCATCAACTTTTTCAGTGCAGCACCTGTCCCGGCTTTGGCACCTGATTCCATGGTTTTGCCTAAAAGAATAAAGAAAAGGATTACCGCAGCAGCCTCAAAATAAACATGGGGTGCTATTCCTCTTTCGAGCAGGAATTCGGGAAAAAAGGTATTAAAGGTGCTGTATAAATATGCAATGCCGGTACTGAGCGCCACCAAGGTATCCATATTGGCCTGTCTGTTTTTGGCCAAAAGCCATGCCTGCTTAAAAAACTGATTCCCAAACACCAGCAAAATTGGGGTCGTCAATGCCCACATGATGTAATTCCCATAGGGCATATGCATCCAAAACATGCCGATCAGGAATACCGGTAAAGCAAGGATTCCCGCCCATAGGGTCTTTCTTTTTAACTTTTGGAAGGCTTCTTTTTGAATATTTTCAAGATCTTCCTCCTGAATGTCCGCTATCAATAGGTCATAGCCGCTTGCTTTGACTTTTTGCTGGAGATCATCCAAAGACACTTCCTGATCATCCCATTCCAACCAAGCAGAATTGTTGGCATAGTTCACAGATGCTTTTTTCACACCCGGGTTGTTGGACAGTGTCTTTTCCACACTGATCGCACAAGCCGCACAACTCATTCCCGTAACAGGTATTTCTTGTTTTTTCATTTTTTAATTTTAGACGTGAGATATGAGACGTGAGATATGAGATATGAGACACAAGAGCCAAGAGCCAAGAACCAAGAGCCAAGAACCAAGAACCAAGAGCCAAGAACCGAGATTCGAGAGCCAAGAGCCAAGAGCCAAGAAGCGAGATACGAGAACCGATTCCGAATTCTTCGCCAATGTGAATGTCTCCACTCACATCATGAGGTTTCGTCATTCTCATAAGTTCTCGGGCTATCTAGGCCAGATTAATTAAACCCTATCAGGGTTTTTGGAAACGCTCATTCTTAATTTTACTTCCTCCGGGTTTTACCCGGGGCAAATACCCTTCGGGATTGAATCCCTATCGGGATTTCCATCAAAGCTCTTCGTCAATGTGAGTGTCTCACCCTTATTCCAACACTGACTCCGTACTTGGTACTTCTTACCTTGTACAATCCTAGCGTTACAAACGCCCAACTCAGCGTCAGGAAGCCAGAGTCTTCGGACAACGAACCCTTATCCCAACACTGACCCCGTACTTTGTACTTGGTACTTTTTACCTTGTACAATCCTAGCGTTACAAACGCCCGACTCAGCGTCACGAAGCCAAAGTCTTCGGACAACGAACCCTTATCCCAACACTGACTCCGTACTTGGTACTTGGTACTTTTTACCTTGTACAATCCTTGCGTTACAAACGCCCAACTCAGCGTCACGAAGCCAGAGTCTTCAGACAACGAACCCTTATTCCAACACTAACCCCATACTTGGTTCTTGGTACTTAGTACCTTCTACACTCCCACCTTCCTCCCTAAAGAGATTGCCACGTCGCACGAAGGGCTGTTCAAAATATCAAAGTATTCCAAGTGCTCCTCGCAATGACGCATCTCCTTCATCCCTCATCCTTTCTACATCCCTTCAATCCACTCGGTCTCAATTCTTAAATCTTAAATCTAAAATCTAAAATTTATCCTTCACCCCTCAAACCTACAACCCTCCTCCCCAAATCTCTTATATAATTTTTGAAAAAAATAAACGGGAAACTTACCATTCTTGTAATTAGAAAAAATATGCGAACTTTATCATTTGTTGGAAAGTTTACTTCATTTATACCCTTACAAAGAACGTTGAACCCTCAATTCCATGATCAAAGCCACCGTTGACCCTGAGTGTACCGGACAGTTTTCACCTTTATTTTTAGATTATATCCGCCAAAAACCCCAGATAGTATCTTTCTACAATCAATATCCTTCAGCAGTCAATTTCAAAAAGCTTTTGGAGGGCAAAGATTTTGATGCAGACAGAAGAAATATTTTGGTCAGTGAATTGGAAAAACAGTATGCAGGAATTGAGACTTCCGAAAAAACCAAGTCGCAAATTCGGTCTTTGGCTGAAGAGAAAACCTTTACGGTGACCACAGGACACCAACTGAATTTATTTACAGGGCCATTATATTTTATTTATAAGATTGTATCCACCATCAATCTGGCCAACAAGCTGAAAGAATCCTATCCTGAATATCATTTTGTGCCAATCTATTGGATGGCCACGGAGGACCATGATTTTGAAGAAATCAATTACTTCAAACTCAACGGCAAAAAGTACCAATGGCAATCTCAGCAAACAGGTGCAGTTGGGGATTTTAAATTGGATCAATCTTTCAGGGAGTTTTTCAAAGAGGTATCCTCATTTGTTCCCGAACTATTCAAAGAGGCTTACCTAGGCTCAAAAACATTGTCTGAAGCAGGAAGGAAATATGTGCATCAGCTATTTGGTGAAAAGGGGCTTTTGGTGGTAGACGGAAATTCTGCTGCGTTCAAAAAGATATTTATTCCCGTGATCAAGGAAGACTTATTGGTTCATTCGCCCAATCAATTGGCGGAGCAGCAAACTAAAAAACTGGAAGATTTGGGGTACAAGAGTCAAATATTCCCCAGAGAGATCAACTTTTTTTACATGATCGCAGGAGTCAGGGAAAGGGTTGAAAAAATCGACAGTATATATAAGGTGTTGAATACGGATATTTCTTTTACTGAATCAGAGATATTGGAAGAGTTAAATCAACACCCTGAAAGGTTCAGTCCTAATGTGGTGCTGAGGCCTTTGTATCAGGAAATGATATTGCCCAACTTGGCTTATTTGGGCGGTCCTGCTGAGGTGGCTTATTGGTTTCAGTTGAAAACTGTATTTGATCATTTTGGAGTGCAGTTTCCCGCAGTGATGCCCAGGAACTTTGCAGTGGTCTTGGATAAATTGGCCATACGCAAGATCAGTCAGTTGGAATTGGAGGATGCAGCATTATTTCAGTCAGTGTTGGATTGGAAGCGGGAGTTTGTAGATAGCCATGCTTTGATGGAAGTGAGACTTGAAAATGAGAAAGCCGCGATGGCAGGAATTTTTGAATCTACCGGGGAAAAGGCATCAGAACTCGAAAAAAGTTTGGGCAGTGCCTTTGAGGCTGCCAAAGTCAGGTCCTTGAAAATATTGGATCAACTGTCAAAGAAAATCCGAAAGGCAGAGGAAAAGCGTCTCAATGTGCAGATAAAAAGGAGAGAAGACCTTCAGGGTCATCTGTTTCCGGGAGGAATTCCTCAGGAAAGGGTTGAGAACTTTATGAGGTTTTATCTGGAGAATGAATCGTTTGTATCAGAACTCTATGAACTTTTTGATCCTTTTGATTTTGATTACATGATAATTAGGCCTGAAAATGGATAAAGAGGAATTGAGAATTACTTATAAGTCCCTGAGGAAAAAGTTGTCTCAGGAGGAGGTGACAATTCTTTCAGAAAAAATAACCACTTCTTTTCTCGAATTTTTAATTCAACAACCCAAGGTCAGGCATATCCATATTTTTTTTTCAATCAAGCGTTTCAATGAAATTGATACTTTCCCGCTTTTTTACGAGCTCAAGAAATTAGGCTACAGTTTATATACCTCTGAGGTCAATGGGCATAAAGATGCATTGGACACCTTACATTTAGGGGATACAACTGGATTTGAGGTCAGTTCTTGGGGTATCCCCAAGCCCGTAGGCGCTAAGCACACAGAGCCTAAGCCTATCCAATTGGTATTAATCCCATTGTTGGCCTATGATGAAAAAGGCAACAGGTTGGGTTATGGTAAGGGGTATTATGATAAATTTTTGGCGACCTTGGAAAGTAGTGTAATAAAGGTAGGTTTGAGCTTTTTTCCTCCTGAAAGCCAAATTCCGGCGGATTTGCATGATATTGGGCTTGATATTTGCGTTACACCTGATCAAATACACCATTTCGTTTGAATTTTGTGAAATAATCGGTGAATTGATTTTCTTTGTTCCATAATTTGAAAAGTTTTAATCCATTTAGAGAAAGCATGATGAAAAAAGTTGTCGTATTATTCGTTTTCGTGATTTCAATGGCTTTTGCCAATGAAACCATGGCCCAATACAATACCGCCATTGGTTTGAGGGCTGGTTCGGGCAATGGGCTTACTGTGAAACATTTTATCCAGGAAAATGCCGCTATCGAAGGTCTCCTTTACACGAGGTGGAAAGGTTTTCTGGTTACCGCGCTTTATGAAGTCCATAATGACATTTCAGAAGTCAAAGGACTTCAGTGGTTTTATGGGGGTGGTGCACATATTGGTTCATGGAATGCCGGAAATCACAATACACCATGGGGCGACAGGAACACAAGTTATACCATCATCGGTCTTGATGGTATTATAGGCTTGGATTACAAGTTTACGGATGCTCCTATCAATTTGTCCCTAGATTGGAAGCCTGCCATCAATTTTGGAGAAAGAGGAGGTTTTTGGGGCGATGAAGTAGCCCTGTCCATTAGATTTGCATTCTAACTTAAAAAGTCAGAATAGTTTACCTGCCGGGATTTTTTCACTTGCGTGATGAGTCCCGGTTTTTTGTATACATGCGACTAAGGGTTCTTTCCAACATGGAATAGGCAACAAGGACTTGTTGAGAGAATGGTTTTTTTCATGACCGGACCGTATTTATACGTTTTTTGGTAAAATATAGATTTTGAAGGCTCGGAGAAAGTACGATAGGTGATGCCAATCCTAAAGATCACAGAGAAAGGTTAAATCTTTGACAAAATCCATATTCAGAATATAATTTTGTTGCAAAATATATATTGAGTCAATCGATTTTTTAAATCAAATGGAATTCAAGAACCATTTTTTAGAACCAAAGAAAATTTCTTGACCAATTGTGCGAAAAAAGAAACCCTAAAAAGGAGGTTACTCAAAAAAAAATACAAAAATGGATATTTTACATACTCAAAACTGATTTTATGAAAAATTTTACCATTATCAACGAAGTTGAAATACATCTTTTTAAGTACTTCTTAGATTTATTATGAAAAACATAATAATTCAATCAGAATAATTCTGAAATCGTAAAAAAAAATCAAATAAATGTGAAATAGGTAAAAAAGTATTTGATCTACTGAAAAATGGACATTTTTTTATTTTTATTCAAAACAGAATAAAATTTTACGCTAAGAGCTGATATGGCCTTTTTCGAAAACCGAAAATGACTATTGGGATTTATTTCCAAATAATCACTTCCATTTGCCTTTCATTGCCTTATAAACCTATTTTTCTCTAAATTTCTGCATAAATTGTATAAAAACAATATTAAAAATAAATATAATAGTTTTTACATTCATTAAATTATATTTTATACATGTTAAATTTTGTTAAATATATAGAATTTTGATTGAATACTTAATTTTGAAATGTGGGATAATTAATTTTTCTTTACGCATCAACTAAACTAAAATACCTTATGAGAAAAGCTTTACTCTTTGTTATTGCGCTTTTCACCATGACACTCAGTTATGAAGTGTCGGCGCAACAACGGGTAATTACCGGAAAGGTAATTTCCGAAGAAGACAGTCAGGGCCTACCGGGCGCAACTGTCCTCGTGAAGGGTACAACTGTAGGTACTACCACCGATTTGGATGGTAATTATTCTATCAGCGTACCGGCAGGTTCTAATGTCCTCATCTATTCTTTCGTTGGTTTGAAAACCATGGAAGAATCTATAGGCAATAGATCTGTAATCAATGTGACTCTTACTATTGATGCTTCCCAACTATCAGAAGTTGTGGTAACATCTCTTGGTATAGAGAGAGAAAAGAAGGCCTTGGGCTACGCAGTTTCCACTGTTGGAGAAGAATTGATCCAAAACAGACCTGAAGCTGACGTATCAAGGGTACTTCAGGGAAAAGTAGCCGGTGTAAACATCACTGCTACTAACGGTTTATCCGGTTCAGGTACCAACATCATTATTAGAGGTTATTCCTCAGCGACAGGTTCCAATCAGCCGCTTTTCGTAGTGGATGGTGTTCCTTTCAGTTCAGGAACTAACGCTACCAATGGATTTACCACAGGTGGTGCAGCTACTTCCAGTCGTTTCTTGGATATTGACCCTAACAACATCGAAAACGTTTCTGTGTTGAAAGGTCTTTCTGCTACCGTATTATATGGTGACCAAGGTAGAAACGGTGTGATTTTGATCACTACCAAGTCAGGTGCAAACAAGAGAAAATCGGCTGAAGTTACTGTCAACCAATCACTATTCTCTAACTCTGCGGCCTCGCTTCCTACATTTTCGCAGCTTTATGGAAATGGTTTCCAGCAGCAGCCGGGTTTGTTCTTCTCTAACTTCGGTCCGAGATTGGACATTGGATTGCAAACAGCCCACCCGATTGCCTCTTCTAACTTAGCGAGTATCAGAAATGCATTCCCTGAGTTCTTTGTACAGAATCCGGATGGAACGCCTTCTAGTACACCCATCAGGTATGACTATAAGGCCTATGAGGATGTTTCCTCATTTTTCTTCAAAACGGGTTTGGTTTCCAATACATCAGTTCAGGTTGCAGGTTCTTCTGACAGAACAGGTTATTCTGCATCCTTCGGTTACACAGATGATGAAGGTTTTATTCCGGGTAACAACCTGAAAAAATACAACTTCGGTTTGGGTATCAATACTGCTGTAACGGATAAGTTTTCAGTGAATTCTTCCTTTACTTTTGCAATTACTGATTTGGTTTCTCCGCCGATAAATGCTGCTTTCGGTTCAGGACCATCAGGTGGGATTCCATCAGCATTTGCCAACACCTTATACTTACCAAGATCTATTGATTCAGCAAATTTTCCTTTCGAGAATCCAGTTGATGGATCCAATGTAGCGCATAGAACTGGTAACGACCAGGTAAATCCGAGATGGTTGACAAAGAATTATATCAACTCTTCCAAAGTTAGCCGTTTCTTTAATTCGACTTCATTGAACTATGATTTCAATGACAATTTCTCTGTGACCTACAGACTAGGTTTAGATACTTATACTGAAACCAGAGAGAGTAAATATAATAAAGGTGGTGGCGGAGGTGTAAGTACCTTGATCAATACAGGGTATTACAAAAGCCAATCAATCACCAATACCATTTGGAATCAGGACTTGATTGTTAATTTCAACAAGACACTTTCTGAAAAATTGGGCTTCTCGGCCCTATTGGGTGGTAACTCCCGATATGATGCTTATACGCAAGACGGTTTGGTTTCTACCGGACAGTTGGCTTTTGATCTTTTCAGACATTCCAACTTCCTGCAGGCATCCTCACGAGATCCTTTGAATGGTGCTAACATGCAATATCAGCAATTTGAAAGAAGGATGGGTATCTATGCCAACGTTACGTTGGACTACGACAACTATTTAT
Source organism: Aquiflexum lacus (assembly GCF_015476655.1). Lineage (GTDB taxonomy): Bacteria > Bacteroidota > Bacteroidia > Cytophagales > Cyclobacteriaceae > Aquiflexum > Aquiflexum lacus. The sequence continues at coordinate 83,354 of NZ_JABFHF010000021.1, forward strand.
TCTTGAATATTTCTGCAAGAAATGATTGGACCTCTACAGTAGAACCGGAAAACAGAAGAATCCTTTATCCAGGAGCTTCCGTATCCTTCTTGCCATCTGAGGCTTTCAATTGGAACTCATCCACTGTCAATGACTTGAAATTGAGATTAGGTTATGGTACTTCGGCAGGTTTCCCTAGTCCTTACAGTACCAGAAACATATTGAATCAAAATGCAAGGGGATTTCAGAGCTTAGATGGAACGTTGTTCCAGACTCAGTCTTTGAGCACCAGTTTGGGTAATCCAAACTTGAAGCCGGAACTTCACGAAGAAGTGGAGTTTGGTGTGGAAGCGACCATGTTCAATAACAAATTGAGGTTTGATCTCTCTCTTTACCAGAAGAATACAAATGATTTGATCACAAGATCTCCGCTTGACCCGGCAACAGGTTTTACCTCGTCGTTGATCAATATTGGTAAAATCAGAAACAGAGGTATTGAATTTCAGGCTACTGCGACTCCGGTCAGCACTGCTTCCGGATTTACTTGGGAATCTATCGTAAACTTTACGCTTTACAGATCTGTGACCATGGAATTGGGTGAAGGTTTGGAAGAGATTGTTGTAGCAGGTTTTACCAATTTGGGTAATTTCGCTATTCCAGGCAAGCCATTCAACCTTATTAAAGGGCAGGGTTTTGCAAGAGATGAACAGACAGGTCAGCCAATTGTATTACCAAACGGTGATTACCAGACTGCTTCAGAATTGGTTGAATTGGGTGATCCCAATCCGGCTTGGACAGGTTCTTGGATCAATACATTCAGATATAAAGGTTTGTTCTTGAATGTCATGATGGAATACAGACATAGAGGAGTGATCTTCTCCAATACTGTAACTGCAACATTGGCAAGAGGTGTGACCAAAGATCCGGTGGTAGACAGAGAGCTTACTTTCATCCTTCCGGGAGTGAAGCAGGATGGTACGCCTAATGACATTCAGGTAACGGCTGCTAACTACTTCTTCAACCAATATCATACAGGTGCAGATGAGTCCAACGTATTTGATGGTTCGGCAGTAAGGTTGAGAGAGCTTTCTTTAGGTTATGACATACCTGCTTCAATCATTTCTAAGACTCCTTTCAAAAGGGCTTCAGTAGCATTGAGTGGTACCAACCTTTGGTTTAGAGCATTGAACTTCCCTCCTAACATGAACTTTGATCCAGATGTATTGGGTACAGGTGTAGGTAACGGATTGGGATTTGACTTCGTGACCGGTCCAAGTTCAAGAAGATTGGGTGGAACTGTAACACTTACTTTCTAATCCCCAAAAAGAAAATACAATGAAAAGAAGAATATATAGTTTATTTATCGCCCTTAGTTTATTGGTGGTAAGTGCATGCGACCTGGATTTGCAAAATGATCCAAACGCTGTAACAGCAGATACTGCAAGTTTGAACTTGGTATTGAATAGAATTCAGCTTGATTTTACAGGATTCTATAATGGCACCCAAGACAGGGGTATGCGTTTGACAAGAATGTTGAATCAAGGTTCTAACCTTTATGAGCAGGCTTATGTCCCTGTTAACTTCAACGGAACCTGGACTACAGCTTATGCCAATATCTTGAATGATATTAAGTTTCTGGAGCCTTTGGCTGAAGAGGCTGATTTCAAAAGGCATTTAGGTATAGCCAGAGTAATCAAGGCTTATGTCTTGATGACCATGGTGGATTATTTCAATGATGTTCCTTGGTCTGAGGCTTTGGATCCAAATAATTTCAATCCAAATTATGACCAAGCTTCTGCAGTCTATGCGGCCGCTTTGGAGGCATTGACACTAGCAAAAGAAAACTTTGCTGCCCCAACCTCAGCAGGTGCTGCCCAAGATCTGTTTTATGGTGGTACTTGGGCCAATTGGGTGAAATTGACCAATTCCATGATTCTGAAGTTGCAATTGAACAGAAAGTTAGTTGATGCTGCTGGTGCAACTTCTGCTATCAACGCCTTGATTGCTGAGAATAATTTTATTCAGCCGGGACAGGAATTTGTGTTCAAATACGGTACTAACCTGACTGACCCTGATTCCCGTCATCCAAGATTTGCAGGTCAATATACCCCAGGTGGTGGTGGTGATTACCAGTCTACTTGGTATATGTGGCACATGACAGAAGAAAAAGTAGAAGGAGGAGCTGCATTGGTAGATCCAAGAGCTAGGTTCTATTTCTACAGACAGCAAATTGTGAACCCTACAGATCCTGATAAGTTGAGATGCTTGGGTGAAATTGCTCCGGGACATTACTTGGCAGGGGGTTTTCCATTTTGCTTACCGGGTACGAGAGGCTATTGGGGAAGAGATCACTTGAATGCTGAAGGTATTCCGCCGGATAACTTAGAAAGAACTGCGTGGGGAGTTTATCCTGCAGGTGGTAGATTTGATAATAATGCAGCTGCAGCCGTCAATCCTAATGCAGGTGCGGGTGGTGCTGGAATTCACCCGATCATGTTGCCTTCTTATGTTGACTTTATGTTGGCTGAAGCAGCGCAGACACTTCCCGGTGTCAGTGGAGATCCTGCCGCGCTGTTGAGGAGCGGTATTCAAAAATCCATCAATTATGTAAGGGCATTTTCAGTATCCACTTCAGAAGAATCCGCGATCAAAGATTTCCAAGCTGATGCTGATTTCAATGCTGATAGAGATGCTTACTTGGATTACGTTGCAGATGAATTTGAAGCAGCTTCTGAAGCTAGGAAAATGTATTTCATAGGTAGAGAGTATTGGTTGGCTTTGTTCGGAAACGGAAACGAGTCGTATAACCTTTACAGAAGGACGGGTCAGCCTGATGGCATGCAGCCTGGTTTGTTGGCTAATTTTGGTGATTTCCCTAGGTCTTTGTTCTATCCGAACAATCACTTGGTGACCAATACCAATGCAGTTCAGAAAGCATCTCAAAGATTGCGTGTATTCTGGGATACCAATCCTGAAGGTAACGATTGGGTATATTAATCTCTAAATCACAAAAAATATGAAAATGATAAAATATAGTTTTGGAGTATTATTGGCCTTTATGATGTTTGCCACCTCTTGTGTGGATTTCATCGAGCCAAATGTACCCTATGCAACGTTTAATACAGGGGCCTATTTGAGAACAATCAGGTCTGCCCCGAATACGAGCACCAATTTCAACTTCTTCGAATTGGCGAATTCTAAATTCGCCCTTACCTTAGAAGCGGTGGATGCAGAAGGTGGAACCACTGTAGATAATGTTCAAATTAGAGTTAGACACAGAAGATTAATTCCTGGTGTCGGACTGGAATATGTGCCTGCAGGTACAGGTTCTCAAGTGAATGATGTATTGATCAGGACCTTGAATGGTTCTGAATTTCAGAAAGCAACTGAAAATCCAAACCATCCAAGCACACTTTATACAAGAGCGTCCTTTGAGATCAATGCTTTGGATGCAATTGAGGCAGTTGGATTGACACCTGCACAGATTGAAGGCGGAGATACTTTTGAATTCAGATTAATCCTTACAGATATCAATGGAAGGGTTTTCGATTCCAATAATAGAAGTGCCGATGTTTCCGGCGGAATTTTCTATGATTCACCTTTCCTATACAATGTGAATGTAGTTTGTCCTTCTAATATTTCTACTGCCACTGATTTGTGGGATGCAACTAGTACCTCAAGATTTGGTGTTAGAACTGCTGAAGTTAGAGTGACACCTGTATCAGGTCAGGCTACTCAGTGGGAAGTTTCTGATGTGTCAGCAGGTTTGTATGCAGGTTTTGGATTCAACGCTACTCAATCAGGTATTTACAATGATGCTTGTAATGTGATATCTTGGCTAAGAGCTGGAACTACTCAGTTTGGTCTGGTTGACCCTAATGGTCAAACCGGAACCTGGGATCCAACTACTGGTACACTTGTCATCTATTGGAGAGACAATGGAAATAATATTGACGGAGAGACCGTTTTGGTTAAAAAATAATCTCCTTGTAGAATATTAATTGGAAAGCAGTGTCCTTTAGGGCACTGCTTTTTTTTGCTCTTTTCTTACCATCTCACTTCATAATCCATTCCTGCTTTAGAGACATTTCTCAATGTTAGAATCATCTTCCCTCTCCTATCATAAAAAATAAGTTCTCCCTTTCCAAATTCTTAAATCTAAGGTAGCTATCGGGACTAAGAATTAAAATCTCAGCCTCACCGAAAGTCCCAATATTCATTTTTTCTTTATCCAGAATCTAAAAACCCGTATAAACGGGTATACAGTTTTTATATCAACTCTGAATAAGATATATTTGTAGGAGTTAGCAAAAACTCAACAATGGATAAATTTTCCTATATCTCCAATGCCCATGTAGCTTATATCGACGAGCTATATGATGACTACAAAAACGACCCTGAAAGCATAGATCCCAGTTGGAAAACTTTTTTTGATGGCTTTGATTTTGCCATCACCAAATTTGGGGATGTCGATGAATCGTCGCCGTCAAAGCCCTCCAATGGAAACAGTTCTCCACAATCAGAACCTGCGAACGGTGCCTTGGCAACGCGCGGTACTATCATGGATATGGAGCAATTGCCCAAAGAAATCAAAGTCAGGGCACTGATCCATGCCTACAGGTCAAGGGCACACTTGAGATCAAAAACAAATCCCGTAAGGGAAAGAAGGGATAGAAAAGCCCTGATAGACCTCGAGGATTTTGGTTTGGATCAAAATGACCTGAACACAGAATTTCAGGCAGGTAAAGAAATAGGCATAGGTACAGCCAAATTATCCAAAATTGTAGAATCCCTCAAAATAATCTATGAAGGTTCAATAGGATTTGAATACCTCTACATCAGGGAACCTGAAATGTTGGATTGGCTAAAAACCAAAATTGAAAAGGAGGCTTTGGCGTTCAACCCTGCTGTGGAAGAAAAGAAAAGGATTCTGTCGAAGCTGAATCAGGCAGTGGTTTTTGAAAACTTTTTACATACCAAATATATTGGACAAAAAAGGTTTTCTTTGGAAGGGGGAGAAAGTACTATCCCGTTTTTGGATGCTGTTATCAATACTTCCGTTTCCCTTGGGGTAGAGGAAGTCATGATCGGAATGGCGCACAGGGGTAGGTTAAATGTCCTCGCCAACGTCATGGGAAAAACCTATGAGCAGATTTTTTCTGAGTTTGAAGGTACAGCCAAGCCTGACCTGACCATGGGTGATGGAGACGTCAAGTACCACATGGGGTATTCCAGTGATATCATCACTCCTGAAGGCAAAAAGGTAAATATGAAATTGGCTCCAAATCCATCCCATTTGGAAGCGGTCAATCCTGTGGTGGAAGGGTTTATCCGAGCTAAAATTGATTCACAACATAAAGGGGATTCCAAAAAAGCCCTGCCGATATTAATCCACGGTGACGCCGCAGTCGCAGGTCAGGGGATTGTCTATGAAGTGACCCAAATGGCCGGTTTGAAAGGATACAATACAGGGGGAACCATTCATTTTGTCATCAATAATCAAGTAGGTTTCACCACTGACTTTGATGATGCAAGGTCATCCATTTATTGTACTGACGTAGCCAAAATGATAGATGCACCTGTCATCCATGTCAATGGAGATAATGCAGAATCGGTTGTTTTTGCTGCAAGACTAGCCGCGGAATTCCGTCAGAAATTTGACAAGGATATTTTTGTGGACATGGTCTGCTACAGGAGACATGGCCATAACGAATCTGATGAACCTAAATTTACCCAGCCCGAGCTTTATAACATCATTTCAAAACACCCCAATCCCAGAGAAATCTATGTCAAAAAATTGACCGAGAGGGGGGATATAGATGCTGAAATTGCGCAGCAGATGGACAAGGAGTTTCGTCAGCTTTTGCAGGATAGATTGAATATGGTCAAAGAAAAACCCCTGCCGTATCAGTTTACCAAATTTGAACAAGCCTGGCTTGAGATGAGAAGGTCCAATCCGGAGGATTTTGATCAATCTCCTGAAACTGGAGTATCAGAGGAAATGATCAATAAAGTTGCTGAGGCATTGACTTCAGTACCCAAAGGATTCAAGCCAATCAAGCAGATTGAGGTTCAGTTGAAACAAAGAAAGGACATGTATTTCAATTCAAGGTCGCTCAATTGGGCGGCTGCCGAATTATTGGCATACGGGACCTTATTATTGGAAGGCAAAACGGTCAGACTTACCGGTCAGGATTGTCAACGCGGGACATTTTCCCATAGACACGCCGTGGTCCATGATGCCAACAGCAACAAGCCTTATAATTTCCTGAAAGAATTAAAAGAAAGCAAAGGACAGTTCCATATTTACAATTCCCTGTTGTCAGAATATGCGGTATTGGGTTTTGAATATGGTTATAACATGGCCAACCCACATTCTTTGGTGATTTGGGAAGCACAGTTTGGTGATTTTGCCAATGGTGCCCAAACCATGATCGATCAGTTTATTTCCTCGGGGGAATCCAAATGGGGCAAAATGAATGGATTGGTGATGTTGCTGCCGCATGGATATGAAGGACAAGGTCCTGAACATTCCAATGCAAGGCCGGAAAGATTTTTACAGCTTTCTGCTGAATACAACATGGTTGTTGCCAATATCACAGAGCCTTCGAATTTCTTCCACATGATGAGAAGACAGTTGGCATGGGAATTTAGGAAACCTTGTATCGTGATGTCCCCCAAATCACTGTTGAGACATCCAAAAGTAGTTTCTCCTGTAGAGGAATTTACAAATGGCCGATTTAGAGAAATCATCGGGGACACCAATGTCAAAGCCAAAGACGTCAAAAGGGTAGTCCTTTGTTCAGGTAAAATCTATTACGACCTAGAAGAGGCGAGAGAGAAAGAAAAGGTAACTGATGTAGCCATTATCAGAATTGAACAATTGCATCCACTTCCAAAAAAACAAATTTTGGAGGAACTGAAAGCCTACAAAAATGCCGAAATTGTTTGGGTTCAGGAAGAGCCTGAAAACATGGGCTATTGGAACTTTATCCTGAGATTGTTGTACAAAGATCTTCCAATGGAATTGATAGCGAGGAAAACATCTGCCTCACCAGCCACAGGATATCATAAAGTACACGTGCAGGAACAAGCCGCTATTATCGAAAAAGCATTAAAAATTTCAAAATAACCCCTATTCCGTATTGGATTGATTAATCATTCAGACCAATGCGGAATCAGGTTTAATTTCAATCTATTCAGAAAAATTAACCTTGGATTCGAAGCATCGGGTTTGGGGGTAAAAAAGAAAAAACAATGAGCCTAGAAATTAAAGTCCCAACAGTGGGGGAATCCATATCGGAAGTGACGATAGGACAATGGTTTAAAAAAGACGGTGACTACGTGGAAATGGATGAAGTCATCTGCGAGTTGGAATCTGACAAAGCCACTTTTGAACTTGCTGCCGAAGCTGCCGGTGTGTTAAGAATCAAAGCCGAAGAAGGTGATACCTTGGAGATAGGTGCTGTGATCTGTCAAATTGAAACGGACGCCAAAGCATCAGTCGCAAAAGAAGAAAAAGTAGCTTCTAAAGAAGCCTCTAAGTCCTCAGGCAAAACCGGAGAAGTTAAGGAAATGATTGTGCCCACAGTTGGAGAATCTATCACAGAAGTTACCTTGGCCAATTGGCTGAAAGCTGATGGGGATTACGTTGAATTGGATGAAATCATCGCAGAAGTGGATTCTGATAAAGCAACTTTTGAATTGCCTGCTGAAGCGACCGGTATTTTGAAACATGTGGCGCAAGAAGGAGATACCTTGGAAATCGGTGGCCTGATCTGTAAAATCGAAGTAACTGAAGGAGGAACTCACGAAACCGCTGAGAAAAAGCAGGATACAGGTTCAGCCCCTTCCCAAATGGATGCTCAAAAAGAAAGCTACGCAACAGGCCATGCTTCCCCTGCGGCTGCAAAAATATTAGCTGAAAAAGCAATTGATCCGAAGGATATCAAGGGAACAGGAAAAGATGGGCGGATCACAAAAGAAGATGCCGAGAATGCCAAAAAAGTAGCAAAAGAAGCTCCCAAAACCCCAAAAGCGGAAGCGCCAAAAGCAACAGCAGAAGCGGCTGCGCCAAAAGTAGCCGGTTCCCGTGATAGCAAAAGGGAAAAGATGTCTTCATTGAGGAGAACCGTTTCCAGAAGACTGGTAGCCGTAAAGAATGAAACGGCCATGTTAACCACCTTCAATGAGGTCAATATGGGTCCCATCATGGAAATGCGAAAGAAATTCAAAGAACAGTTCAAAGAGAAGCATGGTGTCAATCTTGGCTTTATGTCTTTCTTTACCAAAGCAGTATGCGTAGCCTTGCAAGAATGGCCCTCAGTCAATGCACAGATCGATGGCAATGAAATGATCTTCAATGACTTCTGCGACATTTCCATTGCCGTATCTGCTCCAAAAGGTTTGGTGGTACCGGTGATCAGAAATGCCGAGTCCATGAGTTTTGAGCAGATCGAAAAAGAAGTGGTCAGGTTGGCTACCAAAGCCAGGGACAATAAGTTGTCTATTGAAGAAATGACAGGAGGAACCTTCACCCTCACCAATGGAGGAATATTCGGTTCCATGATGTCCACCCCGATCATCAACGCCCCACAATCAGCCATCTTGGGTATGCACAACATCGTAGAAAGACCCATGGCCGTAAATGGTGAGGTAAAGATACTCCCCATGATGTACCTGGCCCTATCCTACGATCACAGGATCATTGACGGCAGAGAGTCGGTCAGTTTCCTTGTCAGGGTGAAGCAGCTTCTTGAGGAACCGACGAGGTTGTTGTTTGGGGTTTGATCTGTTGTACAAAGTACGATCCGCCACGGCGGACAAGTTGTACCATGTACCAAGTATAGGGTTTATTTGAGGGGTAGTTGAAAATAATCGGATAAGTTGGGGGTGGGTTAAGAGATAGTATGAGTAAGTGTTAAATTGAAGTTTTCCATTTATTCACTTAAACTATTACGACCATGCATTGATACAAAGAATTAAAGGTTTGGCAGAAGGCCATTGACTTAGCTGTTGAAGTTTACAGAATCACTGAAAAGCTACCGAAAGATGAAAGGTTTGGTCTGATCGGCCAAATGAACAGATCGGCTGTTTCAATTCCCTCAAACATTGCAGAAGGTGCGGGAAGAAATACCGACAAAGATTTCAATAATTTTCTTGGTGTTGCTTTAGGTTCTTCATTTGAGCTGGATACCCAATTAGTGATTTCCAATAAGCTTGAATATGTAAATGATCAGGATTTTCAAAAAACAGAAAAAGAGCTTGAACATCTTCAGAACATGATTGTCAAACTCAAATTAAGTTTAAATTCTAAATAAGCATTTATTTTCTTGGTACTTAGTACATTGTACTTGGTACCAAGAAATTAGTATCAAGACAAAAATATGTACGACCTAATAGTAATCGGCTCCGGACCAGGAGGATATGTTGCAGCCATCAGAGCGGCCCAATTGGGTATGAAAACTGCCATCATTGAGAAATACGCCACCCTTGGTGGGACATGTCTCAATGTGGGTTGTATTCCTTCCAAGGCATTGTTGGACTCCTCGGAGCATTACCACAATGCAGCCCATACTTTTAAAACACATGGAATTGACCTGAGCAATCTGAAAGTCAATCTGAAACAAATGATCTCCAGAAAAGACGATGTGGTGAAGCAGAATGTGGATGGGATTCAGTTTTTAATGAAAAAAAACAAAATTGAGGTTCACCATGGTCTTGGTTCCTTTGTAGATAAAAATACCGTAAAGGTCACCAAGGATGATGGCTCTTCTGAAGATATCAAAGGCAAAAATATCATCATCGCCACCGGTTCTAAGCCTTCTTCACTCCCATTTATCCAGCTCGATAAGAAGAGGATCATCACCTCAACGGAAGCCTTGAATCTTAAGGAAATTCCCAAACACATGATCGTGATAGGTGGTGGTGTGATCGGAATGGAATTGGGATCTGTTTATGGCCGAATGGGTGCTAAGGTATCCGTCGTGGAGTACATGGATTCCCTAATTCCATCTATGGACAAAACCATGGGTAAGGAATTACAGAAATCATTGAAAAAACTTGGCTTTGAGTTTTATTTGAAACACAAAGTGGTTGGGGTAGAAAATAAAGGTAAAGAAGTTATCGTAAAGGCGGAAAATTCCAAAGGTGAAACCGTAGAACTGAAAGGTGATTATGTGTTGGTTTCCATCGGAAGAAGACCATATACAGATGGATTGAATGCCGAAGCGGCGGGAGTGAAAATCACTGATAGAGGCCAAGTAGAGGTGGATGATCACCTCAGGACCAACGTACCGAATATCTATGCCATCGGTGATGTGGTCAAAGGCGCCATGTTAGCCCACAAAGCTGAGGAAGAAGGCACTTTTGTAGCGGAAGTGATCTCCGGTCAAAAACCACATATCAATTACCTTTTAATCCCGGGAGTGGTTTACACTTGGCCTGAGGTGGCAGCAGTAGGTTATACTGAGGAGCAATTGAAGGATAAAGGCATTAAATACAAAACAGGCAAATTCCCCTTTATGGCTTCAGGCAGGGCAAGGGCATCCATGGATACCGATGGTTTGGTCAAAGTATTGGCAGATGCCGAAACAGACGAAATCCTAGGCGTACACATGATCGGTCCCAGAACAGCCGATATGATCGCCGAAGCCGTAGTAGCCATGGAATTCAGAGCCTCAGCAGAAGACATTGCCCGAATGTCCCACGCCCATCCTACTTACACCGAAGCTTTCAAAGAAGCCTGTTTGGCAGCGACAGATAATAGGGCTTTGCATATTTAGAGGGAGGAAGGAAGTACAAAGAACAATGTACCAAGTACTAAGACCGAGGTTAGTAGTAGAAAAAGGCTTCTCGTTGTCTCGTTGTCCGAAGCTTGTAGCTTCGTGAGGCTGAGTGAGGCGTTTGTAACGCCCTTTTTCCCTAAAAGCACCGATGTCATTTAATCAACCATGAAAACAACCGATGATATTCTCAAATTGGGTGATCCCAGACTCTATGAAATCTGCGAACCTGTCCAAAAGGAAGAACTTCCCCTCGTAAAAACTTGGGTCAAGGACCTGCATGAAGCCATGGAGGATATCCGTGCCCAATATGGTTTCGGCAGGGGCATCGCAGCACCCCAATTGGGAATCATGAAAAGGCTTTTTTATCTAAACCTAGACAAACCCTACATCATCATCAACCCAAAAATCAAAAGTCCAAGCCAAGAACTCTTTGAGCTTTGGGATGATTGCATGAGCTTTCCCAACTTACTGGTCAAGGTGAAAAGGCATCAATCTTTGACCTTGGACTATTTGGATGAAAATTGGGAAAAACAATCTTGGACAGTTGAAGGATCAGTTTCAGAATTGATACAGCATGAATTTGACCACTTGGATGGTGTCTTGTGTACGATGCGGGCAGTAGATGATAAGGCGTTTAGGTGGAAGGGGTGAGTTCTCTTGAAAATAAGTCCCTAAATTAATCGATTTTTAAACCAAAAAACCATCACAATCATTAATTTGGAATTCAACCGTCCCTTTTTCACAGCTTATCGGGGCTACTTAAATTTATTTCCCTATTTTTGCACCAATTTAGCCATCAGTAATTAAATCTTTTAACCCTCATTTAGAATGCCCAAGGATAGTAGTATCAAACACGTTCTCATCATCGGTTCAGGTCCCATCGTCATCGGTCAAGCTTGCGAATTTGATTATGCAGGTTCCCAAGCCTCCCGTTCCCTCAGGGAAGAAGGCATCAAGGTAACCTTGATCAATTCTAATCCGGCCACCATCATGACGGACCCAGTGACAGCTGACAATGTGTATTTGCTTCCATTGGAGAAAAAATCCATCATCAAGATCCTTCAGGAACATCCGGATATTGATTGTGTACTCCCGACCATGGGTGGGCAAACAGCCTTAAACCTCGCTTTGGATTGTGATAAAGCAGGCATCTGGAAGAAATTCGGCGTCAGGATGATCGGTGTGGATATAGATGCGATTGATACAGCTGAGAATAGGGAAAAATTCAAAGCTTTGATGGAGAAAATCGGTGTTGGGGTATGTTTGGGGAGTACTGCTACTTCCTTTCTTCAAGGAAATGAAATTGCACAAGAGATTGGCTTTCCATTGATCATCAGAGCTTCTTACACTTTAGGTGGTGCAGGTGGTGGTTTTGTCGAAAAAGCAGAGGATTTTGAAAAGGCACTTGTGGCCGGGTTGCAGGCTTCTCCGGTACATGAAGTCTTGATCGAGCAGAGTATCATGGGTTGGAAGGAATACGAACTGGAAGTGATGCGGGACAATATCGGTAACATGATTGTCATCTGTTCCATCGAAAATTTTGACCCCATGGGTGTACATACTGGAGATTCAATCACTGTAGCGCCTGCAATGACTTTACCTGATACCGTTTATCAGCGCATGAGAAATTATGCAATCACCATGATGAACAGCATAGGGACCTTTGCCGGCGGTTGCAATGTACAGTTTGCAGTTAGCCCTGATAATAAAGACATCATTGGCGTAGAAATTAATCCCAGGGTTTCCCGTTCATCCGCTTTGGCTTCTAAAGCGACCGGGTATCCGATTGCCAAAGTCGCTGCCAAACTTGCTGTTGGTTATAACTTGGATGAATTGAGTAATTCCATAACAGGAACCACTTCTGCATTTTTTGAGCCGGCCCTTGATTATGTGATTGTAAAAATTCCAAGGTGGAACTTTGATAAGTTTAAAGGTTCTGACCGTAAATTGGGATTGTCCATGAAATCCGTTGGAGAAGTCATGGGCATTGGAAGGAATTTTCAGGAAGCACTTCAAAAAGCCTGTCAATCTCTTGAAATCAAAAGAAATGGATTGGGTGCTGATGGAAAAGAATTGAGAAATCAGGAAGAAATTCTGTATAGCTTGGCCAATCCTAGCTGGAACAGGCTGTTTCATATTTATGATGCCTTCAAGCTTGGGATTTCATTTAGGACAATCCAAGACTTGACCAAAATTGACAAATGGTTCCTGAAGCAGATTGAGGAATTGATCCATATTGAGAAAGAGATCGAGAAATTTGAATTGGATACCATTCCAAGGGATTTGATGGATATGGCCAAAAAGAAAGGCTATGCAGATAGACAGATTGCCCATTTGTTAGATTGCCTTGAAAGTGAGGTCTTTGACAAGAGATACAAAGAAATGGGTATCAAACGGGTATATAAACTTGTGGATACCTGTGCAGCGGAATTTGAAGCCAAAACGCCATATTATTATTCGACCTTTGGAGAGGAGAATGAATCCACACCTTCCAACAAAAAGAAAGTAGTGGTCTTGGGTTCAGGGCCCAATAGGGTTGGACAGGGGATTGAGTTTGATTATTCCTGTGTGCATGGAGTATTGGCCGCGAAGGAATGTGGCTATGAAACCATCATGATCAATTGCAATCCTGAAACGGTTTCTACTGATTTTGATATCTCAGACAAACTATATTTCGAACCTGTATTTTGGGAACATATTTATGAAATTATCCTTCAGGAAGACCCAATCGGCGTAATTGTCCAATTGGGAGGTCAGACTGCCTTGAAGCTGGCTGAGAAATTGGACAAATTTGGAATCAAAATCGTAGGGACTAGTTTTGAGGCTTTGGATCTGGCTGAGGATAGAGGCCGTTTTTCTACCCTATTGAAAGAAAATGAGGTTCCATACCCAGAATTTGGAACCATACACAATACCGATGAAGCCTTGGAGCTTTGTAAAACACTGGGTTTTCCACTACTCGTCAGACCATCGTATGTATTGGGAGGTCAAAGTATGAAAATTGTCATCAATGAAAAAGAACTGGAAGAGCATGTGGTCAATGTCCTCAGGGATATTCCCAATAATGAAATTCTTCTAGATCACTTTCTTGAAGGTGCCATTGAGGCAGAAGCAGATGCCATTTGCGATGGTGAAAATGTCTACATTATCGGAATCATGCAACATATAGAGCCTGCCGGAATTCATTCAGGTGATTCATATGCCGTATTACCTCCCTACAATTTGGGAGATTATGTCATGAGGCAGATTGAAACCTATACCAAAAAAATCGCACTCGCGTTGAGGACCGTAGGTTTGATCAATATTCAATTTGCCATTAAAAATGACAAGGTTTATGTCATTGAGGCGAACCCAAGAGCCTCGCGGACCGTTCCTTTTATCTGTAAAGCCTATCAAGAGCCGTATGTGAATTACGCAACGAAGGTTATGCTAGGGGAGAAAAAAGTAACTGACTTTGAATTCAATCCGGTGAAGGTGGGTTATGCCATCAAAGAGCCGGTCTTCTCTTTCCATAAATTCCCCAATGTCAACAAAGAATTGGGTCCGGAAATGAAATCAACAGGTGAGGCTATCTATTTTTTTGAAGATTTGATGGATGATTACTTCTTGAAGATTTATTCCGAAAGAAACTTATATTTAAGTAGATAAATTATTTTAGACTTGAGATAGGAGACATGAGACGTCCATAGGACAGTCTCATATCTCATGTCTCACATCTCACATTCTAAACATGGGATTCATATTTAAATTTCTTTTGATTGCAATTGCCATATCTTGGATTTTTTCCAAGCTGTTACAATTCTTTTTGAAGAGCAAGTTAAAGCAGTTTGTAGATCACGCTAATGACCTCAAGCGCGAGGATGATCAACGGAGAAAGCCAAAGAATGGTAATATCAATGTTGACCATATTCCTCAAGAGTACCAGGAAAAAAGGTCAAAGGAAATAAGAGGAGGGGATTATATAGATTATGAAGATGTCAAAGATTGATTCATTCCGTGAATAGACACTGTTTTGATTGCAGAGACAATTGAATAGACATTTCTGATTGTATTATTATCCTATTCTCCTGTTTTGTGCGGATGTGTTTTAGGTGAAAATTAAGTAGCTGAAATATAGGTA
>NZ_JABFHF010000022.1 GCF_015476655.1 Aquiflexum lacus
CCCGTACCAAAATTGACTTCAAAATCATCCGGAAACCAAAGAGAAAAAGAAAGTAGAGTTTAGTTTTAACCCTACTTCTCAATTCCGAAGGAATTTTCCAAGAAGGCCTAAATTAATGATCTTTGAAGAAAAATGATTACCACATAGTTCATATAGATCACATAGCTTTTGAGGTAATTGTCATACAGCAATTATTGGATGGTTAAGTTTGCTGCTAGCATATTTCAAAGAAGCTTCAATATCTTCCAACTGCAGATCAGGTAACTCATCTAGGACCTGTTCTTGGGTCAGCCCTGATGCCAACAGGTCCAAAACATCAACTACCCTGATTCTCATTCCTCTGATAAAAGGTCTTCCCCCGCACTGTCCAGGGTTAAAGGTTATTCTTTCATTCCAACTTTCCATTTCAAAACAAATATTTATACTTGAATATAATTATTGAAAACAACTTACCCAAAAAGTATTTCCCCCAAAACAAAAAAGTCCCCAAAATCGGGGACTCTTATTTTCTTGAGTCTTGTGTCTCACGTCTCAAATCTCACGTCTCAAATCTCACATCTATCAAACATAATTATTCAACATCACCGGCATCACCAACATCAAGATATCTTCATTTTCAGACTTATCAGATGGGACAATCAGACCGGCACGGTTAGGGGCGCTGAACTGTAAGGTCACTTCTTTGGAAGAAAGGTTGTTCAGCATTTCCACCAAGAACTTGGCATTGAATCCGATTTCTATATCCTCGCCGTCATGCTCGCAGGATAATCTTTCATTCGCCTCATTTGAGAAGTCAAGATCTTCAGCAGAGATCTGCAATTCACTTCCGGTCAATTTCAACCTTACTTGGTGGGTTGTTTTGTTGGCGTAGATAGCTATCCTTCTCAAGGAACCCAAAAACTCCAACCTGTCAATGGTCATGTGGTTAGGATTGTCCACAGGGATTACATTTTCATAATCCGGGAATCGCTCATCGATCAATCTACAGATCATTTTGATGCTGTTGAATTTGAAATAGGCATTGGAACTGTTGAACTCAACTGCCACAGGGACATTTTCTGAAGGTAAAGTTGATTTCAATAAGTTAAGTGCTTTTCTGGGAATGATGATGCTCGCATCATCTTGGGAAGCAACATCCACCCTTCTGTATCTGATCAATCTATGTCCGTCAGTGGCAACAAAAGTAGTATTTGTACTGCTAAGGTTGATATAGACACCAGTCATGGCAGGTCTCAACTCATCGTTGCTCGTAGCGAAAATAGTATTGCTGATCGCGCTGCTCAATATCTCCGTGGACATATCCACCACTGTCGCATTGCTCACGGTAGGGATTTTTGGAAAATCAGTGGCATTCTCGCCGGCCAATTTATACCTACCATTATCGGAGCTTATCTCAATGCTGTAGGTATCAGGGTCAATGCTGAAAGTAACAGGTTGCTCAGGAAGGTTCTTTAATGTTTCAATAAGGATCTTTGCAGGAACTGCGATATTTCCATCTTCTTTGGCCTCTACATCAATTTCGGTGATCATGGATGTCTGAAGATCAGAAGCAGTTATGGTGAGCTTTCCGTCTTTGATTTCAAAAAGGAAGTTTTCCAAAATAGGAACTACCGGGTTGGTGGTGACTACACCGTTGATCGTTGAAAGCTGCTTTAAAAGAGCAGAAGAAGAAACAATAAATTTCATATATGGCGTGCTTATTTTTTCAATTGATTTTGAACAGGGTAAATTTATAAATAAAATTATAAATGATGCCTTTGACATGCAAAAAAACCTGTTTTTTAATCCTCCAATTGTAATTGAGGTTATTAGCCCTTGTTTTTAAAAAATATTTCCTCAAAATTTAAGAGAAAATATGGCTGGCATCTTTATTTTTTTGAAAATCTGGACTTTTTCAGACCGATCCATATCAAGCCAAGAAATAGAAAAAATACCAATGGCGACAGTACATTGATCAACTGCCACTTGATCTTTTCATTCTGCACCTTTGATTTGTTCAAAGGCCTGATCTGGAATTGCTTGGTTCTAGTGGCAATGATTCCTTCCGGATCTGTCAGGAAATTAATGCTGTTTTGTAAAAGCTGCCTGTTGGCATAGGTAGCTTCAGTAAATGGATCCTGTCCCAAAGCCAAAGGTTGACCATCCACAACTGAAAATAAACTCGTAAAGAGTTCTCCGGATCCCGAAACGAGTACTTTCCCATTCCCTGATTCCAAGAATTTTGCTTTATCAGCTCCTTCGGGTAAAAACCTGTTTTTGAATAATGAAGTGAACTCCCCTTCCAATAAATAGAGCAATGGAAGGTTATTGTTGGTAAATTGATCCAAGTCCGGCCCATCCGACATGTCTTCAAATGCAATCCTGACAGGCGCGGCAAGTTTTCTACTGAAGTCAGACCCGAAAATCAACGGAGTCTTTTTAACCCCATCTGCCTTCACAGTATCCAAACTGCTGACAAATCGGAACATGACCTGATCGAGTCCTTTGGTAATGGGGTGATTGGCCATTCTTCCGGCAGACACATAAAAAGGCCAAGGCAATGAAATCAATTGCTGTTGGTCACCGAAATTACCGCCCATGACCGGATGGTATCCAAAATTCATGTCTTGAATCAGGTCTTTGTTGACCCGGATCCCATATCTGAACAGCAATTGATCCAATCCGTTTTCAAAAGGCATGGCCACCGTTCCTTCACCTCCGGCCTGATCGATATCAAAAACCAAGGCATCGACCAAGAATATCAAATTGCCCCCATTCATCAGGTATTGGTCAATCAGAAAGATTTCTTTGTCAGTATAAATTTCTTTGGGACCTACAATCAAAATCACATCAAATGGAAATAAGTCCTCCACATTTTTTGCCTGTTCCAACGGGACCTTATACACTTCAAAGTCCTCTGCCAAACCTTCTACAATGCCAAAACCATCATCTTCTTCCAATTCGCCTTTGCCTACAATCATTCCTATGGCATATTGCTGTTTCCTGAGGAGTTTACGTATTGCTTGAGCCAATTCAAATTCCAGGTTTTCAATGGATTGATTTAATATCTGATCGGGTCCTAATTCCTTCTCGCCTTTTAGTAACAAAGCCCCTGTCTCAAATTCCTCATTCCGAACCACTACACCAGGGAAAATCAATTTGCTTTTTTGACCTCCTGCTTCGGAAATGTACAAGGTGGTGGGATTGATTCCATATCCTGCCAAATCCACAATATAGTCCTCCCTAATGTCAGCAGGAAGACTCAAAGGATCTTCATAATAAAAAGTGATTTTTTTGGCACTGTATGCATTAAAGGTTTTGACAGTTTCTTCAATCGATCTTTGGAGTCTTCTCATTCCACCTGGGAGATCTCCTGTCAATAAGATTTCCACTTCCAAAGGTTCCTCAATGGATTCCAATAAAGCAATGGTAGCAGGATGAAGTGAATATCTTTTATCTTCTGTAAGGTCAATTATGAAAGGAAACAGGGTAACAAAAACCCAAATGAGAACAAGTATTCCAACCGGAATACCATAACTCTTGAAAAGCGATATGTTGGAACCTTTGCTCATCTCCTTCTGATCAAAACTCCGGTAAGGCCCAACATCAGGATAATCACTGTAAGAAAGTACGCCACATTTCGGGCTTCTATCACTCCCCTACTCAGACTTTGGTAATGGTAACTCAAACTCATTTCCTCCAAAAACAAAGCAAATGGACTCATCACCTGCAATTGTACCAAGGCTGTCAGACCAAAATACAATAAAAATGAAATAAAAATGCCCCATATAAATGCCACGATCTGATGTGAGGTCAAAGCGCTGCTGAAAATACCTATCGAAGCAAAGACTGCCCCCATAAACAACAGGCCTATCCATGAACCAAAAAAACCCGCATGGTCAATGTTTCCAACAGGGTCTCCTAATTGCACCACCGAATAGTAATAAACCAAAGTCGGGATCAAAGCCACAAAGATCAAAGTTATTGAGGCGAAGTACTTGGCCAAGATGATTTTTCGAATGCCCAATGGTGAGGTCATCAATAACTCCCAGGTACCGGTTTTCTTTTCCTCCGATATCATCTTCATGGTAATGGCAGGGATCAGAAAAGTAAATACAAAAGGCGTGTACACAAAAAGCGGTTCCAGATCAGCAAAACCATATTCCATGACAGCTGTATCCGGAAACACCCAAACTATCAGGCCTAGGGAAACAAGGAAAACGCCCAAGATCAGGTATCCGCTGACATTGCTGAAGAAAGCATTTACTTCTTTCCAATACAGTGCTCTCATCAATTTTGGGTGATTTGATGAAAAATAGATTCCAGATTTTTTTCCTGCTGTTGGATACTGACCAAAGTCAGAGACCTCTGCTGTAACATTTGAAGCAATTCTTTTCGGGAAGACACAGCATCCACCACGATCAAACTGATAGCATTGTTTTTGTTTTTGACAAAAGAAACTTCACCCAAATGGGCAAACCATTCCAAGTCCATGGATTCTTCGGTCTCTACCAACAGGATGTTTTTACCTACAACTGACTTGAGGTTTTGCAATAGATCTGAGGCTACGATTTTCCCCCTATTGATAATGACTACTTTGTCACAGATCGCCTCCACCTCTTGCATGATATGGGTACTCAAAATCAACGTTTTGTTGACGGAGATATTTTTTATCAATTTTCTGATTTCCGCCAATTGGTTGGGATCCAGTCCGGTGGTAGGTTCGTCCAAAATGATCACCTCAGGGTCATGGATCAGCGCTTTGGCCAATCCGACCCTTTGCCGGTATCCTTTTGAGAGTTGTTGGATTTTTTTATTGGCTTCAAGTTCAAGGCCACAAAGGGAAATCAGTTCTTCTATTCTGGATTTCAATACATTACCCTTCATTCCATAAAGTCCTCCGATAAAATCCAAAAACTCCCTGATATACATATCCAGGTAAAGCGGATTATGTTCGGGAAGGTATCCGATCATTTTGCTGACGGCTTTTGGATTCTCCAAAACAGAAATCCCGTTCACCATCACATCGCCGGAATCAGGCAAAATAAATCCCGTGGCCACCTTCATTGTCGTGGATTTCCCGGCACCGTTGGGCCCCAAAAAACCCAGGACTTCTCCCTTTTCAGCCACAAAAGAAACCTGATCCAGCGCCTTCTGCTGACCGTAGGTTTTTGTAAGTGAATTGATTTGAAGGGACATTTCGAACTATAGGAATTTAGGTGGCTAAATTAAGGAATGGTTTGGCTAAAAAAAGCATAAAAATCAAAAAAGGCTTCAAAGAAGCCCCGTGGAAAGATGAAACAGCCATAGACTGTTAAATCTTTTGCAATATTAAACCTTACTGCCTGCTAATATAGAGGGGATTGGGGGATTTTCAAAATGTTGAAGTGGGAAGTAGGGAAGTAGGGAGTGGGAAGTTCAAAAGTGTTCAGTGGGCAGTGTTCATGCCCAGGGTGAAACAGTGGGCAGTTTGGGAATGAGATATTGCACAGTTGTCCTAAAATTAGTGTTTAAGAGTACTTTCCAACTTTGCCTTGTCACTTCGACGTCAGGAGAAGTCTGTGTGCCGGGATGGTTGAAGTATGGAGTATGCTCTAAATGTGGAATCGTATCTACAACTTTCTATTCTAAGAATTTTCAATTCTTTGATTCAAGAAATAGTTTTAGTTTTATATTTGAAGGTGAAAAAGCCAATTGCAAATTGGCACTGATAGAATGGTGTAATTGCAAATTACACCTAGCCGCCTCCGTCCAATTTACTTCGCATAGCATGGGAACATAATACGATTAATGTGATATTTAATCCTTATAAGTGATCAAATGAAATTCAAAATTCGTTACTTTGAGTAAATGGTTTTAATATGAGCACTGCACAATTACAAAAACTGGAATTGCTTGAATGGTTGGCCAATCTTCATGACCAAACCCTGATCAATGAATTAATGAAATGGAAGGAATCCCATCATTGTGACAGCATCGAGCAGTATAATCGGGAACTGGACGAAGCCAATTCCCGCATCGAAGCTGGAGAATATCTGACCCACGAAGCTGTAAAAGAGGAGTCAAAATCATGGGTGAAAAGGAAATAATTTGGGATGTTAAGGCCAGAAACACTTTCAACAGACTAATTGATCATATAAAAAAAGACTCCTTTCAGTCAGCAGAAAATGTCATAGAGGATATCTTCAAAATAATCGATGATTTGCCTGACAATCCCGAGAAATTCAATGCTGACAAATTTAAGACTGAAAATGATGGAAATTTTAGGGCTTTTGAAAAACACAGCATCCGAATTGCTTACTTTATCACCGAAACGCATATCAGAATATTGAGGGTAAGACATATCAAACAAGAACCCAAACAGTATTAAAATACTGGCATTAGTCAGAAACAGCTTTTTTTTGGTTCGAACAAAAGGAAGAACATTTTACACGGTTACTCTAAAAATAGTGCTTAAGAGTACTTTCCAACTTCACCTTGTCACTTCGACGTCAGGAGAAGTCTGTGAACCCTGCTGAGAAATTTCGGAAAAGTAGCTAGGTGTAGATTCCATTTACAACTTTCTATCTTATATATTTTTTATTCTTTGATTCAAGAATTAGCTTTAGTTTTATATTAGTAGGTAAAAAAGCCAATTGCAAATTGGGACTGATAGAAAGGTGTAATTGCAAATTACACCTAGCCGCATCCGTCCAATTTTACCCCAGCTTTAAAGGTTTGAATCCAAAACCTTACATTCTGACAATACTTACACCAGTCCAAAATAATGGGAGTCATCAAAAACTCTTACCAATACTCAATCCTGCAAAAATTGGTGAAAAAATCCAACCTTCTCTTCCTTCCCTGGGAAAAGCAATATATGGTGTATAAGCAACCCTAATAAAAAATCCTCCACCGGGTTTTTGGAATCTATAGCCAATTCTTAAAGGTATCCACGCATCAAAAACCACTTTATCGATTGTTTCAAATGTTTCCGAATCAAAAGTTAAACTTCTGGTTAAGTAAGAAGTAACTCCCATACCTAATTCCAGATGATGGTTTGACTTACCATAAAATGCTGATATCTCTACAGGTACTACTGGGAGCCGTGTTGTTTTAGAATTTAAACTGTGATGGAACATTGAAAAACCTGCACTCCCATTTAGCTTTAGTTTCCCTTTTTGATGGATTATTCGCCCATAATTGAAAGCATACCGGCCTGCATTTCCACCGACCTCAAGATAGGCTGAATGCTTTGCGGTAAATTTTTCCGCCTCTTTTTGAGCTGTTACCTCAAAGGAAATAGAGAAGGCAAAAACCAAAACAAAGAAAAACGAGGATTTATATTGGAGATACATGGCTATTTAATTTTTAAGTTTTATTTAAAAATTATTTACTAAACTTAAAAATTAATTTTTAAATAGCCAATCATTTTTGTGATAGAAATCAGGTTTACTCGGACCATGGATACCAAGGATGTGAACTGCTCAACTTCTTTGATCGGCTTGTGAACCGCGCTAAATATCAGGTCAGCAATCTACACCATCTATATCTGTGTTTTGATTCCTTCCGGGCTCCCGGAAGAAAATAGCAATCTCGAAGTTTAGCTTAATCTTTTTAAAAGATTGGCTCGATCTCCCATCTGTTTTTGTAAAGCAGGAGAGTATTAAAAACTGGCATAAGTCCGGAAGTGCGAAGGCAATTAGGGATGTGGCTTATTCTTGTGAATTAAGAGCCTTTGAGACCTTTAAAAGTATCAATACTGTTTTTTCTGAAGCAAGTTTATCCTTATTTTTTTCTATAAATTTAATGATAGATGAATTTGAATATTTCTCCCTTATTTCTGCCTCTCTTTCCATAAAATCATTCAAAATATCTATAGAACTGGAGGTGAAAACAATATGTTCATCAGTAAAAGTCCAAGGAATAGTGCGGATTTTCATTCCGTCCAAGTCGTTTTTGAATAACTTGGACTGTTTTCTTACATTCATTTTTTCATCTAGGAATATAAAATGGTAGTTTCCCTTTCCTTGTACCAAAAAAAGAAAGTACCCATTTTCAAACGGAAAAAAACATGTGATCATCTCCGATAAGTTATTTTCCTCAACGAATGCTCTTCGTTCAAACCCTTTATTGTACCTACTTAGTGTCTCTTGATCCATGGAAGCCCTACCTAAGTCAATCTCTATAATACTATCCAAATTACCCAAGAGGCTAAAAATTGCTATATGATAAGTATATGGGATATTGAAGAGAATTCTATTTCTAAATTTATCCCTGTAAAAACCAGTAATTGATTTGAAATGAAATCCATTTAAATGTTTGGATACCAGGTAATATTTGTCGGAAATATTTTCATTTTCATCAAGCCTTAAGAAATTGAATTCATCTCTATTATCCATAAAGTGGAGTTGCATCTTAGGAGTATAAAAAAATTCCGATGAGCTGATAAGACTTTTACTTTCTCCTAAAATATCCCCCTTCAAATTGAAATATATGAGTTTTTTAAGAACATTGTCCTTAATAATTAGACTATCTCCATAAAGTACAAAATCCTCGATATGAGAAAACTCCATTGGACCTTGGCCCAGAGATTTTAATATTGTTCGATTTTTTCCATTGAAATCGAATAAATGGAGATTGTCCAAGACATTGTCATGTACAATAATTAAACCATTATAGAAAACAACCTTATAAGGTTTAACTATAGGAAATTCGTCTGATTCGTCCAATAAAATATAGTCAATATCATCAAAAAAATCTGAAAGCAATGTTGAACCAGAGTTATCAAGCTGTACTTTAATGTTTGGTTTAGAATTGTTGTCATTTTCACTACAAGATTGTAGAAATGCTGAAATCGTCAAAAGAATCAATATCCTTCTTATCATTAAAAATTCAGAGTTTAGTGTTCATTTATTTTAATAAAAGCTGTCTCTCCCTGAGAGACAGCTTATAATGGAATTTACTGAATTGGACCGCCGCCGCCTCCTCCGCCGCAATCGGTTTGACCACTTACATTACAGGTTGCACGCTCCATTGGCCTGCATCTTTCTTGTGTGCTTCCATCCCTACACAATTCTGTTCGCATTTCATAACCATTTGCAAAAGCAGTATTTTGCTTTGCATTAAATGGGAAATAAAACAACGCGGATAAAAATAATCCAAAAACAAATTTTTTCATTTGATTTTCATTTAAATAATTTAAAACTGATTTTGGCCAAAATCTGCTTCCACTTGGAAGTTAGTTCAAGTATACTATTATTATTATTATTATTATCCAAGCATTTTTAGTTATTTTTTCCAAGCCTAACAACTTGATAGCCAAGCAGCCCTCCAAAAATCCCTATTTGGGTGAAGTTTAGCGTAGACACTATGAGGCTGTCTCATAAGTGAAATCTTCGAAATTTTATCCAAATATTATTTGGGATTAAATTTGAATAATCGTTGCGTTTGTGCTTTTATGGCATTTTTTAACAATTTTGGCCACAAAGACACTAAGTCACAAATGGCCTAATAGTAAAACAGACACTTTATTTGGCAATAAAATTTGAAAGACGATTTTTGATTCAGCCTCCTGCTTATCCTAAGATCCCATACAGTTGCCGACCTCAATTTTAATTGCCTCAATTTTCACTCAACACCCCTACCCCCCTCAATCAAAATTAATATTGATAAAGCTGGCAATCCCAAACCTCATACCTGCCCGCTGAAAGGTGCCTCCTTCGAAGCCTGCACCCATTTCCACACGAAATATCCTGAACAGGTTATCCAAGGAATATCCCAATTCCCAATAGTGGGGTGAATTTTCTGTTTTGAGATAGTTGAAGAAGATATTTTCCCTGACGCCGGAAAACCGAAGCATCGGTAACTGGGTCAGCAAAAACTTTCTGAACTGGTAATGTACTATGGCACTCACATATTGACTTTGGGTGCTGTATTGGTAATAATCCAAAAACCTATAATTTGAAGCTACTCCCATATTGGCAAATATGGTCCTGTTGCCGCCAAAATGTTTGTAGTCCATAAAATACACCCGGTCATTGTTCAGGAACGCACCGGCTGTCAGGTTGAAGTCCAATTTGCCACTGACACCAAAGTTGAAAAAGTGCTCCACACTTGCCTCCACCAGATCAAATTTGGAAGCCATCGCATTGTTGAAAATGCCCGGAAAGGCTTTGGTATATCGGAAATTGACCAAAGGTGCGGATTCATATATCGGGTTTTTACGTCCGTTTCTGATACTATACTTTAATCCCGGCCTCCATTCGACATTGTTGGTCCAGATCAAGGCGTGATGGTCATCAAAAGCCGTAGGATCTGCTTCAATATTTTCAGGCCTATTGGGCGTATATATCCTTTCAGGTCTGTTCCAAAAGCTTACATCGGAATTGTTTTCCAATTCCCTTCGAAAAGCATAATTCACATTAGTTCTGTAAGTAAATGCATCATTGACCCTATGGCTGTAAAATGCCTTTAAGAATTGTTGTTCATAGAGTTTCATGAAATTCTGTCTCAGCAAAAGGGAATAGACCATATTGACCTGTTCCTGAATGGGATTGTCACCATTGAACTGGAAAATATATTTCCCACCTGTCAACCCATAAGTATATCCGGGCCTTCCTTTGTTGACAGACCTTCTGATGTCCAGTGTTCCATAGGCCTGTTGGCTGGCAAAACCATACCTGAATTCGGGACGGACCGTCCATGACCTCCGATGCATGGTGACCGAATCTGCCATTTTGGTGTTTTGGACTATCCTATAAAATCCTGAAAACCCGAATTTAAATCCTTCCACGGTATTGAAAGACAGCTTAGTCAGATTGGGATCAAATCCTGCTGACCTTCCTTTCCCGAAGGAATAAGAACCACCTGTGATGACTTCAAGAGGCTTAAATCCTCTTTTTGCCTTTTTGGCAATACTGTCCACTTCACTTTCTTTGGCAGCTTCCACTACGGCAAGACTGTCATCTCTTTGGTATCCTTTGATTTCCGCATCTGTCAATTTCACCGGTCTGATACTGTCCCAATAACTCAGATCCCTTTTTTTGGCCAAGCTATCAACGGAATATTTTCTATTGGAAATGACCTCTACCTCCTCCCTTTCTTTCATGGCTTCCTTTTCATATTCATTGACCAGTTTTCTGAAATCCTTTCTGGTCATTTTGTCCGCCTGACTCATCTGTTCAAGACTAGACAAACTTTTGCTGAAGGTGTTCACATCATCGGGGACATCATCAACTTTTTCGTCAATGATCTTTGTTTCCACTATCAAATCAGGATTGAGGGTTATGTTATAATCCCTTGTGGATGCCAGGTATCTGAATTCTCCAGCGAAGCCAAAAAACTTACCGCCAAAAGTATATGTGTGTGTTGAGGGCATCCAAACATTTTCTGCCACAGGTTGATAAAGTTGTTTGACTCCGATTTGAAACCCCAATAAAGAAGTTGTCAAGTCCAAACTATGAATGGCCCAAAGATCTTCAATGATATAAATATAACCTTCAAAAACCCGCTCACCTCTTGACCTTGGAGTAACTTTTACCCGGTTAATCATTACATCATTTTCCACATAGGATCCTTCATACTTGAATTTATAATAAACAAAGGCCGAAGGTGCCAAAGGGGATATTGCTTCATTGATTTTTTCATTGTAAAAGCTCGTAGCGATATAGGGTGCAGGAGAGGTTTGGTTGTTTTCACCATTGGTCCTGATGCTAATTACTTTTTCCTCGACAGAATTGGGTTGCTTAAAAGTGATTTGGGAAACTGATTCTGAAGTATAGGCCTCATTTAACTTCACACCTTCCTTTTCCATTTCCTTTTTCAAAAAAAACGGCGCATTGGTCAACTCCCCTGTGCCTTTCAGGTACACCATCATAGAGTATTCCTGCACCTGAAGCCTGTGGTATTTGGCTTTGGAAATGGCTTTACGCATGATGGTCAAAGCAGGATCTTCTTGTTTGGTCTTTACTTCCACCTCCTGTAAAGCATAAACCTGTTCATTCATTTCAAAATCCAATACGATCCAATCGTCTTTGACTTCCACAGTTTTTAAAACTGATGCAAAGCCAAGATACTGTGCAAGCACATCATAATATCCTGGTTTTAGCCTGAACTCATATTCGCCATTTTGGTTGGTCGGAACCCCATCACCCAAATTCCTGATGTAGATGGAGGCAAAAGGCAATGCCTCACCATCAGAGGTGGTCACTTTTCCTTTTATGCCCTGCGCTGTCAGATCTGAAATGAAAAAGACAAATAATACTGAAATGAAAAACCGGAAATAAATTTGATTCAGAGACATAGAGGTGTCATTGATTTTTGAAAACGAAAAATACTGCTTTCTGCATTAACGAAAGCAATGCGATCAGGTTTTTGACAAATTTTAACCAACAGAGAAGAAAATTGATGATGGACTGACTATATGCATCAGGTACTTATAAAATCAAAGAAACTTTATTCATATAATTGATTATGAGATTTCTCTATTTTCACAAATCATTTTTAAGGCAAAAAATAATTCGTTTAATTGTAAGCTTATAAATCCCAAAAATTTGGAGAAAAGAGTTTGTGGAAAGGATTTTTGAGTTTCAGCATTCGATCAAGACCCGCATTTGTTTTTGCATTGCTTTTAGCATTTATATGACTTTTTGCCAATCCTTTGTCATGGCGCAATCTGAAACTCCCATAGTGAAGTTTCAGGCAGACCCAGAAAGAAAAAAAGCCAAATACATACTGACCGGAAAAGTTATTGATAAACAAACTGGGGATTTGATTTCGGGTGCAGCTGTTCATGTAGATGGTTTTTTTACGGGAATAAATACCGATAGAAATGGAATGTATCTAGCACATTTGGATTCAGGCAGACACCGGATTGTTTTCAGACAGTTTGGCAAAAAGGGACAACCCTTTATTGTGGAACTTTATGGAGATGGTGTTTTGGATACTGAATTGGAAAACCTCAGTTTCGAATTGGAGACATTTATAGTCCGGGAGGAGGAAAAAGACAGGAATATAAAAAGCCCCATCACAGGAGTTACAAAAATGAATATTGAGGATATTAAATTGATCCCTACTTTGATGGGTGAACCTGATGTCTTCAATGTCCTTCAGGCCACTCCCGGAGTCACTTCTGTGGGAGAAGGCTCTTCGGGACTGAACATAAGAGGCGGACAAGCGGATCAGAATCTTATCATGATGAACGAGGCAATTGTACTGAGCAACAGTCATGCATTGGGTTTTCTATCTGCTTTCAATGGAGATGTGGTCAGGAATTTTACTTTATATAAAGGTACTGTTCCCAGTAATTTTGGTGGCAGGAGTGCTGCAGCCTTGAATATAGAAATGAGCAAAGGTGATTTTGAAAAATGGAATTATTCAGGATCACTGGGGACTGCTGTGAGCAAGCTTCTTGTCGAAGGTCCTATCATTCCCGAAAAAACAAGCATGATTGCAGGATTGAGAAGGTCCAATGCGAATTGGTTGTTGCAGAGAGTCGATGAACCTGATGTCAGAAACAGCAACATCAGATTTCACGATATTTACTTGGGACTCAACCACAAGTTCTCCCAAGAGCATTCCTTAGATTTTTCCTTGCTGAACACAGGTGACTATTTTAGGTTTTCCGATCAATTTGGATTTGAATGGAATAACCTTGTCACTTCGCTTACCAGCAATAACCTATTGTCTGAAAACTTCTCTTTGATCGGTATGGCGGCATTTGGTTCATTTAATAATGGATTTTTTGAACCATCTGGCACTGACCCTTCCATTATCAAAAACGGCCTTTATTATTTTCAGGGGAAAATTACAGGTTTGCTTACCCTTGAAAACACTGATATCACTATTGGCGGTGAAGCCATTCAATATCAGATGAGGCCTGAAACACTACTGCCCTTTTCAGGAGAATCAGGTATTTTCCAGGAAAAAGTAGGGAAACAGAAGGGATTGGAGTTTGCTCCATTTGCTTCGATTGATTGGAATCCCACCGAAAACTTTTCAATCTCAGGTGGGCTAAGGTATTCTCAGTATCATCAATTGGGACCTGATTCGGTTCATCGCTATCAGGAAGGATTACCCCGGACGAGACTCACCATTTCCGGCATTGATGCAATTGATGAGGGTTCCATTGTCCGGTATGGTGGATTTGAACCCCGTGCATCTATGAGATGGACGTTCAACGAGGTGAATTCCATCAAAGCAGGCTATTCAAGTATGTTCCAATATTTACAAACCATTTCAAATGCCACAGGACCTACGCCTATTGATCTTTGGCAGTTGAGTACCACCTACATTCAACCCCAAAGATCCCACAATTTATCTTTGGGTTATTTCAGGAATTTCAAAGAAAACGAATGGTCCACTTCTTTGGAAGGGTTTTATAGAACTACAGAAAACCAGTTGGAATACAGGGATTTTGCGGATTTGTTTCTTAATCCACATCTCGAAACGGAAGTAATACAAGGTCAAGGCCTTGCATATGGTGCAGAATTTCTTATTCAAAGAAACACGGGTGGAATCACAGGTTGGTTAGCTTATACTTACAGCCGTTCGCTTATCAGAACTACTTCAGAATTCAGTGAAATCCAGATAAACCGGGGCAATTGGTTTCCAACCAATTTCGATCGGCCGCATATCGTATCTTTGGTGACTAATTTTCATTTGGGCAAAGGAAGAAATTTCAATTTGAATTTCAATTTTTCAACAGGAAGACCTGTTACAGCGCCATCCACAAATTATCTGGTAAATGGCATTCTGATTCCTGATTATAGTGACAGAAACCAATTCAGAATTCCAAATTATTTTAGAGTTGACCTTTCTTATCTTGCCAAAGGTTTTGTCAGAAATTGGAATGACAAAATCAATTTCAGTGTCTATAATTTATTGGGAAGAAGAAATGCCTATTCGGTGTTTTTCCAAAGAGAAGAGAATTTTCTCCGGTTAAGGCCTTATCAAGTATCTGTTTTGGGATCTGCATTCCCATCAATTACCTATAGCGTAACATTTAATAAATGAAGAAATTTTTCAATATATTCCTTGTAAGTCCTTTACTATGTATAGTATGGCTTTTTCTGGTAAGCTCTTGTATTGACAGATTGGATTTTATAGGTGATACGGTGGAAGGGCAAATAATCATCTACGGTTTACTATCAGCAGGGGAAAACACCCATACTGTAAATGTAGGGTCGAGCAGGAGTTTAGGCTTTACTCAAATCGGCATACCCAATGCAGAAGTCAATTTATTGGTGCTAGATGGGGGTACTTTACGGTATACTTCCCTCGGCAATGGAAATTATGAACTACATAATTTCAACCCCATTGAAGGACAAAGCTATTCACTTGAAGTAAAGGTTGGGGAAAAAGTGTTTAGATCATCGTTTCAAGAAATCCCAAATTCAATTGGTACTGATAGCCTAAGTTATGAAGTCGGTTATGAACCATTTAGAACTACAGTCAATGAACATGTTTTCAAAGTATTTACCAAAACACAACTTCCTCAGGATAATGAGCCTGCTTATCTGAGGTGGATTGTCGAAGAAACTTCATATTGGGAGTTGGTATGGATAAATGCGCCTGGAATCCCGCCCCCAATGCCCCCTCCATGCTTTATTTTTGATATCATGGAGCCTGCAAGAATCAACCTCTTTAACGGATCTACCAGCAAAACACAAAACATTGATCAACTATTGGCTACAAGAAAAATGGATAATTCATTCCTGTATCCCATGTTTATCAGTGTAAAACAATTGAGTATTAACAGAGAGGCTTTCGAATATTGGGAAAGAATCAAAATCGTGATTGAAAATCAGGGCTCTTTGTTTGATATCCCCCCAGCTCCCATCAATGGGAACATTAAAAACGTAAATGACCCTAATGATAAAGTTTTGGGATTTTTCGAAGTAGCAAAATCCCAAGTCACCCGATTTTATGTAACATCTGAAATATCACCTGTTTTTTTACGCCCTCCCTGCACTTTTGTATTGGGGAGACAATTATTTGAATACCCACCCGAATGTCAGACTTGTGCAAATCGGGCATTGGGTAGAAGGTTTGTCACCGTAAGACCTGATTGGTGGGTGTATGATTGACCTGACATCACATCCTGCATAATGACAACTTTGAAATATCTTTTTTAAATCTGTGACACAAATCTGTCAATCTGACACAAAATCATGGATAACGTTCATTGGCACAACCCTTGTCAATAAGGAAATTGTAATTCAAAAAATTGTAATCAATAACAGAAATAATATATCATCATGGGAAAAATCATAGGTATAGACTTGGGTACTACTAACTCATGCGTTGCCGTAATGGAAGGCAGCGAGCCGGTGGTCATCCAAAACAGTGAAGGAAGAAGAACCACTCCATCTATTGTGGCCTTCTTGGACAATGGTAATGGAGAAAGAAAAGTAGGTGACCCTGCAAAGCGTCAGGCAATCACTAACCCTGCCAACACCATTTCATCAGTAAAGAGATTTATGGGCAAAAAATTCTCCGAGGTTTCCGAAGAGAAAAAACATGCTTCCTACAAAGTTGAAAAGGGTTCAAACGACACTATCACCATCAAAATTGGTGACAGAGCTTACACGCCACAGGAGCTTTCTGCTATGATCCTTCAGAAAATGAAGAGTACAGCTGAAGACTTTTTGGGTCAGACTGTTACCGAGGCTGTCATCACAGTTCCAGCCTATTTCAATGATGCTGAGCGTCAGGCTACCAAAGAAGCCGGTCAGATTGCTGGCCTTGAAGTAAAAAGAATCATCAATGAGCCCACTGCTGCTGCTTTGGCATACGGGATGGATAAGAAAAACAGGGATATGAAAATCGCTGTGTATGACCTTGGCGGTGGTACATTTGACGTTTCTGTTCTTGAATTGGGTGATGGCGTGTTTGAAGTTAAATCTACAAATGGTGACGTTCACTTAGGTGGTGATGACTTTGATCAGAAAATCATCAACTGGCTTGCAGACGAGTTCAAAGCCGAAGAACAAATTGATTTGAGACAAGATCCGATGGCGCTTCAACGATTGAAGGAAGCAGCTGAAAAAGCTAAAATTGAATTGTCCAGTTCTTCCTCCACGGAAATCAACCTTCCTTATATCACTGCGACGCAAACAGGCCCCAAGCACTTAGTAAGAACTTTGAGTAGGGCTAAGTTTGAACAACTGTCTGAGGATTTGGTAAAAAGATCCATGGACCCTTGTAAAAAGGCCCTTAAAGATGCAGGATTGTCTCCATCGGATATAGATGAGGTAATCTTAGTAGGTGGCTCGACTAGAATTCCAAAAATCCAGGAAGAAGTTGAAAAATTCTTCGGTAAAAAACCCTCAAAAGGTGTTAACCCTGACGAAGTTGTAGCCATAGGTGCTGCTATCCAAGGTGGAGTATTGACCGGTGAAGTAAAAGACGTGTTGTTGCTTGATGTGACGCCCCTATCTCTAGGTATCGAAACTATGGGTGGTGTATTCACCAAACTGATCGAATCCAACACCACCATTCCAAGCAAAAAATCTGAAGTTTTCTCTACAGCAGCAGACAATCAGCCTGCGGTTGACATCCATGTTTTGCAAGGAGAGAGACCATTGGCCAAGGATAACAGGTCAATTGGAAGATTCCAATTGAGCGATATCCCACCTGCACAAAGAGGAGTTCCTCAAATCGAAGTGACCTTCGATATTGATGCCAATGGTATTCTGAATGTATCTGCAAAAGATAAAGGAACAGGAAAAGAGCAAAAAATCAAGATTGAGGCTTCTTCAGGATTGTCGCAAGACGATATCGAAAGAATGAAAAAAGAAGCTGAAGCAAATGCTGTTTCTGACAAAGAAGAAAAAGAGAAAATCGAAAAGTTGAACCAGGCTGACAGTCTTGTTTTCCAAACCGAAAAACAACTGAAAGAATATGGTGACAAACTTTCGGATGAGAATAAAGCTAATGTTTCTTCAGCTTTGGAAACATTGAAAAAAGCACATCAGTCTCAGGATTTGGCTGGAATTGATGCTGCTATGGAAACTTTGAACAAAGCATGGGAAGGTGCTTCTCAAGAAATGTACAATGCTACTCAAGGTGCCCAACCAGGTGCTGATGCAGGAGCAAGTGCAGATGCAGGAGCTTCAGCAGAAGCCGGAGACGGCGTATCTGATGTTGACTACGAAGAAGTGTCTGAGGACAAAAAATAATTAAATCATAAACCAAAAAAGACGGCATCTATATCTGATATGGATGCCTCTTTTTTTTGAGAACCAAGAGCCAAGAACCAAGAATCAAGACAGTCTTGGCTCTTGGTTCTTGGCTCTTGTATCTTCCACCTTGTGTCTTGCATCTTGTGTCTCCAATCTTGAGTCTCCAATCTAAAATCTCCCTTCTAAAATCTAAAATCAAATGAAACTCACCCCTGACAATAAACTAAAAAAACTCATCATAGTAGGTGACCGGGTTCTGATCAAACTCAGAAAGGCAGATGAAAAGACAGCAACAGGGCTTTACCTTCCTCCCGGTGTGCAGGAAAAAGAAAAAGTACAACAAGGCTATATCATCAAGACCGGTCCCGGTTATCCAATACCTTCACCCATGGAAATAGATGAACCTTGGAAAGATAGGGATGACAATATCAAATACATTCCGCTTCAGGCAAAAGAAGGTGATTTGGCTATTTTCCTTTTGAACGGTTCGTACGAAGTGCTCTATGAAGGGGAAAAATACTATATCGTACCACAGCACTCCCTATTGATGCTGGAAAGAGAAGAAGAGTTATAATCCTTCCAAAAGTAAAAATACTTTTAGAGGGATTACCATTTTTCTAATTTGAGATAAATTCTTTGGGATTTGTTTTTGGCTGATCAGTATTCTCAAATTTCTGTACCCTTGCTTTCAATAGAGAGACCATTTCGTCCTTGTCCCTGAAAGAATTATTGATATTGATCAAATGGGCGGCCATTTGATCATAGTTTTTTGTCATCAGCCACTTGAAAATATGGAGGTAATGCACTCCCGAAAAAACAAAAGTTTTTTTCTCCGCTAACTGATCTTTATACTTTTCAAACATCAGGGGATATTCTGTATAATGTGCTGCTGGTTTTAAATGATGAAATGCATGGTAACCATCATTCCAACACTTATGGTTGTAAACCGTGTTCATACAAATAACTGTACTCGCTAATTCATCCTCAGGCTCGACAGGATCTACAAATGCATGCTGTGTCCAATTGCCCAACATCATGACAAGTCTTGCGAAAAAGAAAGGTATTACAAATACAACCATGGTTGCTTTTAAGTTAACAAAACACATGGCAACTGCGAAAATGTAGAACAGTATTTCACTGTAGGTCAATGGAACATAGAATTTCCTCAAATTTCTTTTAAACAAAAACTGGAAAGTATCATGGAAGCCCAAAGCCATAAAATTCAACCAATATTTAATAAAATCCTTTACGCTATCTCTTTGGTATCCCATCGTACTGCTAGAATCTTCCGGCATATTTCCTTCAATGTGGTGCATTCCAATATGATGGCTGTGGTAAGATTCTCCAAGATGTCCGAAAAAAGGAGATAGGAACCAAAGAATATATTTTTGCATCCATTGCCACTCAGATTTCCACATACTGCGGTGGCAAAAGCAATGAAGCATCAACCCAAAGGAGCCTTTGAAGTAAAATTGGGAAATGTAAAAATATGGAATGGCAACAGCCCACCACCAAAGTCCATTTAGAATCGGCAAATAAAGTAAAATTGCCAACGGAATCACTGTTAGGTGGATAGAAGTCATCAAATGTAAAAAGGGCAAGTCCCGTGGATCTTTGATAAATCTCATCAAAAATCGTTCGTACCCGGTAAAGATTTGCCTTTCTTTATAAACGGGATCTGTAATTTGAATTGGAATGGCCAACACGCTCTTCTTTTAGATTTGAAATAATTTTTAAGATAAAAAATTTTGGCCGAGCTTGGACACCACAAGACAAAAAATAACAAAAATTTGTAAAAAATAAATAAATTGATTGATGGATATCCGCTTCTTGGCCAGTAATAACCATGGGTATCGGCATATAATCAAAAACCACATTTAATCCAATCTTTCAACCTATTTACCCAAAATAGTTGATAACTACTTGCTTAATTGAGCAAACTCCTTGGCAAAATAACTTAATATCACATTGGCACCAGCTCTTTTGATACTGAGTAGGGATTCCATCATGGCCCTCTCTCCATCCAACCAACCTCGCTGGGCTGAAGCTTTAATCATGGCATATTCTCCACTGACATTGTAGGCTGCAATGGGCAGATTAGAATTGTCCTTTAATAACCTGATCACATCCAAATAGGCCAAAGCAGGCTTTACCATCAAAAAGTCTGCGCCCTCCTCAGTATCCAAATCGGCTTCTATCAAGGCCTCATAATAATTGGCCGGATCCATTTGATAGGTTTTCTTATCTCCCATCTTAGGGGCAGAATCTAATGCATCACGAAATGGACCGTAAAAGGCAGAAGCATACTTTGCAGTATAGGACATAATGGAGACATCGGTAAATCCATGGTCGTCCAACATGCTCCTAATAAAACCGACCCTTCCATCCATCATATCTGAAGGACCCAATATATCAGCCCCTGCTCTAGCTTGCGCCAAAGACATTTTTGCCAATATCTCCAAAGTCTCGTCATTCAATATTTTCCCGTTTTCGACCAAACCATCATGTCCATCTGAGCTATAAGGGTCCATGGCCACATCAGTCATGACTACTGCATCTGGAAAAGTTGTTTTGATTTTATGGATGGCCCTTAAGTAAAAAGTCTCAGGATTATGACTTTCTGTAGCAAATCTGTCTTTTTTACTTTCGGGGTAGGCAGGGAAAATATCAAAAGCCATTATGCCCAACTCCATGCATGCTGCTATTTCTTCCAACATCAAATCCAAAGAATATCTATATATGCCCGGCATGGAAGCTACCTCGATTTTCTGGTTCACCCCATCAATCAAAAACATGGGGAATATAAAATCTTTTACAGAAAGCCTTGTTTCTTCCACCATATTGC
Source organism: Aquiflexum lacus (assembly GCF_015476655.1). Lineage (GTDB taxonomy): Bacteria > Bacteroidota > Bacteroidia > Cytophagales > Cyclobacteriaceae > Aquiflexum > Aquiflexum lacus. The sequence continues at coordinate 20,989 of NZ_JABFHF010000022.1, forward strand.
GGATGGCCTGTGACTTTCGGTTTCTTCTTGGTCTTCTGAGCATGGTAATTCAATTTTTTTCAAAGATACTATTATGATAAAAACGATTATATTTTTCCCTACTTATTAGAGCTAATTAGAGCTAAAATATTTCACTTTCATGTAAACATGAGAAACTAAGTAATGATCACACCCTAAGTCCTTACGATTAATTATTCCGAAGTGACATCCGGGCAAATTTAAATATAAATTAAAAATCCCTCCTTTTAATGATTAACAGTGACCCAAATTGATACAAGAGTAAATAAACTATGAGTGCTATCACCAAAGCAAAGTTCAGCTCTTCAAAAGTCTGGAATTTATTGAACAAATCCATTTGGGCAAAATACACCATATTATCCTTTCCTCCTGATGCCATTTGAAACTGACCCACGAACTTCAATGGGATTTCAATAAAACTAAGCCCAAAATATGCCAATATAGCCCAAAGTGGCTTTTTGAATACATTGACCAAAAAAACTGCAAACAGTCCCCATGCTATATTACTCAGCATCAGTCCTGCATACCAAATCCAAGGGATTTCCAGAAATCCAGAAAATCCTCCAACGATCATCGCCAATATCGGGATGGCTAACAAGGAGAGTATCATTATAGTGGAAACGTATAAACCTACTGTAATCAATTGGGAGAGGAATAGCTGATGCCTTTTGTATCCATTTAGCAGTCTTTTTCTGTTTACCTGATTGGTATATTCTCTTGAAGTGGCGATAATGGTCCCAAATAACATCAGTTTGATACTCACCAAATGCATAAATCTCACAGCTTCGGTATATGATATTGCATTGCCAAAAATTGAATTGACCCCAAAAGGAATAGCAATGATCAACAAGAGGTATAATCCGGCAAACAAATAAAAATCAAAGCGTTGCAGCTTATACATTTCAATTTTCAACATTTGTGAAAAAGTCATCTGATCAAAATTTATTGGTAAATACTGATTCAAGAGATTTGAAATTATCTTTGACCTCATCTTTACTTCCATGGAAAATATTCTTTCCATTTTTCAAGATTAAAAAGTCAGTACAGACTTTTTCTACTTCATCCAGATAATGACTGGAAAGCATGATGGTCTTTCCTTCACGCTGCAACCGAACAATCAAATCCCTGATGAAAATGATCCCCTCAGGATCCAATCCATTGGTGGGTTCATCCATAATAATGAATTCAGGTTGGGCCAATAAAGCATCTGCAACTTCCAATCTCTTCTTCATACCATAAGAAAAGTTCTTAAAGCTTTTTTCTCCCACTTGACCTAACCCTACTTTTTCAAGAAGCTCACCTACCCTTGCCAAGTCCACTCCTTTTGTCATGGCCGAAATAGTCAGGTTTTTTTTCGCTGAAATATTCTGGTAAAAATTACCCTGATCCAATATGACACCCACCCTTTTTCTGACTTCCTCAGGGTCATCCTCCCCTAGTATAGTAAAAGAACCGGAGGAAGCTTTCCTAAGGCCTAAAACAATACTGAACAAAGTGGTCTTTCCACTGCCATTCGGACCGATCACCCCAAGGACCTGACCTTTCTTTAGGCTGAAATTCAACCCATCCAATGCCAGCTGATTGCCGTATCTTTTGGTCAATTCTTTAGTTTCCAATATTGCTGCCATCCAAATCTTTTTTCAATTCTTCCCAGAATTATTTTACACTATAAACTAAAAATAGATTACTTTTTGCTTTTCAGTTCCTTTTTTATAAAACTTTCGATCCGTTGGATATTATACTTTGAACCTCCGACAAAAACTTCTTTGACACTGCCATCTTTCTTCACCAGAACATGTAAGGGAATCGCCTTGCCTTGGTATTCTTTATCCAATTTCATCAATACTTCCATGGCTTCCATATTTTCAAAACTCTTCTCAAAACCGAATTCAAAAGAAGGTCTCCTTTTCTGGAATTTTTCAAAAACCTCTTTGCTTTCATCAGTAAAGGCCAAAAAACGGATGTGCTGATCCTGGTATTTCTCCACAAGTATATTTAATTCGGGGATTTCCTGTATACAGGGACCGCACCATGTAGCCCATAAATTGATGACCAATATTTCACCTTCCATCAAAGGGGAAATATCATCCTCAAGAATAAATTCATTAAGGTACTCCCGGAAGTTCTCTTCTGTTCGGTGAATGAAGGGCTTATTCTCTCCTAAAGAAAATTGGTTTATTTGTATCTCCGAAAACAAAAGGTTTATGAAGAAAAAACAAAATAGGGTTTTCATGATCGCAATATAAAGTTTAGAAGTATCCTAGCCTTAATTCAAATTCATTCTTGATAATTGGATTTAGGTGAAAACCTTAGGTCAACAAACCCAAAACCTTCTCAACATCCACTTCCCTGAAATCCTGAATATACAAGTCACAGACAGGCAATTCTTCTTTATTGTGAGAAGACAAGACTCCCACTACTTTCATACCCGCATTTTTGGCCGCTGTCACGCCTGAAAATGAATCCTCAAAAACCACACATAACTCAGGTCCAACCTGAAGGTTTGCGGAAGATTTCAGATATACCTGTGGGTCGGGTTTGTGTTTGGTCACATCCTCGCTCGCCAACACTGATTCCATATGGTCAAACAAAGACAAAGTTCCCGCTATTAATTCCATATTGGCAAAAGGCGCGGAGGTAGCTACTCCGGTCAGAAACTTATTGGTTTTCAATTGCTGGAAAAACTCCATAAATCCGGTAATCGGGTCAATCTTATCCTTATAAATCTCTCTGAACAGACTTTCCTTTTCATCTTCAAGTTTCAAAAGCTCATTTCCGGAAATGGGTCTACCAAAAAAATGGCTCATGATATAGGAATTGCTTTTACCATACATGTGCAGGGCAAACTCCTCCTCCGTAGGATACATATTTCTTTTGGCAAAAAATTCTTTGAATGCCATTGAATGGAAGGGATTGGTATGACAGATTACGCCATCCATATCGAAAATGACCGCTTTTTTCATGATTTCACTTTTCAAACTCCCTCACCACCTTCTCAATGATATCGCAGCATTCGTGCAACTGTTCCTCAGTCATGACCAAAGGTGGTGCAAAGCGGATGATATTGCCGTGTGTAGGCTTGGCCAAGAGCCCATTGTCCTTCAGTGCCACACACATATCCCAAGCGGTAGAGCTTTTTTCCGAATCATTGACGACAACAGCATTGAGCAAACCTTTGCCTCTCACTAGTTTGAGGATTTTATATTTGTCCACCAATTTCTGCATTCTAACTCGAAAGAGCTTTCCAAGTTTGCGGGCATTGAGGGCGAGTTTCTCATCCCTGACTACTTCCAATGCAGTCATCGCCACCTTTACACCTAAAGGATTGCCTCCAAAGGTAGAACCGTGCTGACCTGGTTTGATCACGTTCATAATATGATTGTCTGCCAATACTGCCGACACGGGATAAAAACCTCCTGAAATAGCTTTTCCCAAAATCAGCATGTCCGGTTTGATATAGGTATCCTGTTTTTCACAATGCCCCTCACAGGTACAGTTGCCGCAAACGGCCAATAGCGAACCTGTACGTGCAATTCCAGTCTGAATTTCATCTGCTATGAACAATACATTCTTGGACTTACACACTTCTGATACTTTTCTCAAATAATCATCAGCTGGTGTATACACCCCTGCTTCACCTTGGATAGGCTCCACTAAAAAAGCAACAACATTCTCCTCTTCCAATGCTTCCTCCAGTGCTTTAATATTATCATAAGGTATCTTAATAAAGCCTGGGGTATAGGGTCCAAAATTCTTTTTCGCATTTTCATCACTTGAAAATGAAATGATAGTGGAAGTCCTTCCATGAAAGTTGTTTTCAGCTACTATGATTTTAGCTTTGTTTTCATCTACACCTTTAACTTCATAACCCCACTTTCTTGCAATCTTGATGGCAGTTTCAACACCTTCCGCTCCAGTATTCATAGGCAATACTTTATCGAAACCGAAATATTCGGTAATGTATTTCTCAAACGGTCCCAAAATATCATTGTGGAATGCCCTTGATGTCAAAGTCAAAGTTCCGGCCTGCTCGATCAAAGTGTTTTTGATTCTTGGATGACAATGACCTTGGTTGACAGCAGAATAGGCAGAAAGAAAATCATAATATTTCTTACCCTCGACGTCCCAAAGAAAAACACCTTCACCTTTAGACAGCACAACCGGTAAGGGATGGTAGTTATGGGCTCCATATTTATCTTCCAGCGCAATCGCCTGATCACTTGAGTTTATTGTTTCCATCATAAAATTTGTAATTTCGCTGCCCAATCAAGAACAGATTTGACCGTATATATCACTTTCGGCAAATATAGTAAATGCCTTTAGGATAAAAGAATGAATTCCAAAAAGAAGACAACAGTACCAATGACCCTCATCCCGGGAGACTACTACATCAATGAAAATGGCCTCATGGTATTCACGGCCCAATACCACTTAAGGAGGGGATATTGTTGTGATAGCGGCTGCAAGCATTGTCCGTATAAGGAAAAGGGTTGAGTTGTTTGGATTGACTTTTTTGTCTTTTCGGAAAAAAGGAGAAATCTATACAACCTTAAATGTTACAGACCTCTTCCGCCACGGCGGACAAGACCTGCCGTCGAGGTGACAAGGAGAAGTCCTTTATGGACTTAAACACTGTTAGCAGTTCAAAATCACCAAGTTCCAAATTTGTCGATTCTTGGTACTTGGTTCAATGTACTTGGTACAAACTTTACCTTTATCACTCGTTTCAAAGGTCTTAAACATCCTTTCTTGTGTCTCATGTCTCAAATCTCATGTCTTGCATTAAAAACTTTCAGGAATATTTTTGAAACCTACCCTTGGTAATTCAGGTAAAAGTCCGATATTTGCAAACTCAATTGGAAAAACGTCTTTAATAATACGATCATATATCATGGCAAAAGTTTGTGACATCACCGGTAAAAGACCTCGAGTAGGTAATAATGTATCGCACGCGAACAACAAGACCAAGCGTAAGTTTTATCCAAACTTGCACAAGAAAAGCTTCTATGTTCCTGAAGAGGATGCTTGGATCACGTTGAAAGTTTGTACCAAAGCCCTAAGAACTATCAATAAGAAAGGCATTACTGCCGTATTGAAAAAAGCTCAGGAAAAAGGATTCATTGTAATTAGATAATCAGCGGGTTTACCCAATAAATAATATAGAGCGATGGCTAAGAAAGGTAACAGAGTTCAAGTGATAATGGAATGTACGGAGCATAAAACCTCCGGTCTTCCAGGTACCTCAAGGTACATCACTACCAAAAACCGTAAGAACACTACTGAAAGATTGGAATTGAAGAAATTCAACCCAATCTTGAAGAAAATGACGGTACATAAAGAAATTAAATAATTTAGGTTTTTGTTTAATCAACCTAATAAATCTCAATAATATGGCTAAGAAAGTAGTAGCAACCCTGAAAAAAGAAGGTGGAGTAACTTATGCTAAGGTGATCAGAGCAATCAAGTCTGACAAGACCGGTGCATATACCTTTAAAGAAGAGATGGTTCCGACCACAATGGTTCAGGATACCTTGAAAAAATAATACATTGCAATCATTTGCAAGTAAATGTCCCTTCAGGCAAAGTCTTGGAGGGACTTTTTCATTATATTCGGATTCTAAAATTGTATAGATATGGGAATTTTCGGTTTTTTTACAAAAGACAAAAAAGAAAGTCTTGATCAGGGACTACAAAAGTCCAGCGAAAATATTTTTTCCAAGCTCAGCAAGGCTGTTGTCGGCAAATCCAAGGTTGATGAGGAAGTATTGGATGAACTGGAAGAAATCCTGATTACCTCAGATGTTGGTGTGGATACTACCATCAAAATTATCAGAAGAATAGAAGACCGTGTAGCCAAGGATAAATATGTGAATACCACAGAACTTGATGTCATCCTTAGGGAAGAAATCATGGGCTTGATGGAAGAAAACAAAAGTGCCGATCTTTCTGATTTTGACCTATCTGCAGACAAAAAGCCTTATGTAATCATGGTAGTCGGTGTCAATGGTGTGGGAAAAACTACCACAATAGGTAAGTTGGCCCACCAATTTAAAGGTGCCGGGAAATCTGTCATATTGGGAGCTGCGGATACTTTTCGAGCTGCGGCAGTCGATCAATTGATTCTTTGGGGTGATAGGGTCGGTGTGCCTGTGGTTTCCCATGGGATGAATACTGACCCTGCTTCGGTGGCTTTTGATGCTGTCAAACAAGGAGTGGATACCGGTGCAGATGTGGTCATTGTGGATACCGCCGGCCGATTGCATACCAAAGTCAACCTGATGAATGAACTGACCAAAATCAAAAGAGTCATGCAGAAATTCATCGACGATGCTCCCCATGAAATCCTATTGGTACTTGATGGTTCTACCGGACAGAATGCCTTTATTCAGGCACAGGAATTTACCAAAGCCACAGATATCACTGCCTTGGCTATCACCAAACTGGACGGTACAGCCAAAGGTGGCGTAGTCATCGGCATCTCGGACCAATTCAAAATCCCGGTCAAATACATCGGTGTTGGCGAGAAAATGACTGACCTACAGGTATTCAACAGAAAAGAGTTTGTGGATTCATTGTTTAAAAAGAAGTGATAACCTTTGAGGTTTTAATAAACCCCAAAGGTCACTTGGTTTTTGATTTCCCAATATTCGGGAAAAGCTTTAGCTCTTGATTCTTGGCTCCCCGATTCTCGGGGCAGGCTTTGGTTCATGTTTCTAAAGTCTCGCTTCTCGCTTCTCGCTTCCCACAAATCTTCGAGGTCAAAAAAGACCTCAAAGGTCAACGCTCTCTTTTTTCTTGATTCTTGATTCTTGTCTCTCGCTTCTAAACGCTTTTCTCAATCCTCTCCCAAAAACGGATACCTATAATCCACAGGAGACACAAAGGTTTCTTTAATCGTCCTGGGAGATACCCACCTAAGCAAATTGATCATGGAACCGGCCTTGTCATTGGTCCCGGAAGCCCTAGCACCACCAAATGGCTGCTGCCCTACCACTGCACCTGTCGGCTTGTCATTGATATAGAAGTTACCCGCTGCATTTCTGAGTTTCTGGGTAGCCAATTCGATAGCATATCTGTCAGTGGAAAAGACCGCTCCTGTCAAGGCGTAAGGGGAAGTCTGATCTACCAATTCCAACGCTTCTTCAAAATGCTCAGCTTGATACACATATATCGTCAAAACAGGGCCAAAAATCTCCTCACACATCGTAGTATACATGGGGTCTTTGGTTACAATGACGGTGGGGTCGATGAAGTAACCTTTGGATTTGTCAAAATTGCCGCCTGAGATGATTTCCACTCCATCTGCTTTCTTAGCTTCTGAGATATAATTGGAGATTTTGTCAAATGCTTTTTCATCAATTACGGCATTGATAAAATTGGTGAAATCTTCAGTTGGTCCCATTTTCATGGACGCCAGATCTTCCAATAAATATTTTTTCACATCATCCCACATATTGGAGGGGATATAGGCCCTTGATGCCGCAGAACACTTTTGACCTTGATATTCAAAAGCTCCTCTCGAAAGTCCCACAGCCACTGCTTTGGGATTTGCTGATTTATGGGCAATCACAAAATCCTTTCCTCCAGTCTCGCCAACAATTCTTGGATAGGACTTGTACTTAAAGATATTTTCACCAATAGTCTTCCATATATGTTGGAAAACGCCCGTCGAACCTGTAAAGTGAATCCCGGCAAAATCAGGATGGTTGAAAACAATTTTTCCAGTGGTGGGTCCATCTACATAGATCAGGTTGATCACGCCATCCGGTACACCGGCTTCTTTGAAAACCTGCATCAATATATTGGCAGAATAGATCTGAGTATGGGCGGGCTTCCAAACCACCGTATTTCCCATCAAGGCAGCAGAAGTAGGCAGGTTACCTGCAATAGCAGTAAAATTGAAAGGAGTCAAAGCAAATACGAAACCTTCCAAAGGTCTTTGCTCCACTCTGTTCCAAACGCCATTTCCAGAAACGGGTGGCTGTTGGGAATAGATTTCTACCATATATTTTACATTGAAGCGCAAAAAATCAATGAACTCACAAGCAGCATCAATTTCGGCCTGAAAAGCATTCTTGGATTGACCTAGCATGGTTGCCGCATTGATCTTCGCTCTATAGGGACCTGCCAACAAGTCTGCGGCTTTCAGAAAAATAGCAGCTCTTTGCTCCCATTCCATAGATTCCCAAGCATACTTTGCCCCCATCGCGGCATTAATTGCCTGCTCCACATGGGAAGCATCTCCTTCATGGAAATGACCCAAAAGATGTTGGTGGTCATGTGGCGGGTTCATGGGCTTTTTGTTGCCTGTTCTCACTTTTTCACTCCCGATATACATAGGCACGTCGGCTTGCTGCGCCCTGAATTCTTTTAACATTGCCTGAAGCTCTGACCTCTCCGGAGAACCTGGGGCGTAACTTTTGACCGGTTCATTGACCGGTTCTGGAACATTGAAAAATCCTTTAAGCATATTATTTGAGTTTATTAAGTTTCTAATTCCCCAAATATAAGGCTTCCTATTGGGAAAACCCCGTCAGAAAGGAGGTTTGGTTGTTGGGTAGGTTCAAAAGTTGGATGGTTCTAAAGTAAAAAAGTTTGTATTATCTAAATCATCTAGTAGTCTTCTTTGTCTCACACCAATTGATTCTTATTTCTGGCTTCCCTATTTATCGGCATTAAATAATTCATAGCTTTTCTCAAATACCACGTCTCATTCCCAACTCCGTGGCTCTTGATGTTTCTTTGTTCTTGGCTCTTGTTTCTTGGCTCTAAAACTCTCGCTTCTCATCTCTCGCTTCTAAAAAATTCCTTCCAATTCCTTCAAATGCTTGATTGTATAAGTCGGCAGATGCTCGATTCCTTTTCCATGGGGATCAAAATAGATGTTATCAAGATTGGATTGGATAGCACCCAGAATATCAGAATTGGGATTGTCGCCTATCATAATACAATCTGTGGCGTTCACGGATAATTTGTCCAAAAGATATTTGAAGATCCTCGGGTCAGGTTTTTTATGTCCCGTTGTCTCAGAGGTGATCACAAAATCAAAATAAGATTCCAAACCGGAAGATTTAATTTTCAATGCCTGACTTTCATTGAAACCATTGGTGATGATATGCATCCTGTAATTGGGCCTAAGATAGTCCAAAATCTCTTTGGAATAGGGGAGCAAATGTGGCTTGGAAGATGTCCTATGCATGAAGTCATCTTCCATTTCTTTGGGAACAGCATTATCCCTAGCTCCAGCCTTTTCAAAAATCAGTTTGAAACGGATTTCTCTAAGCCTTTTTTTATCCACTTTGCCCAAATCATACATCGCCCATAACTTAAAATTGACCTGGTAGAAGGCTTCCAAAAAAGTTTCATAATCGAGGATTCCAAAATTTTGGAGCTGATATATTTCAAAAAGTTCTGAAAGTGATTCCTGCACATTTTTGTCATAATCCCAAAGGGTATGGTCGAGGTCGAAGAAGAGGTGTTGGTAAGTTTTCAAGGAAGATTATTTTCGGTATGGATTGTTTTGTATTTTATTGATGGCAAGTTCCCTATTGGAATGGAGTATTTGGTAAACTTCCTGATCCTTGATAAGGTTGGCATCCTTTTGAATAAACTTAAAAACCTGCTGAATGATTTCCTGTACTTCTTCAAGAATGTAATAAAAAATCCATTGGTCCACCCTGCGGCTTCCGACCAAACCTGAATTTTTGAGGTAGACAAGATGCCTGCTTGTCTTGGTCTGGGTAAAATCCAGAATATGTTCCAAGTCTGAAATAGAAAGCTCCTTATTCTGTTGTAATAAGTGGAGAATACGTACCCTAGGCTCCTCTGACAAAGCTTTGAAAATTCTCATTCCATAGCTCAAACTGATATTTTTAAGTCGCATTTATATTTTTTAACGAATAAATCTGGTTTGAAATTAAACAAATGATACCAAAATAGGCTAATATTATAGCCAAATTAAAAACCTTTACTGAACTCAATCGGGTTAATTTTCATTATTTATTAAAATTGTCGCTTTGAAATTAAAATTATCACATATAGCCCTGATGTTATTTTTAGGTCTTTTCTTCTTTGGAAATAAGAATTCATTTGCCCAAGATCAAAAAGAAAGAAAAGTCATTCAACTTTCAGGAATTATTCTGAATGCAGACAGTACTGATGCTGTTCCGGGAGTAAATGTCTACGTCCCAAAGAAAGGCCGTGGTACAAGTAGTGGGCGGTATGGTTATTTCTCTATGCCGGTTTTAGAAGGCGATAGTGTCGTTTTCAGTTTTATCGGATTGGAAAGACAGGTATTTAATGTGCCGGAATCTGTAGAAGAAGACAGAATCAGTCTTATCCTTACCATGCAGGTGGATGAAATAGCTTTGGCAGAAATTGAAGTCATGCCCTACCCAACTGAAGAAGAATTCAAAAGAGCTGTGTTGGCTATGAATTATGATGCACCCATGTCAGTGGACACAAGGGGTAATATGAATCCTGAAACACTACTCAGATGGGCAGAAGGAATGCCAGCTTCCGGCAATGAAAATATGCGCTATTTCCAACAGGGGCAAATCATGCAAATCCAAGACCGATACGGACCAAGACCATTTACACTTGTGGATCCATTTGCTTGGTCTAAGTTTATCCAATCCATCAAAAGAGGTGACTTGAAAAAACGGGATTAAATCATTGGGTTTTTAGTTGACAAATCTTCATGAACTGCGCAATGCGCAGTTTTTTTTTGTGTATTGACAAAATCACCCTTTAGGGTGAAGGATGTTGTACCTACTCACAGCAATTTTAAGAGCAGAAACCAAAAAGATATTTTAAATGGATATACTTCCATTTGATCAATCATTTGGTTTGAAATCAATTCTTTAACCCTTAAAATCAAAGCATTATGAGAAAAAAAACACATTTATCAGCCGCATTCATTTTTGGTTTGGCAGTTTGCCTGATTATGGCTGGATGCATTCAAGAAAGCATCACGGAGGACATTATTCAACCTTCGCAGGATATGAATTTGAGTACAGAGGAGTTAGCTATTTTGGATGATGACATTGGAATCACCCTCAGGATGAATCCCTCCAATCAGAATAAGCTTTTAGCAAACATTAGAGCAGCAACTGCCAAATACCATCGTCTTTCTGTAGCAGAAGCTGATGGCTATGTTTTCAATCCTCATTGCGTCGAAGCACCTGATTTGGGAGGAATGGGGCATCATGCTGCTGATATGGACAAAATCATTCCATTTGTCAATCCGATTGAACCCGGAGTTTTAGTATATGAGCCTATGAAAAACGGTGGATATAAACTCGTCGCCGTAGAGTATTTGGTACCTTCTGAACCTTGGGATGCCAACAATGATGGACCTCCCATGTTAGGCGAAATACCTTTTGATGATCATCGGGAATTGATAGAAATCGAGCCAAATGTCTTTGTTAATGCCAAAGGCGGACCTCCATTCCCACATTACCAACTCCATGTTTGGTTGTGGAGCAATAATCCGATGGGTATGTATTCTCCCTTCAATCCAAATGTAAGCTGTCAGTATGCCATGGGTGGAGATTGATCAAATAGATTTTTCTGAACCGTGTCATACATTAAATTAGAGCAAGATTAAAAACTTATTATCCACTAAATCTCGAAAATAGCCCCAAGGATACTAATTTGGGGCTATTTTTAAAGTTTTGAAGCTCCATCTTCTGATCCTTTTTCCAAGTATATAGAAGTAATAGGATAAACAATCTTGATCTCAGGTTCCATTCTGAATCTGTCTATCATTTCTTCTGTAAAATAATGTTCAAAAAAACGTCTTTTTCTGGGATTGCACAGGTATCGCAATGAAAGCTGTATTCCCCGCTCATGAATTTTGCTATAAACAGTTGGTGTATATTGACTGAATGAGATAAAATGCTCTTTCTGTGCTTTTCTGAGCGCATATTCGATTGTCTTGAAATCAGATTGAAACATTTTGTTCATGATCTCTTTCAGGATAACCTGGGCTTTTTTGTAATCCGAATCCAAACTGATATTGATATTCTGCTCATTCCAGATGTAATCAAATCCCTGACTATAATTAGCCTGCGGATCTGTAAAAACTTTTCCGTTAGGTACATGGACAATCCTGCCTGTACTTTGGTCGGCATCTACCCAATTGCCCACTTCCAACAGGCTAAACTGGAACAACCTGAGGTCTACCACATCACCTTTGTAATCCCCTATTTGAATCCTGTCCCCCACATCGAAGGGCTTGCGCCAATATATAAAAATCCAGCCGGCTATGTTGACAAAAATATCCTTCAAAGCAATCGCAATACCCGCTGACAATAGCCCCAGAAAAGTGGTGATTGATTGGAAATTACTGATCCATATATTTCCTACCAATAATAACCCGATAAAAACAAGGGTGTATTGAATAGTCTTGCGCCAATGGTACACCCTTTTCAGGTCACTGTCCTTTCCAATACCTATAAGCTTATAGGCACCCTTTTTGATCAGCCATAAAATCAAAATGATCAGGACAGTTTTATAGATATTCCACCTGACTTCGTATTCGACTATATCATTTAGGTATTCAACCCAGTTTTCCATACCTATAATTTAAAAATCTAACTTAAGGCTAGTTTCTATTATTTCAAATAGAAAAGCCATGTAAATCCACACTAATAACTGTAAGGCTTGATTTTCTTTATACTATTTGATTGACAAGGTAGTTTCTATTGGTCTCATGTATCTATGAATTTCAAATTCTATTGAAATCAATGTTACTGGCAATTTCTGGGTAAAGGAGAATTATTTAACTGATTGATAATTAACCAACAGAAGCATAACCTTAAACCAAATAAAACAAATACTTTGGTAATGCTGTTTGTAAAATATAATTTCAGTTTAAGTCCTAACGCCGAATTAAGACTCCAATCGTCTTTCGCTGTACTTCGGTCCTCTAAAATGTCAAAACTTTCCAAAGAAGAGAAGTTCCTCGACTTCTCAGATTATGGCAGATCAATTGCCAAAATAATTGTATATCACCTTAAAGAAACCCAGTTTACACCAGTTGACTTGACTCTTCTTTTTGGGGTAAGCGGATTGATTTCAATCTATTGTATTATTCAAGGCTGGTATTTGACTGCTGGCTTTTTTTTGATTTTGAAATCCATCCTTGATGCAGCAGACGGTGAACTTTCAAGAGCTAAAAACACCCCATCCTATACAGGAAGGTATCTTGATTCTATTTTTGATTGGATCCTCAATTTTCTTATTCTGCTATCTATTGGATTGGTTTCTGAGACAAGCATTTCACTAATTCTGATTGCATTTTTCTGCATGCAACTTCAGGGTACATTTTACAATTTTTATTATGTGGTGTTGAGACATGCTTCAGATGGAGGTGATACGACCAGTAACATCATCGAGACTGAAAGCCCTGAAGCCCTACCAGGAGAAAAACAGGGTACTGTAGATTTCCTGTTCAAGGTATTTAGCTTTATGTATGGTTTATTTGACAAGACAGTTTATGCTATAGAAAAAGATGTAACACGCACAAAACCTTTCCCAAAATGGTTTATGTCCATGGTATCCCTCTACGGTTTGGGTTTTCAATTACTCATGATCTCTATAATGTTGGCTATAGGTTATATTGACTATATTATCATTTTTATGATAGCTTATTCTGTCCTTATATTCCCAATCCTGACGATCAGAAAACTCATTTTAAATGAAGCAATTGAGCCTATTTTGGAAAAAAATCAATTGGACTGAAAAAAGCTGATTTTTAAAGATTTGATCCATTTTTAAGAATATTTATTGACAATTCTCTTCTCTCTCCTTGTTTGGTTACTTTTTATTTGTTTAAATTATAAACATTATAATGTTAATTTATTTGACATATATTGATATGCCGGATATTCCAAGCATTGAGATGATATAGATAGAATATCCATTATCTAAACGCGGATCAAATAAATTACTGTTGGATTTCACTCCCAACATAGGTCCCACATCCGTATATATCCATTTATATCGCTTCAGCATATTTCAAATTTATATCAATGTTCATCAACTGCCATTCATTTTACAGCTTCAAATACGGCACCATGTCCGTGGAAGCGCTGATTACCGAAGCGAAGGGCAAAAAACTCGATGCCCTTGCCCTGACCGATATCAATTCGGTGTCGGGGGTATTTCCCTTTATCCGCGAAGCACAGAAAAATGGCATCCATCCTGTCATTGGCATAGACTTCCGAAATGGGGTCAGGCAACAATATATCGGGCTGGCCAAAAATCAGGAAGGCTTTTACGAACTCAATCGCCACCTTTCCCACCACCGCATCAAGGGTATTCCATTTGCAGATAGCGCTCCGGCTTTCCAGAACAGCTTTATCATCTACCCTTTGCCTCCCAAGTTTTTTGCCCTCCGGGAAAATGAATTTATAGGTGTGCACCCCTATCAGCTTAACCGAATCGTCAAGTCCCCGTGGTTCAGGTATAAGGACAAGCTGGTATTGTTACAGCCCGCATCCTTTTCCTCCAAACTGGAATTCAATGCCCACCGTCTGCTGCGGGCCATTGATGGAAATACACTGCTCAGCAAACTTGAAGTGGAAGAACAGGGAGAAATCAGTGATATGCTGTACAGTTATGCGGACATGGTGGCCCGCTGTGAGGGGCACAGCTACCTGCTGTACAATGCCCAAAAACTCCTAGAAGCGTGTCAGTTTTCTTTTTACTTCCAAGCCGTCAAAAACAAGCGGGATATCCTAGGCTCCGATTGGGAGGATTACGATTACCTCCGGCAGGAAACCTTCAAGGGTGCCCTCAACCGCTATCCGGACCTTTCGGCAGAGATCAGCACAAGAATAGAGAAAGAACTGGAGCTTATCCAACAAAAAGGCTTTGTTTCCTACTTCCTGATCAATTACGACATCGTCAATTATGCCCATAGCAAAAATTTCTATCATGTGGGCCGAGGAAGCGGAGCCAATAGTATTGTCGCCTACTGCCTGTATATTACCGATGTGGATCCGATTGAGCTGGATTTATATTTTGAGCGCTTTATCAACCTTTATCGGGAAAATCCTCCTGACTTTGACATTGATTTCAGTTGGACGGATAGGGATGATGTGACGAAGTATATTTTTGAGAAATACAACAAAGGGGGGCAAGACCATGTGGCACTCTTGGGGTCATACAGCACCTTCCAGTCTAACTCGATGCTGCGTGAACTCGGGAAAGTATTTGGCCTTCCCAAGACGGAAATTGAGTCACTGATCTATTATGCAGGTAAGCCTGAGTTTATTCCAGACCAGTATGGAAAGCTGATCATCAAATACAGTCAGGTGCTCCACGGGATGCCTTCGCACCTGACCATCCACGCCTGTGGGATTCTGATTTCGCATAAACCGATACATTATTATACCGCCACGGAAATGCCTCCAAAAGGATTCCCTCTCGCACATATTGACATGCATATCGCGGAGGACATTGGTTTGCACAAGTTTGACATCCTCTCTCAGCGGGGACTCGGCCATATCAAAAGCGCCTTGGAAATCATCTACCAAAACCAAGGGGTGCAAGTGGATATTAGGCAAGTGGAAAAATTCAAAAAAGATCCCAAGATCAAGGAACACCTGCGCAATGGGCATACAATCGGTGCCTTTTATGTGGAATCTCCTGCCATGCGGATGCTGCTGGCCAAGATGAAGGCAGATGAATACCTTGAGTTGGTTGCTGCCAGTTCCATCATCCGTCCAGGTGTCGCCCGCTCTGGAATGATGCGGGAATATATCCTGAGGCATGTGGATCCAGAAAGGCGCAAGCAGGCTCATCCTGTGATGATGGACATCATGCCCGAAACCTACGGCATCATGGTCTATCAGGAAGATGTGATCAAAGTGGCCCATTACTTTGCCGAACTCTCACTCAGCGAAGCGGATGTACTTCGTCGGGGCATGAGTGGTAAGTCCCGCTCCAAGGATGAATTCCAACGGGTACACGATCAGTTTTTTGCGAACTGTAAAAGGCTGGGACGTGACCCCAAGATTACGGCAGAAGTGTGGCATCAGATCGAGAGTTTTGCGGGATACTCCTTTGCCAAGGGGCATTCGGCTTCCTTTGCTGTGGAAAGTTATCAAAGCTTGTACCTGAAAGCTTATTTCCCTTTGGAATTTATGGTAGGTGTGATCAACAATTTCGGGGGCTTTTACCACACCGAATTCTACTTCCACGAACTCCGCATGAACGGTGCCGACATCCAAGCCCCACATATCAACGAGAGCGATTACCTGACCAACATCCATGGCAAGAAAGTGTATATAGGCTTTATTCACCTGAAGTTCTTGGAAAAGAACACAGTAGAGAAAATCCTGACTGAGCGCAGGGCAAACGGGAATTATCTCGGGCTCTCGGACTTTATCGCCCGGTTGGAGATCAGCCTGGAACAAGTGCTGATCTTGATCCGTATCGGCTGCTTCCGCTTTACAGGAAAGAGCAAACAGGAACTGCTTTGGGAAGCACATTTTATTCTCAATAAGCGGAAAGCAGTGGCTACAGGCAATGAACTTTTCCGGCAGGCCGGTTTCCGGGAGCTGAAAGTGCCCGAACTGGAAGCCTCTGATGTACGGCAGGAGATTGTGGATCAGATAGATATTCTGGAATTTCCCTTGGACTCTCCCTTCCACTTGGTCAAGGATCAGACCGTGCCCAGCATTAAAGCAAGGGATTTAAAGCAGCATTTGGGCAAGTCTGTGCAGATCATTGGTTACCTCGTCACCATCAAGTACACCAGGACAGTAAAGGGCGATGTAATGAACTTTGGCACTTTTATCGATCGGGAGGGCGACTGGATAGATACCGTTCATTTTCCTCCGGTAGTCAAAAAATATCCCTTCAAAGGCCGTGGTATTTATCTGATCAAAGGTAAAGTCACGCAGGAATTTGACTTTTACAGTATTGAGGTGGAGAGTTGTGAGCGGATGGCTTATTGGAATGCGGGGGATTGAGGGTTTGAGGTTTTCCAAACTAAAATGTCATCCTTAATCATCATTTGGTCTTTTAGTTTTTGGTAGTACAAGCCTGAATACTTGTACCCTCGGCCAAAATCAAAGTTTTGTATTTTCTAATATCATCATAGGAAGATGGTCTGAAGAGAGCAAAGTGATTGACATTTACAAGTTGGAAAACAGAAAGAAATGAAAACTTTGACTTTAAATTAATTTGAAAAGAAATTTTATAAATTTAGATTTTTAAAGTACTTATAACATTATTGTTTTCCTGAACTACTTAGTGAGCATAATTAAATCTTAATCAGCTTATAAAAAATGTCTAAAATAAACTACGACTGGAGCATTCCGTATTCAAATTTTCCTGAAGTGGATTTAGGAATCCATCTTCCAAAACTGATGAGATTAGTAATTGAACAAAGATATCCCGAATTTATTTGTGACACTCCATTTCTAGGAACTACTATCTTTAGCTCCTACACAGAGAATGGAGTTGTCATTTTCCAATTAGACAGTTTAACCGGTTCAAATCCTCCAATTTTTAATAAAATATCGGATACCCAATTAATTGGCAATGCTTTAAAAATTGTTCAACTTAATAAGTTCCCTGATTTCAATTATGTGAATGAAGTTTTACCAGATCAATTTTCATTTACTAAGTATACATTTATAGGTACGCATGAAGATATGAAGTTCAATTTTCTTCATTATCAAAAATTTCTAATTGATTATTTAAACAACCATGTGTTGCCCCAACTAATTGAATTAAATAGAAAAAGAATAATGAGGGTAATATCTGAACCCCCATCATTTGATATAAATAAGATAGTAAATAACATATTCGTAATTGAATCATCCTCTAACGCAATTCAGGGTTCCTGTTTTTATTTAAATGGGGTTGGATTTGTAACTTGTAGTCATTGTTTATTTTTTGACAGCGAAATTTTCAGATCTAATGAAGAACATAAAAGATTTCCTGTTAAAATTAAAAAAAGGCATGAAGTTATTGACCTTGCAATTTTTGAAGTTGATGATTTTGAAATAAGTAATGGCTTAGAAATAGGTGATTCAGACAGAGTGAAACTAAACGATCCAATAGTTGTGGCAGGTTTTCCAAATCATAATTATGGGGATTCCGGAATATTTTCTCCTGGATTAATAATAGGGACAAGACAAGCATCTTCGATAACCCGTTTTTTAATAAATGCCCCTTTGATTGCGGGAAATAGTGGTGGCCCAATAATTTCTTATAACAATAAAGTAATTGGAGTCGCTGTAACAGGGGCAGATAAAATGGAAAATGCATTTCAAACAGAAAATCATGGTGTAATACCTATTTCTGCTATAAGTTTATTTTAGGTATCAAAAACTTTCCCTTATCAGGTATTCATTGTAATCATATTTACAACCAGCATTTTCCACAGTCTGAAGACTGTGATGTTTTTGGTCTAAGTCTGAAGACTTGAACCAGTGGGGTTGTTTTTGTGAAGGGCATTACCTACCATTAGGTAAAAAAATCGTACTTTGATAAATATAAACTTTAGCAAAAATGAAAGCAATTGAAATAAATTCAAAAACCAATAAAAAAGGCCATTTGAAATTAGATTTGGATTTGAAAGAGGCTGATAAAAACGTTAAAGTCTTAATTCTATTGGAAGAAGAAATAAACGATGGAAATGAATGGTTAAAAATTATCTCTAATAATCCCGGATTTGATTTTTTAAAAGACGAAGAGGAAAATATTTATTCGCTTAAAGATGGAAAACTAGTCCAAATTTCAGTATAGCTTTAATAAAAAGAAGATTAGGCCATATCCATGAAAACCAAACGAAAAATATCAATCAAACAATCCTCTAGGACTGGGCATTTTCTTCTCTCCAGAAGAATATCTCTATAGCTGCTGCGAGTTATGCGGGGTTGACGGATAGATTGATGGAGGTGATATTGATGGAGTAGTTCAAGACTTTGTCTTGGACTATTATAGTTGCAGTCTTCAGACTGCATTTACCACAGTCTGAAGACTGTGACGTTTTTGGTCCAAGTCTGAAGACTTGAACCAATCTGTCACACTTTCAAGAAATTCCTCAGTTCCATCTGCTGAATCCCATCAAAAGTATTCCCATCAAACTTGTCCATGGTGATGACGGTTTTTGGGTAGTTATCGTTGATTTTTTGAAGATTGCCAAATTCCCTTTCCATCGTTTTGGTTTCGTTGATGGTAAGCGCAACTTGATAGTAGGTGGTTTCTCCGTCTTTTTGACAAACAAAATCAATCTCCTCATTTCCCAATACACCAACTTTGACTTTATATCCTTTGAAGAGTAAATGATTGTACACCACATTTTCCAGAATCTTCCCCCTGTCCTCAGGTCGGTAGCCCCAAATACCATGTCGGATTCCGAGATTTTCGAAGTAGTACTTGTCACCTATCTCAAACAAACGCTTTCCCACTATGTCAAACCGTGGTACTTTGTGGATCAAAAAGGCATTACACAGGTACTCGGTGTATGTTTGTACCTGATTGTGTGCCATATTTATTTTTTGGGATTTTAAAAAATCAGAAATTTTCTTGGCTGAAAACAGGCTTCCTGTATTGCTTGCCAAAAAAAAGACAAGCTGCTCAAGAAATGTCGTATTCCTTACTCCATACCTGTTGATGATATCGCGGTATACAATTGTTCCATAAATGTTTTTTAAATACTCGAAGACAATGTGATCTTTCAGTTCCAAATGCTTTAAATATGGCAATCCTCCATATTTCAAATATTTTTCAAGGTTTTCAGACCTGTCCTCCAATTGATGAAATTCCAAAAATTCGAGGTAGGAAAGGCTGTAAACTGTAATTTCTATATACCTTCCGCTAAGGTTCCCGGCGATATCACCAGAAAGCAAATTGGCATTACTTCCGGTACAATAGATATCGAGTTCTTCATCCAAGAGTAATGACCTTAATGCATCTCCAAAATCTACAATATCCTGTATTTCATCAATAAATACATAATTCATCCTACCAGACACTTTTTTGTCCCTGACATACTGGTGCAGGTCTTTGGCTTCTTTCATCCACGCAAAATCAAGGTCTTCTTTGTTGATGTAAATAACCGGGGTATTGATGTCTTTATCTTGAAGTTCCTGAATTAGCTGATACAACAAATAACTTTTCCCGACCCTTCTCTGTCCGGTCAAAACTTTCACCAAACCTTTTCCAATAAAGGGTTTAATCTTATCCAGGTAATCCTGACGGGTATTTAAATTTTTGGGTATCTGGAACATATATGTAATTATGATTACAAGAATATACAAATATATAATTTATTGTAATCATACTTACAACTTAATCAAAAATATCAAAAAGTTGTAATCATACTTACAACTTTCAACTCATTATTTAACCTCCATAAATTCCTCAATCCACTTATATACCTTGTTGGGCGTGTATATAAACTGTACGATCATGGGTTTGTGCTTTTTGCCTTTCTGAAGATGAAAATTAGGTTCGGGTTCTATTTTTTTATATTCCTCCAAAAATCTTTCCGTGGTCTTTTCTATTCCCGGAAGCGTTCTTCCTCCCATCATGATCAGCATCGGTGGATCTTTTTTATCTAAATAGTAAATCGGTGAGGTATCTTTCCATACCTGTGGATTATCCGTAAAGGCCCGGAGATATTTAGTCCCAGGTTCATAATTCATTTCCTTCAAAAACCAATACATATCCAGACCCGCCGCATCTATCAGGATTGTCCCCTTGATAGGATTTTCCACACCCAAGGTATCAAAATATTCATCCCGCACAGAAATCAAACTTGCCAAGTGACCCCCGGCAGAATGTCCTGAAACGAATATCCTATCTGGGTCTCCGCCATATTTATTGATATTTTCATTTACCCAATTAACAGCCTGCGCCGAAGCTTTTGCCATGTCATGAACCTGATAATCCGGAGTGAGGGGATAATCAATGATCACTGCCACTATTCCCTTCCTCGCCAATCTTGCTCCAAGAAAGTTGTAGATATCCTTATTTCCAGAATCCCAACTGCCACCATGGATAAAAAGCATAACGGGTTGCTTTCCATCTGCCTTTTTTGGAGCAAAGACATTTAATTGCTTTTCAGGAAGATTTTCCAAAAACCCATTTTCCATATAGGTAATCTCTTTGCTCCGATGAATCCCCTTGAAAGAACAGGATAAAGATCCTAACAAAAGAATGGTACAAGCAAGGTAACTGGTGTAAAATTTCATAGATTAAATTAAGGACCGTTTCAACTTTGATAACATACGTAGCGTTGCAGTGTTTGAAATTATTAATTCTACATTCAATTCTCTTTGTCCAAGCATTGCATAGGACAAAAAGTTTTATCTCGGGTATTTTATTTTAGAAAAAGATCATCTGTCACATTTTTATCAAAATCATCGTCTTTACAATATGAAGTCTAACTTAAGTTTATTAATCAGCGTATTTCTACTTTTATTTAACTCCTGCATTTCGGATGACGGTCCTTTCTTAGAAGGAAATGGTGAAGTGGTTATAAATGTAGCTACACGAGGTTCATACCAGTTTTTAATTCGCTATAAGGATGAGGTTTACTATCCGGAAAATCTACCTGAAGAGTATAAATTTGTCAGCCAAGACCCTATACCTGTATTTATCAAGTTCAAGTTAACAGACGAAGAAGCTGATATTTTCACCCCTGCTCCTAATGATGTCCCTATATTATTGAAATCTATTCCGGTAATCCTATTGTCCGAAATAAAACGACGCTAATGACCATATTCTAATCCACCTTAAATTCCATATTTCCTTTCTCCCTTATAATCAGTATTTTTACTTTATGGAAAAGGAAGAATTGACAAACAAAGTTGAAGAGCCATTAGCAGATTACGGTCGCTATACCTATGCTGACTATCTGACCTGGCAGATGGATGAAATGGTAGAACTGATTAAAGGCAAGATATTTAGGCAAGCGGCTGCACCAAGAAGAATTCATCAGGAGGTTTCTGGTAGAATTTTCAATAAAATTTACAATTTTTTGGAAAAACATTCTTGCAAAGTTTATGCGGCACCATTTGATGTCCGGCTTCCTGTCAAATCCAAAAAGCATGAAGACATCGATACCGTTGTCCAACCTGATATCTGTGTGATCTGTGATCCGGAAAAATTGGACGAACTTGGTTGTGTGGGTGCTCCCGATCTGATTGTAGAAATCCTTTCTCCCGGCAACAATAAAAAAGAACTGCAAAACAAATATGAAGTCTACGAAGAATCCGGGGTAAAGGAATATTGGATCATCCACCCTAATGAATGTACCTTGATCATTAACACCTTGATGAATGGGAAATACCAAGCATCAAGAATATTTACACATGGAGATAAAGTAGCTTCCCAAGCAGTTGAAGGCTTTGTTCTTGATTTGGAAGAAGTGTTTGATGATATGATCTAATCCCTTCAATTTGCCATGCAACAATTTCAATACTGATAGTCCTATCCGAAGCTGAACTTCCCTTTTTATGACAAAAAATCTATCCCTTCTAATTTTCAACACACTTAGTTTTGTAGCAACCCTATATCTCAATTATCTCTACGGAGCCGGAGTAGGAGAAAGAAAATCAGTGGGTGAAATCAGCAATCAATATGACACTTTGATTACGCCTGCCGGATATGCTTTTTCCATTTGGGGCTTAATTTATCTTCTTTTGTTGAGCTTTATCGTCTTCCAATGGTTCTCATTTTTCAAAAATCAAAACCAAAAATCCCTGATTCCCGCATCCATTTGGTTTGGACTTTCAAATGTCTTCAATGGCCTTTGGATAGTAGTCTGGACTTCTCAAATGATTACTATCTCCGTTTTGGTGATATTCGCATTGCTGATGTGCCTTTTGATTCTTGTAGTTAAATTAAGACTGGAAACATGGGATGCACCATTGGATGTCATTGCATTTGTATGGTGGCCGATTTGTATTTACACAGGTTGGATTATCACGGCTTCTGTGGTTAACTTATCGGTATGGTTTTTAGCTAAAGAAATATTGCTGTCCAATCAGGTGTTTTGGACTATAGCAGTTTTAACGATTGGGACGGGGATTTATTTAGCCCTTATCCGCTACAGAAATATGCGAGAAGCTGCTTTGGTAGGTGTTTGGGCCTTTATTGCAATTGCTGTCAAACAATGGGATAATCAATCTATGGTAGCCTATGCTGCTCTGTTTTTTGCTGCGGTTTTATTTATAGCCGCAGGTATTCATGGACTCAAGAACAGAAAAACTAATCCATTTCAAAAATTCATCCAATCAAAATAGTGTGACCATTTCTTCAGAGATGACATTAGGTTTGTTTTGGGCTGTGTTTCAGTGAATCATCCAATATTTCTTTTGAAAACATATTAACTGATTGTTAATCCAATGTTTTTATTTAAAAAAATTATTATTTTTCAATATTTTATTTTGTAATTCATATTTGATTTATTAATTTTCAACAAAAGCAAGACAAATTACAAAAAAACCTTTCGTATAAAGATCTTGTTGCCAACCTGACCCAATCCATACCTAACAAAGCCCTAGTAAAGGTGTGGATTTAAAACTTCAAGCAATCTTCAAAATAAGCCTGATTAATGAAAATAGGGATATTGGGAGCTACCAAGCTCACCACAACATTGGGAAAAAAAATTCTCTCCTCTAATTTGGAAGTCAATTATGGAGTCAGGGAGAATTTTGAATCAAAAGATATTGAATGGAAACTTCTGAACAGATTTCCAAGTCAAATATATAGTTTTGCCGAAGCTATCAAAAGATCTGAGATCGTCCTTATTTGCTGCGAAAACGATCAATTGCATGAAATCTGCCAATCATTTTTGGATCTTGATCTTACAAACAAAACAATCATCGACTGCACTAATGGAAGATTTGAAAGCAATTTTTCCTGCAACAGTTTTCTAATCCAAAAATCCCTTGGAAAAAAAAATATTTACAAAGCTTTTAATAATTTAGGACTTGACTATCCGGACTCAGATGTATTGGGCTTAATCAAAGAA
The DNA here is from genome assembly GCF_015476655.1 of Aquiflexum lacus. Lineage (GTDB taxonomy): Bacteria > Bacteroidota > Bacteroidia > Cytophagales > Cyclobacteriaceae > Aquiflexum > Aquiflexum lacus. The sequence continues at coordinate 45,017 of NZ_JABFHF010000022.1, forward strand.
ACCTATTTTTGTGGTGAAGAAGGACCCGAAAAATTAAAAGTGAAGAAACTGATTGAAAAATCAGGATTTAAGGCAATTGACGCAGGCTCCTCACAAAGTGCTTATCTTTTAGAAGCTTTCTTTCATTTGAGAAAAGAAATTGCTACCAATAAAAAAGAAAAAACAGAATATCACTTCAAATTGATTACAGTCTGACTTCTAAGCTTCTTTCTTTTTACCCGCATTATTTTGGCTTGGTCACGGTTCTCATCCCGGCATTTCTTCATGGAATATTCAGATCCAAAAGTCATATTTTTCCAATCCGTATGTGCGTAATGATCCATGTAAATTGGTAATTCAAAATAATTCTAACTACGGAGTTGAATAGTCCGGCACATGCCTGTCTGTCTGCAGACAGGGGACATCCGACTTCGGAAAATCAGACATGTTTGAAGTAGAATATTGGGTTAATGGCAAAGAAGCGGATAACCATTTTCTCCAATTTATTTTCCCTCTAAAAAATTGATTTTTATCAAGTTTCCCTTCCGATCAAAAAAAATATTAAAAATTTTTCTCTCCAAAATCCCTCTTCCCATTTTGTAATTTGAAAGTCACAAATACTTATTTGCTTTTCATTTTTACCAGGTTGAATTTCCAAAAATATATTTTGAATACGAGTTCTAATTGTCTATATTTCAAACCATTCTGTTGAATATCAAAATAAAATACTACAAACGGAGTGGTTAAATTATCATCTAACCGTTGGCTTTTTCACCCAAAAGCTAAGCAACTGATCGATTATGAAAATAAGTATATTAGGTGGAACCAAGCTTGCTTCCACACTCGGCAACAAATTATTGTCCGCAAACCAAACTGTGGTTTTTGGAGTACGTGAAGATTTTGTAATCAAAGAAATCGAGTGGAAAATTCTCAACATGTATTTGGACAAAATTTTCAGTTACGAAACTGCCATTGAAATGTCTGATGTGGTATTGATCTGCTGCGAAAACGAGCACCTGCCAAGAGTATCTGAAGCATTGGCAATATCCGACTTGGGCAACAAAATCATCATAGACTGTACCAACGGTGCTTACACCGCAGAGTTTTGCCCAAATACAACTTTAATCAAAAGGAGTATTGGAGAACATAAGCTTTTCAAAGCATTCAATAACCTGGGTATAGACTATCCAAAATCAGATCCTATGGGCTTGGTGAATGAAAGTTATTACTGTGGACCTGATTCCACAGAAAAAGCAATGGTAAAAAGAATCATCGAATGGGTTGGTTTTAAACCTGTTGACGCCGGAGAAATTGAAAATGCTATGCTGCTGGAAGCATTTTACCACTTGCGGAAAACCATTTCTTTTCAAAAAGCAGAAAGAATGAATTATCATTTCAAGCTGATTTCAGTCTGATAAAATGCAATAAATTATTTACTTACCTATTCTTACAAACGCCTATCAGATAGGTGCTTCCTATAGCATTTCCTACCTGATCAAAGCAACTATTATTTTTTTTACTTACTTTTGGTTTGAGCGCAAATAATTTTTAAAATTAACTATGAATATATGAGTGAGCAGACTGGCCAGATTGAAGAGGAAGATTCTTCATGGTTGAGGAATCTCCAAAAAAACAGCTGGGAACCTGAGGTAATAATTTCAGGTATCTCTTTGGCTTTCATTTTCGCTTTTCCTGCAGAAGTGTACAAATTTGCCATCGTACTGGTGCAGGATATAGGTCTTGATTTTATTGGGGCCTGGCTCGTATTTATCTACCTTTCTATTATTGTCAATGTCTTTAAGATTTTTTTTACTGTACACTTGATTTTGAGATTTGCCTGGGCAGGTTTATTGGGCCTGAGCTATGCTTTTCCAAAAGGTGTCATCAATGAGAATCTGTTCAAAGTAGGGAAGGATTATGAATATGCCAAACCTTCCGATATGGTCTTAAAACTGGAAAGGATTTGCAGTATGGCATTTGCTTTTCCATTGATGATGGGGATTATTTTTTTAATATTTACTTCTTATCTGGGATTTCTATTGGCAATTTATAAATTTTTCGATCTTGATTTCTTCTTGATTTATCTGATTTTTATGGCCTCACTGATTGGATTTGCTCTTTTCTCGGCTATTGGAAAAAAATCAAAACTGAAAGCATGGATGGCTAAGTCGTTATTCAGTACTATTCAGGCATTATACCAAAGCAATCTTGGCAAATGGTATATATTGGGTTACACCATATTCATTTTTCTCTTCACCATACCTTTCATCATCTCGGACAGCAAAGACCTTTTCCTCTTTTCCAACATTTCAAACCTGTCGGAACAATCACTCGATTGGCCATACCAATCATGGCATTTTGAGGATAAAATCGATAAGCAAGAAAGATTCCCACGGGCAATGTTGAAAAGTGAAGAAATCAAGGAAGACCTAACGCCCATTACGTTGTCTTATTACGAAATGGACAGCAAAAACCTCAAGATACTCCAAGAAAAATTCAAGCCTGATCTTGACAGCCTTGGCTGGGGTACGCTCAATTCGGACATCGATCTTTACCGCTTTTATCTTAATGACAGTCTCGTTTTCATCGAAGAATCCAAATGGCGAAAAATCGCTATGAGAGATACCCGTCAAAGAGCATATCAGGGACTTTTAGACATCTCTCATTTGGAAAATGGTGTCCATGAAATCCGAATTGAAAAAATATTCGTGGTGGGTGGACTTCCTTTCATGGATGATCTTTTCAGGTATAGAAAGGAATGGGATAAGTTTACATTTTTCAAATCAAAATAAAAATGAATAAGTGTTGAATTCTAAATCACATGGTTTTGCTCCTGCCTTCCATGATCCTGAAAAACAGGATATGTGCCATGTTTCGGGCATGTTCCTTGGCATAATCCGCATTTTCACCTTCGAAATAAGTATTTAAGGTCGAAAACCACAGCTCCAACCAATTTCCAAAATGGAGTTGTTCAATTGTATTTCCTGTATTTCGATCAACTTCCTTGTGCACTGGAACGGGACTGAACTTACCAGCCCCAGGTCCTGTATTCAACAATACCATTTCCCAGAAATCAGTCAATCTTTCCAAGTGTGTTTCCCAATCCTCAACTACCTTATTGAAAATTGGTCCCAAATTTTCATGGACTCTGATGCGGGCATAAAAACTCCTTACCAAAAGCGACACGTCATCCCTGTTCTCTATTTCTTTCCTTTCCATTATTTCTCTTTCAAAATCGGTTCAAGTATTTCACGCTTCCCATCTATGTCTTCAGGAATCGGTAATCCCAAGATTGTAGCCAACAATGGATATACGTGAATATTTTCAAAAGGTGTAATTATCAACCCTTCCTTCACCATCGGTCCTTTAGCGAAAAAAATACCATGCATATCTTTAAACTCAGGGCTGAAACCATGCTCCCCAAAGACATCTGTTTTGAACATGGCTGACCTGTTTTGATAAGAAACCATGCCTTGGCTAGTGGCCAAATAATGGCCCAAATCAGGAATGATGAGCAGGTCCCCTAATCGATTTCTGTACTTTTCGGTATTCTTGTAATATTCCCTGTCCGATATCCTGACTACTTTGAAATGATTTTCAGCTTTCTTCAATTTCCTGTAAACCTTCTCCAATTCCTTTTCATTCTCCAAGTGAAGATGGGCCAATGCACCGTTGTTGACTACTCTCGCTGCAATCCCTTCGGTGATATGGTCAAGGTTGAGTAGATTCTGTTTGGGAATGTTGGTCATGCCATGATCGGAGACGATGAATATATTGATATCCAAGTCAAAACTCTCCAATCCTTCAAACAAGGCCCCCAATTCGCGGTCCAATTTTTCCAGCCTATGTCCTATTTGTTCGTTATTGTCAGGCCCATAACTGTGCCCTACATTATCCATATCAGAAAAATACAACGTTATCATTCTCGGTCTTTCCTCTTCCGGTAACTGCAACCATTCAAACACCTTGGAAACCCGTGTAAGGTTAGGTACACTTCCATCAAAATTAAAATAGTAACTCGGGTGAATGCCCTGCACCGGTGCCTCAGATCCGACAAAAAAGTAACTCGCGGCTTTCATGCCATTTTGTTCTGCCAATACCCAAATAGGGGTTCCTCCATACCAATACCCATCTTCAACAATATCTCTGTTGCCCATGGAATAGACAAGGTCTTTTTCAGGTTCATAGAAGGAATTGTTCACCAAACCGTGGTTCTCAGGTTTCATACCTGTAGCAATGGTGTAGTGATTTGGAAAGGTTTTACTAGGAAACGAAGGAATCAATGCTTCAGCAGCAGTCCCATTTTGAATAAATCGGGTTAGATTTTCCGGTTTGAATCTTTCCACATAATCATATCTAAAACCATCAAGAGAAATAAGGATTACATACTGCTCTTTTTCCTGTGAAAAGACCTGTGGGTGAATTAAAGCGAAAAAAATTAATAAGGCAAAAAGGGATTTTATATGATTCATTGCTGTCGGATTTGCTTTGGAATCCAAAGTAACAAAAGAAAGTTTGGAGCTCAATTTTTTATAGGGCATTACTCAAAAGTTAATATCTTGGAATATCCCGTAATCCTTTTAAAAACAAAAACTTAACCTTTTTCAACTAATAAGATTTTTATAACTTAGTAACATGAAAGAGTATGAGGAATCATCACCAAACCAAAACAAAGTAGAGGAGCCATTATCCGAATATCTTCCTACCGGACAGGCAGGTGGCGTATATTCCTATGCTGATTATTTGACATGGGAATTTGAAGAAATGGTCGAGCTCATCAAAGGAAAAATATTCAAATCAGCAGCAGCGGCACCAAGAAGAATCCATCAAAAGATATCTGGAAATGTTTTGACAAAACTACATGTCTACTTAGAAGGCAAGTCTTGTGAAGTATATGATGCACCTTTCGATGTACGGCTTCCGGTCAAGTCAAAGAAAAATGAAGATATTTTTACAGTGGTCCAGCCTGATATCTGTGTGATCTGCGACAAAAGTAAGTTGGATGAATATGGCTGTATTGGTGCTCCTGACCTGATTGTTGAGATACTTTCACCAGGAAATAACAAAAAAGAACTCCAAAATAAATACGAAGTTTATGAAGAAAGTGGAGTAAAAGAGTATTGGATCATTCAGCCTTACGAACTGACACTTTTGATCTATACTTTGACTGATGGCAAATACATACCCTCCAAACTTTTTACTGTCGGCGATATCGTCGAATCAAAATGCATCAAGGGATTCAAACTTGACTTGGATGAGGTTTTTTCGGATTTGGATTAAACTTTTTTAAAATTGAGTGATGTCCGATATCGGATGACCGATGTGCCTGGCAATAAGGCATTGGCCCTGTTAGCTTTAATTTTGGATGGTTATTGTTAGGATTTCGTACAATCCAATGATAATCCTAGAAAGTGCAGGCAATTGTTGAATTATATTTGGCTTGTCAAAGAATCCCTAACTTTCCTTCCAGTTATCAGATTCTTTCCTAGGCTACCATCTCGCTTCTTCGGTCTCCGGTCTTCCATCTTCCGTCTCCTAAACAAACGGTTCCTGCTGACTCAGACAGTGAAACGAACCCAAGCCCCATATCAGGTCCAAGGAATTGACCCCCACCACTTTTCTGTCCGGAAAACAGGAAGTCAGGATTTCCAAAGCCTTATCGTCATTCTTATCCTGAAAAGTAGGTACCACCACAGCATGGTTGGAGATATAAAAATTCGCATAGGAAGCAGGCAATCGCATATCTTCGTGGATAATTTCCCTTGGCATCGGCAGTTCCACAATATTCATCTGCTTCCCATTTTCCAACCTCATTTTGTGAAGTAGATCAAGGTTCTCTTTTAGTGGAACATAATTTTCATCTGCTTTATGGTGTTCTACCATGGTTACCACCGTATCCGCATTGACAAACCTTGTCAGGTCATCGATATGCCCATCAGTATCATCACCTACGATGCCATCATTGAGCCAAAGGATATTTTCTGCGCCATAATAACCCTGTAAATATTCTTCAATCTGCTTTTTGGAAAGATGTGGATTCCTATTGGGATTGAGCAGACAAGCTTCTGAGGTGAGCAATGTTCCTTTGCCATTAAATTCTACCGAACCACCTTCCATGACAATCCCAGACTTGAAGCAAGGAACTTTTCTAAATTCTGCAATTTTGATCGGAATCTGATTGTCCAAATCATAGGGAGGATATTTATCTCCCCATGCATTGTAATCCCATTTGACCAGAACCTTCTTGGTGTCTGCCTCGGCATTGATCAAAAAAGCCGGACCATGGTCCCTGCACCATGCATCGTTGGTAGGGGAAAAATGAAAGAAAATTTTATCCAAATCCACCCCAGCCCCCTCAAGATGCCCCAAAGCAAATGCCTTCATTACTTCATCTTTGACATTGATATGAACTTCTTCGCCTAAAGCCACATATTTTATAAACTCAGCATAAGCAGGAAAAATGGTGTTGATTTTTCCAGGCCAGGAAGCCTCTTTATGAGGCCAACTCAGCCAAGTCGCCGAATGAAGTGCAAATTCCGCAGGAAAAGAATAACCCAATTGGAAAGGGGTAACTTCTCCAGACTTTGCAATTTCGAAAATGTCTTTGGTGTAAATATTAGTCTTCATCAATGAACCTCTTGAGGATGGGGGAATAGGAATCAATGCGTCTGTCTCTCAAAAAAGGCCAATGGGTTCTGTACCTATCAGAATTCTCCATATCCAATTCATGGACATAAACCTCCTCTTCCCCATGATCCGCTTGATATAAAACCCTACCAAAGGCATTGGTCACAAATGACCCTCCCCAAAACTTCATGTCTCCTTCAACGCCTACCCTATTGACAGAGATTACCGGAACACCATTAGCCACTGCATGGGAACGCTGAATGGTTTGCCAAGCCTGATATTGCTCATCATTGGTTTCCAGATCCTGATCCTTATGCCAACCAATAGCGGTCGGGTAAAAAAGCATCTCTGCTCCCATGAGCGATGTGACCCTTGCTGCCTCAGGATACCATTGATCCCAGCAGATCAATACTCCTATTTTAGCAAACTTGGTGTTGAATACCTTATAGCCCAAATCTCCTGGCGTAAAATAAAACTTCTCATAATATCCCGGATCATCAGGAATATGCATTTTCCGGTATTTGCCGAGATAACTTCCGTCAGCATCCAACACAGCGGTTGTATTATGATAAAGGCCCTCTGCCCTTTTCTCAAAAAGCGAAGCAATGATGACCACCCCAAGTTCTTTGGCGAGAGCGGAAAAAAAATCAGTGGATGGTCCGGGAATATTTTCCGCCAATTTAAAATTATCATGATCCTCCACATCACAGAAATAAAGGGATTTGAAAAGTTCCTGTAGACAGATGATTTGCGCACCTTTTTGGGCGGCTTTTCTTACTCCTTCTCCTGCTTTCGATAGGTTTAATTCTAGATCAGGACTACAGGAATTCTGGACCAACCCTACTTTAACGGTTCTTTTTGACACTTATTTTTTGGTTTTGATTTCTAAATTTTCAAATAAAGGTTAAAATTAAAGGATTCTTGATAAAAAAAATAATGGTAATTTGAATAATAGAAAATATTGAATTACTACCTTCCAAATACCAACCCCACATTGAAAAAGAATCCCCTGCTTTTAACAATTAAAAATTCATTGCCCAAATTTTTAAGACCATGTTCATAGCCTATCAAAAAATCAACCTAAAATTATTTTCAAATCTTCTGAGCTTAGCGGTTTGTGTATAAATTTTTTTATAAAACCATACTGATTCGCCCTCGATATATCATTATGATCTGTTGAAGACGAAACCAAATAAATTGACAGGTCTTGAATATTGTATAAGTTGTTTTCTTCTAATTTATTTAGAAACCCCCAACCGTCCAAAACCGGCATGTTAATGTCTAACAACACAATTATCTTTAATGGTGATTTTTGGAAAGAACTTAAAAGTTTTAAACCCTCCTCCCCATTTTCACATTCATGACATACTTGTGAAGGAAAGTTTCTTTTTATCATCTTTTGGACTATCAACCTATATATCAGGTCATCATCAATTATGCATATAATTTTCTCCATATACCAAGAAATTAGAGGTCAAAATTCTGGGCTTCATCAACTATTTTTTTTACGATATCATCCATTTCATTCATTGATGTTCTGAGTTCTTTTAACCAGAACATCATATCATCTAGATTTTCATGGTGTTCTTCAATTAAGTTGATAATTCCTAAAATTCTTGAAAGTGGTGCCCTGACCACATGTGACTGAGTCCACGCAATATTCTTTAGTTTTTCATTTTGTTGTTCAATCGTTTTGACATGATTTAAGATGGTTGTTATGTCAGTAGCCTGAACAATGATTCCTTTTCTGCCTGTATTGTAAGTTATTTTTTTTGTAGATAACTCTACATTGATTTCCTGACCGTCTTTTCTCAGTTGTGTAAACTGATTATTAACATTATAAGCAGGATTATCTACAAGTTTTCCTATTAAAACATCTCTTTCCCAGGCTGGGTGTAAATCCAAAATAGAAAGCGATAGGCATTCATCAAGCGAGTAACCGTACTTTTCAATTGTTGCTTCATTGACATCCAGAATCTTAAAATTTTCAGGGTGTAGCAGCCACATGGGCTGTGGGCTGAGGTTGAAAAGGTTTTTGTAATTTTCACGTTCTCCCTCCAATTGATTTCTGAAATTTTTTCTTGAAAGTGAGAAATCGATACTTTTTTGAAGTAAACTGGGATTAATTTCATCCTTAATCAAAAAGTCGTATATACCCAATTCCAAGCTTTGCTTGGCAAGGTTTATATCAGCGTATCCTGTCAACACAATGATTGGTGCATCTTTACTGATTTTCAATACTGCATTGATGAGTTCAATACCGCTCAAATCCGGCAAGTTTAAATCCAGCAAGATTACATTGAATTGGCCTTCCTTTTGATTTAAATCATCAGCCGCGGTACTGAAATCAACACAATGTTTAATTTGTATTTTTTTATAGGATTCGATTAACAAATCCTCTACCAAAATAAAGTCTCCCTCATTGTCTTCTATGACCATAACGGACAAATTATTAGGCTTCATATTTTTTGGGTTATACATTATTTAGATAATACTGAAAGCTGCAACCAAAACTCTTCAATTTTTTGAATAGCTTCCATAAAGTCGTCCATTTCCATTGGTTTTTTCACATAACTGTTACAGTATTTTTTGTAAGCCATATCAATATCTTTCTGATTGGAGGAGGTAGTCAGCATAATTACCGGTATTTTTTTCAGACTCTCATTCTGCTTAATCTCTTCTAAAACTTCAAGCCCATTGAAGATGGGAATATTGATGTCCAGTAAAATCAAATCAGGTCTTTGAGCGTTGGAGAACTCACCTTTCTTGTGTAAAAAATCCAAAGCTTCCTGACCATTTCTGGCAACACTAACATGTGTATGGAATTTACTCTCCTCAAATGCCTCAAGTGTGAGCAAAACATCTCCGTCGTTGTCTTCTACAAGAAGAATATGTGCTAATTTAAAATTCCTTGTTTTCATATAGTTTAATTATTTTTTGCAATTGTAAAATAAAAAGTAGAGCCTTTCCCCAATGTGGATTCTACCCATATCCTGCCACCATGCAGCTCTACTATCTTTTTGCAAACAGACAATCCTATGCCATTGCTTTCTTTATTCGGTTTTAAAGATTGAAACATCTTAAATATATTTTCAAATTGATTTTGAGGAATTCCAATGCCGTTGTCAGAGATTTGAAACTGAACCCCATTCTCAACATTTTTATTATTGATGCTTAACAAAAGCTTATCATTGCTTCTGTATTTGATGGCATTACCTATTAAGTTATTGATTAAGCGCTTAAATATAATGGGGTAGACAGACAATTCCTTGACTGAAAGATCATATTTTATGGAATGAGTAATTTTATTTAAGTCTATCTGAAAAACTTCAATAACATCATGAAAAAAATCAGGGAGATTCACCACAACTGATTTCTCATTGGAGATCCCGGTTCTTGAATAATCAAGTAAATTATTGATCAACTTATCCATTTCAACAGATGAGGTTAGAATCACCTCAAAATACTTTTGCTTTTTTTCTTCCTCTAACAGATCTCCCTTCTTTTGGATCATTTGCAACAAAGATTTGATATTTCGGATTGGTGTTTTCAAATCATGAGATGCGATATAAGCAAATTCTTCAAGCGATCTGTTCACCTCTTCCAGTTTCTTGAATTGTTCTTTGTTAATTTGACTTAGTCGGTAAATCTGATTGATATGGTCCTGATGCTCTGTGATATCATTTTGTATGGAGAAGAATCCTATGAAATTTTCTTCTTTATCATATAGGGGTTCTGCTTTGATATTCACCAAATATTTATTGCCTGTTTTATGGTAATTGATGATATCCACAGTGAATGCTTTTTTTGCCCGGATAGATTGGGACATCAATTCCACGAGTTTGGGATCCGTTTCCGGGCCCTGCAAAAAATCCCCGGGCTTCTTGCCCAAAACCTCGTTTTCGGTATATCCTGTCATCTTTTCAAAGGCATCGTTGACGAAGTTTATTCCACCTTCCCCATCTGTTATGATCACAGCACTACTGGTTTGCTCAGCAATCAGCGAGTTTTTGGTAAACTCAAATTCATTCAACTTCCGTTGGTGAACATCTCTGATTATCAACAAAAACTTCTGCTCCTGGGATTTATTTTGTTGGATGGGTTTGATGCTCGCTTCCAGCCATCTCAATACATTTTTGGCCTTTTTAAACTCAAACTCTACCAGACCGAGCTCTTGATTTTTGTGGACATTTGAAAATGCTTTTTGAAAGATCTCCCTATGTCTAAGCTGTGGCATTTTTTCCAGAAAGTTTATATTATATAACTTATCTAAAGCGTATCCGGTGACTTCAACTCCTGAAGGAGTACTGTATTCTATGGCTCCCTGTTGAGTTACAATGCAAACCATATCCCTCAGGTTGTTGGAAATCAACTTGAAAATTTCATCCTGATTTTCATGTTTCAGTTCCAGCTCCGAAAGAGCTTTCTCCGATACTTGAATAGCTTGCTTGAGCTTTTTGGCCTGTGTCAGGTCTACAAATACCAGCGTAATTCCCTGAACATCTTTTTTGTGGTTTCGGAATGGGGCTATTTTCAACAGATACTCTTTGCCCTTAATGTCTTCGATGGTGAACTCATAAGAAACCGATTCAGCCAAAACCGCTTCAATATGCTCCAAAAAATTCTCCAAATGGATTTTAGCCCTGAAATGACTGATGTTTCTTCCTATATCATGGGGTACTAAATCCAAAATCTTTTTGATGGCAGGGGTAAATTTCCGTATATTCAGATTGGCATCTAAAAATAAAATGGCCAGCTCGGTGCTGTGAATCAGGTTATTCAGATCATCATTGGACTGAGAAAGCTCATGGTTTTTCTGTTCATACTCAGCATTGACGGTATAGAGCTCCTCATTGACTGATTCCAGTTCTTCGTTGGAACTCTGCAGTTCTTCGTTTGTGGCCTGTAGTTCCTCATTGCTTGATTCCAGCTCCTCAATGGTCGTTTGCAAGGTCTCTCTATTGATTCTGAGTTCTCTTTCAAGGATATGGATTTTCTCTTTAGAGACCGTATTGATCGTTACATGCTCTGATGGGGATTGTTCAGGAGGCCTTTTCGAGGAAGTCTCAAAGGTAATAAACAGGTAATGCATGCCATCAAAAAGTTCTTTTTTACGGACAAGAATATTCATAAACCCACTTGCACCTACGAAAGCTCTGAACTCATCCGGTACCTGTATATCCGTCAGGGTTACGGGCTTTCCAGACTGCAATACTTTATTGGCTACTACCTCCAGGGGAATGGCAATAGTATCAGGCAGCATCTTGGTGATATTGGAACTGATCTCTCCCGAAGGCATGGTCAGCAGTCTGTGAGCATTGCCCGAACTGTGCAGCAAGTTCAACTGCTCATCAATGATGAGAGAATCCGGCACATATTCCTGAATAAGGGAATGCTGTATTTCGCTCAGCAGGTTTTTTTTATTGGCTTTAAAAGCAGGAACGCTGTTGTCAAGATCGGAATTTGGTAATTTGTCACTTACCTTTTGATTCCTCTTTTTGACGGAATGCAATCGCTGGACAAACTTCTTATTCTCTTTATTGACAAACAGGTTTTGTTTTTTGTTGAACTCAAAGAAATCTTCCCTGGCATCGCCCAGCGTTTCACTGGATCCCAAAAACAGGAATCCGTTGGTTCGCAAAGAATATTGAAAAATGGTAAAAAGCTGCTGTTGGATCGAATCAGTAAGGTAGATCAGGAGGTTTCTGCAACTGATCAAATCGATTTTATTAAAAGGAGGATTCTGGATTACGTTGTGGACCGAAAACACAATCATTTCACGGATTTCCTTTGCTATGGCATAACCGTTTTTTTGGGAGACAAAATAAGTGTTCAGGTATTCTATGGGTATTTCAGCGCTGATATTGTTTGGGAAAACGCGACTTGCAGCCAATTTTATGGCTTCTTTGTCCAGGTCTGTGGCAAAAATATTGACTTCATATTGTAGTTTGTTTATCCTAAGATGATCTTTGATCAATATGGCAATGGAATAGGCTTCTTCCCCTGTAGAGCAACCCGGTACCCAAACCCTAAGGGTCTTTGAGTCCGAATTGTTTTCGATCATTTTAGGAATCACCTGAGTTTTAAGGGCATTGAAGGCCTCTTCATCTCTGAAAAAGCGGGTAACGCCTATAAGCAGTTCCTTGGCTAAAAGCTGGGCTTCATTTTGATTGTTTTGCAGGTGGTTGTAATAAGCATCCATTTTGGTGTAATCCAGAATACTCATTCTCCTGCTGATCCTTCTCGAAACGGTAGTATGCTTATATCCGGTGAAATCTACATCAATTTGTTTTTCTACACTTCGTAAAATACTTGTGATTACAGCGTTGGCTTTGGAAGAATTGTTGAAGTTTTGTGAAATGGTATCGCGGTTTTCAAAAAAACGGTCAATCTCCTGATGCATCGTTTCCACCCGGCAAACCATGTCAACGACACCGGAATAAATGGCACTATTGGGCATGCCATTGAATTTGGCCTGCTGAGGGTCCTGTACCAATACCAGTCCTCCGTTTTCTTTGATGAATTTTATCCCCTTAGATCCGTCACTTCCCGTACCGGACAGGATGATGGCACAAGCCTTTTCGTGAAGATTTTCCGCTAATGAAGCAAAAAAATCACTGATCGGAAAGCTTAGGGTTCTGTCTTCTTTTTCAGTCAAAACGAATTTTCCATCCTCAATCTCCACAAACTTTTTGGGAGGGTTGAGGTAAATATTTCCCTTTTCAATTGACATGCCATCCTCAATTTTTTGGATGGGAAGCTTGGTGTGCCTTGAAAGCAACTCGTCCATCAGGCTTTTGTGATTGGGGGCCAGGTGCTGAATAATCACAAAAGCATATTTTGATTTGGGGTTGGCATGTTCAAAGAAAACTTCAAGCGGCTCCAACCCTCCTGCTGAAGCTCCTAAAGCTATGATTGGAAATGTATGCATTTATTTCTGTTTTTTTATCTCTATAAAGAAGGTGCTACCTTTGTCTTTTTCTGAGGTAACCCAGATTTTTCCGTTCATTCTTTCAACCGTTTTTTTAACCATAGAAAGACCCATTCCCGTACCCTCATATTCTCCGGAATTATGTAATTGTTTAAACATCACAAATACTTCTTGATATTTTTTTTCAGGAATACCAATGCCATTATCTTGGATTGCAAGTGTGAATAATTGGTCGTTTTCTGATACTTCAATTGATATTTTTGAAGTCCTACCTTTGGGTACAAATTTGATACTATTTGAAATTAAGTTTTGAAATACTTGTTGATATCCTGTAAAAGAACCTTTTACAATGGGTAATTTTACACTAATGATTTCAGTTTTACTCTCTTTTATTACAGTTTGTAATATCTGTTTGACTTCTGATAAAACATTATTGAGATCAACTGTTTCATCTATAACTATATTGCCGGCTTTATGGTATTCCAATAACCCAGTCAACATTTTACTGAGCCTTTTTGCTCCTTCTGAAGCAAACTTCAGGTAACGCTGTCCTTTTACATCTAAATGATCAACATATTTCCTTTGAAGTAGGCCCAAAAAAGATCCCACCATTCGCAAAGGTTCCCTTAGATCATGAGAGAGTGAATAAGCCAACAGTTCCAGATTTTTATTCACAGTATTAAGTTCATTATTCAACAGCTCTATTTTTTGGTTTTTACGCATCATCTCTCTTTTGCTGTTGATCAATTCATTATTCAGGGATGAAAAGTCATTCAATAAAAACTCATCCACTTCATATTTATTGACTTTTCTTTCGAAATTGTCTGCTTTTTTCTCTACGAGCCGTATTTTGTTTGCCTGTTCATTGTTTATTAACATTATTTCTTCCAAAGCTTTTTCGGAAGAATTCATATCAGTTCTTCCGCATATCAATACCTTATCATTGAGCAGATAGCCCGAAAAATTAAAAATTATATTTTCTCCTTGATTATTTAGACCTACTAAATAGTGCTCCTCCTCCATCATATTTTGTTTGATTGAAAGCCAAAAATCTCCCAATACATTGATAGATGATTTTTCAATGATTTGATGAATACCAATTGGTAAATCAAAGTTTTCCAATATTCCGGCAGTGTCAAGAAATACTTGAACAATCGTTCCGTGATGATTACAGGAAAACATTATTTTATGTTCTTTGATAGTGTCCATATCAGTTAGAAATCAGTTCATTAGCTTTTTTTATGGCTTCATCTGCATTTCGTGCAAAGCCGTCAGCACCCACTTTTTTCCAGAGATTCGGATTGGTAATAAAAGGATAGCCACCCACCATTATTTTTAGGTTCTCGAATTCATCTACATTTTTAAGATTATTGATCAATGCAACAGATTTACTCACATGGGTAGGCAGGGTCACCGAAAGTGCCAGAATATCGGCTTTATATTCTTTTAAGGCTTTCGGCAGTTGATCTTCGGGAAGGTTAGCGCCAAGATAATAGGTATCCCATCCGTCCATCTCAAAAAAATCAGTTACCATACGGATTCCAAGTTCATGCAATTCACCGCTAATAGAACAAGCCACCAATGTTTTGCCGTTGCGATTAGTTGAAAAAATATGAGCGTACAATCCTGACATGATTTGTTGGGTTGCAGCAGTACAATAATGTTCGTGCGCTACTGTAATTTTATTGCATTGCCAAAGCCGTCCGATTTCGTATTGGGATATTTGAAAAATCTGTTGATATATATCTTTTATGGACGTTTCTTTCGAAATCAGATCAGAAATCAATTGATAGGCCTCATGCCTTTTACCATTTAATAAATAGTCAAGATACATGGTCACTTCATCTTTTAAAGGATTTTCATCGGTAATAAATGAACTGACTTCTTCTTTTTTTTCTAAAAGTTTTTCTCTGGCATTGTTGATATAGTCTTTTGTAACATTTGAAAAATCACTGCCCAGTATTTCATGAATCGCGATTTGAACAAAATCCAGGTTGTTTAGAAGGTCTGTATCAGGGATATTTCTTGATTTATGCATAGTTTCAGCCCAAAGAATATAATTTGCATACATCTCGGGAAGCTCCATTGCCAATGCTTCTGCTAAAAAATTGAGATGATTGACAGCATCTTGTCGGCATTGGGTTTTTCCTTCCGGACTATAACGATCAGATACTGAAGGATCATGCTTGAAATGCAATTCCGAAATATAATCAGAAAGCTCATTAGAACTTTCATAAATTTTTTTAACGTTAAATGATTTCATAACTAACTACTTATATGTTCATATTTGCTGATTATTGCGATCATAATTTTTTGTTAAAATGAAAGTTAATTGACATAGACTATTTGATTTTTTGCAATCGTAAAATAAAATGTACTTCCTTTACCCGGTTCTGATTCAACCCTGATTCTACCCCCGTGATTTTCCACAATCTTTTGACAGATTGCAAGACCAATTCCGGTACCTCTGTATTCCTCCTTGTTGTGCAGCCTTTGGAAGATTTTAAAAATTTTATCAGAATATTCCGGTTTAATACCAATGCCGTTATCCTTTACCTCAAAGTGCCAGAATTCCTCATCCTCGTTTGAGGTAATTTTTACTTCTGGATTACTTCCCTTTATTTGGTATTTAACTGCATTATTTATCAGATTCTGAAAAAGCTGTCGCATAGGCGCTCTTGCACCATTGATTTCAGGCAGTTTCTCAACTTTAATAACAGCTTTTTGCTCATTAATCAATATTTCGTTTAATCCAAGTGCTTCCTGTACCAGATCATTCATATCGATATCTTCCTTTTCAATTTCAACACGCCCAATTCTGGAATACTCTAGCAGGTCGTGAATAATTTGCCGCATACGCTTGGCCCCGTCAGTTGCAAAATGAATATATCTTTTGCCCCTCTCATCCAGCAGATGATCATATTTCCATTCTAACTTTGTCAGGAAGTTAGTAATCATCCGCAACGGTTCCTGCAGATCGTGTGAGGCTACATAAGCAAACTGTTCCAGTTCAGTATTTGAAGCGGCCAGTTCTTTGGTCTGGATTTCTAGCGAAAGATTCAGTTTTTCTAGGCACTGTTCAGACTCTTTACGCGTTGTGATATCATTGATTACCAAAATAAGCCCATTTTCATCTTCCTCTGAATATTCGAACCGGGCTGAGGTAATACTTAAAATTTGAATAGTGTTGTGTTGTGTTTCTCTTTTGACTTCCAGCGCTTCACCTTCATCGTTGCTATAGGAAGTATTAATGCTTTTTCTGAGATATTTTTCTAATTTATTACCTTCCTTGTGTTCAAAGAGATTTGAGAAAGTGGCTCCCATAACCTGAGATTCATTTTTTTCAAAAATGGATGTTGCTTCTTTATTCCATCCCAAAATTTTCCCTTGATTGCTCACGATAGCTATGCCTACAGGAGTAATATCCATCAGTTTATTGATGAATTGTTGATGGTAACTCTGTTTTCGGGACGAAACTATTGTAGAAATTTTTGAATTGGTTTCCGCAAGGATAGCCCGGTATTTAACTGCCTGCAGGCTCTCCTGAAAAATCTTCCCGAGATGCTCCCAGTCAGTTTCATGAAGACAAGTAACATTTGTGCCCATAAACGGTGAAAAACGGATGGCCTCTTTAAGGTTTTCGGTAATTTTTTCTGAGGGGCTCAGCAGGACGATTTTTGCATTTTTATTAAATGAATGAAGACGCTGGGCACTCTGTATAGGGTCTGCTACATCACTGCCTATAATAAATGCTACAACCTCTCCTTGGAATGGCATTTTCTTCAGATCACCGAATGTTTTGATCGAGGCTACCTGTTTACATTCCCCGTCAACTATATCTGATAGTTGTTGTACAAGATCATTGTTTTCCGTCTGGATCAGATAGATATACTCTTGTTCTGCTATGGCCGTCTTCCTTGTCATATTACGTTATTAAACATTCATTAATTTCCTAAAAGCGGCAGATTCAGCAGGGCTCTTCCTGTCCATGTTCTTAACTGGTGAGTAGTTGGAGCCATTACATGGGAGGCCCGTGCATCCCGCAGGTGTCGGGAGAGTTTTCCCTCTTGTGCATATGCGGTTCCACCCATCAGGGTCATTACCTCATTTACCACATTCACCACACAATCGGATACTTCTGCTTTGGCACTTAAAATAGAAAGCAGCGCTCCTTCCTTCCCGGCATCACCTTTGGCTGCCGCAGAATAGATGAGCTGACGAGAGCGTTCCACCTTGGCCCACAAGACACCCAACTGATGCTGTAAAACCGGTTGCTCAGATAATGAAGTTCCGCTATGGGTATGAGAGCGATGCTGTAAATGTTGAATTGCCTCCTGCAAAGCTGCTGATGCGATACCCAGGTACGTTCCGGCCATGGCTGTAACAAAGTAGGGAGTAACTACTTCAAAGACATACCATATTTCATCACCCTGCTCACCAAGCAAATTTTCAGCCGGGAGCTCTAGGTCTTTTATTTCAACTTTACGGGATGCGTTTCCCTTCATGCCGATTCCCTCCCAGGTTTCTTTCCACTCGATTCCATCTGTTTGATCGGGAACAACAATGCACGAAAAATGACCTATATGCGTATTCGGGTCGGGAATCACCGCAGAGACTACGTAAGAATCGGCATGGCTACCATTGGTGACAAATGATTTTGTACCGTTTAAGATAAAATCTCCATTCTTCTTTTTAACAAGTTTGGCTTCAGGAATATAAAAATTGGAGCCTGTTCCCGGTTCACTTAACGAGAGGGTGGTTAGATGTTTGCCTTGAGCGATAGGAATCAAAAATTTTTCTTCCTGCTTCGGGGTAGCTTTTGCAGTTAAAACGGCAGATGCTACCAGATGCATACCAAAACACATAGAGGTGGATGCGCAGTGGCTGCCCATAATTTCACAAACTTTGGCGACACCCAATAGTCCCTGACCGTGTCCGCCAAGCCTGACCGGAATAACCAGCCCGCCCAGACCTGCTTTTTGTAATGCCTGTATTTGCTTTTTCGGCCATTTGCCTGTTTTATCGACCTCATCCGCGCGGGGAGCAAGTTCATTTCGGGCAATTTCGCCTGTTAGTGTTAATATTTCATCCAATGACAATTTTTTATCCATTATTCAACCTTTTTAATTAATTAAATCAAATCTTCATCTAAACGCTTTAAGTAAAACTTCCCTCTGCCCTTTATCAATTGGAAAATAAAAGGTGCTGCCTAAGTTTGGTTTAGATTCCACATTTATTTTACAGTGTTCTGCAAAAACGATGTGCGCTAATTTTAACTTCTCTGCACCCATATTAATTGTTTTTAGATATTGTAAAATAAAATACAGTGCCTTCACCCACTTTTGATTTAAGCCAAATTTCCCCGCCCAAATACTCCACACTCCGCTTGGCAATGGGTAGGCCAATACCATTACCATCATGCTGATTTCTGTTTTGTAATCTTTGGAAAATGACAAATATCTTGTCGTAGAACTTTTCATCAATTCCAATTCCATTGTCTTTAACAGAGAACTCCCAAACTGTCTCCTTTTCCCTAGCTTGGATTTCAATGTGCGGGGGTACGTTTTCCTTTATGTACTTTAAAGCATTGTCCAGTAAACTGTGAATCACCTGGGTTATCGGTACCCTGAAGGTCTGTAAAACAGGCAGTGAATCATACGTGATCTTGGCTTTTTTTTCAGCAATCAGCGCTCTTCTCAATTGGGTGTATTCAGCTACCAATTCATTCAGGTTTACTTCTTCAATCAGTTCGGTAGGCCTGTTGGATCTGGAATAAAGCAATAAATCCAAAATGATCTGCTTCATCCTTTGGGCTCCATCCCTGGCATAATGAATATATTGTAGTGCTTTGTCATCCAACTGATCACTATATTTCCGTTTCAACTTGTCCATAAAGCTGGAAATCATCCGCAGTGGTTCCTGCAGGTCATGTGATGCAACAAAAGCAAATTGCTCAAGCTCTTCATTTTTGATTTGCAATGTCATTTTACTTTTCTCAAGTTCACGTTTTAACCTGATTTGTTCTTGTATATGGTTTTCTATACCGTTAAATATTTTAGGGATTAGCACTGATGACAGGTAACAAAGAAAGACAAGATTAGCACTGACGGCAGTCCATTCATTAACTGAGCTCATATCGACATTGTGGCTAAAGTCTGATAACTTGAAGTGTATAGCAAATCCAAACAAAATCGATATAAACAACACAATATGACTCCACCAAAACGCATATTTATTATCGAAAATAATAATGGAATATATACAAGCTGCCAAAAAGTAAACTAAAACAGAACCAGAAGAAGGAGCAGCGAAAAAATTTAAGACAGTGGCAAAAACAAATACGGTGAATGAGAAAATCAATTTTCTCATGGTTATTTTCACGCTAGGCGCAAAAGCGATAAGACACATGAGACCAATAGTCGTAAAATGTAATATTGTTATGAACTCTTTATTTTCATAGGTAATCAAAAACAGTGATGGAATTAACGCAATCAAACAAAGTGGCAGTAAAAACATCATTGTGGTTGAAAACAGCGTATTTCTCCAATAGCTTACAGTCCCTTCAGTCTCCACAGCGCTAGGGTTGCAATTGTGGTTAATCGTTTTCTTGTATGTGTTCCACAGCTTTATCATCACTTTTTCGGTATTGTAAAATAAAATACAGTGCCTTCACCCACTTTTGATTTAAGCCAAATTTCCCCGCCCAAATACTCCACGCTACGCTTGGCAATGGATAAGCCGATACCGGTACCTTCATACTGATTTCTATTGTGTAACCTTTGGAAAATGACAAATATCTTATCGAAGAACTTTTCGTCAATCCCAATACCATTGTCTTTTGCTGCAAACTCCCAAAATGCCTCTTTTTCTTGAGCCCGAATTTCAATGTGAGGTGCTACGTTTTCCTTTGCATACTTTAAAGCATTATCAAGTAAACAGTGAATGATCTGGATTATCGGTGC
Source organism: Aquiflexum lacus (assembly GCF_015476655.1). Classification (GTDB taxonomy): domain Bacteria; phylum Bacteroidota; class Bacteroidia; order Cytophagales; family Cyclobacteriaceae; genus Aquiflexum; species Aquiflexum lacus. The sequence continues at coordinate 65,516 of NZ_JABFHF010000022.1, forward strand.
CCTATAGGTCTCTAAAGTAGGGAGCCCATCAAATATGATGGTTGCATTTTTTTCAACAATAAGTTTTCTTCTCAACTGTGTGTATTCAGCTAAGATTTCATTCAGGCTTACCTCTCCAAGCTGCTCAGAGGGCTTATTGGCCCTGGAATAAAGCAATAAATCCAATATGATCTGCTTCATCCGCTTAGCCCCATCGGTAGCAAAATGAATGTATTGCAATGTCTTATCATCCAACTGATCGGCACTTTTTTTTAACAACAGATCCATAAAACTGGAAATCATCCGCAAGGGCTCCTGCAAATCGTGGGAGGTGATAAAGGCGAATTGCTCCAACTCTTCATTCGACCGCTTAAGCTCTAGATTAGATTTACGCACAGATTCGAGCAATTGAATTTTTTCGCCCAAAATCCCTTCCAGTTTTGAAAAAAAGAAGGGTATGATCAGCGAAAAAACTGCTGACATAAACAGCACATTTGAAGAAACGGCAAACCACTCCATCAGATGATCTTCATGTTTGGCTTGTATTTCGACAAAACCATGATGAATCAACAAACCATAAACAACACAAAAAATGAGCGTTAGCATAAATGGTGCAAAGGTTTTTTTGCTTGGAAATAGCAATAAGATAAAAATAGTACCTGAAAGCAGGTAAGCTAACCCGGGTCCAAAATTCCCCAATTCTTTTAACAGCACAAACGCTGTCAAAAACAACAATAGAATCAAGATTATTTTTCGGGTTTTGACAGAAAATACCGGAGCATAGCCAACAAAGACCAACATCAAAAAACAGAAAACATCAAACCACAGGATTAAATAACTTTCGGTTTGGAGGCAAATAATAATTGCAGGAACTATAGCCAACAAACTAAGTGGCACTAGAATAAAAACAATTTTAGCAAAAACCACGTCACTCCAATAGGCCAATGTTGTGACATTCCCGTCTTTGGAGATACAATTATCTTCTACTATGCCCTTTAATTTATTTATCATTACTTTATTTTAAGTAATATGATCTTTGTGGGATCATTTTCTGATCGTAAAATAAAAAGTAGTGCCTTCGCCTACTTTTGATTCCAGCCAAATCTCACCACCGAGGAACTCCACACTTCGCTTGGCAATGGACAAGCCAATACCGGTACCATCATGCTGATTCCTGTTATGAAGTCGTTGGAATATGATAAAAACTTTGTTGTAGAACATTTCATCAATTCCAATTCCATTGTCTTTTACAGCAAACTCCCAAAATGCCTCTTTTTCTTGAGCCCGAATTTCAATGTGAGGTGCTACGTTTTCCTTCGCGTACTTTAAAGCATTATCAAGTAAACAGTGGACAACCTGGGTAATTGGCGCCCTATAGGTCTGTAATACAGGAAGTCCGTCAAATTTGATAGCTGCTATTTTTTCAGCAATAAGTTTTCTTCTCAATTGGCAGTATTCGGATACTATTTCATTCAGATCTACCTCTTCAAACTGCTCGGTCGGCCTATTGGCTCTGGAATAAAGCAATAAATCCAAGATAATCTGTTTCATTCGTTTGGCGCCATCCGTGGCATACTGAATATATTGCATCCCTTTTTCATCCAATTGGTCCGTATATTTCCTTTTCAACAGGTCCATAAAGCCCGAAATCATCCGCAGTGGTTCCTGCAAATCGTGGGAGGTGATAAAGGCAAATTGCTCCAACTCCTCATTGGAACGCTCCAGTTCTTTTGCGTAATTTTTCAGGGATTCGTTGAGTTCGAACAATTCTTTTTCAAGCCTTTTTTGTTTGGTCAAATCAGTCATTGCCCCCACCATTCGGATAGCTTTTCCACTTTTATTCCTCACGATAATCCCCCTGTCAATTACGGACAGCTCTTCATTGTTTTCACTCAGTACTCTATATTCCATTTCCCATCGCTCGGATTGGGAATCATTTATAGCACTTTGAATACTCTCCTTTAATTTCCCCAAATCTTCCGGATGAAATGCATCTTGCCAAAATTGATTTTTATTCAATTCCGTAGAAGCCCCTTTTCCGAAAATTTTATGAATACTATCAGATCTGAAAAAATGATCATTTTCTATATCCCAGTCCCAGATGGCATCATTGGTGGCTTTTGTAACCAATTCAAAGCGTTCATTGGCTTCCAACAAGAGTATATCCGCTGCTTTCCTCAGTGTAATATCCTTGAAGTAGATGGACAAGCCGTTTTCTGATGGGTAAACCGTTACTTCTACCCAAATGTCCAGGGTAGGATAGTACTCCTCAAAATTAACAGTTTCACCGGTTTCCTTAGCCCGATGGTACTGCACGTAAAAGTCGGTATCTATGGCATCGGGGTAAAGTTCCCATAAATTTTTACCAAGTATACTCTCCTTATTTCTGCCCATTATGATTTCCGACTGCTTGTTCCAGTAGGTTATTGTCCAATCTTCATTCACGGCAAAAAAAGCATCCCCAATACTTTCCAGGATATTGTTCTTCTCCTCATAAGATCTGGTAAGCTGTTTGTTTTTTTCCAAAATTTGTTTTTCGGCTTCCTTGATTTTTGTGATATCGTAGAAGTATACCGAAAATCCATCGTTGTTTGGATAGATACTTTCAATGAACCAGCACTGATAGGATTCATAGAAAAACTCAAACTTCACGGGCATTCCCGTTTTCTGGGTTTCCAGTAGCTGTGATTCGAATAAGGTATTTTTTAAATCGGGGAATCTGTCAAATAGATTTTCATTGATGATATCAGATGCTTCTACTTGTAACAGTTCTGCACAACTGGAATTCATATAGGTGAATTCGAACTTGCTGTTCAGGGCATAGAAATTATCAGAAATACTTTCTAAAATACTACTTCGTTCTTGATAGGCTCTTTCAAGATCCTGAGCAGCCATTCTGCGTTCATCAATGTTTTTAAAGTAAGATGATATACCGCCGCCTGAAGGATATGTTGTGATTTCATACCAACATCCGTCTCCCGGATAGTGATACTCAAAGTTTTCAGATTGTCCTGTCACAGCTACGCGCATGTAAATCTCCTCCAGAACAGTCCCTTTGGCAGGGGAAAAGATTTCCCATATGTTTCCACCCAGCACTTCATCTGCACTTTTCTTCAAAAGGTTTTCGGCTTCCCGGTTGAAATAGGTGAAATTCCAATCGGAATCAATGGCATAAAAGGCATCTGAAATACTTTCGAGTATTTCCTTTAGCCTGAGCTCATTGGATTTGGCTTCGTGAATATCCTGGAAGCTACCATGAATGCGCTTGCACTGCCCGTTTATAATTTCTGCTCGACCAATGGCTCGCACCCACTTTTCGTTATTTTTGGCAGTAACGATCACCGCCTGAAAATCGAAAGGCTTCCCCTCTTCTATACAGGCCTCAACGCGTGATTGTACCATATCCCGAAAATCCTCCCGGTAGAAATTGATACTCTTTTCCAAATCAGGGATAAATGAAGTCGGATCAGTCTCATGCAATTGATGTGTAATTTCAGACCAAATAATTTTGTTGTTATGAAAGTTTACCTCCCAACTGCCAATTCGAGCCATCTGAATCGCTTCAGAAAGCAACTCCTCATATTTTGCTTCCTTGGTGACATCCATTACAAATGAATTGAAAAGTACCGTACCATCCGCCAAAAAACTTGGAGTACCACTACCCAAATGGACTTGAACTTCACCGCTTGGCTGAACACTTTTGTAACGTGAGAACCACTTTGATTTTGTTCTAACAGCTTCTATAACATCTTTTTTAACCTGTTGATAACCTCCGCCTGATTTGGTCTGATTCCAAACCAGGTTGATGTCATGTTCAACTTCCTCCGGGCTGTACCCCCAAATTTGATAAGAACCTTTGCTGACAGAACGCAAGGCATCCTTTCCATCAGGAAAAACCAGGTATTGGAAAACAACACCAGGAAGATTATTAGTTAATGTCTTGAGTTGTATTTCGGCAGTTTTCCTATCATGGATATCCTGAAAACTACCATAGATTCTCGCGCATGTTCTATCAATAAATTCTGCGTTACCAATACAACGAATCCATTTGCTACTTCTCTTTTCTGTTTGAATCATGAGTTCCAAATCAAAAGGAGTACCTGATTCGATCAGTTCTTCAACCCCCTTTTTGATTAAGGACTTGCTTTCCGCTTCATAGAATTCAAAGCCACCGGTCAATGATGGATCATAGTTGTCATCTACTTCCAATATTTCAAGTGTCATTGGCGACCAGTACATGCTGTCATTCTTCTGATCTATCAGGTTAAGTTCCCAACTGCCGATTTTCGCCATTTCAGAGGCCTGCTTCAGTAGTTCCTCACTTCGATATTCTTCAGTGATATCCAAAATAAGCGAGTTGAACACGACCGTACCATCCGGCAGGAAGTTTGGCGAGCCATATCCGGCATGGGTGCGCAATTCATTGGTGGGCGTGATGTAACGCCACTGAGCCTTCCAGTCAGATTTGGTCTCTAACGAATTCATGATACTCTTCTTAACCAAATCAAGCTCTCCACCAATCTCAATTTGTTTCCAAACAAGATTATTTTCTCGCATCACGCTGTCAGCGTCAAAGCCCCATACCTTTTTAGAACCATCGGTTACATACTTTAAAGCGTCCGTCCCGTCTGAGAATAAATAATACTGAAAGGCTACCCCCGGCAGGTTGTCAGCGAACGATTGTAACCTCAGTTCGGGCTCTTTCCTATCGCTGATATCCTGAAAGCTTCCATATATTCTTGTAGCGACACCATTGGCAAACTCAACATTTCCAATGGCCCGCACCCATCTTTCTTTGAGCTTCTTTGTGACAATCACTGCTTCAAAATCAAAGCCCTCACCTGTTGTGCTACTTTTTGCGATACTGCTCTGTACCAAGGTCCTAAAATCTTCACGATAAAAATCAATAGCCGTCTCTAAATCGGGAGTATAGGTAATGGGATCCGTTTCATGCAGGTGATGCACTACTTTAGACCAATAAACAGTTTTTTCCTCTAAATTTATTTCCCATGACCCGATTTTTGCCAGCGAACTGGCTTGGGCATTCAGCTCCCTTAGTTGAACTTCCGATGTGATGTTTTTTGCGGAAGCATAAATCAAACCTTCTTCCAAGGCGGTATTGCAGTTCCAGCTGAGCCAGATTACCTTTCCATCTTTAGATAGGAAGCGATTTTCAAAAGTAAAAATAGAGGAGTCTTGGTTTACCTTGTTAATTTCTTTTTTGAACTTACCTTTATCCTCTTTAAGCGTAAACTTCTCTAAAGAATGGAATAACACTTCTTCTGATTTGAAACCTAAAAGCTTGCAACCGGCATTGTTGATTTTTAAAAATCGCCCCTCTAAGTCGGTGATGCAAAGTATTTCGGGAATTGCATCATACACGTTGACGAGGTCATTTTCGAGCCGTTTTCGGTTGATTTCCGATCCGATAAATGTTTCCAGTCGGCACATCACCGGGCTGTGTTGCTCTAAATATTCCGGCTCCCGATTGGTTCCGACCAGAAGTACTCCCACCAATTCATCGCTAAAAGTCAAGGGGATGCCGAGTACGGCTTTCAACCCCACCCTGGAAGCTCCTTTTTTTCGGACGAAGTGTTTTTTAATCTGTTTTTCATCCCAAAATAGCAGATTTCCCTTTCCCCAAACCTTTCCTGGCAATCCTTCATTTTTCTGAAATGAAGTTCCCAAAGGCTCAAGTTCATAGAAATTTTGGTTATGAGTGCTGTGACCTATGAGTTTTATTTGGGTTTGCTCCATATTGGGGCACCAGAGTTCTATCAAATCAAACTTACCAAAGTCATACAGATTGTCGCAAAGGCGATTGGTGGCCGGGATTAATTCCTTCTCATTGTTAAAGCTCAAGCTGATTTGACTAAGCAATTCCTTTTCTGCTTCGAGTTTTTTCTGCTCGGTAACGTCGCGCTGTACGGAAATCCAGTGCGTGAACCATCCTTTTTCATCGGCTACCGGACTTACGGCAAAATTCACCCAAAACGGTTTTCCGGATTTGGAATAATTTAAAACGGTGATTTCTGAAGGCTCCCATCGCCTCATTTTTTCCCCCAATTTCTTTAACGCATCATAATCGGAGTCGGGGCCTTGCAGAATTCTCGGGGTTTTTCCGATCACCTCCTTAGCAGTGTACCCGGTCATTTTTGTAAAGGCCTTATTTACATAAACGATTCTCGGTCCGGGGTCGTCCTGAGGCTCTGCTTCGGTCACCAAAATCGGATCTGTAGTGCTATTGATTACCTTTTCGAGCAGTTTTAACCGCTCTTCTTCTTCAATTTTTTCTTTCGCATCGCGGGCTACACAGTACATGTGTTTGGGTTCATTTCCCCAGTGGACTGACCACAAGTTATAGGCGATGTCTCCATTTTTCTTGCGGTATCGGTTTGAGAAAGATTTGATATCCTTCCCAGCCATAATTTCGGAAGCCACCAAATCTGTTTTTTCGAGGTCTTCCTCTAAAATGAGATCCCTGTAAGGCGTACCTATCAGTTCTTCTGGACGAAAACCCCAATGTTCAATAGAGGCATTGCTTACAAAGACAAAATTCCCGGCTTGATCAATGGTGCAAAAAACGTCCAGTGTAGCATCCATCAGTCGGCTCGCATGATCTTTTTGCCGAATAATCGGACTGATGTCAGCTGAACGACAGGACACGGTCAGAATTTCCCCATCCTCATCCATAATGGGCGAAAAGGCCACATGGCCGTATTGCATTTCTTTGGTATCGGGGTTGTAGAAATGCTCCTCAATTTCAAAAAACTCTCCCGATAAAGCTCTTTTGTAATAGGCTTTCCATTTTTCGATATATCCCTCTCCAAAGCCTTCAACCAGGATGGGAGTGTTAAGTTTTTTTTCCACCCCTGTTACCTCCTTCATCAAGTTGAGGTAAGCACTATTGGCGTAAACTAGGTATAAATTATTATCCACAGCCCAAACGAGATCTTTGGTTTGGTCGAGAATTTTATTGGTTAAATTAATATGGGTCATAAAGAGGCAAATTAATTGATGTTGTGGTTTTCTGTAAAAGCATTTGATACTGAAATTGATTTAATAGAAGGGTTTGTCTCTAAAGCAATAAAGTTTAATATTATTTGCTTTTAAATTGGAAATTATAGGGATTTCTTCTGGTACTTAGATTTGCTTGTACGCAAAGTCAGGTGATACTAAGCCAAATTAGATGAGCAACCTTCAATATAACTGTTTTTCCTTAGAAAAGACATTAAATGTTATTGTTTGTAGATAGGTTGACATTCAATATTAACTTGTCAGAATGCCACCTTTCAAAAACCTCTGTATCTTTGCAGGACAAACCCAAATATATTTCCTATGAAAAAACAATTGATTGCTGCTTTGGCAACCGCAAGTTTATTTGTGGCCTGCGGGCAAAGCGAAAATGAAAACGATATGACCAACCCATTCTTGGAGGCTTTCAACACGCCTTTTGAAGTACCACCATTTGACAAAATCAAAAATGAACACTTTGCTCCGGCCTTAAGGGAAGGAATGAAACAGCAACAGGAAGAAATTAATGCTATTGTTAACAATTCTGAAGCGCCAACATTTGAGAATACCATCGAAGCCATGGAATTTTCGGGAGATTTGCTGAGCAGAACCAACATTGTCTTTTCCAATCTCAACAGTGCCAACACCAATGACGAACTTCAGGCCATTGCAAGGGAAATGGCACCTGAAATGTCAAAACACTATGACAATATCAATCTGAATGAGAAACTATTTGAAAAAGTAAAAGCCATTTGGGACCAAAAAGACAACCTCAACCTGAATCCCGAACAGCATAAACTTCTGGAAAAAAGATACAAGTCATTTGTAAGAAGTGGTGCCAATCTCAATGAAGCAGACAAAGAAAAAATGAGGTCTATCAATAGCAAACTCTCTACTTTGAGTCTACAATTCGGTCAAAATCTATTGGCTGAAACAAATGCTTACCAACTCGTAATTGATAACCGAGATGATCTTTCAGGATTATCGGAAGGTCAAATTGAGGCCGCAGCAAGTGATGCCAAAGCAGCAGGATTGGAAGGGAAATGGCTTTTTACCCTTCAAAATCCAAGTGTAATGCCATTCCTACAATATGCCGACAATAGGGAATTGAGAAAGCAAATCTGGGAAGCCTACCAGATCAGGGCCAATCAGGCAAATGATAAAGACAACAAAGCAATCTTGTTGGAAATAGCCAATCTTAGAAGGGAAAAAGCAAACCTACTTGGTTTCAAAACCCATGCGGATTATGTCTTGGAAGAAACCATGGCTAAAAATTCTGAAAATGTTTATAAATTATTGAATCAATTATGGACACCTGCTTTGGCTAAAGCAAAAGTAGAAGGTGCAGAAATGCAGGAGTTGATCAACGCTTCAGGAAATGGCTTTGAATTGGCACCATGGGATTGGAGATACTATGAAGAAAAGTTGAAGCAGCAAAAATTTGACTTGGACGAACAGGAAGTAAAGCCATATTTTGCTTTGGATAAAGTTCAGGAAGGTGTTTTTATGGTAGTGAAAAATCTTTGGGGATTGACTTTTGAAGAAATCAAAGACATCCCTGTCTACCATCCTGATGCCAAAGCTTACGAAGTCAAAGAGGCTGACGGAACCCATGTAGGAGTTTTATACATGGACTTTCACCCAAGAGCTTCCAAAAGAGGTGGTGCATGGATGACTTCCTACAGATCACAGAAATCAGAAAACGGCGAACGTAAGGCTCCCGTTATTTCCATTGTATGTAATTTCACAAGACCAACTGCAGATGCGCCTGCATTATTGACTTTCGATGAGGTGACTACTTTTTTCCATGAATTTGGTCATGCACTTCATGGTTTGCTGTCCAATGTGCAATACAAAAGTCTAGCAGGAACATCAGTACCCAGGGACTTTGTTGAATTGCCGTCACAGATCATGGAAAACTGGGCCACAGAGCCAACTGTATTGAAGCAGTACGCTGTCCACTACAAAACCGGTGAAATCATTCCAGATTCCCTAATAGAAAAACTCCAAAAAAGCGGGACTTTCGGACAAGGTTTTGGCACTACAGAGTATCTAGCTGCCTCTTTGTTGGATTTGGATTACCATACCCAGACCGACCCGATTACCATCGGTGCAGATGAATTTGAGAAAGCTTCCATGGAAAAAATCGGTCTTATAGATGAAATCATTCCTAGATATAGAAGCACCTATTTTTCCCATATTTTCTCAGGTGGTTATTCTGCTGGATACTACAGCTATATCTGGTCGGGCGTCTTGGATACAGATGCTTTCCAGGCTTTCAAAGAAACCGACCTGTTCAATCAGGACAAGGCACAGGCATTCAGAAAAGAAATCCTTGAAAGGGGCGGGACAGATGATCCTATGAAGATGTATGTGAATTTCAGAGGGGAAGAGCCTAAAATTGATGCCTTGCTTAAAAAAAGAGGATTGGATGAAGTCTCTATGCAGCGAAGAGATTGATTCAGAAAATAAAGGCAGGGAAGTCCGAAGTTGGAAGACACCCCCGCCTATCGGAGAGCAGGTATGAACTGGATATTTCAGTTTCAGGCTTAATATTTTATGGGCATTCTTGTGTAAACTTATTTAAAAAAATAAACCTATCCCGTTTTAAATCGGGGTAGGTTTATTTTTTTAATTCCACCTAATGGTATAATTCACAATAAAATTGACATGTACCATATTCACCTTATTGTAAATCCAAAGCGGCTTTATTTCTCCTGATTTTAAATTTAATTTACTCATGAGGATCATATGGAAATCCAATCCTTTCCCCCAACTCATAGGCGTATATTTTCCTCCTAAATTGGCTTGGGCATAAGAAGGAAACGCAAATTTATTCAATTCGGGATTGGATGGGTCAGGTAAAAAATGTAATCCTGCAAAACCATAGAATTGGAAACCTTTTTCAGGAAGATTTCTTTGATAATAGGTGGTGAAGGCGTTTACCTGATTGAAGCCTTCATTACGCTCTCTTGGTATAAATGTGAAAAAAGGGTCTCTCCCCCACTCACGAGGATTCAGAAATCTCCCCCTTCCGCCTATATGAGTATAGTTCAGCCACCAAATCGACCTTGGGGACTTGACTCCAATTCTACCGCCCAAAACAAAATTCAAATCATCAGGATTTTTGAATCTTTTTTCAGGATCAGAACTACCTCCTTCTCCAATCCCATTTTGCACAACAAACTGAAGGCCTGTAACAAACTTTTTATCATTATTTACCATTTTCCAATCCTTGATAGCCTGTGTAAAAACCGTGCTGGAAATATTATTCACATAAGTATGATTCAGCTGTATCTGAATATCTGAATCCATCCTGTGTTGCCAATTCGCTACTGTGAAGAAACTACTCTTAGTATTTCCCTTGTAATTGGAGGGCCCACCAAATTCACTTTGGCCCACAGGGTACATCCCAATTGTCTCACCTATATCAAACCATCCTGAAGTAGACCTTGGACTCATTCTTCCTATGAACTGTGCAGAAAACTGATTTTTCTTATCAGGCTTTAAATCCAAACGAACTCCTTCTACAAAAGTAGGTGAAAGACGGCCATCCTGAGGATTGATAAAAGGCGTATTGATATCCATACGTCCGGCTATGACATTGAATTTTGGAGCGTTGTACCGTATTTGGAGCTCTTCTATTTTTCCAAAAAACCTGTCGGATGGATTGTTTACATCAAAAAGCCCAACTTCATACCGATTGAAATTCTGGGTCGCCGGATCTCTTTCCAATAAATCGGAACTCCATACATTACCAAAAACTGAATATCTACCAATTACCGAAAAGCCTTTATACTCTTTTGTTTTCAATTGAAGGTAAGCACTTTGCCCCAAAGCAAAGTCCCCTTTGAAATCTTCCCAATAACTTGTAGACATCCAAAAGGATCTAATTCCTATTGTCCCTTGTATTGGATTTTTGGATTTATTTCTTAACGTATCAGAATCTTGGGCTATACTCTGAAAACATAAGAAAGTAGAAAAAATTAAAAAAATTAAAACTTTCATTTCACGGCTTTTTCTCTAGCCACCTTTATTGGTTTGAAGGGACCGAATTTATGCTGTTCCTCACTGAATTCATCCGAAAAAGGCCCGAATGGATGATCAATTGGTTTTTTGGAAATATCCGGCCAATCTCTTGAAAGATCCTTTCCGGGTCGGTCCATTGTGTTGACATAGGCTGCCACATCCCATGCCTGCTCATCCGTAAGCAATGGTCTTTCGAAAGTTGCTCCTAATGGCATGTTGGTTTTGACATAACCCGCAAACCTAGACATTCTGTACAGTCCTGCTCCGTAATTGTAACTGTGTTCTCCCCATAATGGTGGGTAAATATACCCTGTTTTGTCTGCTTTCATCATTCCCTGACCATCTTCCATATGACAGCTTTGACATAATTGGGCATAAACGGTTTTTCCTTTTATTGGATCTGAAGCCCTATCAAGCAGTGGTACTTCATATATTCCCACTCCTTTTGGAGCTTCGCCTTTGTTCACCTCTTTTCCCAACCATTCCATATAGGCTACCATAGCCTTCATTTCTTTGCTATTAGTTTCGAGTCCTTTGCCATTCAGGCTTCTTTCAAAACAATCATTGATCCTTTTGGGAATATCTTCCATTTGTCCGGAACGACCTCTTACTTTTGGATAGGTTGAGGATACCGCCGCATAGTTATTACCCAAAGGTAAGGTTCCTGCTTCCAAATGACAGTTTTGACAGTTCATTCCATTGGATATTTTTTTTACTTTGCCATTTGGCCCCAAGTATTCCGATGTATTGGCGATCAGCTCTTTACCATATTTGATCAGGTCAGCATTGGGTTCAGCCTCTACAGTATTCCAAGCAGGTGCCTGCCAAAGCCCCTCTTTTGGAACTACACCACGATAAATCTCTGTCGTTGAGGCCACCAATTGAGCAGAACCTGAATTTGCTTGGATAGGAGGTGAATGTGGAACACCATTGATTTGCATCACTACAGTTCCAATAAGTAGTGCAGTTAGTACCGTTATTGTAATTAACAGTCCTACCATCAATGTCAATATTTTAATAAATGGCTGAAATATATCTTTCATGGGTAATTAAATGATTCATCTACAAAGTTGATTATTTCACATAAAAGAATGATGTGATAATCATCACAATTAATGAAATAATTTGCTTTCTTGCCATAAACCAAATATTACAAGGTTTGAAGTCTCAGAGCAACTGTTCCAATCATGAACTTCTTTGAATTGTAGCACGCGAAATACTAAGATTATCTGCTTATTAATCTGTATTTTTAGCTCTACAGGCAAAGTATCAGACATACATAACAAATAAGTTAATTTTTAGGGATTATTCTTCTTTAAACTCATTCAAAATCCGGCTAAATGTCTCGGGCCGCATTGCCAGAAGAGATGCCAAATATTTGTAAGGTGCCCTTTTTAACAAGTGTCGTTGATACGTTGTATTAAAATACCTGAACCTTTCCAAAGCCCCAGGTATTCTCGCCAAAAAAGCCCTATCTTCTGCGTGGACATAATATTGCTCCAACAAAATCCGATAAATTGTGACCATTTCGGGAAATATTTCCATTCCATGTTTCAAATCATCATACAAAAGATATTCTGCTGAAGTATCTTCAAGACATTGGATATTTTCCCTAGATGCTTTTCTATTGAAAAACCCTGAAATTGAAGTGACAAGCTCATGGTCACAGCTTATCCAAGTTGTAATTTCCTTACCACCACTGCTAAAATAACCCCGAACCAATCCTTTTTGAAGTACAAATAATTTGTCACAATACTCACCACTATTACAGATGTGCTCCCCTTTTTTATATTTGGTGAATTTCATTTTTTCATGGAGATATTCAATTAAATCTGAGGATATTGGTAAAATGGAATTTAACAGATCAACAGTATAAAGGTGATTCGTTTTTACTTTCATGATCAAAAAACAGTTTGGTTAGGATAAGAGAACATCTTATGTAAAGACTGTCCAAATTTGGGTAATAGAACAAATCAAATGAAAAAAAAGTGTTATTCAATAGGAAATACCTGTTTAATCCTTCTTGCTTGACCAATTTCCTACAAGACGAGCATTAAATACCTGTTTTCCGACATTTCTTCCCGAAAATAGAATCGATTCAACTGTTCTTTTCAAATACATATCTATATTTTCTTCCAACCTTGCCTCTGCGATATAATTGATCAATATCTGCTTGATTTCAAAACCAATATTGAGGCTGACATCCTCCACCCAGCGGATGTAACTGACATTATTGACATGATTGTTCATATCAAGATCAAAAGGTCTCACCTTGATACTATCTATCAAGTCCAGGTTTTGATCCAAAACAATCTTTTCAGGCATCAAGCCTGAGTCATCTATGGAAACAAACAACTCAGCAGGCAATACATTCCCCGGTCTTTGGGGTCTTTTAGTATTGATATCCACTAACAACCACGCAGACATGGCCTCTGCAATTTCATTTCCCCTTTCATCTGTAATTGAAAATTCTCTAAGGGCAAAAAGTTTATCTATTCCTCTTCCGGCAGTTTTAACATGGATTTTGTCTCCCCAAGATGGCATGTGATGGATCTTGATTTCAAATCTAGAGAGAACCCAAACATAACCTTTTTCGAGCAGCGCTTTACCGAAGTCTCTACTGTCTGCATGTTTCCAAGCCACCTCTTGCATTAGGTCAGCCAATGCCGACAAACGAATCCTGCCCTGTGGATCTATCTGAAATGACAACACTTCAAACTTTTTCTCATATTGGAAGGGAAGTTTTGCTGACATACTTTTTTTTATTTGGTCACCTTTTGGGAAGGAAAGAATACTGCTGTTCTCACAGAAGCTAAGATAGCAATTCCAAGGCCAGTAAAGGCTACCAAGGTAAATGATGCTTTCAAACTTAGCAAATCTGCAATGAACCCGATCAAAGGGGGTCCTATCAAAAACCCAAAAAATGAGATAGTAGAGATGATTGCCAATGCCACACCCGGAGAATAAAGCTTGGACCTTCCTGCAGTGCTGTAAGCAATCGGGATTATCGATGCTACACCAAATCCAACCATTAAAAAACCTGTTGTGGCCAAAACCGGAACAGGAAACAATACTGATAGCATCAATCCACAAAACATCAAAATACCACTAGATCTCAAGATTAAAATCTTACCAAACTTGTTTGTCAACCTATCCGAGATAAATCTCCCCAAGGCCATTGCTCCCATAAAAGAAACATAACCCAAAGCGATCAATCCGGGATCAATTTCAACCACCTTCTTAAAATATACCCCACTCCAATCAAACATACAACCTTCGCAAAGCATGCCCAAAAAAGCTATACCACCAATTCTCAAAAGCAGGTCATCAGGCTTTCTCAATACCAATCCACCACCCCCGCCCCGATCATGTTCTTCCAACAAAAAACCATAGGAAACCAGCAAAACAACCAGCACCATAGCTGAAATTGATAAATAATGAAATTTAGGTAGGATTTCAAAAAAAATCATCGTTGCCCCGATACCAGCACCCGTAAATCCTGCAAGACTCCACAAGCCATGAAATGATCCCAGAATATTTCTTCCATAGTGATCCTCGAGAGCTAGGGCTTGTGTATTCAAAGAAATGTTCATCAGATTACCTGTCATACCAAATACGAACACCACAGGTACAAGCATCCACATTGATTCACTAAAACCTATCAATGGCAAAAAAACTATATAACTAACAGTACTGACAACAGCTACAATTTTACTTCCAAATCGATATACGGCCCACCCTGCCAAAGGTAGCGCCAACAATGACCCCACGGGTAGACCCAAAAGCAAAGTTCCCAATTGGGACTCGGACAGATCAAACTTCACCTGAATATCAGGTATCCTTGCCGCCCAAGAAGAGAAACAAAGACCGGCCAAAAAAAATAAGCTTCCAAGGGCTATCCTTCTTTTTTGAAGTAAAGTCATTATTGATCGCAGGTTAGGTTTGAGTTCACAAAGCTAACAGCAAAAAAGCAATCAGGAGATAAATTGTCAGGAATAATGTGCTTCAACAAACATTTCTATCCAAATGGGGTTAAAACAAAAAACCAATTATGGAATTTGTTATTGCAGGCTCAGTAATCTTAGCTGCCATTTTGATGATCAGGGCGATTATTAAAAGGGTTTTTGATTGATATATTTACCAGATCAAAACCTCATCCTTGCGCTCTCTGATATTTTTTCTGAACAATGGGAACACCGCCAGGAATTCATGAGTAGTATTTGGCAATAGGTAGGAACGTGCCATCGGTATTTCATATACATATCCCAGCCTGACTGCCGGGAAGATCATTCCGAATTGGAAATTGTTGGCATAGGATTTTCTGTGGCCTGCACCCAGCCATAGTCTGTCCATCATCAGCACTTTGAAATTGAACTCGACATGGTCCGGTAGTCCGGCCTGATGACGGTACATGATATTGGTAGCCAATGCAAGCTGATCGGTTAAGGCACTTCGGTATCCTCCTTGAAAAACTCCTACCCTCGGTCTTCTCTCCATAAATATATCCCCTGAGTTGATGGCTCCTCTGTTGGTGTTGTGCACTGCATAGGAAACATAATAGTTCGGGTGGGTAATCGCTCCTCCAATGTTGAAATCCAGTACCTGCATATTGGCAAAGCCGTTCAGGTATTGCATGATCCTTGGGTCTTCCGGTTGATCGGGATTCAGCATATTGCCATCCAAACGGATCATGTTGTAGTTGACACCAACTCCCAACCTGAAGCTGGTTCTTGGACTGAGCTGTATCCTTGAGGAATAATTGCCCATCAGCTCGGTTTCGGCAAAGGCCCCGTACTCATCATGCAGCACATTGATCCCGAAGGCATTCTTGTCGGCCATCAAGGGGTCACTGTTGCCCGTAATATCAGCAAAGTCCATCTCGGCAGATATAAAATAGGTCTTGGGCGCTCCTTCAAACCCTGCCCATTGGTTCCTGACGAAGCCCCGTACCGTGGAACCTTCATATCCTGTCAGAGCTGGGTTGAAGTAGCCCTGCATGTGGCTGAACTGGGCCACGTATTTTCTGGTCTGTGCATGCAGGCTGCCCAAAACAGCTCCGATCAGTAGCAAAGTGAGTAATGTTTTTTTCATGGGAATGTTTTTTATAGAATCGAAGAGTTATTTGAAAGTAGGGACACCTTATTTTAATCGGTGTCCCTTTTTTAAATCTATTTTAGCAATACATATAGGAGTCCTTTTCGGGTCTCTCCCGTTTCACCTACTTCTATGGTCCAGTAGTAGGTACCGACAGGAACTTCTCGTCCGTTGACAGTTCCGTCCCATTTCTCACTCGGGTCAAGGGTGTAGAACATGCGCATCCCGCCACGGTCAAAAATCTGAAGCCTTACGCCTTCGTAGTACATCAGGTCAGGAACTCCCCATGCATCATTGTATCCATCATCTCCTGGTGTTATGGTGTTTCCAACAAACAGCTCTGTGATCGATTTTCTGTGACGGGTCAATTTCTCTAGGAACTCCAGGGTATTGCCGTCTCTGTCTGTGATCAGGAAGTTGACAAAGAACTCCTTCTTACCAGCCGCAGGATCCGCTGACACCCAATACAACTGATTGCCGTTTCTGATTTCGAAGTAGCCGTTGTCCCTGTAGCCGTCGATCAAAGTGATCTCGTGGATATTGTCCACAGGATCCACCACTGA
The DNA here is from genome assembly GCF_015476655.1 of Aquiflexum lacus. Classification (GTDB taxonomy): domain Bacteria; phylum Bacteroidota; class Bacteroidia; order Cytophagales; family Cyclobacteriaceae; genus Aquiflexum; species Aquiflexum lacus. The sequence goes on from NZ_JABFHF010000022.1 coordinate 82,195, forward strand.
GATATCTGCGATAAAGATGGCGTCTTCGTCGGGTTCCGCCACAAAATCATATTGGCTGAGATTGACCCGAATTGGAGCAGGTTTTGGAAGTACTGTTACCAAAATATCAGATGGTAAATTATACCCATTCATAAGACCTGGATATGACTTGTAGTCACCCATAATCTGGTAAGTACCTCTTTTGTAAATATCCAGGTTTGATTTATCCCAAGTGACTTCAAGGTTGACGATCTCACCTGAACCCAATACTGCTACTATTGGATTTGGTAACATGGCATCAATACCTTCATATCCCCAAGGAATCTCGATATCCGAAATATTGATAAACATAATAGGTGATCTGTCCCTTACATAGTCAGGTACGCCATCCCCATTTGAATCCAGATAACTGATCGGATTGTATGGATCTGTATTTTGGTTACCTTCTATGTAATCAGGCACTTCGTCTCCATCTGTATCCAAATAATCAGTAGGATCATTTGGATCAGTACCCTCTCTGATCTCCTGAATATCAGGAACGCCATCTCCATCAGAATCCAATCTGACGGACGAAACTGTAAATGCAGAAGATTGGGCTCTTAAATTGGTATAGTTCCTAAGATGAACGGTAGTATCCTGGATTTCCTGACCATATTCTAATAACCAGTCAGAACCCTCTTTTCTAACAAGGGACTTCAGCTGAAAATCAAGCGGCTCAGCATCTTTAGTCCACGAAAACTGTAAATCTGCGATAGCTTCCTCGTCTCCAGGGATCAGAGAAGTAACTTTCCAGAAAAATGGCAGGGATTCAGGTTCACTCAGCCTATCCATTCCAATCGAATAAGCAGTGGCAGAGGATTGGTTGACAATGCTTACATCTGCTTTACTGTCTATACCAACTTGTAAAGTAGCTTTTTCCCCACTTTGCAAGGTTCTCGTCTTCAATAAAGCATCAGGACTTAACATTTCTATATATCCTGCTTGAGGCAATGTTATGGCCTCAGCTTGGATGATTTGGCTGTTGTCCTTGAGTTTTACCGAAGGTGCAGAAAAAATCACACCTTCCCCTTTCAAGGTAAGCTTGCTTTCCCCGACCAAGGTTAAGTCTTGCGAATAGAGCTCGGTAGAAATGCATAAGGAAATTAAAATCCCCAGAAATATTTTGATGTAATTTTTCATATTCTATTGATAAATTCAGCTTTTCCGAATTGAAACTAAACCTGTTTGTTCGGGTAAAGCTTTTTTTAAATACTAGCCAATTTTAACTATCAAATTGATTCAGACTTGTTGCATTATTAGAAGAGGCACAGTCGGATGTCCAAAATTCCTATCTAATCCAAGTTGAAAACCATGCATCAGGAGAAGAACTAGTTCTTCCGGTGCCGACATCTGCTGACCAATGTACCCCTTGGTCATAATTAACCGAGTGGTACATTTTTGGCCATCCCACCGCAGTACCAGGGCAACAATACGCCCATAGCCAGGTACCTGAGTTTACAACAAACGTAGAAGATGCACCATTTGCCCATGTGGCAGCACCATTAACTTCGGTTGCAGTGCTCCGTAACGCGCCTATTGCTAATGGCGATGTGGAAGTTGTTTTGTGGGCATAGGAGGTAGAGGAATTCCCTGATCGCAATTGCACATCTGTGCTTAAATTGGCTAATTGAATAACATAATTTCTAGGCAAATACCCCAAAACATTTGGAGATGTTACCGAGGTAGATTCTGGTACCGTAGTTGGTCCTGCTCCTACATTCAATAACATCCATCCTCCACCATCTGTTGTCATATCGGCATATATTTGAAAAGGTGTCCCACCATTAATATTTGGATTGCTGATCCAATAAATGCCGCTAGGAGATGATTCGTAATCTGTTTTTATTTGCTTGGCACTTGTTCCTGCCGTAGAAGAGCTTAAACCATCTTTAACTATTGGTAACGGTGTGTCCAACTTTTTACCGAAAATGTTTAGACCTAATCCGGTTCCTATTCCGCCATTACTGTTTACGATATTAACTGCATCAGTAGTTATCTCACCATGTTTTGTCAAACCAGTAGGTTGTGCAATCGTAGCAAAATTCGTAGTTTGTACTGAAGTGAATACATCACTAACTCCGTCATTGTATTTTGTAACGGCATATATCGTGTAATTTGTACTTGCGATAAGTCCTGTAAAATTGTAGATATGAGCAGTGTTAGCAACACTAGCAATAGAACTACTAGAAATAACGGTACCGCCTGTATAGCTTACACCTGCTTCAACTTGCGCAGCAGTTGGTACTGTTGATCCAGCGGGAACTAAAACATAACTTGTTGTTCCGCTTTGAGTCGCCGAATAGGAATAATCTGCCGAATTATGGGTAATATTACTTACTGCACTGGCCGCTTCTGCCACCTTGCGGATGATTTCAGTGATTTCTGCTATTGTACCCGCTGCATAATACCAATCTAGCTCGTCACTTTGATTCACTAACAAATCATTAAATTTTGCATAAACAGCATACGAACCATCGTTTGTGACACTTATGGTATTAGTAGCAGGATTCACGTTAGTTGCATTTGTAAAAGAACAACATCCGGCAATGGTTGAATATGCTCTAGGAGAATTACTAAACATCAAGATTGCTTCATCTCCTGAATATACTTTTATGGATTTAGCTTGGGTATCTTGGGTGGGAATTATTGTAAAAGCTCCATCAACTAAATTTCCTCTTTCTTTGGTTGGTTGATCAGTTTGACCTATCCAATCATCGCGTGTACCCACCCAAAGTCTAACATTCGTAGCAGTTGAACCACTTTTATTAGTAATTTTCGTTTTTACTCTAAAAAAACCATCGGTCGATCCCAATGTGTACGAATTTTCTATAAGAAATAATTGACTATTGACTGTTATATTTCCGGATACTTTAATTACTCCAGTACCCCCTAATTCATTTCTGGTAGCAGTGTTAGTTATCGGTGTAAATCCACTGTAGTCATAAACTATATTACTAAGAGTAGGATTTTCTGCAAAATTACCTGTAATATTCCAATTATTAGTACCATCTCCGCCAACTCCCCATCTAATATCTAATGGGTAAGTACTATAAGTCAATTTACGCCAAGTACTTTGAGCATTGTTATAATAAAAAGGTTGCTGCATATTTCCAGAGGCATTGATCGAATTTTCTCCTCCGTTTCCAATTCTTCTTTGTCCGTTATTTAAAATCGACTGTGCATTGATTTGCAAAGAAAACAGTAAAAAAACGAATACTATTTTCAAAACAATATTGGTTGGTGTGATTTTAAGAGTCATAATTATTTCATTCAAATGGTGTACTGAAGCACTTGCCATACCGAGTTTGTTTTTACAAAATCTATAGTGATAGGAATTGTAGTTTTCTCACCATTATTATAAGTAAAATAATAGCGAACAAATGCCCTATCGTTTTCAACATTCAATGTAAAAAAATCAAAATAAGGCTTTCCAGAGCTTAAGTCCGATTTGTTCAGAAAAGAGATTTTCTTTCCATTCACAATGAGATTTTGAGAAAAATCGGATCCCATATTGTTGCCCAAAATATAATAGTCCGCCATCATGGCTTGCACTTCAACAGGAATTTTATCGACCAAGGGTTGAAACTCCAAACATTTTTGAACTATCAGATCTTTATCTGGGTTTGAAATTGGCGTTTGTGATTGTGCGGCAAATGCTACAAATGACAACAGTAAGAGATATATTTTTTTCATTTTTATTATTTGTTAAAACCTTACGAATTTGATCAGATGGGGTGAATACATCAGATCAGTTATTAAAAGGGGTCTCATTCATATTTCTCAGGCATACTCTATGTATTGTGATATTCCAGGATCTTAAATCTTGGTCTAAAGGAAGTAGTATTATAAACCATATGTTGATTTTAAGGCATTATAATTTTTTAGGATTTCTTCAGCGGTAAGCACTCTATTATAAATTAATACCTGGGCAATAGTTCCGCTAAAATAATAACCAGTTCCTGCTCTAGAGGATATATATAGCTTATGACTTGCGAAATTTCCATTGTTGTCACTGGCCAGGGTTGGGACAATTTCACTATTTGGAGCATTACCATCTATATAAATCACAGTTTGGTTTGTCGCATTTAGACTTCTATCCGTAGTTGCTGATAAAAGATGCCAATTATTATCATTTATAGTCGCTACTGAATTGCGCACATTATAGCCTTGATTATGGTCCGTAAATTGCATTTTATTGTTATTGACAAAAACACCATAAGAATTATTAGAATTCCAGTCTATACTATGCTCCATAATCATTTTTTCGCTAGTAGTTGCCGGTTTTAGAATGATTTGAATGGTTATTTTATCTGTACTTGAAAGGTCCAGATTGTTGTTTGTCACGAAATAATCATTCACCCCATCAAAAATCAAAGCGCCATTATTAGCACTGGTATAGGTAACTCCGTTTATAAGAGTTCCATGATTAGCATTCCCACTCAAATCTGACCATGTTGTGCCGGTTCCTGGATAACTAGATGTATTACTAGCATCCAAATGCATGATTAAGCCCGATGTAATCCAACTATATGGTGTGTTCATGTTTTCACCATAAATGCTTAAACTTTTTCCTGTACCTATTGCGCCATTCTGATTTATAGAAATAACAGGATTTGAAATTTTAAGCCCGTTTTTAGTAATTCCATAGTTTCTTACCTTTATACTACTTGAAGATGTTGCTGTAGCACCCACACAATTATTCGAATTGGTATAGTTAATTTGAATCGCTCTACTCCCAAAATTTAACCATTTTAAAACAACAAAATTATCGGTGGAAGTGCCACCCGAGCTTATTGAATAGTCGGTATTAAGAATACCCGGAATTGTCCAAACATAATTAGATTGGCCTGATTGACTAGTATAAGTTACATCTGAATCAATCACAATGTCATCCGGTTGTGTCGTAAACGTTGGTATTGGCAATGGACTTACAGTTACTAACTGAGAGATAGCCATTGTATTGACACTTGGCCCTTTTCTATTGACAGAATAAGTTGTGCTTACTGTTGGTGCAACCGATAGTGATGTTCCAGTTCCTACAATGGGGCTTGTCCCTAGTTGTATAAAATCGATATCCATGGTTACACCAGAATTATTGCTATAATCAAATCTCCACCCGGTAATATTGCTATCTGTCCAGCTTGCATGTGCCGACATATCAATAGTTGCAATGCGCCAAGTATTGTCGGATATCAACGATTTGGTTACAGAATATCCAACAGTAGCAACTGTTATCGCTGAATTTGTAAAGAAAATTTGAGCCGCTCCTGCTGATCCAGAAACCACCCTGTATCGAAAATTAATGTATTTATATACGGAGGGGTCGAATGAACCTAGATTATACATATTTATTTGTGGGTCACCCCCGGTTGACGTCACATTTAGAATTCCATTGTTAGTGGAATTAATTGTACTTTGAAGTGTGGTATATGGTTGTGTATCCCAACCCTCGGAAAAAGCTTCATCAAATGGTCCAGAATGCCAAACATCAATCACATTTGATCCAGTAGTTCCGCCAGAGGCGGATAATGTGGTATTGTCACCGGCGCAAATCGTATTATTTCCAGAGATGCTTGTGGGTGCTGAAATAGCTGCAAAAACTGAAATTTCATCAATGCTTCCGGATCTTATGAATATATCCATTCTGTCAAAACTTGGCGAAAACCCTGAAGCAGTTGCCGATGGACTGATTGGATTTGAATAATCAAACGTTGACAAATCAGGATTTATCCACATTTCCGTTTTATTCAAATTATAGTCTATGCGAACCACTACCAGGTTTTGTGCACTCAAACTTGCAGTTGAGGAGGCTGTATTGCTAAGAGTAGCATCCAATATGGACATGAAAGAACCACTACTCGCACCAACACCTCCGGTCAGTGTCCCCTCACTGAAAAGCCGAATGTTAGGTGTACCAAATCCTCCATTTGCCTCAAAAACAGATATAAACTGAAAATAAACAACACCATTATTTTGCAAAGGAAGTGATCTTCTTAAAGCTGCAATATCATTACATGTTCCGTAACAAGTATTATCAAATTCAGCCCTAAGGCCTGTAGTTGTAAGGCCAGAATAGGTAAACCCTGTTGTAGCGGTTTTCAAAAATCTATCCTGGTAGGCCTTCACCCAAGGATTTGTCCATCCTGTTCCACCTGCTGCATTTCGTAATGGAGACCCACTACTGTAATCAAATCCCTCATACGCTACGAGTGTAAATCCTTGTGGAGTTGATTGAGCGACCCCAGAAAAGATAGAAATGAAGAAGCATGCATAAAACAAGATAAATTTTATTGTGCTTTTCATCGATAGCGCCTTTGAGTTAATTCTATACATCTATTTTGTTTATAAATAATGTATTAATAATAGAAATCCATTTGAATTCTATCTCCTGCCGCAAGCGCATATGCTCCATTATTGGTAGGATTATAAGTCAGTGTATTTCCACTCATCGAGTAAGCAGTATTACTGATGCGGACACCATTGACATACATTTTTACTTTACTATTTGAAGATGGAGTTTGAGTCAATGTAAAACTTGTCTGGGAAGCTGTAGCAGTAAATTCATCGGCAACTTCTCTAACCAAGCTTGCAGCAGCTGCAACGAAAGCAGTTGTGGCAATTTTTGTGGAATTATCTCCCCCTGTGGGGGTCGGCGCTAATGGTGCTCCGGTAAAAGTAGGTGAATTGGAAAAAACAACTGTTCCTGTTCCCGTTTCATCCGTAACTGCACCTGATAAATTTGCTGAAGTAAACGAACCCAAAGAAGCCACGTTACCAACTGAAGTGACCATGCCGGTTAAATTAGCGTTAGTTGCATTTGCAGTCGTAACAAAGGCGGTTGTTGCAATTTGAGTAGTATTTGTCCCTGCTGTTGGTGTTGGCGCTGAAGGTGTTCCTGAGAAGGTTGGTGATGCTAAGGGAGCTTTTAAAGCTAAAGCATCGGTCAATCCAGCAATTTTAGATTGGTCTATATTGGCTGAGGCTGATATATCTTCATTGACAATAGAACTCGCTGCGATGCTTGATGAAAACGAAGTCCAACTAGCCACTCCCGAAGAATTCGAAATCAAAACCTGACTATCCGTTTCATTATGAGTATTTGGGTAGGTTACTGCTCCGGCAGTTAGGGTGCCGCTTGTTTTAACATTGGTAACAGCAGTGTTTCCTAATTGTACGGTATTGTTTCCAGCACCTATTGCATTGTATCCAATTACAGTTTGATTAACTCCGTCTAATGAACTTGGATCCGTTCCACGCCCTAAAAGTGTATTTTGAGAACCTGTTGTGATAAGATCTCCTGCATAACCACCAACAGCCACATTTGAAATTCCTGTTGTATTTTGTTCCAGGGTATAATATCCTATTGCTGTATTCTCAGAAGCTGTATTATTTTTCAGTGCAAAGCTACCAATAGCTGTATTACGCGTGCCATTAATATTTGAGCTTTGGGCCAATGCACCAACAGCCACACTAGTATAATCGCCACCCTTACCATAACCAACAATTAACTCTCCATTTACTATAATGCCCGAACTAAATGTCTTTTCTCCAGCAATGGTTTGGGCAGTTGTCAAATCCACAAAGTTCTTTGTACTAGATCCAGTTCCTCCATTAGCAACTGGCAATACGCCATCATAAGCAGTGGCTGTTGTTGATGGCGTACTCCAAGCTAACGTTCCAGTACCTGTAGTCGATAATACTTGCCCATTGGTACCAACAGAGGTTAAGCCAGTTCCTCCATTTGCAACTGGTAATGTTCCTGTTACACCAGTGGTCAAAGGCAAGCCAGTAGCATTGGTCAAAGTTCCTGATGCTGGAGTTCCTAAAACAGGCGCAGTCAATACCGGTGCTGTTAAGGTTTTATTTGTTAAGGTTTCTGCACCAGCCAATGTTGCCAATGTTCCTGTTGTTGGCAAGGTCACATTTGTTGCAGCAGTTGCCGTTAATGTTTGAGAAAACGCACCTGCTGTAGCTAATGTACTGTTGTTGGCCAATGTCAGGGTAGCCGCAGTTGCAGGCGCAGTTAATGTTATTTTATTAATACTCGTTGCACTTGCAACTCCCAAGACCGGTGTCACCAAGGTTGGTGCGGTGTCCATTACAAATCTGGATCCTGTTCCAGTTTGGGAAGCTACAGAAGTGGTATTTCCTACACTTGTGATGGGTCCAGTCAAATTAGCGTTAGTTGCATTTGCATTTGTTACAAAAGCAGTGGTAGCCAATTGTGTTGTACTTGTTCCTGCTGGGGCTGTTGGTGCCAATGGCACACCAGTTAAAGTTGGAGAATTAGATAAAATTACACTGCCTGTTCCCGTTTCATCGGTTATAGCTGCTGCTAAATTAGCAGAAGAAGGTGTTGCTAAAAATGCAGCAACATTAGTACCCAAACCACTAACTCCTGTAGCAATTGGCAATCCAGTAGCATTGGTTAAAGTTCCTGATGCTGGAGTTCCTAAATTTGGTGCTACCAAAGTTGCAGAAGTGGCACGAACCACATTGCCTGAACCTGTGGTAGCAATTTCTTCCACAACTCCCGTACCTGCTGTTGTTCTTCCTAAAACTGTTCCGCTTGTAACATTTTGTATTTTAGCATACGTCACCCTGCTTGCTCCGATGGTGCTCACTCCGGCATTGCTAAGCGTAACATCGCCCGATAAAGTAACTTCCGTAGCTACGTTCGATCCGTTTCCAAGATATACTTTACCATCAGCAAGCGTATTGATAGCGGATAATCCTGCATCTACAAAAGCTGTGGTCGCTATCTGTGTTGAACTGGTGCCCGCAAGAGCTGTTGGGGCTGTTGGAGTTCCGGTTAACACGGGAGAGACAGATAAGACAAGTGATCCTGTTCCTGTTTCATCCGAAATAACACCCGCCAATTGGGCCGATGTAGTGGAAGCGAATCCGGTCAATGGAATGTTAGCCTTGTCCAGTTTGGCATTGGTCACATTTCCATCCAATATTTTTACAGTGGTAACCGCTGCATCTGCAATCTTGCCAGTAGTAACATTTGCATCTGCTATTTTAACTGTGGTGACATTCGCATCCGCAATCTTGGCCGTAGTCACGGCACTGTTTGCAATATCGGCAGCCACAATAGTACCGTCCAAAATCATTGAACTTACTACTTTGCCAGCTCCGATGGTGCTCACTCCGGCATTGCTAAGGGTAACATCGCCTGTTAAGGTTACCTCTGTAGCTACGTTCGATCCGTTTCCAAGATATACCTTCCCATCAGCAAGTGTGTTAATTGCAGATAATCCCGCATCTACAAAAGCAGTGGTCGCTATCTGTGTAGAACTGGTTCCCGCAAGAGCAGTTGGGGCTGTAGGTACGCCTGTCAAGGTAGGGGATGCGGACAAAACCACACTTCCTGTTCCCGTTTCATCTGTTAAAGCAGCTGCTAAATTAGCAGAAGAAGGTGTTGCTAAAAATGCAGCAACATTAGTTCCCAAACCACTAACTCCAGTAGCAATTGGCAATCCGGTAGCATTGGTTAAAGTTCCTGATGCTGGAGTTCCTAAAACAGGCGCAGTCAATACCGGTGCTGTTAAGGTTTTATTTGTTAAGGTTTCTGCACCAGCCAATGTTGCCAATGTTCCTGTGGTTGGCAAGGTCACATTTGTTGTGGCAGTTGCCGTTAATGTTTGAGAAAACGCACCTGCTGTTGCTAATGTACTGTTGTTGGCCAATGTCAGGGTAGCCGCAGTTGTAGGCGCAGTCAATGTTAATTTATTAATACTTGTTGCACTTGCAACTCCCAAGACCGGTGTCACCAAGGTTGGTGCGGTGTCCATTACAAATCTGGATCCTGTTCCTGTTTGGGAAGCTACAGAAGTAGTATTTCCTACACTTGTGATGGGTCCGGTTAAATTAGCGTTAGTTGCATTTGCCGCTGCAACGAAAGCAGTGGTAGCCAACTGAGTAGTACTTGTACCAGCAGTAGCTGTTGGTGCTGAAGGTGTTCCTGTTAAAGTAGGCGAATCAGATAGAACCACATTCCCTGTTCCTGTTATTGGATTGGATACCAACCCTTTTGAACCATCTGTAAATACCGGTAAAGATGCATTCAATGAAGAAAGTACCGGCTGTGCTGTTAAGGTGGTTACTCCTGTCACATTCAATGTTCCTCCAACAGCCGTATTTCCTGGTACTGTTGCACTGTTCAGGGTTGCTGTTCCACTTGTTTGAAGTGTTGAAAGTGATGTTACACCTGTTACTCCCAAAGTTCCTCCAACAGTGGCATTACCTGTTACTGTTGAAGTTCCCGTTGAAACATTTCCCGTGTTGGTAATCCCGGCTGTTGTCGTTGCTCCCGTCACTCCAAAAGTTCCACCTACTGTAGCATTGCCGGAGGTAGTCAGGTTTTGGGCACCGAAATCAGGGGCTATTTTTGTACCTGCTATTGCGGCCGTTGGGCTCACGTCAGCATTTATGATTGTTCCGTCCAGGATCTTTGCCGTGGTCACTGCACCGTCTGCCAGGTCTGCGGTCACAATGGTTCCATCAGCGATCATCGAGCTTACCACTCTGCTCGCCCCAATAGTGCTCACTCCTGTATTGCTAAGAGTAACATCTCCGGTTATAGTTACCTCGGTAGCTTCATTTGTTGCATTTCCAAGATAAACTTTTCCATTAGCAAGCGTATTGATAGCTGTTAGTCCCGCATCCACAAAAGCAGTGGTCGCTATCTGTGTTGAACTGGTGCCCGCAAGAGCTGTAGGGGCTGTAGGTACGCCCGTCAAGTCAGGGGATGCGGACAAAACCACATTTCCTGTTCCTGTTATTGGATTGGATACCAAGCCTTTTGAACCATCTGTAAATACCGGTAAAGATGCATTCAATGAAGAAAGTACCGGCTGTGCCGTCAGGGTTGTTACTCCTGTAACATTCAATGTTCCTCCAACGGCCGAATTTCCTGTTACTGTTGCACTGTTCAGGGTAGCAGGTCCGCTGGTCTCAAGTGTTGAAAGTGAGGTTGCTCCTGTTACATCCATGGTTCCTCCAACAGTGGCATTACCTGTTACTGTTGAAGTTCCCGTTGAAATATTTCCCGTGTTGGTAATCCCGGCTGTTGTTGTTGCTCCTGTTACGGTCAGGGTATTGTTCACGGTAGTTGCACCGTTCAGGGTTGTTGCTCCCGTTACTCCCAAAGTCCCTCCTACTGTGGCATTGCCGGTGGTGGTCAGGTTTTGGGCACCGAAATCAGGGGCTATTTTTGTACCTGCAATTGCTGCAGTCGCACTCACATCAGCATTTATGATTGTTCCGTCCAGGATCTTTGCCGTGGTCACTGCACCGTCTGCCAGGTCTGCGGTCACAATGGTTCCATCAGCGATCATCGAGCTTACCACTTTGCTTGCTCCGATGGTACTCACTCCCGTATTGTCTATGGTAACATCTCCGCTCAATGTGACTTCCGTCGCTACGTTTGCTGCATTTCCAAGGTACACTTTTCCATCAGCAAGCGTATTGATAGCTGTCAGCCCAGCATCCACAAAGGCTGTGGTAGCTATCTGGGTTGTGTTGGTACCTGCCACAGCTGTAGGTGCAGTCGGTGCTCCTGATAAGGCAGGGGATGCAGATAAAACCACATTTCCTGTTCCTGTTATCGGGTTGGATACCAATTTATTGAATGCATCAGTGAATACTGCGGAATTAGGTGCTAATGGCGCAATTGTCGGAGAAGAATTTTGAAAAACTGAATTACCTGCAAAATTGGCATTCCCTCCTAAATTAGTGTTGCCCGTTACTGCTAAATTTCCAGATAAATTAGTATTCCCTGTTACTGCTAAATTATTCCCAGCGTTAATATTGCCCTGCGTTGTAATATTACCTTGTGATGAAATATATCCACCAACATTTAGATTTTCACCAACTCCAACACCTCCTGTTACCACTACAGCTCCGGTATCTTTATTGTTGGATGAGGTATTATTTAATGACGTGGTTATACCTGTTACTCTCAATGTTCCTCCAACAGTGGCATTTCCTGTTACTGTTGAAGTTCCCGTTGAAATGTCTCCTGTGTTGGTAATCCCGGCTGTTGTTGATGCTCCTGTTACGGCCAAAGTATTGTTCACAGTAGTTGCACCGTTCAGGGTTGATGCTCCTGTTACTCCCAAAGTCCCACCTACTGTGGCATTGCCCGTTGTAGTTACATTTTGGTCACCGAAATCAGGAGCTATTTTTGTGCCTGCGATTGCGGCCGTTGGGCTCACATCAGCATTTATGATTGTTCCGTCCAGAATCTTTGCCGTGGTCACTGCACCGTCTGCCAGGTCTGCGGTCACAATGGTTCCATCAGCGATCATCGAGCTTACCACTTTGCTTGCTCCGATGGTACTCACTCCCGTATTGTCTATGGTAACATCTCCGCTCAATGTGACTTCCGTCGCTACGTTTGCTGCATTTCCAAGATAGACTTTCCCATCAGCTAGCGTATTGATAGCTGTCAGCCCAGCATCCACAAAAGCAGTGGTTGCTATCTGGG
>NZ_JABFHF010000023.1 GCF_015476655.1 Aquiflexum lacus
AAAGGCGAGGTTGGGATGGGCTCAGTATTTACCAAGAATCGTTTCATAAATGCAACCAATGACCAGGACTTTCTACATCATTTTGGTATTGGGGTTCAAAGCGGTGTAGGAGTGGGTTATACTTTGACACCTTTCAAAAGTAAAAAGTTGGGACTCAACTTTGAAATGCAATATCAACTCTTCGCTACCAGAGTTGAAGTAAGTGGAATAGGGGACGATCAATGGCGATTTGGATCATTGAACCTCAGTACCGGAATACAATTTTAAATTTCATTATCATTTACCATAGTAATTGGATTTCAAGTCATCCATTACTGGTTTCACTTTATCTGAACACTAAATATTATAATCCAAATGAAAAATTCAATCATATTATTGCTATCACTTTTAGTATCGTTCTCAGCAGTCACCAGTTTTGCTCAGGCACAAAATAACCCTACAAAAAAGTGGGGAGCAGAAGTAAATCTACTTTGGCCAATCTTCCCCGGCAATATTTATAAAGGCCAACTCACTTATGAAACATGGCGAAGAAATGAATTGACGGGTGATGTCATTGTAGGTTTTCATATCCGGCCCTTTGAGTTTCGGGAGGATGAAGGAGATTTTTCCAACCTTGCTTTGACCTTCGGTTACCGTCAATATTTCTGGAAAGGCTTTCATATTGAACTATATAATGCTTTTGGTCCCGGCTTCAACCGCAACAATGTAATCACTGGAGAAGACTATAACAGTTGGGATTTTGAAGTAGGTCTATTGGCCGGCTATCGCTGGGAGTTTTTGAAAAAAGAAAAGCGGGAAAAATTGAAATTTATACCTTACCTCAGCATGCAATATGGGTTCTATTATTTAGCTGCCCAAAGTAATCAGCACCCTATTGTGGATTTTGAAGGGGAAAGGCCTTTCTACGTAGGGACATTGAATCTTGGAGTAAGGTTTTAAACCTTCGGACTCAAATTTCATATAAAATTTAATTTTCAGTCTTTTAATTTCTGAAAAAAGTGTGATCAATAAGGAATATTGCTTATTCTTCTGATTGTAATTATCAAGCCTGCACTGTTGATGAAAAAATGAATCTAGACCTTACAAAAATTAAAAGCATGGGGAAAAAGGTTTTCTACCCTAAAAACTTTCAATTGGTTCGAATGGAGGAGCAATGCCACGTTTTCTGGATCATCGAAAAAGGAATCGCAAGGTATATTTATCAGGAAGGAGAACGTGAACTCACTGGCTGGTTTGATATGGAAGGAGATATTGTAGGCTCGGTATATTGTCTTCTGGGAATCGGGGGCGCTCGTGAGAATATTCAATTATTGGAAGACTCGGAATTGATCGAAATTCAGCTTACTGATCTCCGGCAGGATGAAGCTTTTTTCCAAAACTTTAAAATGAAGGTTCTGGCCCATTATTTTATCGAAATGGAAAACAGGCTAAAGTTCTTTCAGGCTCTTGATGGTAAGGGTCGCTATTTGTATATTTTGGAAAACAAGCCACAGTTGCTTCAGCGGGTACCTTTGCATCTGATTGCTACCTTTTTGGGCCTAACACCTGAGTCCCTCAGCAGGATTCGAAGCTCGATTTCTTAACAAATATCAATTGCCTTCTTACCAAATGATAAGGCATGATATAAATTTTTCTAAGGAATTTTGTTGCAAACAAATTTCCATCTTATGTTTTTTCCAAGTAGAATCTTACGGCTATCGTATCTATTCTTCATCCTACTTTCATCACCTCTATCTCTTTTTTCTCAGGAAAGAGGAAAAACCATCATCTTGATTCATGGTCTTTTTCAAAACAGCCATAGCTGGCACAATTGGATTACTTTTTTTGAGGAAAAAGGCTATACCGTTTACGCACCTTCCTTTCCTTACCACGATGGTGACCCTCAGGTTTTGCAAAAGGAAATTGATCCGGAATTGGTAAACCTGAACTTTCCACAAGTAATGGATTTTATGATAGCTTTTGTAGACAGTCTTCAAGAGAAGCCCATTGTCATCGGACATTCCATTGGAGGCTTAATCACGCAGAAGCTAGTGGAAATGGATAAAGCAAGTATGGGCATTACCTTGGCTAGTGCCAACCCAAGGGGTATTTCAGTGCTGAATTGGAAATACATCCGCTCTAATTTTCGCATGGTCAATCCGCTTCGCTCCAGGAATAAAGTTTGTCAACCACCGATGCGCTGGTTCAACTACACCTTTTTCAATACGATAATTGACTCGGCTGCGAGGGCTGAGCATCATACTTACTTTATACCTGAAAGCAGAATAATTGCCAAAACCAGTACACAGAAAGGCATGGAAATCGATTTTGAAAAAGCGCATGTGCCTATGCTGTTCATTGCAGGCGAAAAGGACAATGACCTGCCTCCTCAATTGATTCGGAAAAATTATAAAGCTTATCATCATAATGGATCGATCAGGCAATACCATTTATTTCCTGGAAGATCTCACTACATCGCCAGTGAACCTGGCTGGGAGGAAGTGGCTGGTTTTGTGGAAGAGTGGATCAAAGAAAGACTTGAGTAAAAAAAATGTATACACTAAAAAACACGATAAACTCCTATTTAATCCAAACCTTAGGAAAAAGGCGAGAGGTTTTGATTTTAGAATAGGTACCCTGCAAGTATTTAAAATTTCTATTCCATTTCGTATCATTATTCTAATTTTTTTGAGAACTAATTCAGGTCTTGTTTTAAGCGTTCTAAAATAAATTCTAAAGCATCCTGATCTGTCAAAATATCAGGTGGAATACCCAAAGTGGCATTCTCTTCATTCTTTCCCGCATATTCATAGTATACAGTGCTAGTTCCACACAATAGTTTTGAATGGGGCAATTGGAAGTTAGTCACATCAATAAAACCAGAATAGGGTTGACCAATCGGTTGACCTACAATTTTGCCAATATTGTTGAACTTAGCAGCAGCAATGATAGTGGCGGCAGAGGAATAGGTGTAGGAACCAGTCAGAAAATACACATCACCGGAATACTTATTCTTTTGAGATTTTGGGCGAATGGGTTGAATCATTTTTTGGTTTACTTTCGTTCCCTGCATATCGTATTGATACTTTTGGTGCAGCGTATAAGGGTTTTCAGTAAGGTAGGACAGCAGCATTTCTCCAAAAAGGAAATTTCCACCTCCACTGTCCCGAAGATCAATGATCAGATTATCGATTTTTTTGTCTGATAACTCTTTAAAGGTGGTTTTGAGAAAACTGGAAAACTCACCTTTCTTTATCCCACTCATGTCAGAGAAAGTAAGAAGCCCTATTTTTCTATCCGTGATTTGAAAGTGATATTTTGGAATGTTGTTGAATTCGCTCAGGCTAAGCCATTCTTCTTTTTTGATCAGCTGAGGTGAGAGCTTGAATGTTTCATTTTCAATTAAAACTTCCATTTCTTGAACATCACCCAATAACCTGTACAAATAAAATGGAAAACTGTGTTCGATTCTTGACAAGCGATGTTCAACCGTTTCACCCCCGGCCATTTCTATTGCATTTTTTAGTATCAATGAAAAATCAATCGAGTTGATACTTTTGATTTCAGCACCTTCCAAATCAGGAAATGAATCCGGTAGAAAGGATTTAGATATGTAGGCTTTTGCATTTTTGATTTTGATTTCAAAAGAGAAAAACAAGGCATCTGCTGAGACTTCACTGTTTTGGACATAGGTATGACCGTCCTGAAATTTATTTGAATATCCGGCAATCATTTTGGCAAAATTATTCATTGGCATCAACTCCGGAAAAACAGAAATTAAAGAATCGCAATATGCTTCAAAGTTGGGGAAGTGGCGTTCAGGTTGGGGGTGTTTTGATTGGAGGGTTTGGTTAAAAAAGCTGAGATCTGCTTTAGCTTGTGCTTTGGTAATGCTTTGGGCCATACCAATCTCATGACAGAATAAAGTAAGCGTGATAATGGTAATAAGTACTTTCATTACTGGTAAATATGGTTTAAATACCTTAATTTCTGGCACTACTTCAAAGTTGTCAACCCAATTTTAATGTATTCTTGAAAACTAAATCAACATCGTAAAAATAACTTATTTGTAACAGTTTTGTGTGATTGATGTTAAGATTCCAATGAAAACCTTGCTCATTTCCAGTATAAACAAACAAATCCAACTGAACCCACAAGAAGAAGCGGACGCCATTTTGGCTTTTGGCCAAACATTGACACTTCCTAAAGACCAGCTTCTCTATCCAATCAATGGAGTTTGCAAGTACATTTACTTTATTGAAAAAGGTATTATTCGTCATTCATACAATTCTGAATCTGGGGAAAATATCACCTGCGATTTTTCAATGGAAGGTCAGTTTTTGACTGATTATGGGAGTTTTACAAAAAATGAACTAAGTCTTTATCAGTTTCAAGCGATGGAGGAAGTACTTTACTTGAAAATCAATTTAAGTGATTTGTCAAAGTTATATGCCAGCTATCCCAAAATTGAAACTTTTGGCCGCCTGATAGCCGAGCAAACTGCCCAACGCATCACCCAAATGGCCCGAAGCTTAATCAGCGAAAAAGCTGCTTACAGATACGAACGCCTCCTTAAAGAACGCCCCGACCTGCTACAACGTGTGCCCCAAAAGTACATAGCTGCCTATTTGGGCATCAAACCCGAATCGCTTAGCCGTATTCGAAAAACCTACTCCAATTAGTCGTTTCTTAACAATTGTCAACGTCCTATGATTTTCCTTTTCTGAATTTTGGTGGAAATAATTCATTTATCCAAAATTATAGAAATCATGAAAAAATCAATTGTTCTTATCCTGATAGTTTGTGGCTTGACTAGCAAACTGTTTGCCCAAGACCGTACCAAAGTAGGCACTCTTTTATTTGGTAATAAAGATGCCCCAAGCCCATTGATGCTGTCGGTGGACGCCTATCCCTTTTTGTTTTTGGCCAACGGAGGTGGGGGGTCCATAGGTCTGGAGTTTAACCACTGGCAGGTTGGTCTGATTGGGTTTTCGGTAGTGCCTCCTGATTTCATTAAGAATACCTTTTTCCAAAATGCTGAAGGTGTAAATATTAGAAGAAACTCGGCAGCTGAACTGTACGCCAGATATTACTTGCGGCCTGACAGAAAAGGAATTTACATTAGTGTGTTGGGTGGTCCTGAGTGGTTTGTTATGGAAGATAACGACACCAAAGTGACCGAGTCATTGGTGAAATCTTATGTGGTACCCAACCTAGGATTTAGAGTATTCCCCTTCAAAGAGTATTTTTACTTCGATGCCAGTTTTGGCTATAGTTTTAATTTATCAGGCACGGAAGAAAGGATACTTGGAGCTGCCAGATACAGTGCTTCAAAGGGAGGAATGATCTACTTCTTTCAACTGGGTGTACGGTTTAGGTTGTAAGTAAAAAAAACACAGGCATCTTTTTACAATGGTTTATTTTCTTTGCTGGAAGGTAAGTGTATAAAATCTGTTGGATTTGAAAGCTATCCAATGTATTCAATCATAATCCTACCGGTGGTGTTCTCAATTCAAAAAAAGTTTCCGATCAAAAGCTAATATAAAATTCGGACTAACTAATTTTAACAAATCGAATCAATCAAATATCAAAAAGTCAAATGGAAAGATATCTCAAATCATTTAACATACTTACGGATAAAGAAATTGAGCATTTTGTTCAATCCACGTCCCAAATGATGCTCAACAAAGGGGATTACTTTATTCAGGAAGGAGAGGTTTGTGATAAAGTAGCATTTGTAAAAAGCGGAACTTTACGTTCTTATTACGTTTCGGAAAAAGGTGAAGAAATCACCTATTGCATCATTTTTCCAAACAATTTAATGGCAGCCTATTCTTCATTTATTTCCGGCAAAACCACCGAAGAAAACATGCAGGCGCTAACTTTCACGGAACTTTCAGTAATTCCCAAAAAAACCATCCTTGAATTTGCCAACAATAGTCACAATTGGGTTGAATTTTTAAAAGTCATGGCCGAACAACAGTATCTTGAACTCGAAAAGCGCATTTTTCAGATGCAGAAAAACCATGCACTTAACCGTTATACTGACCTGATAAATAATCAACCGGAATATGTGCAAAAAATCCCGCTACAGTATCTGGCTTCCTATTTAGGAATTACGCAAAGGCATTTAAGTAGAATCAGAAGAGAAATTTCTATTTAGACAAATGTCCTACAGAAACAAAGGCATTATGCCCACTTTTGCTTGCGAATAAAGTCAATTTAATGATGAGCAAGAAAGTAGTTTTAATCAATGGACACCCCAACAAAGATGCCTTTAATTTTGCACTGGCAGAGGCTTACAAAAGGGGATGTGAATACACGGGAGCTGAAATCAAGGAGATTACAGTAGCAGATTTGAGTTTCAATCCTAATCTGCAATTTGGCTATCAGAAAAGAACAGAACTTGAGCCGGATTTACTGGAAGCGTGGGAAAAAATCAAATGGGCAAACCATTTGGTTTGGGTCCATCCGGTATGGTGGGGAGGCCTTCCTGCCATAACCAAGGGTTTTATTGACCGGCTATTTTTACCCGGTTTTGCATTTCAATACCGAGAGAATTCTATCTGGTGGGATAAGCTATTGGTAGGTAAAACAGCACATATCATTACAACGTTAGACCAACCGAAATGGACCTATTGGTTGTTATTTGGGAAAGCCAGTGTAAACCAATTAAGAAAGTCTACTTTAGAGTTTTGTGGCGTAAAGCCTGTAAAAGTGACTTACTTAGGCCCTATAAGAAAGGCTGACTCTTCTAAAAAGGAAAGATGGTTGAAAAAGACCGAAGATTTAGGAAGGAAACTACAATAGAATTTAATTTATGCAGCTTACCCTCGATATATTTTTAAGTAAAGGCTTTACAAAAGCCCAGGCAGAATTACTTTCAGAAAACTTTTCCCTTTCCAGGAAAATTTCAGAGGGAGAGTATTTTATACAAGAAGGACAAACCTGCCATCATATTGCCATCATACTCAAGGGGCAGTTTCGCTATTTTTACAATACGGAAGCTGGTGATGTTACCCGCTGGATTTCTCTTCAGGGGGATTTTATGACTTCTTTGTCAAGTTTTATTCAGGAAAAATCTGCTGTAGAAAATATCCAAGCCATCAAGGACAGTGAGTTGGTGATGATCCCTAAAAGTGCATGGAAAGAGCTTTATGCCAAGCACGAGTTTATTCGTCAATTTTGGTTGAGGACGATTGAATTGAATTATATAGGCATGGAAGAAAGAGTCTTCAACCAAATCGCTTTGAGTGCTGAGGAAAGATACCGCTGGATGCTGGAGCATTATCCTCGGTTTAACCAAGAAGTGCCTGATAAGTATATTGCTTCTATGCTGGGTATAACTCCACGACACTTGAGTAGGATTAGGGCAGCGAAAAACTAAAGCAAAAACCTTACTTAGCTCAATTCTCTACCAATCTGCTGAACACCTTCTAAGATTCGTTTTGTATGAGCGGCAGATGGCTTTTTCATTAAATAGACAAATGTCATTTCTACCATCTCTTCCATACCCTTCCTTTGTAGTGTACCATAAAACATTACAAAGCAATGAAAAAATTACTCTTTACAATCGCATTATTTGTCATCGCTCATATCAGTATGGCGCAAGAACCTAAAAAATCAGCTCCTGAAGTGAGTCTGGTATTTGGGTTGACACAACCTATCTTTACCAATGGGTTTAATTTTGAAGTAGATTTTTGGTGGGAGCGGTGGATGATTGATTATTCCCATGGGCTTGGTTTGGAATTTACCGGTGCCAATGTTCATCAGGAAGCTGCCGACCAGCGTTTGGCTTTCAACATTACTCATTCCACTGGCATTGGCATAGGCTATCGGGTCACCAAAGGACTTAATATCCGGGTTGAACCCAAATGGCACATTTGGGAAATGTATTATGAGGATGCCTTCAAAACAGAAGCGGGTAAAATTACCCAATATAGCACCTATACTTTAGGGCTTGGTGCCTATTACAGATGGACTCCTTTTGAGAAAAAAGACAATACACTTAAAGGCCTCACCATCGCTCCAAGCGCTAGGTGGTGGCCCAATGTGGGTAGCAGTTTGGAAAACAATGAATTCACCTACACCAACAGCCGTACCGAAAGAGTTGAAGTCCACAGGGCAAATAATATCGGGATGGGCAATACCCCCTTCTTTGTGAATGTGAGTATTGGGTATACCTTTGGAATGGGAAAAAATAAAGTATATATGTAGTAAGCTACTTATGCAAAATTAAACACTAATCAATTAATGAACATTCGTATATCCATGGTTTAAAAACTGAAAATAAGCATTGGTCAAATAGGTGCTGCGCTAATCATTTCTAACGATTAAATATTACTGGAAATCAACAATTTGTAGTATGGAAAAGATAAATGAAGTACTAAAATATAAAAGAGTTTATCCTTACTTTTATTAAGGTTTGCTCTTTATAACTGCGTTTCATTGAATATTATTTAAGGATAAATTAAATGGAGCAATAGCATTTAATCTGGCATGGATTTAGTACCAAGAGTAAACTTATAATAAAAATCTTCAAAGCCTATTGCCGAAAATCCCTTTAACCGAAAAGGGATTTTACGGCAAGTGGCTGAACCGAATGTCTTTTCATGCTGCCTGTTCCGAAGTATGAGGAAGTGGCAGCATGCCCTCCTTCAATCCTTTGTTAAAAACTTCTGTTTCCTTGGCTTTTCTTTCCCTTTCCCTTTTTTCAAAATACTTTAAGCTATAATAATATCCAAGCATCAAAACACCTCCCCAAAGCATCAAAAATGCCAATAAGCTTAAAACCTTTTCAACACCAGTTATAATCATTCCTTTTTCAAAGGACCTGAAATGCTCCAATCCCCCAATACCCCTTCTATAAAACTTTCTTCTGGAAATGGCATACCTGATGGCCAATCCTATTACAACCATCAACCATCCAAGCAATTTAAAATCTTCCATAAACCGGCCTACCAGTGGCTGCGCGCGCAGCCAGTTTTGAAACTAATAACTTATTAAATTAATGATTTCCCCCAAAAAACCAAAGTTTTGGGTGATAAAAGAAATTTAAAAAAGGGGAGGGGCAAGACCTCCCTTTTCTAAATTTGAGTTTTCATTTACTTCCTTTCAGTTCAGAACCAGAGCATTTGAACCTGATTTTGCAAAGGCTTCACAGAGATCAAAAGCTTTCTGTGATCTTGCCTGTCCTGTGCCTACAAGCAAAAGGGATTTTAGTTTGGACTCTCCGTCCCTATACTTCCTGATATTCTGATAATAACCCGTAACTGCATTGTATGCCCCGAAAACCGTCCCTTTGGTGGTTTCTGCCTGTTGGCTGGGATTGGAAAAGGCATATTCATAAACCTCATTACAGGTATTTTTGAACAGGGTTGAGAGTTCCTCATCATTCCCTGCCTTAAGGTTCCCAAGGGTTTCCCTGTTGGGACACATGGCAAGCTGAATGAGTTTTTTTACTTCAGGATCGCTGATCCTGACTTTTGCCCACCTGTTGAAAATCCCTTCCAACTGCCCAGAGAAAATATTGCTCATGCCCATGACCCTATGGGCGGTTTCCAGCCTTTCCTTTGCGCCTGAGGTGTGGCGGATCCTGATGGCGTTGCTTTTGTTTTTCAGCGCAGCGTTGAGGGTGTTGTTGCAGACTATCCTGATTGGGGTAAATGCTGCGGTGATGCTCCCGCTTCCGTCGTGGCTGGTGGTCAGGAAAAGGTATTTTTCAATGACATCATCATTGCCCACTCGGATATAATCGGGAAGTTTGGCGGTGATGAAAATCCTTTCCCCATTGCCGAGCGCTCCCGCTGTTTCATAGAGTATTCCCTCACCGCCCACAATACTGTCAAAGAATGCAAATGCATCGGTATTCTGTACCACCTGGTAATCCTTTCCTACTACGCCCAATACTGCATGGCTGTCCATGCGCATGGTTGCAAAGTGGGTATGGATTTGGATATCTTTTTCCTGTGAGATGCCCTCTGATTCCTGGGGGGCTGGTCCTGTGAACAAAGGTGTTTTAGCCACCTCAAAATCAAGTCCTGCAAACTGTATGGCCTCTTTGCTGGTGGGATAGTCAGAAACTATCTGTCCGAGTCCGTGCCATGCTTTTTCTTTAACCGAAAAGAAACTGTGTTTGCCTGTGATCTGGTCTAAATGGATATTATGTGCCATGATTTTTGAAATTTAAATGTGATGGATAATTGATTGATCAGAATGGGAGGTCGTCTTTGGCTTCCTCCATTGAAATCCCTGTGGAATCCTCAGAAATCCTTTCCAGCGGCCTGTCAGAAAAGGAATCCTGTTTTCTTGCCCCTGCGAGCAATTTGATGTTGTTGACATGAAAATTGAGCCTGCCCACAGGGTTTCCTTCCCTGTCTATGTAGGCATCTGCATCGAGCCTCCCGAAGAGTTCCACCAGTGCGCCTTTTTTGAGAATCTGGGCCACTCCTGTACTGATCCAATAAGAGCAGCTTACAAAGCTTGTCAGCTCCATTGTTTCCCCGGATTTGGTCCGGTACCTGTCATTGATTGCCATGCGGAAGTTGACTACTTTCCTTCCGTCCTTGAGTTCGGCGGTCTCTGCATCCGCCGTCAGTCTTCCAGTGATTACCATAATAAATGTGATTTAGGTTAAACATTTGTTCTGCTTCCCCTTTCCCGTAGTCCTCCATAAAAAACACTGTTTTTTAAAAGAAAAAACGGGAAAAAAGAAAGCAAAGAGACAGGTGTCTGGCAACAGCCAAAAGGAAACGGAATAAGTCCCGAAGGGTGCACGGACCGAGGAACGAGGGGCGGGCATTATGCCGTAGTCTTTTGGCCCCTTTAAAAAATCATGACAATCCGGACACCACTTTAGCTGCCTTTTTATCCGTTTTGTCTTAAAAAAAAGTAGTAACAGCTTAAAATCCTTTTGGCTGCTACATCAGCATTTATGGAATTAAATAGGTATTAGGATATTCAGGCAGGCTAAAGGCATTATGAAATTTCATCTAAAAAAATACCAGCCTGAAAAGAGATACTATTCCTTTAATTTCTTCGCCAAAATCTCTCTGTCCCACAGTTCAACATGATTGGCTTCAGCTAATCTCTGGGCAGCTTTGGTATATTTACTTGTAGTAATCACCAGAGCTAGGTCACATTTGTAATATTTGACAGAAGCCACAACCTGTTGGATTGCATCATTTCCAATTGTCCCCATATATCTTTTTGCCTGCACACTGGTTTTTTCACCAAGTTTTGTCAGGATCAGATCACATCCCTGGTCATTTGAAATTTTGGTGGTAGTGACTAAAAATCCCCGTCTTTCAAAAAATGTTTTTAAAAAACGCTCAAATTCTACTCCGGTCATTTTATCCAAATCTTCTATCTGAGTCTTTCCCAAGGCAGGATTTTTTACCTTCAATTTAGACTCTAGCCTTTCCAATTTGATTTTATTACTTATTTCCTCCAGAAATTTCAACATAGACTTTTCTGACGAGTAGTAGTAGGATTTATCATATAGATACCTCTTGACCAAATCTTTCTTTTGAATATAATCATCACCCAAATAATCCAATATTACCCTGGCAATATTTTCCTCAGATCTGACTTTTGAGGAGGCAATCTTTTTTTCGAATATCCTGTATTCGGTTTCAGCCAATTCATTTGCCAGATATTTACCGAATTTTGAAGAGTTGATTTTTGAAAACTGTTTTTTTTCAATAACAGCCTTAAGTTTCCCGACCTCCTCAAAAATCCTATCAGAATTAATTTGCCAATCATTTAACTTTGCTCGTATATTTTCAACATTCAATTCCTGGAAATTCTGTTCAATGAATTTTCGGATGAGTTTTTCGTTTGAATCGCTTAAATACATTTTAAATTTTTTTTAGCTGTACAAGATAAATCTTTCCATAAAATAAACTAAAGCCTCGGTTAAAAATACTTTTCAAGTGGAGCTGGAAAAATTTTTATAAATACAAAATCTGTTTCGTCTACTTAATCCAAATTCCTTAAAAACATTCAAACTGATAAAATCAAAAAGCACTTTTATCAGGGCTTCCCTGCCCACTTCTTAAAATCCCTTGCCCTTTTCTGACTCACTATTATAGCACTCTCAAAATCTGGCCTGATTTCCAGTCTGAGTTTGCCGAATTCTATTGTTTCATAATGGCTGCATGCACTAATATTGATGATCATCTGTCTGTTTGCCCTGAAAAATTCGGTAGCTGGAAGCTTATGATGCATATCGTCCAAAGTATGGCTGATCATAAAATCCTGACCTGAGAAGGTCCGCAGGTAATTGTACTGGTCTTTGTGAAATATATAAGCAATCTCCTCATGGCTGATAGGAATGTTCCTACCGGATTTATGTACCCATACAAATGGTTTGATGTGTTCCTGCCCATCGTCTTCCAACAGGCTATTGACCAGATATGAAATTATCAGCAACAGATTTAAAACAACCAAAAGAAGAAGAGTAACGGGAAATTTTATAACCAAAAACCCCGATTCCCTGATCCCTGTTCCAAGGAGATAATGTACAAAGGCTGTCAGGACATAGACCAGAAATGCCGGAAGAATCAGCGCCAGGACAATCTGGTAAAACAGTCTTTCAAGGAATTTTTCCTTCCAATCATAAAACAGATTGAGGTTGCTGTCAATCCATGAAACATAAAATACAACAACAAACGCTGCTGCACCTATATATGCAAGGGAATTAAAGTATTCCCTGATCAAAATCAGATCGAACAGGTTCCTCTCATCTCCTATACTGATGATAAGGTGTGCCGAAATGATGGAAGCATAAACTATCGAAAAGAATCCGGGCCTGAACTTATTTCCTAGAGTACCATTGGAATTTACCATGGGTTATTTGTTAAAAGATTTTTAAAAAAGAGGAGGCAAGGTCTTCAATGGGTGAAAACAGTTTAAAGTCCTTTCCGGCAGAACAAGGTGATCAAGATTTTAGGGTGTTAACCTCAATAATACGTTATTACGAATTATTTACCAAAAACGATTAAAAATAAGGGTGTTTGGTAAATTTTGATCAATAATATGTGAAAAGCATAATTTTATATGGATAAACCAATTTTTTATTTCCAGTAAAATCATAAATATTACTGAAAATATGAGCACATACTTCAGTGGACCATCATTATACTTGATCACATTTTTCTAATATTCCGCTCATGTTTCCAACCATTCCGCCTAAATGTTAAGGTTCATTCTGTTAGATTGAGTTGTGATCTGAAATCATTAATTCGATCAATAAATTATGTGGGTTATGACAGCGATATAATGGAAGATTTTATCAAAGCACTTCATGACAAAATGAAAGAATCTATCAGGCTCTCGGGTATGACTGCTGATAATGGAATTCAGTCTGCGCACTCTTGTCTTGAAGCTGTAAGGGAAATCCTTTCAGAATTGTACGCTTTTATGGACACCCAGGATTTTTTGGACAGAGAAACAGAAATTAGGTTTTATAAAGAATTATTGCCCCTGTTCCGATCGGAACAGCTTTATTATGCTGACCTGGTCTTTATAGAAACCAACAGGCCCCTTGGAACCAAAAAGCAGACCATCAGGTATTTTTCGGGGCTGTTGAAGGAAAAGGAGCTTTTTTTCAGAAGAAACAATTTCCTGTACAGGTATTATTGTTTGGGAAGAAAAGACTTGGACGAAGAGCTGTTTTCAAAAACAGAAACACAGTTGTTTAAGTCCCCGCTTTTTGAAACCGAAAAGGAATATTTGTCGGACTGCAGCACTACACTTTCCATGATCATGGCCAATGAAAGGATTTCTGCATTCCTCAAAAAAAGTATCAGGGAGCTTGAAACAGGAAAGGATCAAACCTCAGTCCCTAATAAATCCCATATGCTATGGACGGATTCCAAGGCGGCCCTGATTGAACTGGCCTATGCCCTTCAGAGCAGGGGTTCGGTAAATCAGGGCAAAAGTGATGTCAAATCCATCATCCAGATATTGGAAGAAACCTTTAATGTGGAAACAGGGAATTTTTACAGGACTTTCCAGAGCATGCGCATCCGAAAAAAGAACCGGACTGTTTACCTGGACAACCTGAAGGACAGTCTGGAAAAACGCATGGATGAGGCCGATATGGAATAATCAAGGAAATGGAATTAAGGACAACATATAAATGTCAGGGATCCCAGCCTGAATTTTTTTCGATTTTATTTTTGGTAGCTACCACCGCAGTGTAAAAAAACCAAGCCCTATCCCACCAAATTTGCTTAAGTCAAATGTAAAACAATGCACATATGCTTGAAGCAATCAGTTGGAAGGAATACCTCATGGGTACAGGTATAGTTGCCCTTGGCTATTATGCGGTGGTGATTTCCATCTATTATAAAAATGATATCCGCACCCTGTTGTCAGGCAGATTTCCGGATCAGGCCGAAAAGAAAGGGAAAGTGGATTGGTCTGATGAAGGGTCGAAAGATCCGATGGAAGAACTTGAAACAGTGGTGTCGGATATCAGGAGCATCCTGGAGGGGGCAGGCAAAAATGCAGGAAAGGCTGAGATTCTGGAAAGGACTAGCCGGATACTGCAAAACTATTCCGGGTTTCGGGAGCCTGCCTACCGGGTTGCCATCAGGAATTTCCTCATACAGCATTCCGAGGAAATCTGCGGTCTTGATTTCTCGGATGGGGAACTGGAAGCATACTGGGAACACATGGGTTGAAGGGGCCGGGCAGTGAAGCATGATATGGAGCGTATGGGAGGTGCACTGTTCCGGCCCTGCTCCCGGCCTTTATCCTTTCAGGGTACCGTGCCGGGAGCATTTTCTAAAAAAAATCTAAAATCAAAACAATAACAAA
This sequence comes from Aquiflexum lacus, assembly GCF_015476655.1. Classification (GTDB taxonomy): domain Bacteria; phylum Bacteroidota; class Bacteroidia; order Cytophagales; family Cyclobacteriaceae; genus Aquiflexum; species Aquiflexum lacus. Next base: position 14,806 of record NZ_JABFHF010000023.1, read on the forward strand.
AATGAAAGGAAGAAAGAAAACAGGATTTGGACTGATGACAGTTTTGCTTTTGATGCTGCTGTTTGTGGTCAGTGAAGCACAGGCACAGGACGGACTTGCTGGGATCAATGAGGCCAACAGGCAGGTAAGGAGTTATTTTCTGGCAGGCACCAACCTGATGTATGGTGTAGGTGCTTTGCTTGGCCTTATAGGGGCGGTAAAGGTTTACCAGAAATGGAATGCAGGGGATCCCGATACGGGTAAAGTTGCTGCAGCATGGTTTGGAAGCTGCGTATTTCTGGTGGTAGTGGCCACAGTCATCAGTTCATTCTTCGGAATCTGATGAGTATCAGGGACAGGTTGACATGCCTCTTCAGGAATTACATCGCTGAGAACAATCCCGATCTGATAGTCAGGATGGAAGGCAATGAATCCATGAAACGATATATATCTGATAAGGTCAGTACTGCAATGGTGCTGGCCAAAAGGCTGAAGGAACAGGGGAGTTGGGAAGATGAAATTCTGGATACCTGTCTGGAATCAATGGTCAGTGATCTCAAGCCCTCCAAATTCTGCTTTGTCAAAGACTTGATCGAAAGGAACTTCAAAAAGAAGTACGATCAGCTATCTGAAACAGGTGTCCTGACTTATGAGATCATCAACATCATTGAAAACCATGACCACCTTTTTGAGAAGCATGGATTCAAAGACAAGGAAGGAAAAGATATACAATTGGAGTCCGAGTTTACAGCAGTTCTGTTTGACAGGTTTGAAAACAGTTGACCCGTGGCAGTAAGCATTTACAAAATCAATAAGGGTGTCAACAAGAGCATTGAGTTCAAAGGATTGAAGGCACAGTACATCTGGTACGTGGGAGGCGGAGTCATTGCATTGATGATCCTTTTTGCAGCGATGTATCTGATCGGGATCAATCAATGGATATGTATAACCTTCATTTCAGTTCTGGGAGTATTTCTGGTCATGAAGATCTATTCCATGAGCTCAAAATACGGGGAATACGGAATGATGAAAATGCTGGCCAGGAAAAGCCTTCCTGATTCGCTCAGATGCAATGGTAGGAAGGATTTTATCCTGACAGAAATGGAAAAGGAATCGGGAAGATGAAAGGAATATAATGCAGTTATGGAAAAGTGGTTAAAGGAAATTATGCCGGTTATGGCCGTCGAAAACGGATGTCTGCTCTCCAAACAGGGAGATGTGACAAGGGCATTTGATTTGGAACTGCCCGAGCTGTTCACACTCAGTGACAGGGATTACGAAGCTTTCCATCAGGCCTGGGTCAAGGCTTTGAAGGTGTTGCCAAGACATTCTGTTTTTCATAAGCAGGATTGGTTTGTGAATACCGGCCATCAGGGGGATTTTGGTAAAACCCCCGGATTTCTATCACAGAGCAGCGAGCGCCATTTCCATGAAAGGCCATACCTCGATCACCGCTGCCATGTATTTCTGACCAAAAAACCGGCAGATAGGAAAGCGGGAAGCAGCATGTTTTCCAGCCTGATCAGGGGAAACCTGATACCTGTTGATGTGCTGGATGCCGTGTCGGTCCAGGAATTCCTTGATTCCTGTGGGCAGTTCCAGAGAATATTGGAGGACAGCGGATTTGTGAAACTGAAAGCTTTCGGGGACAGTGACATCCTGAGCAGTAAGGAAAGTTCTGGGCTGGTGGAAAAGTATTGCAGCCTGCAGGAACATGAGGGAGAAAGATTTGTCTATGATATCAGTCTGAAGGACACACTGCGTATAGGAAACAAAAAATGCAGGCTGTTTACTTTGGGGGAGGCAGATGACCTTCCACTGCTCTGTGGCAGCAGGATAGATTATGACAGGTACTGCACTGATAGGACTAGATTCAGTGTGGGTTTTGCATCCACGCTCGGGCAGTTGCTTCCCTGTAACCATATTTACAATCAGTATATTTTTCTGGATGATCCTGCACAGACCATCAAAAAACTGGAAAGCAAGAGACTGAGGCTTCAGTCCCTTGCTGCATATAGCCGTGAAAACCTTATTGCCAGGGATGCCGCCAATGATTTTCTCAATGAAGCCATAGGGGAACAGCGGTTGCCGGTCAAAGCCCATTTCAATGTCCTGACCTGGACAGAAGAAAAGGATCAGTTGAAGGAAATCAAAAACATGGTTTCGTCCGCCCTTGCCCAGATGGATGCAGTGGCCAAAGAGGAGACCATCGGCGCACCCCAGATATTCTGGGCAGGGATTCCCGGGAATGCGGCCGATTTCCCCATGAATGATACCTTTGACACCTTTTTGGAGCATGCCACCTGTTTTCTGAACCTGGAAACCAGCTACAGATCTTCCCTAAGTCCCGTTGGCATCAGGTTGGGGGACAGGCTCACGGGAAGGCCCGTGCATGTGGATATTTCAGATGAGCCTGTCAAAAGAGGGGTATGCACCAACCGCAACAAATTCATATTGGGACCTTCGGGAAGCGGCAAATCCTTTTTCACCAACCACATGGTACGCTCATATTATGAACAGGGAACACATGTGGTGCTGGTGGATGTGGGCCACAGTTATAAGGGGCTTTGTGATCTGGTGGGCGGCTATTATTTCACCTACAATGAAAAAAGCCCGATCCGGTTCAATCCCTTTTATATAGGCAAAGGTGACAATCTGGATACGGAGAAAAAAGAAAGCATCAAGACCCTGTTGCTGGCCCTCTGGAAAAAAGATGATGAGACCTTCAACAGGAGTGAATACGTGGCCCTGTCAAATGCACTTCAGCTTTACTATGAACACCTTGGAAAAAATCCACATATTTTCCCCTGCTTCAACTCATTTTATGAGTTTTTAAGAGATTTATTTGTAAAGGTTCTGGAATCGGAAAAGGTAAAGGACAGGGATTTTGATATCGGCAATTTCCTGTATGTGCTCAGGCCATATTACAGGGACGGGGAATTTGATTACCTGCTGAATGCGACTGAAAATCTGGAACTGCTTCAGGAACGCTTTATTGTTTTTGAACTGGACAACATCAAAGACCACCCGATCCTATTCCCTGTGGTGACCATCATCATCATGGAGGTTTTTATCAACAAGATGAGAAAGCTCAAAGGGATAAGGAAAATGATCTTGATAGAGGAGGCATGGAAGGCCATAGCCAAAGAAGGAATGGCCGAATACATCAAATATCTTTTCAAAACTGTGAGGAAATTTTTTGGGGAGGCCATTGTGGTCACCCAGGAAGTGGAGGACATCATCAGTTCCCCGGTGGTCAAACAGGCCATCATCAACAATTCGGACTGCAAGATCCTATTGGACCAGTCCAAATATCAGAACAAGTTTGACGGGATACAGGAGCTGTTGGGGCTAACCGAAAAGGAAAAGGCTCTTGTGCTTTCTGTCAACCGGGCCAATGATCCGGCAAGAAAATACAAGGAAGTGTTCATCAGCCTTGGAGGGATGGTTTCCAAGGTTTACAGGACAGAGGTGTCACTGGAGGAATACCTGGTCTATACCACAGAAGAAAGCGAAAAGGTGAAGGTCAGCGAATATGCTGAACGGTTTGGATCAATCCAAAAAGGAATCGAAGTGTTGGCATCAGAACTCAGACAGGCAAAATGATGAAGAAACAAATCAAAATCATAGTCGCCACCCTGGTACTTGTCTTTTCAACTGTGCCTCAGCAATACAGTGAGGCGGCAGTACCTGTTGCGATCTTAAAGATCATTGAAGCAGGGGTCAAAAAAGTGATCGTTGCGGTAGACCTACAGATACAGCGGCAGCAGAACAGGATCATCTGGCTACAGAATGCCCAAAAAGTGATAGAAAACACCATGTCCAAACTCCGCCTTGATGAAATCAGCGAATGGACAGACAGGCAGCGGGACCTGTACAGCAACTATTTTGATGAACTGAACAGGGTGAAATCACTGATCGCATACTACCGAAGGGTAAAGGAAATCACAGAGATGCAGACAAGGATGGTGTTGGAATACCAAAGGGTTTGGAGGGTCATCGGTAAGGACGGGAATTTTACGGACAGTGAAAGATTGTATATGGGAAAAGTGTACTCGGGAATGCTGGTGGAATCGGCCAAAAACATAGAGCAGATGCTAATGGTCGTCAATTCCTTCAGGGTCCAGATGAGTGATGCCCAAAGACTTGAGATCATCCATAAGGTAGGAAACAGTGTTGAAATCAACCTTTATGACCTGCTGGCATTTAACAGGCAGAACGCCATGATCAGTCTTAGCAGGAGCAGGGAACAGGCTTCCCTTGAAACCACCAAAGAGTTGTACGGAATCAAATAGACCAATAGTATAGAATGAAGAAAACAGTATTGCTTATTGTATTGGCGGTTTTGTCTGCTGAAAGCCTTATGGCCCAGAACTTTGATGAATGGTGGAGGCAGAAAGAGACCAAGAAGAGGTACCTCTTGGAGCAGATCGTTGCCCTGAAGGTGTATACCAATACAGCTTGGAAATGCTATGAGACCGCAAGGGCCGGGCTTGGTGTAATTGGGGAGATCAAAGAGGGGGATTTCAATATCCACAGTGATCACTTCGGAAAGCTAAGAAAAATCAGCCCAACAGTATCTGCCTATTCCAGGCTTGCCGAAATCATAAAACTTCAGTCCGGTATTGTCTCGCTTAAATCCAGGAATTCAGTAATGGACATGGAGTTTCTGGACAATAAAGAGAGGGACTTCGCAAGCGGATTTTTCAATAGAATCATTACGGAGAGCATGGTGAACCTGTCCTTGCTGACCTCCCTGTTGACCGACAGTGCACTGGAAATGACAGATAGGGAAAGGCTCGATAGGATAGAGGGTATTTATACTAAAATGCTGGAAACCTATTCATTTGCGCTGATTTTGGACAATGACCTGAGAGGGCTGTCAGCAGAAAGAAGAAAGGAACAGGAGGAAATTAAAAGAATGGAGGAAAATTATGGCATTGTACAATAAGTTGATCAACATAAGTCTTGCAATTGGTTTGGGTGCTTTTCTGATCTGCTTCAATCCGGTCAGGACAGTTGCCCAAGTAGAGGAGGCGGCACAATTGCTTCTCAATGTGGAAAAACTGGCACAGTTGCAACAGATTCTAAGGGATCTTGAAAGAGGATATACAATTATGAACCAGGGCCTTGGTAAGGTCAAGGACTTATCAGAAGGCAATTTCAACATCCACAGAATTTTTCTGGATGCACTGATGCAGGTCAGTCCCGCAGTAAGGAATTACCACAGAGTACCTGCCATTATTGATTATCAGCTCAGGTTGGTAAGGGAATACAGAAATGCATTTGATTTTTACCGGAGGTCAGGGGTTTTTGACATCGATGAAATTGAATATATGGGCAGGGTATATAACAGGCTTTTTCAGAACAGTCTCCGGAATCTGGATGACCTGGTGATGGTACTGACAGCGAACAGTCTGAGAATGGGAGATGATGAAAGGATGCAATCCATAGACAGGATTTTCAGTGATATGGAAGATAAACTCAGTTTCCTGAGGGTCTTTAATGAAGGTGCCAGTTTGCTGGCTTTGCAGCGGGGAAAAGAGGTGAGGGAAAACAATCTGTTGGAGGACCTTCACGGTCTGCCAAAATAAGAACGTAATTATGTCCAGATATTTGAAATATACTTTTGCCATGATGAAGGGACTGCTGCTTCCCATGGCAGCAAATGCCCAGCAAATTAATGTTGACATCAGGGGACTGAATGGGATACTGGATCAACTGTATGCAGAAATGATCCCCCTTTCAAGTCAGCTTATCGGGGTCGGGCAGGGAATTGCGGGATTTGCCGCAACATGGTATATCGCATCCAGGGTTTGGAGGAGTATTTCCAATGCCGAACCCGTTGATTTTTATCCACTGTTCAGACCTTTTGTTATCGGTTTTGCCATTATGGTTTTCCCCTCGGTGCTTTCACTTATCAACGGTGTAATGCAGCCCACGGTCCGTGGTACAGCATCCATGGTAGAGAATTCCGACAGGGCCATCAGGGTATTGCTGGAAAGAAAGCAACAAGCGGTAAAGGATAGCAGGTATTGGCAGATGTATGTTGGGGAAACTGAACACGGTGACAGGGAGAAATGGCTGAAATATACACAGGGACTTTCAGAAGATGCTCCGGTCCCAAACGAAGGTTTCTGGGAAAGTATCAGCAACGGTTTTGCATTTGCAGGAGCAAAGATGTCATATGGTTTCAGAAATTCCATCAAACAAGGTTTGAGTGAAATACTCAGGATTCTCTTCGAGGCAGCTTCCCTGTGCATCAATACACTCAGAACCTTCCAATTGGTGGTGCTGGCCATTCTTGGCCCTTTGGTCTTCGGGCTTGCTGTTTTTGATGGCTTTCAACATACCTTGACTGTCTGGCTTGCCCGGTATATCAATGTATTCCTATGGCTTCCGGTGGCCAATATTTTCGGGGCGATCATAGGAAAGGTTCAGGAAAAGATGCTGGAACTGGATATTTCACAGATAAACCAGGGAGGGGATACTTTTTTTACGGCAACCGATACAGGTTACCTGATCTTCATGATCATCGGGATCATCGGCTACTTTACCGTGCCTTCAGTTTCCAATTATATAGTCCATGCAGCTTCAGGAGGTGCTTTGCCCCATAAGGTTACCGGAATTTTCAGTGGCGGAACAATCAAAACATTGGCTATGGCCGGAACAGGGGCAGGACTGGCTGTAAAAGGAGCGGGAATGGTTGCCGACAAGTTCGGGGACGCAGGGAGAATATCCCAAAGCATGTCATCCCATGGGACCTCATCCGGATATTTCAGGGAAGGGGGATATATGGGCAATAAAATCCAGGGAAATCCATAATTAAACAGATCCAGCATGTTCACAAAAGCAAAAAACATAGAAACCACATTTAGGCAGATCAGGATTTTCACCATGATGGTGATCATGGGATGTATGTTGCTCTGCGGGTTTGTTCTCTTCAAAAGCTATCAAACAGTAAGCAGCCTTCAGGATAAGATCTACATTTTGGCAGACGGCAAAGTGCTGGAAGCATTTGCATCGGGAAGGAATGAAAACATCATCGTGGAGGCAAGGGATCATGTGATTACTTTCCACAGATATTTTTTCAGTCTTGATCCCGATGACAAAGCCATTAGTGAAAACATCTCCAAGGCCCTGTATCTGGCAGACGGTTCTGCCAAAAAGCAATATGACAACCTGAAGGAGAGAAGCTATTTCAGCAATATCATCTCTGCAAATATCAGTCAGACCATCAAAGCTGACAGTGTTAACATTGAAATTGGCCAATACCCTTTCCATTTCAAATTCTATGGAAAGCAGACGATTACAAGGGCAAGTTCGGTGGTTGAGCGGATCCTGGTCACGGAGGGATACCTGAGGAATGTTTCGAGAAGCGATCACAATCCCCATGGGCTTTTGATAGAAAAATGGAGAACCCTAGAAAACAGGGACCTAAGCGTCAAAAACAGATGAGATTGATATGAAAGCTATGCAAAGGATAATGAATACAGTGGCAGGTTGGGTAGGGGTAAAGTTCAACAACCTGACCGTTCGGAGGAAGAAGCTCATCGTATTGCTTTTGACCCTTTTGATGGGCCTTTACTGGATCAGCATAGTGATTAAGGGTGAGGGGATTTAAGAAAAACAGGGATTGATCAAAGTCAGGTTTTGGCCAGAAAGGAAGGAACCATTTAAGGAAAAGAAATAATCAACAAACAATAAATTATATGGAACAGATGACAGAAAAATGGAAGCGGGACAGGAAGTTCTATACCATCATGCCTTTATTGGTTTTTCCCTTTCTGAGTATGGGCTTTTGGGCACTGGGAGGCGGGAAAGGTACGGATAATTTGGGCAAGGAAGAATTGGAGATTGGATTCAACACAGAACTCCCACAGGTTGCAGGAAACCCTTTATTGGAAACAGGAAAACTGGCTTATTATGAAAAGGCCGCCCAGGATTCCCTGAAAAGAATGGAGCAGATCAAAAATGATCCCTACAGAAAAATGGCCTATATGATTCCTGATGAACCGGATTCGGAATACGGAAACCCGGATAAGAAAAGCAGCATCGGAGCAAAGCAAGGAATATATACAGGTCCCGGTGAAATTGATCCAAATGAAGCAATGGTCATGGAAAAACTCAAACAACTGAACGAGGTGTTGGAAAAGGGAAGTGTTATGGAAGCTCCAAAGGAAAAGGAATATTTTAAACCAGAACCACTTTCCATAGACCATGACCTGGACCGGTTGGAGCAGATGATGTCGATGATGAACAGGGGAAATCAGGGAGAAGATCCGGAAATGAAAGAGATCAAAAATATCCTTGAAAACATCCTGGATATTCAACATCCAGAAAGAGTTGCCCAAAGGATTAACGAAGCGAAAGAATCCAACATGAAAAATATCCATACGGTAATGAAAGATCAGGACGAGGGTGTTTTTTCAGGATTGTCCAGAACATATCCGGACAACCATAGAATTCCCATTGAAGCTCTAAACCAAAACGGATTCTACTCGATGGAAAACGACGGCACTGACCCAATGGGTGCCAATTCCATCCGTGCCGTTGTTCATGAAACCCAGACCCTGGTTTCAGGCACCACTGTCAAACTGAGACTGCTGGAGCAGGTCAGGATTGATGGCATGCTTATTCCCAAGGACCATTTTGTGTACGGCACAGCCTCCCTCAACGGGGAGCGTCTTAAAATCAACATCCAAAATATCAGGATGGGGGAATACATCATGCCTGTTTCCCTGAACCTATTTGATTCCGATGGCCTGGAGGGGATCTATGTTCCCGGAGCCATTTCCAGGGATGCGGTAAAGCAGTCAGGTGATCAGGCCATTCAGGGATTCGGTATCAATACCTTCAATCCCACATTGGAAGCCCAAGCTGCCAGTTCGGGAATAGAAACCGCAAGAAACCTGCTCAGCAAAAAGATGAAGCTGATCAAAGTGACCGTCAAAGCAGGCTATCAGGTCTGGCTGCTGGATGAAAAACAACATGGGAAACATTGAAAAATAGGAAATTATGAAATGTAAAATATTTTGGTTTTGTGCCACTATCATGGTACTGACCATTTCAAATGGATTTGCCCAACAAAGTATTCAGGAAATCAAAAGTATCAAACCGCTTGAACTGGCAATCACGGACAAAAAGACGACCAACCTGATATTTCCCTTTGCAGTCAGGAGTGTGGACCGGGGAAACAATGAGGTGTTGGTCCAAAAGGCAAATAAGGTAGAAAACATACTTCAGTTAAAGGCAGCTTCGGGGTATTTTGAAAACACCAATCTCACGGTTATTACCTCAGACGGAAAGCTGTATTCATTTCTGTTATATTATCAATCTGACCCTGTTTCGCTCAATCTTTCAATTGGAGAGCAAGATAAAAACACCCTGGCAAGTTTTACCGATCCAAAGGATGATGATAGGCTTTCAAGGGCATTTATGGAAAGGATAGCAGTCAAAAAAAGGACAATCGGGGGAGTAAGGGATCACAGATTCGGTATGGATCTCACCCTGAAAGGAATATACATCCATGAAGACAGGCTCTTTTTTCAACTTGAAATCAATAACAGGACTTTCATCAAATACGATGTCGGTCAGTTCAGGGTGTATATCAGGGATCTGAGAAAAACCAAAAGGACAGCTTCACAGGAGATTGAAATCATTCAGGAAAGGGTCAGCGGAAACACCAGGAATGTCCCCGGATTTTCGGATCGGACAATTGTGTTTGAGCTTCAGAAGTTTACCATTCCTGACAAAAAATACCTAAGCATTGAATTTTTGGAAGACAACGGTGGGAGGCATCTCCATTTAAAAGTTAAAAACAGAAAACTCATTCAGGCACTTCCTGTCTGGTAGAAATACTGCATCCACTTTCCCGGATATCAAACATTAAATAACAAGATCATGAATGAACAGAATTATGATTACCTCAAAAACCAGGTTAAATACACAGGTTTTGGGGAGGGACTTGAAAATCAGCTCAAAGAGAAAATGGTGCAGGGTGAACCAACATTCACAATCCGGCACAACACGGAGTTTGGGAATGACAAAATGACTTCAGACCTGCATTTCCGCAAATCGGATCAGACCGACATGTATTTTTTTAACAAGTATGACACGAGCCTGAAAAAGGGTAATGAGGATATCGAAATGAAGCAGACATTCTATATCGGAAAGGAAAACAACATTACCCTGAAGGAGGCTTACAACCTGATGGACGGTAGGTCTGTAAACAAGGACCTTGTCAACAGAGAAGGGGAGAAATACAATGCCTGGTTACAGTTGAATTTCAAGGAAACCGATTCGAATGGAAACTTCAAGCCAAAGCAGTTCCATGAAAACTATGGATTTGACCTTGAGAAGGCTTTGGAAAAACACCCAATCAAGGAATTGTCAAGTCCAGAGGACAAAGACAGGCTGATGGATTCCCTGAAAAAAGGGAACAGGCAGTCCGTCACTTTCAAGGATGGGGATGATGAACAAAAGCGTTTTGTTGAAGCCTCCCCTCAGTTTAAGTCCATCAATGTCTATGACCAGAGCCAGAATAGGATCGGACGCAACAATAACCAAAAAGAATCCCAGAGTAAATCGGAAAAAAAAGGGATGAAAGAAGGAGCGTCCAATGATTCAGGGGATGGTCATGGGGCGAAGGTGAAATCCAGAAAAAAAGTTAAAGTAAGCTGATATCTTATTCTTGGGTAGAAGGTTTAGTGCAAGGTAGGAAATTGACCAAATAGAGTAAGGGATGTCAACATTGGATAAGTTAGAGGGAAAGCAGGAACATAGGATTGACCCGGATGCCAATCCTTTGCTTTCTGTGCATGATGAGGAATTTACAGATGCCCTGATTGAAGGAGTATGTAAAGAGGAGCCCAAAGATCAGACAGAAGAAAAAAGTCTGGATGGAAATTTGAAATCAGGGCAAAGTGAGGATGAAGGAAAGAAAGTCCGGGTAAAGAGGAAAAGAAGGGGAATTCATTGAGATGGATCTGAAACAGTTTGATTGGAAATCAAAGGAGGCTAACATAAATCCCATAGATGGATTTATTAAATCAATCAGGAATGATCCACGGATCTGTATTTCCCATATAGGCCTGTTCACTGTACTTTATCATCAGCAGGTGGAGTATGGTGGACAGGCTCCTTTTCCAATTAATAGGGAAGAAATCATGGAGGCTTCCAAGATTTCAAGTACCGCGACTTACTTCAAAATCCTAAACCAGTTGGCGGATTTTGGATACATCAGGTACATGCCGACCTACAACCGTATGAAAAACAGTACAGTCCAAATAATATAAGGGGAGAGGGGAAATGAACATTGATTTGGTTACGAAGGAGGATTTGGAGAAGCTCAGGTTGAGATTATTGGAGGATATTGCAAGGTTGATGGAACCAAGGAAGGAAAAGTCTCATGACTGGTTGCGGAGTTCAGAGGTGAGGAAAATCCTTAAGATTTCCCCGGGATCCCTTCAGAATCTGAGAATCAGCGGAAAGTTGAACCCAAAGAAAATCGGGGGAAGCTATTATTATTCTTTGGAAGAGGTAAGGGGATTATTTGGGGAATAGAGAGGAATTGTTGTTGAAATGGATAGTGGGGAAATCTGGAAAATACTGAAAAGAATTCAGCAGGATAAAAGAGCATTGACCAGCCATATCTGTGTCTTTGCGGCAATATTACAACTCGTGATTGAAGAAAATGGATTAAACCATCTACAGGTTTCCAGGCAGAAGCTTATGAAAATGGCCCATATCAAAGGGATTGCCACTTACCACAAGTGTATATCAGACCTGGTTGAATGGGGATTTATCATTTATGAACCAAGTTATCATCCCAAGGAGGGGAGTAGGGTTGGGTTGAAGTTAAGGTAATCAAAAGAACCATTAAATCAGGTTAAAATTTATAATGAACTCAACCCTTTAAAACAAACCTAAGTTTTTCCATATCCCTACTGATCTTGATATCTAGGATTTTCGCATAGTTGTTTTAGAAACTTTCGAATTTATGAGTCATTGAAAATAAATATGATGTGATTTTACCCATTCATTCTCATTTTATTGTAACGAACTTGTTTTTAAACGTTAAGATCAAATTTTAGAGATTTCTTGAGAGTTTAAAATTTAAGTGGTTGAAATTTCAATTTCAAAAAATACTAGGAGATAATCGAAATTAAGTATACTTATGATTTATAACTGATCCCTGCCTATATGGAACATATAATATCCGCCTTCAGGGAGGATGTCCAAGCATGTTGGGCTAGCCCTGTCAGAGATAGTTTGAGCCAGCGTCAACTTGCCCTTAGCTCTATCAAATCCAAAGACATAAATGCCTTTGCTGTCCCGTTCTGTATAGGTGCCAACAAAAAGCATTTCTATTTCTTTTTGTCTCTGTGTTTCATTCATGCAGATCACAAAAAACAGAGAAGTGAAGTAATTAGGTGTTTTGAAATAGATGATTTGCTCATGGCTGGATTGGTTTAATTTTTAGGTATTAAAAGGCTGGATTAGAAAATTAAAAATATTATCCTAAAAAGTTTGATGGATTTGTGAATACCGAAGTTATAAATGTATGATTTTTTTTCAAATGTATGTCGGCAATAAATGGCTCTAATTAAAAACTATGAATTAAAATAACTGATTTTTTGCAAAAATTAATGAAGAATCTTCCTACCCGGCAATTATTGTTCAATTTCCTGCAAATTTAATGGAAGAACCTGCTAAAAACTCTCTTTACTTTTACTTTCAATATATTCTGCTATACCTCCGAGAATTTCATAGGGCAGAAAGTTTCTGAAAATTAAGATTTGATGATTCTTTTTGAAACATTGAATTTCAGGTGTTTAGCAAAATTTTCAATATAAATTTTGAAATGAATATATAGATAATAATTATAAACAATAAACCCTTAAAGTATGGAACAAGGTTTATCAAAACGAATCATGAGGATAGTTAGATTTGGATCAAAAGTGGTCTCGTTATCCATTGGTTTAATGACAATTGTATCGTTAGCATTTGCTAATGGAAGTACCGAGTCCGAACACAGATCCAATAATGTAATGGAATTGGACGTTTTTGAAAAAATGATCACTGGTAAAGTTGAACTGACCAATGGGGAGCCCTTGCCCGGAGCCTCTATATTGGTGGAAGGCACATCTATTGGAACGGTGACCAATCTTGAAGGAGAATACCAGTTTACCGTTCCCGATGATGCGGTTTTGATATTTTCCTTTATTGGCTACGAATCCCAAAAAATCGTGGTTGGTAACAGAACGATCATCAATGTGGTAATGGTGGAGGACGCGGCATCACTTGAAGAAGTGGTTGTGGTAGGTTATGGTACACTGCGGAAGAAGGACATAACTGGTGCTGTTACATCTGTAAGCGGTTCACGTCTAATGGAAGTACCAGCTCTCAATGCTGTCCAATCCCTTCAGGGAATGGCACCAGGAGTTGATATTGCCATGCCCAGCCACAGTCCTGGGGCTGCTCCTTCAATAAGGATAAGAGGTAACCGTTCTTTTGCAGCATCAAATGAACCTTTATTAGTGGTCGATGGGATACCTTTGTTAGGGAATCTCAATAGCATTAATTCTATGGATATAGAATCTATGGAAATATTGAAAGATGCCTCTGCAACGGCTATATATGGATCAAGAGGTGCTAACGGGGTTATTTTGATTACCACTAAACGAGGAAAGGAGGGAGTTTCCCAGTTCAGCTATAATTCATATTATGGAATTCAAAGGGAACTTAACAGACCCAATGTAATGAATGGTGCAGAGTTTGCCGAATTCAGAAGGGAGGCAAGAAGGGCAATTGGCCGATACCCATCGGATGTTCCCAATCAGGATTTGGATAGAGAAATGTTTTTTGTAGCAGACCCTGGAGTTATAGAATCCGTGATGATGGGATATGATGAGTCGGGTAGTTACAATCCGAATAATGTAAGATCTTTCAATTGGTTTGATGATGTGACGAGGACGGGCGTTATGCAGGATCATCAGTTAAGTTTCCAAGGCGGAAATCAAAAAACCCAGGTTTCAGTAAGTGGAGGTTATTTCGAAAATAAAGGTGTTGTTGAAGGGTTTGATTATAATAGGTTTACTGCAAGACTTACGATTGATCATCAGGTAAACAAAATTCTCAAAGTAGGTGGTACCATGGCCAGTGCTTATAATGTAAGAAATGAGACAGGAAATCTTTACAGTGCAGGTGCAGCAGCTAACCCTTTGGCTCCTATTTTTGATGAAGAAGGCTTTCCTATTTTGTTTCCAGCTGGCGATAACACGATTTCCAATCCTATAAATCTACGGGACAATCAATTTATTGAAAATAGATTAAATCACTTTTTTGGAACCTTTTATACTGAGGTTCAAATATTTGATGGACTCAAGTACAGAGTTAATGTTGGTCCAGACTTCAGAACCAACAGAAGGGGAGCATTTACAGGCCCGCCTGCGAGATCCGGTGCGCCATCGACTGCTGATTATAGCACCGACCAAAGGTTTCACTATATATTTGATAACCTTTTGTATTTCGATAAGATCATTGCTGATGTCCATAAAATCAATGCTACATTTCTTTATAGCATAGAAGAGGATAGGTTTGAAAGGGTCAATGCAAGCGTTTTAGACCTTCCTTATGATAGCCAATTGTGGTATAATTTGGGTACTGGAAATAATATAACTTCTCTTGGGTCAAGGTTTGAAAGATGGGCGCTAAACTCTTATATGGGAAGATTCAATTACACCTTTAAGGGGAAATATATTTTTACTTTTACTGGAAGATATGACGGTTCCTCTAGATTGGCGGAGGGTAGGAAATTCAATTTTTTCCCTTCCATTGCATTGGGCTGGAATATCATTGATGAGCCTTTTATGGCTAATTCAGGAAGAGTTTCAGAACTCAAAATCAGAACAAGTGCAGGGAATACCGGAAACACAGCGGTGAGTCCATATTCAACTCTTGGATCATTAAGCAGGACAGTTTATTCCACAAATGACAATCCAGCTTTCGGTTTTCAACCCAACTTACTTTTCAATCCGCTTTTGGGATGGGAGAACACATTTCAATACAATATTGGAATTGATTTCGGTTTCTTTGAAAACAAAATACAGGGCTCTGTTGAGTTGTATCAACAAAATACCACTGATCTTATCTTGTCAAGACAGCTTCCAGCAGCCTCAGGCTTTACCCAAATAACTCAAAATGTAGGAAGCACAAGAAATACCGGAATAGAAGCATCACTTAGTGCTGAAATCATTTCCTCTCCTAAAAGTTTTAATTGGAATATGGATTTGGTCTTTTTCAGTAACAAGGAGGAAATTATTGAATTGGCGCAGGGAAAAGTGGATGATGTTGGTAGTAGGTGGTTTATAGGTCAACCCATCAACACTTTTTTTGACTTCCGTTTTGACGGGATTTGGCAAAATACAGAAGCTGACTTGGAGCAGATTGACATTTTCAATGCAACAGGGAGTTCTTTTGCTCCAGGGGAAATTCGAGTTGCTGATACAAATGGTGATGGGGTTATAAATGCAGATGACAGAGTTATTTTAGGTTCAACCGTTCCCAGATGGTCAGGAAGTATAACTAATCGGTTTAATTACAGAGGATTTGATTTGTCATTTATGGTATTTGCCAGGATAGGCCAGATGCTAAGTGATGCTAATGCCATTCAATACGAAGGTCGGAGAAATTGGTTAAATGTGAATTATTGGACCCCAGATAATCCAAGCAATGAATTTCCAAGACCTAGAGACGGTAGGCAGGTACCACTTTTTGCCCAAGCTTTAAATTATCAAGATGGTTCGTTTGTCAGAGTAAGGCAGATTACGCTTGGATATAATTTGCCTCCAAATCTGCTAAACACCTTAAAGATGAGTCAATGCAGGGTTTATTTATCAGCACAGAATCCATTTTTATTTACTTCTGACGACTTCAGAGGAATTGATCCAGAAGGAGCGACGGGACTCAGTATTCCTAGTGTGAAAACATATATGGTAGGATTGAACCTGACATTCTAATTGAAAATCCAAAATTTAAGAAAAAATGAAAAAATATATATTCATCCTAATTATGATTTTTGGCACTTCAGGTTGCGATGATTTCCTGATTGAGCAAAATGTTTCGGATATCAGTTATGAATTCTATGATACCGAAGATGGAATTGAGGCTTTGGTCTGGGCGTCCTATACCCACTTGAGGTCCTTTGGTGGTTCACAAGAGGGGCTTAAAGTCAGTAATCACGGAACAGACATTTGGACATTTACCAACGTTTCAGATGGGAATGAATTTCATACCTATACTACTGATATTAGTCCTGTAAATGGTAATTTCAACAACTTATGGAATGCTTTTTATAAAGGTATCAATTCCTGTAATATTGCCATTAATAGGATTCCCACTACACCTTCCAGTGGTGGTGTGTTGAGAACCGAGGAGGGAAGAAATGCAAGAATTGGTGAGGTCCGGTTTTTAAGAGCTTTTTATTATTTCACTTTAGTCCAGATGTTTGGAAAAATCCCCCTGCTTTTGGAAGAAAATATTGAGGTGTTGGATGAAATGAAAAGGGAAAGTGTAGCCAATGTTTACAATGCGATCATTGAGGATTTGAGAATTGCTTCAAAAGTTCTTCCAAATTCCCAATCTGAAAATGCCAGACCAACTAAAGCCGCCGCTCAACACCTTTTGGCAAAGGTATATTTGACCCGCGGAAGTGCAGTATCCGACCAAAGAGGCCAGCAATCTTTTGATATGGATAGTGCTGCATTTTATGCTCAAAAGGTAATTACAGCAAGAGGACCATTATTGCCTGATTATGATGAAGCAAGAAGATGGCAGAATCAGAGAAATAAAGAAGTTCTGTTTGCTGTTGAATATTCTCAAAATCGATTGGTCAATGGATCTGGTAATCCTTCTCATAGATTTTATGTCATACAATATGAAACCGTACCGGGTATGGCTAGGGATGTACCAAATGATGTTGCTTGGGTAAGGCTACGCCCATCTGATCTTCTATATGACCTTTATGACAGAAAAAATGATTCAAGGTTTTATAAGTCTTTTAAAACTACCTGGATTGCCAATCGTGCTAATAATATTCCTTTATGGACTACAGAAAATGCTCCATCCCCTGAATTGGTGGGACAAAGAAGATTCACTGTGGGAGATACAGCACTTTATGTATCATTCCATAAAGATGTTCCCCCCTCGGCAATCAACCAAACAAGGTACAGGTGGCTGCCAAGAGAAAGATTTACAGATAGGCTTTTTCCCCAATACCGATATTTTATGGATCCCAATCGATTGGCTCCTAATGATAATGTTGGAACTTTGAATTTTAAACTCTTATGGCTGAGTGAAACTTATTTAATTGCCGCTGAAGCATTTGGAAGACTAGGTGATTTTGGTCAGGCTGCCGATTATATCAATCAGGTGAGGTTAAGAGCAGCATACAAAGAAGGAGAAGAAAAACCCGCACAATTTTTCCAAGTAGAAGGAGGAAGTATTGAAGAACTGACTAAAAGTACAGAAAATGAAATGCTTATATCAGCGGATATGATTTCTTCTCCTATATCATTGATCAATTTTATTCTTGAAGAAAGGGCTAGGGAAATGCCTGCTGATTATATGCGTTGGTTTGATTTGGTTAGAACAGAAACATTTTTTGAAAGAGTTACCAAATATAATCCATCTGCTGCACCTTTGGTCAGGCCTTTTCATAAGCTCAGGCCTATTCCTCAAAACCATATTGATAGGCTGAGAAATGCAGGGCCCATAGAGGAGGAGCAGAATGAAGGTTATTACTAATCATAATATGTTGGGGGGGATTGGAAATAACCTTCCAACATATTTTTCTTATTATTTCAAATATTGTCTTTCATAGGTGTAAGCCAAAGTAATATCTTATTTAAAATTGAAATTATCATGTTATCATATATATCAAGCTTTCTTTACCTATTAATATTTAATAATTATAGGGGAATAATTCCGGTTTCGGGAATTAAAAAAAACCATCAAAAATTTGCCTACTTTAAGATTCATATCCCATTGGTGAAATGGTCAATATTTAATCAAAAAGTAATTTTAGCTGACAAGCATTATTTTTTGTTTGTTTTATTTCTATTGATAATTTCAATCAGCAATTCTCATTCACAATCTATAAAAGAAGGTGTTTACAATATCAGAAGTGTTGCGAATGAAAAAACACTTCATTCCTCCAATGAGGCTTACACACAAGAAATCTCCGGATTTTATACCATTACCTTTCCTGTCAGTAGCTCCGACGTAAGTCATGCTCAAAAATGGAAATTGATAAAACTAAATGATGGATCATTCAATATTGTGAACATCCGTTATTGGAAATCTGCTTTAACCAGTGTAGAAAGGCTTGTCGAAGATGGACCTGATAGTAAATATGTAATTACATCTGAAATCAATGATAGTGATTTTCAGAGATGGGAATTCATTGAAGTGAAGGATGGCATTTACAATATTATCAATAAAGGTAATGGATTAAGTCTTACATCTACGGAATTGGTTTATTCCCCAAACCCCAACGGTGAGTATTTATTGGTAAGTCCACTCCAAAATGATGAATCACAACAATGGAGGTTGAATGTGTTTTATACTGAAGACCAAGTTAATTCCATCGGATTACCTAATGTTCCTTACAAATTCATAAATATAGGAACTTCAAAGTTTCTTCATTCAACAAGCCAAACAAATAGTGCAACTGGTGGAGATTACTATCCTATAGTTTTTGAATTAAGATCAAGCCAAAATCAGGGTTGGTATTTTTTGAATAATATTGACGGATCATTTAAGATTGAAAATCTGCTTTACAGTGGTAGGGTATTGACAAGGAGCAATAGAGATTTAGCGTCCGGTACTGAAGATAAATATGTCACCTTAGCGGTAAACAGCATTGATAGCCGGAAAAACTGGATATTCACACCCCAGGGAGGCAGTATTTATAAAATTTTCAATCAGTCTGATAATTCTGTATTTAGTGCTACTGACTTACCCTTCACCTCAAATCCAATCGGAAGGTATGTAGGAACGAAGACCGATTTGGATGATGCAGATCAATTGTGGGCGTTTCAGATTTCAAATCAGTTTCCTGTTTCTGAAATCAGTTTGGACAGGCCTTCAATAGTCCTTGGAATTGGGGATACAGATCAACTTTTTACCTCGGTCCTTCCTGAGTATGCGACCTATAAGGATGTTTTCTGGTCAAGTGAAAATCCCGAAATTGCAACAGTAGACAGAGACGGCAATATCACAGGGCTTTCTGTAGGAGTTACTAAAATACTTGCCACAACTCTGGATGGTAGACTCTTCGTTCACTCCGAGATAAAAGTTAAGGCCCAGATCTTTGAAAATACTACTTTTTACGTAAGCCTTGATGGAAATAACATAAATGATGGACTGTCTAAAGAAACGGCTTGGAAAACTTTGGATTTCGCAGCCTCTCAAGTTGATCCTGATAGGGGTAATTCCGTTGAGCTTTCGGCAGGAATTCATCTATTGAATTCAACAATTTATCTTCCTTCAGAGATCAGCTTGATCGGTCAAGGATCAGATAAAACTACTATCAGAGGAAATTGGGAGAATAATGATGAGGATTTTAGGCGGAATATTGGAAAACTGATTGAAATAGTTGGAGGCAAAAGGAATCATTTAATTGCCAATATTTCATTTGATGGAAATGACAGAAAGATTAGCGGGGCCATTTCAAATGTTAATTCCGACAGTTTGGAAGTTGTAAATTGTTTGTTTAAGAATTTTGGAAGCAGTGCACTTAAAATCGAGAACAGTTCCTTTTCCAAGGTTTATGAAAGCGAGTTTATAGAATCCGGATACGAGGCAACAGATGGAACCAGTTGGGGATCGTTGGGTATGATCCACTTGTACAAGACAACGCATAATGATATTCATGATATTTATTTCGAATCTACTTTACCAGGGACAGGATATGCAATTAAATCCGGAAACAGGGGAAATCAAGGGACTCTGGAAAGGTATACCGACAATTATTTAAAAGATTCCAAATTCTATAGATTAAAAACAAGGTTGAAGCCCAGGCAAACTTGGAATAATGTTGCGAATTTTGCAATTGAGCTTCATCATAATATTGTAGAAAGAAATGAGATTTTTGATTCTGATTTTGACCGTACAGTTTCTCTTTCAAATGAACATTTTCCACAGACTGCCCCTACTATCAGGTTCCATCACAACTATGTACATCCTAGCTCATTTGGGTTTGGATATTGGATAGAAGTTAAAACCAGTTATCTGGAGATAGACCATAATTTCTTTGATGGGGGGATAACAGGGTTTAATGATTTTTCGAGAGATTGTTGCCCCTTAAGAGATATTAAAATCCATCATAATATTGCGCAAAATGTTACAAGGTTTTTTGGAGATCAGGGAAGGTTTCAAAATCTTCAAATACATAACAATACTGTTGTATTCACAAACAATCCGTCTCCAAGTGTAAACCCCGATAGAAATAGATTCTATTACAACGAGACCGCAGGTCAAGACAATGGAATATGGATTAAAAACAATTTAATCATTGCACCTGAAAGTTTACCAGGAAGGTTGTTTACGATGAGAGAAGGGGCCAGCTTTCCAAATGAAATTGAGTTCGAAAGAAATCTCATTTACAACATTGACACACTTGTAGCCTCTAATCTAGGTGTAAAAATGAAGGAGCATATTGTTGGATCCCCTTTATTACTGAAAGAAGGTGAGGTTCCCATTCCTTATTATGGTCTATCAATGGAAAGTCCTGCAATTGATGCTGGAGTATTAATTGAAGGGATAACGGACGACTTTAAGGGTTCATCCCCGGATATTGGAGCAGTAGAAAGTGAATATACTTTTGGTCTTAAGCTTCTGTACCTGAATGGCAACAAAAAAGGTTTAAATAACAACCAAATCCGTCCTGAATTTTCTTTGGAAAACATGGGAGATGTTCCGATTGACTTGTCTCAAATAACTGCCAAATATTGGTTTACTCCTGAAGAATACGCCCCTATTTTAACCTGGATTGATTATTCACCCTTGGGTAAGGAAAACATCTATACCCAATATGAGGAACTTTCCAACCCAAGACAAAAAGCATTTGGGTATTTAAGTTACAGTTTTGATAAATCAGCGGGAAAATTGGAGGCGGGTTTAAAATCCGGTTTGACCAAATCCAGAATTGCTAAATCAGATTTTACTACATTTAATGAGGAAAATGATTACAGTTATTTAAAAACTTCCTCAAAAACAGAAAATAACCGCTTTACCCTTTATAGAAATGGTATTCTTGTTTGGGGCGAGGAACCAGAAATAGAGGATACTGAAAGCAGAGTGAGTATTCACTCCAGAACTATTGGCAATAATTCCAATACCAATCTAATTAGAACTCATTTAATATTGAAAAATGAAGGAAATTCTAAGCTCGATTATCAGGATTTATCATTTAGGTATTGGTTTAATTCCAACGGGAATTCTGAATTGAAAAATTGGATAGATTATGCGAAATTGGGAAAGGAATTTGTAATTACAGAGTTTTTTGAAGTTACCCCCCCTTTCATGGGAGGGGACACCTACTTAGAATTTAAAATTGACCCTGCGGCAAATACGCTTCATCCATTCAGTTCTACCGGAGAAATTCAATCTAGAACTGCCAAGGGTGATTGGTCCACCTTCGAACAATCCAACCACCATTCTTACCTTGCTAATTCGGATTATCAAGAAAACGAACATATCACAGTATACTATAGAGGAGAGCTGCTTTTCGGAATAGAACCAAGTCAAATTGCTGATATATCAGAGGTGTTTAGCAATTCTGATGAAGAACTCATAATCTTCCCAAATCCGACAGAAAATTACATTCAATTCAATCTTGAACTTGATCCGATTTCAGAAATAGTTATAATTGACTCCAGAAACCAGGTTGTTTTTCAAGGTTTTTTACCCAGAGATGGGATTCTTCCTATTGATAATCTACGAAAAGGCTTATACCTGATTAAGGTCAATATGAGGGATAAAATATTTACAGGGAGGTTGCTTAAAAATTAAAGATATATTGAACCGATGTATTAAACCATGGTTCATGCATCGGTTTGAATATAGATCAGGTAGGATTTTCCCTTTATGAATTTCGGAAAGACTAACCTCCTGCACGTCTGGAAGGTCTGAGGACAAATATAAGTTATATAAAGATAAAATACCGATATCGAATGGGCAACACACAGGAGCATAATTATCTGGGGGTATTCTCCCGAATCAAGTTCGGGATAGGCTATGAGACCGCTAAAAATCAAATCATAAACACATGAAATCAGATTTCCTTTTATTCATATTAATCTGTCAATTATTTTTCTTTTCATGTTTAGAAAAGAAGGAAGACAATATTTACAATTACGATTTGGTAATCTACGGAGGAACTTCTGCTGGGGTAATGGCAGCATATGCTGCAAAAAATCAAGGTAAAAGTGTATTGTTAATAGAGCATGGGAATCATCTTGGAGGATTGAGTTCAGGTGGACTAGGCTATACAGATATCGGCAATAAATCCGCAGTTAAAGGATTGGCATTGGATTTCTATAGAAGGATTGGAAAACGATACGGCGTTTTTGAACAAAGTGTTTTTGAACCTCATGTGGCCGAGAGTATTTTTGATTCTTATATGGTTGAGTCCAAAGTAGATGTCTGGAAGCTATATAGGCTCATTGATGTAAAAAAAGAGGATTACCGAATAGCTGAGATTACATTAGAAAGTTCCAAGAGACCAATTCCTGAAAATAATAAAATTATAAAGGCGCAGGTTTTTATAGATGCAAGTTATGAAGGTGATCTGATGGCCAAGGCCAATGTTTCCTACACGGTTGGAAGGGAAGGAAATGATGTTTATAATGAAAAATGGAATGGGGTACAACTCTTGGATAAACATCAGTTTATAGATGGCATTGATCCTTATGTAATCCCCAAAGACCCTAAAAGTGGTTTGTTGTGGGGTATCAGTAATTCAAAACTTCCACCTATCGGTTCGGGGGACAAGAAGATTCAAGCCTATAATTTCAGGCTATGTCTGACTGACAGTGTTGAAAATAGAGTTCCCATCACAAAACCTGCAAATTATGATTCAACAAAATATGAGCTTTTTATTAGATTAATTGAAAACAATCAACCGGGAATTTTTTGGGAAAAGGGATTTTGGTTTGGTGAGATGCCAAACAGAAAGACAGATATAAATAATGATGGCCCATTTTCTACGGATTATATTGGGATGAACTATGATTATCCGGAGGGAGATTATGCTTATAGAGCTAAGTTTATCAAAGAACTGGAAGAGTATACAAAAGGGTTTTTATTTTTTCTACAAAATGATGAGAGGATACCACTCGAATTGAGAGAGGTATTGATTCCATATGGTTACCCTAAGGATGAATACCTAGATAATGATCATTTTAGTCACCAACCTTACATAAGGGAAGCCAGAAGGATGGTAAGTGATTATGTGATGACTGAGCACAATTGTTGGGGAAGAGAAAAAGTAAAGGATGGAGTCGCAATGGCTTCCTATGGTATGGATTCTCACAATGTGCAGCGGTTAGTTGTGAACGGAATGGTGAAAAATGAAGGGGATGTGCAGGTTCATGGGTTTGCTCCTTATGAAATTTCTTACAAGTCGATAGTCCCCAAAAAATCAGAGATTCAAAATCTAATAGTGCCTGTCTGTCTTTCAGCAAGTCACATTGCCTATGGCTCCATACGAATGGAACCTGTATTTATGGCTTTGGGTCAATCTGCAGGTATTGCAGCAATTCAGGCTATCCAGAGTGGAGTAGCGGTTCAGGAAATTGATATCGAAAAATTGAAAGAAAGCCTTGAATTAAATCCTTATTCAGACAATAGGGCAGCTGATATTCTGATTGATGATAATGATGCTGAACTTGTAAGCGTTGAAGGGAATTGGAAAACTGATACAAAAGGTAATTTTGGAATTTCCTCTCTTTACACTGAGGGTTCCAAAAGAAACAGAATTATCTATAAGCCAAATATTCAAGTTTCTGGTAATTATGAAATCTATGTTTATTTAAAAAATAAACCAGGGTTATCTACAATTACGAGATATTATGTAAAGGTAGGAGAAGAGTTGAATACAATAGATTTTGACAACTCAAGAATTATTGTGAAAGGACAGACAGCAGGTACTTGGATGCTATTAGGAGAATTTAATTTAAAAAGTGATGAAAAAAACTCCATAATAGTAACAGACGAGAATTCGAATGGAATAGTAATGGCCGATGCATTAATTTTAATCAAGACCTCTACTGAGAAATAAAAAATGGATGTTCATTGATTTAAAACAACAGGAATGACAAAGCAGATTGTAAATATTTTAATATTGATCTTTTCCATTGGCTTTGAGGGGCTATGTGACGGTTATAATAGGGAATTCGTCCTATTTTCTAGCCAAGAGCAAGCCTCAATTTTTTTGCATCCAAATGAGCCCGAGCATGTCAGGTTTGCTGTTCAGGATTTGGTCAATGATATCAGGAAAATTTCGGGAAAGGAATTAAAAGTAATTACCGAATTCAAGTCTTGTAGGGATAATTGTATAGTGATTGGTTCATTGGCGAATGAAGCTTTCAATGGATTTATTCAAAAAATAGGAAGTGAGAAATCAGCCGGGCATCGGGGGCTTTGGGAAAGCTATCACATCGAAATTTTCAAATCTGATAGGAATTACCTACAAATTGTAGGATCAGATTCTCGAGGCACTATGTTTGGCATTTATCATTTTTTGGAAGATTATTTAGGAGTTGATCCATTGTACTACTGGTCGGACCGTGAGCCTGCCAAAAGAAATGAGCTGATTTTTAAAAATATAAATTTCACATCCAGTACTCCTACATTCAAATATCGAGGCTGGTTTATAAATGATGAGGATTTATTTACCGGTTTTATGCCTTCTGGGGGTAAGCGTAATATTGATTATCCCTATTATGGAGAAGTGGTCAACCCTAGACTTATGGAGCATGTGGTTGAGGCATTGGTTAGGTCAAAAATGAACTTGATTATTCCGGCAAGCTTTATAGATATTATGAATCCTGCCGAAGAAGAACTGGTTAAAATTGCCGCAAAAAGAGGGGTTTTCATTTCCCAACACCATGTGGAACCTGTCGGGGTCAGCGCCTTTGCTTTTTTCAATTATTGGAAAGCCAAAGGGGAGGATAAACTGTTTTCTTATTATAGTAGCAAGGAGGAGTTGATAGAAGTATGGGAGGCATATGCCAAAAAATGGTCTACTTACCCCAATGTGATCTGGCAAATAGGTCTTAGGGGTATCGGTGATAGACCGATGTGGATGGCAGACCCCGGGATTCCCCAAACAGAGGAAGACTTTGGAAGAATTATTTCTGAGGCTATGAAAGAGCAGATTAGAATTATTAAAAAATATGACAAAAGAAGCGATATTCCCCTGACTACTACGCTATGGGCTGAAGGAGCTGGTTTGTTTGCTGAAGGCTATTTGGAAATACCTCATAATTGTATGATCATCTTTTCTGACAACAGTCCAGGGTGGATTTTCACGCCTGATTTTTATCAGGTAGCACGTGAGGAAAATAGGAAATACGGTATATACTATCATCAACAAGTTTGGGGTTCAGGGCCTCATTTGGCACCTGCAGTCCACCCATCGCGTACCCACCGTCTTATTGGAGAGGCTATAGAACGACAGAGCGGCGAATATGCCATCATCAATGTGTCCAATGTCAGGGAGTTTGTTTTTGGAATAGAGGCGACAAGCAAAATGTTGGTGGATTTTAAAAACTTCAGTTTGGAACAACATCTAAACCAATGGTTTGAAAACCGATACCCAAGTGTTCCTAAATTGGCTCGGGAAGCCTATCAAAGTTACTATGATATTTTTGTTGAGCATGATGAAATAGGTGTGCCAATGCTTCTGGACGGTCAAACAAGAGGATCGGGAGGAAATCATCTCAGAAAAATCCAGGAGTATCTTAAGGATCCCGAAAAATACAAGGCTGAAAAACAGATTAAGTTACCTAACAAACTAAGTGTAGAAGCTGAATGGGCCAAAAAGCACCTTTCTGCCCAATACCAACCTACGGTTCAGGCTGATGCCTATCAGCAAAAGGTCATTCAACAGAGGTTGGCCTTGGCCATTGCTATGAAAAGGGCTGAAAGTCTCCAACCACTGCTTAATCCAATCGAATTCGATTTTTTCAAGACAGATCTTTTGTCAAACGTATTGTTGATGTCAGGGCTGACCAAGTGGTTGGACCATATCCTGAAAGCCCGGCAGTTCTTAGATTTAGGAGACGAAACTAGGGCACTCGAGAACTTGGAGATTGCCCATGCTTTTCTCTCTGAAGTGGATTTAGCACGAAAACTTCGAACCCAAGGCAAATGGAAAGATTGGTACAATGGAGATACCAAAGTCAATTTGCCATATACAGAGCAACTCTCTGAACAAACTTTAAAACTGTTAAGGGAAAAGGTACAAGTTGGAATAGATTGGACAAGTCCCCTGTAATTCAGAATAAAAAATGGATTATTAATGAGATTTGATTTTCAGGTTAATTTATCATTTACCAAATACTTGGGATCAACACATAGTGTTACTTAAATAAAAATCTCCTTTTTCTTTTTCTAATAATATTATAGACTAAGAAATGATTTTGTAAACTATATAATAATGAAAATAAAAAGAAATTATCCATTGGGTTTATGTTTATTGTCAACTTTCTTTTTCAATTCCTGCAATAATCAGGATAAAGATTCCGGTTTTTCTTTATTAGGTAGAATTGAACCTAGACATGCCCGGGATATTTCTTCATCAAACTGGTCAATTGGTGCAGAAACCATGGATAGGGGATATACAATTTATGACAACTGGAGAGATTACCTTGGGCCATTGGGTTTCAAAAAAGCAAGAATTCAGGCAGGATGGGCCAGGGTAGAAAAAGAAAAAGGTATTTATGATTTTGAGTGGTTGGATGATATCATTTATGATATGAAAAATCAAGGTGTACAACCCTGGGTAAATCTTGGTTACGGAAATTCAATTTATGCAGATGGAGGAGGAACTACCTTGTTTGGTGCTTTGCCACGATCCAAAGTGGCATTGGAAGGATGGGACAATTGGGTTCTTGCAACTGTCTCAAGGTATAAAGACCTTGTAAATGAATGGGAAATATGGAATGAGCCAAATTATAAAATTCCCGTGGAATTGTATGCAGACTTCTTGATAAGAACAGCCCAAAAGGTCAGAGGAATTCAACCGGATGCCCAAATTCTGGCTTTCGGCTTGGGGAGTGGTGTAGATTATGAATATGCTGATAAAGTGTTAACCATTGTGGCAGAAAAAGGTAAACTTGACTTAATCGATCAGGTGTCTTTTCATAGACACCTGTTTGATCCGGAAGATTATTCTAATGTTGAAAAGCTTGATTCGATTGTAAAAAAGTTTGATCCAAGGATCAAAATCAGACAAACTGAATCCGGCGCACCTACAGCCAATCAAAAAACGAAAGCTCTCAATAATTATGATTGGAAAGAACACTCAGCCTCCAAATGGGCACTTCGTCGGTTAATGGGTGATTTGGGAAGGGATATAGAGAGTAGCTATTTCGGGATAATGGAAATGAAATATCCCGACGAAATGAATTCCAAAGGGATTTTAAAATCCAATGATGATCAAACAGTCGAGCGTCCTAAGCAAACATATCAGGTCCTCCAAAATGTAGCATCCATCTTTGATGATAAACTTATCAGAATCAAAGAATATCCCTATACATTTGAGAAAGATACATTACACTCTTTTTTCGTTTACGAGGATCTGGAAACAAAAGAACAGCTTTTTGTTTATTGGATCAATAATAAAATACCTCAGGATGATGACCTTAAAACTACTGTGGACATAACAGTTCAAAAAGGGCATTTTACAGAACCAGTTTATGTAGATTTACTTACAGGAGAAGTATGGGCGCTGGGTAAGGAACAGCTTGAGGTGGAAAATGATACCTACAATTTCAAAAATATACCTATTTATGACTCGCCAGGTATTATTGCTGATAGAAGCCTTCTGCAAATTACCGCTACTGAAAAAAAATGAAAACATCCCTAATTAAATTTTATTCATTCTCATTAATTTTCATATACAATTTAACATCAATTGATGTTATAGTTTGTCAACAAGTTGATGTCCATGGATACCAGACAATTGCTAGTCATCATCTCAATATTGAATGTAATGATGCTTCCACATTTGGCTTTTTGCCTAGTGCAACTGGCAAAGAAAATACAATTGCACTTCAGAAAGCTTTAGATCAGGGCGGGTCAATCCATGTCAATCGACCAGGAACCTATAAAATCGCCGGAACAGTCTATATTGGCAGTCATACTTCCCTGGTTTTTGGGAATGGAGTATTTCTCCAAAAAGTGGATGAAGAAGGCACATTTACCCACGTACTTTTAAACAAAGGTGCTCTTACTAAAAACTATGACGAACACATTTCCATTCAAGGGTTACACATAATTGTCAATGGAATTGATAAAGTATTTTCTGAAGTCTATGGATTACGTGGGCAGATTGCTTTTTTTTATGTCAAAGACCTGCGAATTGAACATTTCAGGATGATGGATCTTGAAAAAGCCCAGTTTGGAATACATGTATGTACATTTGAAGACCTGATCATAAATGATGTTATCATCAAAGGTAAAAAAGATGGAATACACCTCGGGCGGGGCAAACGATTTGCGATAAGTAATGGGGTTTTCGAAACCTTTGATGACGCCCTAGCATTGAATGGCCATGATTATGCTACTTCCAATCCGGAAATGGGATGGATAGAAGACGGAGTAGTTGAAAAATGTCATGATTTAAATGCTGAAAATACTACTGGTTATTTTTGTCGTATTCTTGCCGGTGCATGGGTTGATTGGAAGCCTGGTATGGAGGTACAACAGTCAGACGCTGTAGTTTCCGATGGAAAAATTTACAGGGTGCAAGCCCAACCGGATGGTAAACTGTATACCTCATATACCAGACCTGTCCATGATACCGGTAGTCAAGAGTTAGACGGTATCAATTGGGGAGTGGTTCAGGAAGAAGTAATCCATACAGCGGGAGTTAGGAATGTGGTTTTTAGGGATATATTTTTGGAAAAGCCAAGAATAGCGTTTTCAATACATTTTGACAACGACCGATACAGCAGATCTTATTACCCCGGCGCTGAGATTCCCATTCAGGAAAATCTTTTGTTCGACAACATCTTCATAAAACACCAAGAAAAAAAAGATTTTATCTCAATCAACACACCCATTGATGTAATCCGGATAACCAATTCAACTTTTAAAGAAAACCGCATCCGTTTCCATTCCAATGAAGCAATGTCCAATTACTTGTCTACCACAATCAGTATTTCAAATAGTGATTTCGCTCATAATGGACATATGGAACTGTTGATCAATGAAGTTGAAAATAAAGTCATTCTTTTTAAGACAATTTTCAACACTTCATTAAACAATTCATTCATAGGGATTATTGATGAAGGTCCCGGAAAGGTTACAATAGAAACAGACCTTCCATGGAAACTACCTTGAATCAGGAATTCGGATACCTTTTCGATTCCATTCTAATCCGCTCGTCAGAACTTGAAGACAAAAATTTATTGAATACATAATATCTTTGAAATTTAATTTTAAATAACATCAAAGTCTGAAATAGTAAATTCTGTTCAATTTTCTGCAAAGATAAGATTATTGCTAATTATCATTTTGCTTTACTTTAGTAACAAACAATAACTTAAAATGTATCAAAAATGAAATTCATAAAATTAGGGTTTTTAAGTAGTGTTTTTCTTTTAGCAGGGTATGGATTTGTATATGCGCAAGACATTCACTCCTTACCAAATCTAGGGAAATTACAAACTTTATCAGCCAAAGAAATTGAATCCTCAAGGTGGTCCATCGGTGGAGAGACACTTGATAGGGACTATGCAGACTATCATGCCTATAAAGAATATCTTGGTCCATTGGGTGCAAAACGTATTCGATTGCAGGGCGGCTGGGCCAAGTGTGAAAAAGAAAAAGGAAAGTATGATTTTGAATGGCTTGATATAATTGTTGATGATGCTTTATCCCAAGGTGTAAATCCTTGGCTTCAAACCTCTTATGGGAACCCCATTTATGAAGGTGGCGGGGACGCCGCACTTGCTGGGGGGATTCCTACAACTTATGAGGCCCTTCAAGCTTGGGATAGGTGGGTGGAAGCTTTGGTATCAAGGTATAAGGATAAGGTAATCGAGTGGGAGATATGGAATGAACCGGATATAAGTAAGAAATTTACTCCCTTGGAATTTGCCGAATTCCATGTAAGAACTGCCGATATCATAAAAAAAGTCCAACCTGGGGCAAGAATCATTGCCCTAGGGTTGGCCGGACCTGGTAATGTCAAATATGTACAGTCGATTCTGGATATCCTCAAATCCAAAAATAAGTTGGAATATTTTGATGCATTAAGTTTTCATGGATATACTCCTGTGCCTGAGACTTCCTATGTAATTGTAAGTAAACTAAGGGTACTGTTAAATAACTACAATTCTGGAATAGAACTCTGGCAGGGGGAAAACGGTGCCCCAAGTACTCCCAAAGGTCAGTCTGTTGGTGCTCTTAGGCAGTTTGATTGGTCTGAAATTTCACAGGCCAAATGGGTTCTGAGAAGAATGCTGGGGGATATGGCCAACGGCGTAGATGTGACCAGCATTTTTCAGATTTCCGATATGTACTACGGTCAGGGAGACCACATGGAAGGCTATAACTCCAAAGGACTGCTGCTGACCAACCCGGACAAGTCCATAGAAAGACCCAAACTGTCCTATTATACATACCAAACCGTAGCCACCCTTTTTTCAGGCGAAATAAGTAAAACAGAGGTTGGGGTAAAAACAATGTCCGAAGAAAACCTGAAGGTATTTGCTTTTAAAAGAACAGGGAAAAAGGGTGATGCCATCACTATCTGGAACGGTTTAGCAAAGCCAGAGGATTCCATGGAGACCGTCCGTGAAGATTTTGTCATAAGGAACATCAAATTGTCTAATCCTGTTTTGTTGGATCTGTTTGATGGTACCATATATGAATTGCCAAAAGGCAGTTTTCAAAGAAAGGGCAAAGATCATATCTTTAAAAACATTCCCATTGGGGACTGGCCTATTGCAATCGTTGACAGGAGCTGGGTGAATTTGTGATTTGATCAAAGAATGGATTTAAGGGAGATAGCTTTTAACTTTCACAATTCCTAGGGTATGTTTTAATTATGTATATGTGGATATTTTTCTTCAAGCATCATGAAATTAAGGTTTTTTTGACTAGTGGCACAGGCAGACTTTTGATACTGTTGAGGAGTAATTCCTAAAGTACATTTGAATACCCTGTTGAAATAGGGAATGTTTTTAAATCCGGATTCAAAACCAACTGACGCCACGTTAAGGTCTTCATTTAGCAAAAGTTTACAGGCATAGCCAATACGTACTTCGTTCAGAAATTGGGTGAAAGTTTTCAGGGTGGAGTTTTTGAAAAAGCGGCAAAAGGCAGTTTCGTTCATGCTGGCAATTTCAGCAGCCTGGGCCAGGGAAATATCTTCCATAAAATTGTTCATAATAAAATCGTGGACTTTATTGATTCTACTGGAACCTCTGGATTGATAAGTATTTGAAAAACCAGAAGTAGTTAGTTTTCTATAGGACTTACTGCTGGCCAGGTCTGCAAGTAAAGATATAAATGCCATGAGTTTTTGGCTACCATGAAGGTTTAAAATTTCAAAAAGACGTTCTGAAGCCATTTCTCTTGTTGTTCCAATAATTTGTACACCCTGGTTGGCATCTTCGAGAAAAATTTTGAGTTCATGCATTTCAGAGAGGTTCAAAAAATCCTTTCCCAAAAAATCGGGAAGAAATTGGGTCAATATCACTTCCACCCTGATCTGAGGATCGGAATCGTAATAACATTTATCAGATCTCCAAACGTGTGGCAGGTTTGGCCCGACCAGTACCAGGTCTCCATCGGTAAAGGATTCAATACTGTCACCGATAAATCTTGTCCCGCTACCTTTTACAATATGTAAAAACTCAAGTTCTGTATGATGGTGCCAGATGTCATAAGTGTGAGGGACGGTGAATTTTTCGATCAAGAAAGAGTGGCCAAGTGAGGTGGTATTTTTCTTTAGAAACAAAGGCATCATGACTGGTATTATTTTGGGTTTATGGGATTTAATCCAATCTAATTTGATAGATTTTTGCAAGAAATGAAAGTTTTTTCTGAAAATGTGCAAAAATAATTCAATCATCTGCAAAAAATGGTGAAGGTAGATTTACAATTCTGAAATAATTTAGTGGAATTGTTCAATGATAGATTTTTCCGAACTGGAAAAATGGACAAAAGATAAAAATAACAATAAACCCACCTATGGAAAAACTCCAACAGCTCGACTACATTGCCTTTTTGATCTACATGCTTTTGATGGCTGGGATCGGGGTGTTCTTCGGGTGGTTTATCAAAGACATCAAAGATTACTTCAAGGGTGGCAACACCATACCGTGGGTTATTGGCGGTATAAGTAATTACATGGGGCTGTTCAGTTCTTTTGTATTTGTAGCCCATGCCGGTATTGCATATCAATATGGATTGATCGGGGTGTTGATCCTTTGGAGTACTGTATTTCCCTGTCTTATTGCGGCCAGGTTTCTGGCAGAAAGGTGGCGAAGATCCGGCATTATTACACCTGTAGAATATCTGGAAACAAGATTCAACAGCGGGGTCCGACAGACTTTCAGTTGGATAGGGTTGGGCATGAGGTTTTTGGATAACATGGTAAGGTTATATGCCATTGGAATTTTTATAAGTACCGCTACCCATTTCAGTTTTATGGAATCTGTCCTGATTTCAGGATTTGTGATAACCATGTTTACGATTGTCGGAGGAGTATGGGCAGTTGTAGTGATGGACGCCATCCAATTTGTGATATTGATTTTTGCTTCCATCATTATGGTGCCACTTTCTTTGGATGCAGTGGGAGGTTTGGGCAACTTGATGGCCAACCAATCAGATCATTTTGGTTTTATGAATGGTCCCAACGGCAATTTCTTCTGGATTCTGGTTTATTTTCTTTTAATAAGTCTCAAGTATAATGGAAACTGGGCTTTCATCCAGCGTTTTTATAGTGTCAAGGATGAGGCTTCTTCTAAAAAACTCGGATATTTTACAGCCATCCTGTTCTTTGTATTTCCTGTTTTCTTTTTGTTGCCTGCCATTGCAGCCACAGAGATTTTTCCTTTACTGCCCAATCCGGAAATGGCTTACGTGGCAACGGCAGTAAAATTGCTTCCATCAGGAATAATGGGTTTGATGCTTGCGGCCATCTTCTCTGCAACCATGTCTTCGCTTAATTCCGAATTCAACATCATGTCCGGGGTTTTGACCAATGATATTTACAAAAGGTTATGGAATCCATCTGGTACCGACAAGCATTATCTCTGGGTAGCGAGGATCAATATCATATTGGTGGGAATGGTAGCTACAATTGGTGCTTTATATGTAGGGCAGTTAGGTGGGGCTTTTGAGGCAAATAAACTGTTAACTGGATTGTTTGCGATTCCTCTGGCCATTCCTTTGGTATTTGGGATTCTATTCAAAAAACCGAATTCCATTGGTGCATTGGCTACAGTGCTTGTTGGAATATTGGCCGGGTTCCTGCTTAACAGCCATCCTGAAATTTCATGGGAATTGGCAACCTTCATCGAAATAGTAATTTGCTTTGCAATATTCTTCTCCTCAGGTTGGTGGGTTCCCAAATCCATCGGATACAAAGAAAGTGTCGACCGGTTTTTTAAGTTGATCAATACACCCTTGAGACCTGACGAAATCCCAACTATATCCGGTAAATTCAAAAAAATGCTTTCCAATGTATTTGTGATAGCCTTGGCATTAAGCGGCTTGTTGATCATTACAATGGCGTTGTTTTCATTAGGAACCAAAGGAAGCAACATCGCCATAATAGGTGCCCTGTTTTATTTCTTATTTGCACTTGTGGTTTTTTTGGTAGGCAAAAAGACTTCTCAAACTTGACAAACTCAAACTTATGGATTCTTTTACAAACAAAAACTGGCTGATCAAAAACAAAACGGGAGAAAGGCTGTACCATGAGGTTGCAGCCCAACTTCCTATTATTGATTACCACAACCACCTCAATCCACAGCACATTGCTGAGGACAAAAAGTTTTCAAATCTAACTGAGCTTTGGATAGCGCATGATCCTTACAAACACAGGGCAATGCGGATCAATGGAATCCCAGAAAATGGCATTACAGGATCAGTGTCAGCTTTTGAAAAATACCAAAACTGGGTGAACACGATTTCCAAAACATTGGGCAATCCACTTTTTCATTGGAGCTTTTTGGAGCTGAAAAGGATATTTGACATCGATGAAATGCTAAACCAAGACAACGCTAAAGCAATCTGGGAAACCTGTAACCATAAACTCCAACAGGAAGAATTCAAAACATGCAGCTTGATCCAAAAATGGAAAGCTGAAATTCTGATTACCTCAGACGATTTGTTGGATAACTTGGATTCCCATAAAAAGATAGCTTTCTCACAAAATTCGGTCAAGGTTTTACCTTCATTGAGGGCGGATTCTATTTTGGATTTCGGAAATCCAAAATATCTGGATTGGATCCAAAAACTGGAATTGGAAATTAATGGGATCATTTCTAACCTGTCGGATTTCAAGGAAGCAATCAAAAAACGGTTGGATTTTTTTGCAGAGAACGGCTGTCTTTTTGCTGACCATGCCCTTGATTCCGGATTTTCATTCAAACCAATCGATGAGCAAGAAGCAACTGCTATTTTCAAAAAAGTTATCCAAAATCAGCCCTTGGAACCAAGGGCATTTGTCAGGTTATATTCCTTTATGTTAAACTATTTGGGGGATGAATACGGGAGACGTGGCTGGATCATGCAGTTGCACATCGGTGCACAAAGGAATACAAGCAGTAGGTTAAGAAAATTGGTTGGTCCAGCAGGTGGATTTGCAAGTATTGGAAAAGCATGTGAAATCAATTCCTTGACCTTGTTTTTGGACAGTTTGGACAAAGCAGGAGTTCTTCCTGAGACAATTCTTTATACCTTAAATCCTGCTGACAATGCAGCTTTGGCAAGCTTGACAGGCTCATTTACCGAGGATGGCCTGGTAGGAAAAATCCAATTTGGACCTGCATGGTGGTACAATGACCATTATGCGGGAATCCGAAAGCACCTCAATGACATATCCTCCTACGGTCTTCTGAGCACTTTTATAGGCATGACTACTGATTCCCGAAGTATCCTGTCGTTATCGAGACATGAATATTTCAGAAGAATCCTTTGTGACCAAATCGGTGGCTGGACGGAAGAAGGTAAGCTTCCGAAAGACATGGCTTTACTCGAACAATTGATCAAGGACATCTCCTATTTCAACATCAAAAACAAAATCCTCAAAAGAGAAAAAATATGGCAGGAATAAATCAAGAAAGGGTGGCTGTGGTCACGGGAGCAGGAGGAACATTGTGTTCGGAGATGTCCCGTGCCTTGGCAAAACAAGGTGTCAAAGTAGCGATGTTGGGCAGGGACATTGGCAAACTCAAATTGGTTGAGGCTGAAATCATCGCAAATGGAGGCATTGCCATTTCCATCAGCACAGATGTCATCTCCGAAACGGAAGTCCTGAAGGCAAGAAATGAGATCTACGAGAAACTTGGACCTTGTTCCATATTGATCAATGGAGCAGGTGGAAATCAAATGGAAGCAGTGACGACATTCACAGCTTTTGATGAGAAAGAACTTAAAATCGAAGATGGCAATGAAAGGGGATTTCTGAATCTGAACATGGATACTTTTCTAAGTGTACTACAGGTCAACACGATGGGTACGGTGATTCCTTGCAAGGTATTTGCCAAGGATATGGCCCATAACAGGGGCGGGACAATTATCAATATTGCCTCGATGAACAGCTATCGACCGCTTTCAAGAGTCGGGGCTTATGGCATGGCAAAAGCCGGTATCGCCAACTTTACCCAATGGCTGGCAACCTATCTCGCCCCGGCCAATATCCGGGTCAATGCCATTGCACCGGGGTTTTTTATCAATGATAGGAGCAAAAAAATCCTGTTCAATCCTGATGGAAGCAAAAGTGCCCGGGGAGAAAGCATCTTAAGACAGACGCCTTTAAAGCGGTTTGGCGAAGCCAAGGAACTGATCGGCTGTATGAATTGGTTGATCAATGACAATGATGCCGGTTTTGTGACGGGTACAGTCATTCCCATTGATGGTGGATTTATCGCCGATTCCGGGATTTAAAAGGTCTTTGAGGTAGACTTTTGAGTGTACATCAAAGAAATCTAACCTGAAATAATAATAAACCAAACATAATATACCATGAGCGTAGATCAATATAAAAAGGAAGTTGGGATGATGAATCTTGAAAAGCTGATTGAAGTTAGAGAAAGCATTTCAAAAGTTGCTTTTCCTGTTTCAGATCAAGAGATTCTTTCCAGATATGAGAAAATTTATACCGGTGCCATCAATGATGTGCTTCGTGAATTCACTTATCTCAACCAAGCCCTTCCGTTCAGAATCAAACCCTTGAGGGAATACAGCACTGTTGCAGGTTTTGCTTTTACCGTAAAGAGTTCTTCCAGTACCCGTGTAAGTGGGGAAATGGAGTTCAGGACGAAAATGCTGGATGAAATGCATCCCAATGCTTTTGTCATCTATGACACAAGTGGGGATGAGGAATCCACCTCATGGGGAGGTGTCATGACCGCTACTGCCAAAGGTAAAGGCGTAAAAGCCGCTTGCATCGATGGCGGTATCCGGGATACCCATCAGATTTTGGAGGCAGATTTCCCTGTCTTTTATAAATATAGATCCTCCAATGGAAGTTTGGGAAGATGTCTGATCACCGACTATCAGGTCCCCATTCAGATTGGTAATTGTTTCATTAAACCTGGTGATGTGGTCATGGGTGATGTGGATGGGGTTTTGGTTGTGCCAAGGGATATTGCTTATGAAGTTCTTGTAAGGGCCGAGGAAATTAAGGTGAATGAGAAGAAGATTTTTGGTTGGGTGAAGGAAGGGCAAAGTGCCAAGGATATCTCTGATAAGGGGGGTTATTTTTGAAGGTAGATTGTAGAGGGTAGATTTTAGATTGGAGAAGGATGAAAAAAGGATGAAGGTGGCAAAAGAAGGTAGATCTTAGATTTTAGATTTATGAATAAGGAAAGATAAACGATTAGGGATAGAGAATATGGGAGAAAGTCTAATTTATAATCGATTTCGACTCCTTTGGAGTCGCATGAAAAAAGGTTTTCTTACTTATTAATGAAATGAAATTATGAAATTTTCGATGCTATTGCCGGCAAAGTACGATGAAAGGAAGTGGACATTGGCCAAGCAAATTGGGGTGGATTATGCCATCACCAAGGCAGCGCCCGAATTGACAGGTAAGCTACCTCCTTATGATTTTGGAGTATTGAAATCTGTATCCGATAATTTCCGGGAGAAAAGGTTCAAACTGTATGGATTGGAGGGAGATCAATTTGACATGTCTCCAATTAAGCTTGGCTTACCTAACAGGGATGAACTTATTGAGAAATACATCCAAATGCTGCAAAATATGGGCAGGCTAGAAATCCCTTTGTTGTGCTATAATTTTATGGCAAGCATAGGTTGGTATCGAACCAGAGTGGATATCTCCGAAAGGGGAGGTGCCCAAGTCAGTGGTTTTTATCTGGATGATGTCA
Source organism: Aquiflexum lacus (assembly GCF_015476655.1). Classification (GTDB taxonomy): domain Bacteria; phylum Bacteroidota; class Bacteroidia; order Cytophagales; family Cyclobacteriaceae; genus Aquiflexum; species Aquiflexum lacus. The sequence continues at coordinate 52,653 of NZ_JABFHF010000023.1, forward strand.
GGGATCAATTGGTTTCTGAAGATCAGCGTATTTCCGAAGCCAAACTTTGGAAAAACCTGTTTTACTTTCATGATGCCGTATTGCCGGAGGCTAAAAGTGCCGGAGTAAAGATGGCACTCCATCCCGATGATCCTCCGGTCAGTCCGTTGATGGGTGTGGGGAGAATCTTAACCAGTTCAACTGCATTTGAAAAAGTTTGGAATCACAATCCTATTGAGAGCAATGCGATCACTTTTTGTCAGGCATCTTTCCTGACCATGGGCGAAGATATTCAGAAATTGGCGAAAAAATGGTTGCAGGAAAATAGAATTGCCTTTTTGCATGTACGTGATGTAGAGGGGGATCGGGAAAATTTCAGGGAGACTTTCCATGACAATGGACCCACCGATATGGTCGAGATGTTCCGGATTTATCAGCAACATGGATTTGATGGGCCAATTCGGCCTGACCATGCTCCGGCGATGTATGGGGAAACCCAAGGGAGTTTCGGAGGAAGCACCACTGTCGGTTATGAGATCACAGGGAAAATATTTGCCATTGGGTATATGAAGGGGATATTTGAAGCTTTGAATTCAGCCAGTCAAGATTTCAAAAAAGAGGTTGATTAGACCGCCGAATAAATGAATAGAAGAAAATTTTTGGTTAAAAGAGCTATTGATGGTTCCGCTTCTTTGGCATTCAACAAGGATGGACTTTCATTAACCTATATGGAGTTACAACCGGATGATATGCGTCAACTTGGGATTGACTTGGATTTTCCTTTCAAACCGGTGAATCCAGCAAAAAGGATTCCATTGGGGTGGAATGCTTTTCCGATTGTGACAAAAGATGAAAATTCACCGACGGTAATTTCCTTTTCAAAGTCAAGAAAGAAACCAAAAACCAGTTCAATTTTCCTCCGGCTCACTATAGCTTTGGATATAAGGGAACATGTAAGGATGAGGGCTTTTTTATTTAAATCGAAAACAGAACTGGGTATTTTTGATTTACAATATGCTCATCCCTTTCAACCTTTTGAGCTGGAAATTGCTGCGACTAATTACAAACTGATTCTCTTAGAAGGTATTGGATTGGACCTGATCCAAGGTGATAAAGAAGCTTGTTTTTATGGTTTGGATGCGCTGCGCCAAGACAATTTCGGCTTGCAGCCACATTTGTTCTTACCTGAAAAAACAAACAAGGAAGCTGCTTTTTTTTAAAATCTTTATTCCATGAACTATTTCAAACCATTTGGTTGGATGAGTGGTAGTGTACAAGATGGCCTGCTTGAGCTACACAATCAGGGAAAGTCAGCCGCCACAGCAACGCTTAAAACCCAATTGAATTCTTACTTGGACCCTAAAAAGGGAATTATTTTCGAAAGTCCTCAAACTTCTCCCATGGATGGGAAATTCAATAGTTTGGAGGATTTTTTATCTTTTTCGGCCATCATTAATTTTTATCCGGACCACATTTCAATCTCGATTGCGCTGGAATACATCCAAAAACTAAAAAAACCTACTGAAAAAGATTTCACCGGTCATGTTACCACAGATGTTGTTACACTTTGGCCTATCCGCTTTCAGTAATAGCTTGCCAAAGGGAGGACCGAAAATTGGCGGAATTGGCTGTTAACCACCTAGTGCTTCGAAAGGAATTTCTTTCCGAGACAAATGGCATATACCAAAGGTCTACTGCGAATAGACAAAAATCATATGGGAATTGGGGGCGGGGAGTGGCTTGGTATTTATTGGGAATTGTAAAGACCCTGCGGGAATTTGAAAATACCGATTTTGGGGATTTGAATGAATTGGAAGAAATCTGGAAAGACTTTCTGAAACAGGCTGGTTTTGTTTTAGGGCTTCAAAATGAAAAAGGGTTGTTTTATTCCTATATCGATATTCCTGAAACGGGTGTGGACACCTCCGCCACTGCAGGTATCACAGCAGCATTTGCTTGGGGATTTTGCATGGAGATTTTGATCGAAGAATTTGTCAAAGCAGCATCTTTGGCTTACCATGCCCTACAGGAATATATTTCCGAAGATGGATTTCTTAGATCGGTTTCCCAGATTAATAGGGGAGGAGAAGAACTCCAAAAAGGCGGATACAGGGTTATTTCCCAATTTGGGATGGGTTTAGTGGCACAACTTTACGCGGGGTTAAAAGAGTAATTGTCGGTAAATATTGAATCTTTGCTATGTTGAAAAGGCTAATACGGTACGGTTTGTGTCCTCACGCCCTGACTTCGAAAAGCGGACCAAAGAAAAAGGGAAGAAAGAAGGACATGTCAACGAAGGCACCGTACCATGGGTCATCAACCCTCTTGAAAAAGTTGATCTTTATGTAACAGAGGATTACTCAAACCAGCACTGTGAACAATCATTAATTCCAATCTTATAAATGGTGTAATTACTAAAACAGGAAATGGCATTTTTTTTCTGTTATGTTTATGACCTTGGATTTTGTAAGGGAAAGATTTTTGGAATAGAAGCTAGACCCCTGCTAATTTTTTAAAATTGCACATTACCTTTGAGTGGTTAGTATTATGAAGAGCCCCCGTAAAAACGAGGAAGGCTTGGTGAAGGGTGTCTTCACGCACAGCCATTCCCGATTTGCGAGAATTCTGTGGGAACCTGGGAGCGAAATTCCCTTGCGTGACCTGATTGTAAGCCAGCAAAAAAATGAAAAAAAGCTTAATTATATCCTTTTTAGCAATTTCATGGCTTTGGTCTTGTGGACAGAGTAGTAATTCAAAAACAGGAAAAGTAGCTATTGATCGAGAGATAAAAGCCTCCACAAACAATTACAACAAGCAACCATCACAAAACCATGATTTAGAAAGGTATATCTATACAGATACTACATATGCGTCTCCCACCGGAAAAGGGATAACTATACAAAACAGTTTTCCAAAAGGTGGAAGTATTGCCCCTGACGGAATGCAATATGTTAATTCATCGGGAAAAAGTTACGCATTTGCTGTATTTTGGACTCGGATAATCAATGAAACTAATACTCCATTAGAACTTAATATTAATTTTCCTGCTGATTCATTTGCAATATTTACGCCACCTGACTCCTACTTAAAACTGTTTCTACCAACAGATAAATTGACATATGATAAATTATCATCGTATAACTATGGTCTAACTGGAATAAAATCCTTTTTAGATACCAATTTTGACAAGGCTACCAAGTTGCAAATAACGATTAATTCCAATGAGGAGCATATTTTCTATGTAGCAACGCTCTCTTATCAGGCATCGGGTACTCCAAGAGCAGCACTTATCTTGAAAGATCAAGACCTTTATTACAGAATGAGCATTTCACCAAATGGATCTGGAACAATTCCCTGTGGAAAGATCGTGTTTAAAAAATGAAGCAGGTGATTAAAATGGTTTAATGTTCTCTTTAAAATTTTGTCTTATGTTTTGATGACAAATGACCTTGAAATAGAGTGAACGGTACAAAAAAAGAAAAGCCAGCTCACAAACGAGTAGCCGACCTGATCTAATTGGCTCAGGTTGAAGGTAATCATTTAATGAAACAGGATCTCTTTACCTTTTACTACATCAATCAATTCACTAAAGAAATTTCCTTTCCAAAAAGGGTCTTTATAAATTACAGAAGTATCTATGAATATGTTCATTTCTCAAATGTGTGGCAAATTATATTTACGTCTGGAAAAACCAGATTAATTCACCTAATAATAAGAAATAAACATGGTTTTTTTATTCATATAAATTTAGATCTTCAAGTGGGCTTTTTAATTGACCAAAATGTGAAATCACTTTTCAAATAATCGAAATATAGTTTTCTATGAGAAAATACCTAATTGAATTTCCAAAACGAAAATCATAACTACAAAAAAAATCACCATTTATTAAATTTGAATTTAGCCTTATATAAAAGGTCAACTTTTGAAGAATCTCTTTCCGTGTATTGAAAATCAGTTGGCAGTTCGTAGTTTTGCCGGAGTTCCTTGAACAACTGTGGGATCCCTCCTCCACCTGAAGTAAAGAAATTTACACCACCAGACCCATTGGGTATCACACGCTCCAAAAAACTGGAATATGCCCCCTTTCCCGCACTGGGAATGTATCGGTAGACGGATTTTATAACAGCTGTGTTTTTTCTCATGTTATACTCCATTTGGGACAGCTGACCTGAAGTGTTCAAAATCATTCTTTTCAAATGAGCTTCTGATGGCAATGGTCTGACATCGATTGTTTCTAATTCTTCCTCTTTAGGTATCAGGTAAATAATTTCAGGCAGGTTTTTAAGATCAATAATTGATTTCATGGTTTCATAAGCGACATGACTTATCGTAACGATTTGCCCATCTTCAACCAAAAGTGAAAACATTCCTGTTTTATCGGTTACGGCCTGACCATTTTTAAAATACACATGGACGTTTTCCAAGGGCAGTCCAGTCGTTACGTCTACGATTTTAGCTTTCCAGACACCCTGATTGCGGTAATTGCTAAAAATAAAAATCAAAAAGAATAAATACTTGGACATAGATAAATAGAAGTTTCTATGAATTTGGAAACTTCCTTATCAAAAATAAAGGAACTGATTGATGGCTTAGGGTTTATTAACTAAAGTGCTATTGGTTTGAGGTTTTTTAAGAGAAACTGTAATGAAATCCGAAAAAATACTTGAAGAAACCTGAAAATCTTCTATAGTTATTTTTTTGTTTAGATTGCGTTTAAAACACATTACATTGGTACCAAGCTAGAAAATATGGAGAAAGAGTTTCAATTCTATTCTGATTTATTTATGGAACAATTTCCATTATTGAGCCTGGAGGCAAAAAAATTCACACGTTCTATTTTAACCCTTAGAAAATATGATAAAAAAGAGTACTTATTTAAAAGCGGCGGAATACAAAAAGAAGTCTGCTACGTTTGTCAAGGCCTTTTAAGAAAGTATTATATCAATGAAAAAGGGAATGAAATAATCACAGGTTTCATCAGTGAGAAAGGATATGCCACCGACTATCCTTCCTTTTCAAGACAAAAACCCTCTAAGTATCATATAGAATGTCTCGAACCTTCTATAATTCTTTTCATGCCTTATGATAAACTACAAGAGGCTTATCGGACTTATAAAGACAGCGAAATGTACGGTAGGCTAACAGCGGAAATGGTTTTAACAAGAGAAACAGATAGAGTCGAAAGTTTTTTATTTGAGAATGCAGAAGAGAGATATCTCAAATTTATATCTGCTAACAAAGACCTTATGAATAGGATAAGCTTATCCCATTTGGCTTCCTATCTAGGAATTGAGCGACAATCACTGACCAGGATACGAAGTAAACTTGCCAAGAAACAATAATGAAACATAGGTGTCAGGTTCAACAAAGAATTGCTGCCCATCTTTGGGGTATTCGTATCAAATTACTTCAATAGTGAAAAACAATATCTTACAAAAAGTCCTTTTAGTCATCCTCTTGATTTTTTTCTCTGTAATTTCTAATGGGCAATACGCTGTCTTTTATGCTATTTGGATTTTTACAACAATGCTGCTTTTTGCGGTAAGAAAATTACCGAGGTGGCAGGGTTTCTTATTGGCGTTCTTGGTTACAGGTATAGTTTATTATATTGGCTTTGATGTAGTCCCTTTTTTACCCATTTCTATCTCAATTATTATTGCTATAATTTTTAGTTTACTCACCTCTTTACCCTACTTAATTGATTCATTTTTTTCAAAAAATCGAAAATCCTTTCAAAGCACCTTAATATTTCCATGTGCCTTTGTTTTAATAGAATATGCTTACCATCAATTTAATCAATATGGCTCTTGGGGGCATTTTGCCTACACCCAACAAACACAACATATTTTACTTCAATCTATCTCTGTTTTTGGGATGGGTTATATTACCTTTTTAATTGCCTGGTTTGCCTCTGTTAGCAATTGGGTTTATGATCAAAGATATGAAGGGAGAAATGTAAAAAAGGGAGTTCTCATTTATGGCCTTGTTTTGGGTTTGACATTAATGTATGGTGCTTATCGTGTACAATTTCAAAATTCCAATTCTGAAACGATTCGGATAGCTTCTATTTCCGCATTGGATAGTCTTAAAGTTGGGATTGACCTTCAGGGAATAAATAATAAAGAAACTGAAAATGAAGCTATAATTGAAACTAAAAGAAATACATCGAAATTAAATCAATATTTATTTGACATAAGTATCAAAGAAGCAGAAGCTGGGGCAAAAATAGTTTTTTGGGCGGAAGGCAATGGTGTAATTTTAAAAGAAGACGAAAGTGAATTATATGATCAAGCCAGGGAAATAGCTTATACCCAAAATATATATTTAGGTTTGGGCATAGCGGTAATAGACCCAGCAAATAGCAGATTTCTTGAAAATAAATTTGTTTTATTTGACCGAAATGGTAAAAAGGTTATGGATTATTGGAAGGGTATTTCAGTACCTGGTGCCGAAGCCCCGATTAGCAATAATAAAACTACCGGAATCCAAAAAATAGAAACAGACTATGGTACCATTGCAGGAGCAATATGCTTTGATTTAGATTTTCCAAATTATTTAAAAGAGGCTAAAGGTTCAGACATACTGTTGGCACCAAGTAATGATTATAAAGAAATTGACCAATTACACACTAATATGGCTAAGTTTAGAGCCATAGAACAAGGTTTTAATTTGATTAGACAAGCTAGCTTAGGCCATTCTATAGGGACAGATTATACAGGAAAGGTAATTAGTGAAATGAATCATTTTACGGATACCAGTAAAGTACTGATTACGCAACTTCCGACAAAAGGAACGAAGACAATATATGCTGTCATTGGAGATAGTTTCATTGTATTTTGTATATTCTTGCTGGGTTTGGTTATTATAGTTCTTAAAAGGAAAAGAATAGGTAGGAAAGCTAGTTGAAATTGAGTGGGAGCTTATTTTGGTTATTGGTGGAAATTAAATAAAACGACATGAGAAGAATTACGACATTTTTAATACTTCTATTGATTGTTAGCAATGCTATTGCCCAAAATAAAAGGGAAATTATGGATTTTGAATTTGAAGGTGTATTGCTAAATGGAGTCTTGAATATTCCTGAGGACAATAGCCCAAAAGGCATCGTCTTGATTGTCCATGGTTCAGGCCAAACCAATGCTGTGGCCCAAGAATGGTACAAGGATGTACGGGAGTCGATTCTTAAATCGGGATTTGCTACCTATATGTGGGATAAGATGGGTTGCGGCAATAGTGGCGGAACTTTTAATTACAATCAACCTGTCCAAAACAGTGCCTTGGAAGTAATAGCTGCTATCCATGCCTTAAAGGAAAAGAAAATACCAGGATCAGATGCAATTGGACTTTGGGGGATTAGCAGAGCTGGCTGGATAAATCCAATCGTCATCAACAAATATAAAGACATCAAATTTTGGATTTCTGTAAGTGGTGTAGATGATAAAGAAAACTTCAAATACCTGCTAGCGCAGAACTTAAAAATCAATGGTCATCCACAAGACTCTGTTAAATTAATTGTAGATGAATGGATGAAGGGTACAAAAATATCACATTCCGGGGGAAGTTTTGAAGAATACCAGTCAGCCACAAAAAATCTCGCCAAGAATGCTTTTTGGTTAAGATTTACCAATGGGGGAATCACTCAAGAGGGGTACTACAATTACCAACCAACTTTTATGAAAGAAGAGCTGGACGAAGAGTCCGGTTTACAGGTATACATTGAGGATTTTGACTCCCTCCTATCGGGTATAAACTGCCCTGTTTTGGCGGTGTTTGGAGAAAATGACATGAACGTAGATTGGATCAAAACCAAGCTCTTATATGAGAATACCTTAGGTCAAAATACCGATTTAACTATCAAATCATTTCCGAATTGCAATCATAATCTAATCCAATGTGAAACGGGAGGTTTTTATGAGCTGCAGGATAACAATTTACCCAATAAAAGGTGTGGTGATTTTCTTGATGCAATGGTAGAATGGTTAGATAAAATTTGATTTTGTACTCAAAATGAGTAGGTGACCATGAGATACCAGTTCACTGATCAGAGCCTTTATTGGCCCCTGCCCTGCATCCTGGCACTCCTTAATAAAACGGAAAACATACTAAAGCATGGAGAATGATTTAAAACCCTTTTGGAATAAGATTTTCAGTTTTAACTGGAAATTAGGGCTTTTTTTAATTCTTCTAATTTGTATTCCTCGTTTTATTTTAGTCTTGCACGGCAATGAAATAGCCAATATGCAGTATGTAGGAATACTGATGCTTACTATGGCATTTACACCGTTCGTTTTTTTAAGCAAGAATGGCAGAAGAAAAATCGGAATTAAAAAGCCTACAAATAATGGCTGGCTAATTATTGCATTAATTATTGGTATAGTCTTTAGCGTTTTACTATACTTCTTGGGTGATGTACTTTACGGCAACTCTCACAAAAATTGGTATAGCTATATTGGAAGATCTTATAATATTCCGCAAGAAATTGACGAGCAAAGTAGGCTTATCATGTTCGCAATTTCATCTTTGATTGGAATGACATTTAGCCCGATTGGAGAGGAACTTTTTTTTAGAGGGATAGTGCATTCTAGTTTTGCAAATTCCATAGGAAATATCAAAGCATCTTTAATTGATAGTTCGGCTTTTGCACTTGTTCATATTTCACATTTTGGACTGGTTATCCATAAACAACAATGGGAATTCCTGTTCGTACCAACTCTGATATGGGTGCTGAGTATGTTTACAATAAGTATTTTATTTTATGTTTGCAGAAAACGCTCCGGCTCAATTTTAGGAGCAATTATTTGTCATTCAGCTTTCAATTTAGGAATGACTTATTGTATCTTTTTTCTAATTGGTGGAAATTAAAACTGTCATTAACTCTATGGCAATGCCATGAGGCAGTCCGGCTTGTAGGTCAGGCTGTTTCTCTTTATCTTGCTTCTTTGCTGCGATATAGTGAGAGTACTAAAATGTCCCAATTTTCATTTACTAAGCGTTGGATGCAAACAAAAACCCTATAAGGTATGAAAGAAAAAAAACTAGTATTCATGGAACATGATGGTGCAATTGATGATTTACTTTCTCAATTGTTGCTACTAACCATGAAAGAAGTAGAGGTAATTGGAATAAATGTTACACCAGCTGATTGCTTTATTGAGCCTGCAATTGAAAGCACTTTTAAGTTATTACAGCTTTTTGGGAATGAGAATATTCCTATAGGGCGCAGTGATAAAAATGGAATTAATGCTTTCCCAAATGAATGGAGAGCAAGACCAGAAGTGATTAATGCGTTACCTTCTTTAATAAATTGTACTTATAACTTAGACCCTTATTCCCTTCCAGAAGCTGTTGATTTACTTATTGATCAATTGACATTGGCCGACAGACCCGTAACAATTTTATTGACCGGGCCATGTTCAAACTTAGTGGAAGCCATTAGAAAAGCACCACACATAAGGGGTAAAATTGAGCAAGTAGTTTGGATGGGAGGTGCATTCAGAACACAAGGAAATGTACAGACTTACCAACATAATGGAACCGCTGAATGGAATGTATATTGGGACCCACAAAGTTCAAAAGAATTATTTGTGATGGAGCTTCCGTTGGTTTGTATTCCATTGGATGTTACTAATAATGTACCTGTAAATAAAGAATTTTTGTCAACGTTAGCATTTCAATCGGATTACTTTTTATCTAATTTGGCTGGTCAATTATGGGCATTAACTATTGACACTATTCCTAGCTACCACTATGTATACTTTATGTGGGATGTGCTGGCAACAAGCTTTATATCCCTTCCTAATGAGTTTGCCTTAGAAGAAGTCAAAGCTGTTGTGAGTGATAGACCACCTAATGCGGGTCAAACGCAATTAATCGAAAGAGGGCACCCTTTAAAAATAGCAGTTGATGTAAATAGGAAAGTATTTTACGAGTATGTTTTGAATCAGTTAAAAACAGAGATTAGTCTGCAGTCAACCGCAACTGCTTTAAAGGTATGATGATAATAATATAATATTATACAAATTGAAAAACATTTATTTTTATTATCCATGCTGTTTTCAATCACCCTCTTCATATCAAAAAACTAATGATTAGCCTTAATTTAATTCGCTTTTATGCTGCTTGGGCATACTGTAATTTTGTGTAAATCAAATTTGAATTTTCATGGAAGAGCAAATTAAACATTACGAAGCAAAATTAAAGTATGAAATAGATTCAGCTGATCTATTTGCTGCATTAAAAGCAGAAGAAAAAATCATAGTTATAGATGCTAGGAAAAAAGAAGGTTATGAAATTGAGCATATCCCAGGTGCTATGAATTTGCCTCATAGAGATATGAACGAAACCAATACAACAAAGCTTGATAAAGATTTACAATATGTAACTTATTGCGATGGAATTGGGTGTAATGCATCTACTCAGGGTGCTTTAAAAATGGCCAAACTGGGTTTTAAAGTACAAGAATTGATAGGAGGTTTGGACTGGTGGAAACGTGATGGTTATTCTACTGAGGGGAAAGAATCGGTGACTACAGACCAAATGGTTAGATGCTTTTGTTAAAAAATCATCCCTGCATTTGTGGGGATGATAATTATTATTGAGAATAGGCATTTAAAATTGATCAAGGAAGTATATGAGTTGGGCACCTTAGCTGCTGCTTCTGAAGTACTGTATTTAACTCCGGGCGCATTAAGTCAACAACTCAAAGAAGCCGAAAGTCTGGCTGGGACTAAAATATTTAATCGTTTAAATAAAAAAATGATCCCAACAAAAGCTGGCACTCATATTTACCAAACAGCTTGTAAGATTTTGAAGGAATTAAATCAGTTGGACAAAAGTCTTAAGGAATTAGCTTCTGGGGAAAAGGGTTCAATTTTACTGAGTACAGAGTGTTATACAAGTTATCACTGGCTTCCCGCTATTTTAGCTAAATTTAAAATTGATTTTGAGAATATAGATGTAAAAATTGTTTTTGAAGCTACTCACAAACCTATTCAAAAATTATTGCAAGGTCATATTGATTTGGCAATAACCAGTGATCCAGTACCCAATGAAAATATTGATTATTATGAATTATTTGAAGATGAAATGGTGGCTATTGTGAATTCCGAACATCCCTGGGCCTTAAAGAAATTTATTGATGCAGTGGATTTCATTAGTGAAAATTTAATAATTCATTCTGAACCATTGGAAACGGTGACCATTTACCAAAAATTACTTCAACCTAATAAAATTCAACCTAAATCTTTTACAATTCTTCCATTGACAGAAGCATCAATTGAATTGGTAAAAGCAGATATGGGTGTAATGGTGATGGCCAATTGGGCCATAAATCCAAATTTTAGGAATGAGAATATTGAAATTGTGAAGATTACCCCAAATGGAATAAAAAGAATTCATTATGGTGCTATCAGAAAGGAGCACGACAAACCAGATTACATTTTTAATTTTTTGAAATACCTAAAGGATGGCATCAAAAGATAATAAATTCGAAATCAGGGCTGTTGAAAGAAAAGATATGCCAAGATTAATCGAGTTATGCGGAGCACATGCAGCATATGAAAATGCTACCTTTGACGCATCAAGCAAATCAGAGAAATTATCCCATTATTTTTTTGAAGGGAATCCCTCCATTATTTGTTGGGTTGTCGATTTTGAAGATACTGTTGAAGGATATATGGTGCTTTCACCAGAATTTTCCACCTGGGATGCTGATTATTATTTCCATATGGATTGTCTTTATTTAACGGAAAAGTGCAGAGGTTTGGGAATAGGTTCAGAAATTCTAATGCTGATAAAATATTTTGCCAGAGAAAATGGAATTAAATTAATTCAATGGCAAACCCCTGTAGAGAATAAGAGGGCAATTAAATTTTATAAAACCAATGGAGCAATTCCTAAAGAGAAAGTAAGGTTTTATCTGGATGTAGAACAATAAATCTCTTTCAGGGCATATCTATAGGATTACTAAAAATTACAACTCAAGAATTCCATTTCCGCAAGAATCAGATATTTTAATTGTACCAGTTCCTCTATTTTTGATGCATCATTAGTATTGAAAAAAGGAAACTTATGTACACTCAAAAGCAGATTGATTTTAACCGTATTGAAAAGGCTATTGATTATCTGACTTCAAATTTTAGAAAACAACCGAATTTGGATGAAGTAGCTGAACACGTGCATCTTAGTCCTTACCATTTTCACAGGATGTTTTCTGAATGGGCTGGTGTAAGTCCAAAAAGTTTTCTTCAATTTCTTACTACTTCCCACACTAAAAAGCTTTTAAAGGAAAGTCAATTGACGCTATTTGATGCATCTCATGAAGTAGGACTTTCCGGTACAAGCCGATTACATGACCATTTCATTAAAATTGAAGGAATGACTCCTGCAGAGTTTAAAAATGGAGGAAAAAATCTTTCAATAAATTATGCATTCTCTAATAGCATATTTGGAGAAATCATAATTGCTTCCACCTCCAAAGGTATCTGTCACATTGCCTTCTGTGAAGATAAAAACGAATCTTTTAATGAATTATTCATTCAATTTCCCAATGCCAATTTTAGTCAGCAATCAGATTTTATTCAACAAAAAGCACTTACAATTTTTTCACATGATTGGAATAAGATAAATGAAGTAAAACTGCATTTAAAAGGTACCGACTTCCAATTAAAGGTGTGGGAATCTCTCATCAAGATTCCCTCGGGAAGTCTAGCTTCGTATGGGGCAATTGCAAATTATATCCAAAAACCAAAGGCATCCCGTGCAGTCGGTTCTGCGATTGGTGATAATCCAGTTGCCTTTTTAATCCCATGTCATAGGGTAATCCAATCAACAGGAAAGATCGGGGAATACCGATGGGGAAGTGCTCGAAAAACAGCAATTATTGGTTGGGAAGCAACGGATATTCAGAACTAAAATGATTTGAGTATAAAAATGAAAATTGATCCCAATACTTATTGATTGAAACAGCTTAAATCAAATAATTACTCAAATAAAATTAAAATGAATTTGTTAAACCGAACCATCAGACTCTCCAACCAATATCCTTAATTCTAATATTATTCTTTAAAACAGTACCAATAAATGCAGAAAATATGGAAAGCAAAACCTACATTTTAATTCATGGCTCATGGCATAGCGCATGGAATTGGCATAAAGTAACTCCTTTACTTCACATATATTACAACCGGAAATTTTTAAAGAAGGACTCTACCATGATTGCCCAGAAGATATTACAGAAATGGCGAAAGTTATTTTGAGTCATGAACCATTAGAATCGGGTCATGCTAAATTGAGACTAACTGGTGAAAATTATGGGCAAGTACCCAGATATTACATTGAATGTACTGAAGACCGTGCTGTTACTCCTTTCATTCAACGTAAAATGTATGAAGAGACCCCATGTAAAAAGGTTTACCAAATGGCTACAAGTCATTCACCTTTTTTCAGTAAGCCGATTGAGCTAGTTGATATTTTCCTTGAAATAGCTAAAGATTAAATCTTTAGACAAGTATACACCTGAATATGCTGTCTTCGATAATGTGATAATTAAAGAATTTATAATTGATAAACTTGATCTTGCTAGACAGATGGAAATATTTACAATTAAATAGTGAAAAACAAATGAACCAACCTGATATATTACAACTCCCATGGGAAAAAATTTATGCCACCTTACTTGAAATAGGTTTCATGCATTTACCAAACTTGATTGATCGAAAAACATGTGACCTTTTGATCAATCTTTATAAGGAAGATATTTATCGCAAAAAGGTAATTATGGAACATCATCGATTTGGATTGGGTGAGTATAAATATTTTTCTTATCCTCTTCCATCTTTTATCGAAAAGCTAAGATCTGACTTTTACTTGAAACTTTCGCCAATAGCTAATCAATGGATGAAAATGCTTCAACTGCAAGTTAGTTTTCCATCAAGCCACATTGATTTTATTGAGTCATGCAAAGCTAATCAGCAATTAAAACCCACTCCACTAATTTTAAAATATGGTGTTGGTGGTTACAATACGCTGCACCAGGATTTATATGGGTCTGTTTACTTTCCAATCCAGGTCGTATTATTTTTAAATGACTATGGCCATGATTATCAAGGTGGAGAGTTTGTGATAACCGAACAAATCCCACGTTTTCAATCAAAAGTCAAAGTATTTCAACCGGGTATAGGTGATGCTTTGATTTTTGCAACAAGTTTTAGGCCGATAAAGGGGCGTCAAGGATATTATAAGGCAAATTTAAGGCATGGCGTAAGTGAAGTAACCGGAGGGAATAGGCATACTTTAGGAATTATATTCCATGATGCGGTAAGCTAGAATGATGTTTCATCAAAAAATAAGCGAAAGTGATTTGAGAATAAATATCCGAAAAGGAGAAATTCTCTATGGAGGAAACCATAACCTTAGAATTTATGGAATGTTGAATTGCGCATCCGGTAAAAGACTTAAAAAACAAAATAGAGTATTCTTTCAATCCGAAAATGAAGCTACCATTTTGGGATATCGGCCATGTGGTCACTGCATGAAGGTAGCATATAAAAAATGGAAAATGGGTTTATTAGATCTTACAGTTGATAAATATAGAAATTGGTTGCCGAAAGATGGCACTGTTAATTATTATGGAAAATTACTGCTAGAGACAAAAGCAGATTATTATTTCCAAACTTTATTAAACACAATAGAATGGAAACATGATGAAGCCAATATTTTTGGAAAAAAAATTATTACCAAAAGAGAAGTTGCATGGTATGGTGAAAAAGCATTTGAATATAACTATTCAAATAGTACGAAATATGCTTTACCATGGACTCCAGAATTGTTGGAGTTGAAAGCCATAGTAGAGAATGAGGCAAATGAAACATTCAACTCCTGTTTATTAAATCTGTATCATAGCGGTGAGGAAGGAATGGCATGGCATAGTGATGGTGAAACGGATTTGAAGAAAAATGGAGCTATCGCCTCTTTTAGTTTAGGAGCAGAAAGAAAATTTTCATTTAAACATAAGTGGTCAAATGAAAAAATAGAATTAATGCTGCAACATGGTAGCCTTATGGTGATGAAAAATGAAACACAAACTTATTGGCTGCATAGACTTCCGCCCTCAAAAGGCATTAAAGAGCCAAGGATCAATTTAACTTTCAGAACAATAGTAGAGTAGGCATGGTAGGTATTATTACTTGGACACGAAAAATATTATCAGAAATTTGGTTACACGTAAGATGATTGCTTTGGATTTAAATTGCCTTTTGAAAATTCAAAAGAGAACTGCATTGCAATTGAATTGACTGAAAATAAACTTGAAGGAATTAGGGGTACAGTTGAATATCCAAAAGAATTTAATGAATGAAAATTTTTGCACAAAACATTTGCTATACCTAATGTAGGTAATAATGCTAAATTGATAATTAATTAGTATTAACAAACAAATAGTAGGCGGATAGTAAAGGGTTCTTTAATCCCGCACTAAGAATAGCAGAGACCCTAATAGCAATTTAAAAAACTGTAATATGGAATTAGAATACATTAATTGCATCAAAAAACAGTTTGAATATTATAAGTCTCTTGGAGAAAAGACCTTTGATCAATTGGAGGAAAAGGACTTTTATTGACAATACAATGAAGAATCAAATTCCATTGCAGTAATTGTAAACCATCTTTCTGGAAATATGAAATCTCGTTGGACAGACTTCTTGACCTCAGATGGCGAAAAAGAATGGCGCAATCGTGATTTGGAATTTGAATCAGTTATAAAAACAAAAGATGAACTTTTAACAAAGTGGAATGATGGCTGGAAATGTTTATTTGAAGCTTTAAATTCTGTGAACAATCAGAATTTTGACACGAAGATTTATATTAGATCTCAAGAGCATTCGGTTCTTGAAGCCCTAAACAGACAATATGCCCATTATTCCTATCATATAGAACAAATTGTATATGTTGGCTGGTTGATTAAAGGAAGCGACTGGAAAAACCTGTCCTTAGGAAAAGGTAAATCATTAAATTTTAACAAAGAAAAATTCTCCAAAGGAAGACACTGTGGACATTTTTCAGATGATTTCAGTAGAGAATGAGCTAGATTTTTCAATTTTGGAAGCAAGGCCTATTTTTTTTTAGCCAATCGAACCAATCTTGTTCATCAGTCAAGTACTCCATAAATGGTGCATCGTTCCAATGACTTACAGTATTAACAAAGTCAAGCGCTAAATGTCCCCCTAGGATCGGTAATTCTCAAATTCGTCTTGGTGAGAATAAAGAAATTCTATTTAGGGGTGGATTTTCCATTTATTACTATCTCTATTTATTTTGATGATAAAGTTAAAAGAAATGGAATTAAAAACTTAACCTGCGCCAAAAAATACTATTGGGATTTCTTAACTCATCTTTAGGCTTCAAAATCTTTGGGATGGCCAAAACTGGTATGGTGACCACATCAAATCAAAGTTGGATTCCATAGACGATCCTAATGCCTTTATTATGCCTTTGCCGGAAATGCATTCTGTTGCTGAGCTTGGAGAAATTCCGTTTGTGATAAAATTAATGGAGTTCCAAATGATCTGACCATGGAAAGCGCAGAAAAAATTGGATAAGCAACAATGATCTAGAAAAAAAAGCTGGGATGCTTTGTTAGAGGCTTTTAAAAAGAGTAATGAATACCTTATTTCATCATTTAAAAAGTATGATGATTTTTTTCTTAAACAGGATTATGTTGAAGGAAAAGATTTTGAATATTTAATTCAGGGGTGTATAGAGCACGATATTTATAATTTCGGTTAAATTGGCCTCACAGCAAAACTTGTAAAATGGGTTGTGAAAGATCCCTTGCTTTGAATCATTTTTATGTTTGTGTTTGTTGTAATTTCAAGTCTGGAATCCAGCCTTCTTCATTTGTTTCAAGATTTCTGACCCATGACCAGCCATTTAAGGTTTTAATTTTGGTCACTTTTGAATCAACAGAAATATTTAACTCTTTCGAAGAATAGTTTTCTTGTACTATACCTTGCTTCAAATCATTATCAATGTGGATAATCTGAATAGGGATCCAGCCACTTTGTCCACCAATAGTTTCAGCCCAGATCCAGTCATACCAACCAGGCTCAGGTGCTCTTTCCCCAAGTTTAACTTTATCACCTTCTGATAAGATAATGGGAATTGGATATTCAGATTCGTGCTTTTCAACGCAAATGTAGATTTCTGGAATTAAGTCATTCATATTGAAGAATTGACGTTAGCAATCTGTATTTTGGCCAATCATGTGAACGTCTATCGTTGATTTGATAAATTCTTCAATGCCTGTTTCGTTCAGGTTGATTGACTTTTTAATTCTAATGCAACCTTTACCGTGTTCTAAGCCTTTGAGCATGGCATCACTATTTTCCACTTTCTGCGTATTACCTACATACAGGCTTACGTAGTTTTTTTGAGCATTTAAATTGAAAACAGTCTTGCCATTGAGCTGATAAGCAAGCATTTTATACTCAATACCTTCAGTAAGAGCAGAACCATGAGTTTGTATCATTGAACGAATTACTGATAATGTTTCTTTACGCCAATCGGCTTCCAACTCCGATAGGTATTGTTCCGGTGTGCCTACATTGTACTGCATAAAAGTGTTTATGTTACGTTTTTCAACATATATTCTGCAACAAGGTTAGTCGAAGTATTTATTCTGACTTTGGCTTAGTGTAATCGGTAATTACAACTGCACTAATTTCGGTAAATAAGATTGCACCATATTTGGCAACAATAATGCACCGCCAGTAATCCCTTTGGGGCATGCCCCAAAGGGATTTTGGGACTACTTTTACAGGTCTACTAAAACTGGTATTTTATGGATGTGTATTTGAACAAATTTATGGTTTATTTTGAGATTCACCGCCGATACTCGGATGGATTTTCCAGCCGGCGGATAAGTAAGGAACCAGTTATCAACCTTAGAAAGGTCAGCATGTATCTTTCCATGTCGAAACAGGGGTTCGAACAGATGATGGCCAACCGGTCGGACCGCAACAAAGTGGTGGCCCCCTATGAGGCTTTTGTAAAGTCCCGCCTGGAAAAATTCGGGGATACCCCGTCGGCCCAGATGCATGACTGGCTGAAGCAGGCTTTCCCTATTTGTTGGTTCATCATAGTCTTTTGATAGCTTCAGAAATTACAAATTTAAACCTCATTATCTTTCATTGCTGGAAGGTTGATTTCCAACGGGCAAATTGCAGAGCTTAGATTAAGTATTGTGTTCAGCATCAACCAAATGTCTTCTATAGGAATTTTTTGCCTTGGTGCAAATCTATGGTTTCTGCCGTTGAATGCTGATTGTTTGTATCAATATATCCAGAATTGATCAAGGTTACTGATAGGTTTTTGTCTTTAAAGCTAGCCCTAAGGCTTTCGGCAATGCCTCTTAAAACATATTTGGACGCATTGAAAGTTACCTCTGGTCTTTATATTGGTGCTGTAGCTTTATTCTGGCTATTTCAGTTGAGTAAGAATTTTATTGGCTAGATTTCAAACCAGAAGCCAAAAAAAATGAGCCCTACAATTCCCGCAGCTAAAAGCGGTTCTTTATTCGATAAACTTTAAAAAATACCTGTTAATTTTTCGGTTGCTGAAAAAATTTCATAAGTATTCCTTTGTCTTATGATAACTCATAAGCTATTATTCTCACTCATAGTTATTCTCTCTTTCCCGAATTTTGGAATGGCACAAGGGTTAAAAGCAAACCTATTAATATGGACTCCTCAAATTGTATATTATAATTTCAATCAAGAGAATATATCAATTAATCCCATAATGTCAATTGGAGCTGGATTATCACATAAATCAAAATTTATTGAATTGGCAGCTTTTATTAGGGTATGCTTTTTTCTCAACTATTCTTTCAATTGGGGAGCCATAGGGATTCCATTATGTGTCAATCGGATTTAATCAAAACACATTAAGTCTAAATACAAGAACAATTTTAAACCTTTCACTAAATCTTAATTAAAAATGACCTTCAAAGAACTACATTACCAAAAAAAGCCATTATTCATTTGCAATGTTTGGGACGTATCAAGCGCTAGAATTGCTGAGAAACTAAACTTCAACGCAATCGGCACATCAAGCTCAGCCATTTCCAATCTCTTAGGATATCAAGATGGAGAAGTGATGGGATTTAGTGAATTAAAATATTTTGTGAAACGTATTGCACAAAGTACCCAACTTCCACTAACTGTAGATTTAGAGTCAGGCTATAGTCGAGATTCAAAAAAAATTGTTGATCATATTAAGCAATTAGCAGACCTGGGAATAGTGGGAATAAATATTGAAGATAGTATTGTATCGAACAAAAGAGAGCTTTTAGATGCAAGCGGATTTTCTGAAACGCTGGAGGAAGTAATTCATTTGTTAAGAGAAAATGGCATTGATATTTTCATAAATGTAAGAATAGATACATTTTTATTAAGGCATCCTGCAGTCATAAGTGAAACTAAAAAACGTATTCAGATGTATGAACATGCTGGAGCAGATGGCATTTTCACCCCATGTGTTGAAACTATATCAGATATAAAAGAAATTGTTAACTGTACCTCATTACCTATCAACGTGATGTGTATGCCTAATTTACCAGATTTTAATATGCTTGAAAATCTTGGAGTAAAAAGAATATCTATGGGTAATTTTCTCCATGAAATTACCTTGAAATATATGGAAGAAAAGCTAGCTGTTATTAAGCAAGAGGATAGTTTTAACCTTATTTTTAATCATGATTAAAGAGCAAAAGCATATTGATCTGTATTATGAAGCCTTACTTAACCGAGATGAGGATTTTGTTGGGATATTTTATGTCGGGGTAAAAACTACAGGAGTTTTTTGTATTGCTACCTGCAGGGCCAGAAAACCTAAAAAGGAAAATGTCACTTTTTTCGAAAGCTTTAAAATGGCTTTAGAGAATGGGTTTAGGCCATGCAAAGTTTGTAAGCCTACTGAAAACGCAAATAAACCACCGGAGGAAGTTTCGCAGGCCATTTCTTTATGTCATCAAAATTTAAAATCTAAAATAACCGACTATGATTTGGAACAGAGAGGAATTAGCCCTCATATCGTTAGGAGATGGTTTAAAAAGTACTACGGAATAAGTTATCATGTTTATCAACGTATGATTAGAATAAATACAGCATTTCAGGAAGTTTCAAATGGTGAAAAAACAACTGATCTGGCTTTTGATGCAGGTTTTGAATCTCTAAGTGGATTTGCTTACACTTTCAAAAAAATTATAGGGCAATCACCAAAAAACTCCATCCAAAGCAATGTGATATTAATTCACAGATTTACCACCCCAATCGGGGCAATGTTTGTTTGTGCTACCAATGAAGGTATTTGCTTGCTTGAATTCACCAATAGAAAAATGTTGGAAACAGAGTTGTCCGATTTACAAAAGCGCTTTAAAGCAAAAATCATAGCGGGAGAAAATAAATTTACAAAACAAGCAGAAAAGGAGATCTCCGAATATTTTACTGGTATCAGAAAAGAATTTGAAGTCAAATTGGATGTAAAAGGCACCGATTTTCAAATACAAGCTTGGGATGTGCTGAAATTGATACCCTATGGAAATACTATCACTTATAAAGCACAAGCCTTAATGCTGAAGAATGAAAAAGCTGTTCGGGCGGTTGCCACAGCAAATGGTTATAACAAATTAGCCATTATAATTCCATGTCACAGAGTTATTGGATCCAATGGCGATTTAACAGGCTATGGAGGTGGGTTAGCAAGGAAAAAATGGTTATTGGATTTTGAGAAAGAAAACCTGAGGCAATAACTTTTAACATTTATGAATTCCGATGAAAACAAAAATATAATGAATAAAATTGGGTTCAGTTTAGAGAATTAATTTACAAATTTCTTCGGACAAATGAAGACCGGGGATTTGAAGTTGACCAAATTTGAAGCCTTTTCTTTACGTAAATCAGAATTTTACTGCAAAACCCTACAAAATAAAATACTTGTCAATTTTTCGGTTGCATGACGACAGTACCCAAGAATATTTTTGTGTGAACAAATAAAGAAATGACAACTTATTTAAATTTGTGTTAAGCAAATGAATGTTGAAGGTGTTCTCAATCTATGAGTTCCTATCCTTCTCGACTGTATCGCCCCAGCAGTAGTCTGAAAGCTCTTGAAGAGACAACTGGAACATCTATTCCTTGAGTCTCAATCACCAGTCTGTTGGAAGTCAATGGTGTGATCTTATGCATGACCAGAATAGCGGTTAAAAAAACGTCAGGATAGAAACAACTGATAAAAAATATGGCAGAAATGAAAATTGATTTAAGACCTATGGCAGCAGACGACTGGACGAGTGTTGCTGAAATTTTTAGGCAAGGAATTGAAACGGGAAACGCAACCTTTCAACAAGAAATACCAACTTGGGACGGCTGGGATAAAGAACATATTAAATCTTGTAGAATTGTTGCTGTTATAGATAATGAAATTGTTGGCTGGGCTGCTTTAACGGCAGTTTCCGGACGTTGTGTTTATGCTGGAGTTGCTGAGGTAAGTGTCTATGTTTCTAACAAATATCGTGGACAGAAAATAGGAACAAAATTACTTGTTAAGTTAATTTTTGAAAGTGAAAACGAAAAACTCTGGACATTACAAGCAGGAATATTCCCTGAAAACATAGCAAGTTTAAGAATTCACGAAGAACTTGGATTTAGGCAAATAGGACTTAGAGAAAAAATAGGGAAAATGAATGGAATTTGGCGAGACACCGTATTATTAGAACGAAGAAGTAAAGTAATTGGTATTGATTAAAACATTTAACGAACTGCTAGCATCAGTTTGGAAGTTTTTGTTTAGTGTAAGTTTTCCTTCTATGACTATTGGATACGTGAAAGCATTGGGACTTCCTGAAATAAAAATTTAAATTGAAAATTGGGCTGCTAAGTAATGGTAATTTAATTTAAGGATGTCGAATAGAATTCTATAAATTAGACATAAGAATATTAAATCAAGAAACATCGAACCGCCATTATCGTGTATGTGGCAATTCCAGATGAAGAGGTAAATTGAAGATCTCTTCAATTAAAAATAATGTGCTAAATGGTAAAGCCAGTACTTCTAATCGGCTACTGCACATACACAAAATACATTTATGGTCATTGCAAAGAAAAATTGCAAATAGAAGAAACCTATAAATTAAACAATGGAAAATAAACTAATTAAAAATATTGTAAGACAATTTCAAGACATACAGGAACAAGAATTGTGGCTTGACGAAAACTTTAAAAAGAAGGTTGATAATCTTCCAGAAAAACTAGCTTTTGAAAGACCATTGCCTGACCTACACAGTGCAGCAGAATTGATATCTCACATTTTGGCTTGGAGAAAAGATAGCATTCTGAAATTGAAAGGACAAAGTTCACTGTTGACAATGGAAAGCTCTGAAAATTGGTTAACTAATGAAATTCTTCAAAGAAGCGGCTGGGAGAAACTTAAATCTGAATTTTACAACAGTCAAAAAGAAATTATTGAGCTTATTGAAAATGAAACAGACGATTACCTAGAAAGGGAATACATTGACGGATATAAGTTCAAATTTCTTCTTGAAGGATTAATTCATCACGACTTATATCATCTAGGACAATTAGGGATAGTAATTAAGTTTTTGAATTTGAAGAAGTAAGCCAAATTAAAAAGATTACAAAAATAAAAAATTCAAAACTCTGGGCATTCCAGTAAATGGTGAAACATCAGAAACTGTATTTGATTTCAAAAAGAAAGGTAATTTATCAACAGCGACCTGTAAAGGAGGAAAAATAAAATTTGGAAATTTAATAGGCTGTGTTAAGCGAGACTTTTACCTATAGCCTGGCCTGCTTTACTTGAGTTGTGTGGTCAGAAAAGCATATCTGTTTGCCGGATCACACCAGTCAGCAGAAAGGTACTGAGGCCATGTACTCTTTATGACGAGCTGCAAAAAGAATAAAGTATATGAATTTGAATGGTTCAAAGATGTCTTCGATAGAATCCAATACCATTAACAATAAGAACTTTATCAACATCTGCATCAAACTGAGAAAAATACCGTCCTAAATAAAACAATCAATCCCCGAAAAGTGGAGTGTCGGACGGATACCACAAAATCAAAGGCAGACAATTTAGCTGAAAGTAAACTTGAATATTATGCAAGGACAACATCACTACAAAGCGACAGTTCAGTGGACTGGAAATAAAGGGACGGGAACTGACAATTACAGAAATTATGAAAGAAGTCACCAAATTATTATCGAAAACAAATCAGACATTTTAGGTTCTTCTGACCTGGCATTTCGTGGGGACAAGACAAAACATAATCCAGAAGACCTTTTAGTTTCCTCATTGTCTTCTTGTCATATGCTTTGGTATTTACATTTATGTTCAGAAGCAGGTGTAATTGTTACAGACTACATCGACAATTCAACAGGAATAATGGTTGACAGTTTAGATGGCGGTGGACAATTTACCGAAGTAACCTTAAATCCAATAGTTACTGTATCTAAACAGCATATGATTACTAAAGCTAACGAACTACACAAAAAAGCTAATGAACTTTGCTTTATTGCAAACTCTGTGAATTTCCCAGTTAGACACAATCCGACAGCGAAAATATGATTACAGACCAGACTGTAAAAGGCGACAGTGCATTCAACAACCGAGAGACAAAACTTAAGAATTAAAAAAACCTTCTTCCCATTTCAATGATTTGGAAATTATCATTAAATTTATCTTTATAACTGAAAACCAGGTTTATACCCAAAGCGTCAATCGTGGCGTAGGCGAAAATATAATGATATAAACAATTGAAAATTAGTAGGTTAAGGATAGGGTTCGAATCCCTTCCTCTCTGCGAAAACGTTAAGCCGGAAGCCATGCTTCGGGCTTTTTTTGTTAAAAATTTCATTTCTGTTCAATATCTTGTTTAATACTAAACAAAAGACTAAATGCTTATCTCTTTCTTTGCCATTAACAAATATTCTACTACAAAAAAGACAATTGCCTGTCCGGGGTAGGCAGGGTAAGTTCAAAATCGAGAGTCCTCCGCGTTAGTCAGGGGCGGATTTTCACAGAAAATTTAATTTTTCTGCCAAGAATTCCATTAAATTTCCAATGTCAGGGACATGCTTTTAAAATATTCAAGGTTTAAACCAACCCTTTGAATTTAAATTTTGTGTTTTGATTTAATAGCCTAAAAAATGATTAATTTTGGGTAGACTAGATAAGATTTTTAGGATAAGCAGATGTTTTTAGTTGAAGAAAGTTAGTTCAAACTTTGTTTTCACCCATTTATTTAAAATTTGTCTCCACTTATATAAATACCCTAATTAATTCATAATCCTTGGTTTAGCTTGCAAACAAGTTGTGAAAAAAGGCAGAATTCTAATTTTAAAAAAAATTTATGAATGTTTCCTTTGCAATTTGAAATGAAAAAATGATAACTTTAAAATCTCATTATTAATTTAGAAACCGTTTAACCTTTATTTAAATTCTCTTTAAAATCTACATTATGAAAAAGTTAATCGCTTTGTTCATGCTTTCCGGAATCTTAATGTTCCCGGTAACTACGAAAGCTCAAGACGCAGACGAACAAGAAGCTGCAGACACTACTGAAGTTGTGGAACAAGCAGCTCCCGCTCCCGCTGCCCCAGTTGTCATTGATGATGAAATCATCGATGAAAACAAAGGTTTCCACCAAATTATCAAAGAAAAGTTCATTGAAGGTGATCCTACTTTCATGTCTCCGGTTTTAATCTGTTTGATCTTAGGTCTTGCAGTGGCGATAGAAAGGATCATAACCTTGAACCTTTCTACCACAAACACCAAAAAGCTTTTAGCGAAAGTTGAAGAAGCACTTGAACAAGGTGGCATTGAGGCTGCTAAGGACGTTACTAAAAACACTAAAGGTCCTGTTGCTTCAATCTTTACACAAGGCTTGATGAGATACACTGAAGGTATCGAAATGGTAGAAAAATCAATTATTGCCTATGGTTCTGTTGAAATGGGCCGCTTGGAAAAAGGATTGGTTTGGATCTCCCTGTTTATCTCTCTTGCTCCGATGTTGGGTTTCATGGGTACGGTAATCGGTATGATCGGTGCTTTTGACGCGATCGAAGCAGCCGGTGATATTTCTCCATCTCTTGTGGCTGGTGGTATCAAAATCGCCCTTTTGACTACAGTAGCAGGTTTGATTGTAGCGATTATCCTACAGTTGTTCTATAACTACTGCGTTGCAAAAATCGATTCATTGGTCAATGACATGGAAGATGCATCCATTACCTTGGTGGATATACTAGTTAAGCACAAGTTGACTAAATAATTTTTAGTTGAATTATTTGAATCGACTGAAAATTATCATTAACTTTATATAAAACCATTATGGATTCTATAGATATATTTATATACGTTGCAGAGATTATGGTTATCGTTGGGGCTGTAATAGCGATAGTGATGCCGCTTATCAAGTCCTTTGATAATCCAGGATCTTTGTTGAAAACAGGAATAGGTGTTGCCGTATTGGTCGTGGTGTTTTTTATTGCATACTCCATTTCAGATGGAGAAGTGCTTCCGAAATACGCTGCTGATCCATTTAACCTTACCCCAGGTATGTCAAAGTTCGTTGGGGGTTCATTAATCACTGTGTATGGCCTTTTTATCATTGCGATATTGGGCATAGTGTTAACAGAAATCAATAAAGCTGTAAAATAATGCCAAGAAAGAAAGGGAGAGTGAGTCAAGAGGTAAATGCAGGTTCTATGGCGGATATTGCCTTCCTGCTGCTTATCTTCTTTCTCGTAACTACTACAATTGCTTCTGACAAGGGTATTTTGAATATCCTTCCCCCAAAGCAAGACCCGAATCAGCCACCACCGGAAATTGATTTGAATGAACGAAACATTTTCAAAATCCTCATCAATGCCAATGATCAGTTATTGGTGGAGGATGAATATCTGGATAATACAGATGGACTTGCAGAAGATGTTAAAAGTTTCATTTTGAATTTTGGTGCACCTGATGAGGAGGCAATAGGTTTGTACAACTCATTACCGCAATCACTCAAGTCCCAAGTCAATAGAAGTCCGAATTCATCGGATCATCCTATGTCAGGAGGTGCTGTGGTTTCCATAAAAACGAACAGAGGTACAAGTTATGAAAAGTATCTAGAGGTTTTGGATCAAGTGAAAAAGGCTTATTTCGACATTTATGCCGAAAGAGTTGGGCTAACCACGGACCAATATCGAACAATCACCGGCAAAAACGCTGCTGAGAAAGAGTTATTGGACAGAGGAAAAGAAGGGATCCCTATGGCGATCTCCATTGCAGAACCTGATAAAATAGGAGGAAACTGATATGTCAAAGTTTAAGAAAAAGAATAAGGTCTCGGAAAATATTCCTACCTCAGCTTTGCCGGATATTATCTTTATGCTTTTGTTTTTCTTCATGGTTACGACAGTTTTGAGAGAACAAGATCTACTTGTGGAACAAAGACTTCCTCAGGCGACACAGCTTCAAAAACTAGAGAAAAAATCCTTGATCTCATACCTATTCGTAGGAAAACCTAAAAATCCGTCCCTATATGGTACAGAACCTAGGATCCAGGCGAATGATGTGTTGATCAATACTAAAGATATCCTTCTTTGGGTAAATCAAGAAAAAGATAAATTGTCCGAAGCAGAAAGAGATCAGATTACGATTTCCATGAAGGCCGATAGAGAAGTGAAAATGGGTCCTATCTCTGATATTCAGTTTGAATTAAGAGAAGCAGATGCCAGAAAACTGATGTATGCCTCTACTGGAAAAGTACAGGATTGATTGAAAATTTAATCATATTTTAAAAGCTATCCCGAAACGGATAGCTTTTTTACTTTTGACTAGAATGGTTCAGGCAAAGATCAAAGAAAAGAAAAAAGTACAATCAGCATGGGCCATGTATGATTGGGCCAATTCTGTTTACAGTTTAGTCATCACCTCAACAATATTTCCGGTTTATTTTAATTCTGTCACCAAATCCGAAGAAAGGGGAGATGTCGTTTCTTTTTTTGGCATTGATGTCATCAACACGGTTCTTTATTCTTATTCAATTTCTTTCTCTTTTCTGATTATAGCCGTCGCCTCTCCATTTCTGTCAGGAATGGCAGATTACGGTGGTAAGAAATTGATTTTCATGAAGATTTTTGCCTATTTGGGATCATTGGCCTGTTTTGGTTTATTCTTTTTTGATGGGGACAATCTTGAATACGGTGTTATCTGTGCTGTCTTGGCCAGTATTGGTTATGCAGGAAGTATCGTTTTTTACAATGCCTTCCTACCTGAAATAGCGACAGAGGATGAATATGATTTTTTGAGCGCTCGTGGATTTGCTTTGGGCTATATTGGGAGTGTAATTTTGCTGTTGTTGAATTTATTCATGATAGAGTTTCCCGATTTCTTTGGACTTAAAGATGGTGGGCAGGCTGCAAGATGGTCATTTTTGATCACAGGCGTCTGGTGGGCAGGTTTTGCACAGATTTCATTCAGGTACTTACCAGATAATCCCTATAATAAAAAAGTAAAAAAAGCCTTATTGCTGAAAGGTTATAAAGAAATCACAAGAATATTTAAAATTGTAAAAAGCTCTTCAATAATGAACAGATTCCTTGCAGCCTTCTTTTTTTACAGTATGGGTGTTCAGACTGTTCTATATCTAGCGGCAAGTTTTGGAGATAAGGAATTGGGGCTTCCCGGTGATAAATTGATTATCACTATTTTGATTATCCAACTTGTTGCTATAGGTGGAAGTTATCTCTTCGCCTATTTGTCCAAACTATTTGGAAATAAATCCTCGTTGGTTATCATGGTTTTCATTTGGGTCCTCATCTGTGGGGCTGCTTACTATGTAGTCAACGAATACCAGTTTTATGCCCTAGCATTTGTAGTAGGTATGGTCATGGGGGGTATTCAGTCGCTTTCCAGGTCTACCTATTCTAAATTGATTCCCGATGATACTACCCAACATGCATCCTATTTTAGCTTCTATGATGTCACTGAAAAATTCGCTATCGTTTTGGGAACATTTTCGTATGGAGTGATAGAACAAATAACAGGAAGTATGCGAAACAGTTCGTTAGCTTTGGGACTGTTTTTCATTGTTGGGTTGGCATTCTTGTTGTTGATAAAAATACCCAAACAGGATTTTCAACCTATAATTGAAATAGAAAATGCTTAGTATTATTTCAGGTAAAAAAGTTTCTGAACTTGATAAATCCTTTGTTCAGGAGAAGCGCATGTCATCACTTGAGTTGATGGAAAATGCTGCTTTATCTTTTTGTGATTGGTATCATACTCATTTTCCATATCGAGATCAATCTGTGATCTTTTTCTGTGGACCAGGTAACAATGGAGGGGATGGCCTGGCTATAGCTAGGTTGTTAGCCGACGCTGTTGATAAGCCCACGATAGTTTATTTTGAAGAGGTGGAATACTGTAGCAAGGACTACCAGTCAAATTTTCACAGATTACCTGATAATATAGAAAGAATTCATTTCAAAAATTTTGATTTTTCGATTGGCAGTCCTTCCATTATAGTTGATTGTATTTTTGGAGTGGGCATCAATAGACCTGTTGATGGAATCTACAAGGAAGCCATAGAAAAATTAAATGGAATTGATGTGAAAAAGATATCAGTTGATATTCCTTCAGGAATTCCCGCTGACGAGGTGTTGGAGGGAGATGCTTTCCAAGCTGATTTTACCATCACTTTTCAGTTCCCCAAACTTTCTTTGTTACTTCCGGAACATGCAAAATACACTGGTAAAATTGAAATTTTAGACATTGGGATTCCAAATGATTTTTTATTCAAATATGCAGACCATAAGTTTTTTATTGAAAAAGATGATATTCCTCCCCGACATAAAAGTTTTCATAGCTTCAGCCATAAAGGTGATTTTGGGAAAGTGCTTTTGTTAGGAGGGAGTATCGGAAAAGTTGGAGCGATTTTATTGGCTTCAAAGGCTGCACTGCGCACAGGAAGTGGACTTGTATCTGGCCTTATCCCAAATGAAGAGCGGATAATTTTGCAAATTTCAATTCCGGAAGTAATGGTGTATAGTTTTGAAGATTTTGAATCCTTCAAAGAATTTGATGCCATAGGCATCGGCCCAGGATGGGGGGCAAATGTCGATATATCTTTTTTTGAAAATTTACTCAGCAGTTTCTCCAAACCGGTGGTGATAGATGCTGATGGCTTAAATGCATTGAGCAGAAACCCAAAATTACTGAATAGTATTCCCAAAAACAGTATTTTGACACCTCATCTGAAGGAGTTTGAAAGACTTGTTGGTGTTTGTGAAAATCACCTTGAACGATTGGACAAGGCAAGAGAATTTTCTGTTCAATACGGGGTTTATTTGATTTTAAAAGGCGCATATACTTGTATTAGCAGTCCGGAAGGTAATCAGTATTTTAATGCTACAGGCAATAAATATATGGCCACAGCAGGATCAGGTGATGTTTTGACCGGAATGATCACTTCATTATTAGGACAGGGATACAGTTCTCTGAATGCTGCAATATGTGGGGTTTACCATCATGGTCTTGCAGGTGAACTGGCATCCAAGAAATTAAGAAGGGGATTAATCGCATCTGATATCATCCAAAAAATCCCTGAAACATACAGATTGATGGGGATTAACTGATAAATTTTTGAGTTTATTAAGAACTTAATTAATTCTGCCAAGGTTAAAATGGAGTATTTTAAATCTGATGAACAAGGAAAAACTTTTACTTTGGACCTTAGCGGCAATAAACTTTACCCACATTGTTGACTTTATGATTTTGATGCCTCTTGGCCCGCAGCTGATGAGGATATTTGAAATTTCACCTAGAGAGTTTGGTCTATTGGTTTCTTCCTACACCTTTAGCGCTGGGATTAGTAGCTTTTTGGGAGCCTTTATTCTGGACAAATATGATAGAAGAACTATTTTGTTGTGGGTCTTTACTGGATTTTTGTTTGGGGCTTTGGCTTGTGCCCTTTCTCCTAATTATGCAATTTTATTGATATCCAGGATTGTATCTGGAATTTTTGGTGGGTTGACCTCTGCTTTGGTTTTGTCTATTATCGGAGATGTCATTCCCGATGCCAGGCGAGGTAGAGCGATGGGTTTGGTCATGGCGGCATTTTCTGTGGCCTCAGTTGTCGGAGTGCCATTCGGTTTATTTATAGCCAGTATTTCAAATTGGCATGCTCCATTTTTCTTTTTGGCCGGATTGTCATTGGTAATACTTTGGATGATTTTTAAATACATTCCCACAATTACCGCGCATATTCAGAAAAAGGAGTTTAAACCTAGTCCAATTCAAGTAATCAGGAGAGTTACAGGCAACAGCAATCAGATGCGGGCGATCTCCTTAACCATCATGATGATGCTGGGTCAATTTGCTGTTATTCCATTTCTAAGCCCTTATATGGTTGCTAATGTTGGTTTCAGTGAGATTGAGTTAACCTATATATACATGGCGGGAGGGTTCTTTACCATATTTACATCTCCTTGGGTAGGAAAGTTAACTGACAAGTTTGGCAAGATTAAGGTCTTCACCATCTTCATGACATTGAATGTAATCCCGATTGCTGTAATCACCCAGTTGGGTCAAACACCCATTCCTTACGTATTGCTGATATCGACATTATTTTTCGTTACCTCCAACGGTAGAATGGTTCCTGCCGCAGCATTGATTACAGGTACTGCCAAAGCAGAAAACAGAGGAAGTTTTTTGAGCTTCAACTCGGCTGTACAGCAATTTGCAGCTGGTTTGGCTTCGTTTTTAGCAGGATTGATTTTGGCTGAAGGGATTAATGGGGAATTGGTGAATTATGACATTGTGGGTTATTTTGCTATTGTCTTAAGTTTGTTGTGTATCCCTTTAGCCAGAAGGATTAAAGTGATTGATGTAGAAGAACCTGAAGTTATTTTAGCTAGCTCTACAGAGACGATGGCGGAAAAAATTAAATAAAAAAAAGCCGTAAAACTGATTTTAGTTTTACGGCTTTTTTCATGGGTTGAAAATCCCTAAAATTCTGCATGGCCAGGAGTTCTGGGGAAAGCTATTACATCTCTGATATTTCCCATACCGGTAACAAACAGAACAAGTCTTTCAAATCCCAAACCAAAACCGGCATGTGGTGTAGAACCAAATCTTCTTGTGTCCAGATACCACCACATTTCCTCAGTGGGAATATTCATTTCTTCCATTCTTTTGGTCAGCAGGTCAAGTCTCTCTTCCCTTTGTGAACCGCCTACTATTTCACCAATTCCCGGAAATAATATATCCATGGCTGCCACAGTTTTGCCATCATCATTTTGTCTCATGTAGAAGGCTTTGATTTCTTTGGGGTAATCTGTAAGGATTACTGGTTTTTTAAAATGTTTCTCCACCAAGTAGCGCTCATGTTCAGATTGTAAATCCACACCCCAATCCTCTATCAGGTATTGAAACTTTTTCTTCTTGTTATAATTGGAATTTTTCAAAACATCGATGGCTTCAGTATAAGTCAATCTTTGGAATTCGTTTTCTACCACAAACTGTAACCTCTCCAACAAACCCATTTCACTTCTTTGATTAGCTTTTTTGGTGCTTTCCTCTTCTTGGGCTCTTTTATCAAGAAACTCGATATCATCTTTGCAGTTTTCAAGTGCATAGGATATTATATATTTAAGAAAATCCTCTGCGAGATCCTGATTATCTTCGGCGTCATAGAAAGCCATTTCAGGTTCAATCATCCAAAACTCAGCAAGGTGGCGGGTAGTGTTGGAGTTTTCTGCCCTGAAGGTTGGTCCAAAGGTGTATATGTCTGCAAGACCCATGGCAGCGAGTTCACCCTCCAATTGTCCCGATACAGTCAGATTGGTTTCTCTTTCAAAGAAATCCGCCTTATAGTCAATTTTCCCATCTGCTGTCAGTGGTGGATTTTTGAGGTCAAAAGTAGTTACCTTAAAGGTTTCCCCAGCACCTTCGGCATCTGAAGCGGTTATAATTGGTGTATGGATATAAAAGAAGCCTTTATCATTAAAGTACTTATGCACCGCAAATGCAAGGGCATGTCTTACCCTAAAAACTGCCCCAAATGTATTGGTCCTTACTCTCAAGTGGGCGATTTCTCTCAGAAATTCCAAAGAGTGCTTTTTGGGTTGAAGTGGGTATTTCTCAGGATCTGCTTCCCCTAATATTTCAATTTTTGAAGCATTCAGTTCATTTTGTTGACCAGCACCTTGGGAAGTAACTATCTTTCCAGACACCTTCAGACATGCCCCTGTGGTAGCTTTTTTGAGGATTTCTTCATTGATCAAATTCGGGTCGGCCACAACCTGAAAATTTTTGATGGATGAACCATCATTGATGGCAATAAAGGAAACATTCTTATTACTTCTTTTTGTTCTGACCCATCCCATGATGGTTGCATCTTGGTCAGTATAATCTTTTTCAAGAAGCGCTTTGATTTTTACTCTTTTGTTGAAGGCCATATAAATTAGTATATATATAATTGTAAGTTTAAGAGTCTCATAAAATTGACTTCTTAAAGGGAATGCAAAAAAACGATATAATAAGCTTTTTATCAATAAATAGTTCTAATTTCCTAAATTTGAAATCTGGAAAGATGGAGTCGGGTATACCACAGGCTCCTGATTTTTGGAAATCTTTTCAAACAAAAATATTGTATGCAAAAACTTCATCTAAGTCAGTCTCTTTCACAGAAACTATCTCCGCAACAAATTCAGTTTATCAAGCTTTTGCAAGTACCTACTGCTGAGTTGGATACAAGGGTTGAAGAGGAGTTGGAAATTAATCCTGCGCTTGAGGAAGGCAAGGAGGAAGAGAAAAAGGATTCTGAGGAGGAATTTGAAGACAATAACTTTGAAGAAGAAAATACTTCAGAAGATAAAGATGTCAATATCGATGATTATCTCAATGATGATTACGGTGGATACAAAATGCAGGGTGATGGTAACTACTCACCCGATGAGGAGGAGAGAGAAATACCCATATCAGGTGGCATATCACTACATGAACAATTGATTGCCCAAATGGGCTTTTTGAAACTCGATGAAAGGCAAAAAATCATCGGAAGACAACTTATTGGTAGTATTGAGAATGATGGTTATATAAGGAGGGATCTAGAAGCAATTATCAATGACTTGGTTTTTAGCCAAAATATTGAATCTGATATCGATGAATTGGAGGAAATTTTAAGGAAGATACAGAATTTTGATCCTGCAGGTATTGCTGCCCGAAATCTTCAGGAATGCCTTGTCATTCAATTGGAACGGAAAGAGCATCCTGATGACCCTACGGTGCAGAATGCTGTAAAGATAGTCAGCGATTGTTTTGAAGAATTCACCAAAAAGCACTACTCCAAGATTCAGAAGAAACTTGACTTGGGTGAAGAAGAATTAAAAGAGGCTGTTAATATGATAACGCGCCTTAACCCAAAGCCAGGTGGGACTTCAGATGGTTTGGTCAAAACACAATATATCATCCCAGATTTCATACTGACAAACACAGAAGGTAAATTGGAGATATCCTTAAATTCGAGAAATGCTCCTGAATTGAGAATAAGCCGATCTTATTCTGAAATGTTTGATGCTTATGAAAAAAGTGATAAGAAGGATAAAAAGCTAAAGGATACAGTAACCTTTGTGAAACAAAAACTCGATGCAGCTAAATGGTTTATCGATGCGATTAGACAAAGACAGCTTACGCTTTTGAAGACCATGCAGGCCATACTCGATTTTCAGGGTGATTTTTTCTACGAGGGTGATGAAACCAAATTAAAACCGATGATATTGAAAGATATAGCAGAAAGGATTGAAATGGATATTTCTACGGTCTCAAGGGTTGCCAACAGTAAATCTATTCAGACTGAATTTGGAATATATCCATTAAAATATTTCTTTTCAGAAGGCATTGCGACTGATTCAGGAGAAGATGTCAGTAATAAGGAGGTTAAAAGTGTCCTACAATCATTAGTAGATGCTGAAAGCAAGAAGAGACCTCTTTCTGATGATAAACTGGTGAAAATGCTCAATGATAGTGGCTATAATATTGCCAGAAGAACTGTTGCCAAATACCGTGAACAGTTACAGATTCCAGTAGCAAGATTAAGAAAGGAATTGTAAGTGATCAGAAAATTAGCCTTACTTGTTTCCTTTGTTCTTCAGCCGCTTCTTGTACCGAGCCTGATATTTCTTTTTTTATTGTTTTCTGCTCCACAGGCATCCAGTATGGGGACTTGGGAAAAAGGATATGTGCTGTTGATGGTCTTTTTGACCACATTTGCAATTCCAGTTATAAGTATTTTTGCCCTGAAGTTGACCAAAAATATTTCTTCTTTTCATATGAAAAATAAGGAAGAAAGATTATTGCCTTTTGTAATGGTCAGCTTGTACTATGTCATGTCCACGTATTTTTTTCAAATAAAATTTAACCTTGAGCCCTTGTTGATCCAAACACTGATTTCAATTACCATTTGTTTAATTTTATTGACAGCAATTACTTTTTTCTGGAAAATCAGTGCTCATATGGTTGCCATTTCTGGGCTACTTGCTATCATAGTTGCTGTTGTGATCAAATACCCGGGAAACGACCTATTGTTTCTGATATTGGGAGGTGTTTTGGTGACTGGAGGTCTTGCATCCTCAAGACTTTATTTGAATGCCCATACTCCCCTTGAAGTCTTAGGAGGGGTTTTACTGGGGTTTGGAATTTGCTTCTTTTCTTTTCAGTATTTTGCATAAAAAAAAGCCGGGATCGCCGACTTAATTATTTCAAATGCTGAAGTTTTTTCTAGAATAATGCTACAGAAATTCCAAAGTTTATTTGTGTAGCCTCTGTAGCAAATGGTCC
This sequence comes from Aquiflexum lacus, assembly GCF_015476655.1. Lineage (GTDB taxonomy): Bacteria > Bacteroidota > Bacteroidia > Cytophagales > Cyclobacteriaceae > Aquiflexum > Aquiflexum lacus. The sequence continues at coordinate 87,531 of NZ_JABFHF010000023.1, forward strand.
CTTTTCCTTTTGAAAAACTTGGTTTAGCCCATAGTAGGCCCATAAATTGACTCCTGCAAAACCAAACCTACCATAAACTCCATATCTCAAAGGATTGAATCCAAATGATTGTCTATCCTTAACTTGTCTGTCAAGACCATTACTGTCCGAGAATGCGATCTTGGTTTGTGCCTGTAATAGATATCCAACTTTTCCACCAATGGCCAATCGCATGCTCTTCTGATAATTATTTCTGTTAAAATGATATCTGAATTCTAGCGGAACTTCAATGAAGCTGGTAGAAACATTATTCCGTGAAATGGATATATTATCACCATAGACATCTGATATATCAAGTAACTGGCTTGATTCGGGACCTATGGTTGGGTTATTAAATAGAGCTTTATTGTCATTAAAAGCCAATTTATCTGTTCCGATTCCTATACCTGGATTGAATGTAATTCCTGAATTTTCCGCACCGATATTTATAGGATGTTGGTAGTAGATATTAAAAGTTCTGGAAGGTAAAAACCTTCTTTTTAATTCATCTGGGTTGTTATTTAAAGAATTGAATCCGAATTCTATGAATAAATCACCCTTTATATCAGGCCTGCCACCGATTGGAGTTCTTTCTTTTTCTTGTGCAAATACGAAACAGGTAACAATCAAATTGGATAAAAGGATTAGTGTTATTCTTTTCATGAAAGAGAGTATTGTTTTTAAAATTGCGGCTAAATTATAAAATCAAAGTTGATTTGTGTTTCTTTTTGTCTTAATAATTCTTAATTGTTTATCAGTTCGCCTGATTCATGGTTGATAAAACTTACACAAGGTCTTTTGTTAATTCAAAAAACCTACCTACTTTTGCATTCCCAAATGGCCTCGTAGCTCAACTGAATAGAGCACCTGATTACGGCTCAGGAGGTTTCAGGTTTGAATCCTGACGAGGTCACAAAAAATAAATCATTAGAGATTTAAAAAACTGCTCAACTGAATAGAGCATCCCGACAGCGGTCGGGAAGGTTTCAGGTTTGAATCCTGACGAGGTCACAAAAAATAAATCATTAGAGATTTAAAAAACTGCTCAACTGAATAGAGCATCCCGACAGCGGTCGGGAAGGTTTCAGGTTTGAATCCTGACGAGGTCACAAAAAATAAATCATTAGAGATTTAAAAAACTGCTCAACTGAATAGAGCATCCCGACAGCGGTCGGGAAGGTTTCAGGTTTGAATCCTGACGAGGTCACTAATTCCAATTCGCCATAAATTAATTTTAAACAAGTATGCACTTAACTATTCTTTGGCAAAGGTCAGGAATTTTGCAGACTTAAATTTAATTGATTTCACGAATTTCAAATTCCACTTACAAGCTGTGGATTATTGTTGATATATAATTTTCCTTGAGTTGAAATCCTAAAGAGTAGAAACTCAAAAATTAATTTCAAAAATTTCTATCAATAAATCAGTAACTTAGGAGAAACCGATTTGTATTTTCTACTATTTATTGTTTTGAGTGTTTTAAAACCAAAAAGGATTACTACCTTTGCAATCCTGTTTTGAAGATAGGAATTAAAAAAATCCGAAAAAAGTTTCGGTAAAATTAATTATCCGCAGGAAAATTGTTCCTGACAATTCCCTTAAAAGAGGGAAAAAGTTCATTGAAATGTTGAAGACGAAACGAATGAGAATCCGGTCGGAGCTTTAGGGTGAAGGCCGGAGGATAAAGAATGGAACAAGAACGGGGCAGGAAACAAGCCTTCTTAAATGAAGGCACAACAAACTATACAATGGAGAGT
>NZ_JABFHF010000024.1 GCF_015476655.1 Aquiflexum lacus
TATATAGGTTTACAATTTTAAATTAAATTGTGTCAACCTATTTCAGTACACGACCGCTGGCACGAATGTAGGATAATGCCCCGTAATAACGGGAGGCACATTTATCATGATTCCTTCGCTCCAAAAATCAGGACCATAATCGCATATGGGGGGCTGGAGGTTTGTGCCTGGATGCCGCATTCCAGGAATGACGGGCATTTGCTGCTTATGTTCAACAGCGGTGATTAATTCACCACGGTCTAATCTGGGATATCTACTGTCTGCCGGTTGTATGTCTTTTGATACCCATTCATCCAGCATAATTAGGATTGCTCTTCCGTCGGAATTGATGGTACTCACTGCATGCTCTGCTACGTCCACGTGCCTTCTCTGTGCTGGTCCGTGAGGAGCACCGTTGGTTAAAAAGATTCTCACATTTTCATGAATGCTGGCATCTTTGCTTCCATCTAAAGTGGTATGAATCAATGAAGCGGAACGGCCCCAATATTCGGTAGCGTTGTTGGTAATAATGATTTTAGGCATCTTGCCCAGTTTTTTGGCAACCGCCAATACGTCATTGTTCCCTCCTGATGCGGGGTCTTCCTCGGCCAGAAAGTTAAATGGCGGATAGTCAGCCGGCATGTAATTGCCTTCCAGATGAAGAGGGTGGTGCGATGTCTGAACAAAGCGGGAGTTGAAGCCACCTTTTCCACCACCAGCTACGTGAATCCGAGCACCATCGAGCACCATTCTTTCCTTTTCATCTACGTGGAAGCCCTGCATAAGCATATGTGCAATGAAACGAGCGGGCTGAGAGTATCCGAACACATAAGTGTATTTGATGGCAGGTTCTTTCCCGAGTTCGGTTTCAGCAATCAGTGGATTGTGAAAACCGAAAGCATCCTCATACTCATATTTAAAAAAGGATAAGATATCCCTTACTGCGGCAAAACCTAACCCCGCAACTTTTGGATTCTTAACCTCATAGATCAGCTCATAAATTTCCCCCGGTTGAAATCCATTTTTAAGATATAAACTTAGGGAGTCAGCAAAAATTTCATCGCCTTTTTGGGATGAGTAACTCCATTGATCATTTGGGATTATTGTTCTCTTCCCTTCAGGAGTATCTCTGACAGTCAGCACATCCATGTTATTATTCGGGTAATTTGCTGAGGGATAACCACGGCTTTGCTTTGCCAAAGGCATTGTTTGCAAAGCTTTCAAACTCATATTATTAACTATCTCTGCTGCTATTTTTTGCCTAATGCTTTGCTCTCCATCCTTAGCATAGGGCACCTCAAATTGAAACCTGTCATCTCCCTCAGTCACATCCCAATTCCAACCACTGAAAAGAAGGCTGTATCCTTGATGTAATAGGAACCCATCACCGGCTTGTTCTAATGTTTGAGGGTTATTGGTTAATTGACCTCCATTAAGACTGGTAAAAGTAAAGATGCGCCCCCGGTTATTGACCTCATAAACCAATCGTCCATTTGCCTTGCTCATATCAAGAGGTATTAGCAGCATAAAATCTCCGGAAAACTCCACCATTCCCCGAACATTTTTTGGCGCAAATTCCAAATCGACTATCGCTGCACTTGCAGGATTTTCCGGGTCAACCTCATAATGGATTGTACCCCTTATTTTTTCATATTGGCCAACATTGCCAAAGAAATGTCCATTTGCCAACAGTACACGCTCCTCAACCACCACCCGGACTACTTTAGCCTCAGCTGTTTTCATTGCTAAGGCAAACATCATCATTAAAATTAATCGGGAAAACGTAGTTGCATATTGTCCTACAGAAGGCCTATGATTAGATAGTATATTATCCAATTTAATGTGGGTTTTGACAGTGGTCGGGGAAAATGAAATTCTATTTGAGTGGGTTGTCATGGCTGTTTCTTTAAATTATCCGTTATTTTTCAGACCATCCAGGCGTCAAAACATCACGCACATCGATATGATTGATTTGGTCAATTATTTCACCTGCTTCATTCAAGGTAAATCGTTCGGCAACATAGACGATAGCAGGTGGTTCAGCATTGTAATCAGTCACGACACTTTCTACAACTATGCTTGTTAATGACTCATTAAAGTAATAATCCGTGACTTTAAAGACCACTTCTTTTGCATTCGGTGTTAATAGAAGTGGTTTCCACCATTCATTAAACAATGCTTCCTTTCCTTTTAATTGAATTTTAGTACCATTTTTGGTAAATGGAGTGCGCATTGTAACCTTTTCAGCATAAGGTATTATTGAAAAATCCCGTTCCTTAATTCCTTTTATGTAGGTTTCTACGGTGGAAATCAGTAGCTCCTTCTTGGCTATTTCTAACCCTTCATTTTTTTCCATTTTATTTTCGGCATCCTTACCTTGATTGCATGCAAATAGCATTAAAAGAGCTAAAGCAAGTGTTGGAAATGAAGTGATTCTCATATCGATTTCTTTTTAGTTATTTTATGTGTTGTTGGTGGTTCGTTTTCATTTTTTGCTTTGTTGCTGTTCTTTCTTTTGTTGTCAAAATATCAAATTGAAGGTAATTTGATGGATTATCCATAATGAGAGAATCAATAAATAAGGTTGGTAATCCTTTTCATTCTTTCTATCCAGCAATATCAATGAAATCAGTATCAGATATATCAGCACACAGAGCGCATTCTGATTTACGTTATCCGATAGCTTTAAAAGCAACACACCTATTCTACCCAGCGTAGGGTCAAGAAATACCAATGCGATGCCAATCATATATCTCATATGTTTTGCAACATTCTTTCTATGATATATTGCCAACGAATACAAAATAATCAACATGATGGCATCTGATAAAGGGAAAAATAAATTTGGGCTACCAGAACTTGCCATCCGCATGATTCCAGGAATAAATGAAAGAATGAGCAAGGGGAAAACAAAATATGAAATCCTTCCAACGATCCGGTGCTGCTTATATTTCCTGTTCCTTATCAAAAAGGGCTGAATGATCAGCATAAAAAGCCAAATTGAAGCAATTGCTGTATGTATATGAATGTAGGTTGTGGTCTCCTGAAATTCCGGAAATTGACTTAAATACCTTTTATAAAATCCCAAAAAGGCAAGTGGAACCAAAAGCAGGAAGAAGTACCCTAAATTTTTATATGCCTTTTCCATTTTTAGAAATTTTATGTAATCATTGCCGAATCAGGGTTTATCAATTTTCAATACATTTTTTCAATTCATGGCTTTTACTATTCCCTCCGCAAAGGATTGCCACCATGCTGTATAAGGAACATACATCAAAAGCAAGTTGGGAATGCCCAAAACAAGTAAGGCAACTACGAATGACTTGTTTTCAGTAGAATGGTTTACCTATCTTGCTTTCTGAATCTCGTCTAAGATTTCATTATTTAAGGTGAGTAATTCTTTTGCCCCATTTATTTTTCTCTGGGTAAACCAGATTTGATTGAAAATAAAATTTTCAAATTCTAAATCCTTTGCTACGCTGATCTTATCCATACTTCTATCCCTCCCTTCTAGCTTCAAAGCACTTAATCCTAATTTCTCACCTTTGGACATCATCGCCCAGGAAAGATTCTGATCAAAATACCGATGATTACCAATAGAATTTCTCCAATAGCATAAATCAGATACCTTTTGAGGTTTCCCTGTTCTAGTAATTTTTACCTTATTCTCCTGAAAAATTTAATCATTGGTGGTTTGCCATATTTTTTGCCAGTCTAATTACAAAACGCTGTAGGTTTAAAATCGAGCATCTTTCAATTTAGTCTTATTTTCCAGAATTTTCTTCCCTTTTATAAATTATTCATGAATTTAAATATCTCAATATATGCATATTTCAATTCTTCCTTCGTCGGGCTATGTCCTCAAAGGGGTATATAGATTAGAATGTCTTTGTTTTTCCGAAGCATGGGAACGAACTTTTCAAAAGTCCCCGGCGGAATCTGATCATCCAAGCCTCCATGCCAGAGAAAAGTGGGTAGGTCGTTTTGATCAAAATAGGTGATCGGTTCGTAGATGGCGATGTTCTCTTTTGATTCATAATCCTCAGCTGGGAATAGCGCTCGGCCCACGGCTCTAAACTGTTCATTTTCATGCTCAGTAAAAATCCTTTCCACCACATCCAATCCATCCACAGGACCGGAAAAGTTGACGATTCCTGTGATGGTAATGTCTTCATCAAGCTTATTTGGATACTCCGAATCGAATGAAACATCTTTAATGCAGATATTTGGGGTAAATTGTATCACTTTTCACCAAAATATCGCAATTATCATTTTTTGCTCATAATTCATTAAAAATTGCGATATTAAATTCGTTTTAGCTTTATATTTCTTTCATACTCAAATCTCGTCACTGTTTTCATAAATTTGCTTTATGTTGTCCGCCATCTACAACCAGGCATGCTCCAACAACCCAACTGGCACAAGGTGATACAATGAATGTCGCTACCTTGCCAATTTCGTCCGGAGTTCCCAGTTTTCCGGAAGGAATCGCATTGAGTGCCCATTCGTATAAAGGTGGATTTTGTGTTTTGGTTAATTCCCAAAGTCCATCGGGAAACTCTACTGAACCTGGAGCGAGCGTATTAACTCTGATATTTTTTGGTGCCAATTGAATAGCCATTGTTTTAGAATAGCTAATTAGTGCAGCTTTTGCCGCGGCATAGGCAGGAGGCGAACCCGCTTCAAGTCCTGAACCTGATGAAATGAACAAAATATTTCCACTGCCCGCCTCAAGCATCCAAGGGATCACTTTCCTTGTGCCTCGCACACTTCCTAATAAATCTACATTGATGGATGTTTCCCAGTCGCTGAAATCATCTCCCAAACTTAATGCTGAAACATTATTGACTAAAATATCTACAGTTCCAAATTGCTTTTTTACTTCGTCAAGAAATGTATCTAATTGTTGGGTATTTCCGACATCACAGGTGAGTGCAATCACCTTTACGCCTTTTTCAATTAGTTCTTTCTCTGTCTTTTTTAAGGCGTCTTCACCGCGAGCGCAAATGGCTACGTTGACGCCTTCTTCAGCAAGATTTAAAGCTATGCTTTTCCCTATGCCTTTGCTGCCACCCGTGACGATGGCGTTTTTTCCTTTGAGTTGTAAATCCATGGTTTTTGTTTTTTAGTTATTCAATTAGTTGAAATTTTGAAATTTTATATCATTTCTGGGGTTCTTATTTTGTCTGATATTTCATGATTTATCAAGGATATTTGTGCAATCCGGCAGGTATTGGATTTACTTTATAAGCCTTCCAAAAACTTAAATATTTCCACATAAGCAGTGGCTAGTTCTTCCTCTGTAGGACTATGCTTTCCGTTAGGAATAAACATCCTGGTATCTTTCACCTTCCTCATCAGGGAAACAAACTGCTCGAAAGTCGCAGGTGGGATTTGGTCATCCAGGCCACCATGCCAAAGGAAAATAGGAGGGTCATCGGCATCAAAGTAGCTAACTGGTGCATAAACAGATAATACCTCATTGCTGGTGTAGCCTTCTGAGGGGAAGAGCGCTTTACCGGCTTTACTAAATAGCTCGTATTCGTGATCTACGAATATTTTTTCTATAACATCTAAGCCATCTACAGGGCCAGAGAAGTTTATGATCCCCTTAATGCTTATTCCTGTATTCAATTTATCCGGAAAGGATGGGTTATCTTGTCTTAAACCTACATTCGTGGCAATTTGCGCCCCCGCAGAAAAGCCAGTCACAATCACATTGTCCAAATTCAATCCAAAGTCAGCATTGTTGGCTTTAAGAAAATTCAGGGCATTGGTAAGGTCGCTTGTGGCCAATGGAATCCCTCTTTTCAACCTGTAATTCAGATTGACTACATTCAGACCTTTCCTCAGGTAAGGTTCAATGTACCTTTCCTCCTGACTTTTGTCGCTCAGATAGTAAGCTCCTCCATGAAGGAAGACAATAGTGTAATTCAGTTTACCAAAGGATGTAGCATTTTGAGAAAGGTAAACGTCCATCACCTGTTCTGCATCTGAACCGTAGGAAACGTCTTTTAATACTTTGTAAACTTCTTCCTTTTCTGCGACGGACAGGTCTAGCGTGGATGTCAGTTTTTTGGAGCAGGAGGAGAGAATTATTGAAATTATAAGGATCAGGTATGATGTGGTTATTTTCATTGCTGTAATGGTTCTTTGCTCTAATTATATTTCGGGTTAAATATCCCTATTCCTTTTGTCTATTGATAAATTGCATAATTTCAGTATTGATCGTGTCACTGTACGAAGTAAAAAAAGCATAATGATCTTTTCCTTTCATTTCAAAAAAAGTTGAATTTGGTATTCTTTTAGCAGCATTCTGAGAATGTGAAAAGGGAACATTATTATCTTTATCTCCATGAAATAGGATTGTTGGCGATATTATTTTCTCTAACTCCAGATCTTTTAAATTTATAAATTCATTGTTGTCGTTATCCAACCCATCTTCAATAGAAGTGAATGGAAAAAAGCCTCGTTCGACAAACCAGTTTATCTTCGCTTTTCCATCCTCTGCCATTTGAGTTTTAGCAATTTGAATTCCTAACCATGTGCCAAATTCAGTTTGAAAAAATGAGCTTAAAAGACCCTCGTTATCTGTTGGTTCCGAAATTTTTTCAGAAACAGCTGCACGTAATATCAGTCCGGCGACTCTATCGGGATAGTCTATCGCAAATTGAATACTTACGGGGCCACCACCTGATATTCCATTGACATAGACAGCATTTATTTTCAGTTTATCCAATAAGCTTTTATAAAGTGCAGCTTCTTCTTTTGGGGTTCCTCCAGAAGATAATGGCGTTTGATAATAGCCAGGTCTAGAGACTCCCAATACACTAAGCCCTTCGTCAACAAATGATTCACCTTCAGAAACGTGAACACTGCCTGGAGACCCATGAATCATAAGCATATAACGGTCAGAATTGCCCAATAATCTATATTCTATATCTCCTTTGTCAGTACTTATAACTTGTGAATCCTGAGGCAAATTCTTAACGAGATCCTTTTTCCAAAAGAAAAAAGTAGTATAAAGTCCAATCATGATAACTACAATTAGACTTAAGATGGTGATGAAAATTCTTTTAACCCATTTGAGTATATTTTTCATTTTGGTTTAAATTAAGTACAACAATAGCTTCATTCATATCCAATTTGTACTGCTATTAAAATTGCAATAGCCGCAATTCCCAAGATCAATAGGGTGGGTTTTATGATACACTTGATCCAATGATTGTATTTAATTCCTGCAAGGGCTAATACAGCCATTAAAGATCCATTTGTGGGCATAATTACATCCATCATAATAGCACCATACTGATAGGCTAGAACACACACCTGCCTCGAAAGTCCTATCAAATCTGCTAGGGGTGTTAAAATAGGCATCGTCAGAATAGCCTGTCCGGAGTAGCTGGGTATTGGAAAATGAAGAATGGCTTGAGATATCATCATAAGGACCCCAGAAATGGAAGGAGGTACATTTTGTAAAGGAGAAAAAAGTCCAAATACAATAGTGTCAACAATGAATCCCTCACTCATTATAATAGAAATACCATTTGCAAGACCAATAACTATACAAGCAAAAATCATTTCTTTAAAACCGTCAATATAGATCTCAGTAGTCTTATTGAAACCAAAACCTGCAATAAATCCACATGATAAACCTAAACCAAAAAAGCATGCAGACATTTCAATAAAACCCCAGCTTAGCACTATCAATCCATAGGTAACGACACTAAAGGTGAGTGCAAGTAATGCCAAAATTATTTTGTTTTTGGCCGCTAATCCTTCAATATCCAATTCCAGTTTAGCTTTCTCCACACGATTTTTGCTCGCAATCCGAACGATGAATAACGTCCAAGCTATAACAGCAATAAGCAGAAATACTAACCTGTACTCTACGCCTGATAATAATTCGAGCTCTGCTTCTTTTTGTGCGATCAACACTCCAAAAGGATTAAATGGGCTGAAGGCAGCACCCACAACAGCTGACCCATAGCTGGCTATTACAATTGTTGATGCATTGTAGCCAAGGGTCCGTCCAAACAATAGTAAAATAGGGGTCAATGCTATGATTTCTTCTTGTAATCCAATGGTAAATCCGGCAGTCAAGAACAATAATATGATAATGGTTAGGGCGAATACCTCTTTTCCCTTCAGCAGTGTGATGAGTTGATTTAAACCCTGATTGAGCGCTCCTGTCTTTTCAATTAAATAGAAACATCCCCCGAGCAGTAGAATTAATACAATTAAATCCGCTCGACCGGCAATACCCTTGGGTATCGCAAGGAGCGCATTGAAAGCTGAGAGCTGTGGTGCTTCTATGGGTTCATATGAATTGGGTACCACAGTGGTTCGATTATTTAGCGTGTCAAGTTCTCGCTCATAGTTTCCTTTAGGAATGATAAAAGTGAGGACCCATGAAAATAGTATTACAGAAAGTATGATGACGAATGCGTTTGGGAATTTATTCATTCAGTTTAAATCCTTGAAAAACATATTCTAATCAACTGATCATTAAATTGAAATCAAACCGATCAAGGACGAAACACCTGATTTACTGTCCGAAGGAAATGGTTTTCTGTCCGAAGGAAAATTATAAATTATTGGGAGTAGGATAGAGGCTAGAAAATATCTGCCATGATCAATGTTTATTTAAGCTGATCATTTTCAATTTAGTGCTTCCCGACCCTTTACTTTTACTTGATTTTGGTGGTCGTTTTTATGGTGTGAGTATTTTTAAATTACGCTATTTTTGATCACTGTATTTCCAAAAGATTTTGTCTCTATATTGTTGCAGGATACTCAAATTAACTTACCGCATAGTACTAAAACTAATCAGCTTGTTCGGCCGGATAAAAATCTTTAAGGTACTCCCCAATAGTTGCAAGTCCTTCATTAATCCAGGTAACAATTTCTCCATTCACTTGCGGTAACAAGGATAATTCCACGACAAGCATGACAGCAATCCCTACCCAGTACACAGGATGCACAAACCTGTGTGTAATCCAGTCATAGATAATTCCAATGACAATAAATAAACTGCAACTTAGCACGCCTACAGGTAGTGACATAGGATGGAAGCCGCTCAGGAAATTTATTAAGCGAAAGACACCAGCCCCTAGTCCAATTGAGCTGGCAACAATGATCAACCGCTTGTGGGATTGAAGGCGGTTCTTAATAGCCATGTATATCCCTGCAGAATAGAAGATAACGAACAGTACCAGATTAGAAAGTACCAGAGGCCCGTAAAGCAACCAGATTTTTGGTGCCCCGTTGCGCATTGCATCTTCAACACGTACGCTAAGTACCAAAATGCCCGTCAAGGTCATCAATAAGACTAAAATAACACTAAGGCGGCCCAATAATATATGTATGGCATTTTTTCTCCCCGCAATCAATATTGCCTGAAATGGGAGCAATAGGTACCAAAGGAAAAAGGACCAACCATGCAGATGCAAGACCATTCCGGACGGTGGAAACGAACTTCTAATAATAGGACCGAAATAAGTAAAAGAGAATCCAGCAAATCCAATTGCACTAATCAAAATGGTGAGTGCCGAAAAAAAGAGATGATCTCGTTTACTATGTTTCCTTGCAATTTTCATATTAAATGATCAAAAACGAAACCCTTTTTATTTTTTTCCTGAGAGTTGATTTTTCAAACTTAATGCATCGGGAAAACCCCATTGCTCTGCTATTTTACCATCAACTATTCTGTATATAGAAGTTTCATAGATTGTTATATTAATACCGGTAGAATCAAGTCCTTCGAATGCTCCCTGATGGGTACCTGTCGATTTATATCTTGTTACCACTTTGTCGCCTTCACTTACCATATCGACTATTTCTTCTTTCCAGTCCGGAAATATTTTTCTATGACTTGAAATGGAATATTTTGCTCCTGCAATTCCTTTCCACTCAATCCCGTTTATAAAGTGGCAGACAAAATCGGGTGCCAATATTTTATCCAATTCCGATACCTGTCCGTCACTCCAAACACTATGATAATTTTTCACAACATCCCGGTTAGCGTCCAGGTCAATTTCTTGTTTATTTGAATTGCAGCTGTTTATAAACATACAGGCGGTAAGAACCAATACTGAGCAGAGTGATTTTTTCATTTTAAAATCTTTCAATCCCATGCCCATAAAATATTGATGATCTTCCATTCCCCGTTGATTTTTCCTAAGTGTATGTAATCAAAAAAAGCAAATTTGTTCTGTATGCCTTTGACAGTGGCGATATCGTTGGATATGTCATAAAAAATCACTTCAACCCGGTAAGGCTCTTCAGGATTTACACCTGCTTTATACATCGTTTTAAAGTCAACGGTTTTGATATTGAATAATAGGTGCGACCATCCCATGATATCCAACTTGTAATTTCCTTTATTGTCCTTGGTTATAAGTCTTTTTGCCAATTCAGGATGCATGGCTTTTTCTACTCTTGGAGCATCGTTGTCATGCAGTCCTTCAAGATAATTGAATACTGCTTCCTTGATTAGCAAAGTATCGCTTTTGGTTTGGCCGAAGAGGCTTATATTGAAGGATATGACTGTGATAAAAACCAATATAAACTGGAATAAATGATTGAATTGGGTTGACTTTCTCATAAGTTGAAGGTTAGGGATAAAACATAGGTATACCTGTCTATGGTAATATAGGAAAATCAATGTTGCCAGAACGTCAACTTAGGACGAAATGCATCTTTTTCTTCCCCAATGAACAGGATTACTTTCCCGAAAGAGTTTTTCTGAAAAAGGGATTGAAAAATATCATTAAACCGACAAGTTCAATTTGCATTAAATTCCAATTACAAAATCCCTCGTAATTTTTTCAATTGAGGCCGCGCCGGCAAGTTGCATGTCACGGACCAACTCCCCCTTGAGAATGTCCAGGGCTATTTCAACTCCCTCTTGACCCAAGGCCCCGAGCCCCCAGCAAAATGGCCTTCCTATACAAACCGCTGTTGCTCCAAGAGCCAAAGCTTTAAAAATGTCTGTTCCTCTTCTTATGCCCCCGTCTATCAAAACCGGTATCTTGCCATCAATCTCTTCCACTATTTCAGGAAGACATTCAATTGTGGATCGAAGGCTTTCCAATTGCCTACCCCCATGATTGGAGACAATAATTCCGTCTGCACCATACTCAAGGGCGAGCGCAGCGTCCTCCCGGGTAACAATTCCTTTCAGCACAATTTTCATGTCACAGTTTACCCTAAGCCAAGCTATGATTTCCCAAGTCAATCCCGGGTCATCAATCTCGGTTCCTTCAGGTAATATCCCTTCATAATTCCCCATTTTGAGTTCTTTCGAATTTGTAAGTTTGGTAAGTGTTGTGCCACCTCTTTCCCTGTTTCCAATCACAGGAGTATCCACAGTCAATACACAGACCTTACACCCTGCCTCTTCTGCCCGTTCAAGGAGTTTTTTGGTGACCTTTCTATCTGTTGTTGGATAAAGTTGGAACCAAAGATCGGCTTGGGATTGCGCTGCGATTTCATTCACAGAAAAATTGGAAACTGAAGAAACAATCATCTGATGTTTTTTCTTAACCGATGCTTTCGCTGAAGCAATTTCACCCTCAGGATGGAAAAATTTCTGAAATCCAACAGGGCTTAAAATGATCGGAGTATCCAAGACTTTTCCAAACAGTTCAACCTTTGTGGAGATCGTACTGACATCAATTAATCTGCGCGCTCTGATCTGAATTTTCTGATAGGCCTCAACGTTTGCTTTTACGGTTTTTGAGTCGTCAGCTCCTCCGTTCAGGTAATCTATGGCATCTTTTCCCATGACTTTTCCGGACATCTCCTCCAAGTCAAAGACATTTTTAAAGTCCGGAATTTCCTCGGATTTGTCCGGACTTGATGTGCATCCCGAAAGCGATATCGCCGGTAAAGCCAAAGCCAAACTGGATAATCCGATCCACTCAAGAAACTTGCGTCTTTGTATTTCGGCCTTTAGATAAGGGTCTACATTTTTCATTTTCTGGTCCTCCCGGCAATGGTAAACATAAGGTTAAGGTTTAGTTTTTTCATTTTAAAAGAATTTTGTCGTTGTGAATATTTGAACTGGCATGAGTATTACCGCTAACAGTCCTATCAATACCATATTCATTATGGCATAGGTAATTGGCTTGCCGGTTAAGTCGTTTTTATAAATATTAAATTTCAATCTCCACCTACCCTTTACTGAATTTCCCTCCTGGTAGCCTGGTTTTGATGTACTTGAATTGCCCGTTGTGGTTGGACTCATGTTCGCAGACATGGAACCATTTGCAGTAGTTATTGGTAGGACCCCAAGGCCATTCCTCATCGACCGCCATAAGCCAACTATCATCCCTTTTCTCAAATTCCTTGATGGTATTTTCCCGCACTTCCGTCATGATATTCAGGTAGTACTCCAGATTATTGCCTTTGATGGTTTTTCGGGCTTCGTCACCAAGGTTCATCGCCACATCAAAGCGATCTAAATCTTCCTTACTAAAATCTCCCCATGCCTTTCCCTCGAAAGTATGGATCTGATAAAACCGCTCCGTGGCGGCCAAATGGAGCAGCATCGCTCCTATGGAGTTAGAGTTTTCGTCCAATAAAAAATCCAACTCTTTAACGCTCATCCCCTCCACAGGCATCAATATTACCATCCGCATCCAATCCATCATGGAAACCAAGGTCCCAATTTGAGGTGAAAATCCTTCTCTGGGTCCCATTACATTGATCCGATTTTCGGATGGTAGAGGAGGTGTAGCCGTGCTAAATTGCGGCAACATGGTTAAACCAAGTGAACCAGAGGTTATAACCGCAGCAGATTTCATGAAATCTCTGCGGGTGTTGAGGTTTCTTTGTTTCATTGTTCTTAAGAAGAATAGTTATTCAAAGGAATGCTGACAGGTTTAAATGCTATTCCCAAGTCCTTTGTTGCCAAAGCAGAACTGTAAACAATTTCAGGCTTGCCTATTGGAGCTTGATTGTTGAGCATTAATGTCACATCCGAGACCCTGTAACTTTCCCCTGATAAGAGATAATTTTTTCCATGGATGTTTTTGATTGTGGCCGCTTTGAAAATAGCATCGGCAACATCTTCTACATCTACCAATGCCCATAATACATCCATATCATAGATCATTTGTATGAATGGGTTGGGGGCAATTTTATTTTTAAACAGAAATTGTATACCCGTTGAAGTGGAATCCTGTCTGTTTGATAAAGATTTCCCCATTACACCCGTCGGTGAAACAGAAGTAATTTCAAAACTTAGATCAGGGTGGTCTGCGATGAATTTATTGACCGCCTGATTGGCGATAAACTTTGCCTGGGCATAAGGAATGCCCTCTTCGCTCATAAATGGCGCATCTTCTTCAGTAATTTGCTCACCTTCAGTTTTTCCTGCAGGTAAAAATGGAAAGTTGGTGTTGTATGCTGCCACAGATGCAATGAACACGACTTTTTCAATCCCAGGAGTTTTGAGAACTGCTTCAAGGAAGTTTTCGGTACCCTTGATGGTCGGGTCAAACAGTTCTTTCTGAAGGTCTTTCACATCCAATTGAAAGGGAGTTCCTCCGTGAATCACAATGTCACAGTCTTTCAAAAAATCCATAAGCTCCTGTTTGTTTTCCACATCCAATTGAGCGATTTCCAGATTCTCAGCATTCTTGAGGCTGAGCAAATGTTCATACTTTTCTTTTTTGGAAAGGTCTGTGGTAGATACTTTTACCTTGTATCCTTCATTTAGAAATTTTTGAGTGTTAAAGCTTCCAATAAAGCCTGAACCTCCGATAATGCCTACTGTTTTCATGATTGCTATTAATTTAGAATTGATTAAAAGATTGAAATTATTATAAAGTGAGCGTCAGTCCACCATCCGCGAGAAGGGTTGATCCTGTGAAAAGCAAGTGCAGTTGCTCTACCTATGCCACTGCTGGCACCTGTTATCAATGCGACTTTATCTTTCATGATTTTCTGTTTTGGTTTCATCAAATAGTCAAACCACGACCATTATCCCATAAATTAATGAATCCAAAGTTTCCACCGTCCCGGCTTAGGACGAAAAGGGTAAAATACTTCCCCAATGAACGGAATTACTTTCCGAGTGAGGATTTTTAATTTTTCACGACCAAAAGGTCATTTTTACCTGAAATTTCAAAAATTAAATTTATGTTTGGTGTATGCTGAATTGTCCCCAAATTCATTTTAAAAGCCCGATATCAAAATATCTATACTTTATTGGCACTGCCTTTATTTTATTCTATTTCAGCTCTTTAGATTCCTATGCCCAAAAAGCCCACGTAGATGCGAGCCTATTTAGGGAAGGTTTGCTGGAGTTAAAATTTAAAGACAATTGGAGGTATCAGCCTGGCGACAATCCGGAATGGGCGAATCCTGATTTTGATGACACGAGTTGGTATAGGATAGACCCCATTGGCTTAAAAGCCTATCAGATGCCGGATAGTCTGTGGTCGGGATTTGGCTGGTGGCGGATTACCTTTACGGCCGATCCAAAAACCATGGAAGCCATTGAAAGGCTGTATTTTTCCTCTTGGGGGGCAGCAGAAATTTATCTGGATGGGGAGCTTGTGGAAACTTATGGGAATTTTTCAACCGATAGCCAACTGGAAAAAACCCATACACCCAACTATGAACCGGACAGACCCTTAAAAATTAAACCTCAGGATGTCCATACCTTAGCAGTCAGGTTTTCACACCATCAGGCAAAAAACAACTTTAAAATATTCAGGTACTTTGCTGAAAACCTGGGTTTTGATATAGGCTTTTCCACAGCAGTCCGCGCAAAATTTTCAGATTTTCGATATCCCAACAGCTTTGCCACCTTGTCGGTAATAGTCGCAGTACTATTTATCCTCTTGGTACTGCACGTGCTCTTATATTTCAAATTCCGAAAGGAAGAGCCTTATTTGGTGATTACGCTTATCACCTTTTTCTTTCTATGTGCAGCCATTTGTGCCCATATACTTCTCTTTTTTGAACTTGACGGTTTTACCAATCCCATTTTCAGTAGTATATTAAATTCCACTGCTTTTGCTTTGGGTTATGGGCTTTTACCCTATTCTCTAAGTTCACTTTTTAGAATACAGAAATTTTATTGGACCAGGCACCTGGTTTGGTTGGCACTCTTGAGGACCGCCAATTATTTTATTCCTGTTTTCAATTTCATTCTTTTTGATGGGACGATCATCCTTGCCGTCATTATTTTGATGGTCATCATCATGCGGATCGCCATCAAGGAAAATAACAAAGGGGCGCTTTATGTGACATTTGGAGCCATAGGTACCTCAGTTTTCTTATTGGTCAATCGGATGGTCAATGCTGACCTCATCACACTGAGCACGTTCCTATATTATGTTGACCTGATTTTGTTGTA
Source organism: Aquiflexum lacus (assembly GCF_015476655.1). Classification (GTDB taxonomy): domain Bacteria; phylum Bacteroidota; class Bacteroidia; order Cytophagales; family Cyclobacteriaceae; genus Aquiflexum; species Aquiflexum lacus. The sequence continues at coordinate 15,353 of NZ_JABFHF010000024.1, forward strand.
TGTCAGTTATCCTTTGGGCATTTATATTTATATCACCAATCAATACGGAAGACTTTTCCTTGCGATGGAGCAGGAAGTGGAAGAACGGACTCAGCAATTAAATGCGACAATCAGAGACCTGACCAAAACCCAAAATGAGCTTTCATTAAAAAACAATCAAAATGTCCTATTGCTGAAGGAAATTCATCATCGGGTAAAAAATAACCTGGAAGTGGTGTCGGGTTTACTTGCCCTGCAGTCTGCAAAAATGGATGACCCTACCATGCAGGAGGTTATGTTGGCAAGCCAAAACAGGGTCCACTCTATGGGAATCTTGCACCAAAAGCTTTACCAAAGCGAGCATTTGGCATTTATTGAAATGAAAAATTATTTCGAAAATCTCTGCATCAATATTTTGGATTCCTACAACGAAACCGACAGGATTAAGGTCAATATTGAAATGAAGGAACTTGAAATGGATGTGGATACGGCTGTGCCATTAGGATTGATTGTCAATGAGCTGCTTACCAATGCACTGAAATATGCTTTTCCCAAAGGTGCAAAAGGGAATATTGAATTGAGTTTGAAAAGTGTGAATGAAGACAATTTACAACTTAAAATCAGTGATAATGGAGTGGGTAAATCTTCGGATGAAAAAGCTAAAGGCACGGGCTTTGGCACCCAGTTGGTGGATCTGCTAACCCGTCAGATTGATGGAATATTGATGCAGGATGTCAGTAAGGGGACTATGATTTTAATAAATTTCAAAAAGCAGATAGCGGGTAGCGGTCAGGTTTAAGCATGTAGCGGCTAGGATTTTTTGTTTTTTCCAAAATTCAATCAGGGAACTATGTAATTTATAATGGAAAATATTTTCCATTATTATGTGCTTACTGGAAAATAATTTCCTTTTTCGTAATAATTTCCGTTTTAATGGAAAATATTTGCTAAACCCAAATTTGATTATGTTGGAAAATATTATAAAAAAATAAACCTTTAATGGAAAATATTTTCCAAATTTATATCAAGCAACTGATTTAATGGAAAATATTTTACCAATACATCTTCAGGAAGTGGTTTTTTCTTCCAGCGAACCACAGGTAAGCAAACAAATTTCCAAGCTGGAAAAAGCAGGTAAATTGAGGAAAATAGCTCCGCGAATTTACACTCCTAATTTTACAGAAAGCCCGGAAACAATTATTAGAAGAAACCTATTTGCCATACTTGGTAAATTATATCCCGGAGCTTTACTCAGTCACAGGTCGGCATTGGAATTTAAGCCCACATCAGAAGGGCACATTTTTCTTACTTACACTTACACAAAAAAAATTAACCTGCCGGGAATAATCCTTCGGTTTATGGAAGGTCATGCAGCTATTGAAGGGGATAATCGGTTTTCCGGTGAATTGTTTGCTTCTCAAACGGAAAGAGCATTATTGGAAAACTTACAAGTAAGCCGCCAAATAGGTCCACAATCAAAAACACTTACTCTGCCTGAAATAGAAGAAAGATTGGAAGGCATTATCAGGGTAAATGGCGAGGAAGGATTAAATGATCTGAGAGATAAGGCAAAGGAGGTAGCTGACAAATTGGATATGAAAAGTGAGTTTGAAAAATTAAACAAACTCATCAGCGCTTTACTTGCTACACATCCATCAAAAATATTGTCATCTCCAATGGCAGTTGCGAGGGCATTTGGCAATCCTTACGATCCTGCAAGATTGCCCATATTTGAGAAATTGTTTGTTGCATTAAAGCAACAGGAATTCACTAATCAGCCGGAAAAAAATACAAGTAACCGATCATTCCGAAACTTTGCTTTTTTTGAAGCCTATTTTTCCAATTACATAGAAGGGACAGAGTTTGAAGTGGAGGAAGCAAGGCATATTATAGAAACAGGAACACCAATGCCCACCCGTGATGAAGATTCGCATGATGTGTTGGGAACGTATAAATTGGTGAGCAATAAAACTGAAATGAGTATCACCCCGTCAGACCCAGAACAAATGCTGGAAATACTTTTATACCGACATCAAGTTTTATTAAGTGCAAGGACATCCAAGAAACCGGGGCAGTTCAAAGATAAAAACAACAGGGCAGGTGAAACCCATTTTGTCGACCACACCTTGGTAAAAGGCACACTCACAAAGGGGTTTGACTATTATCAGGCATTGACTCATCCCTTTGCCAAAGCCATTTACATCATGTTTTTAGTGAGTGAGGTGCATCCTTTTTTGGATGGAAATGGGCGGATAGCAAGAGTGATGATGAATTCAGAATTATCAAAAGTCGGGCAAACAAAAATTATAATTCCCACAGTTTACCGTGATGATTATGTTGGAGCATTGAGACGGCTTACCCGTCAAAATGACCCTTCTGCATTTATCCGAATGATGGAAAGGGCATGGGAATTTAGTGCAACGTTATATGGCGAAGATATGGATGCCATGGAAAAACATTTGGAAGCAAGTAATGCATTTAAAGAACATGATAAAGCTATTTTGAAAATCATATCATCATAAAATAATTCAACCACCTCCTATTTACAAAAATTTAAAATAACCCTCCATTATGAATTACTCAAATGTTTTTAACATCAACTTCTTCAAGATAATTATATCTATAGCCCTTTTTTCTTCATGCAATTCAAGGATAAATAAGGCAGAAGAAATACAGGAATTGAATTTAGAAAATGAATTGGCGGCAATGATTAAAGACTTCAAGGGAGAGGCACATCTTTATGCCAAAAATCTAAGCACAGGAGAAATTATCAATATAGAATTGTATGGCAAAGCGGGTTTCACCCCGGGATACCGTGGAGACGTGGCCTATTTCATTACCCCGGATAGCGAGTATGTGATTGGCCTGAAATGTACCAACGTCGATGATTCCAAACCCCTTAATGCGACTAATGAAGGATTTGAGTTTTCTGCCAAACTGGGAAAACTATTTTATGATCATTGGGGAATACCCGCAGCCCTTTAGCTGCCGACCATCAATCAAAAATATTATTTATCATTTAAAAAATCTTGTACCAATGAATTATTGATAGTTTCCATCTGAAGGGTCCAACTATCGATAAACCACCTCCCATTTTCATAATGAAGCTGGATACTATTTAAACCCCGTATATTGGTTGGAACTTCCCGATCTGTTCTAATCTCAAAAGCGCTCCATACTTGGGCGATATTTCCAATTTACACTTTCTCAACTTCTACCCTTGCTTCTTGAATAGCACCACCCCTGCCCATATCCGTCAGCAAGTGGTTTGTCAAAGCATTGGCGGAGGACCCTCCTTTTAACAGTGAAGGCCAGAATCCTTGTGGCATGCAGACTACTCCTTGCTGTACTTTATTGCTAATGCGTGCTGTTATGTACACCCGACCTCTTTGGTTAAATACCTTGAGCTCATCACCATCGGCAATTTGCCGCATGGCAGCATCCTTCGGATTGACTTCCAAATAAAATTTACCCTCTTTTTCAAGGATATGATCTATGTTAGCATGGCTACTGTTCAAGAAATTTTCAGGGGTCTTGATGGTCAATAAATGCAAAGGGTATTGCTTCATTTCTTCATCACTGTATTTGAATGGAATATACTCTGGAAGCGCTTGTTCCAGGTTAGGATCATAAAAATGGCACTTTCCAGAGCTGGTTTTGAAATTCCCTTCTGCATGGGGCATCCACTTCGCAGGAAGGTTTAGCTTTTGCCCGCCTCTTTTTCTTAGCGACGTAAAGGAAATGCCTTTCATATATTCATGATTGCTATCAAGGGTCTTTTTTACAATATCGATATCGGATTCGTAGAAGTAGGCTTCTTTGAATCCCATTTCCCGGGCCAGTAATCTGAACAGTTCCGAATTGGGCTTTGATTCCCCTATCGGTTCAATCGCAGGTTCATTGATATTCAGATAGGGGGTTCCCCAAGAATCGAGGATATCCCAATTTTCAAGAACACTCGTGGCCGGAAATATATAATCAGCATAACGGGCCGTATCTGTAAGAAAATGTTCAGAAACTACAGTGAGCAGGTCATTTCTTTCCAGACCTTTACGGACTAAATTTTGATTGGGTGTAGTGACTGCGGGATTCGAATTATAAACAAACAGGGCATCGATACTTGGATTTAATTCCATGTCATTCAAGGCCTTTCCCAATTCCACCATATTGACTGACCGGGTTTTTAGATCGGCAAGTGCCCCAGGGAGGTTGATACTTTCCCAGTTTAGTGCCTCACCAAATAGTTCATAGGTCATATGCATCAACCCGCCTCCGAAATGTCTCCATGCACCGGTCAATGCCGGTAACATCGCCACTGCTCTAAAGGCACTTGCCCCATTAACCTGATGCTCCATCCCAATCAGCACACGAATCAGTGAAGGCGAAGCTGTGGCATATGCTTTGGCTAGCGCAATGATGGTTTCCTTTTCCAGACCGGTGATTTGGGCAACTGTTTCCGGATCATATTTTTGCACATGTTCTTTCAACTGCACTATGCCCAAAGTGTAATTATTGATGTATTCCTGATCCTGAAGATTCTCGGCTAAAATGACATGCATCAAACCTAATGCAAGGGCCGTATCTGTTCCCGGGCGCGGCTGAATATGCCAATCAGATTCCTCCGAAGTTTTCGACTGAAATGGATCTACCGTGACGATTGTTGCGCCATTGTTTTTTGCCTCTTGGATAAAAGGCCATAAATGTTGATTGGAAAGCACAGGATTGGTGCCCCACAATATGATGTATCTGCTGTGAATAATATCTTCTGGCAGGACGCCGGTTGTCTGACCGTTTGTGGCCAAAACACCTTCCACGGCAGCATCTCCACATATTGTTCTCTCTAATTGACTGGCGCCTATATGAGCGAAAAATCTACTGGAAATGGCTCCTCCCTGAACCATTCCCTGATTTCCGCCAAAACTATAGGGAAGGATTGCTTCTCCCCCCTTTTGCTCAATAATAACTTTAAGTTTAGCGGCAACTTCACGGATGGCCTGTTCCCAACTGATTTTCACAAATTCACCGCTTTCTTTTGGCCCACTTCTTTTTAAGGGTGATAAAATCCGGTCAGGGTGGAAAGTGACATCATTGGGAAAGCTGACCATCTTGTTGCAAAGCTTACCCGCCGTATAAGGATCGTTTTTGCTTGCCTGAAAATCCGTTACTTGATTATTAACTGTAGTTACTGTCCAACTGCAACGATCCGGACAATCATGATAACAGGCGCCAAAAACTGTTTTAGCTGTCTCGCTATCCGAACAACCGGATAGAACCGAGAGAGATGCCAGGCTAATTCCTGCAGCACCTTTTGCACTTATCCCAATAAATTCGCGGCGATCAATACCTTTGTTTTTTTTCGATTCCATTTTAATTTTCTTTGATCACCACCGGAATTGGTTGTGAAATTATAAATGGCTGTACCTTTAAATAGGTGAGTGATCGCCATAGCCATTCAATGGGGCCATATTTAAATTTTTTCATCCAGTAAAAGCTTATGATCATTTGTGCGCCAATGATCAGAAAGGCAATCAATAGAAGTTCAATATTCCTCAATTGACCCATGTACCCAAGGCCCCAATTAAAGAATAAGAATGTGCCGATCAGGGATTGAAATACATAATTTGTCAGTGCCATACGTCCATAAGGAGCTAACCAGGCGAGTGTTTTTTGCATTTTTGGCAATTCAAAAAGGTAAACAAACCCGGCAGCCAAGAATATGGTAAAGAAAAAATTGAAATTATCGTAAGCAGATAAGGCAAACATGGACCACCATGAAGTGAAATCAAATATACTTTCCATTTGGGAAAACAAGTACCAAAAAAGAGGAATCATGGCAAGTGTACCCACAAATGACCACTGGATTATTTTTTTAAGAACTGTGGTGTTGGATTGAAGATTTTCAAGAAGTCGGGTTCTGCCAATCCACATACCCAGCAGGAAAAAAGCAAATGTCAGATAGCCTCGACCGAATACACCCATTTGAAAATTGAATTTGCCAATCAGTGCAATAAAATTGACCCGCCAAACATCCAATAAAGTCCCACCTGTGATCGCCGCCATATACTTTTCATCAAAATTTTCAATGTTCAGTGCTATGATGGAATCATTACCAAAAATGCCATAGGACAAAAACCTACCTCCACCCAGAAATAGAATAACAGCTAAGGCAAGTACAACCTTATTGCTGGTACTGTGAAAAGGGATAAGCAAAAATCCAAAAAGCACATAAATCACCAAGATGTCCCCGGAATAGAAAGAATTATGTGCAACACCGATTACTAATAATACCAACAAACGCCACAGGTACCGGGTTTTGTAATTCACACCGCTTTTTTCAGCATTATCCATCTGTATGAAAAAGCTAAGGCCAAACAATAACGAAAACAGGGCAAAAAACTTTCCCCTGATTATCCAAAAGGAAACCGTGTCAACTATGAAGTCGACAGGTCCTGAAAACATAACAGCCCGCATTTCATCAGTAGGGAACCCAGCTAAGAACTGTTCCAATACATGAGCAATCACAATTCCGGCTAAGGCAAAGCCTCTCAAAGCATCAACAGCATGGATCCGATTTTTTACAACTTGGTTCATAAAGATTAGACTTAAAATGAAATGATTATTTTATTATCATTAGTAAAAAACCGGAATGTTCCCTACTGTATTATTCCATATCTTGTGATCTTACTTCTTAAACTTCCCATACACTCCTTGCCCAGGGAAAACATTGGAGACGGTCCTGCCATTTTTCAAAACAAAGGTTCCATTCACCAATACATACTCAATTCCTTCCGAAAACTCCAACCCTCCTTTAAAGGTCGCTTTATCAATTACAGCCTTGGGATCAAAAACGGTGATGTCTGCATCGGCACCCACCTGTATCCTTCCCTTGAACCGCATCATGGGAGCTATACCTTCCAAACGCTTTGCCGGAAGCAGGGTCATCTTTTCGATAGCAGTATTTAAGTCCAGCACCTGATCTTCTCTGACATATTTTCCCAAAACTCTGGAAAAAGTCCCGGCGGTACGGGGATGGGCGAGTTTACTATATTGCATACCATCTGATCCGATGATCACACCGGGCGCTGCAATACCTCTTGCAATCCATTCGGGTTGCATCATGTGCATGATGACTACTTGATTGGTTCTTCTATTTCTCGCAAAGGTTTCTTTTGTCAGTCTCTCACCAGTAGCCACCAACTGCAAATCCCCATAATCAATACCCAATCTTTCCTGCCAACCTTCATCAAACATGGCAATCATCAGGCCTGTAGAGGCAGCGGTATAAGGATATAATTCTGTGGTAATGTCGAAGCCTTTTTGGGCAGCTGCACTCACCATGTTCAAGGCAAAATCAATTTGCCCCAGCGACATGCTATTGATGTGAACTATATGTAAAGGCGCTCCGGTCAGGACGGCATTGGCGATTACTTCCTGAGTCGCCAAAATATTAGGTTGGCGGTTGTGTGTAAAAATCAGGGCATCCAATTGACCTGCCATTTCAAAGACGCTATACATCTCAGCGGGCTTTGTGCCGGGTAAGTACCCAATAGGCACGCCTATTCCGATACCTCCTTCCTCCAAAGAAGATTTGATATTGGTGAGGGTTTGGTTCATTTCTTCAGTTGTAAGGTCTTCCGTAAAGGAAGGGGCAGCAACGTGAATAAAGGATGCAATTTCTCTCTCATTGGCACGAACCATATTCAAAAGCTCCTCCACACCTTCCTGATACTTTCCGGTGGCCCTCAAGCGCTCATATGGCCAGTTAACACTCGCCCCATAATGGATCAATGCCTTGTCCTGCCGTGATGCATACCATGCACCGGTATGTTCTATTCCCCATTCGAGTTCTAAGGCAGTCGTTACCCCATCGTGCAATTGGTATTCCTGCTCCACATTGCTTACGCCGTGCACATGCAGGTCGATAAATCCGGGAGAAACTACCATTCCGCTCACATTGAGGGTTTCTTTTCCCTCCAGAGGATCGGCACTGACCATGGCAATTCGGCCATTTTGGATACCTACATTTCTGATCGCATCCAGTCTTGTTTCTGGATCAATGACCCGGCCTCCTGCCAATACAATGTCATATTGAATAGACGATTGCCCTAAGGCATTTAAAGACAGGGTAAGGAAGAGGATTAAAAATATGTTTCTCATGGTTCTACCTTGTTAGATTTATTGTGGGTTCGGATTCGCGGGGGTTTAATAAAAGTCTTCGTTCCGAAAACTAAAGTAAGATAGGAAAATCAATGGTGGCAAATAGATGACTTAGGACGAAATGCTACTATTTCTTCCCCAATGAACAGGTTTTCTTTCCGAAGATGGATTGTATCTCAGCTGTTTAGAACCTAATATTCAACGAGTAGGTTATTTCACAGGAGCTGTCTGTTTGGATGAAAAAGATTATCTCCTGCAATTCCTATTTTTACTCTTGGTCAAGCAAACAGGTTAAATTATCAAAACTTGCAATTTTTGCAAGTTTTGATAATTGTCAGTGATTCTTTTTACCTACCTCAAGGGTTAAAGATTTTGGATTGAAATTGAAAGAGGGCAGCGGCTTAACCCATTATTTTACCCTATGTAATCAAGCCTGCCTTCAAAAAGAAATAATTCCATTACATGATCATGCAGCTTCTTCAGTTTTAAAATCAAAATATATCCGTGTACCATTCTTCACTTCTTCCTGCATTTTACCGTTTAATTGTTGGGTAAGCAGCGAGATCAACTGACCGCCAAAGCCGGTGCCTTTGATCTGTCCGCTTTTGCCTACGCCATTGTCGCTTACCTGTAACTGAAGAACGCCATCCCCATTCTTTTGAAGGGTGATTTCAACTTTGCCCTGCTGTCCTTCAGGGAAGGCATATTTAAGCGTATTTGTCAGCAATTCATTCACAATTAGCCCAAGTGGAACAGCTGTGTCAATATCCACATCAAGGTTATCCATGGCACATTCAAGGGTTACCCGCTTTTCCGCACCAAAAGATCCGATCAGACTTTCACCCAGGTTGATAAAATAATCTCTCATTTCAATGGAACCCAAGTTAGTGCCCTGATAGAGTTTTTGATGTACGATGCCAATGGATTGCACCCTGTTCTGCCCTTCCTGCATCGCATCTTTGGTGTTGGGGTCATCTATCTGTGATGATTGTAATGCCAACAAACTGCTGACTATCTCAAGGTTGTTTTTTACCCGGTGGTGGATTTCTTTTAACAGCAATTCATTTTCCGCATTGCGTTTATCTAGCAGCACATTTTTTTGGTCTAATTCTTCATTCAAAGCCGCCAATTTCTGGTTGCTTTTTTGTTCCACTCTATAATTGCGATATAGAAGTCCAAGCATAACAGTGCCAAGTAGTAGGGCAACAATATAAATAGTCTGTTGTTGCCGTTTTGCAAGAAGCTCTTTATCCTGTTTGAGTACATTCATCTCCAACTCACTCTCACGCAGGCTTCTTTCGTTTCTTTCCAATTCGATACTTTCGTTGGTATCTGCCCATTCAACATGATATGCCAGGGCCTTCTTGTAATCGCCTTTGAGCGCATACAATTTGGATAATTTTTCAATAAAGCTCGCTGTATTTGCTTTGGTATTTATCTCAATTGAGGATTTTTTGGCTTTTTCATAATAGGCAATTGCTTCATCAATTCGGCCTTCTACCTCAGCAATATCACCCAAAAGCGAATGCGCAAATTGATAAACATCAATGGTAGTCAAGTGATACTTTTCTAATAGTTGTATGGTTTTAAATAGGTAGGATTCTGCCTCTTCGTACTTTTTTCTTAAAACAAAGTAGTTTCCCATTGAGTAAGAATGCCAGGTATGGTGAAAGGGATTGGTGATTTGAGGTAACAGCGCGTCTAATTGGTTTAAATAAAATTCAGTGGAATCAGGGTTGGAAATTTCATAATGATAAGAGAGAAGTTTGTAAGCAATGACGAGGGCTTCGTTTTTTTCCGGATAATCGGAGTTCTGATAGCCAATCATACTCTCTTTTAAATATTGAATTCCTATTTCTTTTTCTTCAGGCAAACCATATTGATAATAAAACCTGCCCTTGTCTTTCAAAATTTTGAGTCGAACCTCTGTTCGGGTATCAGCTTTAAGCAGATCCAATGCTTTTACAAAAAGCTCAAGCCCCGGTTTTGGTTCGCCTCTTATTATTTTGATCAAAGCCCAATTGATCAATAAATCATAACCCAAAACTTTATCTTTTTGATCGTCGGGGATTTTTTCATAATACGACCAGCCAATGGGCGCAATAGAATCTACAACAATAAAATTATGCGAGCGGTTGGACCTGTCGGTGATATCTCTGAACAACTCGGCCAATTGTCCATATTGAAGCGGCTTATTGTTTTGAAGTAAGTCAACAGCCATGTCAAAATAATAAACAGTACTGTCACGGTCAAAATGCGGCATTTCCCTAAAATACAATGCCTTTTCCTGGTACTTTTTACTTAAAGTAATAACTTCCTCAGTTGAAATGCTTTGAGCAGCTACTTTGGTTATTAAGAGAAAAAGAATGAAAAATAAAGGGGTTTTCATTTGGATTTACGGTGTTATCAGTTGTTTGTATCAGGGCAATTAATTGGGGATTAACTTAATTTTAAATTGAGTAATTATAGCGATGAGGATAATATTTTTATATGTTTTTATCATTTATTCCCTAAAATAGTCAATTAGCCAATTTTTTAAATATGCACATTTTTTTTAATCTTTGGAAATTGTCTTTGAAGTCCAATTAATGAAGCCCTTTGAACTTCTAATTTCCATGTATTTTTTTCTGGATATACCTAAACGCCGCCTCATACGCCCCAACCCAATTTTTGTGCAATAAAAACGAATGTACCTCATCCGGGAAAACCAACTGTTCCACTTCCACACCCTGCTTTCTTAGTACCTCCAATAGTTCCACACTCTCTGAAAAAAGTACATTCCTATCATCATCACCATGGATCAACAATACAGGTTTTTTCCAATTTTTAACATGGTACATAGGGGAAGACTTGAAAGCCAATTCGGCCATTTCGGGAAATTTCTCCGGCTTGTACCAAGGTGCAAATACCGGAATGTCATTGTTCCAATTGTGCACCCCATGGATATCCACTCCTGCCAAAAACTTTCCGGGTGCCTGAGAAAGGGCATGGGCTGTCAAAAATCCACCATAACTTCCGCCCCAAGGGACAATCTTCGATGCATCCACGTCGGATCTTGAGGCCAGATAATCCGCTGCGGCCATTACATCCTGCACCTCACTTGCCCCACCTGCCCCATAATTCTCCTCTTCCCTGAAATCCAAACCATAGCCAATCCCACTACGGTAATTCAGCGACAAGGCGATAAAGCCATTGGCGGCAAAAAACTGCTGCATGGCATAAGCATGACTGTAATACAGCCCATAATTAAATCCCAAAAGCATTTGTCTTCTGCTGCCACCATGCAGGAAAATCACAGCCGGATATTTCTTTTTGGCATCGTAATCAGGAGGCAAGAGCAGTTGCCCGTAAGTTTCAAATCCATCAGCTGCTTTAAAAACCAAAGCCTCAGGCATCGTCAGGTTATCGGGAAATTGATTTGGGAATAAATTTTCAGCCAACAAATCTTCCTTTCCATACTGGACAATCACCGGCCAAGCAGGACGGTTGTGGGTGGATGAAATAAAAGCCAGACCATTTTCCAACCGAACCGGAGACCATTGGATTTCGTCTTTCTTGCCCAAAAATTCCAGATCAAAACTATGTAAGTCCAATCGCCAAATATTTCTCCTGTCAATATTCCCGATATTGGAAGTGATCAGCAGTTCACCGGGAACCCAGCTGCTTTCCACCCATTCCACTTGTCCCTCACCTGGGGTAAGGTGGCTGACTTCTTTGGTGGAAGGATTGACGGCGTACAAATGCATCCAATTGTTTTTCTCCCAAGGAAAAACGATTGATCCTGAGGGAGTCCACCAAAGCCTTGAACTGGTAGCAGGAAGGTCGCGGACCATGACACTTCCTTTGCCTCGATCGGCTTGAAATACTTCTTCACCTGTCCTACTCGCCAGATCCAGGACGCGGATGCTCCAGGGGTTGGCTTCTTTGAGGGAGGTAAAGGGCAGTTTGTTGTTGATATTCGGAACTCTCAGGTAGGCCAGTTTTTTACCATCCGGACTCCATGCAGGATAGGAATCATGGTCCATGCTGGGTTCAGGGTAACTGACTGTCCCTTTTTCCAGGTCAAACAAACCCACAAAAGCATGGTCTACCCTGCTGCTGGTAAAAGCCAAAAGTTTTCCGTCGGGACTCCAAGTCAACTGACCCAAAGATCCCCTTGCAGAAAATAAAGGTTTGTCTTCTTTGTCCGTTCCCGAAAGGTCTTTCAAATAAACCTTTCCTGATTTGACGAAAGTCAACTTTTTCCCATCCGGATGAAAAAGAGGTGCAAAGCCTGTTAAGAAGGATTTTACCTCTCTTTTGGTCAAATCAACCCAGTGGATTTCCCTATCCGTACTTTCCTGCAATTGTGCAGGATTGGCGGGTTCTCCGACCGGATTTCTGCTGTTTCCCCTCACAAACACCAAAATCTTCCCATCCGGTGAAAATGTCAAATCCCCGATATCCACTCCGATATCTCCTTTGTAATCAGTGAGTTTTTTGGCTTCATATCCCGGTGCCTTGGCATAAAAAACATTCCGCTCCCCTTGGTCATTGAAAACCCATGCAATAGCATTGCCATCCGGAGCAGCTGTCAGCGAAGTCGGGAAGGGTACCGAGAGGTAGTCGGAAATGGATTGGGCGGATAATTGGAAAAAGAGGAGGAGGAGGAGGAGGGTGGTGAGGGATTTTTTCATGGGGATTGGTGGAAATTTTTGATTTTTTTCTTTGATGTTAAGGACAGATTATCAAGTTAAGTATTAAGGAATGAAAATTGCAAATTCTTAATAATAGGAAGACGTAATTGCAAATTACGCCTAAGGGGATTTGGGATTCTGATAAAATTAGCATTTAATTGGATAAACAACTTAAAGAGGCTATGTTTAAATAATTGAAAACAGAATGTCAAATCGATGGGGAATTCCAAAAGAAGTTGAAAACATTGTGAAAAGAAGAGATCGTGTTTGCGTGTATTGTGGGATCGAGTTCTCTGTGGAGGACAAGTCAAGAAAAAACAAACCTTCTTGGGAGCATATTGTAAATGATATTAGAATCAATTGAACAGTTGGGTGCAAGCTTAATAAAAAAACACCACAGGAAATAGAACCCATTGATTGGAAAAAAAGTGATTGAAAATTTCAAAAAAATTCTCTTGGCTTAAATTAAAATCCGTACTTTTGTTACTCAAAGTCAACATATAAACTCAAGTGAAAAAAGGAATATTAAATCAACTCATTCAAACTCAAGACCTAAAAAATCTTGAGCACCACTTGATTTATACGTTCTTAAAAACCAGAAATTTGGATTTTGAACGAAGCCCGATTTTAACTAGCTACTTCAATAATTTTCAGCCAAATCCAACTTTATATTTTGACTCCACAGCTTTAAATATTTCAAGCATCAAGGAATTAGAGAACAACTTAGAATTAATAATTCCTGTTTCTGACAGAAAGCTAAACGGTGCATTTTTTACTCCTGAATATGTGATAGACTTCATTATTAATGAAATTAAACCTAGAGAGTCTGATAAAAACCTTGACCCAAGTTGTGGTTGTGGTGCGTTTCTAGTTGGTTTAACTGACTATTATAGAAGAGTTTTTAAGAAGGAAGTAAGAGATATTATCAAAGAAAATATTTTTGGTTCCGATATACTAGAATACAACATTCACAGAACTAAAATCATTTTGACAATTTATGCTCTTCAATATGATGAATATTTATCTGAATCAGATTTCAACCTTTATCATCAAGACAGTTTAAAAACTAATTGGAATCAGCGCTTTGACAATGTTGTTGGTAATCCTCCCTATGTTAAGTTTCAAGACCTTTCAAACGAAGGCAGAGATTACTTAACAAAAAATTGGACTACGGTTGAAGGAGGGACTTTTAATTTATACTTTGCATTTTTTGAATTAGGGTACAAATTATTGAAGCCGACAGGTCAATTAGGGTACATTACCCCAAATAACTATTTCACATCTTTGGCAGGAGAATCTCTGAGAAAGTACTTCCAAAACAAAAAATGTGTAACTAGGATTGTGGATTTTAGTCACAAAAAAGTATTTGACGCTCAAACCTACACAGCCATCACTTTTTTAAACAAACAAAAAAACGAATACATTACCTACGATAGAATAAAGCCTGATTTTTCGCCAGAATATTTTCTTAAAAATGCGAATGGGTCGCCAAATTATTTGGAAAATTTAAACGCAAAAAAATGGCGATTATTAAAATCCGACGAACAGAAAAATATTGAAGCTATCGAAACCATAGGAACTCCTATTGGAAAGCTTTTTGAAATTTGTGTAGGTGTAGCAACATTAAAAGATGATGTTTATTTTGTTGATGGAAATAAAGAACGTAATGGATATTACATAAAGGAAACGGAAAAAGGAATTTTTGAAATTGAAAAAAACTGCGTTAAACCAGTTTATAAGATTTCTGATTTTAAATCCCAAGAAGAAGCCGAACAAAATTCTAGAAAAATAATTTTCCCATATGTGATAAATAATGGAAGTGCTATACCTATTGTGGAGAAGGAATTTAAATCAAAGTTCCCAAAGTGTTATTCATATTTGCTTTCTGAAAAAGAGAGACTCCATGGAAGAGATAAAGGTAAAGTAAAGTTTGAACCATTTTATGTTTGGGGAAGAACTCAAGGTCTAACAAAAAAAGGTAAGAAAATTTTAAACCCTACATTCAGCCAAAAACCGAGATTTCTTTTGGTTATTGAAGAAGAGTCATATTTCACAAACGGTTATGGTCTCTTTTTTAGAGAACCAGTTTCTGTTGGTCTTTTTGATGACCTTATTAATCCAATAACAAAAGTGGAAAATATTGATGTCGTCCAAAAAATTCTCAATTCAGTCGTTATGGATTATTATGTATCTAAAACTAGCGTGGCGATTGAAGGAGGTTACCCTTGTTATCAAAAAAACTTTATTGAGAAATTTACTATTCCCGAATTATCTGAACAAGAAATATGTCGACTGCGGAATCTTTCTGCCCTAAATGAAATTGATGAATTTTTGATAAAAAAATATCAGCTTAATATTCCAGTTCCAAATCGTTTATCATATACATCAAGTAGCGTCCTTACAAACCCATCGTAATTCAAATTGTCCATGGATGCAATAGAATTTGCAGGTAGCAAGTTCTCATTAATTAAATCCTGTGTAGTATTATAAACTTTTACAGGATTTTGTGAAAAATCTGCAATTATTAAAGCAACACGTTCATATTTAAAGTCATCATCTCTTTGGCTAGCTCTCATATTTAGAGCTGCAAATCCCTTAATATATTTTTCAAGATAGTTAGCAGTTGAGTTTGTAAATGGCTTATATACAACATTGTTTAAGGCTAATTGTGATGATGAGAGTTCTCTAACAGAAATTAAATACAACTCACCAAGCACCATTTTTGGTACTCTTCGATGTAAATTTAATGGTTCTGCGTAAGTACGCTCGAACATAGTATCAATATTATTCGACAAACTACTTAATTGACTTCTAACATTTACCGATAAAATATGTTCTGAAAACAGCTCACCGTAAGGTTCAGTAGTTCCAGTATTATACAAACCATTAAAATCTATTCTCTCAACTCTAGGAGTTTTATTATTTGGGAAGATGCAAATATCTTGTTTCTTAAACTTCAAAAATCCAGCTAAGGTTTTTTCACCTCTTGACTGTCCAATTGGTGGCTGTAATAAATTTGGATTAACACCTTCGTGAACCATTGAGGATTTTACAACTTCGTGAAAGAGATTAATTAGTTGTTGGGATGTGATTAATGATGTTTTTCCAGACGATCCTGAATGCCTAATCACATCCTCAACTGCTAATTTGATTATCTCCAATGCTTCAGCAAGAGATATTGGATTTATTGAACAAGATGTAATCCTGTTATCTATGTCGGCCTTAATTTGTTGTAATGTTCTCAAAATTAATATTATTAAAAAACTCTTTGAGTGTTACTCCAAGTGCCTTAGCTATTTTTTCTATATTTACAATAGAAATGTTCCTTTGTCCGTTTTCAACACTTGCGATGTAACTTCTATCTAAATCAGCAGTGTATGCCAAATCTTTCTGCGATATATCAACAGTTTCACGGAGTTGTTTTATCCTTTGACCAATTTTTGTTTTTACATCCACGGGACAAAAATCTAAATATGTTGACTATAAATCAATGACTATAAGTAACATTTGGAATTTTTTATTTTCTTTTGTAACGGAATACCAAACCGAAAAGAAGGAAGGCCAGCGCCCAAAATCACCTATACGCAATCTGGTGATTCGTGCTTAGTAAGAAAGGAAAGTAGTAATTTTAAAATCCAGTTCTTCTTAGTTTCTTAAAAATGGAGAAACAATAAGACTTTCAGCAGGGAAACATAATGAAGTTCAAGCTGCAATAGTTGAACAATTTGCCCCGCGATTCGCAAACGGGGGAACACTTCTTTACTTAGGAGACACCGCTAAGAAAGACCTGTTCGTTGACGAAAAAGGCCTTAGAGATTTGGGTATCCCAATTGACCAACATAGCAAATTGCCTGATGTTGTAATTTATGACAGCAAGAGAAAATGGTTGTTTCTTATTGAAGCAGTTACTTCACACGGGCCCGTTTCTCCAAAACGGCTTTTGGAACTTGAAGATTTTTTGATAGACTGCAAAGTCGGTAAAGTTTATGTGACTGCTTTTCCAGATATGACGGAATTCAAAAAACACTCAAACAACATTGCTTGGGAAACAGAAGTTTGGTTAATGGAAGTGCCAGATCATATGATACATTTTAATGGAGACAGATTTATGGGGCCAAGGTAACTCATTTTAGTAATTTATCGGTTGCTGAAAGCAGGATGCTACCTTAATGGATTCTACTTTTTTTCTGCTTTTGCAAAAACTCTTCTCTACAACGCAACCCATTCTGGCCCAGTAATTGAACCCATAATTCAAGGTATGGGTTTTTTATAGTAAGACTGTAAGACCAAACCTGAAATCCATTTCGGTTACTTTAAACCTTAAACCAAAGAAAAATGAAAACTTTTATCTATTCAATCTGTATTCTATCCCTGACTTTTTTCCTACAAATAACAGCCCATGCGCAGGCAATTATAGACCTTGAAACAGGTGCTGTATTTAATGGGTATAATGATGTCCGCATTCCCGGAGATCAGGGGACGCTTTTTTCTTTGACAGATGATCTGAATTCCCAGACTAAAGCATTTTATCGTTTGAGGGCGAGTTACATTATAAAATCTCGTCACTTCATTTCAGTGTTATACGCTCCGCTTGAAACCCAATCACAAGGTAGTGTGGCCAATGACATTTTCTTTGAAGGCGCAACATTTCCTGCCAACACCTTGCTTAACAGTACTTATAAATTCAACTCATACAGATTGACCTATCGATATGATTTTATTCGAAATCCAAGGTTTGAGTTTGGGTTGGGCGCTACCGCCAAAATCAGGGATGCCAGAATCGGGCTTTCTTCAGAGGACTTGGTATCGGAGAAAACCAATGTAGGCTTTGTGCCCATTATCAATTTCAGGCTTTTGTGGAAACTCGATGATAGGTTTGGTCTTCTTTTAGATGGTGATGCATTGGCTGCACCACAGGGAAGGGCCGTAGATGTTTTGGCAGCCGCAACCTATAATTTGTCTAATAACTTGATGCTTCGAGCCGGTTACCGTATCCTAGAGGGAGGTGCTGATAATGATGAGGTCTATAATTTTTCTTTGTTCCACTATGCTTCTGTAGGTTTATCCTATACTTTTTTAAGATAAGGATGTTTTGGTCCAAAGTGGACCCATATGGTAATTCTCCGCCACACTTTGTTCCTCTTCTGTATATGTAGATTGATGGTAGGACGTGGTGTATTGTGTACAGTAGTCGGAAGAATTTACTTACTATTATGATTCCGACTTAAATTAGATTCTCAGTGAAAGGGTCATGATAAATTGAGATTATTTACCTAAAAATCCCAGAGGGATTGAATCCCAGAATGGGTATTTACCCCGGATGAAATCCGGTGGATTAACTAGGAACAATCACTAACTAGTGTAGCAACCCTGAAAGGGTTGAATTATTTGAGAAGGGTGCGTAGAAATGTGTGAACTTGTGGTTTAATTCAACCCCTATCGGGGTTTTGAGATTTTAGCTGAGGATATCATTTTTTGCCCCGGATTGTCATCCGGGGTAAATAACCTTACGGTGTTCAATCCCTTTCGGGATTGTTGGCTAATTATTTAGACGATTTTTGCACTCTGGGTGTAAAATGTAGTTTAATGGTGGACTTAGAGTATTCAAACCCTAAATCCCACCTTCTTTATAACCTCAAAGCAAATCAAAAAACAATAAGTGTGAATTTGACAATTTTTTATAACTTTATCCTGTGGCAGTTAAATCCAATAACTTCATTTCTCTTACCAATAAACCTATAACACTATGTCTTACCTACAAAAAACCTTTACCGTTCTATTGAGCTTCTTTCTTGTCTTTGCTTCCACAGTGATGGCTCAGGATGGGACCATCTATCCACTTGAAACACCTGAAGAACCAAATGCCATTCTCCTCGGAACCGGAGGTGTTAATAACCAACCGGCAAAAGAAACCTGGTTCCGCCAATGGGGGGATCCGATGGCCCGAAATATCGCTACTGCCACACTCACACCTTTCCTTCCTGAACCGGGAAAGGCCAATGGCACTGCTGTCATCGTTGCACCTGGTGGAGGCTTCAGTTGGCTGTCGATGGGCCATGAGGGCTGGGAAGTTGCTGAGGCACTTGCAGCGCAGGGAATCGCTGCATTTGTGCTCAAATACCGTCTTAACCCAACTCCTGAAAAACTGGAAGATTTTTCGGCATGGATGAACCGTCCCCGGACTCCTGCTCCAGCACCGCCATCCGATGCTAAACCCAATACCCCAGCTCCCCGACCACCTCAGCGAAATCTATCCAACCAACTTGAAGATGCAGAAGCTGCTTACGCCATGATCGTCTCAAGGGCTAAAGAATGGGGAGTCGATACAGACCGGATAGGCATGATCGGTTTCTCAGCTGGCGCCGGGCTGACCATGCACTCCACACTCCATTCCAAGACCATGAAGCTAGCCTTTATCGGTCCGATCTATGGGGGTATGGGTGCTGTTGACGTACCTGAGAATGCACCACCAATGTTCAATGTGATCGCAACTGACGATTTTCTGTTCTTGGGTCAGACGGGTGTGATCGAATCTTGGTACAAAGCAGGCATCCCGGTAGAATTCCATCTTTACCAGAACGGTGGCCACGGTTTCGGCCTCGGCAACCCCGACAGAACTAGTAACCGTTGGTTTGATGCCTTTATGTATTGGTTAGAAGTAAATAAGTTTCTGGCTTCTAAATAGTAGGATGCTTTAAAAGTCCCGTTGATTGAAGTTTGGCTTCTCTTTAAACTAAGAGGCTGTCTTACCATTAAAATAATTAATTGAAGACCGAATATTGATTTATGTTCGGTCTTTTTCTATTACAGGCGTTGTTTGAACGCAGATGACGCAGATTGAGCAGATTTTCGCTGATTTTTTTGCCCATTAAGGTTGTTTTACCCTTGGTGTATTCCCTATTCAGGAGGCAGCATTTTCATCCTTTTATTTCCCTCAATTTTTTTCCACCTCGGCAAGCTCGGTGACCGGGTTGCCTGATTTAAATAAGGGGAGTGGGAGAAATGCGGCGAAGCCGCATTTCTCCCACTCCCCTTACCTAAACAAATTTCGGTGGTCGAGCTTGCCGAGACCCCTCTTTTACTTTTTTTACTGAAATATGGTGATGTGGAGAATATCCCGATAATCTACCTTCAATCCCACCTTGACCCATATCATGCAAAAGAGTGACTTATGTCATGATTATTAAGGGTTTATCTAAATACCTTGATGGCTCAAAATTCACCATTTGGTTCTTGTCGAATAACTTAAAATACGCCATTATGAATTCTCCCAAATTTCAATCCACACTTTCTGAAGCCGATGATATGCTCGACTTGGCCAAAGAAGAACTTTGCCGTCCCGAAGAGGACGTGGTCCATTATAATGTCTGTAAACACGCCTACAAGGCCATTGAAAAATACATGACAGGGTACCTGATTCAGCATGGCGCACATATTCAGAATTCCAACCACATCAAGGATTTGTTGGGTCAATGTCAAAAAGTCGATAAAAAATTCAATGACATCAACTTTGATCCGGTAATCAGTGCTGATGATCCTGAAAAGCTGATGATGAACCTGCATACTGCGCAGACATTCATTATGCTGGCCGAAAAAACCAGGGATCTTGTTGGCAAAAATTAAAGAAGTTCAAGCCAACAGTTTTCTTATCCAAAACAAGTCCTCTCTCCACCACAAAAACCATCTTCTAAACTTGGGATGGCATTCCTAAGCTTATAACATTTTCATCAATCCCACTACGAGATAACGTCATGGAAAATAAAAACAAGCAATTCAAATATCCAGGTACCAGGGTAGCCCTCGATGGCAATACCGTTGCCATCATGTGTGAGCGTGAATCCTCAGACGCGGCAGGTGCCTATCCCATTACCCCATCCACCCAAATGGGGGAATATTGGGCGGAAGAAGCCGCCAAAGGTCACCTCAATATTTCAGATAGACCCTTGATTTTTATAGAACCGGAAGGTGAACATGCTGCGGCGGCTGTTACTGCGGGACTTTCCATGACCGGGTTACGGGCAGCTAATTTCTCCTCGGGACAGGGAATTGCCTACATGCACGAATCATTGTATGCGGCGGTGGGCAAAAGACTGACCTACATTCTCAACATCGGTGCCCGGGCCATGACGAAATCCACGCTCAACGTGCATGCGGGCCATGATGACTACCATGCCATTGATGACACCGGATTTTTTCAGTTGTTTGCCAAAAACGCTCAGGCAGTAGCTGACCTCAATATCATTTCACACCGTATCGCTGAATTGGCCTTAAACCCAGGGGTAATCGCCCAAGATGGATTTTTGACCACGCACTTGATTGAATCCCTGATGTTGCCCGAGCGGGAATTGATCAAGGAATTTCTGGGCCGCCCTGATGACATCATCAATACCCCAACGCCATCCCAAAGGATGATTTATGGTGATATGAGGCGGAGAATTCCGGAGATTTGGGATGTGGATAATCCCATGATGGCCGGAATTGTCCAAAACCAGGATTCCTACATGCAGAGTGTGGCAGCCCAGCGTCCATTTTTCTTCGATCACATCAAAGAATTGACGGACCAATCTTTTGAAGATTACTACAAACTGACCGGGCGGAAATATGAAAGGGTGATGACCTACAAGGTCGAAGATGCAGATTACCTGATTCTTGGTCAGGGCAGTGTCGTCCCCAGTGCGCAGGCAGTAGTAGACTATTTGAGAAAAACCCGGGGCATTAAAGTCGGAGTGGTTGATTTGGTCATGTTCCGACCCTTTCCTGCCGATCTTTTGGGCCATATTCTGAAAGGCCGAAAAGGCGTAACCATCCTGGAAAGGTTGGATCAGCCATTGGCGGAAGATTCTCCCATTATGAGAGAAACCCGAGCCGTTATTTCAAAATGTATTGAAAACGGGAACTTCAAAAAAGACAAACCCTATCCCGAATTGGCCACATACGCTTACGGTGATATGCCTTCCTTGTATACAGGTTCATTTGGAATGGGTAGCCGTGACCTTCAACCCGAAGGAATTATTGGTGCAGTGGAGAATATGCTTCCAAATGGAAAGCACAAAACAAGATTCTATTTGTCCATAGACTTTATCAGGGAAAATGCTTTCACACCCAAGCAAAGGGCACATCAGGAAACCATTCAGGAGTCTTATCCTTTGGTAAAAGAATTGGCCCTTCACGGTTCTGAAAACCCTAACCTGATGCCCAAAGGCGCCATCACGGTGAGATTTCACTCTATTGGTGGTTGGGGCGCGATTACAACAGGTAAAAACCTGGCGATGACCCTTTTTGAATTGTTGGGATATGACATCAAAGCCAATCCGAAATATGGTTCTGAGAAGAAAGGGCAACCCACCACGTACTACCTTGCCGCCGCCCCCGAACCGATCAATATCAACTGCGAATACTATTTCGTGGATGTGGTGCTTTCTCCTGACCCCAACGTCTTCAAGCATACCAATGCTTTGGCAGGGCTCAAAAACGGGGGAACCTTTATCATCCAAAGTGAAAGAAAGACTGCCGATGAAGTTTGGGCAGACATTCCGAAACATTATCAAAAACTCATCATAGAAAATGAAATCAGGGTATTTTATGTAGATGGATTTAAGATTGCCAGAGAGGAAGCATCGGATGTTGAACTACAATTGAGAATGCAGGGGATTGCCTTCCAAGGCGCCTTCTTTGCAGCCTCACCTTTGATGGAAAAAGCAGGCCTAAGCGATGTGGCATTATTGAAAGCCATCGAAGACCAATTACAGCATAAGTTTGGCGGCAAAGGCCAACGCGTAGTCGATGACAATATGCGGGTTGTAAAGCGTGGTTTTGATGAAGTGTATGAAATCAAAAACAAGGTCTTGGGTGCCCAAACAGAAAAAACTAACGGGCAGTGGGTAGCCACCATCCCAAGCATTCTCAAAACAACCCCTCAGAGTGAATCCAAACTGAGTGATATCCACAGGTTCTGGGAACAGACCGGTAATTTCTACCAAACAGGTCAGGGCAATGACAACCTCACCGACCCATTCATCGGATTGAGTGTGATGCCTGCCGCATCTTCCTTGTTCAGGGACATGACAGGAATCCGTTTTGAGCATCCGGAATGGGTGCCGGACAATTGTACAGCTTGTGGTAACTGCTACACCGTTTGTCCCGATACCGCCATCCCGGGATTGGTCACGGAGTTGTCCGATGTCTTGGATACCGTATTGAAGCGGGTGAAAAGGAATCATGATAAGCTCGAGTTTTTGCCCAAAACTGTCAAACAATTAGAGCCTAGGGTACGCACACTTTTCAATGAACCCCATGATGGCGTCACGGTCAATAACCTGATCAATGAAGCCATTGACGAGGTGATTGCCCAAGAGAAAAAAGATTCTTTGCTTTCAACAGAATTGGGATGGTTCAGGGATGAGCTTGGAGATTTCCAATTTGCATTGACCAGGCCTTATTATGACCTGCATGAGAAAAAGAACCCCAACAGTGGCGGCTTATTCAGCATCACAGTAAATCCAAATACCTGCAAAGGCTGTATGGAGTGTATAGCAGTATGTGATGATGACGCATTGAGAATTGTGAAGCAAACCGATGATTCTGTAGACAGGCTTCGCAAAGAATGGAGCGTATGGAGTGACCTTCCCAATACCCCTAAAAAATTCAACCGTGTTGATAATTTGGAAGAAAAGATCGGTCCTTTGGAAACCATCTTGTTGGACAAAAATGCTTATCAAAGTTTTGCCAGTGGAGATGGGGCCTGCTTAGGTTGTTCCGAAAAATCCGTGGTCCACTTGTTTATGGCAACCGTGGAATCTCTGATGATTCCAAGGGTTGAAAAACATATAGTCTATCTTGAAGAACTGATCGAAAAACTGGAAAAACACATTCAGTTGAAACTTATGAATACTGTCAATATTTTGGATACCAATATGATGTCCAAGATTATGTCAGAAATGCAGGGCGGTGATCTGACTATGGCAGAAATTGCCAGTAGAATGGAATCCGAGAAAGGGTCTTCCCCCATAGACCAAGAATGGCTGCGGGAGACTTCTCAGACGCTGACCGGACTGAAACACCTGCATTGGAAATATACCAAAGGGAACACCGGGAAAGGCCGTTCTACTATGGGGATGACCAATGCCACCGGATGTACCTCGGTTTGGGGCAGTACTTACCCCTATAACCCATACCCATTCCCTTGGGCCAACCACCTCTTTCAGGACAGCACCTCCATGGCCATGGGGATATTTGAAGGCCACATGTCCAAAATGGCTGATGGTTTCAAACTTATCCGAAAAGCAGAAATGGAGTTGAAAGGCAGTTATAATGCCCGAGAGCAAAAAGAGTTCTTTACCTATTTCAACTGGGGTCAGTTTACCGATGAAGAATGGAAATTATGTCCACCTGTAGTCGCTTTGGGCGGGGATGGTGCCATGTATGATATTGGTTTCCAAAACCTGTCAAGAATGATGGCATCAGGTAAGCCGATCAAAGTCGTGGTGGTAGATACTCAAGTATATTCCAATACCGGAGGACAGGCATGTACCTCAGGATTTATCGGACAGGTTTCCGACATGGCCCAATATGGCAAAGTCTGGAAGGGAAAATCTGAACCCAGAAAAGAAATCGGACTGATTGCCATGGCCCATAGAAATACCTATGTCCTCCAAGGCACTTTGGCCAATACCAGTCAGATGATCGAAGGCTTTATAGACGGTCTGATGACCAAGCGCCCTGCTCTGTTCAACCTCTATACTACCTGCCAACCGGAACATGGCGTGGCAGATGACATGGGTGCACATCAGGCAAAATTGGCGGTGGAATCCAGGGCTTACCCACTATTCCGATACAATCCCGACAAAGGAGTCACTCCTGAGGAGGCCTTTGACCTGGAAGGTAATCCTGCCATGCACCAAAACTGGCCGACCTACCAACTCAAATACATTGAAAACAACCGTCAAAAAACGATGGAAGTTGCCATGACATTTGCGGATTTTGCTTTGACAGAAGCGCGATTCAGAAAGCATTTCCGAAATGCTCCCCGTGACACTTGGAATGAAAACATGGTGGTGCTGGAAGAATTTTTGGAACTGGAAAAAAGCGAAAGAGAAGGCAAATTCCCATACATCTGGGCAGTTGACAGAAAGCAGCACCTTACCCGGGTATTGGTAGCCAAGACGATGGTGGAATCCTGTGAAGAGCGACGTGATTTCTGGATCATGCTCAAAGCCATTGCAGGAGTAAAACCTGAAAGCAAAATGCCTGCAGAGGATCTGGAAAGCAAAGTGAGGGCAGAAGTCATAGGAAGGATTGCCAAAGGTTTGATGAAAATGGCAGGAGATGATGGTGCAGGAATTTTGGATTTTGCCCTTGATGGAGAGAAAACGGAAGCAGCCAAACCAGCTGACGCCGGATCCAACGGTCAATCCATGTCACCATGGTTGGAAACAGAATTCTGTACCTCCTGTGACGAATGCATCAAGTTAAATCCCAATATGTTCCAATACAACAATGACAAAAAGGCATTTATCAAAGACCCCAACGCGGGACCGTATCAGGATTTGGTAAAAGCTGCTGAGAAATGTACAGCAGGCGTGATTCATCCCGGACTACCGGCTGATAAAAGTGAAGCTGATATAGATAAATGGATTAAAAGAGGAGAAAAATTCAATTGATACCGTGCTGACCTCATTGAAAAATACCTTTAAACACGGTGTCCATCCGCCCGAAAACAAGGAGGAGACAAATGGACTGCCCATCAGGCAGTTTCCATTTGCCCCTTTGATTATTTTACCTGTGCAGCAACATATAGGGGCTGCTTCTCAGATAATTGTCAAGGAAGGGCAAGAGGTATCCCGGGGACAATTGCTGGCAAAAGCCAATGGTTATATGTCCGTACCCATGCATTCCCCGGTGTCAGGCAAAATCAGAAAAATTGCGGATGTGCTGCTTATCTCCGGTCAAACTTCTCCGGGAATTTACCTGGAACCCTTTCCATATTCGGGTCAGGAAGTAGTGGTAGGCAATCCAATATCCCTAGACGCAAGTCCCGAGGAAATTCTGAAAGGTATTCAGGATGCGGGAATTGTGGGCTTGGGAGGCGCTGCTTTCCCTACCCATGTCAAACTCAAGATTCCGGAAGGAAAAACCTGTGATTACCTGATCATCAACGGAATTGAATGTGAACCCTACCTGACCACAGACCATCGGGTCATGTTGGAACAAGCAGATGATATTTTCACAGGAATCCGATATTTATTGAAAGTGACCGGAGCCAAGGAAGTCATCATCGGCATAGAAGCCAATAAGCAAGATGCCGCTGATCATCTCTCTTCTAAAATCCCCACAGATTTACCGGTCAGAGTACAGGTAGTTCCAGTAAAATACCCACAGGGCGCAGAGAAAATGCTGATCACGGCTTTGTTGGGCAAAGAAGTTCCTTCGGGAGGATTGCCCATTGAAGTCAATGCTGTCGTGGTGAATGTAGCCACAACTGCCGAAATCGGGAGACTATTGCCACATGGACAGGGCATACAGGAACGTGTGATTACCATTACCGGACCCGGAGTCAAGAAAAAAGGAAATTACCTGATCCCTATCGGGACGCCATTGCGCTATGTGCTGGAACAGGTCGGTGCTGTAGACAATATCAGTGAAGTATATATGGGCGGGCCTATGATGGGTGTTTCCGCGTCAAGTTTGGATATCTCTATCGTAAAAGGAACTTCAGGCATTGTTGTCTTTGGAGATAATGAGGTGCGGAAAGTGGATAAAATCTATCCCTGCATCAAATGCGGTGCCTGTGTAGATGCCTGTCCTATTTTCCTGAATCCTTCCAAGCTTGGGATTTTGGCAAAATTCGAGGCCTATGATACCATGGCGGAGGAATTCAACTTAATGGATTGCTTCGAATGTGGTTCATGTTCCTATGTATGTCCCTCAAACATTCCTTTGGTGCAATATTTCCGCCTTTCCAAAGGAATAGTCAGAAAACGAAATTCAGCTAAACAACAGAAATCAAATGCTTAGCAAGACCCTTCATATCAGCACCTCTCCCCACATCAACAAAGGTGTGTCCACGGACATGATTATGAAAAACGTGGTCTATGCCCTGATACCTGTTGCTTTGTTTTCAGTCTATGCTTTTGGAATCAATGCCTTGCTGGTTATCATTACCGCAGTAATTTCAGCTGTGATGACCGAACACCTGTTGTGCAGGTGGTCAAATCAGCAAAGTACGGTTTCGGATTGGTCGGCCATCATTACCGGACTTCTTTTGGGATTGACTTTGCCACCGATTTTCCCGCTGTGGATGACTTTCCTTGGGGGAGTCATGGCCATTGCTTTGGGCAAATTTGTCTTTGGAGGCTTGGGCTATAATGCCTTTAATCCTGCCTTGGTGGGCAGGGCTATCTTGCAGGCCGCATTTCCTGTGGCCATCACTACCTGGCATCCAGCCTTTTTGGAAGATCGCTTTGTCAGTATTTCCAAATCTGTCATGGCATTCCCTTTTACGGAACCAATTGTGGATGGAATCTCCGGCGCAACACCCCTTTCAGCATTCAAATTTGACCAAATCACTACAGACAGTGCAGACCTTGCCTTGGGATTGATCAGTGGATCTACCGGTGAAACCTGTTCTTGGCTGATAGCCTTGGGCGGGATTTATCTGATTTATAAGAAAATGATGAACTGGCGAATTCCGGTCACGATTCTGTTGACGGTTTTTGTTTTAAGTGGCATCCTGTATCTAGTTGAAAGCCAAATTTACCCCTCACCGACATTTATGCTCTTCTCAGGAGGACTGATGCTTGGGGCTGTATTTATGGCTACCGATATGGTGGGTTCACCCATCACACCTTTGGGCATAGTCATTTATGGGATATTTATTGGCGTATTGGTGGTCGTCATCCGAATTTGGGGAGGTCTTCCAGAAGGAGTGATGTATGCCATTTTGTTGGGAAATGCCCTTACGCCTCAGATTGACAGTTTGATCAAGCCGAAAGTTTATGGGTCTAAAAAAGTAATGGTATGAGCGACAATAAAACCATACAAACAGGGTCAACAGGAAGCAGCAAAAAAATGCTGACCGCCATGGTAGGGATCGGTGTTTTCTGTGCTTTATTGATTGTATTGACCTATGAAGGAACCAAAGAAAGAATTGATACGCTCAAAGCGGAAGCATTGGAGAAAGCGGTTTTCAATGTTCTGCCGGGAATCACAAAAACGAGGATTTATGAATTGACCCCTGAGGGGACTTTTGTTCCTTCGGATGGCATGGACCGAACCAAGACGGTGGTTTATGCAGGTTTTGATGATAGCGATACTTTCAAAGGAGTCGCCATTGAAGCAAGTGGGCAAGGATATGCGGATGTCATCCGCATCCTGTATGGCTACGATCCATCTACGCAAACAGTGGTGGGATTTTATGTGCTGGAAAGTAAAGAGACACCCGGATTGGGTGATAAGATTGAAAAGGATGATAATTTCCTGGCCAATTTCAAAGCATTGGATGTCCAACTCAATGCTGATTTGACCCAAGTTGAAAATAAGGTAATTCCGGTCAAACAAGGCGGGAAGACCCAAGCTTGGGAGGTAGAAGGTATTACCGGTGCGACCATTTCTTCCCGGACTATCGGGAATATATTGGGTGAAAGTACCGCAATCATGGCTCCCTTGGTATATCATCAGAGGGATAGTTTTAAAGTAACTCCAGATCAAAAATGAGCGCAGGAATAACAAAAAACCCGGAAATCAAAGCGGTACCAAGCTCAACCGATGAATTTATCAAAGGACTTTGGCGTGATAATCCTGTGTTTGTGCAGGTATTGGGTATGTGTCCTGTGTTGGCAGTTTCCAATACAGCGCAAAATGCCCTTGCCATGGGATTGGCCACAGCCTTCGTGTTGCTGATGTCGAATGTCCTGGTGGCTTCCCTCCGTAATTTCATACCCAAACAGGTACGTATTGCCTCCTATATTTTGATCATCGCCACATTCGTGACCGTGGTGGATTATGCCATTCAGGCCATCAGTGTAGACTTGCACAAAAACCTTGGCGCATTTATTTCCCTGATCGTTGTCAACTGTCTGATCTTGAGTAGGGCAGAAGCTTTTGCCTCGAAAAACACCATTGGCAAATCCATCATGGATGCCTTGGGAATGGGCGTAGGCTTTGTATTTGCCCTGTTTTGCTTGGGTGCGGTCCGTGAAATTCTCGGTAACGGGACCTTCTTTGACATATCCCTATTTCCCGATTCATTTCAGGCATGGATCATCATGATATTACCTGCAGGAGGGTTTTTCACTTTGGCACTTTGGCTGGTACTGTTCAACTTCTATAAACTTAAAAAAGCAAAAGCATGAACACGGAATCCTATTGGAGCATATTTATCAATGCCAGTTTGGTCAATAACTTCGTTTTGGCCTATTTCCTGGGAATCTGTCCTTTTATGGGTGTTTCCGGAAAAATGGAAACAGCCACCAAAATGGGCGGGGCCGTGACCTTTGTGATGCTGATCAGTTCGGTATGTGCTTATGGCATACATGCCTTGTTGGTGGCCATCAATGCCCCTTTTCTGCAATTGATCAGCTATATCGTCGTGATTGCTTCGACGGTACAATTGGTGGAGATGTTTATCAAGAAAATGAGTCCTGCTTTGTTCAGGGCTTTGGGGATTTTCCTGCCGCTGATTACCACCAACTGTGCCATTTTGGGTTTGGCTTTGTTCCAGACCAACAAGGGATATGATCTTTCCCAAAGTCTGGTGTATGCCCTTGGTGCCGGAGCAGGTTTTACGCTTGCCCTACTGTTGATGGCCGGTATCAGGGAGCAATTGGAATTTGCCGAAGTGCCCAATGTGGTGAAAGGAACGGCCATTACTTTGCTGATAGCAGGGATATTGTCGCTGACATTTATGGGATTTTCCGGATTGGGTTAATAACACATCGACATGGAAACATTAATGACATATGCAATTGGAATCGGGGCGATAGTCGTCATGATGCTCGCTTGGGTCTGGGTTCAATCCCGGTGGAGGGATACCTTTTCGGAAAACATTTCCGATGAGGATGTCCTTGCTGAAAGAAGAAGCTGTGGCAACTGTGGTTGTGTGAAAGTGTGCAAAAAGGAAAAATAGTACACAATCTCCCGTCTCCCGTCTTCGGTCTCCCGTCTTCCAACCAGAATACTTAAAAATATAACACTAACATCTAAATAGCACAACAATGTCCTATCTATCAGACCTCAATACAAAGCAGCAATACAAGGCCAAGGTGAAAAAATCAGAGCGCCTTACCCCTGCCAATACCGAAGAAATACGCGAGATTGTACTTGAAGTCGGTAGCCCTGATTTCAAGGTTAAGGTGGACCAAAGTTTTGGTGTCCTCATGGAACATAAAAGTGAATTTGGTAACGAGTTTCACCATCGCCTCTACAGCGTGGCCGATCTACCTGAAACCAAAAACGGCAATGCCAATATCACCATGTTGGTCAAGCGCTGTTCCTATGTGGATGATTTCAGCGGGGAACTGTATCATGGTGTGAGTTCAAACTACCTCTGCGACCGCCAAGTCGGAGATGAGATTACCATCACAGGACCCTTTGAATTGCCATTTAAAGTTCCTGCCGATAAAAATTCCAACCTGATATTGATAGGCATGGGAACAGGCATTGCTCCTTTCCGTGCTTTCGTCAAGCATATCTACAGCGAGGTAGGAGACTGGAAAGGAAAAATCAGGTTGTTTTATGGTGCCAAAAGCGGTTTGGAACTCCTGTACCTCAACGACAAAGACGGTGACCTGACGAGTTATTACGATGAAGCGACATTCGAAGCCTTCTCTGCTTTGAGTCCCCGCCCCCATTGGGAAGATCCGATTTCTTTGGATGCTGCCATTGAGGAAAGGGCAGAGGAAATTCTGGAGCTGCTGAACTATTCCAACACCTACATCTACATTGCAGGCTATGAAAAAGTAAAGGAAAACCTCAACAAGGCCTTTATCAACATCATGGGTTCCAAAGAAAAATGGGACAACCGAAAAGCGGAATTGATTGCGGGGAAGAAGTGGGCGGAGGTGATTTATTGAGAAAGACCGATGTTAGATGACCGATGACCGATGTCTGATGTCGGATGACCGAAGTTAATTTGACGGAAGACAGAAGACAGGAGACGGAAGCTAGCTACAAAAATGGGTTGAAAATAGCGTGCGTCATTCTGAACGAGCTTTGATAAAGTTTGAAATTGAAAACCAACTCTATAGCGAAGTGAAGAATCTCTATTGATGGAAAAAGTGTCATGTTAAATCAATTGAAGGACAGATGCAAATAATAACGCAACATCCGTCATCGGTCACCCGACATCGGACATTAAAAATATCGAATAACGAAGTGAAAAAACAAGGCTCCCCATGACAATACTAATCGCTTTACTTGCCCTTGGCGGACTGACGCTTCTCTTGGCATTGATGCTGATCATTGCCAATAAGAAACTCTATGTCTATGAAGATCCGAGGATTGATGTGGTGGAGGGAATGCTTCCCCATGCTAACTGCGGTGCCTGTGGCTATCCCGGTTGCAGGCCTTTTGCGGAAGCCTTGGTCAATGGGGAAATGTTGCCCGGTAAATGTACCGTGAGCAGTGAAGAAGGTAGGAAAGAAATCGCTTCGTATTTGGGAGTGGATGCAGGTTCTGAAGAAAAAAGGGTGGCGCGACTTGCCTGTGCGGGCGGGATTAATGTGGCTATTAACCGCGCAAACTATGAAGGAATGAGCAGTTGTAGGGGGGCGGCATTGATTTCAGGTGGGGGCAAAGGTTGTTCTTGGGGTTGTTTGGGGCATGGAGACTGTGAGGTAGTCTGTGATTTTGATGCCATCAGTATGAACGCCTTTGGTATTCCTGTTGTCGATGAGGCAAAATGCACCGCCTGTGGGGATTGTGTCGAGGTTTGTCCCAAAGATCTTTTCTCCATTCATCCCATAAGCCACAGATTATGGGTGGCTTGCAAAAGTCTTGAAGCAGGTGATGGGGTATTGGAGGATTGTGAGGTAGGTTGCACCGCCTGTGGCAAATGCGCTATGGATGCCCCAAATATGATTACCATGATCCATAATCTGCCTGTCATCGACTATTCCAAAAACCACCAAACCCAGGTACCTATCCAAAGATGCCCCACAGGTGCGATTGTGTGGATAGATGAAAAACATGGTGTGATCAAAGGTGCTGAGGCCAAAAAAATTATTAGGAAAGGGAAGTTGAAAATGGGGGAAAGTTGAGTTTTTACCATGGTCTTGGCGGTATGGTCAGCGTGCCAAGGTCAGGGTCTTCACTGACCAATTTCACTAACCCCTTGTGCCAAGGTCACTGTCTTTACTGACCATTCCCTATTTGACCTCTTCGCCAAAGTCAGTCTCCGCAGACTATTTTTACAAACCCAGTCGTAAATCTTGTTTTCAGTTGGTAAGCAATCCTTACTAACTGCAAAAGATTGGAAAAACTTACATCAACCAAAAAACTTAGTATTAATTCTTGATAATTAGTTTTTTTCGCTACTTTCTGATAAACTTCACTAAAGTGAGAGTTTTAAATCCTTGTAATTCAAACTTTTGAGAGAACAATAGGTTAATGGTTTGATTCGATGGTTTAATAATTTGTTTTCTCACCGCATGCTTGATTACATCCTTGCTCATCCGCTGTATATTCCATTTATTATACTGAATATATTTATCATTTATAAGGTGTTTAAAATTTATGTATGTAAGGATCAAGACAATAATGATGATGAAGATGGGGGGATTCCCGAAAATGATGATCCGGTTTTGGACTTGCCGCCGGGTGTCTCACCTCCGGTTGAAACATCAAGTGTAAAGGATTAAGTTTTAAGTTTGGAAGCAGGAGATGGGTTAGAGGAAGACTTTGAGGTAGGTTTTATCGTATCCGTCCGACAATCCCGACACGGGGATTGTCAGACGGATACCTTCCCATTTACCAAGCCTTTAGCCTATTATTCCAAAAACTCAGATTGAATCCAAATTGCAAAGCACCTGATCAACATCATTTTTTTCCATCCGGCAACGAAAAAGCAATAATCGCATCACCTTAGGGCGTTCCCATTCGATTACCTCCACCCGCTGCGATGACGACATATTGTTTTCCATCCACTTCATATACGGAGGGGACAGCATATCCTCCGGCGGGGAGTTTGTAAGACCACAGTTTTTTTCCGCTGTTAGCATCAAAAGCACGGAAAAGCTCATCCGCTGTTGCTCCTACGAATACCAATCCACCCGCCGTGGCTACGCATCCACCATAATTCATCGTACCGGTATCTTCCAATATTCCTTTTTGGCGCAATGCGGGATAGTATCCCAGCGGGACTTTCCATTTAACCGAAAACGTTGCAAGATCTACTGCTGTCAAAGTGCCCCAAGGAGCCTTGTTGGCAGGAAATCCATCTTGGTCGGTGAAAATCCGGAATCCTTGAAGTACGTATTTATCCAATCCGATCTTTGGGGTTTCAGGGGATAGTTTCTCGGTTTTTCCTTCCAGTAAATAAGCAGCCAATTTCTCGAGTTCAGCCTCTGTGAACTGAGGAAAAGCCGGCATCACTCCTTTTCCTTTACTCAGGATTTGAATGATTTGGGATTTGTCCAGCCTGTTTTCAATCCCTGTCAATGCAGGGAAAGAACCCGTCACACCTTGCTTTTCTGCGCCATGACAATTAGAGCAATTGGTCATATACAGTCCATAGCCGCTTAAAGATTCTTGTGGTGATTTTCCTTCTGAATCCACTTTGGCCAGTTGTAGGATCATGGGGATCTCGTTTAGGTTGAGATACATCATATTGTTTTTGGAATCGTAGGATGCACCGCCCCAAAGCGCACCCCCTCTAGGTCCTGGGAAAGCTATGCTTCCTTCCATACTCGGAGGTGTGTAAATTCCCTCATTCCGATACTTGGCCAGTTCCTTTCGGGCAAATTGATTGGATTCCGGGGAAATGTCAGTCAATTTTTCAGGATCCAATCCCATAGTGACCAAAGGGATTCCCTGATTCAGTTTTTGCGTGGGATGAGCTAATTCTCCAGGGACATTAGATCCGGGAACCGGAGATTCTTCAGAAGAAAGAAGTGTCTCCCCGGTATTTCTGTCCAGGATGATCAGTTCTCCCATTTTGGTGGGCTGCGCCAGGGCCTCTTTCCAACCCCCTTCCCAAGGGATGGAAATCAAGGTCGGGGCACAGGGAAGGTCAACATCCCATAAATCGTGGTGGACGGTCTGATAGTGCCAGATTTTCTCCCCTGAGGCTGCATTCAGTGCAATGATGGAATTGGCATAGAGATTTTCGCCCAGCCGATTGGCACCATAGAAATCATATACCGCCGAACCTGTGGAAACAAATACCCAACCCTTATTTTCATCCAGACTCATTCCTGCCCAGTTGTTTGCCCCACCGTAATTTTCTCCTGCTATCCAATTCCAAGTGTCATGACCAAACTGATTTTCTTGGGGGATCGTGTGGAAAATCCAGGCAAATTCACCGGTCTTGGCATTGAATGCCCTGACGTGTCCCGGTGCCGCGGTGTAACCCTCTCCTGTGGTAGAACCTACGATGATCAGATCTTGGTAAATGATTCCGGGCGTAGACAATCCTATAGAAAGGCTTTCCGGATCCATTCCCATGTTTTCCCGTAAGTCAATTTTGCCCTGATTTCCGAAATCAGCCTGCAATTTTCCGGTTTGGGCATTTACTGCATACAAATAGCTCCCCGCCGGTAAAAAGAGGGTTTCTTTCTCCCCGTCTTTGAAGTAGGTTACCCCTCGGTTGACACCCACTGCCGTTTCACCGGCAAAAGGATCAAATCTCCAAAGTTCCTTCCCTGTCGCAGCATCCAAGGCGATCAATGCGAGGGCAGGAGAGGTGATGTACATCGTCCTGCCGATGATGATCGGATTGCATTCGATGGTGGTTTTCTCTCCGCTGTCCCCGGTGTTAAAAATCCATGCCGGCTCAAGCAAATGAATATTCTTCACATTGATCTGATCCAATTCAGAGAATTGGGCGGCATCTTTTCCGCCACGATAAACCGTCCATTCACCATGGGAAGTATCTTTTTTATTGCCACAGGCAAAAGAAACCAAAAAAAATACGACATAAATCCATGATTTTATATACATAGGAAACAGGGTAATAACTTGACATGAATAGCGTTTGTGATCAGGAAACATAGCTGTGGAAGTTTTAGGTTAATCAAAGTTCCTTCCCTTGTTTGGATGCCATTGTCAAACTCCCTGATACATGTTAACAATATCGCGAGACGGACTGGTAAAACAAAAGCCGTTGTGATATTGGCGGTATAACTTCCTTTTTTAAAAACGAAATAAAAGAATATTGATTCGAATATTTCGTATGTTTGCTACAACAAAGCAGATTAATATGAACAATATTGAGAACATAGAAAGGCCTTCCAAGGAAGAACAAAAAGCAGCCATGGTGTCTTATGACGCCTTAGCCGCGGCATTAGATCAAATTCAATCTGAATACCCTGAAATTGAAATCGAAGAGAATAACGAGAGAATTAAGATTCCTTTGAAAGCACTGCAACTATTAGCTAAAATTCTGAAGGAAACCAGCCAAGGTAAACCGGTATCTATAGTTCCGATTGCTACCGAAATTACTACTCAAGCAGCTGCTGAACTTATTGGGTGTTCAAGACCACATTTGGTAAAACTATTGGAGAATGGTGAAATCAATTTCACTAAGATTGGTAAGCATAGAAGAATTAAATACCAAGATGTAATTGATTACAAAAGGAAAATGAAAGCAGAACAACGGAGGCTGCTCATAGAAATCATGAAAACGGACGAAGAAGCTGGTTTATATGATTCATAGTGTTCGGTTCACTTGCGTTCTTGATACCAATGTAATCTATCCGATTGATATCAGAGATCTCCTTTTTTGGTTTGCATCATATGACCTTTTCACCCCAAAATGGAGTAAGCACATATTTACAGAATGGGAAAATATAATGAAACGTAAGGGTATTCCTGATGAAGAGATAAAAAAGAGATTGAACAAAGCTCAGTGTGCCTTCCCAGATGCATTAGTTGATAATTATGAGGCACTTGTTAATTCTTTAGAATTGCCAGATGAAAAAGACAGACATGTATTAGCCGCTGCTATCAAAACGAATGCAAACATAATCGTAACTAACAACTTGAAAGACTTTCCTGCAGCGTATTTGGCAACCTTCGGCTTAACAGCTAAGACTGCGGATGATTTTATAACTGATACCATTGATTTAAACCCTGATCTTGCAATGGAAGCTTTCAGAGCATTGGTATTAAATAGAACAAATCCCAATCTTGGTGAATTTGAGGTTTTGGATAGATTTCGCAAAAATGGACTGATTGATTCAGCAAACTACTTGCATGCTCTATTGTGAATTATTAAAAATTAACCACACACTCAGGCTAAAAGTAGGCTGACAAACTTTCTAAATCGAAAGTAGTCGAAACAACTGAATATTAATCAAAACAATATGGAAAAGTTGGAAAATATACACCCAGGTGAAATTTTACTAGAGGAATTCTTGAAACCTATGGAGATTTCTGCATACCGTTTAGCGAAGGAAACATTTATTCCTCAAACGCGCATTTCAGAGATTATTAAGGGCAACAGAAGAATCACCGCTGATACGGCATTACGATTTGCCAAATTTTTCGGAACCAGTGCAAAGTTTTGGTTAGGATTACAAGATGATTATGATCTCGAAGAAGAAAAAACTGTGAAGGAAAAAGAACTTAATGAAATTATACCCATAAACCCTGAATAAAATATGAAAAGACCTTTAGTACTCCCCTCAGCAGAAAAAGAAGATAAAGCCTTCCAGGATTTGATACAGTTTTTTAATGAAACATTGGGGTTTTGCCCTAACAGTGTAAAAACAATGTATCACAGACCTTCCATTGCCTACGCTTTCATTGCACTCAACAAAGCAGTAATGGACAATAAAGGCAGGGTGACAAGTTCACTTAAAAGACTTATTGGATATATCAGCAGTAATGTTGCAGGATGCAGGTATTGCCAGGCGCATACCATAAGGGCTGCTGAGAGATATGGCGCAGATGAAGAAAAGCTGAAAAATATTTGGGAATTCAGAACACATCCTGCGTTTTCAGAACAAGAACGGGCTGCACTTGAATTCGCATTTGCCAGTTCAGTGATTCCAAATGCAGTGGATGATGCCGTTGCCGAAAAACTCAGATTGTATTGGAATGAAGGTGAAATTGTGGAAATTCTTGGAGTGATTGCTCTTTTTGGATTTTTAAATCGATGGAATGATTCTATGGGTACAGAACTTGAAAAGGAGGCAATAGCGTCGGGGGATAAACATTTAAAACAGAATGACTGGACTTTAGGGAAACATAAGTACTAAACATTGTATGAACGTAGTGATGTCAGTAAATGATAATTCAATATAATTCTCGGTAGGAAACTGAAATGTCCGGTACATCGGACATCGGACCTGTTTGTTGTAGAATATTGGGTTACTGGCAAAAATGCGGATAACCATTTACTAATAACCATGGATCAAAACCTACAAAAAACCACCACTGTTAGTTTTTGGAATGGGAACAGGTCTGAAGCCCGGCAGGTTTATGAGCGTCAGGTACTAAAAGCCGTTCTGGAAGCCACTGAGGCAGCTTGGGGAGCATGGGAAATAGAGGAGACCCTGGAAGAGTATCCCGGTAATCAAGAATCGCTTGTATTTGCGGAGAAAGGCCATGACCTGTTTGTGACCGTCGCCGGAAATCAAAAACTTAAGGAAGGTGAAATGATTGTAATCCCGCAACCATTGACGAAAAATCTGCTGGGATACAGGCTTCTGATTATCAGGGCGGAAGATGTTGGATTATTTGCCGGGATCAGTGTACCAGAGGAGTTGCAAAAGCTGGAACATGGCATTCCCGAGACTTGGAGTGACGCAACTGTTTTCAGACACAACGGCTACAATGTGGTTGAAAAAGGCAATTTCGATGATATTTTTGACCGACTTCAAAACAAACGCTTTGATTACAGCACTTTCGGGGCAAATGAGGTTTTGGGAGTTTATGAAAACCGGGCATCGAAGCGCGAAGGCCTGATCATCGATCAAAATATATTGCTTTTCTATCCTTTTCCGCTTGTGTTTTATGTAAACCCGAATCTGCCAAAATTGGCCGAAAGGATTGAGCAAGGGCTGCAAAATATTACCTCCTCAGGCAAGCTGGACGCCATTTTTAATGCACATTACGGCAAAATTACAGCGCAACTGAACCTGAACAGCAGGCGTATTTTTGTGTTGGACAATCCGCTGCTACCCGATGAATTTCGCTACATGGGTCCTAATCTTGAAAATCTGTAGATTGGCTTGTTTCAATCTGCAAGCCTTGTCATGATGCTAAACATCATTAAGTAAAGAAGACTATCCTTTTTCTGTGACTCCTCTAATAGAAACTGCTTACCAACCGCATGCAGACGGGCAGAACCGAGAAAATATTAAATCTATATCTTTAAAAATCTAGGAGTAAATTTGAAGAATACAGCTCCAAATACCCTTTCTCCAAAACTGAATTACCCAAAAGTCATTAACCATTTATAGGAATGAAGAAAATATTGAAAATAGCACTATTGACCTTGGCCATACTTCTGATGGTAGTAGGGAGCTTGGTATATTATGTAAGTAGACAGATAGGCAGTTTGGATTCCTTGGAAGAACGTAAAGCAAGATTTTCCGGGTTGACATATTATGATGAAGCTACCGATCAGTTCATAAGTCCAGAGCAGTTGCCCTATTTTCCGGAGCAAACCACAGGCGGAGATGCAGGCCCTGCACGGTTTTTTAAAATTTCACCAAATGCACCGGGGTTCCCATTACCCAAACAGATGATTACCAAAAGTGATTTTTCAGAAACCCCTTCGGATTTTGCTGCCTGGTGGTTTGGTCATTCTACCTTTATTTTGGAGCTTGATGGAAAGCGGATCTTATTCGATCCGGTTTTTGAAAATGGAGGTCCTCTACCGTTTATACTCAGAAGGTTTGATGTGTCACCCATCAAACGAGAGGAACTGCCTGAGATTGATTTGGTGGTCATCACCCATGACCATTATGATCATTTGGAGGCTGCTACCATGAGATTCCTCGCATCTAGAAACACAGAATTTCTCGTGCCTCTTGGTGTAGGTGCGAGATTGGAAGGCTGGGGTATTCAGAAAAACAACATCAGCGAGTTGGGTTGGCATGATGCCAAGACTGTTGGTTCTTTGCAAATAACTGCCCTTCCAGGAATACACTACACCAGCAGAAGTTATAATGATAGAAATAAAACCCTTTGGGCCTCTTTTGTAATTAAGGGGGATGACAAAAACCTATTTATAAGTGGCGATACCGGATACGGCACGCATCTGAAAGACATAGGAGAAAAATATGGTCCCTTTGACCTGGCTTTTGTGGAGATAGATGGCTGGAACAAAGGATGGCCTTTGACCCACCTCTTTCCCGATCAGGTCATTCAGTTATGTCAGGATATAAATACACAACTCCTATTTCCCATACATTGGGGCGTCTTTGATTTGGCATTACATCCCTGGGATGAATCTATCAAAATGGTAGCTGATATGGCAGCAGAAAATAACATCAAATTGGTGACACCCCTTATGGGCGAGAAAGTTATACCCGGCCTTAGCCCAACCAATAATTGGTGGGAAATAAAAAACAGGGACAGATAGCCTGGTGCTTGTCCCTATTTTTTTTAGCTAAGGTCAATATTTTCGCCTTCTCCTTTAATCCATTTTTCTGTTTGGCGTATAAGGCGCTCCTGCCTTTTCCAGCTTCAACTCAAACTCGGTCAATTCATCAAAAAACCTGGAAGCATCTTTCAAATATTGGTCAAACTCAGATTGTGCAATTTCTATGCTGCGTGTGTGTGTTGCAGTCGGAGGCTCAGTAGTACTCCAATGTCCATAAATCACGCTGCCTACTCTATTGATGATTGAAGGTGATGTTGACTCATCCTTGCTTTGAAGCACCCCGTCTCCCATTAGTGCAGTTCTCAGGTTAAATAAAGAGGCATTGAGCGCTGTCAATTGCGCAAATAAATCAGGAGAAGCATTTGGTGTTTTGGTCAAGG
Source organism: Aquiflexum lacus (assembly GCF_015476655.1). Lineage (GTDB taxonomy): Bacteria > Bacteroidota > Bacteroidia > Cytophagales > Cyclobacteriaceae > Aquiflexum > Aquiflexum lacus. Next base: position 55,312 of record NZ_JABFHF010000024.1, read on the forward strand.
CGGCCTTGATATAGCGAAGCTTATCCCCGGCCTCACCCAATTGGCGGGCAGCACTTGAGGTCCTTCGGGAAAGGTCACTGGTTTGCTTTTTGAAAGCCGCCATCTCCTCGAAATCAGCACTTGTTGGATGAACTGGTTTCACCATAAACTCCTGTGCGTCTCCTTGTGGCTCCAATTTCCCATTAGTCATCACATAAAGCTCCACACTGTATTTTCCGGGTGCTACCAAAGGTCCCTCAGGATTGCTTACCCAAGGGGGTTGGAAAGCGGGAACGGTTAGATTGATAGGGTTGGGTGGAGGCAATCTCAAATCCCAACTTACACGATGCAATCCTGTTTTGGCTACTCCTTCTATCCAACGTATGGCTTCCCCGTTTTTTTCCCGTACCAAAAGCATGACGCTTGGTTCCTCTTCAATAGTCTCCCGTCTCAGCTGATCCCAACCTGGGAATGGAATACTGGCCCTTTGCTCATTGAGGTTTTTTTCCAGTTCTTTTCGCTGCGCTTTTTCGGTTTTGGGAAGATCCTTTAAATAATAAGTAAATACTGCCCCAAAAGGTGGGTTATCACTTACAAAACTCGTGGATCCCTGAGAAGGCATTCCTTTTGCCTGAAAAGGCACACTCGGAATATACCACCATGCATCTCTCACTGGCAAGACCATATTTGAATTGGCATTGGCCAATTTGTTGATCTCCCTTAAAGGAGTGTAATCATCCAATACATAAAACCCTCGCCCAAAGCTGGCCCCTACCAAATCATTGTCTCTGGGATGAATTGCGAGGTCCCGGAAAGGAATAGTCGGAACCCCTGCATTAAGCTTGGTCCAATTGATGCCTTTATTAACCGAAAAATACATTCCGTATTCTGTTCCGATGAACAATAAATTTTCATCTACATGGTCCTGCTTGATCACCCAAATAATCGTATTCACAGGCAAGTCTCCTGCAATGGAGCGCCAGGTTTTCCCTTTGTCAGTACTGATGAAAACGTAAGAGGAATAATCACCCAATTGGTGCCCGTCGGCTACGGCAAACACGGTATTGACATCATGAGAAGAGGCTTCGATACTATTGATGAATGTCAGTGCAGGAACCTTGGGCAGGCTGCCACATTTTCTCCAATTCTGACCATCATCTTCACTCACATGTATCAGGCCATCATCCGAACCGGCATAAAGTAATCCTTTTTGAAGGGTAGATTCTGAAATGCTGGTCAAAGTGGCAAATTTCGACATCGCACCGTTGTCGTACAAGGCATCAATACTTGGGACAAGGTCCATCATCTCCAGTTCATACCTGCTGATATTGGTTGTTAGGTCACCGCTGATCGGCTTCCATGAATTACCACGATCGGTACTTTTCCATACCCTTTGTGATCCAAAATAGATGGTTTTATGATCATGTGGGCTTATTTGTATGGGGCTATCCCAATTCCATCTTTCAGGTGGGTCATTGGGTTCAGGTTTTGGCTGAATATTCAATACTTCGCCTGTAGTTCTGTTATGCCGGTGTAATTGGCCTTCCTGAATTTCCATATACACGATGTTCGGATCTTGCGGATCGAAAGCGACATCATAGCCATCAGCCCCCAAGGGGACATACCAGTCCTGATTGCGCACACCCTCTACATTTGTGGTTCTCGAAGGGCCCAATAATGTCCCAAGATCTTGTGCTCCCACTACCACATTATAAAAAGGCTCAGCATTATCGAGTCCTACTTTATAAAATTGTGAGACCGGCAGGTTTGGGAAGTGACGCCAAGTGGCTCCTTCATCAAAAGATTCATACAGACCTCCGTCCGTTCCTACGATCAAATGCTGTCCATTTGCAGGATCAATCCATAAGGCGTGGTTGTCGCTGTGTTTCGCTCTTCCGGTTTCGCCATAATCGAAGGTCTTTCCACCATCACGGGTTACATGTATAAACACATCCATCTGGTAAACCAGGTCCGGATTAGTCGGTGAAGCTTCAATCTCTTGGTAATAGTGCGGCCCGGTACCCCCGGAAATGTAGCTGTTACGCTTTTCCCAACGCTCCCCTTTATCTGTGGATCGGTAGAATCCTTTATTGGCATTGTCAGCTTCTATGGTCGCATATACAACTTGAGGATCGGCAGGAGTTACCGCCAAACCTATTTTTCCCATATCACCTTGAGGCAAACCTTCTTTGATTCGCCTCCAGCTTTCACCACCATCCATGGATTTATAAATACCAGTCTTTGGCCCTCCGGCGAGTAAGGCCCAGGTTTTTCTTCTTCTTTGATAGGCTGCGGCATAGATAATATCAGGGTTTGAAGGGTCAAACTCTGCATCCGTGACACCCGTATCTGCATCTATTTCGAGCGCTAACTGCCAGGTTTTACCTCCATCTTTGGTTTTATACAATCCCCGTTCGCCTCCTGATGACCACAATGGGCCTTCAGCTGCCACATAGACCACCTCAGGGTTTCTGGGATCGATTAAAATTCTACCGATATGTTCTGAATTTTTCAGGCCCATTTGTTGCCAAGTGATACCACCATCCATGCTTTTGTACACCCCGTCTCCCCAACCAACGTGCCGGCCACTTACATTCTCGCCTGTTCCTACCCATACCACTTCAGGATTGTTGGGATCCAAAGCCACGGTACCAATAGAATAAGAGGCCTGCGCATCAAAGACCGGTGTCCAGGTAGTACCACTGTTGGTGGTTTTCCACAAACCTCCGCTGCCCACCGCCACATACCAAGTGCTGCTATGTATAGGGTTGACGGCAATATCCGCAATTCTTCCACCCATTACGGCAGGACCTATGCTTCTTACTTGGAGTCCTTTGGCCACCTGGGCAGCCATATCCTTTGGATTGGATTGAGCCCAAGCTGTGTATCCGCTAAGTGAAAAGACAAGAAAAGTTGAAAAGAGGAGGTGTATGGTTTTTCGCATAACTGAATCGGTTTAATCGATCAAAAAGGTACAAGAAAATTCAATTTCTCTTAAACCATTTATAAAAAAGGCCATAAAAACTTTGGACTAACCGGAAGTTGCAAGAAATGAAGTGAATTAAGCCCAAGAGGAATTAGGATTTTATCTTTGGAAATTATGGGGTTTTAGGATCAATAATAATTCTACATATATGTGACCTAAGCACATCATTTTGTAACAATATCAACTCAAATATTAAAAATAAGATCCAATCCAAAACTATACAGAATATCAGATCAAACTTTTGGATTTAGGGGCAGCATAAGAAAAAGGTTCGAGGAGACACGAACCTTGGCGTAGCATCCTAGAAAGGAAAGTCCGTGGAGATACGGTAATTGGCGTAAAGTGATTGGAATGATCTGTGGATTATGTTTTAAAATAAGCCCTGCCGAGTATTTTTAAATCAAGTACCAAAACCAATATGGTTATGTTTTTGAAATAACAGCTATTGGAATAGGTTAAATTCTTCCTGACGGTACCATTAAAACAAAAAAGATGATTGTAAGAAAAACACAGCAAGGGTTACATGTTATTTTTCAGGCAAGCCATGGCTTATTGGCAGGTAAGATTGCAGAGCAGTTAATGATTAAATATAGACCCCTTTTATGGCTGGAAACCTTGGTGGCTGTTGTTGAACACGACGACCAACAACTTGATTATAAGGAAAAAAACTATTTATCTGAACTTGGAATACCATTAGATTTTTCGGAAGATTCCAACAGTGCCATAAAATCAATCAAAAGAGCAAAAAGGGTTTTTGACCAGGCAAAAAGTAAATCCTTATGGACAGCATTGCTGGTTTCATTTCATCTAGACTTTTTATATGAAACTCTCAGGGAAAAAAATGTAAAAGCAAAGCAATTTCTTGATGCACAAAAAGCCTTTCGTGAAGAAACTGTTTCTTATTTTGGGATTGACCAAGATAAAGCTGTTTCCTATTATGCCATCCTTAAGTTTTGTGACCGCTGCTCATTGATTTTGTGTAAAGATGAAGTTCCTGATGCAGAACGAAAACTGGAAATCAACACTTCAATCGATGGTAAGACTTACTTTATATATCGTCAAAAAAGCGGAAATCTTAGTATCGAACCTTGGTGTTTTGAAGCAGATTCCTTTGAACTTTCTATTGAAGAAACAGTTTTGGAACAAACGAAATATAAAAGTCAGCAAGAGTTGAAGGATGTTTTGGGAGCTACACCTAGAAGAAATCTGGCCTGGAAATTTGAAAAATGATTTTAATTCAATACCCCACTGCTGCCCCATCTTTGCTGGCCGAATCAGCCCCACCTACATATACTTTCAATCTTGGATCGTAAGTGATTCCCATCAATACGCCCAGATTGTTAACTGGCCTCAACTTATGCCCCATCAGCTCAAGTGCATAACGGGTATCGGGGGACATGAGATGCCTTTCGTATCGGATTTCGTCGGGTAGCCATTGGTGATGGATTTTCATGGCTTCAATGGCTTTGTCGATTCTCATGTCATACTCCAATACATTGAGAACAGTCTGAAAAACGGTATTGATAATTGTCCTTCCTCCCGGACTTCCGATGATCAGATAGGGCTTGCCATCTTTGGCCACAATGGTGGGTGTCATGCTGGACAACATTCTTTTTTCTGGAGCGATAAGATTGGGATTGGAACCGATTTGGCCACGGCTGTTGGTCACTCCGGCTACAGGGTTGAAGTCGCCCATTTCATTGTTGAAAATAAAACCCAATTTGGAGGAGCCCATTTTTACCCCGTAGGAATGCTCAAGGGTATAGGTCAGGGAAACTGCATTGCCATCCTTGTCCACCACCGAGAAATGGGTCGTACTGCTACCGTCATACAATTGTCCATACTTGGAAGAATCGCTCAGTGAAGCTTTGGTCATGTCAATATTATCAAAACGCTTTTTGGCAAATTCTTTTGAAAGCAGCCTATCCAAGGGTAAATCGGGATTGAAATCAGGGTCACCCAAATGTTCCGCCCGATCTGCAAAAGCCCGCTTCATCGCCTCTCCGACCAAGTGTACATAGGCAGTGGAATTGAACTCAATTTTATTGAGATCAGCCAATTCCATCAGGTTCATCATTTCAATTAGGGCTACCCCGCCTGAACTCGGTGGAGGCATGGAGTAGATTTCGAAATCTTTGTAGGTACCTTTTAGGGGTTTGCGTTCTATGGCGTTATATTTTGCCAAGTCTTCTTTGGTGATAATTCCACCTTTGGCTTTCATGTATGCTTCGATTTCTTCCGCTACAGGACCTAAATAAAATCCATTATGCCCATGATCACGGATCAAAGAAAGGGTATTGGCCAATGCCTGCTGTTTCCAGATTTCTCCCGGTTGGATGACTAAACCTTCGTCGTTCCGAAAATAATTTTTCATGATGTCATACGATTCATCCATTTCGGACATTCGAAGTGCCACCTGATACAATCCCCAAGTCATGGGAAATCCATTCCCGGCCAAGTTGACCGCAGGTTGGACCAAATCAGCCCAAGGTAAACTCCCGTACTTTTGATGTGCCAGATACAAACCGGCAACGGTTCCCGGAACACCTACCGCCTTGATGGTTTCATGGTTGGAACCTTCAATTAGGTTTCCATTGCTATCCTGAAACAGATCAGGAGTTGCCTTCAAGGGTGCTTTTTCCCTAAAATCAAAAGTGGTCACCTCTCCGTCAGATTTCATCAAAACAATAAATCCTCCTCCGCCGACATTCCCTGCTTCGGGATGGGTTACCGCCAAGGCAAATGCCGTTGCGATGCTTGCATTAATGGCGTTTCCTCCTTTTTTCAAAATATCAATCCCAACTTCTGAGGCTAAGACATTGTCTGAAACGACCATTCCGTTTTTGCCGTAAGTTTGGGCATTTACGGCGGAATAAGAACAAATAAAAATAGGCAGGTAGAGTATTTGTAAAAGGGCGACATTAAGTTTTTTCATTGTGTGCGGGAGTTAAATACAAGAATTTAAATTTTTGATTGATTTCTACGAATTTGTGCATACAAAATATGGCGCTTAATGCTATCTGAACATATTTACTATATTTTTATTTAGGGAAATTGACTAATAATAATTTGAAGTAATATATGTTAAAAAAACTGATATTTCTGGTCTTGGTGATGATACCAACTTTTGTTTTTTCCCAAATAGAAAGTATTGAACAGAAGCCATTGCAAAACACCATTCGATATAATTTATCTAAACCTACCATCCTAGGGTTTGGAAATATCATTTTTGGATATGAACGGATTATCAGTGAAACTAGGAGTTTTAGCTTGGATTTTGGTTTTAATCGAATGCCAGCATTTGACAATGAAGGAAATGAAAATGATATGATTAGTCTATTGCCAGGTGGTAAAAATAACGGAATTCACTTTTCAGCAGATTACAGGTTTTACTTAAAGTCAGAAAATAAATTCAAGGCCCCGCGGGGAGTTTATATAGGTCCATACTATTCCTTTAATACCTTCAATAAAGGCAAGAATTGGAATCTAACGACAACAAATTTTGATGGAATAGTGGGGACTGATTTGGGGATACGTTACCACACTATTGGAGCTGAGCTTGGCTATCAATTTCAACTTTCAAAGAGGCTCGTTTTGGATTTTGTGCTTTTTGGACCAGGGATTGGGTTTTATAAACTTGATGTGGATTTCAATTCTACGCTCGATCCGGAGGATTCTGCTCTAGTTTTAGAACATATAAACGAATTATTGTCGAATAAACTGCCTGGATTTAACACATTGATCGATGGTAGTGGTTTTGAAAAAACAGGGACTGTGAAGGCTGGTGCTTTTGGGTACAGGCTTTCGATAAATATTGGATATAGGTTTTAGCTATTGTAATTTTAGACAAATCAAACGGTCAATTAAATCCTTAAATAGATTTAATTGGGTTCAATCTTATTTTCCAATTTTGTGGATTTCAAGTATTGGGAGGGAGGCATATTTTTAAACTTTTTAAAAGCGGCAATGAAGGTGTTTCGATTGGAAAACCCACATTCTTTGGCAATGGCTTCCAGGGTGATATTTTTAAAATCCTCTGACTCCATCATGCTACAACATTCTTCGATTCTCCTGGAATTTACTAAATCCAGAAAAGTGGTGCCCAAAACTTTATTGATATGTTGCGATAATAGGTAAAAGGGAATTCCTGAATCTTTGGACATTTCATGAATCGAGTAATTCTTTTGCAGGTATTTTTTTGAGTTGTCCAATATTTCTTTCAGCTGACTTTCTATGAATAGCTTTTTTTCATCCGAAATTCTATCAATCTCCAAACTTTTGGAATCTGCTTTTTCACTCACTGGTTCAAGAAATTTTTCATTGGGTCCGTAAAGAACATTTGGAAAAAATAAAATAGTTATACCACTAACTAGGATAAGTACTCCTCCCGTTAAATGAATTAAATCAAAAATAATTTTTTCATCAGTAGACCAAAAAAAGAAGAGATAAGGAATGACAATTATTGAAAAAGAGGATAAATATATTTTCATCCAAATAAGCCATTCTTTTCCAAAAGGATTCTTTTTCATTGAAAACAAACTCCCATGCTTACGGATCATACGAATTGACAAGATCCAATATACAGCTATCAGCAATGTTCTTCCTTGGGTGTAAAAAAACGGAGAAAAAATTCTGCTTTGGTTAAAATTTACAAATGTTAATGGGTTATTTATTTCCGATTGAATCAAATGAACTTTTTCCTCCAAGCCTGTCAAAAATAAAACCGGGAAAAAATCGATCAAATAAATGGTAACAGGTAAGAAATGTAAGAGATCCACCCATTTGAATTTTGGATCTGAACATACTTTTTGAACATATAGATAGGCAAGTGGAGCAAATAATAGCCCCGCTATATTTCCGGTTCTATACAGATGGGGGATAGATATGTGATATCCAGTATAAATCAAAAACACTAAAAATAAGGCATAGGATAAAAACAGATAGGACAATCCAATCAGGACATTAGCTTTTATTTTTTTTATTCCAAATGATATCAGAATAATACTGACCATAAAGCCAAAGAATACTGATATAATGTAAATGATTCCTTTCCAGTCTAATGAAAGTTCCATTTTTTCAATTTATTTTAAAATTAAAAATGAAACTAGTGAAAAAACAGATAAAATAATATTTAGGGAGCCAATTTTATGTAAATCTGATGGTTATTTAGGAAATAGAACAAAACCAAAGCATCGCTCAAATTTCTGCTCAAAAATTAAATTCAAATATTATGTTCCAATCCTTAGCCATGTCCACTAGATACCAGCCTTTTTCAGGAGCGTCATCCATTGCTCTTTTGAGTTTCCCAATATGGGATTCTCTGTCGTAGGCAAATTCTCTTTCAGCATCAGTATGGTGAATAATTATTGCAAAACCATTCTCATTTTTTGATGATTTGGTATATGCTAACAGTTCATAATCTCCATCAGAATTTCCCGCACTAAATACCGGTTTTTTACCTATATATTGATGAACACCCACTGGCTTACCCAGGCCATCATCGATATGGTTAATTTCAGCCTTTTTTATTAGAACAGGCATCCCAAGCGAATCAATTTCATAAACAACCTTGAGGGAACTGCCGATAACTTGGTGTTTAGGAATATTATAGGTCTCTTCAGAAAAGTTTCTAATAAAATCGACGCCACCACCGGAAACAATAAAACACTTAAATTGATGACTTCTCAAATAATCCAACAGTTCTATCATTGGCTGATAAATTAGCTGATTATAAGGTTTGTTGTACTTTGGATGTTTTCTACTTTCAAGCCAATTTTTTACTGATTTATCGAATTCAGCGGTTGATATTCCTGCATGTGAGGCCATTATTATTTCCATTAGTGCCCTGTTTCCTCCTTTCAAAGCTTGCTCCAAGTCATTTTGAAGTATTGACTTAAATGGTTCTTGCTTGGACCATTCAGGATGCTTATGAGCTTCTTTTTTGATAAAATCAATAGCATAAATTAACTGAAAGTACATAGGCTGTTCAGCCCAAAGTGTACCGTCATTATCAAAGCAGGCTATGCGGTCACTTTCTGGGATGAAGTTTGAATTTCCCTCCTCGGTAGCGTTCTCTACAAAATTGATTATTGCTGATTTTACATCATTATTATTCCAAGAGGGCAGGGGATTCAACTTATCAGATCTTATTCCTTGTTTTTTTTCCACAGTGGAGGTGTGGCAAGAAAGCATGCTCAAAAAAGGGAATAGAAATAGGATGAAGAATGTTCGCACGGGGGTATATTAAAGAAATATGATTACCCGCTTTGATAAAAGAAGGCAGAAAGCCTTTCCTTTACCAGCGGATAATCATATAAGGGTTATAAAATTTTTTTTTAAGGAGTGATTAATTATCGATGTTATCTGGCCCCTATGGTTGATTTTAGTTTCTCTTCAATCTTGCTCAAATTAAAAGAACCAGGACTCTGTGATGGCGGGTAGTCTGCCATGGTTTGCAAGAACCTTGCAGCCAAGCCTTGTATAGGCACTATGACAAAAGGACGATCCAAAAACCAGTCATCATAGGTATTAGAATTGTGCTGTGCTTTTTCGAAAGGATCTCTTCTTAAGTTGAAAAGCAAAGGCACTCTTAATTCCGTAAATGGTTCACGCCAAACTCCAAAGGCCTGACCGCGGTTTTCCAAGAATACTACTTTCCAATCGTTATATCGGGCAGCAACTATTTCTCCATCGTCATTTACGTACCAAAATTCGTTTCGTGGAGATTGGTCTACCTTACCGGTCAGATAATCCAGTTGATTGTATCCGTCAATATAGTTTTTATATGTTCTACCGATGGCTTTATATCCATTCTTGATTTTTTCAGCAACATTTGCATCTCCGCCTGCTGCGGCAAAGGTTGGTAACCAATCCTCATGAGATACAATGCCATTGTAAGTAACATCTGCAGGAATTTTGCCAGGCCACCTTACAAATGTTGGAACACGGTATGCGCCTTCCCAATTCGAATTTTTCTCAGATCTGTATGGTGTGGTTCCTGCATCAGGCCAAGTATTATAGTGCGGGCCGTTATCAGTGGAATACATGACAATGGTATTGTCAGCTATTCCAAGTTCGTCGAGAAGATCAATAAGTTCACCAACATGCAAATCATGTTCTACCATGCCATCACCGTATTCATCCTGTCCGCTAATTCCTAGATTTTCCTCTTTAATATGGGTCCTGAAATGCATACGCGTGCCATTCCACCATGTAAAGAAAGGTTTACCCTCAGCAACTTGTTTCTTTATAAACTCTTTTGCAGCCGCAACAGTCTCATCATCGATGGTTTCCATTCGTTTCTTGGTCAATGGCCCTGTATCTGAAATTCTTTGGCCACCCTTTCCATCAGCCCATGAGTGAATTACACCCCGCGGGCCGAACTGCTCTAGAAATGTCTTTCCGTTTTTTAATACCAAATCTCTAGGGTAATCTCGGTTTTCCGGCTCTTCTTCGGCGTTGAGGTGGTATAAATTACCAAGAAATTCATCCCAACCATGATTTGTAGGAAGATGTTCATCCAAATCTCCTTGATGGTTTTTACCAAACTGTCCAGTGCTATAGCCCAAACTTTTCATAACAGCCGCTATCGTTATGTCTGTGGTTTGCCAGCCTTGTGTAGCTCCCGGCAATCCGACCTTAGTCATTCCCGTTCTAACCGGCACATTTCCTCCAATGAATGCAGCTCGACCTGCTGTACAACTTTGTTGGGCATAATAGTCGGTGAATGATGCGCCTTCCTTTGCTATTCTGTCAATATTGGGCGTCTTGTAACCCATCATTCCCCTATTGTTGTGACTGATGTTCCAAGTCCCAATGTCATCACCCCAAATAACTAGAATATTTGGTTTTTTATTTTGGGAAAAACCGATGCTCGAAAACATCAGCATGAATAAAATCAAAAAGACATGTTTTTTCATAGTTTAATAATTAGATTTTTGGTAAATGTTACTTTGGTTTATTGATATTGGAATCGTTACACACGCAATGGGTCGAAATTATTTTTGAGATGATAATAATCTTCAAAAGTAATTATTGAGGTAAGCCCTTACATGTTAAGCAGCTTTGAAGATGTTAATATTGAATCAAATTGGGCGGATATGTCAATCACCAAAGTTTGTGACCTTAATGTTACCGCTTTGATTTAATTATGATTTGTATTGAGAATCGTTGGATAATTTTTTACTTTTTAACTTCAATCACTCCTTCTTTTATCATCTGTTTTACAACTACCTCAGCAAAATCATACACATCTTTTTGCATTTGCGTAGGGTCAGTGGTTTTGGATTGTGCTGACCATATCAAATTCTGGTCTTTTGAATCGTACATATTGATTTCAGCATAAAAATTCTTCTCAGTATCATAGTAGCCTGGGGAATACATCATAGGACTATACATAGAATAGTAGCCACCAAATCTCATGTATCCACCTCCATACATCATGGGGTTGTAATAATTAGTCCCGGGGACATACCGTGTTTCATTGGTCTGATCAATAATTGCTATTGTCATTATTGCATCATGACCGCTTTGGTAAATCTTTTCTGCTAAGAAACTCTTTCTTTCTTCAAGGTTTAAATCAGCAGGAACCTTAACATTTAATGAACTGCTCGCATGAATTCCTTTTTCTTCCAAGATATTGTCAACGTCGTCCTCTATGGTCTGCTTCAAAATGAAATCATCACTAATCAGGGCATACACAAAAATATTTTTGTATTTGTCACTATTTAGATCAGGGCTTTTCCATGAACCAATAATTTTCGAAGAAGAGGTACAGCCGAAATGAAATAAAAAAATACCTCCTAATAGTATTGTAAATTGTTTTTTCATGAGATGAATTGAATGAACACGTATTTATGATTTGAGGGGACAAACCTACTCATTACTTTAATTTCAAAGACTTCATTAAAAAGGTATTATGTTAAAATTGAACCAAATTTGGCTCATTGCTTTATCGATTCTTTCGAACCTTTATTTGTGTTTTTAATACCTGAGATACTTTCCCTGCGGGACAATCCTTCCTAATGGAATAGAAATCATAATTTAATTCCACTCTTGGTATTTTTAAAATTCAAGGCGCGACGGCTTACTATTTCAATATGATAACTCAATTTTACTTTGGTTATGATCTTCAGCCTGCCGGATGTTCCAAAAAATAGTTGAAGGGTTAAAAATTTAAGAGAGCTTTGAAAGAATTAAATCAAATTGAGCAGATTAGTCCCAATTACAGGGTAGGGTAAAGCGACCGGGTTTTAAATTTGTATCAAATTTAATTTCAACTCATTCAAACAATTTTACATGAAAAATTTTCTCTTAATTCTAGTTTTTACAATTGGATTTATTTATTCCCACCAAACTTCTGCTCAAAAGTTAAAATTACCTGGAGCTGATTTATCGTCTCAAGTTCTGAATGCGGTAAACAAGGTAGACAAATTGGGGCTTTCGGGCGATCAGGAAGCCAAATTGAAGACTCACAATAAAAGTTTCGTTGATGATGTCTTCGGTGTACTCAATGGTAACCTTTCTGACGATGCCAAGAAAACCAAGTTTCTTGATCTTAAAAACATCAGGCAGAATTTTCTTATGAATCTATTGGGGGATCAGCTTACAGGAAATTACAATAAGGGGGTCTCGGGATTGTTAAAACCCTTGAAGAAGCAGCTGGGATTGGCCGCATTGGCTTTCTAAAATTTCTTGAGATAGACATCAAATTAAATCCCAATTTTTTTATATAGTGGCTTTCAGTGTACCGTAACCTGTTATGGGTTATCGTACACTGAAAGCTTCACTTTTATTGATTTTTAAATTACTCATTGTAAACCCTCATTTTGACACTCATTATCACCTATAAGAATCAGCCGCAACTTGAATGAAAGCTTTGATTTTTTCCACATCTTCGCTTGTTAATCTTCCCTTGAAATTTGGCATTCCTCTACTCGTCAAAGGGCCTTCAAGTAAATAAGTTTGTAGGTTCTGAATGACTTCAGGTCGGGAATAACCCAAATTTGGCAAAACGCCACCTTGAGTCGCTCCTGGCATGCCATGGCAGAGGGTACAATAATTCAGGTATAATTTTAAACCATGTTGGATTTCTTCAGGCCCTGAAATGGAATAACTTACTCCGGTCAGCAATTTTTTAGGTTCCGGTTCTTCAAAAACCGGCATCGAAGCATTTCCTCCTAATTTAAAAGTATAAACTTTACCTGTTGTCTGGGCACTTGAAAATCTAATATCCAAACCGGCATTTCCGCCCCAACCTGCCGCTATGCTGACGTATTGTTCACCATCAAGTTCATAGGTGATTGGAGCGGCAATAACTCCCGTACCAGTTGGCGATTCCCAGAGTTTTTTCCCCGTTTTGGCATTATACCCTATAAATCTTCCATCCGAAGTTCCCTGAAAAACAAGATTTCCTGCTGTGCTCAACACCCCTCCATTTGATGGTGCGATATGTTCTACTGCCCAAACCTGTTTTTGGGCAATCGGATCCCAGGCAATGAGGCGACCAAAATGAGGGAATTCCCTTTCCCCTGGACCATCTGTAAATCCGGTATTCCATCCATTTCCCTTGCCAAAAGCCATGGATTGGCTTGGGTCATTAAATTTGTAATCGGTCTCTTCCAACATGATGAAAGCATAGTTTTGGGCAGGAATATAGACCAAGCCTGTCTCGGAACTGAAAGACATGGGGTGCCAGTTATGTGCTCCAAAAGGACCGGGAACAGCTTCATAAGGATCGCCATTGTAACTGGCTTTGGGATTTTCAACCGGCCTTCCTGTTTCGTAGTCTATATGGGAGGCCCAATTGATCGGAACAAAGGGTTCACCTGAAATAAATTTTCCATTGATCCTATCTATCACATAGAAAAATCCATTTTTAGGTGCCTGCATGATCACCTTTCTTTGGACACCTTTGATTTCGAGATCAGCTAAAATAAGTTGTTGAGTAGCTGTATAATCCCAATTGTCACAGGGAGTCGTCTGATAGTGCCAGACATATTCACCGTTGTCGGGATTGAGGGCGACGATGGATGAAAGGTATAAATTATCGCCTCCATCAGGACTTCGGTGCTTTCTGTTCCATGGCGAGCCGTTACCTGTTCCGACATACATCAGATTGAGTTCAGGATCATAAGCCATGGCATCCCACATGGTGCCGCCGCCACCTGCTTCCCAATAATTGCCTGTCCAGGTTTTGGAAGCTTCTTCTAAGGCTTTGGATTCAAAAGGCAATGCCGGATTGCCTGGAACAGAATATAATCTCCAAACCTGCTTACCCGTCTCGGCATCATAGGCTGAAATATATCCTCTCACCCCAAATTCTGCACCACCGTTTCCAATGATTACATTTCCTTTGATGACCCGAGGCGCCCCGGTGATGGTATAAGGAACCGATTGGTCCACCGTCAGGGTTTCCCAAATTTTTTCACCTGTTTTGGCGTCTATGGCCACTAATCTGCCATCCAATGAGGCAACAAAAACCTTTCCTTGGTAGAGCGCTGCACCCCTGTTGACCACATCACAGCAAGCCTTTTCCGCATATTCTTTGGGGACTTTCGGATCGTATTCCCAAAGCTTTTCACCTGTGCGGGCATCCAATGCATACAGGATACTCCAAGGCCCGGTCACATACATGATACCATTGCTGACAAGTGGCGTAGCTTCTATTCCTCTGACCGCATCCATGTCAAAATACCAGGCCAATCCCAATTCTTTGACATTTTGATCACTGATTTGATGGAGTTTACTGAAACGGGTTTCACTATAATTAGAGCCATAAGTCAACCATTCGGTAGCATTGCTTGCAGCATTCAATAAGGCGTCTTCTGTAACAAGTTTTTCCTTTTTTGCTGAGGTGCAGGCAAAGGCAATAAAACCAATGACTGTTATAAAAATCCCTTTATTCATATATTTCTTGTTTTGTGGTTATACCCTTTCTTGCCAGTATCCTATAATTCTATTCAAACAGGACGCCTGCCTGTCCGGTAGGCAGGGGAGACCGAAGACCGATTTCCCAGCAATTTCGGTACTATACCAAGATTCATTTTGAGTTACCGGTGTACTGGCAGAATTGCGTATATCCATATATGGTTTTACTTATTTTCTGGATTAATTTCCAAATATCGATGGTTTGCATGATTTTAGTTTATAAGGATTGTTGGTTTTTCACCTACAGTTAATTTTGATTTGATAATAATGGTCTTGCCAAAAAATTTGGGAAACGCTTCTATTCTCTTAATATTAAAAAATAATTGATTACAAATCACCTGTTTAGGACGAATTGCATGAATTTCTTCCCCAATAAGGGGTTTTATTGTCCGAAGGAGGTTTTGGGATGAGAGGGGAATTCAATTTGATTTGGGATATTTGTTGAGGTTGTATTTTGGCCAGCCCGGTTTTTTAAAGGCAATTTTTCACCTGACAAACCCATATCCCAAAATGGGATAAATGGATTCTTTCTCTTAGATTGGTAGTTGCAATTGATTATGAATTTCAGGTGATTTTCATAAGATTCATTGGAACACACAAGCAATACGATAGGATTGACGCGAAAACAATTTGATGATGAACATACGACCAGTAAAAACAGAAGAAGATTACCATAATGCCATTAGCAGGATTGAAGCCTTGTGGGGTGCAAAAAAAGATACCCCTGAAGGTGATGAGTTAGACTTATTGGTGACCCTGGTGGAATCTTACGAAATGAAACATTATCCCATTGCGCCACCTGATCCAATTGATGCGATTAAATTTCGCATGGAGCAAATGGGATTGACAAGTGCTGATATGGAAAAATACCTTGGCAGCCAAAGTCGGGTAAGTGAAGTGCTGAATAGGAAAAGAGGACTATCTTTGGGTATGATAAAATCACTTTATAAAGGATTGAAGATACCGGCAGAAATTTTATTGGCATGATTGAATAAAAACGAAAGCAATTTAATCCGGAAGACAAGACCATTGAATTTCCTAATCAGAAAGGCATTAGGTATAGGAAACTGTTCCAAAAATACTTTCCTCTGTCCTTGATGGAAAATTGGGTGCTGGGGACATATTCGATCGTAAAGAATACTGCTATAAATCCGATTGCAATGTAATTGATGACAATACGAGGTATTCAAGCGTTTCCATAATTTCTAACAGTATCTAAGTTTCAATGAATTTCAATAATTTTTTCAGATAAGCCCTTATCAAGTAACAACACCGTACGCAGCATGATATCTGCACCGTTTGCCATTTCCTTTGGGGTGGAATATTCTTTGGGATTGTGGCTGATGCCATCCTTGCTCGGAATAAAAACAAGACCGATGGGCCCCAATTTACCCATTTCCTGCACGTCATGACCGGCACCACTCTGCATTTTAATATAGGAAATCCCCAAGGATTCAGCAGCTTGAATCATTTTGTCCTGGATTTCTTTGCTGGCCATTGTTGGTGTGGAGGCCAAATTAAGGTTCTCGAATAAAATTTCTGTATTGGTTTCTGCGGCAATTTGTTCAGCACGTTTTTCAATATCCAAAAACATATTCCTGATCTTTTCTTTGGAAAGGTCCCGTAACTCAAGGCTCATTTCTACCCTTCCCGGAATGATATTGGGAGCTCCAGATGGAACAAAAATTTTACCTACATTTCCAACTTGTGCCCCTTCGTAGCTATTGACCACTTCGTTGACTGTCAAAACCAATTTGGAAGCAGCTATCAAGGCATCCTGTCGATCATTCATAGGCGTACTTCCCGCATGGTTCGACATGCCAATGACAGTAACGTCCCAATTATCTATCCCCACAATACCTTCGACAATAGCCACATCTATCCCATGGCTTTCCAATACTTTGCTCTGCTCAATATGAATTTCAAGGAATGCCGCCAAGTCCCCTTTTTTTCGAACTACTTCATCCAACTTCTCCGGATCGCCTCCTATGGCCCGGATACCTTCCTCAAGGGTCAAACCACTTGCACTCTTTTGTAATAAGGCTTCTTTTTTAAGGTTTCCGGTCAATGCCCGACTCCCTACCAATCCACCTTCTTCGTTTTGAAAAATAATCACTTCCAGAGGGTGCTCAGTGATGATCTTATTTTCATTCAGAACTTCGATGATTTCAAGGGCCGTGAAAGAACCAAGAGTCCCATCATAATTACCTCCATTGGGTACCATGTCGATATGGGAACCAAAGGCTATTGGCTTTTTGGAAGGGTCTTTTCCTGCTCTTCTGCCAATGATATTGCCGGCATAATCAATATGTACCTCAAGGCCTGCTTTTTTCATCAGGTCCATAAAGTAATCACGGCCTTCTATGTCACCTTGGCTGTAGGCTACCCGATAAGGCTGCCCTTGTTCATTTATTCCGAATTTGGCAAACTCCTTAATCCGTTGCTCGATGCGTTTTTCATTTACCCTGATTGGGTCGGTAGAAAAACTGACCTGCGCAAAAACAGAACTGATAAACAGCAAAAAGGAAATTAATAGGATTAGTGATTTCATACTTTTGAGTACAATTTTTTTAGTAAAGGTTTCTGATAATTATCCTATGGTTAGAAATTGATTTAGATCTTACTTTTTAATAATGCTACTTTTTCAGAATTATTTGGATATCCCTCGAGATAAGGTATTGATTGAATTCAGGGATTTCTTCTTCCATCAATCTTTTGAACTGAATCTGAATGTCATCAAGTTGCTTTCTGAATAAGTCATAAACTTCCATTTGTTGGTTGGTGGGTTTAAAATCCGCCCCAAAGCCTCCAATATCGCTGGCTAGTGCACTGATCCTACCATAGAGCTTCATTGGGTTACGAAAGGCGTCTTCCCTTGCACCGGTAAGGTTAATATCAAATAAACTTCCTTCCAATTCTTTAATTTTATCTTCAAGTTCCTTTGCCTTTATAGCTACTTGTTCATCTTGGTTCAGAAGGATCAGTTCAGAAAGTTCATTCCGAATGATTTCAATCTCATTGATTGTAACTACTACCTCGTTCATCGCCTCATTCAGTCCCAGAGAAAATTCAACTTGTTTTTGGATATCTTCCAAAGTCCCAACTGTATTGGGATCCTTGACAACCTTACCTACATGAGTGACAGTTTGCCCGTCAACTGTTATTCTGATTTCATAATCCCCAGGAATTACCCGAGGACCAAATTGTCCGCGATAAAGATCCAAATCCCAGGTTACCAGTGGTCTGAATTCTCTTCCTTCTAATTTTACCCAGGGTTTATCAGGAGGAGCAACCAATATTTTTGGTCGTAGGGTAGGTTCATGACGCAAATCCCACCAAACCCTGTTTACCCCGGCATTTTTATTTCCACTTAGTGTTCTGATTAGTTCACCCTCCAGATTGAAGATTTCTATTTTGACCTCCTTGGCAGAATTTTTCAAATAATAATTGATATCCATGCCATAAGGAGGATTTGATCCTGTGGTCATCGTACGACCTTCAGTTTTGATTCCTTGAATTTCCTGAAACCTGTATGCAGTTCGCTGATTGAAAAGATGAATCTCTTTGGCCAAAATATCCTCTCTTAATTCTTGAAGTGATCCTACATTATCCAAAATATAGAATCCCCTTCCATATGTGCCGATAACCATGTCATTGAACTCCTCTTGTATAGTCAGCCAGTAAATTGGTGCTGGAGGGAGGTTGTTTCTTAGCCTAAACCAGGTTTCTCCATCATTAATTGAAATGTACAAACCTTTATCGGTGCCTACATAAAGCATATCTTTTACCTTTGGATCCTCTCTGGCAACATGGACGAAGCTGGATTCGGAGTGCTCTATTCCATTACTTATTTTTATCCAAGTTTTCCCATAATCAGAAGTTTTAAACACATAAGGGTCAAAATCCCCAAGCTGATGTGCATCGACCGTAACGTAAGCGGTTCCTGCTTGATGCCGGGAAGGTTCTATGCTCGAAATTGTCCCCAGATCAGGTTTACCAGGTATATTTTCTGTAACATTTGTCCAAGTTTGACCTCCATCTCTGGTAAGCTGAACCAAACCATCATTGCTTCCAGTCCAAATGAGTCCTTCTTCCAATTGGGATTCTGCAATGGCAAAAAGTACGGAGGCATCAAAGGTCATGAGGTTATCTGTGGCAATTCCACCTGAAGATTGCTGGTGCGCCTTGTCGTTTCGGGTAAGGTCTGGGCTAATGATTTTCCAGCTTTGTCCATAATCCTCTGTCATATGCACAAATTGACTTCCCACATAAACACGTTTGTGGTTATGTGGACTGATAAAAATCGGAAAAGACCAATGCCATCTATAACGCATGTCTTTTGGAGCCCAACCGTAACCCGCTTCCGGCCAAACCCGTACATCCCGTGCATGTCCGGTACGAAGGTCATACACCTGGAGACCTCCATCATAACATCCAGACCAAACTATGTGGTTGTCCACTGGATCCGGAATGGCCCACCCACTCTCACAACCTCCTACCGCATGCCAAAGCCCCAAAGGAATGCTTCCTTGACGGCTATTGCTCGGGCCACGATATGAATAACCGTCCTGGCGGTTTCCATATACATTGTATGGAATCTGATTGTCGGTCCACACATGGTACATTTGGGCATTGGGAAACACATGCTGGCGATAGGTTTTTTGCCTGTTCCAGCTTACTCCCAGTCCACCATCGTGGGCTACCATGATTCTGTCAGGATTTATTGGATCAACCCAGATGTCGTGATTGTCCCCTCCAGCCCTGTACCCCGCAGAGGCAAGTGTCTTACCACCATCTTTAGAAGTACTGAATTTAACAGAAGCAAAATACACTTCATCGGGGTCATCGGTAGAAACCCGTAATTTGGTATAATAGGGTGCTCTCTCATTGATGTCATGGTTGATCATGGTAAGTTCCCACGAATCTCCTCCATCTTCGGATTTCCAAAGTTGCGGACTGTCCATTTCAAACAATGCATAAACCACCTTGGGGTTGCTATGGGCGACTGCTACCGAAGTTTTGCCCACTGGATTAGCTTTTCCTCCGGGTAATCCCCTATCTTTCAACGCTTCCCAAGTAGCTCCACCGTCCTTACTGCGGTAGATTCCACCTCCTGCTCCACCACTGTTTAACCCCCATGTTTTGATATCTATAGACCAAAAAGCAGCAAATAAAATATCCGGATTCTGAGGGTTCATTGCCAAATCAACTGCCCCGGTGTACTCATCCACAAAAAGCATATTGCTCCAGGTCTTTCCCCCATCGGTAGTTTTATACACTCCCCGGGATGTTTGAGGGCCATAAGTATGACCTAAAGCTGCAACATATACGATATCCGGATTTCTGGGATCCACAACAATCTGCCCAATACGGGCCGTTTCTTCCAGCCCCATATGTTGGAAACTTTGCCCCGCATCAATGGATTTATAAATACCATTACCCATTGCATGAGCCGGACGGATCAGGAAGGTTTCTCCGGTACCTGCCCAAACCTGTTTGGGATCGGATGGTGCCAAAGCCAAAGCAGATACAGAAGATATATCCTGATCATCAAAAATGGATTGCCAGGTAGTACCCCCATCTTCCGTTTTGAAAAGACCACCTGATGCCATTCCCACGTACATAACCATGAGGTTGTTGGGTTCTCCGACAGCAGCAATGGTTCTATTGCCATCAGGACCTATAAACCTAAAATTAAGCTGATTAAAATGAGATGCATAATTTATCCCTTGTGCATAGCCGAGAAACGGGAAAAAGCATAAATAGAAAAGAAAATGCTTAAAATGATTCATTTTTGGAAATTTTCATTTGGTAAATTCTATTGTCATTAGGAGGTAATAGATCAACAGTCTAAAGATTGAATATACCCGAATTTGAATTAAAAAGAAATAACAAGCTTTAGACCTTTAATTAGTACAATTTTATGGGTATGAATTTTTTCAATTACTTCAATTGATTGAAATCCATTTTCTCAAGATTAGAAATAACTCAACCACCACTTGTCTTTATTATCCTGCTTATACCGGTCAAATCTTTTGCAAAGCGGATACAATATTAAAATC
Organism: Aquiflexum lacus; assembly: GCF_015476655.1. Taxonomy (GTDB): domain Bacteria; phylum Bacteroidota; class Bacteroidia; order Cytophagales; family Cyclobacteriaceae; genus Aquiflexum; species Aquiflexum lacus. Next base: position 76,267 of record NZ_JABFHF010000024.1, read on the forward strand.
ACCAAACCTGCCAAAGCAATCATGCTGATCCCCAAAGACCAAATAACGCCAAACATAAACGTCCCAAAACCAATATCAAAAAACCATGCAAAGCATACTATGGTAAATTCAATGAAAATCAGCCAAATTCCTCTTTTTAAAAGAAATCCTGACAACTCCTTTTTTGTCTTTCGCTTACTGATCATAAAGGCAGACATTCCTGCTAGGAAACTGAAAGCAGGCGCACAGAAGTGGGTTACCCATCTGGTGAAGAAGATTGCCAAAGTCGTCCGAGTGGGATCTGCCGGATCAAATAAAAAAGCCGGGGCATGCACAAAATCCCGCACATGGTCCAATGCCATGATCAGCATCGCCAAGCCTTTGACAAGATCGATAGAGGAAATTCTTTGGTTGGGAATGAGGGTTGTGGTCATATATCAATTGAAAAAATTAGAGTATCCCGAATAAAAAAAACCAGATTTGAATAGTAGAATCATCTAATAATAAAACTTTGAAGTATTTTGGGATAATTTCAACTGAGCGTCTTTGAGCCTTTGTTTCCGAATCAAACTTTAGGGCCACAAAGGCTCAAAGACACCAATTCTTGGTTGAAAAGAGTTTTTATACAAGTTTTATGAGAAACTCACTTTTTAAACATCAACTCTCCTGCATCATAATCAGAAGGCTCCAAACTTGTCAGATACAGGTAAAGCGCCTCCAAATCTTCATCGGTCATCCTTGAAAATGGCCCCCAGTGCATTTGAGAGATATTGATGATTCTGCCCTGCCGGAACCTGGCTTTCCATTCTTCCGCGGTTTTGAATTTTGACAAGGCGCTGTTTGGATGCGGGGTGATATTGGGAGTCCGCGTCCAAACTTCGGGGTCTCCCCCAACGGCCAAAGCAAATTCCGGCCAAGGTTCGAATTCCATACCTCCGGCATATTCTGGTCCCGTGGCTTCAAAAGTCATGGGATCTCTGTTGGTATGACATCCCACACAGTTGGCCACATACCTGGAAAGGTATTCACCCCGCTCAATGGTAGCTGCCATGGGGGGAGCAAAAGAAGGCGGTGAGGGTTTTTCAATCGGCTGAAAAGAAGAAGCGATTATCCGAACTGCTTTACCCATAAAAGACCAATCGTTATCCGATACTTCGTTTTTTACAGGGTCCAAGGTTCTCAAATAGGATACCACTGCAATCAGGTCTTCATCTGCCATATCCCAAAAAGGCATTAGCACGGATAAAGTAGCTGTTCCATCAGGTTTGACCGCATGGCGCATCATTCTAAAGATTTCCCCATCAGAATATCTTCCTATACCCGTGGTTGGGTCGGGTGTTAAATTTCTCGTATACAAAGTACCTATTGGACCCAAAGGAAATTCTCCACCCCCTTTTAACGGGATGTTTTCCCCGGCATCTGCAGCTATCATTTCCGCAACGCTGCTTACATGGCAGTTGGAACAATGGGCAGGTCCGTGAACCAGGTATTTTCCCCTTTCGATCAGGGTAGAGTCAGTACTGACCTGAAGATTTGGGTAGGGGATATCATAGGTTTTATTCCAATTCAATTGGACATAAACAAACATTCCTCCAATGACTACAATCAGGAGGCCAAGGATTCCGAAGATAATTTTCTTTAACATGGTGCTTTGCGGGTTGGTGGTTTGACATTATTTGATAAGATTTTTTTGAGCTCTAGTTTTTCAATACAACCCGGAAACGGGCTTTACCTGATTTTAGGTGATCTAGGGCTTCATTGACTTGAGACATGGGATATTCTTCTGTAATCGGGTAAATGTCATGTCTTACACAGAATTCCAACATAGTTCGTGTCAAGGCCGGGCTTCCTAAAGGACTGCCCGCGACAGATTTTTCTCCAGTAATAAGCGTAAAGGCGGGGATGGCCAAAGGTTCTAAAACCGCTCCTACATTGTGAAATTTTCCTTTAGGAGCTAAAACTGTCAGATACGAATTCCAATCTAAAGTCACATTGGTCGTATTCAGAATGAAACTCAAACTTCCGGCGATTTTCGCCAGTTCTTCCGGATTTGTAGAATCCACAACCCTTGTCGCTCCCATTTCCAGAATTGACTTCTTTTTGTCAGGGTTGGAGCTAAAAGCAATGACTTCACAACCCCATTTGTTCAGGAATTTGAGTGCCATATGACCGAGACCTCCGATGCCGATGACACCAACTTTGTCAGTTGCTTTTACTCCGGCCAGAATGATGGGATTGAATACGGTGATTCCGCCACATAGCAATGGTCCGGCCTTGTCCAAATCGATTCCCTCAGGTAGCGGTATTGCCCAGGACCAATGACTGCGAACAAAGTCTGCAAAGCCACCATGTCGCCCGCCAATAGTGAATTCGGCAGAAGTGCAGAGATGATGTGCGCCATCCATACACTCATGACAGGACATACAAGATCCAGAGAACCAGCCCAAGCCGACCTTATCCCCAACTTTTACATTTTTGACAGCATTACCTGCTGCAACTACTTCACCAATGATTTCATGTCCTGGGACAATTGGGTAGGCAGTCATTCCCCAGTCATTGTTCATCATACTGAGATCTGAATGGCAGATTCCGCAGTTGATTACCCGGATATCTACTTGTTCAGAACCTAAGTCTCCCATTTCGTAAGAAAAGGGCTTTAATTTTTCATGCGGCCCGTTGGCTGCAAATGCTGTAACTTTCATATTTTTATTTGAGTTAAATTGTGGTTAAATTTTTTATCAATTGGAAATCAAACTCTAAGCATTGGATTAAAACCTATATGATGTTCTTATTTATTTTTTATTCCACTGAAGAATCAGCTCAGTAACAAAAAGCGGAATGACCCAGGAAACCCAGATCATGGTCGGACCTCTTTCGATAAAGTTTCCCATTTCCACAAAAACAGGGGTGCTGTTCAGCCAGCGGAATAATACAAAAGCAAAAGTGACTACATAGCTTCTGACCATCCATTCCTTGTGCATTTGAATCCGCCGCAGCAGTATAAATCGGAATGCCATGCCTGTGGTGGATATCCAAGCCAAAGCCAACACAATTAATGAGAGCGCCCAGGTCCAATGTACAGCTATCCCGGTTGTTAGTGCCATGTTAACCGAACTGATAGTCCCAATAAAGATGGCAGTCAGGTAAGTCAAGCCCATCACCCGGTGGACTTTGATATACTTGTTCCTAAAAGCAGTCCAAAACTGAAAAGGACCAAGGGTCAAAGCAATCAGGCCCCCTGAAATATGACCGATCAGTGGCCATTTCATGATCCAAAACCTGCCGTATACTTCCTTGTCAAACCCATAATAGGGTAAGGCATCGTCAATGACAAACTTTCCGGCAAAGACGATCAGGAAAACCCAAGCCAACAGCAACAGCCAGGTTTTGGGTTTGTTGGGGACAAGGGTTAGGGTTTTGGCCATGGTTTCAATAAAAGGGGTTAATGGTCTTTTTCTAAGATTATAATTTCGCTTTTGTCAGATACTGGTTTTGTAAACGAGCCATATACCGCAGTTTATGGCTTCAATACATTTTTAGGCATTTTTATTTATCATGTTTATGATGATCCGAATTCTTATAATGCTCTTTAATTAGATCCCTACCGAAATCTCCGTCAAAATCTCTCCATACGGTGTGAATGTGATTGGCATTGTTCTGGACATTGTCAAACTCAATTAAGAACGATTTCCCTTGAATCCGATAATAGTGACCTTCACCGAGTACAGTTGCTCCGGCCCATCCAAATCTTACTTCATTTATTTCTTCATCCTTAATGCTATTCATTCTCTTTTCGGCCTGCTCAGCCGGCATGGTGGATAGATATTCATCAAGAAGTTTAAAAAAAATAAGTTGTTGATTCCTGTTTAGCTGACCATACATAATTCCTACGGGACTTAAAGGTTCGACTTCTGGGGATTTCCCTGTAACAATATCAAAAAATGGTTCCTGCTGAAATATTGCCACTTCCCTTTGCTCTGCTGATAATGAGTTTATCAATTCAAAGCCTAGGTCCTCTTCCTTTTGAAGCGTGCGCTCACCTTCTCTGGGTCCGGAAGGAATTCTTGCTGGATTCGCTCCTAAAAATCGGGGAGCAATTTCAACGTTTCCGTTATGGATTGTAAAATTCAGGGAAACATGATGGCCTTCAAAAGAGAAAGCCCATAAGCTGTCCTTTTCAGGATTTCCATAAAATGCTACCGAATAACTTTCAGGATTTCTCATGATGGAATCGCCACTGATTTCCAAAAGGATATTTTCCAAATCGATGATTTTCATCGTTTTATTATATCCCGTTTCTGAGAGAAAAGTCTTGAGGAGTTCATCCAATTTGGACTTCTGATTTGGATCAAGTTCGTTCAGCTGAATTCCTGCTCTAGGAAACATTGAACTAGGTATATAATGCCAGCGCAATCTAGACTCGTCATTGAAGGACATTTGCGTTTTGTTCCTTTGAGGCTGAGTCAAAGATTTCAAAAAATCGACAGCAGGTTTATCAGTCAACAGGCCGAATGCCATAACTATAGCTGCAACAGCCAAAAGGCTAACAATAACAATTTTCCTCATATCATTAAAGTTTTTTATGATGCCTAAGGGATAGGTTTCTCAAATTCAGCTGTTCGGGATTTAAAATCCCGAACCACAGATAAAAGGGATTTGCAATCCGAACTTAATCAGCCAGCTAATAATCCGAATTATAAATTCGGTTTATCTGACTTCGTCCCGACAACTGTACGGGGTCCAAATTTCGAAGAGCGAAGGTTCCACTAATTCAGAGCATCACTTAATTTTTTGGTATCCACATACTGCTGAAAAGCAGCTACTTTCCCGTCTTTCAATGTCCAGAAATGGGCCACTTGGGCATTATAACTTTTTCCGTTATTGGATTTGGCATCATAGCGCAAAGTGGCCAGCACTTTATCGTTGAACATCTCGTGCAGCTCGATATCTACCAAATTAAAATATTCATGTTCCTGCATTATCCGGCCAAAAACGCCATTCAAGACAGCTTCAGGCCCAATGTAAGGATTACCATCTGCATAGGCATTGCCTTCGGCTTCATTCCAGACTATATTTGGATCCATAGCACCAAGTACTGCAGGAATATCCCCTTTAGCAAAAGCTTTGTAAAGCCCATCTATGACAGCCCTGTTTTGAGTGGCATTTTTTAAATCATCTTCATGTGTTTTCATAGGAATCTTTTATATGTTTCGTATATTTTTTGATTTTGGAAAAATAATGACGGATTCAATGATCTGACTGTCAGCAATAAATCAGATTATAATTTACCATTTCAATTTTTGAAATGAAACCTATCTAGGACGAAACAACCCCTTTTCTGTCCCAATGCATGGATTTATTTCCCCAATGAAAAAATGATCAATTCGTAACTCTTCTTTGTTCCTCTTGGGAACCTACTTTTCTATTCCTTGTTCCTTGGATCTTGCTGTTTCCAAACTTGTAAGTGTAGGTGGCCATAAACACCCTTTTTTCAAATTGCAACCTGCCAGAAAATTCCAATTCAGCACCCTCAAATGACCTCCATCGCAATTGACTTGTTTCAAAAATATCATTGCAGGACACCCTTAAAACACCTGCCTTTTCAAAATCTTTTTGGACTCCAAGATTGACAAAGCCCCGGGAAAGCCAATTGAAATAGCCATTGATGGTGGGTGAATTATAATTGCCCATCAACTCAATGGTGTATTTTTTGGGAAGGGTGAATGTATTGGTCAGCACCACTTGAATGCCTTTCTGGTCAACTTCATAAATCTCCCCGTTTAACTCTGAATTGACTCTTTGATAATTGGCCGTGAAATTGTTTTGGGTTTCCCACCAGGAAGTTATTTTTAAAGGAAAAGCAACCATCATGGCAACAGTCTGCCTTTGGTCAAGATTTTCAGTTCTTAAGAATACGGTATTAGTCTCTTCGTCCAAGGTAGGTTGAAAGGAAGCGATGACATTTTTGTCCGTGCTGTACTGCACAAAGAATAGCATACTCTTATAGGAATAATCTGTTTTGAAGGTGTTGGTGTAAGTAGGCAGAATGTTTTCATTTCCGGCAAAAAAAGAAAATGGGTCAGAAAAAAACACAAAGGGTGCCATTTCATTGAAAGTTGGCCTTGTAATCCTGCGGCCATAGGACACTTGAATCAAGTTGTCGGCATTGATTTTTCTGGATAAAAATGTCGTTGGAAAGAAATCCCCGTAATGCCTGTCAACGATTTTCTCTCCAGAAACGGTCGTCAGGTTGGTTTGGGTGTTTTCATACCTGACTCCTGCATTTAAGGTAGTCTTTTCATCAAAGTTAATTTTAGCTGAGGAAAACGCTGCCAATATATCCTCATTGAGAAGGCCATCATTGGTGAATTTCGGATCTATAAGCCAATCAGATCCCAATTTCTCTTCGAAGACCACCGTATTGGTGAATTTTGAAAAAGTAGCTCTGAGACCTGATTCAACAGCTATTGATTTTCCGATTTTCATGGAATGGTTGAGGTCTGTCACCCAAAGGTCAATGGGAGTGTCTTTGGTTATTCTGAATTCCTCCGAACTGATCAAATCATTGGATTCATTATAATTCATAATGGTATACCAGGATGGATTGGAGTTTTTGTAGGTAAGGTAATCTATATTGGTACTGATAACCTGCCCGTTTTGGAAAGTATGCTGAAGATTGATATTGCCCATGATATGGCTCCAGTAGTTCTCTTCAATCGTTGTCATCCTGACAAGGGTATCCGGGGAAATGGAATAACTGGATTTGGTAACATTGGGTGCAGTCATATCCCAGCGGTTATTATAACCACTGACCAAACCACTGAGGATGGTATTGGTTGTTAATTTGTAATCAAATCCAGCCTGATAATTGATGGCTTTCCTTGTGCCAAAACGATCGGTGGTTGTTTCGATACCTATGTCTTCAAATCCGTTGTTGTTACCTCTAAAGGCTTCCCATTCCTGAACCTGATCGACATAAGTCGCAGACAAAATCCCAAACCAACTGAATTTGGGACCCTGATGGTTGAGGCTGAAGCTCATGTTACCATTATAGCCAGATCCATAGCCTTGGCCTATGGTCAGGATACCATTAGTACCTATCATGTCATTGTCTTTTTTCATCACGATATTGATGAATCCCGCATCACCGTCAGCATCATAGTTGGCAGGGGGGACTGTGATGATTTCGATCTTTTCAACATCACTGGAATTGAGACCTGCCAGCATCTGATAAGCAGCTTCCATGGGCATCCTAAACCTATGACCGTTCATTAAAATAACCACACCGTTTTTTCCTAAAACCGATAAGGAATTGCTCTGCCTGTTTACCATTACACCGGGAGATCTATCCAGTACATCGATGACCGACAACCCCGCAGCGGAAATGCTGTTGGCCACATTGACTACCATTTTCCCCTGTTCGAGTTCAAAAAATGGTCGGGTAGCAACTACTGTCACTTCCTCAAGATTTTGGTCTTCCTGAACCAAAATGATTGTTGCCAGATTATTCTTTTCTGTTCCCAAAAAACTGAACACCGGTGAATGGGTTTTGGCATATCCCAGGATATGTACTTCCACATAGTATTCCCCTTTGGGTATCTCTTTGAAAATAAAGTTACCGGATTCATCGGAAACAACCCCTTTGACCATAGCGGAATCAGGCTTGTTCCAAAGTAAGACGTTCGCAAAGGACATCTCTTTTGCTTTTGCATCATGAACCTTACCCTGAATAATCCCTTGTGTAAATCCCTGAGATACTAAAAAAAATAAAAGCACCGAATTTATTAAAGCTTTCATGGCTGTGTATAATTAAAATGTCAAATTGAATGGTTTCTGATTTTGAGTTTAACTACTCAAAATGAATTGAAAACCAGGGAGGTATTTAGATCCCCCTGGCTTATTGAATGAGAGAATTGACTGAAAAAACGGTTAATTTTCCTTTGTGTCGTTATTGCTGATATCCCTTACGCAGAGATATTTGCCATCACGTTTTTCCCAGATAGCCATGTACTTACCGGAAGAGATGACTTTTCCGGATGCGTCCATTCTAGTGGTTTTACCCACTTCAGTAACGGTGTTTTCGTTACCAAAAACATCTAAAACTTCGTATTTGACGGTAGTTCCTGCAGGTCTGGAAGCCATACTTGCTTCGATCTCCTTTTGAATGGCAGCTTTACCTACAGCCATTGGAGAATCTCCACCCATACTCACAGCATCGTCACTATAGAAAGCTAGCAAGGCTGTGACATCACCGGCATTATCAGCGGCTGCCCATGCATTTTCCAATCGCTGGATTTCAGCTTTAATGGCAGCCATATCCGGTGCTACTGATACAGCCATTACTTCAGGTGCAGTCGCTTCTTTGGGAGCGGGTGTGCAGGCAACACTGAATAGAGAAAGAGCGATACAGGCTGTTGCTATTCGGAAATAGTTATTTTTGTTCATTTTGATTGTTGTTTAATGCCTACTCTATGCGGTTTTCGGCTTACCCGTTTTTTCTCAAACTATTTTTGTCCTGCCATTATCGCTTCCATACCCTCAGATGTGGGTTCATAGATCGGTAGATCACTAAACCCACCTATTTTCTGAATAAGCTCTTAATGTATTGTGTGTATCATTTTGCCAGTTTTGGATAAAAATTGTTTTTTTGGCTTGCAATGATTTCTTATAATGAGATAATTTAAATTTTATTCCTTTTAATAGAAAGCCATCAAGGACGAAGCAGCACATATACTGTCCCAATGCAGGGATTTATTTCCCCAATGAAAAAAAATCGGGCATTGGCAAAAAATTTACCCTATTTGCCGCCGCCCAACTTTTATCAACTAATATTCACTTTACTCATTCAAAAAGGGTTATTTACTGTTTTTAGTTACTTGCTTGGCCTGCTAAGGTCTTTGTCCAGTTTATAGACGTAGTTCCAAGAACTTGCCATGGAAGATCTAAATGCTGCTTGAAGTTCGTCTCAGAGAAGTCGGGATAGTCCAACTCAGGACTAACCCCAATACACAGAGGATTAAATAATTGATTTTTCTTTTCATAATAATCTTGATTTTGATTGTTTTTAAAAATCTTGAAACAATGTCAATTTTATTTAAGGTCTTCTCGAATGGTTTAGGACGAACCGACCCGAAAAATGTCCCAATGGGTTGATTTTTTTTCCGAACGTTTTTTTAAGATGCAATTAATTGATATTAAAAGACTTTTTATTCTATATTTAGTGAATGAAGAGGTTTTTACTGCTTTTGTTATTTTTAACCCATCTTGATCTTAGAGCCCAAATAATTATCAGCAATGAGAAATTTAATTATTTAAAGATTTTTGTAGATACAGATGATTTCGATGCCGATTATTTAGACAATTTGGAAAAATCCTTACAACATGTTCAACAGGACAGTTTGCGGTTTATGATCATGAATGACCTTGGCTATCATTATCATACCAGAAACCTTCATAAATCGTTGGAAATCATCAATCAGGGTTTGGCTGAGGTCAGGGAGGCAGATAATGATATTTGGGAGGGTAAAATGCAGGTCTCCCAAGGGGCCATCTTATTAAGGATGGAAGATTTGGATTATGCAGAGGTAGTATTAAGAAGTGCTTGGGAAAAAATTCCAGAAAAAGAAACTTGGCTTCTGCTTACAAATTTAGGATATGTAAACGAGCGAAGAGGGGATTTGAGCAAAGCCTTTGAATTTGCGACCAAAACCTTAGAACTAGGTCAAAAATATCAGGATTTGAAAGCAATGGCGATGGCCTATTCTGATATGAGCAATCTTTCGTGGAAACAGGGTAAGTTTGAAAGGGGAGTTGAATATGGTCTAATGTCAATAGCACTCTTTGAGGAAAGGGGCTTGAATGATCTGGATTTTGATTTTACCTTACATGTTTTGGGCAATAATTTGGTGGAACTCGACAGGTATGAAGAAGCATTGTCATACTTTCAAAGATCCGCAATGATCGGTGAAAAATATGGATTCTATAATAATCTCAGTGACACTTATATTGCCCTTACAGAATTATACATTCAGGTTGGAGATTTTGAAAATGCCGAGAAATCGGGGAAAGAAGCGCTGAAATATGCAGAGTTATTACAAAATGATTTTATGGTTGCCCGTTCTTTGCTTTGTCTGGGAAAATTAAAAAACAAGGAGATGGATTTTGAATCCGCGGAAACATACCTTCAAAGAAGTCTCCGGACTGCCGGTGAGGATTTTGGAGACAATTATTATTTGGGGTTGATTTATGAGGAGATGAGTAAAGCTTATGAAGGTAGGAACCAAATCAATAAATCATTGCAGGCCTACAAAAAGTACCATGAACTGACCCAACGTGTTTTCAATTCAGAAGCTGACGCAAGGATTGCTCAATTGCAAACTGAAATGGAGGTAAACCAAAAAGAAAACACCATTTCATTGCAAATGGAAAAATTGAAACAGCAGGCTACCATTCAGGTTTTCACCCTCATCATGACAGGTTTGATGATCTTTTTCCTCTTTTTTCTTTATAGGGTATTTATCAAACGAAAGAAGTATAGTCTGCTGTTGGAAAAGCAGAATAAGGAAAAAGAGTTCTTAATTAAGGAAATTCATCATAGGGTAAAAAATAACCTGGAGACCATTTCCAGCTTGCTATCCCTGCATACTGCACAGATTGATAACCAAGAGATCCAAGATATCATGATTGAAAGTCAAAATCGGGTACATAGTATGGGAATGATCCATCAAAACCTGTATCAGGGTGAAAATATGACAGCTATCGAAATGAAGCAATACTTCCTAAACTTGGGGGGGTATATCATAGATTCATTTGATGCAGCTGATCGGGTTTCATTTGACTGTCCAATGGATTTCATGGAACTCGATGTGGACCGGGCAATTCCCATAGGTTTGATCGTCAATGAACTAATTACCAATTCACTTAAATATGCCTTTCCTGGGAATAGGAAAGGAAAAATTACAATAGCCCTTTCAGAAACTGATTCTCACTTGCTTTTGAAAGTATGCGACAACGGTATTGGATTTGAAAAGAGTACAGTGACCAAAGGAACAGGTTTTGGAACTCAACTCGTTGGTTTATTGACCAAACAATTGGATGGAAAAATGACATTGATTACGAGTAGAGGAACAGAAGTATTTTTTGAATTTCAAATTAGCAAAGCAGCATGAGCGATAAAACAAGAATTTTAATAGTGGAAGATGATATGATCATCGCGGCAAATATTTCCTTGCAGCTCACCAAACTGGGTTATGAAGTGACAGGCATAGAGTCAAGGGGTGAGGATGCGATCAACCACGCCAAGGAAAACCATCCGGATATCATTCTGATGGATATCAACCTTAAAGGAAAAATTGACGGAATTGAAACAGCCAAATCGATCCAAAAGTTTTTCGATATACCCTTAATCTTTCTTACTGCAAACTCAGACGAAGCATCCTTCCAGAAAGCCAAAGAAACCCATCCCTATGCTTTTATTTCCAAGCCATTCAATAAACTGAATCTGGAAAGAACCATTGCTCTTGTGGTTGAAAAAATCACAGAGGAAAATATAGAAAGGAAAAGTGCGGCCGACATGATAGAGACCTTGGAAGATCGGATTTTTATACGAAGCCAAAACAAACTGGTCAAGGTAATGCTCGATGAAATACTTTACATAGAAGCCGAAAGAAACTATTGTAATGTTATCACCGCAGATCAACATTTTACAATTGTCAGTCCATTAAATGCCTTTTGCGAAAAAATCGTCAGTAAAGACTTTTTGAGGGTTCACCGATCCTATGTAGTAAATATCAAAAAACTGGATGCAGTGGCTGATTCTCATTTGGAAATCAACCGAAAAGTTATCCCGATCAGCAGGATGTTCAAAGAGGAATTGATGAACATGATCAGAAAGGTATAACACAACTTATTTTTATCCTCCTCCCGTCAAAATCCCTCCATCTATGGTATAGGCACAACCAGTAATCCAGGAAGCATCATCTGATATCAGGAATAAAACCAATTTGGCAATGTCCTCAGGCTCTCCAAGTCTTTTGAGCAAAGTGGCTTTTCCAGCCTCTTCAACCGCTTTGATGGGGTCCGGAAAAGCGATCGCTGAATCATGAATGAAAGGCGTATCCACCGGTCCGGGACAAATAGCATTGATGCGTACTTTCGGGCCGTAATCTACGGCAACTTGTTTGGCCAAAGCCACTAAAGCAGCCTTAGAGGCACAATATGCAGGATGGTTTGGGAAGGATTTGAAAGCTGCTATTGAAGCATTCACCACAACTGAAGCCGAAGGTCTTTTTTGCATTTCAGGAAGGGCATATTTGAGTAGAAAGAAAACTGCATCCACATTGGTCCGGAAAGTCCTGTCCCAAATATCAGGATCCAATGAGGTGACAGGTGCAAGACCCAACATCCCGGCATTGGTAACTACTCCGTCCAAGCCTCCAAAAGTGGCTATGGCGAGATCTACCAATTGCTTGTTGTAATCAATGTCGCCTACATCTCCGGGCAAAAATTTTGAAATCTGCCCCTTATCCAGCAATTCAGCCATTAATGCATTTCCTCTTTCCTGATCTCTTCCGCTCAGAATGAGATTGGCACCTGCTTTAGCCAATTCAATGGCTATGGCTTTACCCATACCACTTGTGGCACCGGTAATGATAAATGTTTGGTTTTGGAGTTTCATGAATATTTTAAATGGTTATCCGCAATGATACAAGTAAATCTGAAAATCCAATGGATAATTTATCAAAAGCCAAATTACTCCCGATAGCTCCTAAAATCCGCATACAGATGTTTAAAAATACCGCAAAACCTTAAT